>CAVQYU010000009.1:0-25829 GCA_963718285.1 uncultured Chloroflexia bacterium | reverse complement strand
GATGACCTTGAACCGATGCTGGTTCCGCACCCATCGGCGCGAGATCCGGATGACCGAACTGGAGCCCGGCCGGCAGGCTCGCTGGAACTGCGTGCCGCCGTGCCGGCGCTGCTCGGCAGCCAGAGGACGGGGTCCGTGGCGCGCACCGTCTCGATCACCTTCGCGCCGAGTCCGGCCCGGACCATGCGACTGGGCAGCCGGGAACAGTCAGGCGCAGGCGGGCCAGCCCGAGGTGCACGACGTCGTGAAGCCGCGGGTAGACGGCGCGCGATCCGGGTGATCGCAACGCCGCTCGACGATCGCATGGACCACCTCGCCCGCGCCGATGTAGATGCCGATGTGGCTTCCCTCACCGAAGATCACCAGGTCGCCGAGGCCGGGGGTCGCCGGTCGACGTCATATGCCGGGCCCGGGAAGTGGGCGTACAGGGCCCGGCGCTCCCGCAGTCCGGCGATCATCGCGGCCGAGGCCGGCATCTTCGAACACCCGGAAGACCAGACCCGAGCAATCGAATGCGTGCGGCCCGGCCGCGCCGTGCTGCGTAACGGGCCTCGACGTGGGATTTCGCCGAGAGCGATGATCCGGCTCGAGGCCGGACCCGCGGCCATCGGCTGGCGGGATTGGGTCCGGCTGGCGGCTGGTCGGCCGCACGTTGCGGCGGCCGGCGACTTCAGCCCGGCGGGCGAGGCGCCGGCCCCGAATCGCGCGACAGGCTGGAGCGAAGCGGCGGCCGTCGCGGAGTGAGGGGCACATCATCGATGGGTCGACGATGACTGCCAGCGTCCGCTGCGCTGGCGGCGTCGGGGACGGATCGGCCAGGCGATCCGGCTGGCGGCGGATGCCGGAGCGAGGCTCCGAACAAGATCAAAACAAGGCCGAGCGAGGCCATCGCCCCGAGGCGCACGCGCGTCTGGCTCAACAGGCTCCTTCCTACCGGGACATCGCGGGCACGCGATGGCGATGGGCTGGGCCGCCTGCCGGCAGGAAATGATGGGATGTGCGGGCTGGGGAACGACAGCGGGCTGCCGTGAGGCGGCGGTCTTTGGTTGTCGATTTCCGTGCTGGGGGTGGCCCGATCGCCCCGGAGGATAGCCGACCACGCGGAACGCGCCCCCGCTGCCGCCCAGCGGGCTCAGGCCCACCGACGGCGAGGTCCCGCCCGGTTCAGCGGATGTACAGTCCCGCCGGGATCCAGCTCGACGCGCATCAGATCCAGCTCCGTCGCGGTGGGCGCCGGGGTCGCGACCAGGTCGGGGTTGATCTTGCGGCTCCCAGCCGATCGTCTCGCGGACCTGCTTCCAGGCTGGCCCCGGGATGGAGCGAGTCGAGGCGCATCTCGCCCGTCTCGTCGAAGTGGTAGATCCCCAGGTCGGTGATCGACCACCGACGGTCCGCGCCCGAGCCAGCCCTGCTCGCGCCGGATCCGCTCGGCATGGCCGGCCCCGCCCAGGTTGCCGGGCGAGGTCCGGAAGTCGATCCGCGTCGACGAACGAGCGCCGCGACTGGCGCATGATCACGAAGATCTGGCGGGCGTTGATCGCGATCTCGCAGGCGCCGCCGGAGCCGGGCAGGCGCGTGGTGGGCGTGGCGTAGTCCCCGATCACGGTCGTGTTGATGTTGCCGAAGCGGTCGATCTGGGCAGCGCCCAGGAAGCCGACGTCGATCAGGCCGCCCTGGAGGTAGAACGAGAACAGCTCGAACATGCTGATCGCCGCGGTCGCCCCCGAGACGATCGTCGGGTCGCCGATCGAGAGCGGCAGCCGGGCCGGCCGGGCGCCGAAGACACCCGCCTCGTAGACCAGCTCGATGTCCGGGGCGACCGTCCGCTGGGCGAGGTTGACCGCGACGTTGGGCAGGCCGACCCCGACGAAGCAGACCCGCTGGCCGGCCAGCTCGCGGGCGGCCGCCACGATCATCATCTCCGACTTCGTGAAGCCGGCTCCGGGCTCATCGGGCTCTCGCTCATCGGTACTCGCCGTAGTCGACCGAGCCGGACGGCGCCGGGGCGCTCGGCCGGAGGCTGGCCAGGCGCTCGGCCCCGAGCTTGCTCGATGTACTCGGCCCGGCCCGCCACGCCGTGGACCCACTCGGCCAGCCAGGCATCGAGGCGGCCGGGTCGCGGCTGATCGGATCCCAGTCGATGTAGAACCGGTTGTCGCGGTCGTAGGCGCCCTGGACGTAGGACGGATGGGCGCCCCACGGCTCGACCACGACGGCATCGACGATCAGGCCGGGGATGATCGTCCGGTTCGGGTCGGCCCGGATGACCGCCTCGTCGACCAGCTCCTCGACGACGACGATCACCCGCTCGGCGGCGAAGGCGGCCTCCTTCTGGCAGCCGAGCAGGCCCCAGACCTGGGTGTCGCCGTTGGCATCGGCGCGCTGGGCATGGATGATCGTCACGTCGGGCTTGAGCGGCGGGACGGCGTACACGGTCCCGTCGCCGTAGGGCGACTCGATCGGCCGGATCAGCGGGTTGGCCGCGGGCAGGTCCGTCTCGAAGTAGCTCCGGAGCGGGAAGAACGGCAGGTTCGCGGCGCCGGCCGTGTATCGGGCCACCATCCCGAAGTGGCTGTACTCCTCCAGCTCGAGGCTGGGCGTCGGCCCCTCGGTCACCCGCCGGATCGCGTTCAGGCCGCCCACGCCGGGATTGCCCAGCCAGCTGAAGATCAGCTTGCGGGCCACGCCGGCCGCGACCATCTGGTCGTAGATCACGTCGGGCGTCATCCGGGCCAGGGTCAGGTCGCGCCGGCCCTGGCGGATGATCTCGTGGCCGGCCGCGAAGCTGATCAGGTGGGTGAAGCCCTCGATCGCCACGGTGTCGCCGTCGCGCACGATCGGCCGCGATCGCGATCGATGCATCGAGGCCACCTTGGAAGCGCTCATCGCGCTGCTCATCGAGCGCTCCATCGAGCTCGCCGGCCACCTCGGCGACGGCCTCGCCGAAGATCCGCAGGGCGGTGGCCATCTCGGCCTCGCTGACGGTCAGGGCGGGCGACATCCGGACGCTCGACCGGCCGCACTCGAGGACGAGCAGGCCCCGCCGGAAGGCCGCCTTCTCGACCGCTTCGGCCTGCTCGGGCGTGTCGAACTCGATGCCCAGCATCAGGCCCTTGCCGCGCACGTCGCGGACCAGCCCGGGCTGCGCGTCGGCGAGCCGGCGCAGCCCGGCCAGGGCCTGCTCGCCCCGCGCGGCGGCGTTGGCGATCAGGCCGCCTTCGAGCAGGTCGAGGGTGGCCAGGGCCGCCGCGCAGGCGACCGGGTTGCCCCCGAAGGTCGAGCCGTGGGCGCCCGGGCCCCAGGCCTCCAGGATGCGAAGCCCGGGCGATCAGCGCCGCCGAGCGGCATCCCGCTGGCGATGCCCTTGGCCGAGAGCAGGATGTCGGGCTGGACCGCCCCAGTGCTCGACCGCCCACATCCGGCCGGTCCGGCCGGCGCCCGACTGGATCTCGTCGGCGATGAGCAGGATCCCGTGGCGATCGCAGATCGCGCGCAGGCCCGCCAGGAAGCCGTCCTCGGGCACGATGTAGCCGCCCTCGCCCTGGATCGGCTCGACGATGATCGCGGCGACCTCGTTGGCCGGGGCGAGCTTGTCGAACAGGACCTCGTCGAACCAGCGCAGGTCGTCGACCTTGCCGAAGGGCGCGTGGAAGACCCCCGGCAGGAGCGGCCCGAAGCCGGCGTGGTACTTCGCCTTCGAGGCGGTCAGGCTGACCGAGCCGTAGGTCCGGCCGTGGAACGCGCCGAGGAAGGCGACGACGTACGGGCCGATGGGTGGCGTGGCGGGCGAGCTTGATCGCGGCCTCGACGACCTCGGTGCCCGAGTTGCCGAGGTAGACCCGGGCCGGTCCCGTCGAACGGGGCGAGCCGGGCGAGCCGCTCGCAGACCTCCGGGTAGATCGGCAGGTAGAAGTCGGAGGCGGAGAAGTGGATCAGGTCGGCGGCCTGCTCCCGGATCGCGGCGACGACCTGGGGATGGCTGTGGCCGGTCGAGTTGACCGCGATCCCGGCGGCGAAGTCGAGGAAGAGGTTGCCGTCGATGTCCTCGACGACCAGGCCCTCGCCGCGGACCGGCACGATCGGATAGGCCCGGGGCAGGCTGGGCGAGGTCCAGGTCTCGTCGTAGGCGACGTGGGCCCGCGCCTTCGGGCCGGGGATCTCGGTGACCAGGTCCGGCACGGGCCGCGATCCCGCGAGGCGATTGACTGGGACGAGTCGCGGCCTGGGTCACCGGGCACCTCTGGGATGGTCGATTGGGGCGCGAGCCTCACGACATACGTTTTATGCAGACTGGATACCTCGACCGAGTATAGCCGAGGCCGTGCCCCGAGCCGCTCCCCCCGGTCGGTCCCGCCCGCGCGAGGGCCCGGGTCCGCGCCCTCGCTTGCAACCGAAGCCGCTGCCCCGCTGGGCTCCGGTCAGTCGACGACGGTGTGGCTCTGCTCGCGCAGGAACTGGGCGACGTAGTACATCGACAGGCCGGCCTTGCCGGTCGAGCCCGAGCCCTTCCAGCCGCCGAACGCCTGGACGCCCGGCCAGGCGCCGGTCGTCGCCCCGGCCCGCCGGTTCACGTACAGGGTGCCGGTCTCGATCGTGTCCAGGAACTGCTGGACCTCGGCCGGATCCTCGCTGAAGATCCCGGCCGTCAGCCCGTAGACGCTCTCGTTCGAAAGCCGGATCGCCTCGTCGAGCGAGTCGACCGGAGCCACCGCCGTGAACGGCGCGAACAGCTCGTCCACGAACAGGCGGTGGTCCTGCGGCAGGTTGCCCACGACGGTCGGCTCGACGAAGAAGCCACGCTCGAGGTCGCCATGGGTCAGGCGCTCGCCGCCGGTGAAGACCGTGCCGTCCCGGCGGGCCTCGGCCGATGCCTGCTGATGGCGATCGACGGCACGCTGGTCGATGACCGGGCCCATCCAGTTCGTCCGGATGAGCGGGTCGCCCACGGTCAGGGCCTCGGTCTTCTCGACGAGCAGCTTGATCAGCTCGTCGTGGACCGGCCGCTCGACGTAGACCCGGCTGTTGGCCGAGCACTTCTGGCCGCTGAAGCCGAAGGCCGAACGGACGATCCCCTCGGCCGCCTCCTCGAGGTCGGCCCGGGCGGTCACGATCGCCGGGTTCTTGCCGCCCATCTCCACGATCGCCGGCCGCGGGTAGCGGGTCGAGAACGTCCGAAACAGCTGCGAACCCGACGTCGAACGAGCCGGTGAACACGATCCCGTTGATCCCGGGGTTCTCCTGGAGCTCCTGGCCGACCGTGTCGCCCGGACCCATGACCAGGTTGAGGGTGCCCTCGGGCAGGCCTGCGTCGCGATAGGCCTGGACCAGGTTGATGCCCGACATCGGAGCGGTGCTGCTGGGCTTGAACACGACCGTGTTGCCGGCGATCAGGGCCGCGGCCGTCGGGCCGGCGCACAGGGCCATCGGGAAGTTGAACGGGCTGATCACGGCGAAGACGCCCAGCGGGCGCATGATCGAGCGGGTGTGGACCGCCGCGTCGCCCGAGGTTGTCCATCGGGTGGTCGTAGCCGTCGTTGCGCTCCATGATGTCGGAGTAGTAGCGCAGCAGGTCGGCCGCCTCCTCGACCTCGCCGAGCGCCTCGAGGCGGCTCTTGCCGACCTCGATCGCCATGTCCGCCGCCGTAGACCATCTGGCGCTGGCTGATCAGCTCGGCCGCGCGCCGGATGATCGCCAGCCGCTCGCGCCAGGGGGTCGCGGCCCAGGCCGGCTGGGCGGCCCGGGCGGCGGCGATCGCGTCGCGGACGTCCTGGCGCGTGCCCGTTGGCGAAATGGCCGACGACGATGTCGTGGTCGATCGGCGAGCGGACGGTCGTCTCGCCCTCGCCCTCGCGCTCCTTGCCGCCGATCAGGTTGAGGTGGTGGGCCGCCGAGCTGGCTGCGGCCTGGGCGAGGCCCGCCTCGTACAGGGCGTGGAGCTCTTCGTTGTCGTTGCGAAGGGTGGCGTAGGTGATCTTCAGGCGCGGCTTCGCGTCGGTCGTCATGGTGTATCCCCTGCTCTCGGGCGCTGGCGCGGGCCGGCGACGGTGCGCGGCGGCCTCGTGGAGGCCAGTGTAGCGCCAGGGTCCGCGCGGCGGCCTCAGCGAGCGCGGCGACGACCTCGGCCAGCGAGGCCGCCACGGCGTCGGGCACGCCCCCGCCGCGGCGCCGGGCCGCGGCCGCCGCGAGCTCCGGCGTCGCCGTGCTTGCCGGTTCGCACGAAGACGCCCCGCAGGCCCAGCCGCTGGGCCGCCAGGACGTCGTTGAAGACGTCGTCGCCGACCATCGCCAGGTCGCGCCGGCGCGGCGCCGGGCAGCTCGGCCAGTGAGCTCGGCCGCGGCCTCCCGGAAGAAGGCCGGCGACGGCTTGCCGATGATCGTCGCCCGGCGGCCGGTCGCGAACTCGAGGCCGGCCACGAAGGCGCCCGAGTCGAGCGTCGGCCCGTCCGGGCGTCAGCCACCACGGGTTGCGGTGCATGCCGATCAGCTCGGCCCCGCCGCGGACGAGCCGGAAGGCATGGTTCAGGTTGTCGTAGGTCGCCGCCTCCGGCGAGTCGCCGATCACCACCGCCGCGGCTCGGCGCCGGGCCGGCCGGCCTCCTCGTCGGACAGCAGGTGCTGCCCGGCGAACTCGGAGCGGGCGTCTTCGGAGGCGAGCACGAACAGCGGCAGCCCGGCGTGCCGCCGCTGGGTATAGGCGGCCGACAGCGACAGCGCCGACAGGATCCGCTCGGGCGGCAGGCGACAGGCCGATCCGGGCTGCCCCAGGCGGACATCGTCCGCGCGGCTCATCAGCGACGTGTTGGTCACGATCCGGAACGGGATTCCCGCGCCGGTCCAGGGTCGCGATCGCGCCGGCGCGCCCGTCGATCGGCCGGCCGGCCAGGATGACCACGCCGTCGAGGTCGAGCAGGAGGCCGCGGACCCCGGCGCAGACGGCTCGAGCGCGAGGCTCGGGTGCGGCATGCGTCGGCCGGGGCTCGGGGTCATCGGCGGATGGTACCGTGACGGCGCGGGTGGCCGGCGCTCAGCCCGGCCGCGGCTCGCCGCGGAGGCAACCATGGGACTGCTCGACGGCCGGCGGGCGCTGATCTTCGGCGTGGCCAACGACCATTCGATCGCCTGGGGCATCGCCCAGGCGCTCCACGACGCGGGCGCGGCGGTCGGCTTCAGCTCGGTCGAGAGCCTGATCGAGCGGCGCGTCCGGCCGCTCGCCGAGTTCGATCGGATCGACCTTCGTCGAGCCCTGCGACGTCCAGTCCGACGAGCAGATCCGGGCGGTCTTCGCCCGCTGGCGGAGCGCCCACGGCGCCGACGCCCAGCTCGACATCCTCGTCCATGCCCTGGCCTTCGCCAGGCGCGAGGACCTCGAGGGCAGCTTCGTCGACACGTCCCGCGAGGGGTTCGCCCTGGCCCTCGACGTCAGCGCCTATTCGCTCGTGGCGCTCGCCCGCGAGGCGCGCGCGGCCGGCGTCCTGCGCCCGGGCTCGAGCGTCCTGACCCTGACCTACTACGGCGCCGAGAAGGTCGTCAGCAACTACAACGTGATGGGCGTGGCCAAGGCCGCCCTCGAGGCGTCGGTCCGCTACCTCGCCGCCGACCTCGGGCCCGAGGGCGTCCGGGTCAACGCGATCTCGGCCGGACCCGTCCGGACCCTGGCCGCGGCCGGGATCGCCGGCTTCAAGAAGATGTACGGGGCGTTCGCCGAGCTCGCCCCGCTGCGCGCGAACATCTCGATCGAGGACGTCGGCCGGACCGCCCTGTACCTGGCCTCCGACCTCTCGTCGGGCGGTGACCGGCGAGACGATCTACGTCGATGGCGGGCTTCAACATCATGGGCGTGCCCAGCGCCGACGACTGATCCGCGTCGAGCCTGCGCGCTCAGCCTTGATTCAGGCGTTTCTCAGAGCTCGTCTCGTACAACAGGTGCATGACAGCCCACCACCGCGCCACTCCACGAGGCTCTAGCGATGACCCATCCAAGCCGATCCCGACAGCACCGGCGACCGATGCCGGGCTTCGCCGGTCACGCCCGACCCGCGCTCGCCGACACCACGCCGCTGGCCGCAGCACGCCGCTGGCGACACCACGCCGCTGAGCGACACCACGCGCGTCGCCTGGGGCAGCTGGACAACGCCCGAACCTGCCGATCCGCCGATTGCCGCCGGGGCGTCCGGCGCGGGCCGATCCGCCGGATCGTGGCCGGGGCACCGGCCACGATGGCGGGCGCCGGCCCGGCGGCGGTTCGATCGTCGTGGCGGCGGTCCTGGCCGCGGCCCTGGCCGCCGGCGGCACGTTCGGGGTCGTCGAGCTGACCCTGCCCGCAGCCATCCCCGACGCCGAGCACGGCGCCGGCCCAGCTGACCAGCACGAGCACGACCGTGCCCACGACCAGCGGCAACGCCAACCAGCCGATCGTCCAGATCGCGGCCAATGCCGGCCCGGCGGTGGTCACGATCACCGCGGCCTCATCGGGCTTCGGCCAGGGGTCCGCCGAATCGATCGGCTCGGGGTTCATCGTCCGGGCGGATGGCTACATCCTGACCAATCGCCACGTCATCGCGAGCGGCGGAACCCTGACCGTCCAGCTGGCCGATGGCCGCCAGTTCGACGGGAACGGTCGTCGGCACCGATCCCGACCCACGACCTGGCCGTGGTCAAGATCAGCGCCACCGGCCTGCCGACGTTGACGCTGGGCAACTCCGACAAGCTCGCAGATCGGCCAGCTGGCGGTCGCGATCGGTGATCCCGCTGGGAACGTTCGCGGGCAGCGTCACCTCGGGCGTGATCAGCGGGACTGGCCGCTCGATCGACGTCGCAGGCGGCCGGCTCGCGCCAGCCGGTCCACCTGAGCGGCCTGCTCCAGACCGACGCCGCGATCAACGAAGGCAACAGCGGTGGCCCGCTGCTCAACGCCGGCGGCCAGGTCATCGGGATCAACACGGCCACCGATTCGACGGCCCAGGGGATCGGTTTCGCCGTGCCGATCAACACGGCGGCCAGCCTCCTCAGCCAGGCCGAAGCGGGCAGCGCCACGACGAACTGAGCGCGCCCAAGGCGATCGCCCAAGGTCAGTGGCCGGCGGGTTAGGCTTCGGCGATGGGTACCGCCCGCCGAATCCTGATCGATCCCGACCCGCGCCTGCGGGCGCCGGCCCGGGCCGTGCACCTGCCCGACAAGGGCCTGCGCCGGCTGATCGACGACATGGTCGTGACGATGCGCAAGGCCAACGGGCTGGGCCTGGCCGCCCCCCAGATCGGCGAATCACTCCGGCTGGCCGTGGTCGAGGTCAAGGGAACCCTGACCGTGATCGGCAATCCGGCCGTGGTCAAGACCGGCTTCCCCGCCGTGGATTGGGAAGGCTGCCTGTCCGTCCCCGAGCGGGTTGCCCAGGTCCGGCGAGCCGCCGAGATCGTGATCGTGGCCGACGACATCGAAGGGCGACGGATCCGGCACCGGGCGACGGGTCTCCTGGCCCGGGCCTTCCAGCACGAGATGGACCACCTGCTGGGCGGCTCTACATCGACCTGGTCGACCCCGCCGAGCTGGTCGACACCCGGCTCCACCCCACGGCCCCGGGTTGAGCGGGACGATGCCCGTCCAGATCGTGCTCGGCCACGGTGCTTCGGGCACGGCCGCCAGCATGGCGCCGTATGTCGATGGGCTGCGAACCCATGGCCTGGCGGCCGCCGCGATCAATCTCCGCCGGGGCAAGGCCGAGGACGCCGTGGACGGCTTCTGGAACGCCACTGGGGCCCTGCTCGAGCCGGGCCCGGCGATCCGGCTCGTCCTCGGTGGTCAGTCATTTGGCGGCCGGGTGGCCAGCCTGGTCGCGGCCGATCACGCGGAGGATCCGGCGGCGAACATCCGGGGCCTCGTCTGCTTCTCGTACCCGCTCCATCGGCCCGGCGCGCCCGAGACCTGGGATACCCGGACGGCGCACTGGCCCCGGATCGAGTGCCCGGTCCTGCTCCTCTCGGGCGAGTCCGATCCGTTCGCCCGGCTGGAGCTCCTCCAGGCGGCGATCGGCCGCCTGACCGAGGCCGAGCTGGTCACCTATCCCCGGCTCGGCCATGGCCTCAAGCCGGTCCTGGACGATGTCCTCGATCGGGTGGCGGCGTTCGTCGGCCGTCTCGACCCGGCCTGATCGACGATGATCACCCGATGAAGCCCTCCCGATGAAACCTTGGTCCAAGCCGTTCCGCGGCCGGCTCGAGGAGCACGCCTTCGAGAGCTCGGTCCTGCGCGGCAACCTGCCGGGCGACCCGGCCGAGCGACCACTGTGGGTCTACCTGCCGCCGGCCTACCAGGCCGAGCCGGCCCGGCGCTTCCCTTCGATCTACCTGATCCAGGGCATGACCGGCCAGATCGACATGTGGCGCAACCGGTCGGCCTTTCGGCCCACGGTTCCGGAGCTGGTGGACGAGCTGTTCGCGCGGTCCGGACGCCGCGCCCGCCGGCGATCGTCGTCTTCGTCGACTGCTGGACCTCCTATGGCGGCAGCCAGTTCATCGACTCGCCGGCGACCGGCCGCTACGGGACGTACCTGGCCGACGAGGTCGTGGCCTGGGTGGACGCCCACTACCGGACCCTGGCCGAACCCGCCCATCGGGGCATCACGGGCAAGTCGAGCGGCGGCTACGGAGCGATGATCAACGGCCTCCTCCGGCCCGATCGCTTCGGGGGCCTGGCGACCCACGCCGGCGACACCCTGTTCGAGGTCTGCTACCAGCCCGAGTTCGCGGCGTGGCCCGGGCCCTGCGAGAGGCCTACGACGGCTCCTACGAGCGCTGGTGGGCGGACTTCCGGAGCCGGCCGGCGTTCACCAAGCCGGCCGATGCGGACCTCGTCGATGCCTACGCGATGGCCGCCTGCTACTCGGCCGACCCGGACGGCACCATCCAGCTGCCCTTCGATCCGGCGACCGGCGAGCTCCGGCCGGACGTCTGGGCGCGCTGGCTGGCCTGGGATCCCGTCCGCGTCGCCCGGACGGAGCGCGGCATCGCCGCCCTGCGCTCGCTGCGGGCGATCTACATCGACGCCGGCACGCGGGACGAATACCACCTGGACCTGGGCGCCGAGGCGTTTCGGCGCGCCTGCCTTGCGGCCGGCTCGGTCGAGCCGTACTTCGAGCTGATCGACGCCCGTCACGGCGGGATCGAGTACCGCTACCCGATCGCACTGCGCTACCTGGCCGAACGGCTCGGCTGAAGCCCCGCCCTGGCGGTCGCGGGCCGAAGCGGTCCATGCAGGCGCGCATCGGTTCCGGTACTCGGGCCGGCCGGGACGGATACCCTTAACTGGCAGAGCGTGCGGCGCCCGGCCTTCGGGCACCTCCCCTCTTGCCCGATTCGGTGCATCGATGTCCCCCTACGACGAACGCGGCTTGCTGATTCAGCTCGAGCCGGAGGCTGGCCGCCTGTACGACCGCCACGACAAGGTCGCCCAGGAATGGTTCCCCCACGACTACATCCCCTACCGCCTGGGCCGCGATTTCGAGAAGGACCCCTGGACGCCTGAACAGCCCCGCCTGACCGGCGTGGCCCAGACGGCCTTCGAGGTCAACCTCCTGACCGAGGACAACCTGCCCAGCTACCACCGCCTGATCCACGGCATGTTCGGTGCCGGCGATGGGGCCTGGATCAACTGGATCGGGCGCTGGACGGCGGAGGAGGGTCGCCATGCGATCGTCCTGCGCGACTACCTGATCGTGACCCGGAACATCGATCCGATCGCCCTGGAGCGGGGCCGGATGAGCCAGCTCCAGAAGGGCTACGACCTGGCGGCGCCGGACACGTTGCACGGCCTGGCCTACGTGGCGTTCCAGGAGCTCGCCACCCGGATCTCGCATCGCAACACGGGCCGCTACTCCGACGATCCGGTGGCCGACCGAATCATGATCCGGATCGCGGCCGACGAGAACCTGCACATGGTCTTCTATCGCGACATCATGTCGGCCGCCCTGGCCATCGAGCCGTCGGCCGGGGTCTGCGCGATCGTCGACGAGGTGATCGCGTTCCAGATGCCCGGCGCGGGGATCCCGGGCTTCGTGCGCAAGGCCGCCCAGATCGCCCGGGCGGGAATTTACGATATCCGGGTCCATCGCGACGAGGTCCTCCTGCCGATCCTGCGCCACTGGCGGATCTTCGAGCTGACCAACCTCAATGCGGCGGCGGAGGAAGCGCGCAACCGCCTGACCGAGCACCTCGACAAGCTCGAGGCGATGGCCCGGCGGTCGGAGGAGCGCGCCAACAAGTCATCGATTCCGCGGCTTACCGCCGCCGGCTGACCGACCCAGCGCCGCCCCAGCGAATCCAGGGCCCGATCTTCCCGTAAGGAGAGCACCGCAATGACCAGCCCGGCCGGCGACGATCGCCAGACGAAGTACGTCCTGTCGGAGGATCGGATCCCCCGGACCTGGTACAACATCGTGGCCGACCTACCGGTCCCGCCGGCGCCGGTCCTCCACCCGGGCACGGGCCAGCCAATTGGCCCGGCCGACCTCGCGCCGCTCTTCCCGATGGCCCTGATCGGCCAGGAGGTCAGCGCCGAGCGCGACATCGAGATCCCCGAGCCGGTCCGCGACGCCTACCGGCTCTACCGGCCGAGCCCCTCGTTCCGGGCCCGCCGGCTCGAGGCCGTCCTCGATACCCCCGCCCACATCTACTACAAGTACGAGGGCGGCAGCCCGGCCGGCAGCCACAAGCCCAACACGGCGATCGCCCAGGCCTTCTACAACAAGCAGGAAGGCACGAAGCGGATCGCGACCGAGACCGGGGCCGGCCAGTGGGGCAGCGCCCTGGCCTTCGCCGGCGCCCTGTTCGACCTCGAGGTCAAGGTCTACATGGTCCGGGCGAGCTACGACCAGAAGCCGTACCGGCGGATCCTGATGGAGACCTACGGCGCGTCGGTCGTGGCCAGCCCGAGCCCGGACACGAATTACGGCCGGGCCGTCCTCGCCGAGCACCCCGACAGCCCTGGCTCGCTGGGCATGGCGATCAGCGAGGCGGTCGAGGACGCGGCCACCCGCGACGACACGAAGTACAGCCTCGGGCTCGGTCCTCAACCACGTCCTCCTCCACCAGACCGTGATTGGCCAGGAAGCGATCGAGCAGATGGCCATGGCCGGCGAGGAGCCCGACGTGATCATCGCCTGCGCCGGCGGCGGCTCGAACTTCGCCGGCCTGACCTTCCCGTTCCTCGGCCAGACATTCCGGGGCGGGCGCAAGTACCGGGTCATCGCGGTCGAGCCGAGGCGGCCCCGTCACTGACCCGGGGCGTGTACGCCTACGACTTCGGGGACACCGGCAAGCTGACCCCGCTGGTCAAGATGTTCACCCTCGGCGCGGACTTCATTCCCGAGCCGATCCACGCCGGCGGCCTGCGCTACCACGGCATGGCTCCCGCTGGTCAGCCTGCTCAAGGACCATGGCGACATCGAGGCGCAGGCGGTCCACCAGGGCCGGGCCTTCGCGGCGGCCGTCGCCTTCGCCCGGGCAGAGGGCATCGTCCCCGCGCCCGAGTCGTCGCATGCGATCCGGGTCGCGATCGACGAGGCGACCGCGGCCAAGGCGACGGGCGAGAACAAGGTGATCCTGTTCAACCTGTCGGGCCACGGCCACTTCGACCTGGCCGCCTTCGAGCGCTACCTGTCGGGCAACCTCGAGGACTACGAGTACACCCCCGACGAGGCCGCCCTGGCGAGCCTGCCCAAGGTCGGCTGAGTCGTCGAATTCACTGGCCCCCGCCCGTGCGGGCGGCGCGGCGGATCGTCATCTCGCGGCCGGCCAGGCCGGGAATGATCCCGCGCCCTGCCGCGACGCGGAGCAGGAAGCAGGCCCACATCCGGTACGGGGCGTAGCTAGCGGTCAGCTCGTCGACGACGGCCGGATCGGGTCGGTCGCCCAGCCCATGCAGGCGGCCCAGGGCGGCGATTGAGAGCGGCTCGTCCGGAAAGACGTCGGCGATTCCGCAGCCGCGCAGGTAGATCCCGGACGACCAGAACGGGCCGATGCCCCGGATCGTGCGGAGCGAATCCGGGCCGGCCTCGTCGCCGAGCGAGCGCAGGCGATCGGCGTCGAGCAGGCCATCCAGGGCCGCTCGGGCGACCCCGCGCAGGCGGCTGGCCTTCTCGAGCGGGAGGCCGGGCAGCTCGCCCAGCTCGAGCAGGGCCTCGGGCTTCGGGAAGCTCCGGACCTCGGCGCCGGCGACGGTCAATGTCTGGCCGTATTTGGCGATCAGCTGGTCCTGCAGCCGGGCCGCCTGGGCCATCGAGATCCGGGCGCTCAGGATCGCCCAGGCGGCCGTCTCATAGGGCGAGGTGAAGCACACCGGGCGAAGGCCAGGCAGCGCGGCCATGACCTTGCCCAGGGCGGGGTCCCGCCGGCCCAGCGTCCGGGTAGCCCGACCCGTCGACATCCAGCGAGAAGATCCGGCCGACCTGCGCCGCTACCGCGTCAATCCGGGACGTGCCGGCCACATCGCCCTGGAGACGGCCGTCGGCAAATCGGAGGGCCACCCCGACGGGCGTGAAGTCGCCGTCGAGCGGAAAGGCCAGGCGGACCACCTCGTGATCGCTGGAGGTAGGCTGGTCGTGCTTGGGCGCGTGGCGGCTGGTTGGGCCGAAGTTGCCGAGGACATCGAGGGCCAACGGCCACGAGAACGGCCCGCGCGGCTCGATCGAGAAGGTTGCGGGACTGGAGGCAGGCATCCGGATCTCCCCTGTGGCTGGACCACTGCCAAGGCTACCGCGGGGCCGTGAAGACCTCGGCAGTGGAATTGACGGACACGGAACGGTAGCCGGCCGCGAGGATGGCGGCCCGGACGCCGACCGGAAGTCCCCTCGGTTCGAGGACGACGTAGGCGAACCCGGCCCGGAGCTCGGATGGCAGGTCGCTGAGCGGGTGGATCCGGCCGCCGGCCGTGAAGATGTTGGTCGTCGCGTCGGCCGAGGCCATCGTCTCCTCGATCCCGGTGAACACGCCGATCGGCAGGCTGGCCGATTCCTGGTAGCTCGGCAGCCACGTGGAGCAGCTGCGTCTCGGCGGCGATTTGGCCGGCGCCAATCTCGCTCCGCAGGAAGTCCAGGACATCGTCACCCGCTGGGTCCACGACGAGCCGCACGTCCGGATAGCCCTGCCAGTAGCCCTGCTCGGCGGTGCGCAAGTCCTGGGCGAGGCTGTCGGCCACGGGATGCGAAGCCTGGGCGCTGTCCGGCAGCGGTGGCCCAACCGGGATGAGCACGATGGCCAGGATCGCGCCAAGCACGAGCAAGCGGACACCTGCGGGTCCCGGCCAGCGGGCAACCGCCGCGACCAGGCCGGCTGCCGCCGCGACGCAGACCCACGGCAACCAATAGCCAACGGCCTTGGGTACCTCGTACTGGAGCGACTGGGCAAGGAGCGATCCGGAGGGAATGAGTCCGACGACGACCAACCCGGCCAGGCCCGCGGCGACGCAGGCAAGGAGCTGGCGTCGGCCGCCGCGGGCGGTCGGCGCGAGTCCGAGCGCAGCCAGCAGGGCCAGGCCAAAGAGCGCCCGGAAGGCGCCATTGAACGACCCGCCGGCCTGACCGATCGCTCCGGGAGCCAGGACGCCGACGACGGCCAGGCCGGCTCCAGCGGCGATGAGCACGGCCCAAGTGGCCGACCGGGTCGAGATCCGCTCCAGCCCGAGGCCGTCGGTCCGGTCCATGACCGACCCCAGCACCGCCAGGGTCAGGCCGGCCACGGCGAAGGCAAGCATGCCCAGCCAGGGCGCCGGAGCCAGGCCCGTCATCACGGCGAGCTGGGGCAGGCAGGCGATCGCGGCCGCGACCATGGCCGGGATCGTCCGCCGGGCCAGGCCGGCAGGATCGGCCATGGTCATCAACCCCACGCTCCCGAGGGTCAGCGCGCCGACAAGGGGATGGACCAGGATCGTGGCGGCCAGGGCAACCGCCAGCAGCCAGTCCGGGCGCGCTCCCGACGTCAGCCCGCGGTCGCCGCCGGACCGGCGGGCCAGCAGGCTCAGGGAGAGGGCCGCCAGGGGCAGGGCCACGACGCTGTCGCGTACGTCGGGCAGGCGCACGAACGTGAACGAGAGGGGGAAGACGAGCAGGACCCAGAAGCCGGCCCGGCGTCCGAAGAACGTCGCGGCGAGGCGGCGCATCGACAGCGCCGTCAGGGCAAGCAGGGGTCCGGTCCAGGCCGCCACCGTCAACGCAGCCGGCAGACCGGTCAGCGTCGCGAGGCTGGCCATGAGGTCCGAGTAGCCCAGGAATAGCCGCGACGGGCCGTAGATCGGCGATGGATAGGTCGCCAGCGAGGCGATCGAGCCGAAGACCCGCAGGTGCTCGGCCGGCGCGACGTGATTGGGCAGGACGTCGGCCGCGGGCACGACCGGTGAGGCCAGGGCGACGAGGAGCGGCCCACACCAGACCAGGACCACGAGGAGTCCCCGGACGATGGCTCCGGGTCGGGGCCTCGACCACCCGGGCCAGACGTCTGGTCGAGGCCCGGGCGCGACCAGCGGCCGGCACCATCGACCGCCCAGGACCAGGACGATGAGCAGCACCGCGCCGACGACCAGCGGCCGGAAGGCCGAGGCGCCACCGAGCGCGAAGACGAGCAGGCAGTCGAGCAGGACGGCGCCGGCGAAGCCGGCCAGAGCGGCCTCCGACCACGAGCGGTAGGGCCGGCCAGCCAGGGCCCGAAGGAGGATTGCGCCGGCCAGCACGTCGACCACGCTGACCAGGGCGACCAGGATCGCCGCCGGCAGCGTGGTCGGCAGCTCCCCCCCGATCGCGGCCAAGGCCGAGCCGAGGTCGTAGCCAACCACCGGGTCGTCGCGTCGAAGGGCCACCGCCACGAGCAGCGCCACGATCGCCAGGACCAGGAGCAGGATCTCCGACCGGCGGCGATCCGACAGGTCGAGGCTGCCGTCGCGGGGGCTAGCGTCCGAGGGCGTCGAGGAGCTCGTTCCAGGCCGACAGGTAGGCGTCGACGTCGGCGTCGACGGCCGGCACGGCCGCGACCGGCCCCGCCCCCACGATCGCCTCCCAGACGCCTCGGTTGGCCAGCCAGATCCGGATCAGCCGGGTGAGCAGGTCGTCCTGGCAGGCTCGTGCTTCGTCGGCGTTGTGGACTGGCTCCGCCCGGAACGTATAGCCCGACCGCGGCCCCAGGTGGTGGATGTGCCAGGGCAGACCGACCCGGGCTACCGCCGAGGCCATCCCCTCGGCCAGGCGCGCCCCGAGCCTCTGGGTGGAGGCGTAGGCCTCGGGGGTCAGGATCTCGAGCATCGTCGCCCGGGCGGCTGCCATCGACAGCGCATTGCCGAACAACGTGCCGCCGATCGCCACGAGGTCGGAGCGCTCGCCATCGCGGCCCTTGACCTGGGTCAGCACCGCCCCGATCTCGTCGGTCATCCCCCAGGCGCCGAAGGGCACCCCGCCGGCGATCGACTTGCCACACGTGATGAGGTCCGGGTCGAGACCCCAGGCCGCGCTCAGCCCGCCCGGCCCGACGACCTGGGTATGGGTCTCGTCGAGGGCCAGCAGGCTGCCCGCCTCGCGACTGAGGCGGCGCAGCGCGGCGTGAAAGCCAGGGTCGGGCAGGATCAGCCCGTAGTTGTTGGTCAGGGCAGGCTCGGTCAGGACGACGGCGATGTCCCGCCGGTCGAGGGCCGCCGCCAGGGCCTCGGGGTCGTTGAACGGCACCAGCACCGTGCCCTCGACCGTGGTCCCGGCCACGCCCCGCTCCTCGGCCACGAGCGTGCCGTCCGGTCCGACCTCGACCAGGGCCTCCGCCAGGTGACCGAGGTACTTGCCGTCGAACATGAGGACCTTGTCCCGGCCGGTCACGACCCGGGCCACCCGGATGGCCTCGGTGTTGGCCTGGCTGGCCGACAGGGTGTATTGCCATTTCGGCAGGCGGTACCGGCGGACCAGCTCCTCGGACACGACGATGGCGTCCTCGACCGGCAGCAGGAACTGGTGGCCGAGGGCCATCCGAGCACTCACCGCGCGGACCAGGGCCTCGGCGCGTAGCCGCAGAACATCGACATGTCGGCGATGTTGAAGTCGCTGTAGGTATGGCCGTCGGCGTCGGTGAAGCGTGCCCCGTGGCCCTCCACGGCCCAGGGCGGCGGATGGTGGTAGCTGCCGACCTGCCAGGCCATGGGCACCCCGTTGGGCATCACCCGCCGGCCGCGTTCGAGCAGCTCCAGCGCCCGCGGATGCTCCCGGCCGAACCGGGCGTCTTCGCGATCCTTGAGCTCGCGGACGAGGGCCCGGTCAACCGTCGGCATATCGGCAGCGTACATGTGCGACGATCCAACCGATGTGGACCCTCGGCCTCCCGCCACTCGAGCTCGTGGCCCGGACGATCCTGGTCTACCTGATCTTCCTGGCCGCCCTGCGCATCTTCGGCAAGCGCGAGATCGGCCAGTTCACCCTGTTCGACCTGGCCCTGGTCCTGCTCGCGGCGAATGCCCTCCAGCCGGCCCTGACCGGACCCGATCAGTCGATCCCCGGCGCGGTGATCATCATCGTGACGATCTTCGTCCTGAACCGGGTCATCGCGATCCTGCGCCGGCGGGTGCCGTTCATCCGCCGGATCCTCGAGTTCCAGCCCACGATCGTCGGCCACGACGGCGCCTGGCTGACCAAGGCCATCGCCGCCGAGGAGCTCGATCAGGACGACCTCGATGCAGCCCTGCGCGAGCACGGCCTCGACTCGGTCAAGCAGGTCAAGGAGGCGGTCCTCGAGGACGACGGATCGCTGAGCATCGTGCCGGTCCAGGGCCAGCCGGTCAGGATCCGGGCACGTCGTCGTCGCTACAAGCGGCCGAACCCCACCTGAGCCTCAGACGCAGGAGCGGATCGAAGCCGGCCGTCCAGCTCGGACGAAGGTCGCCATCGATGGCATAGCCCTCGTACCCGGGCAGGTCGGCGAGCCAGGCCAGGCCGGCGCGACCCATGGCAAAGGCAGCCGTCGCATAGGCGTCGGCCTGGGCCAGGCTCGGCCCGGCGACGCTCAGGCTGAGCCAGGCCGAGGCGGCCAGGCCGGTGGTCGGGTCGACGATGTGGCCGGGCCGCTCATACGTCCCCGAGGTCGCCAGGGCATGGCGACCTTCGCCAGCCGGCAGGGCGACCCGGGCCACGACCAGGTCCCGCTCGAGCGGGTGGCGGATGCCCACGATCCAGGGCCGCCCGGATTCGGGCTCCCCCCGGACGAGCACGTCACCACCGGCGTTGATCACGTAGTCCCGCGCGCCGGCCGCCTCGAGGATGTAGGCCGCCTCCTCGACGGCCCAGCCCTTGACGTAGCCGGACGGATCGAGCCCGCCACGCAGGCCCGCTGCCCGGATGTTGAACGAGCCGTGGCTCGCGACCCGGAGCTCCTCGCAGCGGGTCAGCACGTAGCGAACCTCCGGCGCGCACCCCTCGAGCTCGATCTCGCCCCGCGCCAGGCGGCTGATCTCGCTCGTCGTGCGATACGGGCTGAAGCGCTGGTCGGCCTCGACCAGCCAGGCTTCGGCCTCATCCAGCGCGCTCGAGGCAACATGCGCATCGCGGAGATCGATCCCGATGATGGTGCCCATCGTGCTGACGATCCGCAGTCGCCGCTCGATCCCCTCGGGCAGCTGGTTGCCCAACCTGAACTCAGCCCTTTGCATGGTCCAGGGCGGACTGCAGGGACTGGGCATATGCCTGACTGGTGTAGGTGGCTCCCGACACCGTGTCGATGCTGGCACTCTGGGCGGCGAGTGCCTCACTCTCGAGGATCGGGGCGGCATCCGCCGAGATGAACCCGGAGCGGCCCCGGGTAGGCATCTGGACCACGGTCACGGCCGTGAGCTTGCCCGCGGTCATGCTCACCTGCACCTGGATTACGCCGAACGGCTCCTCGACGGCATCGCCCGTGAAGGTCCCGCTGCCCTTGGCCGCGACCTTCGTCGGAGCCGGGGTCGAGCCCGATCGTCCGGATCCTGCCGGGGCCGGCGAATCGCTCGCTTGTGGCCCGCTGGCCAGCGGACCACTGGAGGGAGCCGGCCCGATCGAAACGAGCGCCGGCGCCCCGCTCGCCGCGCCACTGTCGGCGGGCGTCTTGAAGCTCAGCAATAGGGCGAGGGCGAGGGCGGTGGTGATCAGGGCGGCTACGGCGCGCTTAGGCACGGTTGTCTCGATTCAAAATTCGAAGCGTTCGAAGTGGATCTGGCCGCGCGGCAACCCGCTCGCCCGGAGGCCATCGCGAACGGCCTCCATCATCGGCGTCGGGCCGCACAGGTAGACCTCGCGCTGGCGCAGGTCGGGGACGAGCTGGCGCAGTGCCGCCGGAGTCAGCGGGTCGGCCGGCATCGCCCGCGAACCGCGCGCGCCGATCAGGTAATGGACGACCGCGCCGCGGGCTCGGGCAAGGTGGTCCAGCTCGTCCCGAAAGACGATATCGGCGGGCCGAGTGGCTCGATAGACGAGGGTCAAGTCGCCCGGGCCCGCAGGCAGTCTCCTCGAACAGGGCCCGGAGCGGGGTGATCCCGATTCCGCCGGCGATCAACAGCACGCGCCGGCGCACGCGTTGGGCGCCCGTGAGGAGCCCGTACGGACCCTCGAGGTAGACCCGCGTGCCAATGGCCAGCGAGGCCATCGACATCGTGTCGCCGCCGAACTCTTTGATCGTCAGGCGCAGCCAGCGTCCGTTTGGTGCGGCCGAGATCGAGAATGGATGGCCCCGCCACCAGCCGTCACGGACGAGGAACCGGACGATGACGAACTGGCCGGCGCGAATCGCGAACTGGTCCAGGTCCCGCCCGCCGAGGTAGATCGAAACGACGCCCGGACCCTCGTCCTCGACGTTCACCACCCGGAACTGGTGGCGGACAGAAATGAGGAGTGGCTCGACGAAGCGAAAGCCGACGATCAAGGCCGCCGCGATGACATACAACCCCAGCCAGTAGGCCCATGCGATCGGATCGTGGGCAAAGTCGGAGCCCGTCACCAGCTGGTGGCCGAGGCCCAGGGCGATGGCCAGGTACGCATAGAAGTGAAGTCCGTGCCAAGTCTCGTAGGACAGGTGCCTTCGGGCGACCCGGACGGAGCTGACGGCGACGCCGATGAACAGGACCAGCGAAACCCCGGCCATCAGCATGAATTCGTAGGTGGTCAACAGCGTCCAGGCCTCGACCACCAGGTTCTGGCCGTCAGCAATGGCGAAGCCGATCGTGGTCAGGAGAACATGGCCGACGATCAGCCAGACGCACACGAAGCCGACCCAGCGATGAGCCGCGGCGAGGTTGTCCCTGCCGACCACATGCTCCAGCCACGGGCTGCGCGACATGAGCACGAGCTGGATGAGGGCGAGGTAGCCGCCGTACAGGCCGACCAGCTCGCCCAGGGCGATGAACCAGCCACTCGGATCCGCAAGCTGGTCGAGGCCGCCGTGTCGGAGCCACATCGCGGCGATGAGCAGCCCGTTGAGGACGAGCACGGCCACGATGTCGCGGGTACGGAGGGACCATCGCCGAGGGACGGGAAGGGCGCGCCGGTTGCCGGTCATCGTGGTCACAGGCTCCGAGCGTGAACGGTCACTCTGAGACTCGTCTGACAGCCAACCCGCGGGATCGTCCTCGTCCGGCTCTCAGCCACGGCGTGCAGGCTCCGGCGTCCGCGGCAGGTGTGCCTCGAATCGCGCGCCGCCGCCTGGGACATTGGCCACTTCGATCCGGCCGCCGTGACGTTCCACGATCCACTGGGCGATCGCGAGGCCCAGGCCAGTGCCCCCAGACGGCGCGCCTGGAGCGCGCCAGAACCGGTCGAAGACGCGCGGCAGGTCCTCGGGCCGGATGCCCGGTCCCTGGTCCGCGACCGTCAGGGTGGCCGTCCGCTCGTCGGCCCAACCGACACCCGCACCTCGCCCGTTGGTTGCGTGTGTCGGATCGCGTTGTCGACCAGGATCAGGACGAGCTGGCGGAGCCGGACGGGGTCGCCCACGAGACTCGCAGGGCCCGGGTCAACGATCAGCCGGACATTCCGATCGGCGGCCGGCTGCCCGAGAGAGAGGGTGGCGCGGCAGCGATGTCCCCGAGGTCGAGCGGCTGCCGGTCGAGCTCGACCGCCCCGGAATTGGATCGGGCCAGCAGGAGCAGGTCGTCGACCATCACTGACATCTGGCTGACCTCGGTAGTGATGTCATCGAGCGCGTCGCCGACCTCACCGACGGACTCGAGCGATGCCGGGCGAGGTAGTCGACCGAGCTGCGGATCACGGTCAGCGGGGTGCGCAGCGCGTGACTCGCGTCGGCTGCAAACTCGCGCTGGCGCCGAAGCGCCTGGCGCCGCAGGACAAGTGACGCGCGGATCGGCGCGAGTGCCCGGCGGGCATAAAATGCGCCGACGGCGCCGGCCCCGATCACCGCCAGCAGCCCGCCGAAGACGAGCACGTCAATCATCACGTCCAGGACTCGCTGCTCCTGGGTCCGATCCTCGACGACCTGGATCACGACCGTCCCCATCGGCTTGGCGCCGTCACGCTCAGGATCCGGACCGGAACGTTCTCCAGGACGCCCTCGCGCACATCGCGCCCGCTGACTCGGGCGGCGACGACGGAGGCCTGGTTGGGCAGGCCGGCCGGGATACGTCGTCGGCGTCGACCAACGGCCGGCCTCCGGGCCGACGATCACCGCGAACGTGCCCGAGGAGCCGCCGCCGAAGACGATCCCGGTCTGCGCTCCGTCGCCGGGATCATCGCTTGTGTCCAGGAATTGCCGAAGGGTGGCCGCCCGGGCGTCGAGCTGGACGATCCCGGTCGTTTCGAGTGAGCTCGTCACCCTCAGGTAGAGCAGCGAGCCCAGCACGAGCAGGATCAGCAAGGTCGTGCCACCGCTGAAAAGGACGAGGCTCCAGCCCACGCTGCGCAGCAAGAGGCCATCGTCCCGACGGGCTTGCACATCCTCGGCCGACTCGGCCGACGTGAGTCAGCCACGGGCCAGCCGATAGCCGACGCCCCGAACGGTCTCCAGCTGGCCGGCGCCGAGCCGAGCTTCGTCCGAAGGTAGTGGACATAGGCGTCCACCGCGTTGGGCGTCACCGCCACGCTGAACGGCCAGGCCTGGTCGAGGAGCTGGTCGCGACTGAGCGTCTGGCCCGCGTGGCGCAGCAGGCATTCCAGGAGCGAGAACTCGCGCGGGCTGAGATCCACCCGCGAGCCGCGACGAGACGTCGCGGTTCACCTCGTCGAGCTCGATGGGCCCGCCTTGAGCCGTGGCTGAGCCCGCCGGCTCAGCGGCCCGCCGCGACAGGGCTCGCAGGCGAGCCGACACTCCTCGAACGCGAAGGGTTTGACGAGGTAGTCGTCGGCCCCGGCGTCGAGACCGCCGACCCGGTCGCCGACCGAATCGCGGGCCGTAAGCATCAGGATCCCGACGTCGATTGGGCCTGCCGGATCCGGCGGGCGACATCGAGCCCGCTGATGTCGGGCAGACCGATGTCCAGGATGACGATGTCGAGGCCGGATGTGCTGATCGCCATTTCGATGCCCGACAGCCCGTCCTCAGCTACCTCGACGACGTGGCGATCCTCTTCGAGCAGCCGCCGCAGCAGCCGTCTCAGTCGGGATCGTCTTCGATTACCAGGAGATGCATCGCCCGCCTGTGGTCTGCGCTTTAGCGCGCCGATCTCAGGCGCCCCTGGAATCTACGCCCCGATCCTGAGATTCTCCTGAGAACGTGTCTGGTGCCCGGCTGCGGTGGCAGGCACCGCTCCCGGGCGGCCTGGCCGAGGTATCGTGTCGGCGCATCGACCGGCTCCGCCCGGAGTCGGGCGGATGCACACCAAGGAGGTCCACCGATGGGTGACAAGACGCCAAAGCGACCGCCCAAGCAGAAGAAGCCGAAGGCCCCCAAGGTCTGAGCTCGACGCGCTCGAGAAGGAGGATCGAAGACACGCATGAGCGGGCTACCTGATCGGGCGAGGGTCGTGGTGATCGGCGCCGGAATCGTCGGCAATAGCATGGCCTATCACCTGGCCAGGCAGGGCTGGCGCGACATCGTGCTGATCGACAAGGGCGCGCTCCCGAACCCGGGAGGCTCGACCGGGCATGCCTCGAACTTCATCTTCACGACCGACCACAGCAAGGAGATGACGGCGTTCACGCTCGACAGCGTGCGCCAGTACAAGGAGCTGGGCGTCTTCACCGAGAGCGGTGGGATCGAGGTCGCCCGGACGCCGGCTCGAATGGAGGAGTTCAAGCGCCGCCTGGCCTCCGCCCATTCGTGGGCAATCGAAGCTGAGTTGATCACCCCTGAACGGATCAAGGAGCTCGTGCCGTACATCGAGCCGTCGATCCTTCTGGGCGGCTTCTACACGCCCGGCGTGGGCGTGGTCGACTCGCTTCGGGCCGGCACGCTCATGCGCGAAGCCGCTACCGAGATGGGCGCCCTGACCGTCTCGGCCCTGACCGAGACCACGGCATCGACGTCGTCGACGGCCGGGTCACGGCCGTCCACACCGACCGGGGCACGATCCAGGCCGAAACGGTCGTGATCGCCTGCGGCATCTGGAGTCCCCGAATTGCCCGGATGGCCGGCGCGTCGATCCCACTCACGCCGGCGGTCCACCAGATGATCAGCGTCGGGCCGGTGCCTGCGTTTGCCGACACCGTGGGCGAGATCACCTTCCCGATCGTGCGCGACATGGACACCAATATGTACGAGCGCCAGCACGGCGGGGATCTCGAGGTCGGCTCCTACGCCCACCGGCCGATCCTGATGTCGCCCGATGACATCCCCTCGATCGCCGAGTCGGCCCAGTCGCCCAGCGAGCTGCCGTTCACCGACGACGACTTCGACCTCCAGATGGAGCAGGCCCTGGAGCTGGTCCCCGAGATCCTGCGCGACGAGCGGGTCGGCGTGCGCTATGCGATCAACGGCTTGCTTTTCCTGACCCCTGACGGCATGCCCATCCTGGGCGAGACGCCCGAGGTCAAGGGACTCTGGTCCGTGGCCGCGGTCTGGATCAAGGAGGCGCCGGGCATCGCCAAGACGGTGGCCGAGTGGATGACCCACGGCACGCCCGAGATCGATCCCCACGCCTCGGATATCGCCCGCTTCTACGACCATCACCGGACGGCCGCCCATGTTGACGCGCGCAGCGCCGAGGGCTTCAACAAGACCTACGGCATCGTCCATCCGATGGAGCAATGGGACTCGAATCCGAACGTCCGGCTGAGTCCCATCCACCTTCGCCAGCGCGAGCTCGACGCGGTCTTCTACGAGGCCGCCGGCTGGGAGCGTCCGTTCTGGTACGGCGCTAATGAACGTCTGCTGGCCGAATACGGGGACCGGGTCATGGCCCGGTCAGCCGAGTGGGGTCGCGCTGGTGGTCGCCGATCATCGACGCCGAGCACCTGGCCATGCGCGACCGGGTGGCGATGGTCGACCTGGCCGCCTTCGCCATCTTCGACGTGACCGGGCCGGGGGCCATGGACTACCTCCAGGGCCTGGTCGTCAACCAGGTCGACGTGAAGGTTGGCCGGGTGGTCTACACGCCGCTGCTCAACGAGGCCCGCAGGGTGGTGGGCTAACCTTTCTCATCATCCGCCTTGGCTCACGATCGCTTCCGGGTCGTGACCGGGGGCGGGATGGGCATGCGCGACAAGAAGTGGTTCACCGACCACCTGCCCGCCGATGGATCGGTCCAGGTCCACGACCAGACCTCGGCCCTGTACACGCTGGGGGTCTGGGGGCCCAGGGCCCGGGACGTCGTCCAGTCCGTGACCGCGGCCGACCTCTCGGCCGCTGCCTTCCCGTTCGGGACGGCCCGGACGGTCGACATCGGCGGGGTCCGGACCCTGATG
>CAVQYU010000008.1:0-234720 GCA_963718285.1 uncultured Chloroflexia bacterium | reverse complement strand
TCCACCGCCGGAAGTGGGTCCAGCAGGCGTGGACCTGGGCGTGAGCGGCGCGATCTTGGCGTCCTTGGCTCGCCAGCGGCCGTTGACCTGCTCGGACGATCGGCTTGGAGTCGAGGTCGACATGCTCCTCGACTCCAAGCTGATCGTCGAGCAGGTCAACGGCCGCTGGCGAGTCAAGGACGCCAAGATCGCGCCGCTCCACGCCCCAGGTCCACGCCTCCCTGACCCACTTCCGGCGGTGGACCGCCCGGCACGTGCCGCGGGCCCAGAACTCGGCGGCCGACGCGCTCTGCCAACGAGGCGATCGACCGGGTCCGGGGCGGGCGGCCCGCCGGTCGTCGTCCGGCGTCCCGACCAGCCCTAGGCGGCGGGCTGGCTGGATCAGCAGGACGCCGCGGGCGTTGCGGATACCACCGACGGGGGCGGCGTGTCTGCCTCACCGGCCAACCGGCGGACCGGCATGGGCCGTGGCCTGGACCCCCCGCTGACATTCATAGACGATGATCACGGTCAGCCCGCTCCGGGCGCTGGCGCCCGGCTGGAGGTCGGCCGAATTCGTCGAGCCGATGGCTCGCTCGCCCGTTGATCGAGAAGAGACCAGACCGGATCCCAGGTCGTACCGACCACGGTCTGCTGCCCTGGCGGCAGAGCGGGCCGGTCACGTCGGCGACCGTGGCCGAGCCACTGAAGTCGAAGGTCCCCGGCGTGGTCGTCGTGTTCCGTGACCAGGAACGTGATCGTGGCCCGGGGGGCCGGGGTGGTGGCCGGGCTGCAGGCCACGATCAGGACGGCCAGGGCCGCGACCAGAGCGGTCGCAAGCAGGCCGGCGGCTCTGGGCACGGTTCGTCGGGCGGGTCGGGCGCGCGCGCTCATCGGTTCAGGCATCACGCGGTCGAGGGTACGATACCCGGGCCAGCGAGGCGGCCGGACGGTCGCGCGGCCGACGTCCGGGCGACCGCGCGGCTCGAGGAAAGTCCGAGCTCCACAGCGCAGGGTAGCGGGTAACGCCCGTCCGCCGCGAGGCGAGGACCAGTGCCACAGTGACGATGCCGGCCGCGTCGGCCGGGACGGAGTGAAACGCGGCAAACTCTACCCGGAGCAAGGCCAAATAGGAGGGCGCAACCCCGGTTCGCCGGGGAGAGGTGCGCTGCCCAGCCCTCGGGTCGGCCGCATGAGCCGTCGGGCGACCGGCGGCCGCAGATGGATGACCGTCCCCGCGGCGCGAGCCGCGGGACAGAACTCGGCTTACAGGCCGCCTCGCTGGCGCCTCGGCCCGTCAGTCCTCGTCGGGCCGGAAGATGTGCGGCCGCCGTGCACGCGTTGCAGATCGGCGTGGCCGTCTCGAGGTCGCCGAGGGGGATCGGCACCCCGCCGCTCGGGGAAGAGGCACCCGACCTCGTAGACCCGGTCGTCGCCGGCCCGTCCACCGCGATGAGCCGGCGGTAGGTGCAGCGTCCGAATCCGGCCCTTGGCCAGGTAGGACGTCTCGGCCACGGCCTCGAGCGGCGCCATCGGCAGCTGGATTGCCATCTGAGCTTGCTGGTCCTCGTCCTGACCGCACGTGCCCCGTGCGCTGGTCTCGGAGAGCCGGCCCCGGGGTGGTCCACCGAGTCTTCCACCCAGCACCACCGGGACCCGACCTTTCAACGGTCGAAAAGTACTGCCTCAGGCTCCCGTCCCCCCGTGTTCACCCGGCCTCCCGCCGGCTGACCCGTTTTCGCCTCCAAATCGGCATTGACGGATGCCTGTCGGGCGCTATAGTACGCGAAGTGGCACGAAGTGGTGTCAAGTGGGGAGCAGTCCCATTACCTCGGGACCGTCACCTGGGACCACCCAGCCAACCAGCCGCCCCAGCGTTCGCGGGATCGCCCGCCCATAGCCCAAGCAGCCCAGACGACAGGGAAGCCCGACGGGTGTTCACCGGCGAGTACCGGCACTCGGTGGACGAGAAGGGACGGATGGCCGTCCCGTCGCGATTCCGCGCCCAGCTCGAGGACGGCGCGTCGTCTCGCGCTGGCTCGACGCCTGCCTCGCGATCTTCCCCGGAGCCGGCTGGGACGCCCTGGCCGACAAGGTCGGCGGCGCTGCCGATCGCCGACGCCAGCGCCCGCACCTTCAGCCGGTTCATCTTCGCCGGCGCGTTCGAGGTCGAGCTCGACCGCCAGGGCCGGGTGGTCCTTCCGGCCTACCTGCGGACTGGGCCGGCCTCAACGGCGAGGCGTCGTCGTCGGTGCGCGCGACCACGCCGAGATCTGGGCGCCCGCCCGCTGGGACGACTACCGCCGGGCCCTGGACGCACCCGACGCGCTCGCCGAGCACCTCAGCCGGCCTCGGGATCTGAGCCGGCGCGGGCACCACATGCGCCTCCAGGATCCGCTCGGGATCCGTCGTCGAGTGGAGGACGAGATGAAGGAAGGGCACCTGCCGGTGCTGGTGGAGGAGGTCATGACGACCTCGCCCCAGCGCCCGGCAGCCTTCAGATCGACGCCACCCTCGGCGGCGGTGGGCACACCGAGCGGATCCTGGAGGCCGCCACTCCCGGATGGCCGCCTCCTCGGGCTCGATGCCGACCCGGCCGCCATCGCCAGGGTCGCCGGCGCGCCTGGCCCGCGTTCGGCGACCGGCTCGTCCTGCGCCAGGCGAACTTCCGCGAGCTCGGCGACGGTCGCCCCGGCGGCCGGCTTCGGCGCCGGTCGACGGGCTCCTGTTCGACCTCGGCCTGTCCAGCTTCCAGCTGGCCGACGCGAGCGCGGCTTCGGCTTCCGGACCGGCGGCCCGCTCGACATGCGCTTCGACCCGTCGCCGCGGCGTGCCGGCCGCCGAGCTCCTCGCGACGCTCGACGCGGCCGAGCTCACCGCCCTCTTCCGGCGCTACGGCGAGGAGCCGTACGCGCGCCGGATCGCCCGGGCCATCGTCGCCGCCCGCGACGACCGCCCCGATCACGACCGCCGAGGAGCTGGCCGCGCTCGTCGAGCGGGTCGCCCCGGCCGGCATCCCCGGGCCGGCGCCGGATCCATCCCGCGACGCGCATCGTTCCAGGCCCTCCGGATCGCGGTCAACGAGGAGCTCGACGCGCTCGAGGACGGCCCTGGCCGCCGCCGTGGACCTGCTCCGGCCGGGCGGCCGGCTCGTCGTCCTCAGCTACCACTCGCTCGAGGACCGGATCGTCAAGCGCTTCTTCGCAGGCCGAGCGGCGGGGCTGCGTCTGCCCGCCCGAGCCTGCCCGTCTGCGTCTGCGGCCGCACCCGCGGCTGCGCCTCGTGACCCGGCCGCTCGCTCACCCCGAGCGCCGCCGAGATCGCGGCCAACCCCCGCGCCCGGAGCGCCCGGCTGCGGGCCGCCGAGCGCCTCGCCGCCTGATCGACCAGCACGGAGAGGGAGACCCGATGAGCAAGCGCCACCAGTCCATCGCCGCCGGTCGTACGGCCGGCGCCAGCACGAGATCCGCGAGCGCCGCTCGAGCCGCGCGACCAGCAGCCGGTCGACGCTCGACGAGGCCGGCCGGGCCGATCGCGGCCCGTCGCCGGCGCGCTACGACCTCGACGCCGCGCCGCATCGGCTGAGCTTCGCGGTCGGCGACTGATGGCGGTCCAGGGCGGCCGCCCGACCGTCGCTCGGGCGTCCGGACGCCGCCTGGCCGCGGTCGCCCTGCCGCGCTCGCGACCCGGCCGTCGAGCCCCGCCCGGCGTCGAATCGGCGCCGGCCATCGCCCGCCGCCGCGCCCGACCGCGGTCCGGGCCGGCCGCCGGGCGAACCGGATCGGGATCCTCCTCGGCGGCGATCGTCATCGCCTTCCTGCTCGGCTTCTTCTCGCTGGCCCAGACCGTCCGGGTCTCGGCGACCAGCGTACGACATCGACCGGCTGACGGACCAGCAGTCGCGCCCTCGAGGCCCAGCGCCAGGAGCTGCTCACGACCTGAACCGGCTCGGCAGGGAGCCGGCGATCCGCAAGCTGGCCATCGACCTCGGCCTCTTCCAGCTCGGCGACCCGCTCGTCGTCCCGGCCCGCTAGCCGACGATCGATCGATGCTGGGCCGGACCGACTCGCGCCGCCGCCTGCTCGTCGTCCTGCTCGTGTTCGTCGTCCTCGGCGGCGGCGCTCGTCGCCCGGCTCGCCTGGTGGCAGGTGGCCGAGCAGCCGATGCTGGCCGACGCGGCGACCAGGCCAGACCACGATCCAGCGTCGACGATCCCAGCCGGCGGGGCACGATCTACGACCGGAGCGGCACGGTCGTGCTGGCCACGACGGTCGACCGCTACCTGCTCGTGGCGGCCCCGACCAGCTGAGCCCGGACGTCACCGCCGGACGACGTGGCCAACGCCTGATCGCGATCCTCGGCCTCGACCGGCACGACGCGCCGACCCTGACCGACAGCTCGACCGCGGACCGGGCCTACGTCGTCCTGGCCCACGGCCTCGACCAGGCCACGGCCGACCAGATCCGCAGGCCGTCGCTCAGCGGCGACGGCTGCGACGGGCTGTCGCCTCGAGCCGGAGCCGGTCCGGGTCTATCCCGCAGGCCGGCGGCGCGCCGGACACGACGCTCGCCGCGCAGCTGCTCGGCTTCGTCAACCGCGACGGCGTCGGCCAGTACGGCGTCGAGCAGTACTACCAGGACGAGCTGGCCGGCCAGCCCAAGGTCGTCCGGCCGCCCAGCGCGACGCGACCGGCGACGCCGATCCCCGACACGGCCAGGTCGTCGAGTCCCGGGCACGCCCGGCGTGGACTCCGCCTGACCATCGACGCCGGCCTCCAGCTCGCCGTCGAGCAGGAGCTCCTCGCGGCCTGGGTCGGCCGACCGCGCGCGAGTCGGTCTCCGCCGTGGTGATGGATCCGTACACGGGCGAGGTCTACGCCGAGGCCAGCTACCCGTCGTACGACGCCAACGACTACGCGGCGATCGCCGCGACGACCCGGCGCGGTTCATCGACCCGATCATCAGCTCCGTCTACGAGCCCGGCTCGGTGTTCAAGATGCTCACCGCCGCTGGCCGGCGCTCGAGAACGGCACGGTCAAGCCGACGACGCAGGTCAACGACACGGGCTCGCTGTCGCTCGACCACGGCCCGGCCCGGATCTGCGACGCCGACCAGCGGGCGATGGGCTGGATGCACGTTCCAGGACATCGTCGCCTACTCGCGGAACGTCGGCGCCGCCAAGGTCGCCCTGGGCCTGGCCTCGACCACGAAGGCCGCCGTCGGCGTCCTCTAGTCGACCTGGCAGCGGCTCGGGCTTCGGCCAGCCGACCGGGATCGACCTGGCCGGCGAGGTCGCCGGGCATCGTCCGCGACCCGACGATCAGCCGTGGCGCCAGATCGACCTCGCCAACGGCGCCTTCGGCCAGGGCGTGGCCGTCACGCCGATCCAGCTCGCGACCGCCTACAGCGCCATGGTCAACGGCGGGCACCCTGTCACGCCGCACGTCGTCGCCGCGGTCGGCAACCACGCCGGTCGCCGCCGACGCCCGGGGCCAGGTCATCTCGCCGACGCTGTCGCGCGACGCTCATCGAGATGATGAACCACGTCGTGCACACGGTGCCCGTTGTACGCGGCCAAGACCCTGGTCCCGGGCTACGACGTCGGCGGCAAGACCGGCACCGCCCAGATCTGGGACCCGAGGCGAACCACGGCCGGGGCGGCTGGAAGCCAACTCTTCAACTACTCGTTCGTCGGCTACATCGGCCGGACGCGCCCGGACCTGGTCGTCGCGGTCCAGGTCCACGAGGGCAACGCCGACGGTCGTGGCCGGCAGGGCCACCTGCGATGCCGGTCGAGTCGTTCGAGCTGTTCCGCCGGATCGCCACCGACGCGATCACGACGCTCGACCTGACCCGACGGGACCGGCCCGACGCCGACGCGCACGCTCGCCAGCCGAACCCGTGAGCGCGCGCCGTGCGACACTGGCTGCCGTGACCGACCCGCCGCGGTCGCAGCCGCCTCCGGGGAGCCGACCGCGCTCGACGCCGCCGAGCTCGCCCGGCTGACCGGCGGCCGGCTCGTCCACGATGCCGGCCGGCCGATCCGCGGCGGCGCCGTCGACTCGCCGCCGGGTCCAGCCGGGCAACCTGTTCGTGGCCCTGCCCGGTGAGCGGACCGACGGCCACGGCATCCTCGGCGGGCGCGCGGCCGAACGGCGCCGCGGCGCTCCTCGTCAGCCGGCCGCCGGACCGTGCCGCTCGAGGCGCTGCGGCGACGTGACGCGTCGTCCGCGTGCCGAACCGCTGGCGCCCTCGGCGCGGTTGCGGCCGGCTGGCGGCGCCGGTTCGAGCCGCTCGTCGTCGGGCATCACCGGCAGCATCGCCAAGACCTCGACCAAGGAGGCGATCGCGGCCGTCCTCGGCCAGCCGCTTCCGGACCCTCCGCAGCGAGGGCAACGAGAACAACGAGATCGGCCTGCCGCTGACCCTCCTGCGCCTCGGACCGGAGCACGAGGCCGCTCGTCCTCGAGATGGGCATGTACGTCGGCGGCGAGATCGCCGACCTGGCCGGATCGCCCGAGCCGCGGATCGGCGTGGTGACCGCCGTCCAGCCGGTCCACCTGTCGCCGGATCGGCTCGATCGAGGCGATCGAGCGGGCCAAGGGCGAGCTCGTCGAGGCGCTGCCGGCCGACGGCACGGCCGTCCTCAACGCGGACGACGAACGGGTCGCCCGGATGGCCGCCCGCGACCGCCGGCCGCGGTCCTGACCTACGGCTTCGGCGCCGGCGCCGACGTCAGCGCGCGAGCACGTCGAGTCGGCCGGCGTCGGCCGGCATGCGCTTCGTCCTGCGGACGCCGGCCGGCGCGCCGGCCGATCGCGATGCCCGGCCTCGGCCGCCACGCCGTCCACAACGCGCTGGCCGCGGCGGCCGTCGGGCTCGCCGCCGGGCTCGACGCTCGACGAGATCGCCGCCGGCCTGGCCGGCCGGCTGGCCGCGCCGCACCGGGGCGACCTGTCCGTCTCGGCGACGTGACCATCCTGGACGACAGCTACAACGCCGCCCCGGCCTCGATGCGCGCCGCCCTGGACCTGCTGGCCAGCCTGCCCGGCCGGCGGTGGCGGTCCTCGGCGAGATGCTCGAGCTCGGCGACGGCCACGAGGCCGGCCACCTGCGCGGTGGGCGACGCGGCGGCCGCGGCGTGGCCGACCTGCTGTCGTCGTCGGGCCGGGCGCCCGGCCGATCGCCGAGGGTGCCCGGGCCGCTGGGCTGGCCCCCGGCCGGATCGTCGAGGTCGCCGATCGGCGACGGCGCCCTCGAGGCCCTCCGGCCGCGCCTCGCGCGCCGGCGACGTCGTCCTGGTCAAGGCCTCGCGCGGGCTCGGCCTCGACGGGCTCGTCGACGACCTCCGGGCCGAGCTCGCGCCGATGACGATCGGCGACGATCGAGCTCATCCAGGGCCTGCTCCTCGCGTTCGCTGCTGGTCGTCATCCTGATGCCGCCCTACATCCGGCTCGCTCCGCTCGATCCGGTTCGGCAAGCAGATCCGCGAGGAGGGGCCCCAGAGCCACTACCTCAAGGAAGGCACCCCGACCATGGGCGGGCTCCTGATCGTCCTGGTCGTGGCTGCGGTGGCCGTCCTGCTCGGCGCCCTCGGCACCACACGCCCGACACCTACTCGCCCCTCGCGGCCCTCGCTCGGGGTCGGCCGCCCTGGGCGCCTTCGACGACTACCTCAACGCGAAGACCGGCGACGGGATCAGCGCCCGCCAGAAGCTCATCTGGCAGATCGTCGTCGCCGTCCTGGCCGCGCTTACATCCAGCGCCACTTCGAGATCGACCGCGATCCGGGTGCCGTTCGTGGGCGACGTCGTCATCGGCGCGCCGCTCTACGATCCTGTTCGCGGCCTTCGCCATCGTGGCCACCAGCAACGGCGTGAACATCACCGACGGGCTGGACGGCCTGGCCGGCGGGACGACCGCCTTCGCCTTCGTCGCCTACATGATCATCGCCCTGCTGAACGTGCCCCACCAGCCGAACCTGGCCCTGCTCTGCGCGATCATCATCGGGGCGACGCTCGGCTTCCTCTGGTTCAACGTCCATCCGGCCCAGGTCTTCATGGGCGATTCGGGCTCGCTGTCGCTCGGGGCCATGCCTGGCCGTCATGCGCCCTGATCACCGGCCAGATCGTCGTCCTGCCCCTCATCGGGATCATCTTCGTCGATCGAGACCGGCTCGGTCATCCTCCAGGTCGCCTACTTCAAGGCGACCGGCGGCCGGCGGATCTTCCGGATGAGCCCGATCCATCACCACTTCGAGCTGGGCGGCTGGGATGAGGAGAAGATCACCCTCCGGCTTCTGGATCGTGGGCGTCCTGGCCGGGATGATCGGGCGTGACGCTGTTCCTCGCCTCGATCAACGCGCCTGAGCGATGACGCCCTGACGCACCGACCTGATCGAGCTCGAGCCTGGCCGGCGTGCGCGGTGGCGCCCTGGCGCGGCCGGCCGGTGGCCGTCCTGGGCCTGGCCCGCAGCGGCGTCGCCCTGGCCCGCTTCCTGGCCGACGCGGGGGCCGGGGTGACCGTCTACGACGGCCGCCCGGCGGGCGAGCTGGCAGACGCGCGTCGGCGCGGCTCGAGGGCCGAGCCGTCCGCCTGCTGGCCGGGCCGTCGGTCGATCCGGGCGAGGCCGTCCGGGGGGCAGCCCTGATCACGACCTCACCGGTCGATCTCGCCCGACTTCCCGACGACCGAGCCGCGCCTCCGGGCGGCCCTCCAGGACCTCGTGGCGCGGCGCGCGGCGGGCGACCTGCCCGCCCCGGCGATCGTGTCCGAGGTGGACCTGTTCCTGCGCCTGTGCCCGGCGCCCACGATCGGGGTGACCGGGACCAAGGGCAAGACCACCACCTCGGCCCTGATCGAGCACCTCCTGGCCGCGGATCCCAGCCATCGGGTCATCCTCGGTGGAAACATCGGCCGGCCCCTCGTCGAGCGCCTGTTCGAGCTCAGCGCCCGACGATCGGGTGGTGGTCGAGCTGTCCGAGCTGCAGCTGCCGACGCTCTCGCGCGGGACTCACGTGGCTGTCTACACCAACGTGACCTCGGACCATCTCGATCGGCACGGCAGCCTGGCCGCCTACCGCAAGGTCAAGCGCCGGCTGGCGGAGCTGGTCGACCCGGATGGCTGCCTGGTCCTCAATGCCGACGACCCCACCGTGGCCGGCCTACGCCGGCCTGGGCAGCGCCCCGGACGTGATGTACCGGCTCGACCGGCCGATGGTCCACGGCCTCGGCGTCCGCGACGGCTGGATCGTGGCCGATGACGTCCAGCGCCTGGCCCTGGCCGGCGGGGGGTCGGCCGCGACCGGCCCCGGCGGGCGGATCCTGCCCTTGGCCGAGCTGCCCCTGCCGGGCCGCCATAACGTCTCCAACGCCCTGGCCGCGATCAGCGTGGCCCTCCTGTTCGGCCTCGCCCCGGACGCGATCCGGGCGGCCAGCGCCACGTTCGCCGGGGTCGAGCACCGGCTCGAGCCGGCCGGCGAGGTCGACGGGGTCCGTTTCGTCAACGACTCGCAGGGGACCCAGCCCGATGCGGTGATCGCTGCCCTGCGGGCCTATCCCGCCCCGATCGTGCTCATTGCCGGCGGCCGGGACAAGGGTGTTGACCTGGCCGAGCTGGCCCCGGTCGTGGCCGAGCGGGCCGCGGCGGCGGTCCTCATCGGCGAGAGCGGACCCACCCTCGAGCGGCTCTTCCGGGCGGCGGGCCTCGCCCGGACCGAACGGGCCGAGAGCCTCGAGGCGGCCGTCGGCCGGGCGGCCGTGATCGCCCGCGAGGTCCGGGCCAGCCTGTCGGCCGGCCGACCGGACGACCCGGACGGCGTGCCCCGGGCCACCGTCCTGCTCAGCCCGGCGGCCGCCAGCTTCGACATGTTCCCCGACTACGAGGCCCGCGGACGGGCGTTCAAGGCGGCCGTCGCCGCCCTGGCGGCCGCCCCCGCTGGGGCTGCCTCACGGTCGGCACCATCGCCGAGCCTGCTGGAGGACCGATGAGCGTCGTCACGAGCCTGGTCAAGCCCACGGTCCGCAGCCGGCCGACGAGCGGGCGGGGGATCCCCAGCGTGCTCCGCCGCGAGACCCACGCCCCGGACTACGTGGTCCTGGTGGCCGTGGTCGCGCTGACCGCGATCGGCGTCCTGATGGTCTACTCGTCGTCGGCGATGCAGTCCTACGCGGGCTCGGCCAACTCGTTCGCGGTCGTCGGGCCGCAGGTCGTGTGGGGCGCCCTGGGCCTGCTGGCCATGATGGTCATGACCAAGGTCGACTACCGACGCCTGCGCCTGGTCTCGATCCCGCTGTACGGCCTGGCGGTGGTCCTTCTCGTCCTGGTCTTCGTGCCCCAGTTCAACCGGGTCGTGGGGGGCTCGGCCCGCTTCCTGCAGATCGGGCCGTTGCCCGCGATCCACCCGGCCGAGGTGGCCAAGCTGGCCCTCGTCGTCTACCTCGCCCATTGGCTGGCCAAGCGGGGGACCGAGGTGCGCAGCTTGTGGCGGGGCTTCGTGCCGTTCCTGCTGATCTACCTGCCCCTCGTGGCGCTGGTGCTGCTCGAGCCGGACCTGGGCACGGCATCGGTCATCGCCTTCACCGGCCTGCTGATGATGTTCATCGCCGGGGCCCGGCTGCGCCATCTCGCGGCACTCGGCGCGCTCGGCTTCGCCGGAGTGGCAGCGTTCATGCTCCACGGCTACCAGCTCGAGCGGATCCGGATCTGGCTCAACCCCTGGCAGGACACGACCGGGGCCGGCTATCACGCGATCCAGGGGCTGCTCGCCCTGGGCATCGGCGGAGTCTTCGGGGCGGGCCTGGGCCAGAGCCAGATCGCCGGCGGGATCGCCCTGCCCAATGCCAGCAACGACTTCATCTTCGCCGTGATCGGCGAAGAGTTCGGGCTGGTCGGGGCGGGCATCGTGATCGCCCTGTTCGTCATCCTGGCCTACCAGGGCGTGCGCATCTCGCTGGCCGCCCCGGACACCTTCGGGGCCCTCCTGGCCGGGGGCATCACCGCCTGGTTGTGCATCCAGGCCTTCATCAACATCGGGGTCGTCGTCGCCCTGATCCCGATCACCGGGATCACCCTGCCGTTCATCAGCGCCGGCGGCTCGTCACTGTCGATCAGTTTGGCCGCTGTCGGAATCCTTTTGTCGATCTCGCGTGAAACCGTCGAACGAGGCACTTTCAACGATGCGCCTGCTGATCGCGGGCGGCGGAACGGGCGGGCACATCTACCCCGCTCTGGCCGTCGCCCGGTCACTTCGCGCTAGCCCGCTCGAACCGGAGCTAGCCTGGCTGGGAGGCCATCGCGGCCTCGAGGCCACGATTGTCCCGACCGCCGGAATCCCGATCCGGCGCCTCGCCCTGCGTTCGTTGCGGAGCACCGATCGCTCGATCCACCTTGTCCTCGACCCGGCCCGCCTGGGGCTGTCCGTGCCGCAGGCCACGGCCATCCTCGTCCGGGAGCGCCCGGCCGCGATCTTCACGACCGGCGGCTACGTGGCCGTGCCGGTCATCCTGGCGGCCAGCGGCCTGCGCATCCCGGTCGTCATGTGGGAGGGCAATGTCGTGCCTGGACGGAGCGTCCGGGCCACCGCCCGGCTGGCCCGCGCGGTGGCCGTCTCGAGTGGCGCGACCTGTGCCGCCCTCGACCTGCCGGCCGCCCGCTGCTTCGAGACCGGGACGCCCATCCGCGAGCTGGCCGGAATCGACCCGCTCGCAGCCCGGGCCCGCTTCGGGGTGCCGGCCGGCGATCGCCTGCTCCTCGTGTTCGGCGGCTCGCAGGCCGTCCGCCGATTCAACGCCGCGGTCGCCGGGGCGCTGGCCCGCCTGGTCGAGCGCGTCCACGTCGTCCACGTGACTGGCGATGCCGGCTATGCGGCGGCCCTGGCGGCCCGCGAGGCGCTGCCGGCCGAGCGTCGCGAGCGCTACCGGCCGTATCCCGTTCCTGCGCGAGGAGATGACCGACGCGCTGGTGGCCGCCGACCTGATCGTGGGCCGGGCCGGCAGCTCGACCCTGGCCGAAGCGACCGCCCTGGGCCGGCCCATGGTCATCGTGCCCTACCCCCATGCGGGGGGCCACCAGCTGGCCAACGCGCTGCCCCTGGTCGAGGCCGGGGCCGCTCGCCTGATCGCGGACGATGATTTCGATGCGGCAGCGTTGCTCGAGGCCGCGGCGATCCTGGACGATCCGCCGGCCCACAACGCCATGGCCGCCGCGTCGCGCGCCCTCGGCCGGCCGGCAGCCGCCGCGGCGGTGGCCGAGCTGGTCCTGGCCGCCGCCGAACGGCGATCGCTGCCGGAGCCTGCCGCGATCCTGCGCCGCTCGCGCGGCGAGCTGGCCGGATGACCTCCTTGATCGGCTCGCCGGCCCCCTTCGACGCCCTCGCGATCGGCACTGACATCCAGCGGCGGATCGGGGTCAAGACGTCCCGGGACGAGCCGCTGGCCCGGTTCACGACCCTTCGCCTGGGCGGTCCAGCCGATCTCTTCGCGGTCGCCCACAACGCGTTCGAGCTGCGCAAGCTGGTCCAGTTCGCCCGGTCCCGGGGGCTGGCCCACACGGTCCTCGGCCGGGCCAGCAACGTCCTGATCGCCGATGCCGGCATCCGGGGGCTGGTGATCCAGGACCGGGCCGAGGGCATCGAGGTCGTCGGCTCGAGCCTGGTCGCCGAGGCCGGCGTGCCCATGGCCCGGGCGGCCACGGTCAGCCAGGCGGCCGGGCTGTCCGGCCTCGAGTACGGCCTGGCCATCCCGGGCACGGTCGGCGGGGCCGTCTGGGCCAACGCCGGAGCCCATGAATCGGACACTGCGACCGTGCTCGAGACGGCCCGCCTGCTGGCCGCCGACGGGAGCGAGGGCGAGGTCGGCCCGATCGACCTGGGCCTGGGCTATCGCGACAGCCGGCTCAAGCACCCCGCCGCGGGCGGGCCCGCCGAGATCGTCCTCGGCGCGACGTTCCGCCTCGAGCCGGCCTCGGCCGACGAGATCAAGGCCCGCCTTGAGGAGATCCGGCACTGGCGCCAGGAGCACCAGCCGCTGGGCACGCCCAGCGCGGGCTCGTGGTTCCGCAACCCGCTCCCGCAGTCGGCCGGCGGGCTGATCGATGCGGCCGGCCTGAAGGGCCTCCGGATCGGGGGCGCCTCGGTCAGCCCCAAGCACGCCAACTTCCTGGTCAACGACCAGAAGGGCAGCGCGACCGACCTGCGCCGCCTGGCCGACCGGGTCCGGTCGGAGGTCGCCCAGGAATCAGGCGTCGTGCTCGAAGAGGAGGTCGTCTACCTCGGCGACTGGGGCTCGTGGCCCGAGGCGGGCCAGCCGTGACGGCCAGCAAGCCCGCCGTGCCCAAGCCGCCCGAGCCCAAGCGGCCCCTGCCCAAGCCGCCGGTGGTCGTGCTGCTCGGGGGCCCCTCGGCCGAGCACGACGTCTCGATCGTGTCCGGCTCGGCCATTGCCCGGGCCCTGGCCACGGCCGGTCACCCGGTCGACCGGGTCGTGATCGACCTGGCCGGCGACTGGTGGTGGCTGCCGGGTGCGGCCATTGGTCCGCTGCCCGACCCGGCTCCAGCCGCCTTCGATGAGCCGGCCGGGCTGGGTGCCGCAGGGCCCGAAGCGGCCGGCACGCTGCTCGAGCGGCTGGCGGCCCGGCCGAGCCCGCCCGTCGTCTTCATCGCGCTGCACGGGCCGTTCGGCGAGGACGGCACGGTCCAGGCCCTGCTCGAGGCGGCCGGCCTGGCCTACACCGGCTCGGGCGTGGCGGCGTCGGCCCTGGGCATGGACAAGGCCCTGTTCAAGCGCCTCGTGCGGGGCCTCGGACTCCCGGTCGTCGACTGGCGGGAGATCTCGCTCCGGCGCTGGCAGGCCGACCAGGCCGCCGTCCTGGGCGAGCTCGAGGCCTTCGCCCAGGGGAACGGCGACCCCCGCCTGATCGTCAAGCCGGCCCGCCTGGGCAGCTCGGTCGGGATGACCCTGGCCCACGACCCGGCGGAGCGCCCCGGCGCCCTCGACGCGGCCTTCGAGCATGACAACCTGGCCGTCGTCGAGCGCTACGTCAGTGGCGCCCGTGAGCTCGAGGTTGCCGTCCTGGGCAACGACCCGGCCGCGATCGAGCTGTACGGCCCGGGCGAGGTCCTGTCCGGCCACGAGTTCTACGACTACGCCGCCAAGTACACCCCGGGCCTGTCCGAGACGTCGCCCAGCGCCGAGCTGGAGCCGCGCCAGCGGGCGACCATCCTGAAGATTGCCCGGGACGCCTATCGGGCCGTCGGCGCCGAGGGCTTCGCCCGGCTCGACTTCCTGGTCCAGGGCGAGGCGATCTACCTGTCCGAGATCAACACGATCCCGGGCTTCACCCCGATCAGCCTGTTTCCGGCGATGGCCGCGGCCGGTGGCTACACCTTCGGTGCCCTGGCCAGCCGGATCGTCGAGCTCGGCCAGGAACGCTGGACGGGCCGGGTCCGCCCAAGGCTCAGCCCGGAGGACCTGCCCCGGTGAGCCACCTGCCCACGCGCCGGGTCAACCAACCGCGAGCCGGCCGGCCGATCCGGCGCTCGTCGGCGGGCCTGTCGCGGACCCGCGCCGTGGCCGCCCTGGCGGTGGTCCTGTCGTGCCTCTCGATCTACGGCGTGGGCGCGTCGCCCGTGTTCGCCTTCCAGCACCTCGACGTGACCGGCGCGACCTGGACCAAGCCGGCCGACGTGCAGGCCTTGCTCGGCGTGAGCGACGGCACCAACCTGGTCACCTTGCAGACCGACGACCTGGCCGGCCGGGTTGAGACATTGCCGGCCGTCCGCTCGGCCGAGGTCAGCGTCGTCCTGCCCAACACCCTGCGGGTTCGCCTCGATGAGCGCCAGCCGATCCTGGTCTGGCAGACCGGCAGCGCCCGCTTCCTGGTCGACTCGGCCGCCGTCGCGTTCGTCCAGCTGGCCGATGGGGCGCCTGTGCCCAATGGCCTGCCCACGATCACCGACACCCGGGCCGGCTCGGCCATCAGCGTGGGGTCCGCGATCGACCCGGTCAGCTTCGATGCGGCCACGCGGCTGGGCTCGCTCAAGCCAGCCGACCTGGACTCGGCCGCCAACGGCCTGGTCGTGACCCTCGGCGACGACCTCGGCTTCACGGTCAAGGCCGTGCCCAACCTGTGGACCGCGGTCTTCGGGATCTACACCAGCAGCCTCCGGCCACCCACGCTCATCCCCGGCCAGGTCCGCCTCCTGCGCAGCCTGCTGGCCGGCCGCGAGCCCACGGTCGAGACGGTCATCCTGGCCGACGAGACGAACGGCACCTACACCAGCAAGGCCTCCTCCAAGCCGTGATCGAGACCGGCCGGCCCGCCTGGATCGCGTCGCCCGGCCGGGCGACTCGAGGCCCGCGACGGTCTGGTAGCCTTGCCGAAACGCACCGGCTGGAGGGCCCTCGCGCGTGCTCCTTCCCTTGGCAGGCCTCGGTCTCGGCGTCCTGCTCGGGCTCCTCCTCAAGGTCAACGTCAGCTACGAGCTCGCCCGGTACTCAGCCGTGGCGATCGTGGCTGCGCTCGACTCCGTGCTCGGAGCGGTCCGGGCCGAGTTGGACGGCGTCTACGACAATCGGATCTTCGTCAGCGGCTTCATCACCAACGCGGTCGCGGCCGTGTTGCTCACCTTCCTCGGCGATCGGCTGGGACTGGACCTGTACCTCGTGGCCCTGGTGACCTTTGGGCCGCGGATCTTCCAGAACCTGGCCCTGATCCGGCGCCACTTCCTGTAAAGGGGACGACGAAAGCGTGGAACGAGAGGCGGTCCTGGTTGGGATCGATGTCGGCACAACCAAGGTCTGTGCCCTGATTGGCGAGGTCAACGGCGAGGGAGCCCTGACCATCATCGGCAAGGGGGTCGTGCCGGCGACGGGTCTCAAGAAGGGCGTCGTCGTCAACATCGAGCAGACGATCAACTCGATCGCCCAGGCCGTCGAGCAGGCCGAGCGCCTGTCGGGCTGGAAGATCGACCGGGCCTTCGTGGGCGTGGGTGGCCAGAACGTCGAGTCCCAGAACTCGCGCGGCGCCGTCGCCGTCAGTGGCCATGATCGCGAGGTCAGCCGCGAAGACGTCAACCGGGCGACCGAGGTGGCCCGGGCCGTCTCGATCCCGTCGAACCGGGAAGTCCTCCACGTCCTGCCCCGGGGCTTCATCGTGGACGGCCAGGAAGGGGTCAAGGATCCCCTCGGGATGAGCGCGATCCGGCTGGAGGTCGAGACCCACATCGTGACCGCCTCGGCCACCGCGGTCCAGAACCTCCAGAAGTGCGTGATGGCCGCCGACGTCAAGATCGACGAGCTCGTGGCGGCCTCGCTGGCCTCGGCCGAGGCCGTCCTGACCGAGACCGAGAAGGATCTCGGAGTCGGCGTGGCTGATGTCGGGGCGGGCACGATCGACCTGGCCCTGTTCTCGGATGGCTCACCCTTCCACACCAGCGTCCTGCCGGTCGGCGGCAACAACGTGACCATGGACATCGCGGCCGTCCTGAAGACCAGCCTGCAGGTGGCCGAGGAGCTCAAGGTCCGCCACGGCACCTGCGACCTGCGCTCCGTCGACGCCGACGAGATGATCAGCGTCAGCGTCCTGGGCGAAGACGCCGGCCGCTCGGTCAGCCGGATGGAGCTGTGCCAGATCATCGAGGCCCGTTGCCGCGAGACGCTGGAGCTCATCCGCAACGAGATGCGGGCGACCGGCCACGGCATGCTCCCGGCGGGCATCGTCCTGACCGGCGGGGCCGCCCAGCTGGCCGGCCTGTCCGAGCTGGGCCGGGAGGTCCTCGAGATGCCGGTCCGGATCGCCGGCCCGACCGGCGTCGGCGGGCTGGTCGACAACCTGCTCACGCCGGCCTTCAGCACGGCCATCGGGCTGCTCCGCTGGGGGGCGGCGGTGACGATGTCGGGCGAGCCGGTGCGCTACGAGTCGACCCCGGCGGGCGGGGCCTTCGGGCGCCTGCGCGACGCGCTCCGGAGCGTCTTCCCGTAACGGGCCGCGCACCCGCCGGCCCACGGACACTTCCGTGCGCCACACGCTTGACGCGACGGTATACTCGCCGGACGCTTCCCGACCAAATGACCCATCGATCGCCCCGACGACTTCGCCGGACGGTCCCGTCCTGATCGTATCGCCGATCGAATTGGCCCCCTGCGGGCCACCGGAGGAATCCTGATGCCGCTCCGATCAGACTCCGAGAACTTCGCGCTCATTCGCGTCGTCGGCGTCGGCGGCGGCGGCAGCAACGCGGTCAACCGGATGATCCGGGCCGAGATGATGGGCGTCGAGTTCATCGCCTGCAACACGGACGCGCAGGCGCTCCTCCAGAGCGATGCACCCCACAAGATCCGGATCGGCGACAAGATGACCCGTGGCCTGGGCGCAGGCGGCGACTCGTCGATCGGGCAGCGGGCGGCCGAGGAGGACACCGAGAAGATCGCCGACGCCCTGCGCGATTCGGACATGGTCTTCATTACCGCCGGAATGGGCGGCGGGACCGGCTCGGGCGCCGCGCCGGTGATCGCCGAGATCGCCAAGGAGCTGGGCGCCCTGACCATCGGCGTCGTGACCAAGCCGTTCTCGTTCGAGGGTAACCGGCGCAAGCTGGTGGCCGAGAAGGCCGCCGACGAGCTGCGAGCCAAGGTCGACACCCTGATCACGATCCCCAACGACCGGCTCAAGGACGTGGTCCAGAAGAACACCTCGATCGTCGACGCCTTCCGGGTCGTCGACGACGTCCTGCGCCAGGGCGTCCAGGGCATCAGCGACATCATCACCGTGCCCGGCCTGATCAACCTCGACTTCGCCGACGTGCGCACGATCATGAAGGACGCTGGTTCGGCGCTCATGGGCATCGGCCGCGCCTCGGGCGAGAACCGGGCCGTGGAGGCCGCCCGCCAGGCGATCGCCAGCCCGCTCCTCGAGGTCAACATCAACGGCGCCCAGGGCATCCTGTTCAACATCACCGGCAGCTCCAACCTGAGCCTGCACGAGGTGACCGAGGCCGCCGAGGAGATCCGGGCCGCGGCCGACCCCGAGGCCAACATCATCTTCGGCACGAGCTTCAATGAGCGCCTTGGCGATGAAGTCATGATCACTGTGATCGCGACCGGCTTCGATGCCAGCCGCAAGGCAACCCGGCCGGCCGAGTCCGCCACGTATGACACGCCGGCTGCGACCGGCCGCAACTACTACGCCGAGCTCGAGGAGCAGCGCCGCGCCGTGGCCGACGACGCCGACGGCCTGGGCCGCGAGCCGGCCGCCGTGCGGGTCGAGTCGCGAACGGTCGGCGAGCCGGTCGTCCAGCCTGTCCGGCGGGCCGCGATCGACCCTGACGACCTCGAGATCCCGAGCTTCCTGCGCCGCAAGTAGGAGGGGCCGGTGGACGCCGGCACGCCGCCCAGCCAAGCCAGCCCGACCTCGACCGATCCGGTCGAGGTCGCTGCATTTCAGGTTGCTCGGGGGCTCGTCCTCGACCGGATCGCCAGGGCTGCCCAGCGCGCCGGTCGTGACCCCGCGGCGATCGGCCTCGTGGCCGTCTCCAAGACCGTCGGGCCGCCGCGCGTCCGGGCGGCAGTAGCGGCCGGTCTGGCCGTCCTCGGCGAGAACCGGGTCCAGGAAGGCGAGGACAAGCGCGGGCTCGTCGGCCCGGCGACCTGGCATCTGGTCGGCCCGCTCCAGTCCAACAAGGTGCGCCGGGCGATCGCCGCCTTCGAGGTGATCCAGTCGGTCGACTCGCTCGAGCTGGCCCGCCGGATGGACCACCTCGTGGCCGACGCCCGGGGAGCCGGTCTGCGCCTGCCCGTCTTCCTCCAGGTGAACGTCGACGAGGATCCGGCCAAGGCCGGCTACGCTCCCGAGCGCCTCGCTGCAGACCTGCCCGAGCTTGGCTCGCTGGCCGGTCTCGAGCTGCTCGGCCTCATGACGATCGGGCGGCTGGTGGCCGATCCGGCTGCGGCCAGGCCCACGTTCGTCGCCCTGCGCCGGCTGTCCGAGCAGCTGCGGGCAGGAGTGCCCGCCCTTGGGCCCGGCCTGTCGATGGGCATGAGTGCCGACTTCGAGGTGGCGGTGGAGGAGGGCGCCACGCTCGTCCGGGTTGGCCGAGCCCTGTTCGGAGACCGGCCGGCCAGCGAAGCCGGACCGGGCCGGCCGGCCTGATCTGGCCGGTTCCGGACCGGCCCCGTGCTATCCTCGGGGCCGTCGGACTGCCACGATGGGTGGCTCCGATTCGGGGCGATTGGCTCAGTCGGTTAGAGCGCGCGGTTCACATCCGCGAGGTCACTGGTTCGAATCCAGTATCGCCCACCAGAACAACCTCGCAGACGCAGGGCCCTCGGGCCCTGTTCTGTTTCTGCGGCTGATAGCTCGGGCCCGAGGCAGCCGCCCGCTCAGTCGGCGTCGAGCAGCTCGAGGACCGGGGCCATGGCGTCGACCGCGGCCGGAGTGGGCGGCGACACGATCACCTCGACGTTCGTGAAGCCGGCGGCCCCGAATCCCCGGAGGACATCGGCAATCTCCGCGGCCGAGCCGCGGATGGGAGTCCCAAGCGCGTCCGATCCGCTGACCGATGTCGGCTCGATCACGATACCGGCCGACTTGCCGATGGTCGCCGGATCGCGATCGACATCGACGCAGGCCGCCTCGAGGGCCGCGAGCCGCGGCCCGAGCTCGGCGAGGTCGCTCCGCTCCTCGGCGAACCAGCTCCAGATGTCGGCGTGGAGGGCTGCCAAACGGAGCATCTTCGGGCCCTTGGCGCCGATCATGATCGGGATCCGGCCGGGGCGCGGCCCGACGGGCCGGTGCTCCAGGCTCCGTGCGGCATGGAACGTGCCCACGAAGTCCGCTCGGCCTTGCCGCAGCAGGGGAATGATGATCTCGAGCGCCTCCGCGAATCGGCTGTGGACGTGGTCCTCGGGCAGCCCGAAGGCGTGCGCCTGGGCGCCCGCATGGCCGGACCCCAGGCCGAACACGAACCGGCCGCCGCTGATCTCGTCGATCGTCTCGACCGCCTTGGCGGTGATTCCTGGGTTGCGGTGGAGCGCAGACAGGATCCACGTGCCGACCTTCACCCGCGAGGTCGCCGCCGCGACCGCGCCGGCCATGGCTACGGCCTCCCACCACCCCTGTCGATCTTCCTCGGTCGGACGCCACAGCAGCTCATCGGGAACCCAGACGGTGTCGAACCCGACCTCCTCGGCTTGAAGGGCGAGGCTGCGAACCTCGACCCAGCGCGACGTCGAGCCGTCGAGGAACGAGTCCCACAGCGGGAGGACGAGACCGATCTCGAACGGGCGCATGAGACCTCCGGGGGGATACGAAGCCAGATCGATGGCGGCCTGAGTCAGGCCGTGGCCAGCCGGCGCAGGACGGCCGGCAGGATCCCGCCGTGGCGGTAGTAGTCGAGCTCGATCGGGCCGTCGAGCCGGCAGCGCACGCTGAACCGACGTTCGCGGCCGGGCTCGCCGGCCGGCTCGCCGCCCTCGGGGTCGCTCCGGGCGACCACCGTCAGCTGGCCGCGCGGGACGGGGCCGTCGGCGATGCCTTCGATGGTGAACGACTCGCGCCCCGTGAGGCCGAGCGAGGCGACACTCTCGCCGGCCTCGAATTGGAGGGGCAGCACGCCCATGCCCACCAGGTTCGAGCGGTGGATCCGTTCGTAGCTTTCGGCGATGACGACCCGCACTCCGAGCAGGGCCGTGCCCTTGGCCGCCCAGTCTCGCGACGAACCGGAGCCGTACTCCTTGCCGGCCAGGATGAGCAAGGGAACGCCTTCGGTCAGGTAACGCTCGGCTGCGTCGTAGATGAACGCCTCGCTCGCGTCGGGCAGGTGGAGGGTGTACGGGCCCTCACGCCCGTCGACCAGCTTGTTGCGCAGCCGGATGTTGGCGAACGTGCCCCGGATCATCACCTCGTGCTGACCGCGCCGGGAGCCATAGCTGTTGAATTCGAGGGGTGTCACGCCGTGGGCCTGGAGCCATTGCCCAGCCGGCGAGGACGGGGAGATCGAGCCGGCCGGCGAGATATGGTCGGTGGTGACCGAATTGCCCAGGACGGCCAGCGCCCGGGCATTGAGCAGGTCGGCCAGCGGCGCCGGCTCGATCGAGACCCGGTCCAGGAAGGGCGGCCGGGCGACGTAGGTCGAGGCCGGATCCCAAGCAAAGCGGTTGCCGGCCGGGATCGGCAAGGCCCGCCAGCGGTCGTCGCCGGCGAACACGCTGGCGTAGGTCCGGCGGAACAGCTCGGGTGAGATGGACTCGCTGATCACCCTCCGGATCTCGTCGGGAGCGGGCCAGATGTCGGCCAGCATGACCGGCCGGCCGTCGCTGCCCAACCCGAGCGGCTCGGTGGTCAGGTCGATGTCCACCCGGCCGGCCAGGGCGAAGGCCACGACGAGGGGCGGCGAGGCCAGGTAGCTCGCCCGGGCCAGCGGATGGATCCGCCCTTCGAAGTTGCGGTTGCCCGACAGGACGGCGGCCACGACCAGGTCATGGGCCTCGATCGCGGCTGCGATCGGAGCGTCGAGCGGGCCGGAGTTCCCGATGCAGGTCGTGCAACCGTAGCCGGCCAGGGCGAAGCCGAGCGTCTCGAGGGGCGCCATCAGGCCGGCCGATTCGAGATAGCCGGTGACCGCCTTCGAGCCCGGCGCCAGCGACGTCTTGACCAGGGGTGACACCCGCAGGCCCCGCGCGACCGCGTTGCGGGCGAGCAGGCCGGCCCCGACCATGACCGTCGGGTTGGACGTGTTCGTGCACGAGGTGATCGCGGCAATCGCGACCGAGCCGCTCCGGATGACCGCCCGTTCACCATCGAGCTCGACGACCACGGCGCCGTCGGCCCCGTCGGCCGGCCCGCCCTCGCCCTCCATGCGCTCGGCGGCAGGTGAGGGGGCCGCGGCCGGGAAGGAGCTCCGGAAGTTGGCCGGCAGCTCGGCCAGCGGCACCCGGTCCTGGGGCCGGCGCGGCCCGGCCACCGCCGGATCGACCTGGTCCAGATCCAGCTCGAGCAGGTCATCGAAGACGGGCGCCGCGCCGGCCTCGCGCCACAGGCCCTGGAGCCGCGCATAGCGCTCCACCAGGGCGACATGCTCGTCGGTCCGGCCGGTCAGCCGGAGGTAGGCCAGGGTCTCCTCGTCGATGGGGAAGAGGGTCGAGGTGGCCCCGAACTCGGGGCTCATATTGCTGATCGTGGCCCGATCGGCCAGGGCAAGCGACGCCAGGCCGTCGCCGGTGAACTCGACGAAGGCGCCGACCACCCCGAACGAGCGCAGCATCTCGGTCACGACCAGGACCAAGTCGGTCGCGGTCGAGCCACTGGGCAGGGCGCCGTGGAGGCGGACGCCCACGATCCGGGGCATCGGCTGGTAGAGCGGCTGGCCGAGCAGCACGGCCTCGGCCTCGATCCCGCCCACGCCGTAGCCGAGGACGCCCAGGCCGTTGACCATCGTCGTGTGCGAATCGGTCCCGACCAGGGTGTCCGGGAAGGCGACCGGCCCGGCCTCGTCGGAGCGCTGGGCGATGACGCTGGCCAGGAATTCCAGGTTGACCTGGTGGACGATGCCGGTGCCGGGCGGGACGACCCGCAGCCCGTCGAAAGCCTCCTGGGACCAGCGCAGGAGCTGGTAGCGCTCGCCGTTGCGCTGGTACTCCCGCTCGACGTTGAAGGCAAAGGCGGTGCTCGTGCCGAACTGGTCAACCTGGACCGAATGGTCGATGACCAGATCGGCCGGCACGAGCGGGTTGATCCGGGCCGGGTCACCCCCGATCTCGGCCATGGCGTCGCGCATCATGGCCAGGTCGACGATGGCCGGGACGCCGGTGAAGTCCTGGAGGAGAACCCGCCCGGGCATGAACGGGATCTCGGCCTCGGCCGCCGCGGCCGGCCGCCAGTTGGCGAGGGTGCGCACGTCGTCCTCGCTCACGATTCCCCGGCCGGCGTGGCGGAGGACGTTCTCGAGCAGGATCTTGAGGGTCATCGGGGCCTGCTCAAGGCCGGTGGCCAGGCCCGCGCCGAGGGCCTCGAGGGCGGTCAACCGGTAGTAGTCCGGCAGGCCCGGCCCGAGGCTGGTCCGGGCGGCGAACGGATCCTGGATCGACACGGGTAACGCCTCGCTCGTCTCGCTATGCTCGTTCGATGGAATCGTACCGCCCCGGATGAAGGTCTGGAGAGAGCCCGTGGGGCCCGTCGACGAGGCCCAGGAGAGCGAGGCCCGGCTGGCGGCCGTGGCGGCCGAGGCCGGCCTCGACCCCGACGCCCACCAGCATCCGCACCAGCACTCGGAGCCCGGCCAGCCGCCGACGATCGGCATCGTCGGGGCGGGCGCCGTCGGGACCGCCCTGGGGCTGGCCCTGGCCCGGGCCGGCTGGCCGGTTCGGGCGGTGGCCAGCCGCGACCCTGGCCGGCGCGAACGGTTCAGCCGGCTCGTCGGTGGGACCCGCGCATTCGCCGATGCGACGGCCATCCTGGACGAGGTGGAGCTGATCATCCTGACCGTCCCGGACGACGCCCTGGCGCCCCTCGCCGCGGGCCTCAAGCTGTACGGGGGACAGGCCCTCGTCCATACCAGCGGCGCCCTGGGGGCCGAGGTCCTCCGGCCGGCCATGGCCGCGGGTACCCAGATCGGCTCGTTCCATCCGCTGGTCGCGTTCGCCGACACCGAACGGGCCGTGGCCGCCCTGCACGGTGCAACCGTGGCCGTCGAAGGCGACGACCAGCTGGTGGCCCTCCTGGCCGAGATGGCCGAGGCGATCGGCGCCCACGCCGTGCGCCTCGCACCGGGCTCCAAATCGGCCTACCACGCGGCCGCCGTCCTGGCCGCCGGCGGCTTCGACGCGCTGCTCGACGCGATCGCCGAGCTGGGCCGGGTGGCCGGCCTGGACGAGGCCGGCGCCCTGGCGATCTACGGCCCCCTGATCGAGCAGACCCTGGGCAATGCCCGGGCCCTGGGGATCGGGGCGGCCCTGACCGGGCCGATCGTCCGCGGCGACATCGGCACGCTCGAGGCCCACCTGGCCGCCCTGCACCGCCACGCCCCCGGCGTGGTCGACCTGTATCGAGCCGTCGCCCAGCGTGAGATCGCCCTGGCCGAGGCCCGTGGCGCGCTGACAACGGACGCTGCGGCCGGCCTGCGCGACGCTCTTGCATTGCGTTCCTGAGCAGGTAGGATTGCGTGATGCAGCACAGCATCGCCGCCAAGTACGCGGCTCGTCCCGCGGCGCGCTTCGTCCGATCCTCGCCCCGTGCCCGGGAGCGCCGGCTGGGCCTGCATACGAGCACCTTTCAGGCCGCCAGCTCGCATCAGACCACGTTGCGCCGAACGGACCTGAGCCCCTACATCCAGCTTCGTGCCCGCTGGCGTTCGATTCGCCCGGCTCGGGTCAGCTCCGGCTTCCGGAGTGGCCTGATCAAGCCGGCCGTCAGCTTCCGCTGGATGCGCCTGGGCCGGCCTGTCGGCCGAGACCGATCGAGCGCCGCGTCGGCGCCGTGGCTCGCCTGAGGAACGGCACTGCAACTTCGGCCGGCGGGATCGTCATCCGGCGCGAGGCGGGGATCCCCCAGTTCGTGGCCGGCCGTCGCCGGCGCGAAGGAGCGGGTTACACCTGGACCCTGCCGAAGGGCACTCCCAACCCCGGTGAGACGACCGAGCAGACGGCCCTGCGCGAGGTGACCGAGGAGACCGGGCTCGAGGTCAGGATCACCGGCCCGCTCGATTCGATCTCCTACTCGTTCGTCCAGCGCGGCGTCCGGATTCACAAGACCGTCCACTACTTCCTGATGGAGCCGACCGGCGGCGACATGGCCCAGCACGACCACGAGTTCGATGCCGTCCGCTGGGTCAATCTGTCGGACGCCGGCGGCCTGCTCACCTTCGAGACCGAGCGGGCCCTGGTCGACCGAGCCGCGGCCCTGGTGGGCGTGCGGGAGGGCGGGTGAGCGAACCCGTGCCGGACGTCGACGAGGCCGAGCCGCACGCCAGCCCGCTCCTGGATCGGCACCAGGCCCTGGGGGCGAAGCTGACCAGCTTCGGTGGCTGGCAGATGCCCCTCCAGTACAGCGGGATCCTGGAAGAGCACCGGGCCGTCCGGGAGCGGGCCGGCTTGTTCGACCTGTCGCACATGGGCGAGCTGTTCATTGAGGGCCCCGAGGCGGGCGAAGCCCTGGCCACGGCCGTCGTGTCCGAGCCGACCCGGTTGGCCATCGGACGCGCCCAGTACTCGATGATCTGCGCCGCCAACGGCGGCATCCTCGACGACCTGATCGTGTACCGACTGGCCGAGGAACGCTTCCTGGTGGTGGCCAACGCAGGCAATGCGCCCCTGGTCAGCGACCTGCTGGCCCAGCGGATCGAACCGTTCCGGGCGATCCTCGACGATCGATCGCTGGCCACGGCGCTGTGCGCCATCCAGGGGCCGCGCTCGCTCGAGATCCTGGCCCCGCTGACGAACCTCGATCTTGCTGCGATCCGCTACTACGGGATTGCCGAAGGCCAGGTCGCCGGAATCGACGCGCTGGTCGCCCGGACCGGCTACACCGGCGAGGACGGCTTCGAGATCTTTGTCGACACGGCCCGGGCCGGCGAGCTGTGGGACGCCCTGTGGCAGGCCGGCCAGGGCCAGGGCCTGGCACCGATCGGGCTGGGCGCCCGCGACACCCTCCGGCTCGAGGCGGGCATGCCCCTGTACGGCAACGAGCTCGATCCCACGGTCAATCCCTATGAAGCCGGCCTGGGCCGGGTCGTCCGGCTGGACCAGGCGGCGAACTTCGTCGGCCGGGACGCCCTGCGCAAGGTGGCCGAGGCCGGGCCGGCCCGCCGCCTCGTCGGCCTGGCCATGACCGGCCGAGGAATCGCCCGGCACGGCTACCCGGTCCATGCCGGCGTGCGGGCCACCGGGACGGTCACCAGCGGCACGCTCTCGCCCAGCCTGGGCCGGGCAATCGCGATGGCCTACGTCGCGCCGGGAGATGCCGAACCGGGTACGATCCTCGACGTCGAGATTCGCGCCGCGCGAGTCGCGGCGGAGGTCGTCCCACTACCGTTCTACCGCCGCCCGCGCTGACCGCTGACCGGGCGGGCGCCGGCCGCCGCTGGCTCGAGGAGGTTCGCGCTCGATGGTTCCCCAGGACCTGCGCTACACCGTGGACCATGAGTGGGTCCGGGTGAGTGGCCCGACAGCGACCGTGGGCATCACCCAGTTTGCCGCCGAGCAGCTCGGCGACATCGTCTTCGTGGAGCTGCCCGCGGCGGGAGTGGAGCTGGCTGCTGCGGCGACCTTCGGGGTGGTCGAATCGGTCAAGGCCGTGAGCGACCTGTTCTCGCCCCTGAGCGGCACGGTCGCCGAGGTGAACCCGGCCCTGGCCGGCCAGCCCGAGCTGGTCAACAGCGACCCGTACGGCGAGGGCTGGATGCTCAAGCTCAACCTGGCCGACGCATCCGAGGTCGATCGGCTGCTCGAGCCGGCCGCCTACGAGCAGCTGACCTCCGAGGCCTGACCGGCGATGCCCTACGGGCCCCATACCCCGGCCGATCGCCGGACCATGCTCGAGGCGATCGGGGTCGGATCGGTCGACGACCTGTTCGCCGACATTCCGGCCGGCTTGCGAGCCAACGGCCTGGACCTGCCCGACAGCCAGCCCGAGCTCGAGCTGGCGGCCCGCCTCGAGGGCCTGGCCGGCCGCAACCGGACGGACCTGGCGAGCTTCCTGGGAGCCGGCGCCTACCGTCACTATCAGCCGGCCGCGGTCGACCAGATCCTGCTCAGAGGTGAGTGGTACACGGCCTATACGCCGTACCAGCCAGAGGTCAGCCAGGGCACCCTCCAGAGCATCTACGAGTACCAGTCGCTGCTGGCCGAGCTGATCGGCCTGGACGTCGTCTCGGCCTCCCACTACGACGGCGCGGCGGCGACGGCCGAGGCGGCCCTGATGACCTGCCGGGCGACCGGCCGCCGGCGGATCCTGGTGAGCCGGGCGATCCACCGCCACTACCGCGAGACGCTGGCCACGTACCTCTCGGGCGGCGACCTCGAGCTGCCGAGGTCCCGACCGTCGCCGCGGGCGATGCGGCCGGCACCACCGATCTGGCGGCGCTCGAGCGGCTGCTGGCCGACCCCGCCCGTCCCGTAGCCGGGGTGATCGCCGGCCAGCCCAACTTCCTGGGCCTGCTCGAGCCGATGGCCGAGATCGGCCGCCTGGCCCATGCCGCCGGCGCCCTGTTCGTGGCCGTCATCGAGCCGGTCTCGCTGGCCGTGCTCGCCCCGCCCGGCGCGTACGGCGCCGACATCGCGGCCGGCGAGGGCCAGTCGCTCGGAATCCCGGTCCAGTACGGCGGCCCGTACCTGGGGGTCCTGGCCACGACCGACGCCCTGGTTCGCCAAATTCCCGGCCGGCTCGTCGGCATGACCAGCGACCTGGACGGCAACCGGGCCTTCGTGATGACCCTCCGGGCGCGCGAGCAGGACATCCGGCGCGAGCGGGCGGCCAGCAACATCTGTACCAACCAGGCCCTCCTGGCCCTGGCCGCCAGCGTCTACCTGGCCTGCCTCGGACCGCACGGCCTGCGCGACGTGGCGGCCCTCGGCGCCGCCCGGGCGGCCGAGCTGGCGGAGGCCCTGACCCAGGCCGGTGCCGGCCGGCTGCACCCCGGCCCGTACCTCAACGAGTTCGTCCTGCGGGTGCCCGATGCCCGGGCCGTCCACCGCCGGCTGCTCGAGCAGGGCGTCCTGGCCGGCCTGGTCCTGGCCGACATGGAGCCGGACGACCCGAGCCTCGTCGACGGGCTCCTGGTGTGCGCCACGGAGGTCACCAGCCCGGCCGACATCGGGCGCTTCGCCGATGCCCTCCGGGCCGAGCTGGGCGGCAGCCAATGGGCGTGACCGGACCGCGCCTGCAGGCCACCCTGTTCGAGAAGTCGCGCCCGGGCCGCGGCGGCGGCAAGATCCCGCACCCGCCCAAGGACGCCCTCGAGCGCCTGCCCGCCGCTGCCCGGCGGGTGGTCCCGCCGGCCCTGCCCGAGCTCAACGAGCCCGAGGTCGTGCGCCATTACGTCAACCTGAGCCAGCTGAACTTCGCGATCGACACCGGCTTCTACCCCCTCGGCTCGTGCACGATGAAGTTCAATCCCAAGCTCAACGAATGGGCCGCCCGCCTGCCCGGCTTCGCCAACCTCCATCCGCTGGCGCCCGACGAGACCGCCCAGGGCACCCTCCAGGTCCTGTGGGAGCTCGAGGAGATCCTGGCCGAGATCAGCGGCATGGCCGCGGTGACCCTCCAGCCGGCGGCCGGGGCCCAGGGCGAGCTGACCGGGATCCTGATGATCCGGGCCTACCACCGCAGCCGGGGCGACACCGAGCGGCTCGAGGTCCTGGTGCCCGACTCGTCCCATGGCACGAATCCGGCGACGGCCTCGATGGCCGGCTTCCGCACGATCACGATTCCCTCGGCCGCCGACGGCGGGGTCGACCTGGCCGCCTTCAAGGCGGCCCTGGGGCCGCGCACCGCGGCCGTGATGATCACGAACCCCTCGACCCTGGGCCTGTTCGAGACGCGCATCGGCGAGCTGCTCGAGGCGGTCCACGAGGCGGGCGCGCTGGCCTACATGGACGGGGCCAACCTCAACGCGATCCTCGGCCGGTTCAAGCCGGGCCAGGCCGGCTTCGACGTGATGCACATCAACACCCACAAGACCTTCAGCACCCCCCACGGCGGCGGCGGGCCCGGCGCCGGGCCGGTCGGCGTCGGTCCCCGGCTGGTCCCGTTCCTGCCCGCGCCGAGGGTCCTGCGCGAGCCCGATGGGTCCTTCCGCCTGGAGCGCCCGGGCGAGCGGCCGACGAGCATCGGCCGGCTGCGCAGCTTCGTGGGCAACACCGGCGTCCTCGTCCGCGCCTACGCCTACCTGCGGGCCCACGGTGGCGACGGGCTGCAGGAGGTCAGCAACGACGCGGTCCTGGCCGCCAACTACCTCAAGCAGCCGGCTCAGCGGGACCTATGACGTGCCCTACCAGCGGGCGTGCAAGCACGAGTTCGTGGCCTCGGCCGCGACGATCAAGCGGACGACCGGGATCCGGACCCTGGACATCGCCAAGCGCCTGATCGACTACGGCTTCCACCCGCCCACGATCTACTTCCCCCTGATCGTGGAGGAGGGCATGCTGATCGAGCCGACCGAGACCGAATCGATCGAGACCCTGGACGCCTTTGTCGAGGCGCTCGTCCGGATCGCCGCCGAGGCCGTCGAGTCACCCGAGCTGGTCCACGAGGCTCCCCACAGTGCCCCGGTCCGCCGCCTGGACGAGGCGACCGCGGCCCGCCAGCCCAACCTGCGCTGGCGGCCGATGACCGGCGCCGAGACGCCCTGTCCGGACTGAGCCGGAAGGGCCGGGATCGTGGCCGCCTGAGACATTTGACAGGCGCCAACAGCCCGCCCATATTACCGGCGGCGTCGTTGTTGGCGACGCGCTGATCGGGTGCTGTCCACGGTCCGCAGGCAAGCATGCAGCTGTCCGGATCACGCACGCACACCCGGAATGCGCCATTCGCCGAGTCCGGATGACCACCTTGGCCACGTGCGCCAGTTGGAGGAGAATAGATGCGGAAACCTCTAGGCGGGTTGATCGCAACCGCCGCAATCTTGTTTGCAGCGTGCAGTGGGACGGCGACCGCCGTGCCCGCCACGGCTGCACCGCCGTCGGTCGCCGCGCCGAGCACGGCGCCGAGCTCAGCGGCCGCTTCGACGCGCCGAGTGCCTCGGCACTGTCGGACCTCGACCAGGCCCTGTTCGGGACCAATTACAAGCCGCCGACGGGTGCTCCGTCGACGCCCAGCGGGACGCTGGTCATGGGCGAGTGGCAGCCGCCTGACAACCTGAACCCCTACTACTCAACCGCCTTCACCACGGTCGAGGCGACCTCGGCGGCCCTCCGGGCCCTGACCACGATCACGTCCGATGGCAAGTACATCCCCGACCTGGCCGAGTCCATCCCGACCGTCGAGAACGGCGGCGTGGTGATCAGCGGCACGACCTTCACGGTCGCGGTCAAGATGCGGGCCGGCCTCCAGTGGTCGGACGGCGCGCCCGTCACGATGAACGACTGGAAGGCAACCTGGACCTGGGCCAACGACCCGAAGCAGAGCGGTTGCGGCAACTGCACCTCTTCGGCGAGATCAGCTCGATCGACGTCTCCTCGGACGGCCTGTCCGGCACGCTCCACTTCAAGGAGCTCTACCCGGGTTGGCTGAACCTGCTCGGGACCCCCTTCTTCCAGCAGAAGTGGCTGGGGAGCTTCGCGGTGGCCGATGGCTCGAAGTCGATGCCCGTCAGCTCCGCGATCGCGAGCGTCCCGTTCAACGGCCCGTTCATGATCACCAACGCCTCGAAGACCGAGATCGACTACGCGCCGAATCCGAACTGGCACGGCGGCGTCGACCTGGCGGTTGGCGGCACGGCCCACGCGCCGTACCTGACCGGCCTCAAGTTCCAGCTGTTCGACAGCAAGGACGGCGAGATCGCGGCCTTCAAGAGCGGCGCGATCGACCTGGCCTTCGACATGACCCAGGCCGACTACTCGACGATCCAGAGCACCGACCCGACCGTCGGCGCGGCTGAGCTCCAGCCAGCCTGGCAGTACGAGCACCTCGACCTGAACAACGACCCCAACAAGGCGCGGGGCAACGGACTGTGGATGCCTGATGTCCGCAAGGCGATCGCGATGTCGATCAACAAGCCGGACCTCATCGCCGCCATCTTCCCCGGCGCCAATGTCCAGCCGGCCTGCTCACCGACCCCTCCGGGCCTGTGGTACGGCAAGCCCGAGACCTGCCCGGCCTTCGACGTGGCCGGTGCCAACGCCCTGCTCGATCCGATCATGCCCGTCGGGGCTGACGGCAACCGGGCCCTCAACGGCAAGACGGTCAACCTGGAGCTGTGCACCACGGCCGGCAACCCGACCCGTCTGACCGAGCTGCAGAAGACCGAAGCCGACCTTCAGGCCATCCACATCAAGAGCACCGTCAAGACGGCCGATGCCGGCTCGGTCGTGTTCGCGGGCTGGGCTGACACCAAGCCGACCACCGACTGCAGCATCTACCGGGCCAACTACGACATCGCGGACTTCGCGTACGTCCTGACCGGTAGCCCGTACAACGACTACTACTACTCGTATCACTCGTCCCAGTTCCCTGAGACGAGCGACAAGAACGCCGGAGCGAACACCACCCGGTTCAGCGATCCGGCCATGGACGCTGCCCTGGCGGCGCTCAAGAACGACGTCGACCCGGCCGCCCAGCAGAAGGACGCCGGTGCCGTTCAGGACTCGTATGTCGCCGGGACCCCCGAGATCCCGCTGTACTACCGAGCCGAGACGACAGGCGTGGGCGTCCACGTTGGTGGCTGGTCGCTCTACAACCCCAGCTCCGACGGGCCCGTCTGGAACCCCGAGGACTGGTTCTTCAAGCCGTAACACCTTGAGCGCCGTCTCCCCGACGGCGCTCATCCTTTCGTCGCTTTCCGAGTGGCGGGGCCGGCCGTCGGCCCCGCCACTCCCATCTACCTACTGATCGAGGCAGGCGACACCATGAGCGAGCGGCGGGGCACTCGGGCCCGGCAACGCTACTTCCGGGCAGTGGCATGACCAAGTTCATCATCCGACGCGTCATCCAGGCACTTCCGGTCATCTGGCTGATCACCGTCGTGAGCTTCCTGCTGATGCAGCAGGCCCCCGGCGGCCCGCAGGCCGCCTTCAACCAGAACCCCCACATCACGCCCGACCAGATCAATGCCTGGCTCGCCCGCTGGTGCCTCGTCCGGGATGCCAACATCCTCGCAGACGATCCAGGAGTACCTGGGCTGGCTGGGCGTCTACAACTGCACCGGTGGGGGCTTCCTGTCGGCCCAGGGCCTGCCCAACTTCCTGCCGACCTTCCTCGGCGGGGGCACCAACGGCGTGCTCCACGGCGACTTCGGCTACTCGATCTCGTCGGGCCAGCCGGTCCTCGACATGATCACCCAGCGCATCCCGGCCACCCTCATCCTGATGGGCACCGCCTGGATCCTGTGGGTCTCGATCGCCACGTTCGTCGGGCGTGCTCGCCGCGGTCAAGCGCTACAGCGCGGTCGACCAGACGATCACCATCTTCAGCTACATCTTCTACTCGCTGCCGACGTTCTGGCTGGGCCTGATCCTGATCTTCATCTTCGCGGTGGAGCTGCGCATCTTCCCGGCGCAGGGGATCATCAACGTCCGGACGTCGCCCGCCCCGTTCGCGACCGACGCCTACTGGAAGGCCTTCGCCGCGAACCCCTGGCCCCAGATCGTCGACATCGGCCAGCACCTGGTCCTGCCGGTGGCCACCCTGATCGCGGTCAGCGTCGCCGGCGACAGCCGCTTCGTGCGCTCGGCCATGCTCGAATCGCTCAGCCAGGACTACGTCCGGACGGCCAAGGCCAAGGGCCTGCCGGGCCGAACCGTCATCTTCCGGCACGCCTTCCGGAACGCCCTCCTGCCGATCGTCACGAACATCGCCCTCGAGATCGCCTTCCTGTTCGGCGGCGCCATCGCGACCGAGACCGTCTTCAGCTGGCCGGGCATGGGCCTGCTCTTCTTTGACGGGGTCAACGGGCGCGACTACTTCCTGCTGATGGGGATCCTCCTGATCGGGTCGCTGTTCATCGTGTTCATGAACCTTGTCGCCGACGTGCTGTACGTGATGGTCGACCCGCGGATCAAGTACGACTGAGGCGCGCAATGACCCTGCCTGACCTCCAAAGCCCGCTCACCCTCCAATACGGCGGCCCGGCCGGCGGCGCCCCAGCCGACGACGAGGACGTCGAGGTTGCCCTCGAATCGCTGACCCAATGGCAGCTCGCCTGGCGCCGGTTCAAGCTCCATCGCCTGGCCGCCATCGGGCTGGTGATCTTCGGGGCCATGGTCCTGATCGCCATCCTGGGCCCGATCGTGCTGCCCTATGACCCGCTGTTCATCCCCAACGCGACCAAGCCCGGCGGTGACCCGCCCTCGCTGGCCCACCTGTTCGGGACCGACAATGTCGGCCGGGACGTCTTCCGGATGGTCGTCAATGGCGCCCGGATCTCGGTTGCGATCGGGATCTTCTCGATGATCATTGCGGGCATCGTGGGGGTCATCGTGGGAGCCGTGGCCGGCTACGTCGGCGGCGTCACCGACAACGTCCTGATGCGGGTGGTCGACGTCTTCTTCGCCATCCCGTTCCTGTTCGTGATCCTGGTCGCGGCCCGGTTCTTCGGCCAGGGCCAGCTGTCGTCGCTGATCCTGATCTTTGGCCTCTTATCGTGGCCGCTCATCGCCCGCCTCGTGCGGGCCATGTTCCTGACCCTGCGCGAGGCTGACTTCGTCGAAGCGGCCCGAGCGGTGGGGGTGAGCGACATCCGGATCACGTTCCGCCACATCCTGCCCAGCGCGCTCGGCCCGGTGATCGTGGCGATGACCCTGATCATGGCCTCGAACATCGTCCTCGAGGCGTTCGTCAGCTACCTCGGCTTCGGCCTGAGCGAGGACCAGACCAGCTGGGGCAACGCGCTCTCGAACGCCCAGACCGTGCTCAGCCAGGGCAACTGGTGGTGGGCCTTCTTCCCGGGCATGGCCATCGCCCTGACCGTCCTGGCCATCAATTTCATCGGCGATGGCCTGCGTGACGCGCTCGATCCACGGTCGCGGCTGTGATCCAACCCCGAACTGAAGGAAGCGGCCCCCCGCCGGATGACGTCCTCCTCGAAGTTCGCGGTCTGAGAACCTACTTCAAGGTCCTGGATGGGATCGTCCCGGCCGTCGACGGGGTCGATTTCAGCATTCGCCGCGGCGAGACCCTGGGCCTCGTCGGCGAGTCGGGCAGCGGCAAGAGCGTCACCTCGCTGTCGATCATGCGCCTGATCGAGAACCCCGGCGAGATCGTCAGCGGCGAGATCTGGTTCGAAGGCCGCGACCTGCTCAAGCTGTCCGAGAAGGACATGGAGGACATTCGCGGCGACGACATCACGATGATCTTCCAGGAGCCGATGACCTCGCTCAACCCGGTCTTCACGGTCGGCGAGCAGATCGCCGAATCGGTCCGGCTCCATCGGCATGCGTCCAAGCGAGACGCCTGGGATCGGGCGATCGAGATGCTCCGCCTGGTCGGGATCCCGTCGCCCGAGCGCCGGGTGGGCCAGTACCCGCACGAGATGTCGGGCGGCATGCGCCAACGGGTCGTGATCGCGATGGCCCTGGCCTGCGATCCGAAGCTGATCGTGGCCGACGAGCCGACCACCGCCCTCGACGTGACGATCCAGGCCCAGATCCTGGAGCTCATCCAGCGGATCCAGGCCGAAAGCGGGGCCGCCCTGCTGCTGATCACCCATGACCTGGCCGTGGTGGCCGAGACGGTCCAGCGGGTGGCCGTCATGTACGCCGGCAAGATCGTCGAATCGGGTTCGGTCGAGGAGACCCTGCTAACGCCGAAGCACCCCTACACCGAGGGCCTGCTCACCTCGATCCCGTCGCGGGTCGTCCGCGGCCAGCGGCTCAACGTCATCAAGGGCACGGTGCCCAACCCGTTCCGGCTGCCCAAGGGCTGCCGCTTCGAGCCGCGCTGTCCGTACTCGTTCGAGCCGTGCAAGCCGTTCGAGCCGCCGCTCGAGCCGATCGGCAACGATCGCCGGGCCCGCTGCTGGTTGCACGTCCCCAAGGACCTGATCCCGGTCGTGGCCAGCCCTCCGGCCAGTCCGCCCGCCGAGGTCGCCCCGCCTCCAGCGGCCAGTGAGCCGCCGTCCGTCCCGGCCGGCGAGGGCGTGGCATGACGGCCGAGGCTGAAGCAACGGCGAACCCGGCCGGGGATCCGGCAAGCGCGGCATCGGCGCCGGCCGGGGCCGCGGGCACACCAGCGGTTGCCCCGGGCGTCCCGCTCGTCCGGATCGAAGGCCTGCGCAAGTACTTTCCGATCTTCGGCGGCATCCTCCGCCACAAGGTCGGCGACGTCCGGGCCGTCGACGGGGTGAGCTTCGACGTGCAGCGCGGCGAGGTCCTTGGCCTGGTCGGCGAGTCGGGCTGCGGCAAGACCACCCTGGGCCGGACGACGCTCCTGCTCGAGCGGCCGACCGAGGGCAAGGTGTTCCTTGACGGGACCGACCTGACCGCCCTGAAGAGCGGCGACCTGCGCAAGATGCGGACGAAGATGCAGATCATCTTCCAGGACCCCTACGGCTCGCTCAATCCACGGATGCCGGTCAGCGACATCATCGGCGAAGGCCTGCTGGCCCAGGGCGTCCGCAACACCAAGGTCCGGATCAAGCGGGTCGAGGATGCCCTGGAGACCGTTGGCCTGCGCCGCGATTACACCCGGCGCTATCCCCACGAGTTCAGCGGCGGGCAGCGCCAGCGGATCGGGATCGCCCGGGCCCTCGTCCTGAACCCCGAGTTCATCGTGTGCGACGAGGCCGTGTCGGCCCTCGACGTATCGATCCAGAGCCAGATCCTCAACCTGCTCCTGGACCTGCGCCGGGACATGGGCCTGACCTACCTGTTCGTGGCCCACAACCTGTCGGTCGTCCAGTACGTCAGCGACCGGGTCGGGGTCATGTACCTGGGCCAGATGGCCGAGCTGGCCGGGGTCGACGAGATCTACACCCATCCCCGCCATCCGTATACCGTCGCCCTGTTGTCGGCTGTGCCCAGCCCCGACCCCCGGGTGCGCAAGAAGCGGATGGTCCTCGAAGGCGACGTGCCCTCGCCGGCCAATCCGCCCAGCGGCTGCCGGTTCCACACCCGCTGCTGGCTGCGCAAGCGCCTCGACAATCCGGAAAACTGCGTGACCGAGGAGCCGGCCTTCCGGGAGATCGTGCCCGGCCACCAGGTCGCCTGTCATTACGCCGAGCAGGTCACCGATGCCGTCGTCGCCGAGCTCGTGCCGGTCGCCGCGGCTCAGCCGACCTCCCTGGCCGGGAGCCTGGGCCAGCTGGCGCCCAGCCGGCCGGTGAATCCGCCGCCAGTCGCACCCCAGCCCGGACCGGACACCCCGGCCGCGGTCTGAGTATCATTCGCGGATCGAGTGGGCCACCGTTCGGCCGGCCGTGACAGGGCCGCCGGAACTGGTCGGATCTGACATCGATAGAGGAGGAGAGAACAGTCCATGTTGCGCTTACGTACGGGCGCCCTGATCGCGGCGGCAGCTATTGCCTTTTCCGCGTGCAGTGGCGCAGCTACCGCCGCACCTTCGGCGGCGGCCCCAGCGACGCCGGCCGGATCGACGGCTGCCGGGTCAGCCGCGCCGGCCTCGGTCGCGCCTTCGGGCGGGACGGCGGTCAACGGCGGCACCTGGATCTTCGGTTCCGCTTCGGATCCGACGACCCTCGACGCGATCCTGATCCAGGACGGCGAGTCCTTCCGGATCGCCCAGCAGATCTACGAGACCCTGATCAAGCTCAAGCCGGGCTCAGCGTCCGACCTGCTGCCGGGCCTGGCCAAGAGCTGGGACACCAGCACGCGACGGCCTGACCTATACCTTCCACCTGCAGACCGGCGTGAACTTCTCTGACGGGACCCCGTTCAACGCCGACGCGGCCGTCTTCAACGTGAACCGCTGGAAGAACCTGCCGGCGGCCCTCCAGGGCGACGACTACTACGACGTGACCGTCTTCGGCGGCTACGGCGACAACTCCCTGATCAAGACGGTGACCAAGGTCGACGACGCGACCTTCTCGCTGACCCTGACCAAGCCGAAGGCCGACTTCCTGACGGCCATGACCCTGATCCCGTTCGCCATGCAGAGCCCGGCGGCCCTCCAGGCGCACCACGCCGACCTCGGCTCCAAGGACCCCACGAACGACTACTGGCAGAAGGCCCCAACCGGGACCGGCCCGTTCAAGTTCAGTGAGTTCGTGCCGGGCGACCACTACACGATCGTCAAGAACCCGAACTACTGGGACACCGCCAACGCGGCGCACCTGGACAAGATCGTCTTCCAGCCGATCGCCGACTCGGCCAACCGGCTGACCGCGCTTCAGTCCGGGACGGTCGACACGATCGACTTCGTCGACGCGACCCAGCTCAAGCAGATCTCGTCCGACACGAGCCTGCAGCTGATCACTCGGCCGCCGCTCGACATCGGCAAGCTGGCCTTCAACCAGACCCAGAAGCCCTGGAACGACATCAAGGTCCGCGAGGCCGCGGCCCTGGCGATCGACAAGACCGCCCTGATCAACGCCTTCTTCCCCAACAACGCCGGCACCGTGGCCGACTCGGACCTGATCAACAACATGCCGGCCTATGAGCCGAATGCCGGCGTGGGCACGTTCGACGCGGCCGCCGCCAAGACGATGCTCGCCTCGTCGAGCTGCCCGCCGCCGTGCGCGATCACGTTCTGGTATCCCGATAGCGTCTCGCGCCCGTACATGCTCGATCCAAAGGGCGAGTACGAGGCGATCAAGCCGATGCTCGAAGCCGCCGGCTTCGTGGTCACCCCGAACCACAAGCCGTGGCACGGTGGCTACCTGACCGACGAGGCGAATGGCGTCTACCCGCTGTTCTTCATCGGCTGGATCTACGACTACGCCGACCCGGCCGACGGTCCTGGCATCTTCTATGCCACGTCCACCGCCGACTGCAACGGCGCCAAGGAAACCACCCCTCACAACTGCGAGTTCGGCGAGGACAACCCCGCCGTCGCAGCCGCGATGGCCAAGGCCATCAGCGAGCCCGACCTCGCAACCCGGACCCAGGACTGGAAAGACGCCATGAAGCTCATCAACGCGGACGTCCCCGACGTCCCGCTGGTGTGGGCCGGATCGTCTCTCGCGTCCACGACCAAGATCCACGGCTACATCCCGAGCCCGACCCAGACCGAGTACTTCAACCTCGTCTGGAAGGACGCCAAGTAGGCCCGCACCAACAGGCTTGATCCGGTCCCCGGGAGAGCTCGCCTCTCCCGGGGACCGTTGTTTCTTCGAACCGTGAGACCGTGCTCAAATACATCGTCCGACGGCTGCTGCTGCTGATCCCGATCCTGTTCGGGCTGTCGATCTTCATCATCGTGCTGGTCCACGCCCTGCCGGGCGATCCATGCAGCTCGATCCTGGGTGAGCACACCACGCCTGAGCGGCTGGCGGCCTGCCAGCACGGCCTCGGCCTCGACCAGCCCCTGTACACCCAGTACTTCAACTACATGAGCGCGCTGTTCCACGGCAACCTGGGCACCTCGGCCACCAACCGGGTGCCCGTCCTGGACGAGTTCCTGACCCGCTTCCCGGCAACCATCGAGCTGTCGCTGGCGGCGATGACCTTCGCCATCGGCGTCGGCGTGCCCCTCGGGATCGCCGCGGCCAAGCGCCAGGGCTCGGTCTTCGACAACGTCGCAACCGTCCTGTCCCTGATCGGCATCTCGATCCCGATCTTCTTCCTGGGCCTGCTCCTGGCCTACGTGTTCGGGGTCTGGCTGCACTGGTTGCCGACCGCCGGGCGGTACGACCTGCGGGTCTACGACTTCAGCGATGCCGGCACGAACTTCCTGCTGTGGGAGTCGCTGGTCATCAACCGCAACATCCCCGAGTTCCTTGACGTCGTCCGGCACCTGATCCTGCCAGCGATCGCCCTGGGCACGATCCCCCTGGCCGTGATCGCCCGGATCACCCGCTCGGCCGTGCTCGAGGTCCTCAACGAGGACTACGTCCGGACGGCCCGGGCCAAGGGCCTGACCAGCCGGCGGGTCGACCGGCGCCACGTCCTGCGCAATGCGATGCTGCCGATTGCCACGATCATCGGCCTGCAGACCGGGCTGCTCCTCGGCGGTGCCGTGTTGACCGAGACGATCTTCGCCTGGGGTGGCGTGGGCAGCTGGCTGTTCGAAGCCGCGGTGGACAAGGACTTCATCGTGATCCAGAGCGGGACGCTCATCCTGGCCACGGTCTTCGTCCTGGTGAACCTGACCGTGGACGTGAGCTATGCCTACCTCAATCCGCGGATCAGGTACTCCTGATGTCGAGCAGCAACGCCGTCCTGGGCCAGGTCATCGAGGAGCCGCTCAAGGGCTCGAGCCTGTGGCGTGACGCCGCCCGCCGCCTGGTCCATACGCCTTCGGCCATGGTCGGGCTGTTCCTGATCGGCCTGTTCGTGTTCGTCGCGATCTTCGCCCCGCTCATCGCGCCGTACGACCCGACCGCCGGCAACATCGTCAACAAGTTCCAGCCACCCTCGCCCCAGCACCTGCTGGGGACCGACCTGCAGGGCCGGGACATCCTGTCCCGAATCCTGTGGGGTGCCCGGGCGTCCCTGTGGGTTTCGATCCTGTCGGTCACCCTCGGCCTGATCATCGGCCTGATCACCGGGGCCGTGGCCGGCTTCTTCGGCGGCTGGGTCGATTTCTGGATCATGCGCATCGTCGACGTGATGCTGTCCCTGCCGGGGCTCCTCCTCACGATCACGATCGTGGTCTTCCTGGGCCCCGGCCTGAACACCATCGCGTTTGCGATCGCGATCGAGAACGTGCCGATCTTTGCCCGGATCCTGCGCTCGAGCATCCTGGGCCTCAAGGAATCCGACTTCACCACGGCGGCGCGCTCGATCGGAGCCAAAGAGACCCGGATCCTGATCAATCACGTCATGCCCAACTCGCTGACCCCGGTCATCGTGGCGGCGACCCTGGCCCTGGCCACCGCGATCGTCGACGCGGCCGGGCTGGGCTTCCTGGGCTTCGGTCCGCAGGACCCGGCGACGCCCGAGTGGGGCACGATGCTGACCGATACCTATCGCTACCTGACCGCCGGCGCCGGCTTCACCGCTCTGTTCCCGGGCATGGCGATCATCCTGGCGGTGCTCGGCTTCAACCTGCTGGGGGACGGCCTGCGCGAGGCGCTCGATCCCCGGTTGAAGCGATGACCCTGGCCAGCCAGCCCGACCCGGACCTGCTCCTCTCGGTCGAGGACCTGCGGGTCGAATTCCGATCGGGCCCGGGCCGGGTCCGGGCGGTCAACGGGATCACCTTCGAGCTGGCTGCCCACGAGACGCTGGGCATCGTCGGCGAGTCGGGCTGCGGCAAGAGCGTGACCTCGCTCGCGATCATGGGTCTCCTGCCCAAGCCCGCGGGTCGGATCGCCGGCGGCAAGGTGGTCTTCGACGGGACTGACCTGGTCGCGCTCAAGGCGGACGAGATGCGCGATCTGCGCGGGCGCGAGGTGGCCATGGTCTTCCAGGACCCGATGACCTCGCTCAACCCGGTGATCACGATCGAGGAACAGCTCGTCGAGGTCATCCGGGCACATGACTCGAAGACGACGAAGTCCGCCGCCCACGATCGTGCCATCGAGCTCCTCGAGCTGGTCGGCATCCCCAATCCCCGTGTCCGCCTGCGGGGCTACGCCCACCAGCTCAGCGGCGGCATGCGCCAGCGGGTGATGATCGCGATCGCCCTGGCCCTCAACCCCAAGCTGATCATCGCCGACGAGCCGACCACCGCCCTCGACGTCACGATCCAGGCCCAGATCCTGGAGCTGATCCAGCGGGTGGCCAACGAGACCGGCGCGGCGATCATGCTGATCACCCACGACCTGGGCGTCGTGGCCGGGATGACCCAGCGGATCCAGGTCATGTACGCCGGGCGGATCGTCGAGACCGCGACGACCGAGGAGCTGTTCGCTCACCCGCGCCACCCGTACACCGTGGGGCTGCTGCGCTCGATCCCGCGCCTCGACCTGGGCGACAACCGGGCCCTGATCCCGATCGATGGCCTGCCCCCGGACATGACCCGGGAGCGCACGGGCTGCCCGTTCGCGCCGCGCTGTGCCTGGGCCATCGAGCACTGCCTGGTCGAAGATCCCGAGCTTGCCCCGGTCGTGCCCGGCCAGCGCACGATCGCCGCCGGGCCCGACGCCAACCATCGGGTCGCCTGCTGGCACCCGGCCACCGACGCCGAGGCAGCGACGGGCGTGCCGGCCTCGGGCCATGTGTCGGCGATCACGGCCGCCACCCAGGCGCGGGTGGCCGCAGCCACCGCCAGCCTGATCGAGCCCAGCCAGATCGCGCCCAGCCCGGACAAGGACAAGTGAGCGCGGCCAGCGCAGCGGCCGACCTGCCCGCGGCCGCGCCGGATCCGGTCCCGGCCAAGGACCGCAACCTGCTCTCGGTGACCGACCTGCGGATGTACTTCCCGGTGACCGAGGGCCTGCTCTTCGAGCGCCACATCGGCGACGTCCACGCCGTCGATGACGTCTCGTTCGACCTGCCCCGGGGCCAGACCCTGGGCCTGGTCGGCGAGTCGGGCTGTGGCAAGTCGACCACCGGCCGGACCATCCTGCGCTTGTACAAGCCGACCGCCGGCCAGATCGTCTTCGACGGGGTCGACATCACCCGCTTGAGCGGCGAGGCGCTGCGCCAGACCCGACGGCGGATGCAGATGATCTTCCAGGACCCCTACGCCAGCCTGAATCCGCGGATGACCGTGGGCGGAATCGTGGGCGAGCCGCTGAGCGTCCATTCGATCGGGACGGGCCGTGAGCGCCGCGAGCGGGTCGCCGAGCTGCTCGACGTGGTCGGCCTGAACCCGAACTTCCTGAATCGCTACCCGCATGAGTTCAGCGGCGGCCAGCGCCAGCGGATCGGCGTGGCCCGGGCGATCGCCGTAAATCCCGAGCTGATCATCGCCGACGAGCCGATCAGCGCCCTCGACGTGTCGATCCAGGCCCAGATCATCAACCTGCTCGAGCGCCTCCAGGAGGAGTTTTCGCTGACCTACCTGTTCATCGCCCATGACCTCTCGGTCGTGCGCCACGTGAGCGACCGGATCGCCGTGATGTACCTCGGCCGGATCGTCGAGCTGGCCTCATCGAACGACCTGTACGCCCACCCGGTCCACCCCTACTCGGTCGCCCTGCTGTCGGCCGTGCCGATCCCCGACCCGGTGATCGAGTCCCGCCGGCGCCGGATCATCCTCAAGGGCGACGTGCCCAGCCCGGTCAATCCGCCGAGCGGCTGCCGCTTCCACACCCGCTGCTGGCTGCGCGACCGGCTGGGCAACCCGGAACGCTGCACCACCGAGGACCCCAAGCTGCGGACGCTGGCCACCGGTCATGAGGTGGCCTGCCACTTCGCCGAGGAGGTCGACGGCTCGGTCGAGCAGCGCCAGGCGATCGGCGTGCCGGTGCCCCAGGCGGTCGGCGGATCCAGCACGGTCAGCGTTCCGGCAGCACCGGCCCTGGAACCGGTCGCGCCGCCGGTCGTCCCTCCGGCCGCGCCGCAGGCGTAACGGGCCCTTCGATGAGCCTGGGTGAGTCGCCCCCGGCCGGGCTCGAGGTCGCCGGGCTGCGAGCGGCGCCCGGCCAGCGCACGACGGGCCTGGTCGAGCTTGACCTTGGCCCGAGGCTCGTCCAGTTGCCCCTGGTCCTGGTCAACGGCGCCCGGCCCGGGCGGCGGGTGGGGATCACTGCCGGGATCCACGGCGCCGAGTACGTCTCGATCGCCGCGCTGCGCCAGGTGATCATGGAGATCGATCCGGCCGAGGTCAGCGGGGCGATCGTGGCCGTCCTGACGGCCAACCCGGTCGCCTTCGAGGCCCGCTCGATCTACCTCCATCCGCTCGACGCCCGGAACCTGAACCGGGTCTTTCCGGGCGACCCGGCCGGCGGACCGAGCGAGCGACTGGCGGCCTGGCTGCTCGCGAACGTCATCGCCCCGTCGGGCCTGTTCATCGACATGCACTGCGGGGACATGAACGAGGCGCTCGTGCCCTTCACCGGGATGGAGCTGACCGGCGACGCCGAGGTCGACGGACTGGCTCGCACCGTTGCCGACGCCTACGGCCTGGACTACCTGGTGGTCGGGCCGCTGACCGGCTCGACGACCAGTGCCGCTGCGGACCTGGGCATCGCCGCCGTCCTGGGCGAGGTGGGCGGCGTGGGCCAGTGGCCTGAAAGCGACGTCGCGGTCCATGCCGCCGGCCTGCGCCGGGCCCTCATCGCCGCCGGCGTGCTGCCGGCCAGGGCCTCAACGGGACCGGCCGGCAAGACCTCGCGCCTGCTGACCAACGAGGCCTGGCTGCGCTCGGACGTGACCGGCTACTGGCACCCCCGGGTCGCGGTCGGTGACGTGGTCAGCGCCGGGCAGCTCGTGGGCGAGGTCCGCGACGCCTTCAACACGGTCCTGCGCCGGATCGAGGCGCCGATCGGGGGCGTGGTCCTGTTCCTGGTCACCTCGCTGGCCATGAACGAGGGTGACCCGCTCCTCGCCATCGGGAGCGAGTGACGGGCTAGACTCGGCCCGTGCAGCCCCTTCGAATCGCCCTCGCCCAGCTTGCCCCGCGCCTCGGCCTCCTCGAGGAGAACCTCGCCTGCCACCACGACCTGCTCGAGCAGGGCCGGGCCGGTGGTGCCGGCCTGGTCGTGTTTCCCGAGCTGGGCCTGACCGGCTACCTCCTCCAGGACCTGGCCTCCGAGGTGGCCCTGCGCCTCGACGATCCCCGCCTGCTCGAGCTGGCGGCGGCCACCACCGGGCCGGCCGGGGACGGTTCCGGAAACCTGTCGGCGATCGTCTCGTTCGTCGAGGAATCGGCCGACCACCGCCTGTTCATCGCGGTGGCCCTGCTCGAGGGCGGCCGGATCCGCCATGTCCAGCGCAAGCTCTTCCTGCCCACCTATGGCTTGTTCGACGAGCGCCGCTTCTTCGCCGCCGGAGACGTCCTGCGGGCCACGCCATCGGAGCTGGGCGTCGGCATCGGCCTGAGCGTGTGCGAGGACTTCTGGCACCTGGGCGTGCCACAGCTGCTGGCCCTCGATGGCGCCCAGCTGCTGGTCAACGTCTCGTCGTCGCCGGGCCGCGACCTGGCCGCCCTCAACGAGGTCGGGCTGGGCACGGCCACCTCGTGGCGGGTCCTCCTGCGGACCTATGCCCAGCTGACGACCAGCTTCGTCGTGTTCGTCAACCGGGTCGGGGTCGACGAGTCGATCTCGTTCTGGGGTGGCTCCGAGGTGATCGGACCGAACGGCGAGGCGATCTTCAGCGCGCCGCTGTACGACGAGGGCCTGTTCTTCGTGGACGTCGACCTGGCCGACATTCGGCGGGAACGGATCGCCCTGCCCCTGCTCCGCGACGAGCGCCTGGAGCTGGCCGCCCGGGAGCTCGGCCGGATCATCGACGAGCGGGCCGGCCAGGCCCCGGACTCGACCGCAGAGCCGGGGGCCGAACCGGGCCTCGACGTGGCCGCCCGGTGAGCCCTGGGGTGCGGACCGTGCCCGCCGGGGCGGGCCTGTTCGACCTGCCGGCCGAGCTCGCGATCGACACCGACGTCGCCCGCCGGGTCATCGCCGAGTTCATCCGCGGCCAGCTCCGGCAGGCGGGCTTCGAGCGAGCCCTGGTCGGGCTGTCGGGCGGGATCGACTCGGCCCTCGTTGCCTACCTCCTCGCCGAGGCGATCGGCCCCGAGCGGCTGCTCTGCCTGATGCTGCCGTATCGAACTTCGGCCGCCGCTTCGCGGGGCGACGCCGAGCTCGTCCTGGCCCACCTCGGGGTGGCCGGCGAGGTCGTCGAGATCAGCCCGATGGTCGATGCCTATTTCGGCCTCGCCAGGCCTGGCCCCGGGGGCTCCGGCCAGGCCAAATCGGATCGGACCGGTGCCGCCGGCCCGGAGGGCCTCGGGGCGAGCTCGCTCCGGCGCGGCAACTTCATGGCCCGGGTCCGGATGACCGTGCTCTATGACCGATCGGTCACCTGGGGTGGACTGGTCGTCGGGACGGGCAACAAGACCGAAACGCTGATCGGCTACACCACGATCTTCGGGGACGCCGCGAGCGCCTTCAATCCGATCGGTGACCTGTACAAGAGCCAGGTCCGCCAGCTGGCCGCCGCGATGGGCGTGCCCGAGGCGATCATCCGCAAGGCGCCCTCGGCCGACCTCTGGCCGGGCCAGACCGACGAGACCGAGGCCGGCTTCACCTACCCCGAGCTCGACCGATTGCTGTACTGGCTGGTCGACCGGCGCCGGTCGGCCGAGGAGCTCGAGGCCAAGGGCTTCGCCCCGGAGCGGATCCAGTGGGCGATGCGAGTGATCGCGGGCTCCGAGTACAAGCGCCAGGTGCCCCCGATCGCCAAGCTCGGACCGCGCACGACCGGCGTCGACTACCTCTACCCGCGGCGCCGGCCCGGCTCGGCCCGGACCTAGGCATCGGGCGTGGCCAGCGTCGGCGGGCGGTTGTTCATCGTCGCCACGCCGATCGGCAACCTGGCCGACGTGTCGTTCCGGGCCCTCGACGTCCTGCGCGCAGCGCCCTTGATCGCGGCCGAGGACACCCGCCATTCGCGCCGGCTGCTCGGCCCGCACGCGATCACCACCCACCTGGTCAGCTTCCATGCCCGCAACGCTGCGAGCCGGCTGCCGGAGCTCCTCGCGCACCTGCGGACGGGCGCGGACCTGGCCCTGATCACCGACGCGGGCACGCCCGGGGTCAGCGATCCGGGCGAGGACCTGGTCCGGGCCTGGGCGGCCGAGGGCGGGACCGTCGTCCCGGTCCCGGGCGCGTCGGCGGTCCTGGCCGCGGTCGTGGCCAGCGGCATCGCCGGGCCGCGCTGGTCGTTCGAGGGCTTCCTGCCGCGTTCCGGGCGTGAGCGCCGGGAGCGGCTGGCCCGGATCGCGGCCGATGAGCGGGCCACCGTCCTGTACGAAGCGCCCGGCCGGGTCGCGGCGACCCTGGCGGACCTGGCGGCGACGTGCGGTGGAGATCGCCCGGCGGCGGTCTGCCGCGAGCTGACCAAGCTCCACGAGACGATCAGCCGGGGCAACCTGGCCGAGCTGGCCGAGGCCGCCCGTTCGGGCACGATCCCGGCCCGGGGCGAATTCGCCCTGGTCGTTGGGGCGGGGCGGGGGAGCCTGCCCGCCGAGGAGAGCGCGCTCGACGAGGAGGCGGCCGCCCGGGCCGAGGTGGAGCGCCTCGTTGGCGTCGGCGTCGCGCGCGGTGATGCAGCCCGGCGGGTGGCGACGTCGACCGGCATCAGCCGGCGCAAGCTATACGGTGCGAGCCCCGGCTGATTTGGCCGAGGACGCGCCTAGAGGGAGGACCCCAGTGCGAGGATGTTCCCCTCCGAGTCCTTGAACCAGGAGGTCCGTTCACCGTCGGGCGAGGTCAGCACACCGTTGACGGTGCGGAAGTCCGGGCCGAGGTCGTAGTCCTCGAAGGCCACTCCCTTGGCCAGCAATTCGGCACGGGCCGCTTCGAAGTCGTCGACAACCAGTCGCACCGAGGTGCCCTTGTTTGACCCGGCGTTCTCGGAGGGGTAGATGCCGAACACGGTTCCATCGACCCGATAGACACGCTGCTCGCCATCCTGGTCGACCGGTTCGAGTCCGAGCACCTCCGAGTACCAAGCCGTGGCTCGAGCCACATCCGCTGCCGCGAGCTCGAACTTGAGAGTGAACCTCATCACGCCTCCAAGCGGGACCGCTCATCGAGCGGTGGCGGACCAGTGTAGGGTCGGCGCCTCGCTGGAGAGGCGCAGGACGGGCGCCGGGGGACGGACGCCCGCCCTGCGTGGAGGAGGGGAGAGGCGCGCTCAGGCGGCGGCTCCGACAGGCACCGGATCGGCTGGTGACCCTTCGCTCGGGCCGAGATCGGCCTCGTCGTCCAGGGCCGAGGCCGACTCGGCGGTGGCCTCGAGCGCCTCGGCTGCCGATTGCGCCTCGTAGTCCTTCTTCTTGCGGCCCGACAGCATCTCGACGTTGGAGGCGACGATCTCGGTCTTCCAATGGCGTGCACCGCGCTCGTCGTCCCAGGTACGGGTCTGGATCCGGCCCTCGATCGCGACCTGTTGGCCTTTGCCCAGGAACTGGCCACAGATCTCGGCCAGGCGGTCCCAGGTCACGACACTGTGGAACTCGGAGCGTTCCTTGCCGCCGGCGTACTCGTTGGTGGCCAGGCTGAACTGGGTGACCGACTTGCCGCTGGCCAGGCTGCGCAGCTCCGGGTCGCGGGTCAGGCGTCCGGTCAGAAACACCTTGTTCACGTTCGCGTCTCCTTCTGGGTCGGGCCGGCAGGCCGCCCGGAACCCTGATCTGCGGCGGGTTCCCAGCCAACCTAGCGCGCGGCGCTCACCGGGCTGTTCGTCGGCGATCACCGGCGGCTCACGCGGGCCGTCCGCCGCGAGCTTTGTCCGGTGGCCGGGGAGCCGCGGGGCTTGTGCCCGCGTGCGATGATGATTCCGTGGTTGAGTATGGGAATGGCGTCAGCGGAGTCGCCGGACAGGTCGCAGGCGGTCGGACCGCCGGCGGTGCTCCGGTCGATGTCGGCGCGTCCCTCGGCCAATTCGTGACCAACTCGGTCCACACCCTCTCGGCGCTGCCGCCGGCGGAGCTGGTCGGGCTCTCGTTCGTCGTCGTGATCGGGCTGCTGCTCATCCTGAAGCGGGCGTTCTAGCCGCCGCGCTCGAGGCGCGTCTGACGAGGCCGAGCCAGCGATGACCAGGTTCGTCATTGATGCCGGAGTCGCGATCCACCTGGCCAGCGCCAGGATCGACCTCCCGGTCAGCCACAAGCTCCTCGCCCCGACGCTCCTCCGATCCCAGGTCCTGTCGCTCCTCCACGAGGCCGTCCAGCACGGCGAGGTCCCGGCGGCGGCCGCGCGCGATCAGCTTGCCCGGATCAATGCGATGCCGATCCGGCTGCTGGGCGATGGGGTCCTCCGGCGGCGAGCCTGGGACCTGGCCGGTGAGCTGGGCTGGGCCTCGACCTACAACGCCGAGTACCTCGCCCTCACCCAGCTCCAGGCCGACGCCTTCGTGACCCTCGACCTGGAGCTCGCCCGCAGTGTCGAAGGCCTCGTCCGGATCGCCCCGATCAGCGAGCTGCTCGAGCAGGCCTAGCCCGTTCCAGGGTGCATTTGGCCCGGTCCAGGTTGTGCACTCAGAACAGCAAATTGACCACTTCGACGCTCGGGGAGCGCTGCTCAGGTGCTTCGAAGGCCGCTTTCGTCCCGGCGCGAGCTTGGCTCGGGACAAGTCTCGAGGGCTCCCGTCATGTGCGAGCGCCCGAGAGCCACGAACCGGCCCGAACCGGCCCGAATTGGCCGGTTTGTTGTTCTGAGAACACCTCCCGGCGCCGCGAGACTCACGGGTCAAGGACGCGAACCGCGGCAGCCGGGCCGGGGTATACTCGGCCGGTCCTCGAAACCGCGGGTGCCAGGCCCACAACGGAGAACGCCCATTGCTCGAGGAAGGCGCAGTGTTCGTCCCGTGAGCCGAGCGCGCACCTTCGACCAGGGGGTCGCCGAACGCCGGGCGACTCGACGAAGGGCTCAGTCTATCCAGGTCCCGGGCCGGTCGGCCCCGGGGCTTTTTCATGCGCCGACCGCTCGGCCGGCCGCCACGAACGGACCAGCCTGATGCCGGCCACCGTGATCGTCGGGCTGCAATGGGGCGACGAGGGCAAGGGCAAGACGACCGACTTCCTGGCCGAGCAGGTCGCCCTGGCCGTGCGCTACCAGGGCGGTGACAACGCCGGCCACACGGTGGTCCTGGGCAACGAGGTGTTCAAGCTCCATCTCGTCCCGTCGGGCGTGCTCTATCCCCACATCAGCTGCGTGATCGGGCCCGGCGTGGTGGTCAACCCGGCCACCCTGATCGGTGAGCTGGACATGCTGGCCGAGCGGGGCATCGATGTGTCCAAGGTCCGGGTCAGCCGCAACGCCCACCTGATCCTGCCGTATCACATCGCGATCGACGGCGGGATGGAGGCGCGCCTCGGAGGGGAGGCCGTGGGAACCACCCACCGCGGGATCGGCCCGGCCTACGCCGACCGCGCCCTGCGGGTCGGCCTGCGTGTCGAGGATCTTGTCGACGAGGCCTCCTTCCGGGCCCGGCTGGCCCGGGTCCTGCCCGACAAGAACGCCCTGCTGGCCCGCCTGCCGGGCGACGCCCAATTCGAGCTCGAGCCCCTCGTCGCCCAGGCGATGGCCTGGGGCGAGCGCCTGCGGCCCCACCTGGCCGACACGGTCTGGCTCGTCCAGGAGGCCCTGGCCCGCGGCGATCACGTCCTCCTCGAGGGTGCCCAGGGCACGCTCCTCGACCTGGATCACGGCAGCTATCCCTACGTGACCTCCTCGAATCCCATCGCCGGCGGCGCCTGCACCGGGGGCGGGATCGGCCCGCTCCAGGTGGACGAGGTCATCGGGGTCATGAAGGCCTACTCGACCCGGGTTGGGTCCGGGCCGTATCCGACCGAGCTGACCGACGAGATCGGGGCCGGCATTGCCGACCGGGGCCATGAGGTCGGCACGACGACCGGGCGGCCTCGCCGGGTCGGCTGGTTCGACGCGGTTCCGCTGCGCTTCGCGGTCGCGGTCAACAGCGTCAGCTCGATCATGCTCAACAAGCTCGACATCCTGTCCGGCCTGGACGAGATCTGCCTGTGCGTGGCCTACGAGATCAACGGCCGGCGGGTCGAGGTCTGGCCGTCGAGCGCCGAGCAGCTGGCCGGCGCCATCCCGGTCTACGAGCGCTTCCCGGGCTGGAGCGAGCCGATCCACCAGGCACGCACCCTGGCCGAGCTGCCCGAGAACGCGCGACGCTACGTCAGCGCCCTGGAGCTGGCTGCCGGGGTCCCGATCGTCCTCGTCTCGGTGGGGCCCGAGCGCACCCAGACGATCGAGCGCGCCTTCCGGCCGATGCGCCGGCGGGCGGCCCTGGCGCCCGCCCCGACACTGGGCGGCCCGGCGTGAGCCACCTGCTCATGCCGACCCGGATCCTGATCGTCGGGAGTGGCGGCCGCGAGCATGCCCTGGCCTGGAAGCTGGCCGCCGAGCCGGGCGTCAACCAGGTCTTCGTCGCTCCGGGCAGCGCCGCCATCGGCCGCGAGCCGCGGGTGACCTGCCTGCCGGGAGTGGACCCGCTCGAGCCGGCCGAGGTCGTCGAGGCGGCCCGGGCGGCCGCGGTCGAGCTGGTGGTCGTGGGCCCGGAGGCGCCCCTTGCGGCGGGCGTTGCGGATGCCTGTGCGGCGGCCGGGATCGCCGTCTTCGGGCCGACCCGGGAAGCCGCCCGGATCGAGACGAGCAAGTCGTTCTGCCACGACGTCGCGGCCGCCGCCGGCGTACCCATGGCCCGCTCGCGATCGTTCAGCGGCGGACAGCTCGAGGAGGCCCGCGCCTTCGCGGCCGAGCTGGCCGGCCAGGGCGGGGAACTGGTCGTGAAGGCCGATGGGCTGGCGGCCGGCAAGGGCGTCACCCTGTGCGCCACGCTGGCCGAGGCCGAGGCCGACCTGCAGGCCATCTTCGACCTGGCCGATGGCGGCGAGGCTCCGCTGGTCGTCCTCGAGGAGCGCCTGTTCGGGCTCGAGGCGAGCGTGATCGCCCTGTGCGATGGGCGAGACGCACTGGCGCTGCCGGCAGCCCGGGATCACAAGCGCCTGGGCGACGGCGACCGCGGTCCGAACACCGGGGGCATGGGCGCCTACAGCCCCCTGCCGGACCTGTCCGACGCGCTGGTCGACGAGGTCATCGCCACGGTCCATCGGCCGATTCTGGCCGAGCTGGCCCGGCGTGGCAGCCCGTTCCGGGGTGCCCTGTTCGCCGGCCTGATCCTGACCGAGACCGGGCCCGTCCTGCTCGAGTGCAACGCCCGCTTCGGCGATCCGGAGACCCAGGTGATGCTGCCCCGCCTGGCCACGCCCCTCGGACCGCTCCTGCGGGCCGCCGCCCGACGCGAGCTGTCGGCGGCCGCCGCCGAGCTCGGATTGACCGCCGAGGTCTCCAGCCGGCTGCCGGTCCGGCCGGGAGCGGCGGTCGGGATCGTCCTGGCCAGTGCCGGCTATCCCGAGCGCCCGCGGCCCGGCGATCCGATCGACGGACTCGACCCGGACCACGACCCTGGGCGGTCCGCGGAGCTCATCTTCCACTCGAGCACCCGGCTGGCCCCTGACGGTCGCTACCTGACGAGTGGCGGCCGGGTCCTGACGGTCGTCGGCCGGGGAGCCGACCTGGCCGCCGCGCGCGCCCAGGCTGAGCTGCTCGCCGACCGGATCACCTTCGAGGGCCGGCAGCGCCGGCACGACATCGGTGCGCAGCCGCCGGCCGGGTCCGCCCGGCCCGCCGCGCAGCCCGTCGGAGCCCCGGCGTGATCCGGCGCTACACCCTGGCCGAGATGGGCGCGATCTGGTCCGAGGCGGCCCGCTTCGAGGGCATGCTCCGGGTCGAGCTGGCGGTCGCCCGGGCCCAGGCGGCCCGCGGCCTGATCCCCGCTGCCGCCCTGGCCGCGATCGAGGCCCGGGCCCGGGTCGACGTCGGGCGGATCGCCGAGATCGAGCAGCAGACCGACCACGACGTGATCGCCTTCGTCAGCCAGGTCGCCGAGACGGTCGGGCCCGAGGGCCGCTACCTGCACCTCGGACTGACCAGCAGCGACGTGGTTGACACGGCCCTGGCCCTGCAGCTCCGCTCGGCCGGTGAGCGCCTCCTGCTCGATCTGGACCGGCTCATCGTGGCCCTCGTCGCCCGGGCCCGGGGTGAGGCCAGCACGGTGATGATGGGCCGGACCCACTCGGTCCATGCCGAGCCGACCACCCTGGGCCTCAAGATCGCCGGCTGGGCCTTCGAGATCGCCCGGGACCGTCAGCGGCTGGCCGCGGCGGTGGACGAGATCGGCACGGGCAAGATCAGCGGCCCGGTGGGGACCTACAGCCACCTCGACCCCGAGCTCGAGGCCGAGGTCCTGGCGGCGCTCGGCCTGCATGTCGATCCGGTCAGCACCCAGATCGTCCAGCGCGACCGGCACGCCGCCCTGATCGGGGCGATCGCGATCACCGGCGGTTCCCTGGAGCGCTTCGCGACCGAGGTCCGCAACCTCCAGCATTCCGAGATCGGCGAGCTCCAGGAACCGTTCCGGGCCGGTCAGAAGGGCAGCTCGGCCATGCCCCACAAGCGCAATCCGATCCTGGCCGAGCGGATCGCCGGCCTTGCCCGGCTGCTGCGCGGCTACGCCGGTGCCGCCCTCGAGAACCAGCCCTTGTGGCACGAGCGGGACATCAGCCATTCGAGCGCCGAGCGAGTCCTGCTGCCCGACGCCACGATCCTGCTCGACTACATGCTGGTCAAGATCACCGGCCTGGTCGGCGGGCTGATCGTCCGGCCGGAACGGATGCGCGAGAACATCGAGCGTGGCCTGGGTCTCCATGCCAGCAGCCGGGTGCTCGTCGCCCTGGTCGAGGATGGCGGCCTGAGCCGCGAGGATGCCTACGCCATCGTCCAGGCGGCTGCCCTGCGGGCGGCCGACGAGCGCCGGCCGCTGCGCGACCTGCTGGCCAACGACTCAGCCGTGGCCGCCCGCCTCAGCCTGGCCCGGCTCGACGCCTGCTTCGACGATGCCACCTTCCTGGTCCATGCCTCGGTCGGGATCGCCCGGCTCGATCGGCTCGAGCTCGAGCTGGCGGCCCGCGGCGGCGCCCCGTCCGGAGCGCTGCCGCCCGAGCCTGCCGCGGAGGTCGTCGATGCCTCTCGCTGAGTCGTTCCTGCGTTCGGGCAAGGTCCGCGACCTGTACGACATCGATGCCGACACGCTCCTGCTCGTCGCCTCGGACCGGTTGTCGGCGTTCGATGTCGTCCTACCCACCGCCATCCCGGACAAGGGCCGGGTGCTCACCGGGCTCTCCCGGTTCTGGTTCGGCGAGACGGCCGGGATCGTGCCCAACCACCTGCGCTCGACGGCTCCGTCCGACCTGCCGCCCGGCACGGCAGCCGCTGAACTGGCCGGTCGGATCATGATCTGCCGCCGGGCGCGGGTCCTGCCGATCGAGGTGATCGTGCGGGGCTACCTGGCCGGATCCGGCTGGAAGGACTACCGGCGAACCGGCGCCGTGTCCGGGATCGACCTGCCCGACGGCCTGCGCCACAGCGACCGGTTGCCCGCCCCGATCTTCACCCCGTCGACGAAGGCCGAGCTGGGCACCCACGATGAGAACATCTCGTTCGACGAGATGATCGACCGGCTCGTGCCGATCGCCGACGACCTCGAGATGGCCGGCGCGCTGGCCGAACGGGTCCGCTCGATCGCCCTGGCCCTGTACGGCTATGGCGCCGCCATCGTGGCCCGGGCCGGAATCCTCCTGGCCGACACGAAGTTCGAGTTCGGTCTGTCGGCAGCGGGCGAGCTGCTCCTGATCGACGAGGTCCTCACGCCCGACTCGTCACGCTTCTGGGATGCCCACGACTATCAGCCAGGCCGAGCCCAGGCCAGCTACGACAAGCAGTTCGTGCGCGACTATCTCGAGAGGCAGCCCTGGAACAAGACGTCCCCCGGACCAGAGCTGCCCGAGGACATCGTGGCCGGCACGCGCAAGCGCTACGTCGCAGCCTTCGAGCGGATCACCGGGGCGTCCTTCCAGCGCTACCTTGATGAGGACGTGATCGCCCGATGAGCCCTTCGTTTCGCTATGCCGTCAATGTCACGCCCAAGGCGGGCATCCTCGATCCCCAGGGCCGGGCCGTCGAGCAGAGCCTGGGTCACCTGGGCCTGGCCGGCGTGACCGGGGTGCGGGTTGGCCGGCGGGTCGAGCTGACCGTCGAAGCGGCCGACCAGGACGCCGCCCGCTCGATCGTCGAGCGCCTGGCCGGCGAGCTGCTCAGCAACCCCCTGATCGAGGCGTTCCAGGTCGAGCCGCTGGCCGGCGCCTCGAGCGCGACCGGCGAGGCCGGCCGATGATCCGGGTCGGCGTCGTGATCTTCCCCGGCTCGAACGGCGACGAGGACGCCCTCCACGGGCTCGGCCTGGCCGGCGCCGAGCCGGTCCGGCTGTGGCACGAGTCGGCGACCCTGGACGGAGTGGCCGCGGTGATCCTGCCCGGCGGCTTTGCCTACGGCGACTACCTCCGGGCCGGCGTGATCGCCCGGTTCAGCCCGGTCATGCGGGCCGTGGCCGCGTTCGCGGCGGAGGGCGGGCTCGTCCTCGGGATCTGCAACGGCTTCCAGGTCCTGGCCGAGTCCGGCCTCGTGCCGGGCGCCCTCTTGCGCAACCGCGACCTGCGCTTCCTCGGCCGTGATGTGCTGGTCCGGCCCGAGCGGCTCGACACGCCCTTCACCCTGGCCCTGGCCGACCATCGCCCGCTGCGCATGCCGATCGCCCACGGTGAAGGCTGCTACTACGCCGACGAGGCGACGCTCGACGAGCTCGAACGCGACGGCCAGGTCCTCTTCCGCTACGCCGGCCCCGACGGGGACCGGGCGGCCGACGGTGACAGCCGGGCCAATCCCAACGGCTCGCTCCGGGCGATCGCGGGCGTGCTCAACCGGGCCGGCAACGTGGCCGGCCTGATGCCCCACCCCGAGCGCGGCGCCGAGGCGCTCCTGGGCAGCGCCGACGGCCTGGCGATCCTGCGCTCCCTGGTCGATTCGGCTGCCGAGCGAGCCGCCAGCGGCGGGCCGGTCCTGATCGGCAGCGCCGGATGACCCTGGCCGTGCCGGCTGCCGAGCAGGTGCCCCTCCATCTCCGGCTGGGCCTGACCGACCTCGAGCTGGTCGCGATCGAAGCCCGCCTGGACCGGCCCCCGAACGACCTGGAGCTGGCGATCTTCAGCGTGATGTGGAGCGAGCACTGCTCGTACAAGAGCTCCCGGCCCCTCCTGCGCACCCTGCCCACCGGCGGCGCCGACGTGGTTGCCGGCCCGGGCGAGAACGCCGGGGTCGTTGCCCTGGGTGACGGCCAGGCCGTCGCCTTCAAGATCGAGTCGCACAACCACCCGTCGGCCGTCGAGCCGTACCAGGGCGCCGCGACCGGCGTGGGCGGGATCCTGCGCGACATCTTCACGATGGGCGCCCGGCCGATCGCCGTGCTGGACGCGCTGCGCTTCGGCGACCCGGCCGACGCTCGGACCCGCCACCTCCTGCGCGGGGTGGTTGCCGGCGTGGGTGGCTACGGCAACTGCGTCGGCGTGCCGACCGTGGGCGGCGAGCTCGTCTTCGACCCGTCCTACGGCGGCAATCCGCTGGTCAACGTGATGGCCATCGGGCTCCTGCCCGCCGGTCGCCTGACCCTGGCCCAGGCGCCCGGCCCGGGCAACCTGGCGATCCTGTTCGGATCGACCACCGGCCGGGACGGGATCGGCGGGGCGTCGGTCCTGGCCAGCGCCACGTTTGGAGACGACGATCCATCCAAGCGACCGACCGTCCAGGTGGGCGATCCGTTTGCCGAGAAGCTCCTGATCGAGGCCTCGCTCGAGCTGATCGAGGCCGGCCTGGTCGAAGGCCTCCAGGACCTGGGTGCCGGCGGGATCAGCTGCGCCACGTCCGAGACGGCCGACCGGGCCGGAACCGGGATCCTGATCGACCTCGATGCGATCCCAACCCGCGAGCCGGGCATGGCTCCCTTCGAGGTGATGATCAGCGAATCCCAGGAGCGGATGCTGGCCATTGTCCGGCCCGAGCAGGAGGCCGCGGTCCGGGCCGTGTGTGCCCGCTGGAACCTGCCCGCGGCGACGATCGGCCGGGTGACCGCCGACGGCGACATCGCGATCGTGACCGGTGGCCTCGACCCGGCCGGCCGGCCCAACCCGGCCGCCCGGGAGCTGGCCCGCATCCCGGCGGCCGCCCTGACCTCGAACGCGATCGTCCACGACCGGCTGGCCACCCCGCCGGCCCATCGCCGGGCGGCCCCCGCGCCGGGCGTGCCGCTCGAACCCAACGACCTGCTGCCGGAGCGGGGGATGGACCCGGGCGCGGTCCTGCTCGGCCTGATCGGCAGCCCCAACCTGGCCAGCCGGCGCTTCGTCTTCGAGCAGTACGACTCGCACCGTCCAGGTCAACACCGTGGTCGGGCCGGGCCACGGTGCGGCCGTCCTGCGCCTCAAGGACTCGAAGAAGGCCCTGGTGGCCACGACCGACGGCAATCAGGCCGTGGGTGCGCTCGACCCCTGGCTGGGCGCGGCGATGAGCGTGGCCGAGGCGACCCGGAACGTGTCGATCACCGGCGCCCGGCCGCTGGGCGTGACGAACTGCCTGAACTACGGCGACCCGACCCGGCCGGAGGCGTTCTGGCAGCTCCAGGAAGGCGGTCCGTGGCCTGGCCGACGCCTGCCGGGCGCTGGACCTGCCGGTCACCGGCGGCAACGTCTCGCTCTACAACGAATTGCCGGCCGGCCCGATCGCCCCGACGCCGGAGATCGGGGTCGTTGGCCTGCTCGATGACGTCGACCGGCTGGTCGGCCCGGAGTTCGTGGCCGATGACGATGCGATCGTGCTCGTCGGCGAGTCCACGCCGGGCCTTGCCGGGAGCGCCTACGCGGCCCTCGCCGGGGTCGCGCCGGAGGATGGCCCGCCCAGCCTGGACCTGGCCAGCGAGGCCGCCGTCCAGCGGTTCGTGCGGGCCGCCATCGAGCGCGGGCTCGTTCGCTCGGCCCAGGACGTGTCCGCCGGCGGACTGGCCGTGGCCCTGGCCGAAGGCGCGATCTGGGGCGGGCGCGGGGCGCGGGTGCGCCTCCTGATCAGCAGCACGCCGGCGGTTGAGCTGTTCGGCGAGAGCCCCTCGCGGCTGGTCCTCACGGCCATCGCCCGGCACGTGCCGGCCCTCCTGCTGGTCGCCCGCCAGCACGGCCTCGCGGCCGCCCAGATCGGGGCCGTCGGCGGCGACCGGCTGGTCATCGAGCTGGGCGGACGGGGCGCGATCGGCGATGCCGAGGAACGCGGACCGCAGGTCGCCGACGCCCTCGACGTCGCGGTCGCCGACCTGGCTCATGCCTGGGACCACGGCCTGGCCCGCGCCCTGGGGGAGGACTGACATGTGCGGCGTGTTCGGGGCGGTCGTGCCGGCCGGTTCCGAGACCCAGGCCGCCGCGGTTGCCGCCCTGGGCCTGTTCGCGCTCCAGCATCGCGGCCAGGAGTCGGCCGGGGTGGCGGTCAGCGACGGCGAGCAGCTGATGGTCTACAAGGACCTCGGGATGATCAGCTCGGTCCTCGACGAGCGCCGCCTGCCCAGCCTGCGCGGCCAGCTGGCCATCGCCCACTGCCGCTACTCCACGACCGGCTCGACGATCTGGGAGAACTCCCAGCCGACGCTCCGGCTGGGCCCGCGCCGGGCGATCTCGCTGGGCCACAACGGCAACCTGGTCAACACCCGTGAGCTGCTCGACCAGCTCCGGGGCGGCCGGGCGCGCCTGTCGGCCTCGACCGACACCGAGCTGCTGACGGCGCTCATCGCCGACGAGCCGGCCGCCGACACCGTCGAGGCCCTGCTCCGGGTCCTGCCCCGGGTCCGGGGCGCGTTCAGCCTGGTGATCCTCGACGAGCGCCAGGTCATCGGCGTGCGCGACCCGCACGGCTTCCGGCCGCTCGTCCTGGGCCGCCTGCCACTGGCCGATCCGGCCGAGGGCCCGGGCCCGGGCCTGTGGGGCGATGACGAGCGGGTCGGCTGGGTGCTCGCCTCGGAGACGGCCGCCCTGGACATCGTCGGGCGCCGAGTTCGTGCGCGACGTGGAGCCGGGCGAGATCGTCATCCTGGAGCAGGGCCACGCGCCCCGGTCGGTGCGCTATGCGACGCCGCAGCCGGCGCTGTGCGTCTTCGAGCTGATCTACTTCGCCCGCCCGGACTCGTACATGGAGGGCCGCAACCTGTACGAGGTCCGGCGCAAGATGGGGATGCAGCTGGCCCAGGAGCACCCGGTCGAGACGGACATGGTCATGCCCGTGCCCGACACTGGTGCACCGGCCGCGGCCGGCTATGCCGAGGCGTCCGGGATTCCCTACCGGGAGGGGCTCGTCCGCAACCGCTACTCGGGCCGGACGTTCATCCAGCCGTCCCAGACGATGCGCCAGCGGGGCGTCACGATCAAGCTCAACCCGCTCCGTGAAGTCGTCCGCGGCCGGCGCCTCACGGTGGTCGACGACTCGATCGTGCGGGGCACGACCACCAAGCAGATCGTCAGCCTGCTGCGCAAGGCGGGCGCCACCGAGATCCACCTCCGGATCAGCGCGCCGCCGATCTTCCATCCGTGCTTCTACGGGATCGACACCCAGATCGAGACCGAGCTGATCGCGGCGACCCATTCGCTCGAGGAGATCCGGAGCTTCGTGGGCGCCGACTCGCTCGGCTACCTGTCGATCCCCGGCGTGCTGGCCGCCCTCGAGCTGCCCTATGAGCAGTTCTGCTTTGCCTGCTTCGACGGGCGCTATCCCGAGCCCGTGCCGTACGACGCGGCCAGCCGCAAGTTCGTGCTCGAGGAGGACCCCCTCGAGGCAACCGGCGGGCTCGTCCTGCCGGTCGTCCACGGCTGAGCGCTCGGTTCATGGCCAAGGAAGCGGGGCCGCGCGGCGCATACACCCGGGCCGGGGTCGATGTCGGAGCGGGCGAGCGGGCCGTCGAGCTGATGCGCGCCGCCGTCGAATCGACTCACGGCCCGCACGTCCTCGGTGGGCTGGGCGGCTTCGCCGGTGCCGTCGCCCTGCCGGCCGGATACCGGGCCCCGCTCCTGGTCAGCTCGACCGACGGGGTGGGCACGAAGACGGCGATCGCGACGGAGCTCGGCCGGTTCGACACGATCGGGCGCGACCTGGTCGCGATGTGCGCCGATGATGTCGTGTGCAGCGGGGCCGCGCCGCTCTTCTTCCTCGACTACGTGGCGGTCGGCCGGCTGGACCCGGCCAGCGTGGCGGAGCTCGTCGGCTCGATCGCGGCCGGCTGCCTCGAGGCGCGCTGCGCCCTGGTCGGCGGTGAGACGGCCGAGCACCCGGGGCTGATGGACCCCGGGGCGTTCGACCTGGCCGGGTCGTGCACCGGGATCGTCGAGCGGGACCGGCTGATCGATGGCTCGGCCGCCCGCGAGGGCGACCTGCTCATCGGTCTGGCCTCGAGCGGACTGCACGCCAACGGCTACTCCCTGGTCCGGGCGCTCCTCGCCGAGCACGATCTCGACCTGGCCGATCCATACCAGGAGCGCCTCCGGCGGAGCCTCGGCGAGCCGGCCACGGCCGAGCTCCTGGCAGCCGCCCCGGGCGAGGTCCTGATGACCCTGGGCGAGGTCCTCCTGACCCCGACCCGGATCTATGCCGGAATCATCCTCGACCTGCGGGCCGCGCTCGAATTGGCCGGCCATGACCTGCACGGGGTGGCCCACATCACCGGCGGCGGGCTGCCCGGCAATGCCGCCCGGCCGCTGCCGCCCGACCTGGGCGTCCGGCTGGATCCCGGAGCGTTGGCCGATGCCCTCGGTGATGCGCCTGTTCGGGGCGCTGGGCGGGCTCGAGGATGACGAGCTGCGGGCGACCTTCAACGGGGGCCTGGGCATGGTCGTCGTCGTCGCCCCGGAAGCGGCCGCGGCCGCTCTGGCCGTCCTGGCCGCGGCCTCGATCAGGCCTGGATCGTGGGCGATGTGATCGGGCTGGCCGGGCCCGGTGCGCCGCGCTACGTCGAGGCCACTCTGGAACCCGCGGTCGCCGCCTCGGCCTCTCCCGCGGGATGACCGGGCGGATCGCCGTCGGCGTGTCCGGCGCCGGCTCGAACCTGCGGGCGGTGGCCGGGGCCGTGGCGCGAGGCGAGCTGGCCGGCTCGATCGTGCTCGTCTTCGCCGACCAGCCCTGCCCGGCCCTGGAATGGGCCGCCGAACAAGGCATCGAGACGGCCCTGATTCCCAGCCCCGTCCTGTCCGACCGGATCGGCCGGGCGGCCTGGGATGCCATCCTGGCCGAGACCCTGGCCGCCGTCGAGCCCGATGTCGTCGTCCTGGCCGGCTTCATGCGGATCCTCGGGCCGGCCGTCCTGGCTGCCTTTCCCGAGCGGATCGTGAACACCCACCCGGCCCTTGCCCCGGCCTTCCCCGGGGCCGACGCGGTCGGGCTGGCGCTCGCCCACGGGTCGGCCATCAGCGGGGTGACCGTCCACCTGGTCGATGCGACCCTGGACGGGGGACCGATCCTGCTCCAGGAGGCGGTCCGGATCGAACCGGACGATGACGCCGCGGCCCTCAGGGCCCGGATCCAGGCCGTCGAGCATCGGCTGCTCCCTCGGGCGGTCGGGCTGCTCCTGGCCGATGCGGTGACGGTCCATCATGGCCGGGTCACGGTGGACGTGGCCCGGGCCGAGGCGGACCTGCCCACCCCCCGGCGGGCCCTCCTGTCGGTCTCCGACAAGGACGGGTTGGCGGCCCTCGCGCGGGGGCTGGTCGCGCTCGGCTTCGAGCTCGTCTCGACCGGTGGCACGGCCGAAGTGCTCCGGGCCGCTGGACTGCCGGTGACCGACGTCGCCGCCCTGACGGGTTTTCCGGAGATGCTCGACGGCCGGGTCAAGACGCTCCATCCAGGGATTTATGCGGGGATCCTGGCCGACCGGCGCCGGCTGGACCATCGCCGCCAGCTCGTCGCGGCTGGAATTGCCCCGTTCGAGCTCGTGGTGGTCAACCTGTATCCCTTTGGCGCCGCGGCGGAACGACCGGGCATCGTCTTCGACGAGCTGGTCGAGGAAATCGACATCGGCGGCCCGACGCTGATTTGGGCGGCGGCCAAGAACCATGCCTCGGTCGCCATTGTCACCTCGCCCGACCGTTATGAGGCGGTCCTCGCCGGCCTGTCCGCCGAGGGTGGCCTGGACGGCAGCCTGCGGGCCGCCCTGGCCGTCGAGGCCTTCCGGCACACGGCGGCCTACGACGCCCGGATCGCGGCGACGTTGCCCGGCCGGATGGCCGCCGCCGGGATTGCCTTGCCCGATGAGCCCGGCCTGTCCGGGGCCGTGGATCCCTTCCCCGAGACGCTCACGATCGGCCTGGAGAAGGTCGAGACCCTGCGTTACGGCGAGAACCCGCACCAGCCCGCTGCTCGCTACCGGGTGCCCGGAGCGAGCCTCGCGGCGGGTCCCTTCGGGACGGGCCTCGCTCCGCTCCAAGGCAAAGCCCTGAGCTACAACAACATCCTCGATGCGTCGGCCGTGGCCGCTCTGGGCCGGAGCCTGCGGGGTCCCGCCTGCGTCATCGTCAAGCACACCAATCCGTGCGGCGCGGCCGAGCGTCCAACGCTTCTCGAGGCGTGGCAGGCGGCCCTCGCCGGCGATCCCGTCTCGGCCTTCGGTGGGGTCGTGGCCCTGACCGGGCCGGTCGATCCGGCCCTGGCCGAGGCCCTCAGCACGATCTTCCTGGAGCTCGTCGTCGCCCCGGCCTTCGAGCCCGGCGCCCTCGAGATCCTGGCCCGCCGGCCGAACCTGCGCCTGGTCATCGATCCGGAGCTCGGCGCGGGAGCGCCGGCAGGATCCCTGACCGTCGATCCGTTGGGCTCGATCCGGACCGCTGGCGGGGCCGTCCTCGTGACCAGCCCGGACCTCCTGGCCGATGACCCGGCCGGCTGGAGCCAGGCAACCCTCCGCGGTCCGACGGCCGCCGAGCTCGCCGACCTGGACCTGGCCTGGCGCCTCGTCCGGGGTGCCACGAGCAACGCGATCGTCCTGGTCCGGGAGCGCCGCCTGATCGGGCTCGGCTCGGGCCAGACCAGCCGGGTGGACGCCGCCCGGCAGGCCGTGGCCAAGGCCCAGGCGATCGCCGGCCCTGGCTCGACCGATGGCGCGGCCTGCGCCTCGGACGCCTACTTCCCGTTTGCCGATGGCGTCGAGGTCTGCCTCGCGGCCGGGGTCCGGGCCTTCGTCCAGCCCGGTGGATCGATCCGCGACCCGGAGGTCGTGGCCGCGGCGGACGGCGCAGGCGCCGCGATGATGCTCACGGGTGTGCGCCATTTCCGGCATTAGCCCGGCCGGGGGGCGACACCGGCTTGGCCGCGTCGGCAGGATTGCCGCCGTGCTCGCCGGCCTGTCGCTGTGCGTGGCCGCCTGCCTGCCCGGTCCGGCGCCCACGGCGCAAACGAGCGCCGGCCCGATCGGCGGACCCTCGCCAACACCCTCGCCCAGCCCCAGCCCCAGCCCGAGCCCGAGCCCGAGCCCGTTGGCCGGCCGGGCTTCGAGCCCCCCGACTCCGGCGCCGACCCAATCGCCGTCGCCGTCGGCCTCGCCCTCAGTCGCCCCGGCGGGCCTGCATGCCGGCTGCCCGCCGACGGCGGCAACGAACCCGGCCTCGGCCGCTCAGACCACCCTCCACGTGGCCACCACCAACTGGTCGGGCTACGTGGGCCGCTCGAGCAAGGCCTTCAGCTGCATCGAGGGCAGCTGGACCCTGCCCCGGCTGACCTGCCCGACCGCCGGCAGCGCCTCGCTCTCGATCTGGGTCGGCTTCGACGGCGAGGAAGGGCCGAGCCGGGCAACCCTGGAGCAGATCGGCACGAACTCGGACTGCTTCGATGGCCAGCCCAGGACCTTCGCCTGGTTCGAGATCCTGCCGCGCGACCGGTTCGAACGCGAGCTCGACCTGGACCTGTCGGCCGGCGATCGGATCCAGGCCTCGATCGAATTCGTTGGGCGGTCCTACCACCTGGTCATCGAGGATCTGACCTCCGGCGAGGTTGCGGACACCCTCGAGCGGTCGCCCAACTCGCGCCGGCTGACGGCCGAATGGATCGTGGAGGCACCGACCGTGGGCTGTCCCACGAGCTGCCAGGTCGCGGCCCTGTTGCGCTTCTCGCCGGTCTCGTTCAGCCAGGCGATGGCGGTCCTGGCAGGGCGGACCGGCCCGATCGCCGATGGCCGCTGGACCCGGGTCAGGCTCGACCTCGAGTCGAAATCGGGCCTGGTCAAGGCCCGGGCAGGCACGCTCAGCAAGGACGGCACGACGTTTTCGGTGGTGTGGCATCACCGCTGACCGGCCCTCGCCTGGAGGGCCTTCCGCTCCGCCCTGATCCGGTGCATGATTCGCAGCTGGAGGTGCTCCCGATGAATGATTCCCAAAACTCCGAGTCATCGAACGATTCGCACGCCGAAGATGCGGACCAGGCCGAGTCGAGCGGCCGAGACATGAGCGGCAAGGTGTCGGCCGTGGCCAGCCAGGTTGGGGACAAGGTCGGCCAGGTCGTGGCCAAGGCCACCCCGGCCGCCAAGGTTGCTGCGGCCAAGGCCTCAGACCTGGTGGCCAAGGCCGGCGATGCCGCTGGACCGGTGGCCCACAAGGTCGCCGACGTCACCGCCGACATCGGCGGCAAGGTGGCGGTCAAGAGCCGCAGCATCGCCGCCGACCTGCGCCGATCGGACGGTTCCAAGAGTGACGATGTCGAAGCGGCCGTGGGCGACGCCGAAGGAGGCCTGGCCGACGCCGCCGACTCGGCCACGGAAGCCGCTCACGAAGCGATCGACTCCGCCACGGACGCCGCCAAGGGCATCTGAGCGACGGTCACTCCGGCGGATCGGGAACCAGGCCGAGCGGGCGCAGGCACGTGTTCAGCCGTTCGTCAACCGAGGGCTACCGCAGCGTGGCGCCGGGGATCGAGCTGCGGACGCTCGTCCACGGCCAGGCGACGTTGATGGCCGAGTTCCGGCTGGCCGCGGGCCACGAGCTGCCGACCCACGTCCACCCGCACGAACAGACCGGCTACCTCGTGCGCGGCCGGATCCGGCTCCGGATCGGCGAGCAAGCCCATGAGGTCGCCCCGGGCGACAGCTGGTCGATCCCCGGGAACACCCCGCACGGCGCCACGATCCTCGAGGACGCGATCGCGATCGAGGTCTTCTCACCGGTCCGCGAGGACCTCCTGCCGGCCGCCTCCGAGGGCGGGCCGCCCGGCTGAACCCGGGGCGGCCGGCGATCGCGCCAGCCGGGGCGCCCTCATGCGCTACTCTGCCTCGATGGTCGAGAGCAGACAGCGGTTCTACGTAACGACGGCGATCGCCTACGCCAACAATCAGCCCGGTCTCCATACCCTGTACGAGGTGATCGGGGCCGACGTGATCGCGCGCTGGCATCGGATGCTGGGCGATGAGACCCGCTTCCAGACCGGCACCGATGAGCACTCGGTCAACATCGCCCAGCGCTCGGCCGAGGAAGGGCTGACCCCGCGCGCGTTCGTCGACCAGAAGGTGGAGCTCTTCCGGGCGTCAGAGGACCTCCTGTCGATCAGCCCCGACCGGTTCATCCGGACGACCGATCCGGACCACTTTCGCTCGGCCCAGGAGATGGTCCGCCGGGCGTACGCCAACGGCGACATCTACCCGGGCACGTACGAGGGCTGGTATTGCCCGAACGAGGGCTTCCGGAGCGCCTCGGAGGTGCTCGAGACGGCGCGCGGCACGATCTGCCCCAACCACCCCGACGTGCCCCTCCAGTGGCTGACCGAGCGCAACTGGTTCTTCCGCCTGTCGGCCTACCAGGAGCGGATCGAGCGCCATTTCGCCGAGCACCCCGACTTCGTCCAGCCCGACTACAGGCGCAACGAGATGCTCGGCTTCATCCGGGGCGGCCTCGAGGATTTCTCGATCAGCCGGGCGGGTGCGGGCTGGGGCGTGCCGTTCCCGATCACCGAGAACGGCGAGTCCTCGCTCCGTGAGGACGGCAGCTGGGATCCCGAGGCAGGCACGATCTACGTCTGGTACGACGCCCTGATCAACTACCTCACCGGGGCCGGCTTTCCCGACGATCCGGCGAGCTACGCCGAGTGGTGGCCCGCCGATCTGCACGTCATCGGCAAGGACATTGCCCGTTTCCACACGATCTACTGGCCGGCCATGCTCTGGAGCGCCGGCCTGGCCGCGCCCCGTCATGTCTGGGTCCATGGCTGGCTGCTGGTCAAGGGCGGCGAGCGGATGAGCAAGAGCCGGGGCAACTTCTTCGATCCCAACGACGTGGTCGCGGCGCTGGGCTCCGACGGGGCCCGCTACGTCACCCTGGCCGAGGTGGCTTTCGACCGGGACACCGAGGTCAGCTGGGACTCCTTCATCCGGCGCTACAACGCCGACCTGGCCAACGATTTCGGCAATCTGGTGAACCGGACCGTGTCGATGGTCAACCGCTACCTGGCGGGGGAGCGTCCGGCGGCCTCGGACGGGGGCACCCTGCGAAGGGCCTGGGAACGGGCCCTGCCGGCCTACCAGGCCTACCTGGAGGGTTGCCTGTTGCACTCGGCCCTGACCAGCCTGTGGGGCTTCGTCTCGGCCGCCAACCAGCTGGTCGACGCCGAGCGGCCGTGGGACCTGGCCAAGGCGATCAAGCTGGGCGGACCCGACGCTGAGTCCGCCGCTCAGCGCCTGGAGGCCGTCCTGGGCGATCTGGTGGAGGGCTGCCGGCTACTGGCCCTGGCGGGCGCGCCGTTTCTGCCAGCCACGGCCCCCCGGATCTTCGACCAGCTCGGCTACGCCTACCCCTACGCCAGCGACGGCAACGGCGGGCCACCGCTCCTGGGCGAGCTGGCCTGGGGCTGCCACTCGGGCGAATCGGGTCGCCTGGCCGAGCCGGTGCCGCTGTTCCCGCGCCTCGAAGGCGAGGCAGAGCCGGTCCCACCCGCGCGCTGATGCGCCTGGTTGACTCCCACGGCCACGTCCAGGCGGACCGGTTCGCAGCCGATGTCGAGCTCGTGCTGGGCGGCGCCCGGCTGGCGGGCGTCGAACGCATCCTGGTCCCGGGCTGGGATCCGCAGTCGAGCGCCGACGCGCTGGAGATCGTGGCCCGCTACCCCTGGCTCGACGCGGCCGTGGGGGTCCATCCCCACGACGCCGCCCTCGTCGACGATCGGGCCTGGGCCGAGATCGTGACGCTGGCCGGCGATCCCCGGGTGCGCGCGATCGGGGAGACCGGGCTCGATACCGACCGGGGTTTCTCGCCCTTCGCTGATCAGCTCGCCAATCTCCGGCGCAACCTCGCCCTGGCCCTGGCCACGGGCAAGCCGGCGATCCTTCATTGCCGCTCGAAGCCGGCCGAGCGCGACGCCCAGGACGCGCTCGTTGCCGAGCTCCGCGCCCTCGGCTTCGACGGCGCGCCGGCCCGGGCGGCCTTCGGCGACCGACCGCCGGCGATCATCCATTCCTACTCCGGTCCCCTGGACTACGGCCGGACGATCATCGCGATGGGTCTCGCCGTGAGCTTCTCGGGGCTCGTCTTCCGGCCAGGCGAGGAGGCCAGCGCCGACGTCGCCCGGCTCGTTCCGCGCGACCGGCTGCTGGTCGAGACGGACGCGCCCTTCCTGTCGCCGCCGGGAGCGCCGCGCAAGCGCAACGAACCGGAATGGGTGCGGGTGACCGCCGCCTGGCTCGCGGAGCAGCGGGGTGACCCGCCGGATGACCTGGGCGAGGATCTGGTGGCCGCCTACGACTTCGTGCTCGGGCGGGCGTGACGTGGCCCGGATCCGCGTGGCGGTCGGGTCGACCCCGCTGACGGCGAGCCTGGCCGAGTCGGTCCCGGCGGCCATTGCCGCAATCGAGCAAGCCGCTGGCCTGGGTGCCCGGATCGTGTGCCTGCCCGAGGCCGCCGTGCCGGGCCACCGGGTCCAGGCTCGGACCGTGGCTCCGATCTCGCAGGAGGCGCTCGACGCTGCCCTGGCCCAGATTGCCGTGGTCGCCGGCCGGGCAGGGATCGTAGCCGTCATCGGGACGGAGCGGCTGACGGAGGTGGGTCGCCAGCTCGTGGCGGTCGTGATCGACGCCGACGGGCGGCGGCTGGGCGAGCAGGCCAAGACCCAGATCGATCCGAGCGAAGAGCGCGACTACGTCCCGGGCACCGGCCGTCACGTCTTCCGGGCGGCTGGCCTGACCTTCGGGATCGCGATCTGCCACGAGGCGTTCCGCTACCCCGAGATCGTCCGATCGCTGGCCCTGGCCGGCGCCGAGCTGGTCTTCGTGCCCCATTTCGTCACGACCGACAACGGCTCGCTGCCGAGCGCCTGGTGCGACCCGGCCAACCCGTACAACGAGAAGGCGATCATGCTCCGGGCGCTCGAGAACACCGTCTACGTTGCCGCCGCCAACGTGGCCGGACCGGATCAGGGCTCGATCACGGGCGTGATCGCGCCCGATGGCCGGCTCCTGGCGAGCCTCGGCTACGGCGTGGTTGGCGTCGTGGCGGCCGACATCGAGCCGGCCCGGGCGACGCGCGGCCTCGCCCTGCGCTGGGCACCCGAGCGCAATACCATCGCGCCGTGAGCCGGCGAGGCGAATCGTGATCTACGACGTCATGGTCGAGTCGGTCGAACCGCAGCTCCTGGCCGCCGTCCGCCAGACCGTCCGAGTCGGCGACGTTGGCCGGGCCTGGAAGCCCGCCCTAGACCAGGTCTGGGCCTTCCTGCGTGCGAACCCAGAGATGCGCCGCGGGCACAACCTGTTCCTGTACCACCACCCGCGGCGACGGGGCGACCCCATGGCCGTGGACTTCGGTGTCCAGGTGTACGAGGTGTTCGAGCCGGCCGGGAACGTCCTCTGCGTCGAGACCCCATCGGGGATCGTGGCCCGCACGGTGCATCTCGGACCCTACGAGCAGCTTGGCGCCGCGCACGAGGCGATCCACGCCTGGTGCGCCGCCCACGGACGGACGATCGGCTCGGCCTCCTGGGAGACCTACGGCGACACGACCGACGACCCGGCCCTGATCGAGACGACGATCTGCTACTTGCTGGCCTGACCGCGGCCAAGGTTGCTAGCGTCCTTGGTCCTCAAGCCAAGCCTCTGTGCTTTTCTTGAGCCGAGGCGAGCGAGCGCGAGGGGACCTTGGCCCGATCGATTCCGCGTGCATGGTCGCTGTGAGCGTACGAGGCAGGCCTAGGACCAGCTCGATGCTGGCCTGGCACCAAGCCGTGCTCGCGCGCCTTCGGACTGACGCTCAGAACCGCGGACACGGCCCGTCCGGACCGGCGCTGCGAGGGCTTGCGACCCTGGCCTGTGCTGACAGCGACCATGCACGCGGAATCTCGCGGCTTACGGCCACGGCACCCCGCTTGGCACCACCCGCCTGGCACATCCACGCCACGCCGCGCCTGTTGACACGCGCCAGACGGCCGCGGTACTGTATTGGCACTCTCACATCGAGAGTGCTAAAGCAGTGGATCCGATCGGTTCGCCCGGCCGCCCCGAGGAGGGGCGAGGGCCGTGGAGGCAGTCGAACCGGGTTCCCGCCGGCAGCACTCAACTCTGGGACTTCCGGACGCGGCCACGCGACGTCGCTCGCCTCGTCCTTAACCAACCACGTCGGCCCGCGTCGCCGGCAGAGGAGGGCTCGCACCTTGGCGAAGGCCACTGAGAACAAGGTTGCAGAAAAGAAGCTGCGCCCATTGGGCGACCGCGTCGTGATCAAGCCGACCGCGCGCGAGGACATGACCAAGAGCGGAATCGTCCTGCCGGACACCGCCAAGGAGAAGCCCCAGGAGGGCGTCATCCTGTCGGCCGGCCCGGGCAAGATCGACGACAACGGCAAGCGCGAGCCGATGGACGTCAAGGTCGGCGACAAGGTCCTCTACGCGAAGTACGCCGGGACCGAGTTCAAGATCGAAGGCGACGACCTGCTGATCGTCAGCCAGAAGGACATCCTCGCGATCGTCGAGTAGACGACCGCCCGACCTGACGCAACCCACCGACACTCCGGAGGAAGATTCAATTGGCTAAGCAGATCATCTTCGACGAGAGCGCTCGTCGCTCGCTGAAGCGGGGCATCGATCACCTGGCCGACGCGGTCAAGGTCACGATCGGACCCAAGGGCCGCAACGTGGTCCTCGACAAGAAGTTCGGCTCCCCGACGATCACCAACGACGGCGTCACGATCGCTCGCGACATCGAGCTCGACGACCCGTTCGAGAACATGGGCGCCCAGCTGCTCAAGGAAGTCGCCACCAAGACCGACGATGTTGCCGGCGACGGCACCACCACCGCCGTCGTCCTGGGCCAGGCCATGGTCTCCGAGGGCCTGCGGGTCGTCAGCGCTGGGGCCAACCCGATGGTCGTCAAGCGGGGCATCGAAGCCGCCGTTGCCGCGGTCGTCGAGGAGATCAAGAAGCAGTCCCGACCGGTCAACAACCGTGAGCAGATCGCGGCCGTGGCCGGGATCAGTGCGGCCGATCCCGAGGTCGGCGAGATCATCGCCGAGGTCATGGACAAGGTCGGCAAGGACGGTGTCATCACCGTCGAGGAAGGGCAGTCGCTCGGCCTCGAGAAGGAATACACCGAGGGCATGCAGTTCGACCGAGGCTATCTCTCGGCCTACTTCGTGACCAACCCCGACCGGATGGAGACCGTCCTGGAGGATCCCCGGATCCTGATCACCGATCGCAAGATCTCGAGCGTCCCGGACATGCTCCCGGCGCTGGAGAAGGCGGTCCAGATCGGCCGGCCGATCGTGATCATCGCCGAGGACATCGACGGTGAGGCGCTCGCCACCCTGGTCGTCAACAAGCTCCGCGGAACCGTCTCGGTCCTGGCCGTCAAGGCCCCGGGCTTCGGAGATCGCCGCAAGGAGATGCTCCGCGACATCGCCATCCTGACCGGTGGCACCGTGATCAGCGAGGAGATCGGGCGGAAGCTCGACTCGGTCACCCTCGAGGACCTCGGCTCGGCCCGGCGTGTCGTCGCGACCAAGGACGACACGACGATCGTCGATGGCTCGGGCACGCCCGACCAGATCAAGGCCCGGATGAGCCAGATCAAGGCCCAGATCGAGGACACGACCTCGGACTACGACAAGGAGAAGCTCCAGGAGCGCCTTGCCAAGCTGTCCGGCGGCGTGGCCGTGATCAAGGTCGGCGCGGCCACCGAGGTCGAGCTCAAGGAGAAGAAGCACCGCATCGAGGATGCCCTCTCAACGACCCGCGCGGCCGTTGAGGAAGGCCTCGTCGCCGGCGGTGGGACCACCCTCCTGCAGGCCATCCCGGCGCTTGACAAGGTCAAGCTCCAGGGCGACGAGCAGATTGGTGTCGAGATCGTGCGCAAGGCGCTGGAGGCTCCGGCCCGCCAGATCGCCGACAACGCCGGTGCTCGGGGCGAGGTCGTCGTCGAGGCGGTCCGTAACGCCAAGAAGGGTCACGGCTTTGACGCGCTCAAGGGTGAGTACGGCGACATGTTCGCCCGAGGCATCGTCGACGCGGCCAAGGTCACCCGATCCGCACTCCAGAACGCGGCCTCGATCGCGGCTATGGTCCTGACCACGGAAACGTTGATCACCGACCTGCCCGAGAAGAAGGACGCCAACGGCGGTGGCGGCCACGGTCATGGCGGCGGCGGCGGAGACATGGACTTCTAGTCCAGAGACTCCATCACGGCGAGAGCCGGGTTCATCCCTTCGGGGATGGCCCGGCTCTTTCGGTTCCCGCCCGGAGCGGTTGGCTCACGGCGCGAGGCGCTGCCAGGTCACCAGGCCCAGGCCTTGAATGTCGATCGAAATAGGGGCTTGGATGGACGCTGGTCCGCCACCGGCCGACCCGCCAGGCAGCAGCCTGGCCTGCCCACCGGGGAACTCGTAGCCAACGACGGTCCGACCGTCGGGCGACCATATCAGCGTCGTGAGAGCCAGGGGCGCGCCACCGTTCAGCACGGTGAGGCCCTGCCCGTCAGACCCGATCACCCACGCGATCGCCATGTCGTTCTCACCGGCTCCGTTGTCGCCTGGAGTCGGATTGACGAAGGCGATCCGGGATCCGTCCGGTGAAAAGACAGGCAGGAGGTGATCGCCGGGCGGCAGGGCGATCACCCGCTCCGTCGATCCGTTCAGGTGGCCCACCGCCAGGGTGTGATGCCCGGTCGCGCCGGTCGCGTAGACGAGCGACTGGCCGTCGGGCGACCACGATGGCGACGTGCCGACGGGTGGACCGCCGAACGACGCGTCATTCGGTGCTCCGCCGGCACGCGCCGACGTGCTGATCCTGCGTTGGCCGGTCCCGTCCGGTGCGATGACATAGATCCCGATCGCCGGGTCCACGGGAAAGGCGTCAGGCAGCACGCCGATCGTGTGCCCACGGAATGCGATCAGGCGGCCGTCGGGCGACCAGGCGGGATCGGATCGTGACAGGCTTCCTGCACCCACTTCACGGAGATCGGTCCCGTCGGAGCCTACGACGTACAAGGTGCTGCTCGAGTAGTAGTCGCCGGCATCGAATGCCAGCCTGTGCGAGTCGGGCGACCAGACCACCTGGGTGTTTTCGCTTCCCAGGAAGTCGGCACTGCCCGTGACGTCGTGTCTGCCTGAACCATCGGCATTCATGACCCACAACGAAACGGGCGACCCGGCTGCCTGCCCGGACCAGTACGCGATCTTCGTGCCGTCGGGCGAAAAGCTCGGGCTGCGCTCGAGGGCCGAGCTCGACGTCAGATTACGCAGGTGGCCCTTCCCGTCAGGGTCGACCAGGAAGATGTCACCGGCGTTGTCGTAGGCGATCAGCCCGTTACGAGCCGGGCCGACCTCCAAGAGCTGGTGGCTCGAACCGACCGCCAGCAGGCCGATGCTCAGGATCACGACGAGGGCGACGACAAGCAGGATCCAGGCCGTATGCCAGCCCGATCGCGTCCGGCCCGAGGGTACGTTCCGCTCCGGTAGCCGGAGCCAGCCAACGCGCCAGGCTCGACGACGCGGCATCGTCGAAGTCCGCGCGACAACCGTCTCGAGCAGGCCGATCGGCGCGTCGGCCGGCGCGTCCGCAGCGAACCAGTCAGAGAGCTCGCGCTCGAAGCTGTCGTCGCGCATCAGGATGCCGCCCGGGCGTCCGCGTCGAGGTCGGCTCGCATGATCTGAATCGCCCGATGGAGTCTGGATTTGACCGTGCCGATCGGGATTGCCAGGACCTCGGCGATCTCGACCAGGGTGTGACCCGAGAAGAAGTGGAGGACCAGGATCGCCCGCTGCTCGGGATCGAGGCGCCGAAAACCGCGTTCGAGCTGGTCTCGGTCGGCGATCAGGCGACTGTCGTCAGGCCGGCCCAGGTCGATCGGGGTGACCTGGACCTCGATCCTGCCGATCCGGCGCGACCGGCGGGCCTCGCGATAGCACGAGCGCACGAGGAGCCGATGGAGCCACGCCTCGAAGCGGTCTGGATCGCGCAACGTCGGCAGGTCACGCCAAGCCGCGACAAACGCCTCCTGCACCGCGTCCTCGGCCACCTCCGAGTCCCGCAGAATCAGTCGAGCCACGGCGAAGAGCCGGCCGATCGAGGCAGCGGCGAGCTGGCTGAATGCATCGTGATCTCCGCCCATCGCCCGGATGACCAGATCCCTCGGCATCGAGCCTCCCCGCTGGGCGGATCATCGCCCAGTCTCACAAGGTATGGGACCGGGCGGCTGAAAATGGTTCCCAAATCATCCATTGGGGCTGATCGCCGCCTGAACGGGCTGCCGGATCGAGCCAGACGTGCCATTGGCGACGTCCCGCCAGGCCAGCTCCACGATAAATCGACGGGTCCACGGCTGGTTCGGCAAGGCGATGAGACGCTCGAAGGAACCAAGCTCGGTGCGGGCCTGCCCATTCGATCCGGGCCTCTCGTCAGCCATCACGACCGGAGCGAGGTACGTCGCGACGAGGTGTCCGGTCCGGGTCAAGATCCGGATGACCAGGCTGTGGATCGCGGTCGGGGCAGCGCCATCGACCAGGAGTGCGATCCGGCCCCGGCCATCTGCGACGACCAGCGCGTGCCAGGCCGGCGGCGTGTCCTCCTCGTTGGCTCCGGCCGAGCGATCCACCGTCGGGCCGCTGAGCGTCGGCGTCGAAGATGGCTGGGGCTCGGCCGGAACCGACGAGGAGGGCAGCGCAGGAGTCGCGACGGCGCTGCCCGATGCCGGTGCGGGCAGCGGCGCGGCCGCGTGGCTGACGAAACCGAAGCAGACGACCGCAGAGCAGATCGCGATCGTGACTCCGAGCCACCGATCGCTGTGCCGAGGCGACGCGATGGGAGCGGCACTCGGCAGCTCCTCGATCGACGACACCTGGCTGAAGGCGGCGTCCGCCGTGGGGGCGGCCGGATGATCACTCGGCGGAAGACCGGCGCCCGTCTCGAACCTCTGGAACTTCATCGGACCCTCGCTCGAACCTCGCGAAGCAGGCGGACCTGCTGCTCTACTCCCTATGGGGCGTGGGCGGGCCGTTTGGTTCCCAACTGAGGCCGCAAATGGCTGATCGGGCTACGATCCGCCCATGTTCGGATCCCTTCCCATGCGATGGCTGCGGCTGGCCGCGCTGGCAATGGCGGCCACGCTCGTCCTGGCCGCCTGCGGCGGTAGCTCGGCCACGCCGGCGTTCACCGGGCCCTTGCTGACCGACGCCGACCAGATCGTGGCCCACAGCCTTGCCGCGCTCAACGATGCTCGGACGTTCCACCTCGACGGCCAGCTGACCGGCACGCTCAACGCCGACCTGACCGGCAGCGGCACGACCTCGGCGATCGACCTCAAGGGGACGTCGCTGTCCGCCGACGCCGACGTGCCCAACCAGCGGGCAACCCTCTCGATCAAGGTCCCGGCCCTGTTCGCCCTGACCGTCGAGTACATCCAGATCGGGCCCGATACCTACAGCCGGAACAGCCTGGATGGCTCGACCTGGACCCACACATCCCAGGCCGATTCGAGTGCCTCGGGCTCGAGCCCCGCGGCCGGTGGCAGCCCCGGTCCGGCTGCCAGCATCGGCCCGGCGCCGAGCCTGGACCTTGTCGGCCAGCTGACGGGCGCGCTCGACAGCCTGCCCAATCCGCCGATCAAGGGCGCCGATGTGGCGTGTGGCTCGAAGACCTGCTACTCCGTCTCGATCGCGGCGCCGCTCAGCTCGGGCGGGACCGATCCGCTGGGGCTGCCCCTGCCCAGCGCCGCGACCGCCAACGTGACGATCCAGCTCGCGATCGAGCAGGACACCTTCCGGCCCGTCCAGGCCACGGTCGTCATCGATGCCGGCACGAGCGGGACCTTTACCCTCGCCCTGACCCTTTCGAAGTTCGACGAGCCGGTGACGATCAGCGCTCCGCCCGCCGACCAGGTGGTCGAAGCCAGCCCAGAGGCTAGCCCCGGCGCCTAGCCCGGCGCCAGCGCCCGTGAAACGCGCCTAGGGCGCGAACCTGGGCGCCCGGCCGACCGCCAGGTAGCGCCGCCAGCGATCAGCCGTCCGCTCGACGAGTCCCTGGTGAGCCCGCTCGACCCGATCGATCTCGGCCAGCCGGCGGACCTTGATCCGTTCGAAGCCGGCCTGGCGCAGGACGGCGACGATTGCGTCCGTGCTCGTCTGGTGGAGCAGCGGCAGCCGCGACTCGACCTCGGCCGGATAGTCGTGCTGGTCCAGGCCTTCGCCCGAGCGGACGGCCAGCAGGCGGGCCGCCCCGGCACTGAGGGCGCGCTGGGCAGCGGGCTCGCCGGGGTAGATCCCGTCGATGACCGCAACCAGGCCGCCCGGCCGCAGCCTCGCGCGCCAGGCACGGGCCGCGGCCACCGGATCGGCCAGGGTCCAGGCCAGGTGGCGACTGACGACGGCGTCGACGCTCGCGTCGGGCACCGGCGGCTCCTGGGCGTCGCCGATCCGCCAGTCCACGGCGAGGCCGGTCTCGATGCTCCGCCGGCGCGCGGCCAGGATCATCCGCTCCGACAGGTCGAGCGCGATCACGTCATGGCCGAGCTCGGCCGCGGTCAGGGCCAGGGTCCCGGTGCCCGTGCCCACGTCGAGGACGTCGAGGCGGGGCATCCCGGAATGGGTCGCGTCGCCCAGGATCGCCGCCACGAGCCGGCGCCAGGCCGTTCGCTCGTCGTCATGGAGGACGCCGTGGCGGGGCAGCCGGTCGTAGCCGGCCGCGCCCCGATCCCATGCTTCGGTGATGGCCGCCTGGAGGCGCGCGCGATCGTCCTCGTGCATCGGCAGAGAATAGCCAGCCCACGAGCGGTGGAGGGGCCCGCCCTACAATATGAGGGTGGCTTCCCTGACTGATCGGCTCCCACCCGAGCCGCCCGATGACGACGTGCCGTTCCCCGACGGACTCGGCTTCGAGGTGGTCGAAACCGAGGGTCTGGACGCCTCCGACGCTGCCTCCGGGGCGGATCCACGGGCTTCCCGAAAGCGCCGCTCCAAATCGGCTGCCGGCCAGGCCGGCAGGGCGGTCGCCGGAGGAGCCGAAGGTGGCCCCGGCATGTTCGACGACGAACCGCCCCCGCCCGACGACCCGGAGGGCAACCCCCGGCCGGCCCCGCGGGTCAAGCCTGATCCGGCCGAAGCGGCGGCCGAGGCTGCGGCACTGGCCGAGCGGATCGTGGCCCGCCTGAACCCGGAGCAGGCTCGGGCCGTCACGACAACCGAGGGCCCGCTGCTGATCCTGGCCGGTGCGGGCAGCGGCAAGACTCGCGTCCTGGCCCACCGGGTGGCCTATCTCATCGGGGTGCTGGGCGTGCGTCCCTGGCAGATCCTGGCCGTGACCTTCACCAACCGGGCCGCCGGCGAGCTACGCGAGCGAATCGTGGCCCTCGTCGGCGAGGCCGGCCGCGAGGTTGAATGCGGGACCTTCCACGCCGTCTGCGCCCGGGCCCTCCGGCGCGATGGGCCGGCGATCGGCCTCGACCGGCGCTTCGTCATCTACGACAGCGACGACCAGCAGACCCTGATGAAGCAGATCCTCAAGGAGGAGGACCTGCCGGCCACCGGCGAGTTCCGGCCGGCGGCCGTGCTCGGGGCGATCAGCCGGGCCAAGAACGAGATGCTCGACAGCGCGGCCCTGGCCGATGGCGCCCTGAACCACCACGAGCGCCAGATCGCCCACCTCGCCCGGATCTACCAGGCTCGCCTGACGGCCCTCGGGGCCCTCGATTTTGACGACATCCTGCTCGACGCCGTGCGCCTGTTCGAGGAGGCCCCGGCCGTCCTGACCCGCTACCAGGAGCGCTGGCGCTACCTTCACGTCGACGAGTACCAGGACACGAACAGGGCCCAGTACCTGTGGATCCGGGCCCTGGCCGCCCGCCATCACAACCTGTGCGTGGTCGGCGACGACGACCAGTCGATCTACTCCTGGCGCGGGGCCGACCTGCGCAACATCCTCGACTTCGAGCGGGACCAGCCCAATGCCACGGTGGTCAAGCTCGAGCAGAACTATCGCTCGACCCAGCTCATCCTCGACGCCGCCCACGCGGTGGTCAGCCGGAACACCGCGCGCAAGGACAAGAAGCTCTGGACGGAGCAGGCCGGCGGGCGCCCGATCCAGCGCTTCGAGGCCTACAACCAGGAGGAGGAGGCGGAGTGGATCGCCCGCCAGGTCGAGGGCCTGATCGGCGGCAGTGGCTCGCTCCTGACCCGCAAGGCGGACGACGAAGAGGGCCGGTCGAGCCCCCGGGACGTGGCCGTGATGTATCGCACGAACGCCCAGAGCCGGGCGATCGAGGAAGCGTTCCTGCGCTACGGGATCCGCTACCAGCTGATCGGCGGGACGCGCTTCTACCAGCGCCGTGAGGTGAAGGACGCCCTGGCCTACCTGCGGGTCCTGCGCAGTGACACGGACGCGATCGCGTTCGAGCGGATCATCAACGTGCCCGCCCGGGCCATCGGCGACAAGACGGTCGAGGTCCTCCGGGCCGGCTCGGGCCAGGAATCGATCGGCACGTTCTGGACCGCGATCGAAGCCGCCGTGGACGGCCGCCTGCCTGGCGTCGTGCCGCGGGCCCGGGCCGCCCTGGCCGACTTCGCGGCCGTGGTCCGCTCGCTGCGCAGCCGGGTCGGAGTGCTGCCCCTGCCCGAGCTGCTCGATGATGTCCTGGAGCGATCGGGCTACCGGGCGATGCTGGCCGACGGCTCCGAAGAGGGCGAGGATCGCTGGAACAACCTCCTCGAGCTGCGTTCGGTCACCACCCGCTACGACGATCTGTCGCCCGACGATGCCCTCGACCGGCTGCTCGAGGAGACGGCCCTCGTGGCCGACCAGGACTCCTACGCCGGCGACGCCGACGCGGTCACGATGATCACCCTCCACGCCGCCAAGGGCCTCGAGTTCCCGATCGTGTTCATCGCCGGCCTGGAGGAAGGCACGTTCCCCCACAGCCGGGCCCTCGACGACGAGCGCCAGCTCGAGGAGGAGCGCCGCCTGGCCTACGTCGGGATCACCCGGGCGAAGCGTCGCCTGTACCTCTCCCACGCCTGGCATCGGGTGACCTGGGGCATGAGCGGCGCCTCGGTGCCGTCGCGCTTCCTGCTCGAGATTCCGGCCGAGCTGATGGAGGGACCTCGGCTGCATGCCGACGACCAGCATGCCGAAGGCCCGCTCGACCTCGACCTGGTCTTCGGCGCGCGACGCTCGGCCCGCTTCGGGACGCCGATCCGGGCCGGCGGCGGAGCCTACCGGCAGGGCAGCGGCCGGCCGGGTGCGCCGGCCGCCGGCACGCCGTTCACTCCGACCCGCGACCTCGCGGCCCGCCGTTCGTCCTACGCCGCCGGGGCCCGGTCGGGTGAGCTCAGCCCGGGGCAGGGCAGGGGCCTCTCGGCGTGGGATGAGCCGGCCGACGTCGAGCGCGACCCCGACTCGCCCGACGATCTTCCGGTGCGCCGGATCGAGGAATCCCGGCCCGCCATTCCAGCCCGCCCGATCGTCCCGGGCGAACGCCGCTACCGCGACGGCGATCGGGTTCGCCATCTCCGCTTTGGTGACGGCATCGTCGTGTCGGCCCGCCTGACCCGCGACGACGAGGAGGTGACGGTCGCCTTCCGGGACAGCACGATCGGGCGCAAGACGATGCTCGCCAGCCTGGCCAACCTTGAGCTGATCGGCTGACTTGGTGAGCGTTCTGCCGGTCGATCCAGCCCTGGTCGAGACCGCTCTGGGACTCGGGCCGGACGCCGCCGCCGCGCGCCACGGCGCCCTGGCGGCCGAGATCGAACGGGCCAATCGGCTGTACTACCTGGACGACGCGCCGGAGCTGTCCGACGCCGACTACGACGCCCGCTTCCGCGAGCTCGTCGCGCTCGAGGCCGCGTTTCCGGACCTGCGCACGCCCGATTCGCCCACGGTCCGGGTCGGCGCGAAGATCTCGTCGAGCTTCGCCGAGGTTCACCACCAGCGGCCGATGCTGTCCCTCGGCAATGCCTTTTCGGCCGACGAGCTGCGGGCCTTCGATGGCCGCGTCCGGCGCGGGCTCGGCCTCGCCGCGGCGCCCGAGCCGGTGCCCGAGCTGCGCTACGGCGCTGAGCTCAAGATCGACGGCCTGGCCGTCAGCCTCCGCTTCGAGCGCGGCCGGTTCAACCTCGGCGCGACCCGCGGCGACGGGACCACCGGTGAGGACGTCACGGCCAATCTGCGCACGATCCGGGCCATTCCCGACCAGCTCAACGAGCCGGTCACGATCGAGGCCCGGGGCGAGGTGTATATGCCCCGGGCCGAGTTCGCCCGGATCAACGCCGAGCGCGAAGAGGCCGGCCTGGCCCTGTACGCCAATCCGCGCAACAGCGGCGCCGGATCGCTCCGCCAGCAGGATCCCAAGGTCACGGCCGGCCGCCGCCTGTCGGCCTGGTTCTACCAGCTGATCGAGGCGCCCCCGCCGGCCAGCCAGTCGGCGGCCCTGGAGCGGCTGGCGACCCTGGGGCTGCCGGTCAATCCCGAGAGCGCGGCAGGGCTCGACATCGAAGGGGTCATCGAGTTCATCGAGTCCTGGCGCGAGCGCCGTCACGGCCTGCCCTACGAGACCGACGGAGTCGTGGTCAAGGTCGACCGGGTCGATCAGCAGGAGGCCCTCGGCCTGGTTGCCCGGGCACCTCGCTGGGCGATCGCCTACAAGTTCCCGCCAGAGCAGGTTCGGACGGTCGTCGAGGACATCGTGGCCTACGTCGGCCGGACCGGGACGCTGACCCCGGTCGCCCACCTGGTGCCGGTCAAGGTCGCCGGCTCGACCGTGGCCCGGGCCACCCTGCACAACCTCGACGAAGTCCGGCGCAAGGACATCCGGATCGGCGACACGGTGATCCTGCAGAAGGCCGGCGACGTGATCCCCGAGGTCGTCGGACCGATCCTCGAGGCGCGGACTGGCGCCGAGCGCGAGTTCGAGATGCCCCGCACCTGCCCGGTCTGCGACACGCCCGTCGTGCGCGATGACGGCGCGGTCCGTCACTACTGCCCCAACCTGGCCTGTCCCGCCCGGGTTGCCCAGGAATACGGCCACTTCGCCGGTCGCGCCGGGATGGATATCGAGGGCGCCGGCTGGGCCGTCGTCGAGCAGCTCCTCCAGCGCGGCCTGCTGCACTCGCGGGCCGACTTCTTCCGGCTCGACGTCGACACCCTGATGGGCCTTGATCGATTTGCCCGCAAGAGCGCCGAGAACCTGGTCGCCTCGATTGACCGGGCCCGGCGCCGGCCGCTGGCCCGGATCATCAATGGCCTCGGGATTCCCCAGGTCGGCGAACAGACCGCGATCGACCTGGCCGGCTGGCTGGCGGCCCGCCTGCCGCCGGCCGAGGACGAGCCGATGGGCGGCCCGGACGGCTGGACGGCGCGCGCCGCCGCCGAGCTGACCCGGCTGGCCGCCGCCGAGCCGGACGCGTTCGAGGAGATTCCTGGCGTGGGTGCGACCGTGGCCGCCAGCATCGTCCGCTATTTCACCGATCCGGCCACGGCCGGCGTGCTGGCCGAGCTCGTCGCCGCGGGCGTCGAGGCGGAGCGCCCGATCGTTCGTCCGGCTGCCGCGGGCGCCGGCTCGGCCGGACCGCTCGCCGGCCTGACCCTGGTCGTGACCGGCTCCTTGAGCGAGTTCGATCGACAGGGCGCCGAGGACGCCATCCGGGTGGCGGGCGGCAAGGTCTCGGGCTCGATCTCGAAGAAGACCAGCTACCTGGTGGCCGGCGAGAATGCCGGGTCCAAGCTGGCCAAGGCCCAGGAGCTGGGCGTGCCGGTCCTCGACGAGGCCGCCTTCGCCCGGCTGCTCGCGGGCGAGGTCCCACCCGGCTGAAGCCGATCGAGCCGGCGGGCTCGGATATCATCGACCGATGGCCAGCCTGTCCCGCGCCGACGTCGCCCATGTCGCCCATCTCGCCCGCCTCGGGCTGACCGAGGCCGAGCTCGTCCGGCTCGAAGGCGAGCTCAATCACATCCTCGACCAGTACGCCCGCCTGACCGAGCTCGACACCGAGGCGATCGCTCCCGACTGCCCAGACGATCGAGCTCGAGAACATCCTGCGCGACGACATCGTCAAGCCTTGCCTGGACCAGGCCGAGGCCCTGGCCAATGCGCCCGAGACGAGGACGGCTTCATCGTGGTCGCCGCCATCCTCGGCGGCGACTGAGATGGCCTCCGCTGCGGCCGCCGGGGCCGAGCTGACCCGTCGAACCGGGCATGAGCTGGCCGACGGGCCTCCGCTCCGGGGCCTTCAGCGCGGTCGAGCTGACCGACGCGCACCTGGCCTCGGCCGAGCGCCCACAACCACGCCCTGCAACGCCTGGCTGACGATCGACACCGACCGGGCCCGGACCGAGGCGGCCGTGGCCGACGCCGGCGTTGGCGGCGGCCCGCAAGGCCGGCCCGGACGCCGTCGCGGCCCTGCCGCCATTCCTTGGCATGCCGGTGGCACTCAAGGACCTCGTGTCCCTGGCCGGCGGCCAGTGCACGGCCGGATCGCGGATCCTGGAGGGCTACCGGGCACCCTACGACGCCCACATCACCGAGCGCCTCCGGGCTGCCGGGGCGGTGATCCTCGGCAAGACCAACATGGACGAGTTCGCCATGGGCAGCTCGACCGAGCACTCGGCCTTCGGTCCCACGGCCAACCCGTGGGACCTCGACCGGGTGCCCGGCGGCTCGAGCGGCGGCTCGGCCGCGGCCGTGGCCGCGTTCGACGCCCCGTTCGCGATCGGCACGGACACCGGCGGCTCGATCCGCCAGCCGGCCGCCCTGTGCGGGATCGTGGGCATGAAGCCGACCTACGGCCGGGTCAGCCGCTACGGCATCGTCGCCTTCGCCTGCTCCCTGGACCAGATCGGACCGTTCGCCCGGGACAGCCGTGACGCGGCGGTCCTCCTCCATGCCCTGGCCGGCCGCGACGAACGCGATTCGACCTCGGCGCCCGTGCCGGTCCCGGACGAGCTGCTTCGGCCTGGCCGCCTCCGACGAGGCGGCCGCAGGCATGCTCCGGGGCAAGCGCCTGGGCCTGCCCCGGGAGTACTTCGTGGCCGGCATGGAGCCCGGGGTCGAGGCCAGCGTCCGGGCCGCGGTCGGCGCCCTCGAGGCGGCCGGGGCGACTGATCGAGGAGGTCAGCCTGCCCCACACGGAGTACGGCCTGGCCACCTACTACATCGTGGCCCCGGCCGAGGCCTCGGCCAACCTCGCCCGCTACGACGGAATCCGCTACGGCTCCAATCGGCGCGACGGCGACACCCTGGCCAACGAGCTGGCGACGCGCGGGCAGGGCTTCGGGGCCGAGGTCAAGCGCCGGATCATGCTCGGGACGTACGCCCTCTCGGCGGGCTACTACGACGCGTTCTACCTCAAGGCCCAGAAGGTCCGGACCCTGATCAAGGCCGACTTCGACCGGCTGTGGGCCGCCGGCTTCGATGCCCTCGTCGCGCCGACCAGCCCGACGGTCGCCTTCCGCTTCGGCGCCCGCCTGGCCGACCCGGTCGTCGATGTACCTCTCGGACGCCTGCACTCTGCCGGTCGAACATGGCCGGCCTGCCGGGGGTGTCGATCCCGTGCGGCCTGTCCGAGGGCCTGCCGGTCGGCCTCCAGCTGATCGGAGCGGCCTGGCACGAGGCGGAGCTGCTCGGCCTGGCCCGGGGCTACGAGGCGATCACGGCCGACGCGGCCTGGCGCCGCGAGGCACCCCGCGATCTCGGCCGGGCGGCCGAGCCCGGCGGGCCGAGCCCGGCCGAACGAGCGGCGGCCATGTCGACAGGGTTGGCCACGGGCTTGGCCGAAACGGCGGCCCAGGCCTAGGAGTTCCGGCGGGCCTCGTAGCCGCCCGCCTCGGCCGGGCGGACCTCGTAGGTCGGCTGGTCGTAGACCGTCGGACCGCGCCGCCGGCGGCCGGTCGCGAGCTCGAACCGGGAGCCGTGCCAGGGGCACTCGACGCAGCCGTCGACGAGCGTCCCTTCGTTCAGCGGCCCGCCGGCGTGGGCGCACTGGTTGTGCAGGGCCAGGATCGTGCTCGCCGGTCCGGATCAGGACCAGGCTCCTGGGCCCGGCGTTGGCCTTGACCAGGCTGCCTTCGGGGATGCTCGGTCACGTCGAGGTGCTGCCACTTCGTGCCGCTCGAGCGCCAGGCGTGGCGGTCGACCATGTTGCCCAGCGCGAAGACGACGTCGCCACCCACGAACGCCCCGCCGGCCAGGATCAGGTAGGCCACGATCGACAGGAGCGATCGGCAGGGCCCGGCTGGCCGGCCCCGTCGCCCGGATCGCCAGCGAGACGATGTAGATGACGAGGGAGACGACCATCAGCGTGCTGTGGACCGTCGCCCGGACGCGGGCCCGACCGTCCGTCGTCGAGTAGTCGGCGTAGCCGGCGAGCGCCGACGCGAGCATCGATCAGGACGCCGATCAGCAGGGCGACGTCGGCCGCGATCGGCTGGCCGATCACGTCGAGCACGATCGTCAGGGTCAGCGCGCCGATCGGGACGTCCGTCAGCAGGGCATGGAGGGGATGGCCGAGCCAGGTCCCGGCGAGGAAGTCGCGGACCGGCAGCATCCGGCCGAAGATCGCGGCCGTCACGATCCCGTGGAGCCAGTCGCCGAGCGGCTTGGCCCAGCGCGTCTGGGCGGCGATCATTCGATCGAGCAGGCGGCCGACCATGGGCATCCTCCGGCGTGATGTACCAGTGGATGCTACGTACCGTGCGGACCGGGCCCTGGCCGGAAACCGGTCGCGCCCGGTTCCGTATACTCGCCGCCATGGCAACCGAGACGACCCGCCCGCCCGCTCGCCGAGCGCGCGCCGCTGGCCGAGCGCGCCCTGGCCGAGCGAGTCCGCTCGGTGCCGCCGTCGGGCATCCGCCGCTTCTTCGACATCCTGGCCACGATGGACGACGTGATCTGCCTGGGCGTCGGCGAGCCGGACTTCGATACCCCGGCCGGGATCGTCGAGGCGGGCGTCGCCAGCCTGCGTCGCGGCCGGACCCACTACACCAGCAACTACGGCACGCTCGAGCTGCGCCGGGCGCTGGTCGCCCACCTCGAGCGGCGCTACGAGGTCGACTACGACCCGACCGCGCGAGGTGCTGATCACCGTCGGCGCATCCGAGGCGGTCGACCTGGCCCTCCGGGCGACCTGCGATCCCGGCGACGAGGTGATCCTCCACGAGCCCTCGTACGTCGCCTACGTGCCCGCCATCCAGCTTTGCCGGCGGCACGGCGGTCCACGTCTCGACCCGGATCGAGGCCGACTTCGCCCTCGATCCGGCGGCCGTCGAGCGGGCGATCACGCCCCGGACCAAGGCGCTCTTCCTGGGCTATCCCTGCAACCCGACCGGGGCCGTCCTGTCCGACGCGATCCAGGACCAGCTGGCCGAGATCGCCGTCCGCCACGACCTGCTCGTCTACTCCGACGAGATCTACGACCGCCTGGCCTACGGCTCGTACCGCCATCGCGCGATGAGCTCGCTGCCCGGCATGCGCGAGCGGACGATCCTGATGGGCGGCTTCAGCAAGGCCTACGCGATGACCGGCTGGCGGGTCGGCTGGCTGTGCGCCCCGGCCGGGATCCTCGAGGGGATCGTCAAGATCCACCAGTACACGATCATGTCGGCGCCGACCACGGCCCAGGACGCCGCGCTCGAGGCGCTCACCAACGGCGAGGCCGACGTCGAGCGGATGCTGGCCGCCTACGACCGCCGGCGGCGCCTGATCGTCGATGGCCTGAACGCCGATCGGCCTGACCGACCTTCGAGCCGCGGGGCGCGTTCTACGCCTTCCCGCGGATCACCTCGACCGGCCTCGATTCGGAGACGTTTGCCGAGCGGCTGCTGGCACGAGGAGCACGTCGCGGTCGTGCCCGGGCGGCGCCTTCGGCCCGTCCGGCGAGGGCCACGTCCGGGCCTGCTACGCGACCTCCGAGGAGCAGATCCACGAGGCGCTCGTCCGGATTGGCCGCTTCGTCGACAGGCTGCGCGCCTGAGCCGTTGCTGATGGCCCACTTCCTGCTCCAGCTGTGCGGCGTGATCGCGGTCGTGATCGCCGCGTCGCGGAGCTATGTCGCGACCCGGCAGGCCGTCGGCCCGCTCGTCCACGATGGCGACCCGACCCGGACCGCGATCGAGGCGACCCGGCGGATCATCGACCGGCCCCGGGTCCGCCTCTTCGCCCGCCGGCTCGTCGTCGCGATCGGCTGGCTGGCCGTGGCGATGTACGGCCTGTTCCTGATCGCCGGAGCCAGGCCGCAGGTCGTCCGGGTCGACCGGCCCTCGATCGCTACGAGGCGGTCATCGGGATCGAGATCCACTGCCAGCTGCGGACGGCCAGCAAGATGTTCTGCTCGTGCTCGACGGCCTACGACGGCGCGCCGCCCAACAGCCACACCTGCCCGGTCTGCCTGGGCCTGCCCGGGGCCCTGCCCACGATCAATCGGGCGGCCGTCGAAGGCGTCCTGGCGACCGGCGTCGCGATCGGCGCGACGACACCCGAGGCAACCCGCTGGGATCGCAAGAACTACTTCTACCCGGACCTGCCCAAGGGCTACCAGATCAGCCAGTACGACCTGCCCCTGGCCGCCCACGGCGGCTGGCCATCGAGACCTCGGCCGGCCCCTTCGTCGTCGGGCATCCAGCGGGCCCATCTCGAGGAGGACACGGCCAAGCTGATCCACGGCACCGACGCCCATGGCCGCAAGGTCAGCCTGGTCGACTTCAACCGCTCCGGCGCGCCGCTCATGGAGATCGTCACCGAGCCCAGCCTGCGCACGGCCGAGCAGGCCCGGCGCTACGCCGAGGAGCTGCAGCTCGTGCTGCGCACGATCGGCGTGTCCGATGCCGACATGGACCGCGGCCAGATGCGGGTCGAGGCCAACATCTCCCTGCGGCCTCGGGGCAGCGAGCCGTTCGGGACCCGGGTCGAGGTCAAGAACATGAACTCCTTCCGCTCGGTCGAGCGAGCGATCGAATTCGAGATCGAGCGCCAGGCGGCGGCCCTCGACGCCGGCGAGGTCCTGACCCAGGACACCCGCGGCTGGGACGACACCCGGGGCGCGACGTACGTCATGCGCTCCAAGGAGGACTCCCACGACTACCGCTACTTCCCCGAGCCGGACCTGCCCCCGCTGCGGGTGGACCCGGCCTGGCTGGCCTCGATCCGGGCGGCCCTGCCTGAGCTGCCGGCCGCTCGCCGCGCGCCGCTACGTCGACGAGCTCGGACTGTCGGCCTATGACGCCGGGCGTGATCGTGGCCGAGCCCGGTCCTGGTCACGACCTTCGAGGCCATTCGGGCGGCCGGACCGGACCTCGCCGGCCAAGGAGATCGCCAACCTGGTCACCGGCGAATACGGCCGGGCGGCCAACGAGATCGCCGAACGCGGTCCGTCCGGCCTGGTCGGCCGCGCCGCGGCGCCCGAGCTGGCCGATCTGCTCGGCCGGATCGGCTCGGGCGAGCTGTCCCGCACGAATGCCCGGGAGGTCCTCGCCGAGCATCTCGCGGGCGGCGCGACCGTCGGCTCGATCGTGGCCGAGAAGGGCTTCCGCCAGATCAGCGATAGCGCGGCCCTGGGCGCCACGATCGAGGCGGTGCTGGCCGCCAATCCGGGAGCCGTGGCCGACCACCAGGCGGGCAAGCCGGCCCTGGGCTTTCTCGTCGGCCAGGTCATGAAGGCGACCCGCGGCCAGGCCAACGCGGAGCTCGTCGGCTCGCTCCTGCGCGAGCGCCTGGCCGGACCCCGCAGCGAGGAGGAACCGCAATGACCCCGGCCGCCATCATCCTGATGGTCATCGGCATCGGCCTGATCGTCGTCGGCTACCTGCGGACCCGGGCACCCTATTCCCGGCTGCGTGCGCTCCGGGCCCAGGACGCAGAACGTGGCCCGCTACGACGCCTGGCGGGGCGGCGTCCGCGACGAAGCCCGACGTCGGCGACCGGGGCCGAGCCTCCAGCGCCAGGTCCGCCTCGGGGCCGGCCTCGGCCTGATCGGGATCGCCGCGATCTTCACCGCCCTGGTGATGCGCTAGCCGACGCTGTGCCGGGCCCGCAGCTCGATCGCGGTGCACCGGTTCATGACCACCGCCAGGCCGCCGGCCGCGGCCAGCTCGGCGGCCTCCCAGTTCACCACCCCGAGCTGGAGCCACAGGCAGCCGGCCCGGATCGCGACGGCCTCCCGGGCGTGGGCCGGGCACAGCTCGGAGCGTCGGAAGACATCCACGATGTCGAACGGGCCCGTCGCTGCGGCGGCCTCGGCCAGCGTCCGGAAGGCAGGTTGGCCCAGCACGTCGCGTTCGTTGGGGTTGACCGGGACGCACTCGTAGCCGTTCAGGAGCAGGTAGCGGAAGACCGCGAACGAGGGCCGGCCCGGATCGGACGAGGCGCCGACGACCGCGATCCGGCGCGCTCCGGCCAGGACCCGGCCGATGCCCGCATCGTCGAGCAGCTCAACTGGAACCGCGGCCCTGCTCCAGGTCGAGCATGGCCGCCGCCTGGCTCCGCTCCTCGGACCGCGAGCTCACGTCCGGACCTGGAGGGATTCGAGGCCACGCAGGACGAAGCGTGGCTTCCAGGCCGGCTCCTCGACCAGCTCCAGGTGAGGCATCCGCTCGATGATCCGGCGAAAGACGATGTCGAACTCCGCCTTGGCCAGGGGCGCCCCGAGGCAGTAGTGGATGCCGGCCCCGAACGACAGATACGGGTTGGGATGGCGCTCGAGGACGAGCTCGTCGGCCCGCTCGAAGGCCACCGGGTCGCGGTTGGCGGCCGCGAACTGGAGGGCGAGCTCCTGGCCGCGCTCGATCCGGACGTCGCCGATCTCGATGTCCTCGAGCACCCAACGCTCGAACATCGGAGCGGGTGTGTCGAAGCGCAGGAGCTCTTCGATCGCCGTCGGGACGAGGGCCGGTTCGGCCCGCAGCGCCGCGAGGGCGGCCGGATGGCGGAACAGGGCGTACCACGAGTTGGCGGCGCCGTTGACCGATGCCTCGTGGCCCGCGTTGAGGAGCAGGATCGCGGTCGCCACCAGCTCGTCCTCGGTCAGCCGGTCGCCTGCCTCGGCGACCAGGGCGAGCTCGCTCATCAGGTCGTCGGTCGGCGCTCGCCGGCGGGCTCGGGCCAGCTCCCGGATGTATTCCTCGAAGTCGCGCCCGGCGCTGACCGCCCGGGCCCGGTCGGCGGGGGATGGGTTGAGCTCGAAGACCAGGGTCATCTCGGCCGACCACGGTCGGAGGCTGGCCCGGTCCGCCTCCGGGATGCCCAGCAGCTCGGCGATCACGTTGACCGGCAGCAGCTCGAGCAGGTCGCCGATCAGGTCGAACGAGCCCAGGCCGGCGGCGTGGTCGACCAGCGCACCCGAGATCTGCTCGATCCGGGGCCGCAGGCGCTCGACCGTGCGCGGCGTGAACGCGGTGCTGACCAGCCGGCGCAGGCGGGTGTGGTCGGGCGGCTCCCGGTCGATCATCTGGGAGTTCAGCAGATGCCAGAACGCGGCCTCGTCGGCCGGTGGATCGGGCCGGCCCCACTCGGCATTGCTGGCCAGGTGCTGGTAGGTCCGGCCCAGCCGCCGGTCGCGCAGGAGGGCATTGACGTCGGCATGCCGGGCCACCAGCCACTGGTTGGTGCGTTCGTCGTAAAGGGCCCGCGGACCGCTCCGCAGGCGGGCCAGGGCCGGGTACGGATCGGCCACGAACGCCGGGCTCCACGGGTCGTAGCCGAGATCCACGGCAGACGGGCTCAGGATGCCGCCTCGCGCACGTAGGGCTGGCCGTCGGCCGCGGGCGGCACGCTCCGGCCCACGACCCCGGCCAGGATCACGATCGTCAGGATGTAGGGCAGGGCGTCAAAGAGCTGGGGCGGCACGCTGGCCATGATCGAGCCGAGCTGGCCGCTGGGCGGGGCGATGTTGATCAGCTGGCCGAGCTGCAGGAACGTGGCGAAGAGGAGGGCCGCTCCGAACGACCCGATCGGCGTCCAGCGGCCCATGATCACCGCCGCCAAGGCGATGAAGCCCCTGCCGGCGGTCATGTTCTGCTGAAACGAGTTGGTCGCCTCGATGCTCAGGAAGGCGCCCGCCAGGCCGGCGAACACGCCGCCCAGGATGACGTTCCGATAGCGCACCCGGATCACGTCGATGCCCACCGTCTCGGCCGCCCGAGGGTGCTCGCCGACCGCCCTGGTGCGCAGGCCCCAGCGCGAGCGGAACAGCCAGATCTGGCAGCCGATGACCAGGATGATCACCGAGATCGAGATCGGGCCCTGGTTGAGGATCATGGCGAAGATCCAGCCCACGACCGGCAGGCTGGTCAGGGCCGTCGGCGGCGCGAACCGGGCGAACTCGCCGGCGCCGGCCGGTGAGTTCTGCGAGATCAGCTGGTTGAGGTAGCCGGTCAGGCCGACCGCCGCGATGTTGATGATCGTGCCGCTGATGATCTGGTCCGCCCGCAGGGATATCGATAGCCAGGCATGCACGGCCGAGATGCCCATCGCGACCAGGACCGCCGCGACCAGGGCGATCACCAGCGGGAACGTCAGCCCGAACAGGTCGGTCGGGTTGGGTGTCCCGAAGTAGGGCTGGATGGCCACGCCCACGACCCAGGCCGTGAACGCCGCCGCCAGCATCGTCCCTTCGATCCCGATGTTGACCACGCCCGAGCGCTCGCACAGGACGCCGCACAAGGCGGCCAGGGCCAGCGGGGTTGCCTGCTGCATGATATTGGGCGAGTTCGCCGGGATGACCGCCACGAGATAGCCGACCAGCTGGAAGACCAGGCCGATGATCGGGATCCCGTACAGGCCGTTGATCAGGCCGGTGATGTCCATCAGTCGGCCAGTCCGCCGCCAAGGGCATGGCTGGAGCTCGATTCGGTGATCCCGGCCTCCACCCCGCGCATCCGCAGGACGCGGCGCAGGACCGGGCTGGCAACCAGGAACAGCAGGATGGTGGCCTGGAGGACGTCGACCAGCTCCACGGGGATCCCGGCATTGATCTGCATCAGGCCCGCCCCGGCGCGAAGGCTGCCGAAGAGGAAGCGCCGCGGCGAGCACCCCGATCGGGCTGGACCGGGCGAGCAGGGCCACCGCGATCGAGTCGAAGCCGACGGTTGTGCCGAAGCTCGAGGTCATCGAATGGGTCACGCCCAGCAGGACCGCCGTGCCGGCCAGGCCGCCCAGGGCGCCGCTGAAGGTCATCGTGGCGATGATCAGGGCCTTGGGCCGCATCCCGGCGTAGCGGGCGGCATCGGGGCTCGCGCCGACCGACCGGACCTCGAAGCCCCAGGTCGTCCGGAACAGCAGCCACCACACGAAGACGGCGGCGAGGGGGGCGATGATGATCCCGATGTGGCCGGTGGCGCCGAGCACGATCGGCCAGGCCGCGTTGCCCACGTCGTAGGTCACCGGCGAGGGCGACTTGGGCACCTTCAGCGGACCGCTGACGAGGGCCGCCAGGAGCTGCACGGCGACGTAGTTGAGCATGATCGTGCTGACCACCTCGTGGGCTCCCGAGACTGCCTTGAGGAAGCCCGGGATGAAGCCCCACAGCGCTCCGCCCAGGATCCCGGCGGCGGTGGCGGCCACGATCGCGACCGGCGGCGGGGCGTCGGCCAGGGCGACGCCCACGATCACGGCCCCCAGGGCGCCCACCAGGAACTGGCCCTGGACGCCGATGTTGAACAGGCCGGCCTTGAAGCCGAAGGCGACGGCCAGGCCGCCGAAGACGAGTGGCGCCGTGTAGACCAGGGTCGACACGATCGCCTCGGGCGAGCCGAAGGCGCCTTCGAGCAGGGCGGCATAGGCCGTGAACGGCAGGAACGGGTCGAACTTGCGACCGGTGACGATGAGCTCCGAGGCCAGGATGATCACGGCCCCAACCAGCAGTGACAGGACGGTCACCACGACCGGCACGGCCAGGATGGCCCAGGCACGGGTGGCCAGCGACTGGCGCGGCCGGGTGGCTCCGGCGGAGGCGGTCATGCTGGGACCGCCGGCGTAGCTGGGCCGCCTGGCCCCGCAAGTGCGGCTCGTTCCACGCCGCCGGTCGCCATCAGCAGGCCGACCTCGTTCTTGTCGGCCGTCCGGCCGTCGAGGACCGCCACGATCTTGCCCGCGAACATGACCCCGATCCGGTCGGACATCTCGAGGACCTCATCGAGCTCGGCCGACACGAGCAGGACGGCCGTACCGGCGTCACGCTTGGCGATCACCTGGCGATGGATGAACTCGATGCTGCCCACGTCCAGGCCTCGGGTCGGCTGGTCAAGGACGAGCAGCTTGAGGTCCCGGTCGAACTCGCGGGCCACGACCGCCTTCTGCTGGTTGCCGCCCGGACAGCGTGCTCGCGTTGACCGTGGCCGATGGCGTCCGGATGTCGTAGCGCTCGATGGCGGTGACCGCATCGCGCTGGATCGCGGCCGGATCGCGGATGATTCCGCGCGCGTACGGCTTGCGGTAGTAGCTGGTCAGGACCAGGTTGTCGGCCAGCGGGAACGACAGGATCAGGCCGAACCGATGGCGATCGGCCGGGACGTACGCCACCCCGCCCTCGTTGAGCTGGCGAGGGGAATGGCCGGTGACATCCTGGCCGGCCAGGGAGACCGTGCCGGCGGCTGGCTTGCGCAGGCCGACGATCGCCTCGACCAGCTCGTCCTGGCCATTGCCGGCGACCCCGGCGATGCCGAAGATCTCGCCGGCCCGGACCTCCAGGTCCACGCCCCGGACGGCCGGATGGCCGCGATCGTCGTGGGCTTCCAGGCCGTTCAGCTGGAGGACCGGTCCGGCCGGGTGCGACTCGCCCCGGTCGACCGTCAGCTGGACCGCCCGGCCGACCATCAGCGCGGCGAGGTCATCCTCATCGGTCGCATTGGGCAGGCGCTCGCCGACGACCCGGCCTCGCCGGATGACCGTGATCCGGTCGGCGATCTCGAGGACCTCATACAGCTTGTGGCTGATGAAGACGATGCTGTGGCCCTCCTTGGCCAGCCTGCGCAGGACGCCGAAGATCTCCTCGGTCTCCTGGGGCGTCAGCACGGCCGTCGGCTCGTCAAGGACGAGGATTCGGGCATTGCGGTAGAGCGCCTTGAGGATCTCGACCCGCTGTTGCCAGCCGACCGACAGCGAGCCGACCTTGACGTCGGGATCGATCTCGAAGCCGAACCGCCGGCCGAGCTCCACGATCCTCCGGTGGGCCTCGCGCCGGTCGAGGAAGATCCGGTTGGCCATCGTCTCGTCGCCCAGCAGGATGTTCTCGGCCACGGTCAGGACGGGCACGAGCATGAAGTGCTGGTGGACCATGTTGATCCCGCGGGCGATCGCGTCGGACGGCCCGCTGATCGTGATCGGCTCGCCGTCGAGCAGGATCTCGCCCTCGTCGGGCGTGGCCAGCCCGTACAGGACATTCATCAGGGTGGTCTTGCCCGCGCCGTTCTCGCCAAGCAGGGCATGGATCTCGCCGGGCCTGACGTGCAGGCTGATCCCGTCGTTGGCGACGACGCCCGGGTAGCGCTTGGTGATGCCCCGCATCTCCAGCGCCGGAGCGAGAGGCTTGAACCGGTCTCGTCAGTCATTCGGTCCCAGGTTCCGACGATGCCGGTGGGAAAAGACGAACGGGCCGGCCGGGGAGGTCGGCCCGTTCGGATCAGCTACGAAGCGTTGCGACTACGGAGCGACGCCGCAACCGGTGGCCGGGCAGGTCACGAGGGTGCCGGCCTGCATGCCGCCAGGGCGGTCTGCAGGGCGGTCGTGACCTCGGGGCCGAAGAGGCTGGCCTTGTCGTGGAAGTCGGCGGCACCGATGCCGTCGTTCTTCGCGTTGTACAGGAGGTCACCGGCCTGGAGGTTGCCTGCCGCGATCGCCTGGATGGCCTGGGCCACCGCCGACTCGACGTGCTTCTCCGCGCTGGTGATGATGCACGCGTTGGCCGGCGCGCCCAGTGAGCTCCACTGGTCGACGTCGACGCCGATGCCATAGATATTGGCGGCACAGGCGGCTTCGAGGACGCCGTTGCCGGTCTTGCCGGCGACCTGGAACAGGACATCCGGCTTGTTGGCCTGGATGAACGTCTGGGCGAACGCCTTGCCACCGGCCGGATCGTTGAACGCCGCATTCGAGAAGTCGTGGGTCACGTAGGCCGACTTGACCGTTGATCGCCGGATTGACCGACTGGGCACCCAGGGTGTAGCCCTGGATGTAGCGGACGCACGGGGCGCACAGGGTGGTCCCGCCGATGGCACCGATCGTGCCGGTCGGGGTCGCTGCGCCCTTGTCGGCGTAGGCCGCCACGATCCCGGCGAGATAGCCCGCCTGGTCCTCGGCGAAGTACAGCGAGGTGTAGTTCGGCAGGACGGTCTTGGCATCGCCCTTGCAGGCGAAGGTTGCGTCCGGCGCGCCCTTGGGATCGACGCACACCGGCGACTGGTCGACGCCGACGAACTTGATGTTCGGGTTGGCGTGGGCCGCGGCGACGGTCGGGGTGGTCAGGTTGAAGCCGACCGTGACGATCACGTCGAACTTCTGGTTGACGAACTGGGCGATGTCGGCCGCGTACTCGGACGCGTCCTTGGGCACGATCGAGGGGACCGGATCGGTGACCCCGATCGAGGTTGCGCCGTCCTGCGCGCCCTTGAAGCTGAACTCGTTGTAGCCCTTGTCATCGAGCGTGCCGATGTCGGTCACGACGCCGATCTTGAGGTTGGGCATCTGGGCGAAGCTCGGCGCCGGCGTGGCGGCCGAGGACGGGGCCACCGAGGCGGCCGTTGATGGAGCCGGCGTCGCCGGAGCGGCCGTCGGAGCTGCCGTCGGCGGCACGGCCGTCGCGGCACTCGAACAGGCCGACACGAGCAGGGCGACCGCGGCAAACATGCCGACGCCCTTGGAGCGGATGCGCATTGTTCCTCCTCACACGCACGAGGCGGTCCGCGTCCGGATCGGGCTGCTGCCCATGGATCGCGTCGGCCGCCATTCCAGCCGGACCCAGGGGGCACGGCCGCTGGTCGCATCCTAGCGACCGCACTAGGGTGCGGCAAGCGGCTCCGCGAAACAGCCGGGCGCCCGGCCTGGGCCGCCCCGAATTCGGCGCTCAAGGCTCCCGTATCATCGGCTCATGGCCAACCCAATCCCGATCATCCTGGACTGCGATCCGGGCCACGACGACGCCCTCGCGATCACCCTGGCGCTGGCTCGCCCGGAGCTCGACCTGCTGGCCCTGACGACCGTGGCCGGCAACGCCCCGCTGGCGGCCACGACCCGCAATGCCCTGCGGGTCCTGACCCTCCTCGGCAGGACGGACGTGCCGGTCGCCGCCGGTGCTCCCGCCCCGCTCCTCCGGCCGCTCCACGTCGCCGCCAACGTGCACGGCCTGAGCGGCCTGGATGGCGCCGACCTGCCGGAACCGGCCATGGCTCCCCTGGGCGTCCACGCGATCGAGCTCATCCGGACGACCCTCGAGGCGATCGCCCGGCCGGGTGACCCTGATCCCGACCGGGCCGTTGACCAACATCGCCCTGCTGATCCGGACGTATCCCGGGATCGTCGAGCGGATCGAGCGGATCTGCCTGATGGGCGGGGCAGTCGGCGAGGGCAATACGACGGCCTCCGCCGAGTTCAACGTCTGGGCCGATCCGGAGGCCGCCGCGATCGTCTTCGAGGCCGGCCGGCCGGTCACGATGATCGGCCTCGATGTCACCCACCAGGCCATCGTCACCGGGGCCGACGCGGCCCGCATGGCCGCCCTCGGCAATCGCACCGGCCAGGTCTTCGCCGACCTGCTCGAATTCTTTGGCCGCTTCCACCGCGAGCGCTACGGCTGGGATGGCTCGCCCGTCCACGATGCCGTGGCAGTCGCCCACGTGGCGGTGCCCGGGCTGGTCGAGACGCAGCCCAGCCGGGTGGATGTCGAGACGACCAGTGAGCTGACCCGTGGCCGGACCGTCGCCGACCTGCGCGGCCTGACCGGCCGGCCGGTCAACGCCGAGGTCGGCCTGTCGATCGACCGGGCCAGGTTCGTCGACCTCCTGGTGGACGCGGTGGGCCGCTTCGCCTAGGGGGTCTTGCCGTCGATCACGACAGCCGGCTTGATCGAGCCGTCGGCCATGCCCTGCAGGGTCGAATCGAGCCGGGCCTGATCGGCGGACGAGATATCGCCCGACAGGGCATGCCCGGGCGCCATCACGATCCCGCCCGAGGCGGCGTCATCGGTGTGGAAGCCGGGTGTGAACGAGCCGGCGGCGATTCGGAGCAGGGCCGCGCTGACTGCCCCGCTGATGTTCTTGGTGGCGCTCGAGACGATGCAGCCGGCGGCGGCCGGCAGGCTGAGGGCCTGGTCCGTATCGGACCCGATCGCCAGCACGCCCGCCTTGCAGGCGGCCTGCAGCGCGCCGTCGCCGGTCGAGCTACCGGTCGAGAAGATCACGTCGGCGCCCTTGGCCGTCATCGCGCTGGCGGCCGCCCCGCCCTGGGCCGGGTCGTCGAACGAGGTCGTGTAGGCGAACTGGACGGTGATCCCCGGCACGGTCGCCGCGGCCCCATGCAGGAAGCCTTCGACCGATGCCTCGACCTGGGGCACGAGGAGCAGACCGCCCACCACGCCCACGTCGTGGTTGTGGCTGAGGAGGGCGGCCAGCGTCCCGGCCAGGTAGCCCTGCTCGTCTTCGGCGAAGAACAAGCTCTGGCCGTTCGTGTCCCAGCTCGCGTCGTGGGTCGGACCGGGCGCCGTGTCGACTCCGATGAAGCGCACGCCGGCGTTCTTGGCGGCGCTGTCTCCGAGGGCATCGCCCAGGGCCTGGCCGACGCCGATCACGATGTCGTAACCGCCGCTGGCGTAGGCGGCCAGGTCGCTCGTGGCGTCGTCCACGGTCTTGGTCGCGACGCTGTCGACGCTGAAACAGCCGGGCGCGGCGGCCGTCGCCGCGGCGAGCCCGCTGACGGCCGACTGGTTATAGCCGTTATCGGTCAGGCTGCCCGGCTGGCCGACGAGCCCGACCCGCAGCGGCCGGGGGCAGCTCAGGCTGCTGGGGCTCGTGCTCGGTCCGGCCGATGCCGCCGGCCCGAGCGAGATCGGGTCGCCCGGGCCGAGGCTGGCGGGTGCCCCCGGATCGGTCGGGTTGGCCGAGGAGCAGGCGGCGGCCACGAGCAGGACGAGGGCCAGCGAGACGGGGCGGACGGCTCGGAACGACGCTCGGTGCACCCGAGCATGCTGACGCCCGCCGCTCGGCGAGGCAAACGGCCGGGTCGTCAGCTCGCTTGCGGGCTGAGGCCGGGCGCGCTGCGGGCCAGGTCGTGCAGCCAGGTATCGCGGCTCATCAGGGCCGACAGGTCGACCGTGGACGTGTCGATCGTGCGCAGGTCCTCGGCCGAGCCCGGCCGGCCCAGGAGGTAGCCCTGGCCTGCCCCGATCTCGAGCTCGCGGACAACCCGGAGCTGCTCGGGCGTTTCGATCCCCTCGGCGATGACCCAGGCGCCCCAGCGCCGGGCCAGCTCCTGGAGCGAGCCGACGACGGCCAGGGACGTCTCGTAGAGCGCCCCCTCCTGGACGAGCGACAGGTCCAGCTTGACGATGTCGAACTGGATCTGGCTGAGCAGGCGCAGGCCGGCGTTGCCGGCCCCGACGTCGTCGGCGGCGACCCGGAAGCCGGCCGCCCGGCAGGCGGCCACGTTGCGCTTCAGTCGATCCATCTCCTCGATCGTCTCCCGCTCCGTGATCTCGATCACGACCCGCTCCGGCTCGAGGCCGGCCTGGTGCAGGGTCCGGACGAGGTGGGGCAGGCTGAAGTCGGGCAGCTCCAGGGTCCGCGGCGAAAGGTTGATCGTGATCATCGGCGCGAACGGCAGGCCGGCCGAGCCGATCGCCACCGCCTCGATGCAGGCAAAGTCGAGCTCGACCGTGCGGCCGGCCCGCTCCGCCGCGATGAACATCGCACTGGGGTCGGGAAAACCCGAAGCCGGCAGGGGCCGGATCAGGCCTTCGTAGCCGATGACCTTGCCGTTGCGCAGGTCGACGATCGGCTGGAAGACCGGCCGGAGGAGCTTGTTGGCGACCGTCTCGGCGATCGCCGCCGAGGCCTCGCCGGTGGAGGTGAGGAGGCCCGGTGCCCGGTGCCGGGCCACGTCGAAGATCTCGACCCCGGTTCGGCCGTGACGCTTGGCCGAGGCCATCGCGGCTTCGGCCTGGGCGATCAGCTGACGGCGGTCGCTGGCCAGGGCCGGGCAGGCCGAGACGCCGGCCGAGAACGAGATCCCATGGCGGGCCGTGCGCGTCGGTTCCAGGCTGGCGGCCAGCAGGCGCCGGGCAAAGATCTCGCCGCCGTCGGCGTCGGTATGGGGCAGGAGGATGGCGAACCCGTCGGCCCCCGTCCGGAAGGCCCGGTCAGGCGAGCGCATGTCGACTGGATCTTCTCGGCGAGGGCGGCCAGGATCCCATCGCCACCCTCGTGGCCCAGCTCCTCGTTGATCGCCTTGAAGTCGTCGATGTTGACGAGGACCACGGCCAGCGGGGCACCGTAGCGCCGGGAGGCATCGATCTGGCGATCCGATTCCTCCTGGAACGCCCGGTGATTGCCCAGACCGGTCAGCGTGTCCCGGAGCGAGTCGACCCGGGCCATCTGGTACAGGTCGTGCAGCCGGACGCGGGATGACTCGAGCTGCTCGGCCGGCCGCAGGATCTGCTTGGCCATCCAGGCCACCAGCGACAGGAGCACGATCACGGCCAGCGCGAGCAGGCCGACCAGGCCCACCGGCAGGGAGCCGGCCGCGACCGGGGCACTGAGCCGGACCTGCCAGCCCGGCTGACCGGCGACGGTCTCGGCCGGCGGGGCGTAGGTCGAGCCCCCGCCGGGGCCGACCGCCAGGCCCGGGCGCGCCGCCGGTCGCCGCCGGGGCGTGATAGGTGGTGATCGCCCGGCCGGCCGGATCGGCCAGGGTCAGGGAGCTGCCGGGAGCCAGCTGGCTGCCGGCCCGGGCCACGAGCATCGTCAGCGACAGGTCGATCCGGACGATTCCGATCGGCGCGGCGTCGGCGGTCGCTCCGGCGAGGGGGACGCCGATGGCGACGACGATCGTGCCGTCGGCCAGGGTCGATGGATCGCCCACGATCAGGTCGCCCGGTCCGCTCGTGTCGAGGGCGGCCAGGAGTGGGTCATGGGCGTTGGCCGGCGCGCTGGTCGAAACCTTCGTACCGGTCTCCTGGAAGGGCACCTGGCCGTCGCTGGTGATCACCGAGACGTTCAGGATGCCGTCCCGGGTGTCGGCCGCGATCGGGTCGAGGATCGCCCGCGCCCGGCTGGCGGCGCCCTTGTCGCCCCGGGCAACCCCTGCGACCGGATCGGCCGCGGCCGCCCGGCTCAGGCCCGTTTCGACCGAGGTGAGGGCCAGGCCCAGGGCATCGGAGGCAGCCGCAGCGGCCTTGTCGACCCGCAGGTGCTCCGTCGTCGTCTGGCTGTCGAGGGCCGTCACGAGCAGGGGCGCACCCACGGCCAGGGGCAGAATCGCCATCGCCAGCATGGCCAGCGTCAGGCGCAGTCGAACAAGCCGGAGGGAACCGGCCCCGATCGGCTGATCGTCCTCGATGCCGCTGGGCAGCGGTTGAGCTTGGATCGCGGACTCCCACGGAGCGAACTGAGTGGGCCCTGTTATCCCACTCCACGCTCGGCGGCGTCCTCACCCGAAGGTCAGGGGAGGTCCCACGGTCCGCACCTCCCGATCACGAATTGACCGATTCAGGCCGCTTCGTACCAGGACCCCGCGATCCGGCCGCGAGCCGGTCCGCCGCGACGTTCCGAGGGGCGCATGATGGTGGTCTCGATCGCCGATCCCCTGGAGCGCCTTGCCCATGCCCCGCCTCCAATCGAAGAGCTTCGCGACGCCCGACGCCGTCCGGGTCATGCCCAAGGTGCACATCCAAACCGTCGGTCTGGACGACGCATCGGTCGGCCTGTGCAGCTTCGATCCGGGCTGGCGCTGGTCGACGGACATGGGCCCGCTCGCGCACATGGCGACCTGTCCCATCCGCCATTTCGGCTACACGATGTCCGGACCGTGCGCGTCGTCATGGACGATGGCGAGACCCTCGACGTGGGACCCAATTCGGTCTTCGAGATCCCGCCCGGCCACGACAAGTGGGTCATCGGCGACGAGCCATGGGTGGTCCTGGACTTCGGTAGCAGCGGCCGGGCCATGGAAGTCGCCATGGAAGACAGCGGTGAGCGAGTCCTGGCGACCGTGATGTTCACCGATATCGTCGAGTCAACAACGACCCTCGAGCGCCTCGGTGATGAGGCGTGGCGCGCCTTGCTGGTCAGGCACAACGCCCGGTTGCGGGATGACCTCAACGTGTTTCGCGGACGCGAGGTCAAGACGACCGGGGACGGCTTCCTGGCGATCTTCGACAGCGCCGCCCGGGCGGTCCGCTGCGGGGCAGCCGATGACTCGCTCCGCCCGGGCGGTCGACCTCCGGATCCGGGTGGGGATCCACACGGGCGAGGTGGACATGTCCGGCGGCGACGCTCGGGGACTCGCTGTCCACGCGGCCGCCCAAATCCTGGCGCTCGCCGGACCGGATGAGGTCCTCATCTCGTCGACCACGGCCGACCTGCTCGATGGCTCCGGCCTCGTCCTCGAGGACGCCGGCACCCATGAGCTCAAGGGCATCTCCGGCCCGCGCCGGATCCTGCGCCTCGTCCAGCCCAGCCAGTAGGCCCGCTCGGCTGGAGCGTCAGGCGCGAGCCAAGCGCTCCCGCCCGACGACCAGGACCTCGTCGATGAGCGCATCCGCATCGGCCAGGGTCGAGCGCGGATTGATGAAGCACGGCCGGATGGCCAGCTGGCCATTGACCCGGGTGCTCGACGTGACCACCCGGCCGCGTGCCCGGATCCCGTGCAGGATCTCCTCGTTCAGAGCATCGAGGCGACGCTCGTCGCTCCAGTCGGCCGGTTTGAAGCGGAAGCAGCAGATCGACAGGACGGGCTCGGCCAGGAGCTCCAGCTCGTCCGAGGTCCGGGTCCGCTCGGCCACCCGACGGGCGCAGTCATCGTGGCGGACGACCCGCTCCTGCGATACCCGCGGCACCGATCTCGCGCAGGATCGCCCAGACCGCCAGTCCGCGGGCCGGGGTGGAGAAGTCGACGCCCCAGTCGGGCGTGCCCAGGCCCAGCTCATCGAAGGGCGAGCCCAGGTCGGCGGCACCGCCGCTGGCGACCTCGCGGTCGCGATCGTAGTCTCCCGTCTCGATCGTGAAGGCACGGCCGAGGATGCCCTCGATCCCGAACGATCGCGGCGCCCGTGCCGACCGGCGCGGCCAGCCACTTGTGCGGGTCGATGGCGAACGAGTCGTAGGCCGAGACGTCGCCGTAGAGACCCGCGAACCCGCTCATCGAGCAGCCCGAAGCCGCCGTAGGCGCCGTCGACGTGCAGCCACAGGCCGCGCTCGTGGGCAATCCGGGCCAGCTCGGCCATGGGATCGACCCGGCCGGTGTTGACATCTCCGGCGCAGCCCACGATCGCAACCTGGGTCCGGCCCGCGGCCAGGTCCTCGTCGAGGGCGGCCTGGAGGAGGTCGAGGTCGATCGTGCCGGATCGGTCCAGCGGGATGCGAGCGCAGGTTGCGTGCGGCCCATCCCGAGCACGCCCAGGGCCCGCCCCACCACGTGATGGGTCTCGGAGCTGGCATAGACCCGGGGCTCGACCATGCCTTCGATTCCGTCGAGCGACGGGCGCAGACCCAGGCGCTCGCCGGCGTGCTGGCGCGCCGCCCCGATCCCGACCAGGTTGGCCGTCGAGCCACCTGATGTGAACGTGCCCACGAACGACGCCGGGAAGCCCAGCAGCTCGATCAGCCAGCGCATCGCCAGGTCGTCCACGAAGTTGCCGGCGGTCGTCCACCAGCGCTGGGGCACCGCGACGGCCTGGGCCAGGTCGGCGGCGGCGGCCACGTCACTCGGGCCGGTTGTCACCCAGCCGGAGAAGCCCGGGTGGCCGACCCGCAGGCCGTTGGCGATGACCAGCTCGGACAGCTCGGCAAGGGTCGCGTCGCGGCCGATCCCGGTGGCCGGCAGGGCCCGGTCCAGGGCCGGCCGCCAGTGGGATCGGTGGCGGGCCGGGTCCGGCCCCTCGAATTCGAGGAACCGCTCCAGGGCCGGCAGGACGGCCCGGATCGCTTCGCCCAGCGAGTCGGTCGTTGCGGCGTCGCGGCGGGGGTCCATGGCGGCGAGTGTAGCGAGCGCTGAAGGGCAGGCGCTGTGACGTGGATCGGCGGACCGACGTTGCCGACCTGTCTGTCTTGATAGGGCTCCCGCGATCAGTCGAGGTCGAGCAACCGGCTCGGTCAGCGAGTGGGTTGGACGATCCCGAGACGAGCTTCGATTGCGGTTCGCTCAGCAACCTCAGCGCCACTCTCGCCGCCGAGTCCCTCCAGGACCCGGATTCCCCGAGCGACCCAGAACGGTAGGCCAATCGACCTGAGCTCGTCGATCACGGTCCGAGCCCGGGCGGCGGCTTCGGCCGGGGCGCCGGAGCTGCGATCAAGGCCAGCGAGGTGCAGCGCATTGAGCTGGAAGGCCAGGACGGCCGGCCGGAACTCGTCAATGACCGCCTCGCCATGGGCCTGGTCGAGCGCCTCGGCCAGCCACTCGAGCTGCCCGGCGCTGAACCAGGCGTCGATGACGGCCTCGGTCGCGGCCAGCCATTCGTACGAGCCGTTGGCGACCCACTGGCCAAAGGCCGGGCGAATGAGCTCGACCGGCGGCAGGCTGGCCTCGACCACACCGGCCGCCGCAAGCCATTGGAGGGATCCGGCCAGGAGCATGCGTCCGTAGGGTGACTCGGGCAATCCGGCGGCCCGAGAATCGAACCAGGCGGCGGCTTGATCAAGGACCCCTCGGTCGGCCCGCAACGAGGCAATCGGCAGGACGGTTGCCCAGGTCCGGATGGTCACGCGGTCGTAGCCATGCCGCTCGCCGAGCTCGATGGCACGCATCCCCGCGGAGATCGCCAGGTCCCATGCTCCAGCACCCAGGGCAGCCTCGGCCTCGGCGTGCTCCACCCAGGCCAGGCGCTCGACCAGCCCCCGGGCCTGGGCCAGCTCCCGGGCGGGGCCCAGGATGTTCGGGACCGAGCTCGGCGCACTGGCCATTGCCCAGGCCGTCTGCATCGTGATCGCGCTTACCTCCAGCGCGGCGTCGCCCGCCTGGCGGGCCAGCAATCCGAGCTCGATCCAATCTTCGGGGACGCCGAGGCCCGCCTCGCTGCGCGCGCGCGCCAGCTCACGAGCCGCCGCCAGCTCCAGGCCCGGATCGTCGATGTCGCGGGCCGCCGTGAGCACGCGCTGGGCGTCGTCGACCCACGGGCCGGCGTCATTCGTCTCGCCGCTGCGCGCGCGCGATGTGGCCAGCCGCACGCGAGCCGCGTCGAGGTCGTTGGCGTCGCCGAGCTCGGCCAGGTCGGCTTCGCCCTGGTGCCACGCCTCGGCGAACCGGAGCTGCTCGTACAGGAGGCCTGCCCGGCCCTCGGACGCGAGTGCGAAGAGCGTCCGCCACGTCGCATCTCCGGCCCGCCGGGCTGTGCGGGCCAATTCGATGGCCCGCGAGAATGCGTCACCGGCCTCGGCCAGTCCGCCGACCGGGGCGAGCACCAGGCCCAAACGGGTCAGGCGCCGGCTTGCGTCGCCGGGCGAATTCCTCCCGGGTAAGGGCAATCGACCGACGATAGAAATCGGCGGCCGCCTCCGTCGCGCCCTCGCCAGACGCCTGCCGGCCCGCTCGCTCGAGCCATTCCGCCGCCAGGTGGGCACAGGCGTCCCGGCTGAGCCCGTCGGCGACCTGCCCGGCCAGGGCCGGTGCGCTGGCGAGGGCCCTGGCCAGGTGGCCCCCGATCGCACCGGCCATCCGGTCCGAGCTCGGCGCTGTCCGCGCTTCGAGCCAGCGAGCAAAGCGCACGTGCAGGTCGGCCCGTTCGGCCCGGCCGAGGCTCGCGTACGCCGCGTCGCGGAGGAGTGCATGGCGATAGACGAACGTGTCCCCGAGATCGGCATCGAGCTGCGGTCCGTCCACGAGCCCCCGGCTCTTCAGCTCGTCTGCCACGTCTCGCGGGGCCGTCACCCCCAGCGCTCCAAGGACATCGGCCGGGAAGCGCCGGCCGGCCACCGCGCCCCGGCGAGCGCCCTGACGGGCGTCGGTTGGCAGGTCGTCGAGCTGGGATGCGTAGATCGCCTGGACGCTGACGGGCAGCGCTATCTCGTCGGCCGAGATCGTGAGCCGCCAGCGCTCCCCGGACGGTACCTCCGCAGAATCCCCACCCGGCTCGACCTCCACCAGGGCGGAGCTGCCAATCCACGTCCGAAGAAGCTCCTCGATGAACAGGCAGTTGCCGTCGGACGCCTCGACGACCCGGCGCGCGAGCGGAGCGGGCAACGCGTTGCCAACGAGCTGGTGGATCAGTCCTAGGGCATCCGTCGACGGCAGGGTCGCCAGCTCGAGACGGGACTTGCCGGCGGCCGGATCGTCGACAGCCCAGCCCTCGGCAGCGTCGATGAACGACGGCCGAGCGGTCGCAACCATCAGCCGGCCGGACGGAGCCGGACGGTGGAGGGCAGTGTCGACGAATGCGACCACATCCGGACTGGCCCAATGGAGGTCTTCCACCAACCACACCGGCGTTCGACCGGCGGCCAGTCGATCGAGGCCGTCCAGCCATGCTCCGAACAGGATCGAGCGATCGATGCCGTCACCTCGCTCCTCGGGGGACCCCGATCCTGGTAGAGCCAGTTCGACCAGGGCGTCGGCCACGACATCCGCCCGATCGGCCTGCTGCCCGGCGGCCTGGAGCCGCTTGCGAACGGTGCGCCTGGCGGTGTCGCGCTCGCTCAGGTCGACGCCTGCGCCAGTGAGCGCGGTGGCAACAAGCGTGGAGATTGGCTCGAAGCCGCCGGCGAGCTCGGGCCTGAGGCGGATCCGGAGAACGGTGCTGGCCGATTTGCTTGCGGCGAGCTCGCGCGCAAATTCGTCGACGAGCCGAGTCTTGCCTACGCCGGGCGGGGCAACGACGACGACACGCTCGCCTCGGCTGAGACGGCGTCCCCGCGCGAGTCGCGACTGAAGGATCGCCAGTTCCGCCGTCCGCCCGATGGTCGGCGCTCGGAGCGAGCCCATCGCTCGCTGCCGGGATGCGAGCGGCCGGACGCTCGTCGGACGCCAGGCCCTGGACCAGCTCCTTCTTGCCCTTGACCGCCAGGGAGACCGGGCCCTCGAGCTCGATCGCGTCCGCGACGGCCATGCCTGTCTCGTCACCAACCAGGATCCCGCCCGCAGCGGCAGACGTCTCGAGCCGGGCGGCCATGTTCACGACGTCGCCAGTCACTCGCCCGGCGTCAGGACCATCGACGGCCAGCACGACCTCGCCGGTGTTGACCCCGACCCGGACCTTGAGCTCGTCATGGTCAAGGCCCAGCCGGGCGCCAAGCTGGTTCACCGCGGCGACCAGCGCGAATCCGGAGCGGACAGCCCGCTCGGCGTCCCCGTCGCGCCCGCGCGGGACGCCGAAGACCGCCATCGCGGCGTCGCCGATGAACTTCTCGACCTCGCCGCCGTAGCGCGCGATCGTATCCCGGACGACGCCGAAGTACGCGTCCTGGATCGTCGCGACATCCTCGGCATCGAGCCGCTCCGACAGCGACGTGAAGCCGACGAGGTCGGCAAAGAGGACGGTCACGATCCGCCGCTCTACGTCCACCGAAGCCTCAGGCGCGTGGCGCCAGCTCCCGGCCCACGGCGATCAAGGCGACCACGGCGCCGGTCATCGCCACACGGGAGCACGAGTCCGAGCTGATCGACCGCACGGAACCTCCTGGGCTGCCCTGGGTGAGCGAGTCTAGTCCTCGAGGGCACGGTCACGGGGACCGCGCCGCCCCCGCCGGGCTAACATTGACCTCCCGTGACGACCCTCGCTCCGAACGATTTCACCCAGCTCCACGTGTACATAGGCGGGAGTTCACGCACGAACTGAAGGTTTCGCTGTGCACCCTCAGCGGCGGAGCAGCGTCAGGACCGCCAGGACGCGCCGGTTCAGGTCCGGCGACGGCTCCAGGTCGAGCTTCTGGAACACGACGGCCGAAGCGGCCTCGACCGTGCGCTCGCTGATCCCCAGCTCGCGCGCGATGCCGGCGTTTGACCGGCCCTCGGCCATCAGGCGCGAGGATCTCCCGCTCGCGGCTGGTGAGTCGCTCGAGCGGCGAGTCAGGGCGCCGGCCGCGCATGAGCTGGGCCACGATGGTCGGGTCGATGACGCACTCGCCCTCGGTGACGCGACGCAGGGCATCGACGAGCACCGCGATGTTGGAAACGCGCTCCTTGAGCAGGTAGCCGAGCCCGCCGGGCTGGTCGGCCAGCAGGCGCTGCGCGTAGCGCGGCTCGACGTACTGGCTGAGCAGCACGACCGCCGTCGAGGGATGCTCGTCTCGGATCCGCCGCGCGGCCACGAGCCCCTCGTCGCTGTGCGTCGGTGGCATCCGGATGTCGACGATCGCGACGTCCGGCTTCTGGCGAGCCACCAGCGCGAGCAGGCTCTCCACGTCCGCGGCCTCGCCGACGACCTGGACACCAGCATCTTCGAGCAGCCGGGCGAGCCCCGACCGCACGAGCATCACGTCGTCGGCGACGACTACCCGCATGGCATCACCGCGATGATCGCCACGCCGCCCTCGATCGGCTCGACGTCGAGGTGGCCGCCGACGGCACCGACCCGGTCGGCGACGTCGACGAGGTCATGCTGCCCCAGTCCCGCGCCGCCGCATCAACGCCACGCGAAGCTCCATCGTGCCCTCGCGCGTCGCCGCCTTGACCTCGGCCGACACAGCGCCGGGGGACTGGCTCGCGTGCGCAAGCACGGTTGCGCACACAGCGTAGGCGGCCAAGGCGATGTCGCGCTCGAGTCCGGGCCGGAGCTCCCGGACGTCGAGGGTCGTCGGCACGTCGGACGCCCTGAGCCAGGTCCTCCAATGCCGCCGCCGAGGCCCTCGGTCGCGAGTCGTGCGCCGGGAAGATGCCGTGGCCCAGGTGACGGAGGCGAGCGAGCGCCTCGCGAACGGCCGCCTCGGCCCGCGCCAGGGTCTCGCCGCCATCGCCACGAGTCGAGGTGCGCGCGAGGCTGAGCTGGAACGACGTGCCGACGAGTCGCTGCTGCGCGCCATCGTGGAGGTCGCGCTCGATGCGCTGGCGCTCGGCGTCGGAGGCCGTCAACGATCCGCCGCTGCGAGGCGCGGACCTCTGGCAAGTCGAGCGCGACTGACCGCCGCCAGCCGCGCATTGTCGAGCGCGAGCATCGCGGCCGGCGTCAGCGTCGCGACCAGCTCTCCCGGTTCCTCGCCGACCGGGACCTCGAGGCGGAGGACGGGGCCGCCAGCGTCCGAGACCACGACGGCACGAGTGGGTCTCGGTGCCGGGCTCCATCTCCTCTCCCGAGGCGTCGACCCAGCGGCCGTCGTCCGGCACGGCAAACGTGACGCGGAGAGCCGGCCCGCCTGGCGCGCCTTCGGCAAGGCCGGTGTCTGACAGTCGATCGACGAGCTCCCGAACCGCCAGGCGCCTTCGGCGGATCGCTGCGGATCGCGACCAGCGGCGCGATCCCAACCAGGAGGCCCGCGATCACGGCGGGGAGGACCACGGCCGTCGTCGTCTGCGAGTCCGTCCACGTGGCCGCGTGGACTACCCACGACGTCGTGAGGACGATCACCGCGACGCAGCGAGGCCCACGCGACCCCACCGGAAGGACCGCGCGCTGCTACCCGCACGAGCTCGAGCGTCGCGAGGATGCCGGCGGCCGCGACCAGGGCCGTCGCGAGCGCGTAGGCAGTCGCGGCTCGAAACGAAGGCGGCCGCGGCGGGCTGGAACTCGGCGCAGGTCAGGTTGCAGCCGGGGTCGGCCAGCGGATCGTAGCCAGCGGCGTGCACGACGACGGCCGCGATCGCGAGCGCGTAGATGACCCGAACGCGGCTGGACGGGCGCACAGCCCGCGACCACCGCAGGCCGACGTGTGACACGCCGGCCACGGCGAGGGGTGCCGCGGCGAGCGCTCCGGCCTGTGCGGCGGGAGGGAGGGCGACGATGCCGGCCCACATGGGCACGATCAGTCCGGTCGCCGTCACCGCGAGCGCGACCGCCACCGCCGGTTGCTCGATGCTGAGGACCCACGCCGCACCGATCACGTGCGAGGCCGGCCAGCAGCCCGAGCGCGATCAGCCATGCCGGCAGGTTGCGCCCGACCAGGGACGCCGGGGGGTCGGCGGGTCGAGGCGAGCACCGCCACGACAAGTGCGACCGTCGATCCCGCCGCTGCAACGACGCCCGCGGACACCCGCGATGCCCGGCGCGCGCGCAGGCGACGGGCGGGCGTGCGGATTCGCATCGCTTGCCATGCGTAGGATTGTGAAGCCCTGCCGATGGCACGCCACCGTGTTGTCCGCAGCGGCAGCCGAGCCAGCCCGCTGGGTAGCAACGAGGCCGGCGCCTAGAACCCAGTACGTTCAGCCACGCACGTGAGGGCAAACGAATGAGCAGGCGACCGGTCCGGCGATTGATCAGCCTGGCGCTGGGCACCCTGTTGCTCGCAGCATGCGCGGCGACAGGCCGTGCCCCCACAGGACAAGGCGGGTGCCCAGACGCTGGTCCTGAAGTTGGCCACGGGCGATCGGGTGGCCATCACCGGCCTCGCGTTTGGTCAGGACGCCTTCATCAAGGACCTGACGTCCGTGTCGGGCGGCCTGATCAAGGTGGACGTGACCCTGGGCTTCGACGATGGGGCCGCAGAGTCGGAGACCAAGCTCGTGCAGGCGATCGCGTCGGGCGACGTGGACGGCGGCTGGCCATCCACGCGTGCGTTCGCGAACGCGGGTATCGGCGGCCTTGAAGCGGTCGAGGCCCCTCTCACGATCTCGAACTACGCCGCCAGCAAGGCCCTCGTGTCCGGGCCGGTTGCCGCGGACCTGCTCGCGCAGCTCGGCGGGAGCGGGATCAAGGGCCTGGCGCTCGCCGTCGGCCCGCTCCGCCGGCCGTTTGCCGCGCAGGCGCCCCTGCTCGGCGTGCAGGACTGGCAGGGCATCCCGTTCCGGTCCTTCAACTCACCGGTCCAGGCGGACACCATCCGGGCGCTCGGCGCGACACCGGTCAACGCGGGCGGCGACTGGGCGGATCAGGTAGCGGCCGGGACGCTGCGTGGCGCTGAGTTCGATATCGCCCAGTACGCGGCGAACAGCTTCACCGCGGCCCCGTTCGTGACGGCCAACGTCGTGCTGTGGCCCAAGGTGTTCGTCCTCGCCCTCAGCCAGAAGCGCTGGGACGCCCTCACCGACCAGCAGCGTGCCTGGGTCCAGCAGGCAGCCGACCTGGCGACGAAGGCGTCGGTCGACGCCACCTGGGACGAGACGACACCCGCTGCCGGGCTGTGCGCAAGCGGGGTCCGGTTCGTCGATGCGAGCGCCTCCCAGCTGTCGGCGCTCCACGACGCCGTCGCCCCCGTGATCGCGAAGCTGGCCGCCGACCCCGTCAACGGCCCGCTGCTGGCCAGGATCCAGGCCATCGCCGGCCAGTACCCGCAGGTCGAGGAGCCGGACGTGCCAGCAACTTGCCGAGATCTCGGCACCGTCTCGCCGGCTCCCAGCATCCCGGCTGACGTGTCGTCGCTGCCGGACGGCACCTACCGCCAGCAGGTGACCCAGGCCGACGTTGATGCTGCCGGGGCCGATCAGGGCTCCGAAGGCACGTGGACCCTCACCGTCGCGGGCGGCACGTACACGCTCAGCTGCCGGTTCATCGGCAAGCCCCTGACGGACTGCGGGGGCAGCCATGTCGACGGTGGCGGGGTCGAGGCAGGCTACCTTCGCGGCACCGGCAACACGGTCTACTTCGTCGCTGACGCCACCCTGGACCACGAGAAGCACCGGGTGCCTGCTGCCGCCGTCGGCGACGCTCGAGTACCACTGCAACGTGCTCCCGCCGTACTGGCTGGATTGGTCGCTCGCAGGCGATCGGCTGACGTTCAGCCATCCCGGGGGTGACCCGGATGCCAACCAGTACCCCATCGCCACGTGGACGAGGATCAACTAGCCGGCGATCCGCGCCGTCAGCGTGGTGCCGGCTCCGGGCGGGCTGTCCACCCTGAGCCGGCCGCCGTACACCGCGAGCCGGTCGGCGAGGCCCCGGAGACCGAACCCGGATAGGCGCGCGCCTCCGACGCCGTCATCGGAGATCGCGATGACGAGGTCGTCCCGCTCGCGGCGGAGGTTGATCGAGATCCGGCTCGCTCGGGCGTGCTTTGTCGCATTCGCCAGGGCCTCCGAGCAGACGTAGAACAGCGCCGTCTCGCGGGCCACGTCGGCGGCGGCGTCCGGGGTCGCGGACACGGACACCGGCAGCGGGCACCGTTCCGCGAGCGCCCTGATCGCCGCGACGAGGCCGCCATTCCCGAGGGTTGCCGGCGGGACCCCGTCGATCAGCGCGAGGATCTCGCCCATCGAGGCCTCGAGCTCGCGGCCAGCCACCGCCAGTGCCTCCCTTGCCGCTGCGTCGTCCGCGGGCTGATCGATCCGGCGCAGCTGGGCTCGCGGCCTCCTGGATGGGGCGCAGCACCTCGTCACGGAGGCGTGCCGCGACCGCGTACCGCTGCCGGTCGCTCGTCGCGAGCAGCCGACCCCTTGCCGCCTCCAGCTCGGCCAGCTCCGCGCGCTGCGTCGCCTGCCGGCGTTCGTTCGTGGCCATGAGGCGGACCGCCTCGACCACGGCGGCCACGATCACCGGATCGTGCATTGCGGGGGCCCGGCCGTGGGCGACCGCGGCCAGAGGCCCCTCATCTGCAACCGTGATCACGGCCGCTTGCCCGTCAAGCTCCAGGGGCAATCCGCCGGGTCCGACGTAGCCGCCCGTTGCCGGGTCCCAGCGGTAGACCCCGAGCTGCGGGTCCCCGAGGGTCTCGGCCAGGAGGACGGCGAGGCCCTCCAGACCCACGACCCGATCGTCGCCGAGCAGGCGGTCCGCCATCCCGGCTCGCTCTCGGACGACGGCCCAGCTCGCGACTGGGAATCCGAGCGCGACGACGAGCAGCAGGAGCTCGAACGCGAGCCTCCAGAGCGGCGGATCGAATGCCCGGGGCTGCGCAACCTCGACCACCCAGGACGCCGCAAGCGCGACGGCGAGCGCAGCCGCGGCGAGGACGGGGAACCAGGTGGCCACGCGCTCCCAGCGTCGAACGGCCAAGGCTGAGAGCGCGACCGCGACGAACAGCCCCGCCAGCACCGGCTTGGTCGGTACGACCAGGGCAAGCGGCAAGGCGAGCACGACCAGCGACCAGTCGCGGGCGGTCCGCGGGCGGCCGCTCGGGAACAACCCGACCGCAATCAGCGAGGACGCCGAGGTAGGCGACCTCGGCGGCCGGCAGGAAGGACCCCACCAGCCAGGCAACCCCGACAGCGTAGAACAGCACCCGGCTCCGCCATGGCGCGCGAGCGAGGGCGGCACCGCCGAGGAAGGCCAGGCCCACGGTGAGATCCATCGCGGTCGCCGCCGGATCGAGGCCACCCGGCGCGAGGTCTGCATCTGCCGCGAGCACGGTCAATACGCCCGTCATGAGCGCGACCGCGATCCATCCGGCGGCAGAGCGCCACAGCCGGTTTGTGTCACTTGCGGTCCCGATCATGCGCCAGTCGATAGTCGATTGCCGTTCGCGTGTCAAGGTCGGTCGCCCACGGACTGGACGATCTGCGACGGCAGGGCGGCGCGACACCGTGCTACCCCGGTCCGCCTCCGAGCCAGCGCCGTAGGAACACGGCTGTCCGCTACCTAGGGTGGCCGACACGACCCGGCTCGACGGCGACGCCCGGGCAGCGGAAGTGAGGTGGCGATATGAACGGTCGATCGATCCGCGGCCGCATGGTCGTGGTAGCTGCGGCCACGTTGTGGGCGGTCTCGGCCGCGCCCGGTGGAGCGGCCGCGGCCGGCCCCGCCGGGTCGATGCCGGCTCTGGCGGCGCAACGCGCTGTCGTCCTGGCCCATCGTGCTGCATCAGCACGACTGACGGGGGAGTTGCGCAGCCACGTCCCCGCGCACCACGGCACCTCTTCGGCGCGCGTGTCGCTCCTCCCCACCGGCGGGGCGAATCTGTGCGTCGGCGGTGGTTCGGGCTGCTACTCGACGATCCAGGCCGCGCTCGACGCGGCCCACGATGGCGACACGATCCGCCTCGGCCATGGCACCTTCGCCGGCGGCATCACGATCACGAAGAGTGTCCGCCTTCTGGGCAGCGGAGCGACGTCAACGGTCATCAAGGGCGGCGGCTCCGTCATCACGATCGGCGAGTACGGCGCGGCCGTCGAGCCGACCGTGGCGATTAGTGGCGTCACGCTCACCGGTGGGTACGCGACGTCCAGCCCCGAATCCGTGCCGTTCGTGGGCCAGGAGGGTGTCTTCGCGGTGGGCGGCGGGGTGGAGATCCCGCCCAACGCTGACTTCAGCGGCGGCGCGAACGTCACGATCGCGAGCAGCGTGATCACGGGCAACCGCGTTGCCCCGACACAGACCGTGCCGTCGGGCCTCGCGACCTGCCCGAGCGGCTCCTGCCCGTTCGCGCTCGCCGCCGGCGGCGGGATCGACAGCTGGGGCAACCTCACCCTCACTGACACGACGGTGAGCCACAACCTGGTCGGTGCCGCGTCCGGCCCGGCCAGCCTGGCAAGCGATGCCGAAGCCGGTGGGATCCAGTCCTGGCTGGGCGCCCTGTCGTTGATCCGCACGTCGGTGGACGACAACGTCGTCGTCGCCGCCGGTCCCAACGGCCAATTCGCTGATGGGGGCGGAGTCTTCCTGGAGGGCGGCTCCCTCTCGATGATCGGCAGCTCGGTCAGCCACAACTCCGCGTTGCTGGCGGCATCGCTGCCGGATACCGTCGACATGGCCGCGGTCGCCGGTGGCCTCCACATCGGCGGCGGCGTGGCCGCCACGATCCGCGACAGCCGATTCGTCGGCAACGCGCTCGCCATGACCAACAGCGTGGGCTACGCGAACGCCTTCTCGGGCGGCCTCCATGCGGACGCCGACATCACGGCCAGCGGCGTCGTCATCAGCAACAACACGGTGACCGCGTCCGCGAACGGGTTCGCCGGCGCAGATTCGGGTGCCGGTGAGATGGGCGCCACGTTCAGCGGGGCGGTCATGAGCGGCAACACCGTTACGGCCAGGAGCGCCAATGACTGGGCCATCGCCTCGGCCGGCGCCTCGATCTACCGGGGCTCGCTGACCGGGAGTGTGATCTCCGGCAACCGTGCCAGCGCATCGAGCCTCAGCGCCGGTGTGTGGGTGGTCGGAGGCGCACTGGTGGGCGACGTGGGCGGCATCTCGCTCACCAACTCAGCGGCCAGCAGGAACTCGGTCCAAGGAAACGGGCTCGAGGGGAGCGCCCTGGGTGGCGGCATCTTCGACGCCGTGACCTCTGGTCCGCCCGGCGGCCCGCTGACCCTCACCAGGAGTGCCGTCACGTGGAACACAGCGAGCGGGAGCGCGGGCCTCACCGTCCAGGGTGGCGGCATCTACACGGACAACGTGGTCACCTCGATCAACAGCGAGATTGCGCACAACCAGCCGGACCAGTGCGTCGGGTGCTGAACGGCAGGACAACGATGGAGACGGAGGCGCGGTCGCCCGACTGATCGGCGACACGCCCTCCGCGATGGACGTCGATGGCCGGGCCGCGCAGCGGGTCCTTTGACCTGCTGGGCGGCCCGGCCATTCCTTGACAGCAGGGCGGCGCGACACCGTGCTACCCCCGTCCTCATGCGAGCCAGCGCCGTTGGAGCCGCGGATGGCGCTGCCTAGGGTCTCCGACAGGACCCGGCTCGATCATGAAGCCCGGGCAGAGCCGACGAGGTGACGATATGCTCCGGAGGATCGAGTCAGGCGCCCTGGTCGTTTTCGTGAGCCTGGCGCTCGCCGCATGCAGCGGTGCTGGAGCGGGGCCTGCCACAGCTGGCCCGCCCGCATCTGCGCTTCCACCGTCACCGTCACCGTCGGTCGCGGCGTCGGCCACCGAGTTGCGTGTCACCAGCACCCTTGCCGGCCTCACGGAACTCCCACGTCGAATCCACTGGGAGGCGACGCCGGTCGGTGCGGTGACAGAGGTGGACTTCCTGATTGATGGTCAGCTGGCCTGGGTGGAGCACAACACCCCGTACTTCTACGGGGACGACGGCAACTGGCTCGTGACGAGCTTCCTCGCGCCCGGCCCGCACGCCTTCGTGACCAAAGCCATTGGGCCAGGTGGCCAGACGGCTACCGAGACGGTCAACGCCAACGTCGCGGTCGCGCCAGCCCCACCGGCCAACATCGCTGGTCACTGGTCAAGGTCGACCTCGGGCAGCACGGCCGGCGTTTGGTCGGTGACCATCAACAGCATCGGCTGGCTGTTCGACGACCCGCAAGGCGGCGGCCAGAACCAGGACGTGGAATACCCGGCCAAAGGTAAAATCATCACGCATGCCTCAATCGCCGAGCCGCCGTTCCCCAATCCTCGGTTCGGGGCTTTCTGCGGCGACCCGATCGATCAGGACGGAACCTACAGCTACACGGTCAGTGCCGACGGCAGCAAGTTGACGCTGAGCACCGATAGTCCGGTGTGCTCCCCAGATGCGTTCGACGGCCCTTGGACGAGAGTGCGATGAGCGGCGCCTCGCACGGAATTGGGCGACCTGTCCCGAGGCGGGTCGAGCCTCCGGCGCCCGAGCTACCACGCGCCGTGCTACCTCACGCGCCGGGCTACCATTGACGCTCCGTGACGACCCTGGCTCCGAACGATTTCACCCACCTCCACACTCATAGCGAGTTCAGCCTGCTCGATGGTCTGGGCCGGATCAACGAGCTCGTCGACAGCGCCTCGCAGCAGGGCTTCGACTCCCTGGCCCTGACCGATCACGGCGCCCTGTACGGGGCGGTGGCCTTCTACCAGGCGGCCACCGCCAAGGGCATCCGCCCGATCATCGGCGTGGAGACCTATGTCGCTCGCCGGTCGATGGGCGACAAGGAGGGCAAGGCCGACGCCCAGCCCTTCCACCTGATCCTGCTGGCCGAGAGCCTCGTCGGCTATCGCAACCTGTGCCGGCTCGTCACCGACGCCCACATCGACGGGTACTACTACAAGCCCAGGATCGATCGGGAGCACCTGGCCCGCCACAGCGAGGGCCTGATCGGGCTGTCGGCCTGCCTCGGCGGCGAGATCCCGCGGGCGCTCGAGACCGACGACTGGGAGCTCGCCCGCAAGCTGGCCGGCGAGTACGGCGACATCTTCGGCCCGGAGCGGTTCTACCTCGAGCTCCAGGACCACGGCCTGGCCGAGCAGCGCCGGCTCAACGAGCAGCTCATTCGCCTGGCCCCCGAGGCCGGCCTGCCCCTCGTCGTCACCAACGACCTCCACTACGTCCGCCAGGAGCAGTCCGAGGCCCACGACGTCCTCCTGTGCGTGGGCACCGGCAACAACCTCGACACGCCCGGCCGGATGAAGTTCGAGACGAACGACTTCTGGCTCAAGTCGGCGGCCCAGATGGCGGCCCTCTTCCCCGACCAGCGCGAGGCGATCCTCAACACGAAGCGGATCGCCGAGATGGCCGGCGGGATCGAGCTGCCCCTCGGCCAGACCCGGATCCCGCACTTCCCGGTGCCGGCTGGCGAGACCGTCGAGAGCTGGCTGCGTCTGGAGTGCCAGCGCGGCCTGGAGCGGCGCTACGGCGGGGCCACCCCGGCGCTCCAGGCCCGTCTGGACTACGAGCTGGGCGTGATCAGCTCGATGGGCTACGCCGGCTACTTCCTGATCGTGGCCGACTTCGTCCGGTTCGCCCGCGAGGAGGGCATCCAGACGACGTGCCGGGGCAGTGCCCCGGGCTCGATCGTGACCTACACCCTGGGGATCACCCCGGTCGACCCGATCCTGTATGAGCTGCCCTTCGAACGCTTCCTCAATCCGGACCGGGTGACGATGCCCGATATTGATGTCGACTTCGAGGACGGCCGGCGCGAGGAAGTCATCGCCTACGTCGGTCGGAAGTACGGCCAGGACCACGTGGCCCAGATCATCACCTTCGGCACGATGCTCGCCCGGGCGGCGATCCGGGACGTGGGCCGGGTCCTGGGCATGAGCTACGGCGAGGTCGACAGGATCGCCAAGGCCATTCCCAACCAGCTCGGGATCCGGCTCGAGGACGCCCTCAAGACCACGCCCGCCTTGCGCGAGATGGCCACCGACCCCCAGGTCGGCCGGCTGCTCGGCCTGGCCGAGCACCTCGAGGGCGTGGCCCGCAACGCGTCGACCCATGCCGCCGGAGTCGTGATCAGCCGGGAGCCCCTGACCGAGCTCATGCCCCTCCAGAAGGCGACCAACTCGGACGGCCTGATGACCCAGTTCGAGATGCACGCGGTGGAGGCCCTGGGCCTGCTCAAGTTCGACTTCCTGGGCCTGTCCAACCTGACGATCCTGCGCCAGGCGGTCGAGCTCATCCAGGCCAACCGTGGGGTCGCGATCGACCTCGACGCAATCCCCCTGGATGACCCGACCACGTTCGAGCTGCTGGCCTCGGGCGAGACGACCGGCATCTTCCAGCTGGAGTCGGCCGGCATGCGCCGCTACGTGCGCGAGCTCCGGCCGACCTCGGTCTACGACCTGGCCGCCATGGTTGCCCTCTACCGGCCCGGACCGATGGACAACATCCCGGCCTATATCCGGCGCAAGCACGGCCTCGAGCCGGTGACCTACCTCCACCCGCTGCTGGAGCCTTATCTCAACAAGACGTACGGGATCTTCGTCTACCAGGAAGACATCATGGCCTCGGCCATCGCCCTGGGCGGCTTCACCGGACCCGAGGCAGACACCCTCGGCTATGCCATCCGCAAGAAGAAGTCGAGCGTCCTGCGCTCGATGAAGGACCAGTTCGTCCGGCAGGCCGCCGAGCGGGGCGTGCCGGCGGCGACGATCGACGCGGTCTTCACCGCCTTCGAGCCGTTCGAGCGCTACGGCTTCAACAAGGCCCACGCGACCTGTTACGGACTGGTTGCCTACCAGACCGCGTACCTCAAGGCGAACTACACGGTCGAGTACATGACCAGCGTGCTGACGGCCTCGCGCGACAACGGCGAGAAGGTCGCCGCCGCGATCGCCGAATGCCGCCGCCTCGGGATCGAGGTCCTGCCGCCGGACATCCGGAGCTCGGGCGTGGAATTCTCGGTCGAGGGCCAGGCGATCCGGTTCGGCCTGATCGCCGTCCGCAACGTGGGCCAGGGCGCGATCGAGTCGATCATCGCGGCGCGGGCCGATGGCGAGTTCCGGTCACTGACCAACTTCTGCGAGCGGATCGACCTGCGCCTGGCCAACAAGCGGGTCGTCGAATCGCTGGCCCGGGTCGGCGCCCTGGCCGCCTTCGGCCATCCAGCCCAGATCCTGACCGGCCTGGACGATGCGATGGCGGCAGCGGCCGCCACCCAGCGCGACCGGATCAGCGGCCAGGTCTCGCTGTTCGACATGGCCGCCGACGATGCCGCGATCCTCGACGCGCCCCTGCCCCGGGTCACCGAGGCGCCCACCCGCGAACGCCTGCGCTGGGAGAAGGAGCTGCTCGGGCTGTACCTCTCGGATCACCCCCTCAAGGAGATTGCCGAGGCCGTCGGGCCGTTCGTAACCGCCTATTCGGGTGACCTTCACGACGAGTCGCTCGACCAGCAGCGGGTCGTCGTGTGCGGCATCGTGACCGGCGTCCGAACGGTGATCACCAAGGCCAAGGCGTCGATGGCGATCGCGACCCTGGAGGACCTCCAGGGCTCGATCGAGGTGGTCGTCTTCCCGCGCCTGTACGAGACCACCCGGCCGACCTGGCAGGAGGGCCAGATCCTGCTCGTGTCGGGCCGGGTCGACCACAAGGCCGAGGAGGTGTCCCTCCTGGCCGACCTGGTCGTCGACTGGGACGAGGCCCTCGCCCGGGGGCCGGCGGCCTTCGCGGCCGAGGTCGGTGCGGCGGACCGGGGCCGTGGCCGGGGGTCGAACGGCAATGGTTTCCGGGGTCCGAACGGCGAACGCGGCGGCTGGCGCCCAGCGACCGGCGAGCGGCCCGAGCAGGGCAGCCGGCCGACCCCGGTCGCCCCAGAACCGGTCGCGGTCGGGCCGGGCCGGGAGCCGCAGCCGGCGCTCGCCGTCAGCCCGCTCCGCGCGGCTGCCTCAGCGGCGCCGCCTCGATGATGCCTGGGCCGTGGGCGAGCTGCCTTCGATCGGGCCGGCCGAGCCGTTCCCGGCCGATTCGGAGCCGGCCGACTTCCAGGGCCTCGGCCCGGAGATCGACGAGCCGGCCTTGCCCGACGACGCCCGCCAGGAGGCTCAGGCCGCGGCCTCGGCGCCCACCGTGCCGGTCGAGGCGGGCAACGACCGGGTGCTCCACGTGCGCTTCGCCGGCGGGGCCGCGGCCGAACGGGCGATGGAGGACCTGCGGGCCTTGATCCGGGCGCGCCCAGGCGCGACCCGGGTGATCCTCCACGTGCCGGGGGCCCGCGGCGGGGAGCTGCCGATGGAGCTGCGCAGTCGGGTCGCCTACGATGCCGACCTGCTGGCCGAGGTTGGCCGCCGGCTGGGTCGCGGGGTCGAGCTCCAGCTCGGCTAGGCGGCCGGCCCGGCGGCGTCCGCCTTCATCGCCTGGATCGCCGAGAAGCGATCGGCGAACTCGCCTCGGAGCTTGGCCAGGGCCGCCGGCTCGAGGTCCAGCTCGAGGGCAATCTCGTCGACGGTGAAGCTCTCGGCGGCGTCGATCGTGCCGTCGATCGCGGCTACGGCGAAGCACGCCCGCAGGATGTCCATGCGCTGCTCGCTCGTGGAGACGTCCTTGAATTCGCGGGTGACCAGGTAGTCGTCGGTGCCCCCGGTTGTGAGGGCCTGGAGCTTGGCGGTCTCCACGACCAGGGCCGCCTCGGCGGCATCCAGGCCGGTGTGCTCGACCAGGACCTGCTCCATGTAACGGATCGCCTCCGGGCTGACGGCGTTGTCGGCGCTCGCCGCCCGGGCGACCACGTAGGCCGCGCAGGCCACGAAGCGGGCTCGGTCCGGGGGCAGCTTGTCGAGCCGGGCGATGATCCCGCGGACCATCTCGACCTCGGCCACCGACCCGGCCGGGGGCGGCGGCGGGCTGGCCTGGGGCGACCCGAAGAAGCGGTTCAGGAAGCTCATGAAATCTCCGACAACGAGCGATGGATCGCCCAGAGTCTAGCCAACATCGAGCCTGAAGGCTGTGCGCTCAGCTGCGCTCGAGCAGCCCGAGAACGACGGGCCGAATCCGCCCAAGCCACAGGGCGTACTGGCGCCCCGACGGATGGAGCCCATCCCGGGCGACGAGCGCTGAATCGGATCCGGCCCGTTGGGAGAGATCGAAGATGTCGACGAGCGCCACCCGACGGGCGTCCGCCAGCTCCACCATGGCAGCGTTGACTGCGAGGATTCGGGCCCGTTGGACCTGGGGATCTCCAAATCGCGCTCCGGCGGGCGTCACCGTGTAGTCCGGGGTCGTGACGACAACCAGGCGAGCGACCGGAAGGCGGGCCAGGAGGTCGTCGAAAACCCGGCCAACGTTGGCCTGGTAGCGGCCGAGCGGGACGCCCTGGACGACATCGTTGACCCCGATCAGGAGCGACACGAAGTCGGGGCGGAGCCGGGCGAGGCGCGCCAGCTGGTCATCGAGGACGTCCTGGGAGGTTCGGCCGTTCGAGGCCAGATTGGCCACCAGGTCGAGCTGGCGCTGGTCATCGGCGCCCCGGCCTGCGGCCAGCTGACTTGGCCAGGCCATGTCGGCGCTGACGGAAGTCCCGATCGTGTACGAGTCGCCGAGCGCAACATATCGGAGGGTCATCGGATCGACGAGAGTGGGCACTGAGACACCAGGCGGATGAGTTTCGGCAGGAGGGTCCCGTGGAATCCGAGGAACTGGTTCGACGCTACGCGGCGGCAATCGCGACGAATGACTTCGAGGTGCTCCAAAAGCTGCGCGATCGGGATTGGCACGAGGACTGGCCGCAATCCGGTGAGCGGGTCCCCAGTGACGCTGTCTATCGTCAGATCCACGAGAACTTCCCAGGCGGGATGCCGGATATCGATGTCAAGGACCTCGTCGGTGCCGACGACCATTGGGTCGTCACCCCGAGCATGACCGTTCAGCGGATCGCCGGCAGCGGTGACATCTGGTTCCTCGAGGGCATCAACACCTACTCGGGCGGCGAGCTGTACTACATCGTCCAGCTCCTCCGCCTGCGCGACGGACGCGTCTGGCATGCGACCACCTACTTCGCATCTCCGTTCGACGCGCCCACCTCTCGCGCCTCGCTGACCGTGCCGATCCCCGCCGAACCGGCGTAGCTCGATGGACTTCAGCGACGTGGTCCGAACCCGGCGGATGGTCCGCCATTTCGCGACCGAGCCCGTCGGTCGCGAGGTGCTCGAGCGAATTGCGGCCACCGCCCAGCGCGCGCCGAGCGCCGGTTTCAGCCAGGGCCAGCGCCTCATCGTCGTGACCGACCCGGACCTGCGACATCGACTCGCGCTCCTGTGCGGTGAGCTCGACTACCGCGAGGCTGGCTTCGATCCCTGGATCAGCGAGGCACCTGCGCTGTTCATCCCGTGCGTCAGCGAGGCGATCTATCACGCCCGCTACCGGGAGGCCGACAAGACCGAGGACGACGGCAGCGAGATCGACTGGCCAGTCCCGTACTGGTGGATGGACGTCGGCTGCACGGTGATGCTCGTCCTGCTGGCGAGCGTCAACGAGGGCCTCGCGGCGGGCTTCGCGGGAGCCGATGCCGCCGGCTACGTCGAGATGCGCTCCATCCTGGGCATCCCAGCCGAATTCTCGCCCGTGGGCGTCATCCCGGTCGGCCGGCCCCTGCCCGACAAGCGCTCGGCCTCGCTCAAGCGGGGCTGGCTGGCGAACCCGGACTTCGTCCGCTGGAACCTCTGGTCGTCCAGCTCGTAGTGGTCCCGGAGGAGGGAGTCGAACCCTCATACCCTTGCAGGTGGCCGATTTTGAGTCGGCTGCGTATGCCATTCCGCCACTCCGGGCCCGTTGGCAGTGTAGGGGAGTGCCGGCTCGCTTCTCGTCGCTGGGCGGCCCGGAGACTGCCAGTCGCGGTAACCGACCGCGAGCAGTCGCGGCACCCGCCCGCGAGCCAATGTTGCAGTCGGTGGGACAAAACCCACGTTTGACAGCCGGCGGACGTCCCACGCCTGCCGCCTCAGGTGCAAGTCATCCCGGCCCACGCTCGGCGTGGGATGAATTCGAGGCTACGGCGCGCTCCCCACGCGCTCGGCTGGGCTGAAACGGCCCATTTGTCGCATGGAGATCAACATCGCGTGGCCGTCGCTGGCCCCGCGGGAACCGATTCCGGCCGCCGATCGTCTGGCCGAATGACGATGCTAGACTCGGCCGGCTTTCCCAGTGCGCTCCGGAGGAGCCGTTCGATCGTGGGGGACCTGCCAACGACCGAGACTCCTGACGGTCCTCAACCCGAGGAACGCGCGCAGCTCGATGGGCCCCAGCGACGTGACCTGATCCTGGTCGAACGCGCCCAGGGCGGCGACCTGGCCGCGTTCAATGACCTGGTGAGCTGCTACCAGGACCAGCTCTTCGGGCTCGTCGCGCGCATGGTCCCCGACCATGACCAGGCCTCGGATGTCGTCCAGGAGGCCTTCTTCTCGGCCTATCGGAACCTGGCCGGCTTCCGCGGCGGAAGTGTCAAGAGCTGGCTCAGCCGGATCGCGATCAACGCGGCGATGGACCTCCAGCGGGCGCGCAAGCGGCGGCCCGTCCAGCCCTACCCCGAGCTCGAGGACGAGTCATGGCAGCCGCCGGCGGGCGAAGAGGCCGATCCGGAGCGCCAGGTCGTGACGGCCGAACGGGTCCGGGTCCTGAGCTCGGCCCTGGCTGCGATCGGTGACGACCAGCGCGCCGCCATCGTCCTGTACGACGTGGAAGGCTTCGACTACATCGAGATCGCCGAGATGACCGGGGTCAGCCTGGGCACGGTGAAGTCGCGGATCCACCGTGGCCGGCTGGCCCTCCGGCGGGGACTCGAGGAGCACATGGAACTGTTTCGTGGCTGAGCGCGTCGAATGAGCATGCCTGCCCCGAACGACCATCATGAGGTCATGACTCCCGACCACGCCGGGCACGACGAGACGTTGATCGCCGGCCTGGCCGCGGCCGACCTGACCGATCCGGAGACGGCCGTGGCCCGCGCGCTGGTGGCCAGCTGTCCGGATTGCGCCCAGCTCCACGAAGACCTCGGGGCGATCATGGCCGCCACGGCGGCACTGCCGGCCCCGCGCCGGACGCGCGACTTCCAGCTGACCGAAGCCGATGCCGCCCGCCTGCGGCCGTCAGGCTGGCGACGCCTGGCCGCCGGCTTCGGCCGGCCGCGCCTCGCCCTGGGCCGGCCCCTGGCCGGTGGCCTGGTTGCCCTCGGGATCGCAGGCCTCATCGTCTCGGCGAGTCCGGCGATCTTCGGATCCACGGGTCCGGCCGAGGCTGGCGGGGCGGCCGCGGCGCCGGTCAGTGATCAGGCTGGCCCCGCGGCCGGATTCGGCGGGGCCGGCTCGACGTTGGGCATCGCCCTGTCGGTCCCCTCGGCCGCTCCTTCGGCGGCAGCGCCTTCCGCTGCCGCATCGTTGGCCGCCCCCCAGGCGAGCTCGACGATTCCTGATACGACACCGGTCTACGCCGGGTCAGCGTCAGCCCAGCCCAGCTCGGTCCCGGCCGCGAGCGGCGCTGCGGTGGCGGTCGTGCCGGCGCCGGTGGCCTCGGACAGCAGCGCCACGAAGTCGGCCGCGCTCGCCAGCGCGCCCGGCGTCTCGCCGTCGCCCCTGCTGATTGGCTCGCTCGTCCTGCTCTTCGCCGGGCTGGTGGTCCTGGCCCTGACCTGGGCCGGAGGCCGGTCTACTCGTCGGTGACCTGGCTCAGGCTGGTCGGCTGGGCCGCCGGATCGCTGCCCGGCTCCCGCCGATAGGCACCGACCGCTCCGCGAATCGTGTCGAACACGTTGGCCGGACCGATCCGCTCGGTCAGGCCGTAGCGGTCGAGCAGCTCCCGAAGCTGGTCGCTGATGTCGGCCAGGGCGAGGGTCACGCCCTGGGCCTGCAGCTCTGCCTGGACCTGGCCCAGTGAAGCCGCGCCCGAATAGTCGAGATCGCCCATCGCCCCGCAGGCCACGACGAACCAGCGGATCGGCGGATCCGCCCCCTCGACCAGGTCCAGCACCTCGGCCATGAACCGGGTGGCGTTGGCGTAGTACAGGCTGGCGCCGAAGCGATAGACGATCAGCCCAGGCTCTAGCTGGCCGCCGGCCGCCTCCGGGGCGGCCCGGAAGCTCCCGTCCGGAGCCTCGATGAGCAGGCTGTCGTAGGGCCGGTAGCTGTGATAGATGTGCTCGATGATCGACAGGGCCATCGCCAGGAGGATGCCCTGCTCGACCCCCACGATGATCACCGTCAATCCAGTCACGAAGCGCGACCACGAACTCGGCCGAGCGCACCCGCAGGATGTCGCGCATCCCGTTCAGGTCGATCAGGCGCAGGCCGATGATGAAGACGACCGAGGACAGCACGGCATCGGGCATGCTGGCCAGGGCCCCGGTCAGGAAGAGCACGACCGGCAGGACGATGGCCGCCGCGATCAGCTGCGAGATCTGGGTCCGGCCGCCTGCGCTATCGACCATCTCGGTCTTGGTCGGACTGCCGTTGACCACGAACGCCCCGGTGATCGCCGCCGCACCATTGGCCAGGCCCAGGCCCACCAGGTCGACATTCTCGTCGAAGCTATCGGAGTACTTCAGGGCGTAGGCGCGCGATGTGGCCGCGCTCTGGGCGAGGATCACGACGACCATCGCGAGGACCGTTGGGAACAGGGTCACGACGTTGTCGGTCGTGAACACATCTCCGGGCAGGCCCAATTGGGGCAGGCCGCTGGGGATCGGGCCGAGGACGGCCACGCCGCGGGCGGCCAGGTCCAGGGCCGAGCTCGCGGCGATGCACACGATGAGGGCCACGAGGGCACCCGGAATCCTGGGGTTGACCCGCTTCAGCCCGAAGATCAGGACGAAGACGACGATCGAGATCGCCAGCGTCGCGGGGATGGTCTCCGTTGGAACCAGGCGGATCGTCGCGAGGAACCGCTCGATCGTGCCGCCGGGCTGGGACCCGATCCCGAAGATGCCGCCGACCTGGCCCATCGCCACCTGGATGCCGACACCGGTCAGGAAGCCGATGAGGACGCTCCGGGACAGGAAGTTGGCAATGAAGCCGAGCCGGAACAGGCGAGCCACGAGGAGCAGCCCACAGCACATCAGGGCGCTCAGCCCGGCCATCGCCACGTAGGGCGGGGAGGCCGCTGCCAGGCCCAGGCCGAGCAGGCCCGTCGACATCATGACCGCGGTCGCCGAGTCGGCCCCGACGACCAGGTGGCGCGACGATCCAAAGATCGCGAAGGCCACGATCGGCAGAAGGATCGTGTACAGGCCCGTGATCACGGGCATGCCCGCGATCTTTGCGTAGCCCATCACCTCCGGGATGGCCAGCGCGGCCAGGGTGATCCCGGCCAGCGCGTCGGCGCCAATCCGGCCGCGGTCGATCGGCAGGACTCCCCCCAGGAGGGCCGGGGCCTTCTTCCGTTTCAGGGGCAGCCTGGTGGTCGTCGCCGGGTTCTCAGTGAACCTCTGGATCGGGCCCGGGCGGAGCGGCCTCCGGAGGGGCGGTTGGGGCGGCCGCGGGCGAGGCCATGGGCGCAGCCATCGGTGGCGGCCCGCCGGCTGGCGTCGTTGGCCCGGCTGGCCCGCCTGGACCTGACTGGCGCGATCGGGAGATGAGCAGGGCGACGGCCGCGCCGAGGGCCAGGGCGAGCAGGATCAGGATGATGATCAAACCGGCGCCCGGACCGGAGTTGCCCTGGTCAGGCGCCGGGACCGGCGCGACCGACGGCCCGGCGCTGGCCGAAGCCGACGGACTCGGGCTGGGCGCGACGCTGGGCGAAGGCGAGGGCGTCGGGGAGGGTGTCGGCGCGGCGCTCGGGCTCGGCGTCGGGGCCGGGGTTGGAGCGACGGTCGGGGTCGGGGCAGGGGTTGGCGCCGGGGTCGGTGGTGGCGTCGGGGCCGGCGTCGGTGCGGTCGTTGGTGTCGGCGCCGGGGTGGCGGCCGAGGCGGCCGGCTCCTCCGTTGGTGACGGTGTGGGCGCCGCGGTTGGGGCGGCGGTTGGTGTCGGCGCGGCCGTCGGCGACGGGCGCGGCGGCAACGAGGCCGGGAGCGAGGGCAGGAGCGAGCCCAGGCCGGGCGGCAGGCTCGGCAGGCCTGAGGGCAGGAGGCCAGATGGCAGGGCCGGCAGGGATGCGATCGCGGACGCGAGTCCAGGCAACTGGCTGCACGCCGACAACGTCAGCGCGCTTGCCAGCAGGAGCGTGGTCAGCCCGACCATCGGTGTTCGTCGGCTGTTCATGGTCGCCCTCCGCGTTGTTCAGTTGGCCGCCCACCCCGCGCGGCGGGCCCATGCTACCGGACTCGAGGGCCTTAGATGTTCGCGGTGGTGCTCAGCCGGCCGGCCGCGATCGCGGCCACGTAGGCCGCGTGATCGCGCTCGTTCTGATCGGCATACGCCTCGGCAAAATCCGCGATCGCCGAATCGAAGACATCACTCGTGCCCAGGTAGGCCGCAATCGCCGTCGCGTCGCCGCTCCGGGCGTGCGAGCGGGCCAGCGCCCAGCCACACAGGTCGGCATACATGCCGAGTCCGGCCGGCGCGAGCTTGGCCGTGTCCACCGAGCCCTTCATGTCCCAAAGCTGCCGGAAGTAGAAGTCACGCTCGGCGCCCCGGGCCCAACCCACGAAGATGTCCGGGGTTCCCTGCATCAGCCGCTGCCCGATCACGACCCGGGCCCCGTGATTCCGGTGGTGGCTTTTGCCAACGTACGGCTCCATGACCGATTCGGTCGCTTCCTTGACCTGGAGCAGGAGCGGGTCGTCGTCATCACGGCCCTCGAGGAGGACGACAAAGCAACGCGTGGCCACGCTTCCGACGCCAACCACCTTGAGGGCAAAGTCGACGAAGCGATAGCGCTCCAGGAACTCGCGCCGGTCTTCGGCCATCGACGCCCGGTAGTCGCTGAAGACGCGCGCGAGGAAGGGTGCGCCGCCGGGGATCTCGATGTGCTGGATGAACGGCGGCTCGTCCTTGATTACCCGTCGGCCGTCAACCACCGTGGTCAGCGCGTTGAATGCCCGCAGCCGGTCGCGCGAGCGGGCCCGGGTGAAGATTGTTTCGAGATTGCGGCTGCGCTGCGCGCCGGAAGCCCCCTGGCCCAGCTTGGTCGCCTCGAGGGTCTGCCGGATCGATTCAGCGGTGATCTGGGAATACCAGACATCGAGCAGGTCCATCGTTGCGTAGCGGGCCGTCCAGGTCCGATAGGCGCGCACCCCGGCCATCGTGGCGGCCCGATTTTCGGCCGCCCTGAACCCGTTCGCACGCCCGGCAATGATCACGCTGGCGGCCAGCCGCTTGACATCCCATTCCCACGGCCCGGGCAGGGTCTCGTCGAAGTCGTTCGCGTCGAAGACGAGCGATCGTTCGGGCGAGGCATACAGCCCGAAGTTCGACAGATGGGCATCGCCGCTGGCCTGGACCGTGATCTTCGTCCTGGGCGTGCTGGCCAGGTCGTAGGCCATCACGGCCGGGGTGCCCCGGTAGTAGGCAAAGGGCGACGCGGCCATCCGAGCGTGGCGCAAGGGCACGAGGTCAGGCAGCCGGTCGGCTTCCTGGGCGTCGAGGATGGCAATCGGGTCGCGCCCGGCCGCCGGCGTGAACGCCGCATGGCTCGTCCGCGGGATTTCCTTGCGGGCGGCCCGGCCGGCCTCGGCACGGGCTGCCGAGGTCACCCATGGACGGGCGGTCCACAGGACCTTGCTGGGCGGTTCGACGGCCCAGGCCTCCTCGATCGTGGCGGGCGACCGCGGCGCGGTCTCATCGGAAGCTGGCGCTGATCGAGCCCTGCTCTTGCCTGCCATCGGCCGCACCTCTGACCCTGTGGAGCCTCAGTTGGTGCCCGCCACTATAGCCATGCCGCCGGACCGGCCCGCCCGCCGGTACACTGAGCGGACCGTCCCCGTCCGACTGCCCAGCCGAGGCCTGCCGATGGAACGCCTGATGCTGCTCGACGGCAACGGGCTCATCTACCGCGGATATTTCGCCCTGATCAACACGCCCTTGACCACCTCGAAGGGGGAGCTGGTCAACGCCGTGTTCGGGTTCTGCAACATCGTCCTGCGGGGCTTCCAGGACATCCAGCCGGACTACGCCGCGATCGCCTTCGACCTCGCCGGCCCGACCTTCCGGCACGAGCAATACGCCGCCTACAAGGCCACCCGCCAGCGGATGCCCGATGACCTCCGCGACCAGTTCCCGAAGGTCCGCGAGGTGGTCAAGGCGCTGCGCATCCCGGTCTACGAGATGGCCGGCTTCGAGGCCGACGATGTGATCGGCACGCTGACCGTCGAGGCCGGCCAGCGCGGCCTGGACACGACGATCGTGACCGGCGACCTGGACATGCTCCAGCTGGTCACCGACCAGACCCGCCTGATGACCACCCGGATGGGCGTCCAGAACACGATCATCTACGACCCGGCCCGGATCTTCGAGCGCTACGGCCTGCGGCCGGACCAGATGATCGACTTCAAGGCGCTCAAGGGCGATTTAACCGACAACATCCCGGGCGTGCCCGGCGTCGGCGAAAAGACCGCGGCCAAGCTGATCGGCGAATACGAGACCCTCGACGGGCTCTACGAGCACCTCGACGAGGTCAACCCTGCCCGACTCCGAGAGCCCCTCCTCGAAGCCAGGGACCAGGTCCTGCATGGGTCGCGAGCTCATGAGGATCGTCCGCGACCTGCCCGTCCAGCTGGACCTCGAGGCCGCCCGCCTGGGCGACTACGACCGCGAGACGGTCATCCGGCTGTTCCGCGAGTTCGAATTCCGGAGCCTGATCGAGCGCTTGCCGCCACTCAAGGGCGAGCGGGCCGAGGACACGGCGGCAGCGATCCGGGGCAGCCTGGCGGCCGGTGGCGATCCGATGCGGGCAGCCCAGGTGCCCGGCTCGGCCGTGCGCGGCTCGGCCGGCTGGGGTGCGGGCGAAGGCCTGCCGCGGGGCCGTGGGGCGGCCGGCCGAGAAGCCTCGGGACTCCAGCTGGCCCTTGACTTCTCGTTGGTCGATGGCGGCCCGCCGGTGCCACCCCCGGATGAGCCCGGCGCTGGCGCTGGAGCCACGCCGGCCAACGTCCATGGACCGGCCAATGGACGCGGCCGATGGGTCGGCCGGGCGACCGCTGGCCGACCTCAGCGCGACGCTGGCCGCCGCGATCGAGGACCCGGGCGGCCTGATCGAGATCGTGGCCGGCGAAGGCATCGAGCGGATCGAGCCATGGCTGGCCCGCCAGTCGGCCGTCGGCGTGTCGCTCCTGGCCGACGATCCGCGGCCGCGCAAAGGGGCTGCCCTGGCCCTCGCGGTGGCCGGCCTCGATGGGCGAACCGTGGCCGCCGAGGGGCCCGCCGACGCGGCTCGCCTGAGGGCCCTCGTCGAACGCCTGGAGATTCCAATCGTCGGGCACGAGGTCAAGCCGCTGCTGGTGGCCCGCTTCGCCGAGGATCCGGCCGGAGGCGTCACGGCGATCGCCTTCGACACCCAGATCGCCGCCTACATCCTGAACGCGTCGCTGCGCAGCCAGTCGATCGCCGATGTCGTGGCCGAGCAGCTCGACCTGATCCTGCCCCCGGCCAAGGACCTGCCGGCCTTCGCCCGGGCCGGGCTCGAGGCGCTGTCGGCCCTGGCCGCCCGGGGACCCCTGGAAGCCAGCCTCGAGCGCGAATTGCTCGACCGCCTGTTCCGCGAGATCGAGCTGCCCCTCATCCCGGTCCTGGCCCGGATGGAGGCGACCGGCGTCGCCCTCGACCGGGCGGCCCTGCGCTCCCTGGCCGACGAGTTCGCGATCGAGATCGCCCGGCTCGAGGCCGAGGTCTTCGCCAGCGTCGGCCACGAGTTCAACCTGGGCAGCCCCAAGCAGCTCGAGCAGGTCCTGTTCTTCGAGCTCAACCTGCCCAAGGGCCGCAAGACGAAGACGGGCTACTCAACCGACGCCAGCGTCCTCGAAGACCTGCGTTCGGCCCACCCGATGGTGGCCAGCCTGCTGGATTGGCGGACCTACACCAAGCTCCGCTCGACCTATGTCGAAGCGCTGCCGACGCTGATCGCCGCCGACGACCGGCTGCACACCACGTTCCACCAGGCGGTGGCCGCGACCGGCCGGCTGAGCTCGTCCGACCCGAACCTCCAGAACATCCCGATCCGGACCCCGCTCGGCCGCCGGATCCGGCGGGCCTTCGTGGCCGGCGGACCCGACATCACCCTGGTTGCGGCCGACTACTCCCAGATCGAGCTGCGGATCCTGGCCCATGTCTCGGGCGACGAGCACCTCAAGGACGCCTTCGCCCGCGGCGCTGACATCCACCGCGAGACGGCCGCCCGGGTCCTCCACAAGGCGCCCGAGGAGGTCAATGCCGACGAGCGCTCGATGGCCAAGATGGTCAACTTCGGGATCGCCTACGGCATGAGCGACTTCGGCCTGTCGGCCCGGGCCAACATTCCCCGGGCCGAGGCCCAGGAGTTCATCACGACCTACTTCGCGACCTACTCCGGAATCAGCTACTACATGCTCCATATCAAGGATGTCGCCCGGCGCCAGGGCTTCGTGACCACCCTGCTCGGGCGCAAACGCGCAATCTCGGAGCTCGACGCGCGCAATCCAACCCTGCGCGCCGCGGGCGAGCGGATGGCCATCAACATGCCCATCCAGGGCACGGCCGCCGACATCATCAAGATCGCCATGATCCGGCTGGACGAACGCCTGCGTGAAGGCGGCTTCCGGGCGCGCCCGTTGCTCCAGGTCCACGACGAGCTGCTTGCTCGAAGTGCCGCGCGACGAGGTCGACCGGCTGATCCCCGTCCTGCGCGGCACGATGGAGTCGGCGGTGGCCCTGGACGTGCCCCTGACGGTCGACGTCAAGGTCGGCGACGACTGGGAATCGATGGTCGTGCGCCCGCGCGAGGAACCCGTTCCCGCCGATGCCTGAGCTGCCCGAGGTCGAGACCGTGGTGCGGGACCTTCGGCCCCGGATCGTCGGGGCCGAGATCAGTGCCACCCGCTCGAGCTGGCCGAGGACCCTCAGGACCCACGAGGCGGCCGAGTTCGAGGCCGCGATTCGCGGGCACACGATCGAGTCGATCGAGCGTCGGGCCAAGCTCCTGGTCGTCCACCTGTCGGGCGGCCTGGCCCTGACGATCCACCTGAAGATGACCGGCCAGCTGTTCGTCGTGCCGGGCGGCACGCCCGAGGACCCCTACCTGCGCCTCGTCCTGGTCTTTGCCGATGGCCGGGAGATGCGCTTCCGGGACATTCGCAAGTTCGGCCGGGTGGGCCTGTACGAGCTCGATCCGACCAGCGGCGAGCTGGTCAGCGAACCGGGCGGGACGGCCGTCCTGGGCGGATTCGGACCGGAGCCGCTCGATCCGGGCTTCGACCTGGGCCGGTTCCGGCGCCGGATCCGGGCCCGCAAGGGCCGGCTCAAGCCGCTCCTGCTCGACCAGTCATTCATCGCCGGCATCGGCAACATCTACGCCGACGAGGCGCTCTGGGCGGCGCGCCTGCACCCGCTCCGCTCGGCGGCCACGCTCCGGCCCGCCGACGAGCGCCGGCTCTACCTGGCGATCCGGCTGATCCTGGCCGAGGCGATCGAGCAGCGGGGCAGCTCGATCGATGACTACACCGCGCCCGATGGCGATGGCCAGATGCAGGAACGGCTCAACGTCTACCAGCGCACCGGCGAGCCCTGTCCGCGCTGCGGCCGGCCCATCAGGCGGATCGTGATCGGCGCCCGGGCCACCCACTTCTGCTCGTGGTGCCAGCGCCTGCCGGTGGCCGACCGGCGCTCCCTCGAGCGATCCGGCGGGATCAGGATCCTGCGGGCGATGAGCGCCGGAGACGGCCGGGACGAAGCCGGCCGGGTTGCCCGGACCCGGCGGACCCGGGCCGCCGCCGCGACCCGGCGGGCCAGCGCCCGATCGAGCGCCGGCCGCACTCCGGCCGCCCCGAGCAGCTGATGTCGATCCTGCGCTTCGAGAAGGTCACCCGCGAGATCGGCACCTTCGTGATCCTCGACGAGATCGAGGCGGCCATCGCCCTGGGCGAGCGGATTGGCCTCGTCGGACCGAACGGGGCGGGCAAGACCACCCTGCTCCGGATCGCGGCCGGAATTGACGAGCCCGACCTCGGCTCGGTCAGCCGCAAGCGCGGTCTGAGCATCGGCCTGCTGGCCCAGGAGGCCCACTTCGACGTGGCCTTCATGGCCGCCCCAGACCTTCGCACGGCCGTCCGGACCGCGGCGGCCGAGCTGCTCCAGCTGGGCGAGCGCCTGCATGAGCTCGAGCAGGCCAACCGGGTCGAGGAGCCGGTCTACGCCGATCTCCAGCATCGCTTCGAGCTTCTCGGCGGCTACACCCTCGACCAGCGGGTCGACGAGACGCTGTCCGGAGTGGGCTTCAGCCGGGCCGAATGGACCAAGCCGCCGGGGACCCTGTCCGGGGGCGAGCAGACCCGGGCGGCCCTGGCCCGGCTGGTCATCGCCGACCCCGACCTGATGCTCCTCGATGAGCCCACCAACCACCTCGACCTGGGCGCGCTCGAGTGGCTCGAGGAGCACCTCCGGCGGCGCCGCGGCTCGCTCCTCGTGGCGTCCCACGACCGGGCCTTCCTCGATGGCACGGTCGAGCGGGTGTGGGAGCTGCGCGACCGGCGCCTGACGGTCTTCCGGGGCGACTACGCGGCCTATCACCGCCAGCGGATCGAGCGCGACGCCCGCCTCGACAAGGACATCTCGACCCAGGCCGAGCAGATCGCGCGCGAGCAGGAGCTCGTCCAGCGCTATCGCAGCCACCGCAAGTACGCCAAGATGCACGAGCACGAAGCTCGCCTTGGCCGCCTCCAGGAGGCGAAGATCGAGGCGCCCAAGGCCAGCCGCAAGCTGCGCCTGCCGACGGCCGCGCTGGTCGGCGGCGGCGGCCCGTCGCGCTCGGGCGAGATCGTCGTCCGGGCCGAAGGGCTGGTCGTGGGCTACCTGCCGCGCCTCCAACGGGCCGCCGAGGATGGCCCGACGCGACGCGCCTCGGCGTCGCCTCCGAGCCGCTGGCCGTTGCCCGTGTCCCGTTCCTCGCCGCCCAGCGTGGCGAGCGGATCGGCATCGTGGGCCCGAACGGGGCCGGCAAGACGACCCTGCTGCGCACGATCGCCGGCGATCTTCCGCCGCTCGATGGCGTCCTGACGATCGGCATGGGCGTGTCGATCGGCTACCTCGCCCAGCTGCGTGGGGCGGCGATCCCGGGCGAGACCGTCCTGGCCGCCCTGACCTCGGCCATCTCGATCACCGAGGGCGAGGCCCGCAGCTACCTCGCCCGGTTCCTGTTCCGGGGCGACGATGCGCTCAAGGAAGTGCGCCTGCTGTCGGGCGGCGAGCGCTCCCGCCTGGAGCTGGCCCTGCTCGGGATCATGCCGGCCAACCTGCTCCTGCTCGACGAGCCGACCAACCACCTCGACATCCCGGCGCGTGAGGCGATCGAGGCGTTCATGAGCGACAGCCCGGCCACGCTCCTGGTGGTGTCCCACGACCGGCGCCTGCTCGAGACGGTCTGCGATCAGCTGTGGGTGGTCGACGACGGCCAGGCCGCGCCGTTCGATGGCGGCTACCGGGCCTGGCGGGCGGCGGTCGCCGCCGGCTGGACCGTGGCCGGCGCGATCGAGTCCGAGTCGGCCCGGCTGCATGGCACGGGCCCGCGCGGCGGCACAGCCAAGGTCGGCCAGGCGGCCGGCACCCGGCCCGCGCCGGCTGAGGCGTCACCGGCCGCCAGGGCTGGAGGACCCCCGGCCAAGGCGAGCCCGCCGGCCAAGCCGGCAGCCCGGCCCCGGGGGCCAAAGCTGTCCAAGGACGCCTATCGCAAGCAGCGCGTCGTCCTCGATGGCGAGCTCACCCGGCTTGGCCTGCGCAAGAACCACCTCGAGCTGGCCCTGGGCGATCCCGCCGTCGGCGCGAACTTTGTCGAGCTGCGCCGGATCACGAGCGAGCTGGCCGATGTCTCGGCCGGGCTCGAGGCAGCCGAAGAAGCCTGGCTCGAGCTTGAGGACCGGGCGCCATGAGCGGATCGCTGAAGCTCGGGCTGAGCGGCCCGATCGGCTGCGGCAAGTCGACCGTCCTGGGCTGGCTGGCGGCCCGCGGCGCCATGGTCATCGACGCCGACCAGGTGGCCCGCGAGGTGACGTCGCCGGGAACCGCCGGTCGCCGCGGCGATCCTCGCCGCGTTCGGGCCGGGCGTAGCCGGACCGGATGGTGGCCTGGACCGAGCGGCGCTCGCCGCCATCGTCTTCGGCGATCCGGCCCAGCTCCGGCGCCTCGAGACTGATCACCCATCCGGTCGTGCGCGAACGGATCCTGGCGGCGGTCCGCGCCGCCGAGGCCGCCCGGGTGCCCATCGTCGCCCTCGAGGCGATCCGGCTCGTCGAGGCCGGCTATCCGGCGATTCTCGACGAGGTCTGGCTGATCACCTGCGATCCGGCCGAGCAGCGTCGGCGCCTCGCCGACCGAGGCCTGTCCGAGGCCGATGCTTCCGCCCGGATCGCGGCCCAGGCCGGACTTGCCGACCGGGTGCAATCCGTGGCGACCCGCCGGATCGACACGAGCGGGACGCTGGTCGAGGCCGAAGCCCGCGTCGCCGGTGCCCTGGCCCAGGCCCTGGCTGCGCGGGCGGGATCGGGCGCAGGGTGAGCCGGCCCGCCGGTCGAGGACCGTCCGCCGATCGTCGCCTCGTCCTGCCGGACCTGACCCCGTTCGCCGGCGAGCGGCTCGAACCGCGCCGCGACTACGACACGACCGATTTCGTCGAGCGCGACTTCGCCGGCCAGGATGGACCGGACATCCGCTTCCTGGAGTCTCGCCTCCAACGCTGCAATCTCGACGACGCCTCCCTCCGGCGGGCCCGGATCCTGGGCTCGCTGCTGGAGGGTGTGACCTGCCGCCACGATCGATCTGGCCGACTCGATCTGGCGCGACTCGGATGTCCTCGGCGGCCGGCTTGGCGCGGTCAACCTGGCCGGCGCGAACCTGACCCGGGTCCGCTTCCAGGGAACCGGCTGGGCTTCCTGAACCTGGCCGGCGGCCAGCTCGACGAGGTCCGCTTCGAGGGCTGCGAGATCGACGGCATCGATGCCCGCGCCGGCCAGCTCCGGGCGCTGTCGTTCGTCGACTGCTCGATTGGCGAGCTGAACGTCACCGAGGCACGGCTCACCAAGGTCGATCTGTCGGGGGCCCGGCTCCGCTCGCTCGTCGGCGTCGACAACCTGCGCGGAGCGATCATCAGCCGGGCTCAGCTGCTCGACCTGGCGCCCCTCCTGGCGGAGCAGCTCGGCCTCGAAGTGCGGCCCGACTGAAGGATCGAACACGCGTTCGGTTCGTGCGCGGAGTGATATCCTGAAGGCCCGCTCCAGGAGCCGCCGATCGCCCGCCATGCCTGACTTCCGCCTCGTTGCCGACTTCGAGCCTACCGGTGACCAGCCGGCCGCGATCGCGCGCCTGGTCGACGGGCTGGGCAAGGGCGTCCGGCACCAGACCCTGATGGGCGTCACCGGCTCGGGCAAGACCTGGACGATCGCCAACGCGATCGCCCAATACCAGAAGCCGACCCTGGTCCTGGCCCACAACAAGACCCTGGCCGCCCAGCTCTACGCCGAGTTCCGGGAGTTCTTCCCGGACAACGCGGTCGAGTACTTCGTGAGCTACTTCGACTACTACCAGCCCGAGGCCTACCTGCCCCGCTCGGACACCTACATCGAGAAGGACTCGAGCCGCAACGACGAGATCGACAAGCTCCGCCACGCCGCGACCCACGCCCTGTTCGAGCGGCGCGACGTGATCATCGTGGCCAGCGTCAGCTGCATCTACGGCCTCGGCGCGCCGGTCGACTACGGGGCCACGGTCCTGCGCCTGCGCCGGGGCGGCCAGTACCGGCGCGACGCCGTCCTGCGCCACCTGGTCGACCTCCAGTACCAGCGCAACGACCAGGCCCTCCAGCGGGCCCGCTTCCGGGTCCGCGGCGACACCCTCGAGCTCGTCCCGGCGTCCGAGGACCGGGTCATCCGGGTCGAGTTCTTCGGCGACGAGGTCGAGCGGATCACCGAGGTCGACCCGCTCACCGGCGAGCTGCTCGCCGAGCGCAACGACCTCAACGTCTACCCGGCGACCCACTTCGTGACGCCGGCCGACAAGCTCAAGGAGGCGCTCGTCGACATCGAGGCCGAGATGGAGGAGCGCACCGGCCGAGATGGAGGCCCAGGGCCGCGTCCTCGAGGCCGCCCGGCTCCGCCAGCGGACGACTTCGACCTCGAGATGATGCGCGAGCTCGGCTACTGCACCGGTGTCGAGAACTACTCGCGCCACCTCGCCCGGCGCGAGCCCGGGAGCCGGCCGTGGACCCTGCTCGACTACTTCCCGCCGGACTGGCTGCTCGTCGTCGACGAGAGCCACATGACGATCCCCCAGGTCGTCGGCATGTACAAGAACGACCGGACCCGCAAGGAGATCCTGGTCGACTTCGGCTTCCGACTGCCGTCTGCCCTCGACAACCGGCCGCTGACCTTCGAGGAGTTCGAGGCCACGGTCCGCCAGGCCGTCTACATGTCGGCGACGCCCGGGCCCGTACGAGCTCGAGCGGAGCGAGCGGGTCGTCGAGCAGCTGATCCGCCCGACCGGCATCGTCGACCCGACGATCGAGGTCCGCCCGACCGAGGGCCAGATCGACGACCTCCTCGACGAGATCCGCGACCGGGTCGAGCGCGGCGAGCGCGCCCTGGTCACCACCCTGACCAAGAAGATGGCCGAGGACCTGACCGACTACCTGCGCGAGCTCGGGGTCAAGGTCCAGTACCTCCACAGCGAGGTCGACACCCTCGAGCGGGTCCAGATCCTGCGCGACCTGCGCCTCGGCGTCTTCGACGTCCTCGTCGGGATCAACCTCCTGCGCGAGGGGATCGACCTGCCCGAGGTGACCCTCGTCGCGATCCTCGACGCCGACAAGGAGGGCTTCCTGCGCAGCGCCTGGTCGCTCATCCAGATGATCGGCCGGGCCGCCCGCAACACCGGCGGCAAGGTCGTCATGTACGCCGACACGATCACCCAGTCGATGCGCGCGGCGATCGACGAGACCGACCGACGGCGGGCGGTCCAGGCCGCCTACAACACCGAGCACGGGATCGAGCCGACGACGATCGTCAAGGAGATCCACGACATCAACGAGCGCCTGCGGGCCGTGGCCGAGTCGACCGACGTGTACACGGCCGACGGCCCGGCCGGCCGCTACGGGCCGCACGACCTGCGCGGCCGAGTCACGCGAGCAGATCGAGAAGATCGTGGCCCGCATGGAGGCCGACATGCGCAACGCCGCCAAGAACCTCGAGTTCGAGCGGGCGGCCATCCTCCGCGACGAGATCCAGCAGATCCGCCTGCGGGTCCTCGACCAGGACGCCGTCGACCACCGTCGCCCGGGCGGCCGAGGCGGCCGCCGAGCGCGGCCAGCTGGCTCGACGCGGCTCGCGCTCGACCTCCACCCGACGGCCCGGCCAGCGGGCCGCACAGCCGACCGCCCGGACCCTCGAGGTGACGACGATCGAGGTCCTGCCGGCGTCGATGCGAAGACCCCGGGGAGACCCTGGAGGAGTCGAGCCGCGGCCGCGACCGCCGCGGACTGGCTGCCGGGAATCCGCGACGAGCACGAGGATGACGGCGGCTGGCAGGCACGCTGGCTCGACCGGCCGACCTGGGACCACACGGTCACGCCCAATGTCATCAAGCGAACGGGCCAGCGACCCGGCCGCGCCGGGCCGCCGCCGGCGCTAGGCGCACCGGGACAGACGCCTGTTCCAATCGCGCGGACCCGATACAATTGACTGGCCGTGCCCAATGATCAGCTCGTCGTCCGCGGCGCCCGCGAACACAACCTGAAGGACATCACGGTCGCGATCCCGCGCGACCGGCTGGTGGTCATCACCGGCCTGTCCGGCTCGGGCAAGAGCAGCCTCGCCTTCGACACGATCTACGCCGAAGGCCAGCGCCGCTACGTCGAGAGCCTGTCGGCCTACGCCCGCCAGTTCCTGGGCCAGATGGAGAAGCCCGACGTCGACCAGATCGACGGCCTCAGCCCGGCCATCTCGATCGACCAGAAGGGCGCCAGCCGCAACCCGCGCTCGACGGTCGGCACGGTCACCGAGATCTACGACCACCTGCGCCTGCTCTTCGCCCGGATCGGCCATCCCCACTGCCCGGACTGCGGCCGCGAGATCGAGCGCCAGACCGTCCAGCAGATCGTCGACCAGGTCCTGCGCCTGCCGGAGGGCACCCGCCTGCTCGTCCTCGGCCCGCTGATCAAGGACCGCAAGACCGAGGGCGACCGGGTCTTCGAGGCGGCCCGCAAGCAGGGCTTCGTCCGGGTCCGGGTCGACGGCGAGGCCGTCGACCTGGCCGATGCGCCGACCCTCGACAAGTACAAGCGCCACACGATCGAGGTCATCGTCGATCGCTTCGTCGTCCGCCGGGCCGAGGCGCCCGAAGAGTGGCGGCGCGACGCCGGCCGGCCGGCCGATCGACCCAGAGACGGGCATGGCCCTGCCCGATCCCGACGCTGGGCCGGCTGGCCGACTCGATCGAGACCGCGCTCCGGCTGGGCGAGGGCGTGGTCGGGATCGCCTCGGCGCCGCGCGAGGGCGAGCCGCCGGAGTTCGAGGAGCGGCGCTACTCCGAGCGCTACACCTGCCCCTACGACGGCACCACGATCGACGAGCTCGAGCCGCGCAGCTTCTCGTTCAACTCGCCCCACGGCGCCTGCCCGGCCTGCACCGGCCTCGGGACCCGCCTCGAGATCGATCCGGAGCTGGTCATCCCGGACAAGACCCTGTCGGTGGCCAAGGGCGCCCTGCTCCGGCCGTGGGCCCGGATGCCCATGGCCGACTCGTGGTTCGGCAAGGTTGCCGAGGCCGTGACCAAGGCCCACGGCTGGGACCCCGATGCCCCGATCGGGACGCTCCCGCCCGAGGCGCTCGACTACCTGCTCAATGCCAAGAAGGGCGAGCAGGTCGTCATCGGCTATCGCCACCAGCGCGGCGAGAACACCTACACGGCCAGCTTCGAGGGGATCATCCCCAACCTCGAGCGGCGCTACAAGGAGACCGATTCCGAGTTCGTCAAGGCCGAGCTCGAGCGGTTCATGGTCTCCCGGCCCTGCCCGACCTGCGGCGGCAAGCGGCTCCGGCCGGAGGCCCTGGCGGTGACGGTCGACGGCCGGAACATCTGGGACGTCTCGACCCTGTCCGTCTCGGACGCCCTGGCCTGGTCGAGGAGCTCTGCCGGACACCTGAGCGATCGCGAGCGGACGATCGCCCGGCAGCTGCTCAAGGAGATCGCGGCCCGGCTGGGCTTCCTGGTCGACGTCGGCCTCGACTACCTCACGATCGACCGGACGAGCTCGACCCTGTCCGGCGGCGAGGCCCAGCGGATCCGCCTGGCGACCCAGATCGGGGCCGGCCTGATGGGCGTCCTGTACATCCTCGACGAGCCGTCGATCGGCCTCCACCAGCGCGACAACGCCAAGCTGATCGCGACCCTCACCCGGCTGCGCGACCTGGGCAACACGGTCCTCGTCGTCGAGCACGACGAGGAGACGATCCGGACGGCCGACTGGGTCCTCGACATCGGGCCCGGGGCAGGGGAGCACGGCGGCGAGGTCATCGCCAACGGGCCCGCTGGACGTCGTCCTGGCGGCGCCGCGCTCGATCACCGGCGCCTTCCTGCGGGGCGACCGGGCGGTGCCCGATCCCGGCCCGCCGCCGGCGGGGCAACGGCAAGAAGCTGGTCGTGCGCGGGCGCCCGCGCGCACAACCTCAAGAACATCGACGTCGGCTTCCCGCTGGGCACGTTCATGGCCGTGTGACCGGCGTCTCCGGCTCGGGCAAGAGCACGCTCGTGACCGAGATCCTGTATCGCGAGCTCGCCCGCCAGCTGAACGGGGCGCGGGACGAGCCGGGACCGCACGACTGCGCTCGAGGGCGTCGACGCAGATCGACAAGATCATCGAGATCGACCAGAGCCCGATCGGCCGGACGCCGCGCTCGAACCCGGCGACCTACGTCGGCCTGTTCGGCCCGATCCGCGAGCTGTTCGCGGGCGTGCCCGAGGCCCGCGTGCGGGGCTACCAGCCCGGCCGCTTCAGCTTCAACGTGAAGGGCGGCCGCTGCGAGAACTGCAAGGGCGACGGGATCCTGAAGATCGAGATGCAGTTCCTGCCGGACGTCTACGTCCCGTGCGAGGTCTGCAACGGCAAGCGCTACAACCGGGAGGCGCTCGAGATCCTCTACAAGGGCCGCTCGATCGCCGACGTCCTCGAGATGACGATCGAGGAGGCGCTCGAGTTCTTCAGCGCCGTGCCCAACGTCGCGGTCGAAGCTCCAGACCCTGTTCGATGTCGGCCTGGGCTACGTCCACCTCGGCCAGCCGGCCACGACGCTCTCGGGCGGCGAGGCGCAGCGGGTCAAGCTCGCGACCGAGCTATCGCGGCGGGCCACCGGCCGGACCCTGTACGTCCTCGACGAGCCGACGACCGGCCTCCATTTCGCCGATGTCGAGAAGCTCCTCCAGGTCCTCCATCGGCTCGTCGACACGGGCAACACGGTCCTCGTCATCGAGCACAACCTCGACGTGATCAAGACGGCCGACTGGCTGATCGAGCTGGGGCCGGCGGGCGGCTTCCGGGGCGGGCGGGTCGTCGCCGAGGGCACGCCCGAGCAGGTCGCCGAGGTCGCCGGACTCGGCCACCGGCGAGTACCTCGGCCGGGTGCTGCGCGGTGAGCCGCTGGTCCCGCTCAGCGACCTCACCTTCGCCGACGATGCCGGGCCGGACGCCGGCCGGCCGGCGCGGCGCGCGGCGACGGCATCGGAGTTCGCGAGGCGATTGCCCTGCCGATCGAGCCGCCGCGCAAGCGGGCGGTCAGCAGCCGCTCGTGAACCGCGCGGCCGCTGCCGGCACGCCGGGTCGGGCCGCCGCGCCACCAGCTCCGCCTGATCGATGAGCGTGGCCTGATCGCGGCCCGCGCGGCTGACGTGGCCTCGGCCGCGGCCGGAGGCTCGCCAGCTGACTCGCTGGGCGATGTTCCTGGCGCCGCTCGCCCGATCGCCTGCGCGACGGCGACCTGCGCGACCTTCGCTCGGCGGCCGACCCGGGCGAGGGCCGCCTTCGGGCCGAAGGACTCGATCCGGGACGTGCTGCCGGAGGCGGTGACCGAGCCGCTTCGTCGATGCCGTCGACCGCCTGATTCGCGAGCTCAACCGACACGACTGGGCGGCCCGCGAAGGCTGATCGCGGTCAGTGCCCGGGCGACAGCTCGGCCGGGCTGAACGCCTCGAGCAGGAACATCGACGGCGCCGCGGGGTCGTACAGCAGGGTCAGCGACCGGCGCGCCCGGGTCCACGCGACGTAGGCGAGGCGGCGCTCCTCCTCGAGCGCCCGGACCGGATCGGCCGCCTCCTCGAGCGCCCGGCGGCTCGGGAACCGACCGGCATCCATGCCGAGGACGACGACGTGGTCGAACTCGAGGCCCTTGGTGCGTGGGCCGTGGCCAGGGTCAGCTGGGCGTCGTCGCGGCGAAGGTCGGCCAGCCGGGCCGGCGTCGCCGGATCGCGCCGGCGAACGTCGTCGACGTCTCGAATACCGCGGCGCCCAGCCGAGGCAGCGCCCGGCAGAGCCGGCGCGTCCGGCGACCCCGCGCGTCCGCCCGGACGCGGGCGAGCAGGAGCAGGGGCGGCGCGTCCGGCTCGGCCGGCGCCGCGCATTCGAGCGCGGCCAGGAGTCCGTCGACGGCCGGGTCCTCGAGGGGCAGCTCGAGCCGCGGCGGCCGAAACGGGATTCCCGGTCGACGCGCCACCGCCGCGGCCGGCAGCAGCTCCCGGTTCGTCCGGGCCAGGACCGCCCGGCGTCGAGCCGTCGTCGCGGCCAGCGCCAGGACCACGCGCCGCACCCGGTCGTCATCGTCGACGCCGTCCGGCGCCAGGACGAGCCGCCCGGCGGCGCCGGGCCGGCCCGGATCCCTTGGCGAACCGCTCCCGGTTGTGGCCGACGAGCCGGACCGCCCGCTCCACGACCGGCCGCGGGCAGCGGTAGTTCGTGACCTCAGGTCGACCCGCCGCAGGCCCGGCCAGCGCGCCGTCCAGGCCGAGGACCCGCCGGACGTCGGCCAGCCGCCAGCCGTAGATCGACTGGTCGTCGTCGCCGACGAGGAAGATCCGGTTGGCCGGCGCGGCGAGCAGCAGGGCCAGCCGGAGCTGGGCCCGATCGACGTCCTGGACCTCGTCGACGAGGAGGTGGCCGCAGCGCTCGCCGCCAGCGCGCGAGGCAGGCGTCGGGTCCGCCTCGAGGGCTGCGAGCGCGCCGCAGGACGAGGTCGTCGAAGTCGAGCGCCCCGGCCTCCGCAAGGCGCCCCTCGTACTCGACGAACGGCCGCGCCGAACGGGCCCGGCTCCGGATCGGCGGCCACGTCGGCGGCCGACACGCCATGGTCGACCTTGAGGCGCGAGATCGCCGTGTCCAGGGCGGCCAGCTCGGCCGGCGTCGCCCGGGGCAGGCTCGGCGCAGCACCGCCGCCCGGTCGACCAGCGGCTCGCCGGGCCGCCCGCGTCGCGGAGGATCTCGAGGCCGAGGGCATGGAACGTCCGGACCCGGACGGCGCCGGCGCGCACGCCCGAGCGGCGCCAGCGCCTCGTCCAGCCGCTCCGCCAGCTCGACGCGCCGCCCGCCGGTTGAACGTGATCGCCGCGATGCGTCCGGAGCGACCCCGCGCGTCGACGAGCCAGGCGATCCGGGCGACCAGGGTCGTCGTCTTGCCGCTGCCCGCCGGGGCAATGCACAGGACCGGGCCAGGTGGCGGCGGTCGCGGCCGCCCGCTGATCCGGCGCGAGCCGGCCGAGCCGTTCGTGACGCGACCGGATGAAGCTCCATCTGGGCAGCATGCCTCGGACCCGCTCATCAGGCCGTCACCGAGCCGCCCGGGCGGGTCAACGGGTACGATCGGAGCGTGACCCCGGAGCTCGAGGCGACCCTGGCGCAACCTGCCCGACCGGCCCGGCGTCTACCTCATGAAGGACGCCCGCGGGCGTGGTCCTCTACGTGGGCAAGGCCCAGAGCCTGCGCAACCGCGTCCGGAGCTACTGGCAGAAGCAGAGCGCCGGCCGGCGAGGTCCACCGGATCCGGAGCGTCGATCGACCGCGTCGCCGACGTCGAGTACACCCTGACCGACTCGGTCTCCGAGGCGCTCCTGCTCGAGGCCAACCTGATCAAGCGCTTCCAGCCGCGGTTCAACGTCCGGCTCAAGGACGACAAGAGCTACCCCTACATCAAGATCACCCTGGCCGACGACTTCCCGCGCGTCGAGCGGACCCGCAAGCTGGTCAACGACGGCAGCCGCTACTTCGGGCCGTATGCGTCGGCCTCGTCGGTCGACGAGTCGATGAACCTGATCCGACGCCTCTTCCCGTTCCGGACCTGCACGATCGAGATCAAGGAAGGCAAGCGCGCCCTGCCAGCGGCCCTGCCTGCTCTACCACATCAAGCGCTGCCAGGGCCCGTGCATCGAGGCGATCTCGAAGGAGGCCTACGGCCGCGACATCGCCCAGATCGAGCTGTTCCTCGAGGGTCGCCAGGAGGCCCTCGTGGCCGGCCTGACGGGCGAGATGGAGGCCGCCTCGGAGCGGACCGAGTACGAGCGGGCGGCCGCCCTTCGGGACAAGGTCCGCGCGATCGAGCGGACGATGGAGAGCCAGAAGATGGCCGCCTTCGCCAGCACCAAGCTCGACCTCATCGGCGTCGCCCGCCAGGACAACCAGGCCGCCGTCCAGCTGTTCGTGGTTCGCGACGGGGCAATGATCGGACGCGACGTGTTCCTGCTCGAGGCGCCCCGCGACGTCGCCGACGAGCGAGGTCCTGGTCGGCTTCCTGCGCCAGTTCTACGCCCGGGCGGCCACGGTCCCGCCCGAGATCCTGGTCCGGCGCTGCCCGCCGACGCCGCCGACCTGGAGGCGTTCCTGGCCGAGCGCCGCGGCGGTCCCGTCCACCTCCGAGCACCCCAGCGGGGCGAGAAGCGCCAGCTGCATGGAGCTGGCCGAGCGCAACGCGGCCGAGACCCTCGCCCGCGAGCAGGTCCGCTGGCTGGCCGACCAGGGCAAGACCCTGGGCGCCCTGACCGAGCTCGCCGATGCCCTCGGCCTGGCCAACCCGCCGCTCCGGATCGAGTGCTACGACATCAGCAACTTCCAGGGCACGCAGTCGGTCGGCAGCATGGTCGTGTTCGAGGACGGCAAGCCGCGCACCGGCGAGTACCGTCGCTTCCGGATCAAGACGGTCGAGGGCCCGAACGACTTCGCCAGCCACCAGGAGGTGCTCCGGCGGCGCTTCCGGCGGGCCGCGGTGGCCGAGGAAGGCAGCGCCGAGGAGCTCCGCTGGCGCCTGCCCGACCTGGTCATCGTCGACGGCGGCAAGGGCCAGGTCAGCGCCGCCGCCGAGGTCTTCGCCGAGCTCGGCCTGCAGGATGTCCCGCTGGCCGGCCTGGCCAAGGAGCGCGAGGAGCTGTTCCTGCCCGGACGGTCCGAGCCGATCCTGCTGCCGCCCACCTCCGGCGGCCCTGTACCTGGTCCAGCGCCTGCGCGACGAGGCCCACCGCTTCGCGATCACCTACCACCGCGACCTGCGGGCCAAGGCCTCGATCCGCTCGGCCTTCGACGACCTGCCCGGCGTGGGCCCCAAGCGCAAGCGGGCGCTCCTCCGGGTGTTCGGTTCGACCAAGCGGATCCGCGAGGCGCCGGTCGAGCAGATCGCCGCCGTGCCCGGGTATCGGGACCGCCCTGGCCGGCCGGATCAAGGCCGCACCCTGGAGGCCTAGGACCGGCCGTTCTGCTCTTGTCCGGCGCGATGCGCAGAGCCTGGTCCCCATCCTCATCCTGGTCATCGGAATCGTCGGCCCTCGTGCTCGTATTCTGGCCTGGCCTGAAGCTGCCCGGCCTGGGCTCGAGCGCCACCACGCGGGTCGTCGAGACGAAGCTCGGGCTGGACCTCCAGGGTGGGGTCCAGGTCGAATACCAGGCGCTGCCAGTCCACGGCAAGTCGCCCGGTCCCGACGACATGAACACGATCCGGGACATCATCGAGCGGCGGGTGAACTCGATCGGCGTGTCCGAGCCCGAGGTCGTCACCCAGGGTTCGGACCGGATCATCGTGTCGCTCCCTGGCGCACCGATGTGGATGAGATCACCAAGCTCGTGGGCACGACCGGGATCCTGGAATTCATTCCCTTGCCCCCGGCCACGTACGGCACCGTCAGCACCACGGCCACGGGCGGCCCGACCGGCATCACCCAGGGCCAGCCGCTGCCCAACGACCCGACCCTGGTGCCCCTCTTCGATGGCACGGCGATCACCTCGGCCACGGCCTCGACCGATCAGAACGGACAGCCCGTGGTCGATTTCGAGCTGTCCTCCGATGCGGCCGACAAGTTCGCGACCTACACCACGAACAACGTCGGCAACTTCTTCGCGATCGTCCTGGACGGGACGGTGATCTCGGCGCCGAGCATCCAGTCGCCGATTCCGGGCGGCCACGGCCAGATCACCGTGGGCACCAGCAGCGGGGCCCAGGCCGAGGTCAACAACCTGGTGACCGTGCTCAAGTACGGCTCGCTGCCGTTCCCGATCCAGGAGGTCCAGGGGACCACGATCAGCGCCACCCTGGGCCAGGCGTTCCTGACCCAGAGCCTGCTCGGTGGCGCGATCGGAATCGGCCTGGTCTTCCTGTTCATGATGCTGTACTACCGCCTGCCGGGCATCCTGGCCGACGCGGCCCTGATCTACTACGCGCTCGTCGTGTACGCCATCTTCCGGTTCATCCCGGTGACCCTGACCCTGGCCGGGATCGCCGGCTTCGTCCTGTCCATCGGCATGGCCGTCGATGCCAACATCCTGATCTTCGAGCGGACCAAGGAAGAGCTCCGCGCTGGCAAGTCGCTGACCTCATCGATCGAGGCCGGCTTCAGCCGGGCCTGGAACTCGATCCTCGACTCGAACGTGTCGAGCCTGATCACGGCCTCGATCCTGTACTCGTTCGGTTCGCCCACGATCAAGGGCTTCGCCCTGGTCCTGATCATCGGCATCCTCGTCTCGATGTTCACTGCGGTGGTCGTCACCCGGACGGTCCTGCGCTGGCTGGTCCGGATCCCGACCTTCCAGCGCGCGGCCTTGTTCGGCGTGCGCGACGACGAGTTCCAGGGTCGCCTCGCCGGCCGTCCGCGGCGCGAGGCACGCGCGCGTGTTTGATGTCATCGGCAAGCGGCGCTGGTTCTTCCTCTTCTCCGCCCTGCTGACGCTCCCCGGCCTGGTCTTCATCCTGATGACCCCGATCACGAACGGGGCCGTGGGCCTCCAGTTCTCGATCGACTACACCGGTGGCACCGATTGGGAGATTCGGTTCGCGGATGCGAGCGTGACCTCGGACCAGGTCAAGGCCGTCCTGATCAAGGAGGGCGTCGGCGACGCCGAGGTGCTCTCGACGAGCGACGGCTATTACGAGATCCGGACGAAGCTCACCCCGCTGGCCACCCCGCCCCCGGCCGCCTCACCCTCGCCCAGCGCCGGCAGCTCAGCCGGGGCATCGCCGGGCGTGAGCAGCTCGCCTGGCCAGAGCGCGTCGCCCAGTCCGAGCCCGGCCCTGTCGCCCGCACCCACGCCGATTCCCAGCGCGAGCTCGGGTTCATCGCCGGGTCCGAGCCCCAGCTCTTCGTTCGCGTCCGTGGCTCGGTCGCCGTCGCCCTCGGCGTCGCCGTCGGCGGCTGCCGGCGCAGCGCCGCCCCGGGATCGAGTGCCAATCCTGGGGCTTCGGCCCCGCCGACCGGGTCCGGATCGCAGATTCCGACCACCGGTCGCTTCGGCGAGATCGCGACCGCCCTGCAGGTCGCGCTCGGCCCCATCGCCTCGCAACGAACGCTGACCACGGTTGGGCCGGTCATCAGCCAGGAGCTCACCCAGCAGGCCATCCTGCTGGTGATTTTCGGCTCGATCGGCATCCTGGCCTGGATGACCTTCCGCTTCCGGGACGTGAAGTTCGGGGCGACGGCCCTGGCCGCACTGCTCCACGACGTGATCGTGGTCGTGGGCACCTTTGCCATCCTGGGCACGTTCTTCCGGGTCGAGATCGACGCCCTGTTCATCACCGCGATGCTGACCGTGATCGGCTTCAGCGTGCACGACACGATCGTGGTCTACGACCGGATCCGGGAGAACAAGGCGCGCCACGCCGGCGAGCCCTTCGAGCAGATCGTCAACCACTCGATCCTGCAGACCTTCGGCCGTTCGATCAACACCAGCCTGACCGTGGTGCTGACCCTGTCGGCTCTCCTTCTGTTTGGTGGATCGGCCATTCGCTACTTCGTCCTCGCCCTCCTGATCGGGATCATCTCGGGCACGTACTCATCGATCTTCAACGCGAGCCCATTGCTCGTCGTGTGGCAGAACTGGGACGACAAGAAGCGGGGCCGGACTGCGGCCGCCCGGCCTGTCCGCCGTTCCGCCTCCTGACCAGGTGGGCCCCGGACAGGACCGGTCGGCGCGTCACGGACGGCCTCGACCGGCCGTCCAGTGCAGACGTAGTGAAGTCCCGATGAACCGCTCGCGCGCACGCTAGGCCGATGCTCGAGCCCCGCTTCGCCTGGCACCTCCCCGCGCCGCTCTCCCTTGACCCCAGCGTCATCGCGCGAGCGGGGCAGTTGGGCATGTCCGCCCGCGTTGCCGAGATCCTGGCCGGCCGGGGGATCGACTCGGTCGCGGCGATCGACGACTACCTCGGCCCGGCCCTGGCCGGGCTGCACGACCCCGCCCGCCTGCCCGATGCGGAGCGCGTCCTGGCGCGCCTGCTGCAGGCCCGCAACCTCGGCCAGTCGGTCCTCGTCTTCGGCGACTTCGACGCCGATGGCCTGACCGGCCTGGCGATCATGGTCCGGGCCCTGCGCCGCTTCGGCCTGGCCGCCGAGCCCTACGTGCCCAGCCGCCAGGACGAAGGCCACGGGCTGTCCCCGCAGGCCGTGGAGCGAGCCGTGGCCGCCGGCCATGGCCTGATTATCACGGTCGACACGGGCTCGTCCAGCCTGGCCGAGGTCGAGGCGGCGACGGGCCACGGGATCGATGTCCTGATCACCGACCACCATCGGGTACCCGATCCTCCGCCGCGGGCGTACGCCCTGGTCAATGCCCATCGGCCCGGCGCGACCTACCCGGACGATCGCCTGGCCGGTAGCGGCGTGGCCTTCAAGATTGCCCAGCTCCTGCTGGCCGACCTGCCCGGCGGACCGGAAGCGGCCCTCGACCTGGCCGAGCTGGCCGCGATCGGCACGGTCGCGGACGTGGCCCCGGTCCTGGGCGAGAACCGGGCCATCGCCCGGCTCGGCCTCGATCGGCTGCGGAGCAGCCCGCTCGTCGGCCTGGCGGCACTCCTCGCCCGGGCCGGCCAGCGCCGGCCTCGGCCGACCTGGAGACGGTGTCCTTCGTCATTGCCCCGCGCCTCAACGCGGCCGGCCGGGTGGGCAGTGCCGCCGACGCTGCCGCCCTGCTCCTGACCGATGACCCGGCCGAGGCTGCCGAGCTCGCCGACCGGCTCGAGGCGAACAACCTGGATCGACGGGTGATGACCCGCAAGGCCGTCCTCGAAGCCAATGCCGCCGTCGCATCGGAGCCCGGCGATGGGGCAGCCACGGTCGTCCTGGGACCCTGGCCGATCGGCGTGATCGGTCTGGTCGCGGCCCGGCTGGTCGATGAGCGGGGCCGGCCGGCCGTCGTCGGAACCGAGCTCGACGGCGTGATCCGGGCATCCTGCCGGAGCGCGGGTGGGGTCGACCTGGCCGCGATCCTGACCGCCTGCGACGATCTGCTCACCCGCCACGGCGGTCACCCCGGGGCGGCCGGCTTCGAGCTCCGGCGGCGCGCTGGGACGAGTTCCGCGACGCGCTTCATCGAGCTCGCCGGGGCCGGCCTGGGCGACGGCGCGATCGCCCAGCCCGCGCTCCAGGTCGAGCTCATCCTGCCGGCCCTGGGACTGGACTACGCCTTGATCGCGGACCTCGCTCGGCTGGCACCGACCGGACCGGGCAACCCGGAGCCCCTGATCGTGGTGGCCGGCCTGACCGTGACCCGGGTCCGGGCCGCAGCCGGCGGCCACACCCAGCTGACCCTGAAGCGCCGGCTCGACGTGATCGACGGGATCGCCTTCGGCTGGCCCGAGCTGGCCGAGCTCGTCCACGAGGGCGATCGGATCGATGTCGTGGCCCGACTCGGTGATCCGCTCATTCGGCGGCTACGAATCGCTCCAGCTCGAGATCCGCGACGCCGCTCCGGCTGGGTCCAACCCGGGCGTCGTCGCGCGCCTGGCCGATGGGTCCGGCGGCGCGGTAGCGGTGTCGCCGGCCGCCCAGATCAGCGTCGGGACGGCGTCCTGATGGCCGAGCCCGGATCGAGCCCCGCCCGGACGGGCAGGTCGTCGGATCCGTACGGGCTGATGCCCCGGTCGAGCATCGTCGCGCCCTTCCTCGCCGGTGTCGCCCTGCTCCTCGTCGCCGCCCTGACCGCCGCCTTGTTCGTGGGCTGGATTCCCGTCTCCCTCGCCTCCAAGTCGACCAGCGGCGGCGGTGGGGGAGGCAGCACCGTCCAGGTCAATGCCACGCCGGCCCCGTCGAACGTGGTCGTGACCGACCCGCGGGCGGACATCCCGGGCAGCCTCGTCTACGTCAAGGCCGGCAACGTCTGGATCCAGACGGCGGGCAAGGCGACCCAGCTGACCACCAAGGTGGCGCCGCGTCGGCCACGTGGTCGCCGGACGGCCAGTGGATCTACTACATCCAGACGACGTCCAGGCCGACGCAATCTTTCCGGAGGGAACGGCGGGCCGGCCCGCTACACGATGAACGTCCCGACCCTGACCCGGATCTCGCCCGACGGGCAGACCATCCAGCCCCTGCTGGGCGGCTAGGTTCAAGAAGAACGGCTACACCTGGTTCTCCTGGCTGATCGACCCGGCCGTCTCGCCCGACGGCAAGACCGTCGCGCTGTTCTCGGACGCGCCCGACCCGACCCGCAGCGACGTCGTCCTCCAGTTCTACAACGTGGCCACCAAGAAGCTGAGCAAGCCGGCAATTCCCCGAGAATCCGCCGTACGGGCACCAGGACGCCGCCTGGCGGCCCGATGGCAAGCTCCTGCTCTACGTCCGCAACGGCCGGGACGGCCAGCGCGGCCTGCCCCAGATCTACACCTATGACCCGGTGACCGACAAGGGCTCGGCGTTACGGGCGCCCGGCTACATGCATCCCTCGTGGTCGCCCGACGGGCGCTACGTGGCCGTCACCCGCCAGACGCCCGAAGGCACCGACGTCGCGATCCTCGACGTCCAGACCGGGGTCGAGGTCCTGCGCCTGACCAACGACGGCAGCTCCTGGGCACCGGTCTGGTCACCCCGCGGCGACGCCATCGCCTACCTCCACATCGTCGGCCAGGTCGTCGATCTGAGATGATCCACCTGACCGGCAGCGGGCCATCCTGGACGGTGCCAGCCGCCCGCGTCACCGAGTACAGCGGCCTCGACGCGAGCTCGGGGCCGTCCTGGTTCATCCCGTCCAGCCAGCTCCCGGCCACGCCCGCGCCAAGCGTGCCAGCTCGAGCCCGGCCGCAGCCCGAGTCCGACCAAGCCCGGCCCGTCCGCCAGCCCGTCCTGATGGCGGCCTACCTCGAGCGGCTGGGCGTCCGGACCGCCGCGGTCGGGAGCGTCCTGTGCCTCGGCCTCGATCCCGATCCCGAGCGCCTGCCGCCCGGCTTCCCGGCCGCCTGGCCGGCGTCGAGGGGCTGTGCGCCTCCTCCTGGAGGCGGCCGCCGTATGCCGCCGCGGTCAAGCCCAACCTGGCCTTCTTCGAGGCCTTCGGGGCGTCCGGACTGGCGGCCCTGGAACGGATCCGGGCGGCCGTCCCGCCGGCCTGCCGGTCGTGGTCGACGCCAAGCGGGGCGACATCGGCTCGACGGCGCGGCGCCAGGCCGCCGCCCTGTTCGACGTCCTCGGGGCCGACGCGATCACGGCCAGTCCGTACGTCGGCCGAGGGCCTCGCCCCGTTCCTGGAACGGCGCCGACCGCTTCACCTACGTCCTGTGCCGGACGTCGAATCCCGGCTCCGACGAGCTCCAGGGCCTGCTCGTCGGCGACGCCCCCGGCCAGCCCGCCGAGCCGCTCTACGAACGGGTCGCCCGGCGCGTCGCTGGTTGGGGACCGGGCGGCACCGTGGGCCTCGTCGCCGGAGCCACTGCGCCGCCGAGCTGGCCCGGATCAGGGAGATCGCACCGGGCCTGGGCCTGCTCGTGCCGGGCGTCGGAGCGCAGGGCGGCGAGGTCGGACCGGTCCTCGTCCACGGGCCGGCCACGGCCCCACCGGGCAACGCCTGGCCGGGTGGCGGGCTGCTCGTCAACGTCTCGCGGGGGATCGCCCGGGCGGCCATCGAACGGGCCGCCGGCGAGCCCGCCGATCCGGGCGAGCGGATCGCCGCGGCCGCCAGGAATTGGTCGACCACTTTGGCGATGCCCGTGCTATCGTAAGTTCCGGAGCTGACCACAGGCGAGCCGTATCGATCAACGTCGATCGGTCGAGTATGGCCGCTGCAGCGAGGTCAAAGAACATGCCCAGCCTGTCACCCATTCACCTGATCATCATCCTGATCATTGCCCTGATCGTGATCGGCCCGGGCAAGCTGCCCGAGGTCGGAGCGGCCCTCGGCAAGAGCATCAAGGAATTCCGCAAGGCGGCCAGTGACATCACCAATTCGGCCCATGTCGACGCCGCGCCCGCGGCGCCAGTTGCTGCCGCGGCCTACGTTCCCCCGGCCGCCCCGATCTATGCCCCGCCCGTCTACGGCGCTCCGGCGCCCGACGGTTCGGTCGTGGCCCCGGCGGATGCCGCGGCCGTTGTCGTGCCGGCCATCGACGCCGCGGTGACTCCGGCCTTCGCCGCGCCAGCTCCGCCGCCCGTCGCGCCGGCCGCGCCGGTTGCGGAGCCCGCCTCGATCATCGCCGCGCCGATGGCGGCGGCTATGCCCGATGCCCCGGTTGCGCCCCAGCCCAGCCCCGAGTCGTCGAGCCAGCAGCCCGCTTCCTGACCGGCCTGCGGCCACGCCAGGTCCTGAACCAAGACCCTGCAGCAAGACATGAAGCATGGCTGATGAGATCCTGCCCGGCGGCCCTGCTCCGGTCGTAGGCTCGGTCGTCAGCGAGCCGCCCAGCGCGTGATGCCGCTGCTCGATCACCTCAACGAGCTGCGCAATCGCGTCTTCAAGTCGATCCTGGCGGTGCTCATCGCCAGCACCGTCGGCTGGTTCTCGGCCACGACCGTCCGGAACTACCTGCTCGACCAGCTGCCCGGCCACAAGGCCCAGGTCCTGGGACCCGGCGACGCGTTCTTCATCCAGATCAAGATCTCCCTGACGATCGGGGTGATCCTGGCCATGCCGGTCCTGCTCTACCAGCTCTGGGCGTTCATTGCCCCCGGGCTGACCCCGGCCGAGCGCAAGACGATCCGGCCGTGGATCCCGCTGGCCCTCCTGCTCTTCGCCATCGGCGTCGGGATCGCCTTCATCGTCCTGCCCTACGCAATCGCGTTCCTGCTCGGCTTCACCGACAACCAGCTGGTCAACGGGATCGCCGCGGGCCCCTATTTCGACTTCGTGACCACCCTGTTCCTGGCCTTCGGCCTGATCATGGAGTTCCCGATCATCCTGTACGGGCTGGCCCTGGTCGGGATCGTCAGCTCCCAGTGGATGTCGAAGAACCGGCGGATGCTGCTCCTGGGCGTGGCCGCCTTCGCCTTCATCGTGACCCCCGGTGGCGACCTCGTCAGCCCGTCGGTGCTGGCGGTGACGATGATCATCCTGACCGAGCTGACCCGGCTGGCGATCAAGCGCTCGGGGCGATGACCGACCCGCAATTCGCGGCGGACCAGGCGGCCGGCTCGGCTCCGGCCGACCAGCACATCGTGATCCTGAGCGGGCTGTCGGGCGCGGGCAAGACGGCGGCCACCAAGCTCTTCGAGGACCTCGGGTACACCTGCGTCGACAACCTGCCGGGCGAGCTCCTGCCCGACCTGGCCGAGCTTGTCTCGATCGACCGGGAGCGCTTCGAGCGGGTGGCGATCGTGCTCGACGTCCGGGCCGGCAACGCCTCGCTGGCCCTGGCGGCGGTCCGCGGTGCGCTGGAGGGCCGGGGCATCGTGCCCCAGGTGTTCTTCCTCGAGGCCCGCGACGAGGTCCTGATCCGGCGCTTCTCGGAGACTCGTCATCGCCATCCGCTGGCCGACCAGCGTGGGATCGCCAGCTCGATCGCCGAGGAGCGCCGCGTCCTCGATCCGGTCCGTGACGAGGCCGATGTCGTGCTCGACACCTCGGACCTGTCGCTGCGCGAGCTGCGTGAAAAGATCTTCGCCCACCTCGGCGAGCGCCAGGCGGCCGACCGCCTGGCGATTCAGCTGATCAGCTTCGGGTTCAAGTTTGGGGTGCCCCTCGAGGCGGACCTGGTCTTCGATGTCCGGTTCATGCAGAACCCGTACTACATTGAGGACCTGCGCCAGCTGTCGGGCCTGACCGAGGCGGTCCGCAACTACGTCCTGGGCCAGCCCGTGACCGAACGCTTCCTGAGCTTCCTGCATGACTTCCTGACCTTCGCGATTCCGGCCTACGTGGGCGAGGGCAAGACCCGGCTGACGATCGCGATCGGCTGCACCGGTGGCTACCATCGCTCAATCGCGATCGCCGAGGCGCTGGCCGAGTGGCTCCGGGAGGCGGACCTCGGCGCCGTCTCGGTCTTCCATCGCGAGCTCGACCGGGCGTGAACATTCGGGGCCGGCTGACGGGCATCCTGGGCCTCCGCCGCTGGCTTGCCTCGGGCGTCGGGATCAAGCGCTGGCTGCTGGTGGTCTTCGTGGGCGAGCTCGGCCTGGCCCTGGGCGGCGCGTTCGCCCTGCGCCAGTTCTACCGGGACAGCAGCTTCGACGGCCCGCTCCAGGGTGTCCTCTACCTGGTCACCCTCCAGTTCCTGCCCTACCTCGTGCGCGGGCTCCTCCTGGCCGGGCTCGGCGTGAGCATCTTCGTGTACGGCTCGTACCGCGTCCTGCAGGTGCTGATGGGCCCCTACCGTTCGAACGCCGACGAGCAGCCCCTGGTCGAGCTGATCTACCAGAAGCGCTTCCTGGCGCGCGGCCCCAGGATCGCGGCACTCGGCGGCGGCCACGGCCTGTCCACGATGCTGCGCGGCCTGAAAGAGCACACCAGCAACCTGACCGCGATCGTCACGGTGGCCGACGATGGGGGATCGTCCGGCAAGCTGCGCGACCAGCTCGGGGTCCCGGCCGTGGGCGACATCCGCAACTGCCTGGTCGCCCTGGCCGACGCCGAGCCCCTCATGAGCGAGCTGTTCCAATATCGATTCCCGGGCGAAGCCGGTCCGACCAGCCTGGCCGGGCACGCCATCGGCAACCTCCTGATCGCGGCCATGACCGGCGTGGAGCAGGGCGATTTCGAGGAAGGCGTGCGCCGGATGAACCGGGTCCTGGCGGTGCGCGGCCAGGTCGTACCGGCCACGGGCACGCCGGTCAGCCTGAATGCCTCGCTCCGGGACGGCTCGCTGGTCCAGGGCCAGTCCCGGATCGCCAAGACGCGCGAGATCGAGCGGGTCTGGCTCAGCCCGGAGGACGTCCGGGCGAGCGACGACGCCCTGGCCGCGATCGCCGAGGCCGAGCTCATCGTGATCGGTCCGGGCAGCCTCTTCACGAGCATTCTGCCGAGCGTCCTCCTGCCCGACATCCAGGCTGCCCTGGTTGCGTCGCCGGCCCTCCGGATCTACGTCTGCAATGTCGCCACCCAGGCCGGCGAGACCGACGGCTTCGACCTCGCCGACCACGTCGAGGCCCTCGAGCGTCATACCTCCGAGGGGATGATCGACATTGTCCTGGCCAACAACCGGATCGCGGCCCCAGCTGGCAGCGGCTCGCGCCGTGAGGCTGTCCAGCTGCGCTGGCCACCGGCGGGTCTTCGCCCGCCCCGCCTCGTCCTCGACGACCTGGTCGATCCGGACAGTCCCATCCACCACGACCCCGAGCGCCTGGCCGCTGCGATCATCCGGATCGCCGAGCGCGAGGGCACCGCCGCGGCGGCGCAACGGAGTGGCCCGGTCGGCGTGAGCCGGGGCGGCCCCTGGTTGCGCTCCGCCAGGCCGGGCCCGCGATGAGCGGCTCGGACCGGGACCTCGTGGCCGGGCTGCGAGCTGAGCTGGCGGCGATCGACCCGCAGCGTGCTTGCGACCGGGCAGCGGAATTGGCCGGGCTCGGCCGGGGCCTGATCACCCGCGAACCGTCGATCGCCCGGCTGGCCGTCCGTCTCGGCCGCGAGACCCAGGGCGAGACCCGGCCGGGTGTCCGTCGTCGGTCGAAGCATGTGCGCCTGGCCGACGCGGGCGAGCCCGCCTTCGATTGGACCGGTGCCCCTGACCACTGCCGCCTGGCCTGGCTGCGCGGCCGGTTCCTCGCCCGAGGCTCGCTCAGCCTGGCGGGCGGCCGCGCCCATCTCGAGTTCGTCGTTGAACCGGCCGAGGCGCCGATCCTGGCCGGGCGCCTGGCCGACATGGGTCTCCCGGCCGCCTGGCGGATCCGCAGGGGCCGGGGCGTCGTGACCTGGAAGAGCGTCGAGACGATCGGCACGTTCCTGCGCCGGATCGGGGCGGGTCCGGCGATCCTCGAGCTCGAGGCCCGCCAGGTCTCGCGAGCCGTCCGGGGCGAGATGAACCGGGTGCTCAACGCCGAGTCGGCCAACCTCCAGCGCTCGGTCCAGGCGGCCGCCCGCCAGATCGCGGCGATCGAACGGCTCGAGGCGGACGGCCGGCTGGCCGAGCAGCCGAAGGTCGTGCGCCTGGCCGCCAGCGCCCGGCGGGCCACCCCGGAGGCAACCCTGGCCGAGCTCAGCGCCGGGCTCGAGCTGCACCGTTCGACCGTCCAGCGCGCTCTCGAGCGGATCGAGCACCTGGCCGCGGATCGCGAACAGGCCGCTCTGGCATGATTCGCTGATGCGACCGGTCATCATCGCGGCCAACTGGAAGATGCACACCACGCCCGGCGATGCCGCGGCCCTCGCGACCCTGCTGGCCGCCCGGACCGGGGTGCCCGGCGTGGAGCGCGTGATCTGCCCGCCGTTCGTGTGCCTGGCGGCGGTCCGCGATGCCCTGCTGGCCACGCCTGCCGGGGCCGGCGTGGGGGTCGGTGCCCAGAACGTCCATCACGAGCTCAGCGGCGCCTACACCGGCGAGATCGGCGCGCCGATGCTGGCCGGCCTGGCCGGTTGGGTGATCATCGGCCACTCGGAGCGGCGGCGCGACGCGGGCGAGACCGATGAGCTGATTGGACGCAAGCTGGCGCGCGCCGTGGAGGCCGGGCTTCGGCCGATCCTGTGCGTCGGGGAGCAGCTGGCCGAGCGTGAAGCCGGGGCGGCCGAGGGGGTCGTGGCAGGCCAGCTGCTGGGTTGCCTGGCCAGCTACGCGGGCAGTGCCGCCGCCCTCGCCACGGCCGGCCTGGTCGTTGCCTACGAGCCCGTCTGGGCGATCGGCACCGGGCGGACCGCTCGCGGGGTCGATGCGGCGGCGATGGCCGAGGCGATCCGGCGCTCGGTAGCGGCCTTCGGGCCGGGCTTTGATGACCTGGCCACGGAGCTGCCGGTGCTCTACGGGGGCAGCGTCACGGCCGCCTCGATCGGCGAGTTCCTGGCCGAGCCGGCAATCGACGGAGCCCTCGTCGGGGGCGCCTCGCTCAAAGTTGACGAGATGGCCGGGATCGTGGCCCGCGCCGGGCTGACCGCGGCCGGCCGCCAGGCTGCGGCCGGCGTCGCTCGATGAGCCGGCTCGTCCTGCTCCGCCACGGCGAGAGCGACTGGAACCGCGAGAACCGGTTCACCGGCTGGACCGACGTCGACCTGTCGGAGGCCGGCGAAGCCGAGGCGCACGAGGCCGGCCGCCTCCTGCGCGAGGACGGCTTCGAGTTCGACCTGGCCTTCACCTCGGTCCTGCGCCGGGCGATCCGGACGCTCTGGATCGGGTTGGACGAGCTCGACCGGATGTGGATCCCGGTCGAGCACTCGTGGCGCCTGAACGAGCGCCACTACGGCGCCTTGCAGGGCCTCAACAAGGCTGAGACGGCGGCCCGCTACGGCGACGCCCAGGTCCACCTCTGGCGCCGGAGCTACGACGTGCCGCCACCGCCGCTCGAGGCCGGCGACGAGCGGGAGCCCGGCCGCGATCCCCGCTACGCCGGGCTGAGCCCGGCCGAGCTGCCCCGCTCCGAGTCCCTCAAGGACACCGTCGCCCGATTCCTGCCGGCCTGGCACGACCAGATCGCGCCGGCCATCCGGGCCGGCCGGCAGGTCCTGATCGCGGCCCACGGCAACAGCCTGCGGGCCCTGGTCATGTATCTCGACGGGATCTCCGAGGCGGACATTCCCGGGCTCAACATCCCGACCGGCATCCCGCTCGTGTACGAGCTCGATCCGGACCTCCGACCGCTCGGCCATCACTACCTGGGCGATCCAGCCCGGGTGGACGCCGCGATCTCGGCGGTCGCCGGCCAGGCCTCGGCGAGGCCGGCCTGAGCCGGCTCGACGTGCTACCATCCCCCGGCTTCGCACCCACCAGCTTGAGGTCTCGTTCCGGGTGAATCCGTTCCTGAGCATCGGTCAGATCATCGTCGGGATCGCCCTGATTGCGGCGATCCTGCTCCAGTCGCGCGGGACGGGCCTGTCGGGCACCTTCGGCGGCGACTCGGCGGTCTACCGCAGCCGGCGGGGCGTCGAACGGCGACTCTGGCAGTTCACGATCGTGCTCACGGTCCTGTTCGTGCTGTTCTCGCTGGCTGCTTACATCTACACCCCGGCTGCCTAGCCCCCGCCCGGCCTTGCCGGGCACCGGCCGGCGGCCCTCCGAGGCGTGATCATTGACCCAGCGTGACCGCGGCATCGTGGCCGGCCTGTCCGCCATCCTCGTCGTGCTCGCCCTGGCCGTGGCCATGCCCACGACCGGCTCGGCACCGGCCATTGCGGCGGCCAGCCCCAGCCCCAGCGCCGACATCGGGACCGGTAACCCGCCGATCTACCGGGAGGGGGTCATCGGGGCACCGAGCTCGATCAACCCGCTGACCGCCCGGACCCAGGCCGATCGCGATCTGAGCAAGCTGATCTTCTCGGGCCTGGTGGCACGGGGTCCCGGAGCGACCTACCTGCCGGACCTGGCCAGCTCGTGGACGTCCGACCCGACCGGCCGGACGTGGACGTTCCAGCTGCGGTCCGGGGCAACCTGGCAGGACGGCCAGCCCGTGACCGCCGACGACGTCGTGTTCACGGTCAACCTGATCAAGGACCCGGCCTACCGCGGGCCGCTGGCCAACTCCTGGCGCGAGGTGTCCGTGGTCAAGCTCGACTCGTCGACGGTCGAGTTCACCCTGGACACCCCGATCACCGGCTTCCTCGAAGACGCGATGGTGGGCATCCTGCCCCAGCATCTGCTCAACCTGACCCCGGTCACCGACCTGGCCGACTCGTCGTTCTCGAACAACCCGGTCGGCTCCGGCCCGTTCCGGCTGGTCAACTGGGATGTCACCTCGGCCGAGCTCGTGCCGACCGCATCGACCTCGGGCTCAAGCGGCGCATCGCCGGCGGCATCCGCCCCGGCTTCCGCGGCGGCCCCAACGTCAGCCCCGGCCTCCTCCGGGGGTTCGCCGTCGGCCGCCGGACCGTCGGCCGGCTCGGAGCCGGTACCCGCGATCGAGCTGGAGTTCTTTGGCGACTCAGCATCCCTGGCTACCGCCTATCGAGCCGGCTCGCTCGACGCCGCAAGCGGGCTCAGCCCGACCGATGCCACGGCGCTGGCGGCCCTGCCCGGTTCGCGCCTGCTCGGTTACCCGAGCACCACCTTCACCTCGGTCGCCATGAACCTCCGCCCCGCGAACACCGCCACGGCCCCGGCGGCGGTCCGCCGGGCGCTCCTCGAGGCGCTCGACCGGCCGGCCATGATCAGCTCGGTCCTGGACGGCACCGGCAGGCAGGCCGACTCGCCGATCCCGCCCAGCTCGTGGGCCTTCGACGCCGGCGCCAGTGCGCCGGTCGCCTCGAATCCGACCGCCGCCGCGACCGCCCTGAAGACGGCTGGCTGGACCAAGGGCACGAGCGGCTGGCTCGCGCCCAAGGCCAAGACCGCCTTCACCTTCGACCTCGTCAGCCCGGACCAGGCCTCTAACCCGATTGCCTGGGCCACGGCCGAGCTGGTCACCAGCCAGTGGCAGCAATTCGGCCTGAAGGTCACCCACGTGGCCCTTGCCCCGGCCGATTTCGTGGCCCGCCTGGGGGCCGGCACGTTCACGGCCGCCCTGGTCGACGTCAACATCGGTCTCGATCCGGACCTCTATCCGCTGTTCGCCTCGAGCCAGGCCGTCAGCGGTGGGGCGAACATCACCGGGATCCAGGACGCGAGCCTGGATTCGCTCCTGGTCGCGGCCCGCTCGCCGGGCACCGATGCCGCCCGGCTGGCCGCCTATGCGAAGCTCCAGACGGCCCTGGTGGCGAATCCGCCGATGCTGCCATTGTTCTTCCGGGACGACCCAATCGTGCTCGGACCGAGGGTAGATGGGCCCGTGATTCGGCCCCTGGGGGACCCCAGTGACCGATTTTGGGATGTGCTAACATGGCGCCTCGCCGACGGGCGGTGAGGCGTCTTGCCGTGCGTTGGGGATCTCGCCGAGGTGGCGGAATCGGTAGACGCGCTAGCTTCAGGAGCTAGTGTCCGCAAGGGCGTATGGGTTCAAATCCCTTCCTCGGTACCAGCCCTCGTCAGCGGGATCCCTCAAGGGCGCGGAACACCTGCCCAGGTGGCGGAATTGGTATACGCGTACGTTTGAGGGGCGTATGAGGCAACTCATCCGGGTTCAAGTCCCGGCCTGGGCACCACTCTGCTGACCCCCTCGAACGGCGGCCCGACTTCGGACCGCCGTTCCGGATTCCATGGACCGTACTGCTACGTCGGCCCCGGCCGCCGGCCCCGGGTCCGCGACCTCTTGTCCCTCGTCCTGCTCGCTACATGGTCACTGCACGCACAAGGGACGGCTTTAGCTCCAACGCAGGCCGCGATCGCTGCCGCGCCCGACCAATTCCACGCTCACGCGAGAGGTCTGGAGGCACGATCCCGGGCAGCCCCGAGGCTTAGCGCCACGGCTTGTGCTCACAGTGTCCATGCACGGAGCGCGATATGGCTCAAGGCAGGCGAGACCGGCGCGTTCGACCTCCCGGCCCGGCGGCGGCAGGTATCCTCGGTTCAGCGGGCGGTTAGCTCAGTTGGTCAGAGCGCCTCGTTTACACCGAGGAAGTCACTGGTTCGAGTCCAGTACCGCCCACCACGCGAGCTGAGGCCCCGGCCGTTTCGGTCCTGCCTGAAACGTTGCCAGGATTCGGGCGTGGGCTCAGCCGCCAGCGCTCCCGACCAGCTCATCGTGGACTGCCTTGGGCGGTGGATCGCGGCCGACCTCCTGGTCGAGGTTCAGCGGAGAGCGGGACAGAGCGTGACTCGCACCTGGATCGTGTGGCATCTTGTCGAGCACGAGCTCCAGCACGGCACCGAGATCGCGCTGATCCTGCGCAAGAACGGCCTGCCCACGCTCGAGCTGTAGGAGGCGGACATCGGCATCGTCAGCTGGATCGTTCTCGGCGCGATCGCCGGGTTCATCGCCAACCTGATCGTCGGCGGCAACTACGGAGTGATCCTGACGATCATCCTGGGCATCGTCGGCGCCGTCGTTGGCGGTTACATCGGCGCGGCCGTCTTCCACCGCGGCGACGTGACCGGGGTCAACCTCGAGAGCATCGTGATCGCGGTCCTTGGCGCGATCTTCATCCTGTTCGTGATGCGAGCCCTCGACGGAACGCGCCGATCCAGCTAGGCCCTCGGCTCGCCGGCTCGCCGAGGCCCGATCAGGCCCGTCCGGGTAGCCGCTGCGCTGGAGCACCAAGCCCTCGGCTGCAGGCTGCCCGGGCACTGCTAGACTCAAGGAACTGCGTCTGCCGTTGACCGGCACGCACGATTGAGGAGCAGCATGAACGCAGGCGTGATCGTCCTGATCATCATCGTCGTGGTGATCGTCGGGTTCATCATTCTTACCTACAACGGACTCGTTCAACGGCGGCTTCGCGTCGACGAGGCCCTGTCTCAGATCCAGGTCCAGCTGAAGCGCCGCTGGGATCTCATCCCGAACCTGGTCAGCGCGGTCAAGGGCTACATGGACTTCGAGCAGGATGTCCTGACCAAGGTCACCGACGCCCGGGCCAACGCCGTGGCCGCAGGAGCCCAGGGGCCCGCCGCCCAGGCCACCGCCGAGAACGCCCTGACCGGCACCCTCCGCTCCCTGTTCGCTGTGGTCGAGAACTACCCGACCCTCAAGGCCAACGAGAACGTGCTCAGCCTGCAGGAGCAGGTGACCACGACCGAGAACCAGATCGGCTTCTCGCGCCAGCACTACAACGCCACCGTCCTCGATTTCAACACCGGCATCGCGACCTTCCCGGCAGTCCTGCTGGCCGGGCCGCTGGGCTTCACCAAGCGCGAATTCTTCGAGGCCGAGGCCGAGGCCCAGGCCGTGCCCCAGGTCCAGCTCCGCTAGCCCTCCCGGGGCTCAGCGCGCCGCGCTTCGTATTCGCCATGGCCGTCGCTACGTTCTACAGCGAGAAGTCCGCCAATCAGCGGAACAGCCTGTTCCTGATGCTGATCGTGGTCCTGATCCTGGCCGCCCTCGGCGCCTCGATCGGCTACGCCCTGACCGGGACCCGAGCCGGCGCGATCGGGGCGATCGTGATCGCGGTCGTGATCGGCTCGATCACCTCGATCGGTTCGTACTTCTACGGCGACAAGCTGGTCCTGGCGGCTTCGTCGGCCAAACCGGTCAGCGAGGAGCAGGCGCCCCAGCTCTACAACGTCATCCGGGAGCTGACGATCGCGGCTGGGATCCCGATGCCGGCGGTGTACATCATCCAGGACGACGCGATGAATGCCTTTGCCACCGGCCGCGATCCCAACCATTCGTCGGTCGCGATCACGACCGGCTTGCTCAAGGTCATGGATCGCGAGGAACTCCAGGGCGTCCTCGGCCATGAGCTGTCGCACGTCCGCAACTTCGACATCCGGTTCTCGCTGCTGGTCGGGGTGCTGGTCGGCAGCGTCGCCCTGCTGTCCGGCTTCTTCCTGCGCTACACGTTCTGGTTCGGCGGCGGCCGGCGCTCGAACAACAACAACGAGGGCGGTGGGGGAGCCCTCCAGCTGGTCGTCTTTGCGTTCGCCATCGTCCTGGCGATCCTCGCCCCGATCTTCACCCGCCTGGTCCAGCTCGCGGTCAGCCGCCAGCGTGAGTACCTGGCCGACGCCTCGTCGGTCGAGCTCACCCGTAACCCGCATGGGCTGGAGCGCGCCCTGGCCCGGCTGGCCGGCGACACGACGGTGATGAAGGAGGCCAACCCGGCCACCCAGCACCTGTACTTCCACAACCCGCTGATGAAGCTGAACGCCAATCCGAGCAGCCTCTTCTCGACCCATCCGCCCCTGGTCGACCGGATCAACCGCCTGCGCCAGCTCACCGGCGAGGCCCCCCTGCCGCCCGACGCGGCCAGCTCGCTGGGCTCGGCGAGCTAGCGTTTCGGCTCGCTCGACGGCTGGGCCGTGGTATTCTTCGGCCCGCCGACGGGCGACCAGCCTGGTCAGGCCATCGGGCCGAGATAGCTCAGTTGGTAGAGCACGCGACTGAAAATCGCGGTGTCGCCAGTTCGATTCTGGCTCTCGGCACCAGAACTGGTCCGGCGGCAAACTCCGGGCGGAAGTGGCGCAGTTGGTAGCGCGCAACCTTGCCAAGGTTGAGGTCGCGGGTTCGAACCCCGTCTTCCGCTCCATTCATTCGCAATAAGCGCCCGGTCGGGCCGGACGGCATCCCGCCGGCGGCGCGACCGGTGCCCCTTCGTCCAGTGGTAGGACAGCGGACTTTGGATCCGTTAACCGAGGTTCGAATCCTCGAGGGGCAGCCACCCCGGGCAGCGTCCCGGTCGAGCCGGCCCCCTTTCCGGCATCTTCTCGGGGCGACGTACCCAAGTGGTTAAGGGGGAGGTCTGCAAAACCTCTATGCATCGGTTCGAATCCGATCGTCGCCTCCAACTCCACGCTCACGAATTGGCCTTCTCAGGCCTTTTCCCGATTCCGGCGTGGCGCGGGCGGCCTGGCGGTTCGAGATGGCCGCCACCAGGTAGGGCTGGACGATCAGCACGGCCGCGACCGCCAGCACGATCAGGGCGGTGAGCTCGGCGTTCGCCTGGAGCATGACGACGGTCAGCAGGATGACCATGAACGGTGCCTTGAATAGCACCACCAAGAAGCCGGCCATCACCCCACCGATGATCACGTCGCTCCGAATGCCCGGAAGAAGCAGGCCGAAGGCGAGGGCGACACAGACCGAGGCGAAGATCGTGGGGAATGTGGGTCCCCCCAGGAAGCCGCTCTTGAACGCGATCGCGAGCAGCGCGAGCTTGACCAGTGCCATCGCGATCAGGAGCAGGGCGCCGTACTTCGCCGGGTCGGCCGCGACGACCTGAATCTGGGTCTCACCCGAGAAGAGCAGGATCGGCGCGACGACTCCGATGACGCTGAAGACGACGCCCGCGATCAACGCTCGCTCCACCTCGCGACCCGCGAAACGACCGAAGAACCCCGCTGCGGCGCGGAACAGACCTCCGGTGACGATCGCCAGGATGAGACCGGCCAGCGCGAAGATGAGGACGAGCAGAATGTCGACCGGGGCGAAGTCCTGGCTCGGAGACAGATGCAGGTAGTTCTGGAGGCCGCTGCTCCCGGCGCCGAAGAAGATGAGATAGCCGATGGACCCACCGATAAGGTTCGCGGGGAGCGTCCGGGTCCTCGTTTCTGGGTCGCTGATCAGCTCGGTGCCGAGGACGCCAGTGAACAGCGGGTTCGCGATGAGCCCGTTGTAGGCGGAAGCCAGCGTCGAGAAGACGAGGCGGGAGCGCTGCTCGGCTGGAATCCCGACCTTGTCGGCATAGAGCATCGCCAGCTTCGACGCGATCCCGCCAATTCCGCCTTCCGGACCCAGGACCGCCCCCGAGAAGAGCGAGACCAATGACATGACGACGGTGACGGGCAAGGTCCGCCAATCGATCGAGGACATGTCCCCGGACATGCTGTCGAGCATCGACGCGTCGAGCGTCGTCGGGGCATGGCGGTGCTTTACGAGCAGTCCCACCGCCAGCGAGAACGGGAGGCAGATCAGCGGGAACATCCAGCGGTTGGACGTGACGAAATCGTTGTCCCAGAGGAGCTTCTGGACCGTCTCGAACAACCACAGCCAGGCGAGGACCGAGACTCCCCCAATGACCGCGACCACGACGACGTGGATATAGGGGTGGACCGGTCGGTCGGACCGGATCGCGATGTCGGCCTCATCGCGCTCGGAACCCGACCCGGTGACCGAGCCGAGGCTTGCCGTCGTGTCGCTTGCGGTCTCGGTCATGCCACGCTCAGGAGGGCTGCAGGTCGTCCACAGGCTACTACCTGATGCCGCCGGTCTGACAGACCGGAGCTCCGGCTAGGACTTCCGGCCCATACCCCGTCGGGGTCAGCGAACCGTACGCTCGGCTGCCTTGAGCCTGAGCACGGAGGCCACACCCATCACCCCCAAGTCCCGCGGGCAAGAGTCTGCCGGGCGACGACGCCCGGTCCGACCGGTCCTGCTCCTGCTGGTGGTGGCCGCCTTCCTCATGATCGTCGGCGCCACGGCGAGTGGCCAGGCCGCGCTCGTCACCGCCGATTTCGACCACGACCCTGCTGAACGCCACGGTCAGTGCCGATGCAGCCGCCGTGCGCAGCTTCGTGGGCCTCAACCTGCGCCAGTCGGACCTGCCCCCGGCCGCGCTTTCGGCCGACCGGGCTGCTGTCCTCGAGCACGGGCTCCAGCTCCTGGTCGAGCGCGGCGGGATCCTCCACGCAGCGTTGCTGGCGCCGGACGGTACGGTCGTGGCGGCCGATGCCGACACCACGGCCGACCACCGGGCAACCCTGACGCCCGAGATCTCCGAGGTCATCGCGAAGCAGGCCACCGGCGCAGCGATCGTCGGCCCGAACGCGTCTGGCGCGCTGGCCCCACTCGCCACCAGCTCAGTCCTGCGCGAATACCTGCCAATCATCCAGAGCGGCCGGGTCGACGCGGTCGTGGGCATCTGGCGCGATGCCGCGCCGATCCTGGCCCAGCTCGATGCCGGGCGGGTCCACGTCGTCGTCATCACCCTGAGCGCGGCCTTGATCAGCACGCTCCTGCTGATCTTCATCTTCTGGGCGGCCCAGCAGCGCCTGAGCCGCCAGTCCCGGCTGCTCGTCGAGGCAGCCAGACGCGATCCGCTCACCGGCGTCCTCAACCATGGCGCGCTCGTCGAGATCCTGGCCGCCGCGGTCGAGCGCGCCCGGCTGAGCCACGAACAGATCGGGGTGGCGCTCCTGGACCTGGACAACTTCGGCCTGCTGAATTCGACCTATGGCCACCAGGCCGGCGATTTCGTCTTGAACGAGGTCACGCGCCTGCTCGAGGCGGACGTGCCCGCGGCATGACCTGGGGCCGCTACGGGCCGGACGAGTTCCTCGTCGTTGGTCGGCCCGGCGGCGAGTCCGACCTCCAGCCGCTCCTCGAGTACGTCCGCGGTCACCTGGCCGAGCTTGTCGCTCGAGTTCGACGGCTCGGAGCGGCTGCCGGTCACCCTGAGTGCCGGCCTGTGTGCCTATCCGGCCAACGGCGAGTCGGTCACGACCCTCCTGTCAGTGGCGGCCGTGACCCTGAACGAAGCCCGGGCGGGCGGCGGGGATGGCGTCCTGCTGGCCGAGGCCGGGCCTGCCGGCTCCCTCCTACGCCAAGACCTTCGACATCCTCGAGGGCCTGGTCATCGCCGTCGACACCAAGGATCGCTACACCCGTCGCCACAGCGAGGATGTCGCCCGTTACGCGGACTTCCTGGCCCGCGAGCTCGGCCTCGATCCGGACACAAGGCAGGCAATTCACCGGGCCGGTCTCCTCCATGACATCGGCAAGATCGGCATCCCGGACGGCATCCTGCGCAAGCCGGGTCGCCTCACCGACGAGGAGATGGCGATCGTCAGGCAGCATGTCGCCCTGGGCGATGCGATCGTGCGCGACCTGCCCGAGATCGACCTCATCCGGGCGGGCATTCGACACCACCACGAGCGCTGGGACGGCCAGGGCTACCTGGCGAAGCTGGCGGGGGACGAGATCCCGCTGGTCGGCCGGATCCTGGCCGTCGGCGACGCGTTCAGCGCCATGACCACCACCCGGCCGTACCGCAAGGCGATGTCGGTCGAGGAGGCGCTCAAGCGGCTCGAAGACGCGTCCGACAGCCAGCTCGAGGCCCGCCTCGTCAAGATCTTCGTGCGTGGGATCTGGACCGTTGCCGACGCGCCATTGCCAGGCCAGGACCGGATCACGGCGGCCGGACCGAGCCTCGTCATTCCCGGCGGCAAGGTCGCCTGATGGACGCTCGGTTCGGCCGGCCGCGGCGAGGGGCCGTCCGCGTGCGGGTCGTGGCCGCAGCTACCTTGGCCGTCCTCGCTTTTCCGGCCCTCGCCTTCGCCGGTTCGGGCGGCTGGGCGCTCAGCGACAGCCCGAAGTCCGTCGCGAACGGGGTGGCGACCAACATCGTGTTCACGGCCACGAATGAGCCCGGCGGCAGTTCTGTCGGTTGCGTCCAGCTGACCTTCCCGGCGGTTTTCAGCGTCCATCGAGTGACCCTCGACTCCGCGCCCCTGCTCCATCTCTGGATCGCGGACGCGCCGAGTGGTGGCCCGCCCGGGCAGACGGTCGTTCGCCTGCACGGCCTGACCGAGCTGGACGACCTGGCCCAGACGGGCGACGCCGTGACGTTCACCGTGAACCTCACCGGCACGCCGACCGGGGTGTATTCGATCGGGGCGCTCTCCTACAACCACGTGACCTGCAGCTCGGGCGCCGATACGGTCGCCTTCGACCTGCCGGTCACCGGAGCCGCGCCGACTCCGACTCCTACTCCGAGTGCGACGCCGAAGCCGACCCCGACCGCAACGCCAATCCTCACGCCAGCTCCGACGCCCAAGGCGACCCCGGTTCCGACGCCTGTGCCAAGCCCGACCGCAGCCGGACCTGGACCCACCCCCACGCCAACGCCGGTAGCGTCGAGCTCGCCCGCTCCGTCGGCCGGGGACCCGCCCAGTGAGACGCCTGGACCCCCAATCGCCGGTCAGGCTGGCGGCACGTCGGTGGGTCCGTCCGGCCCGCCCGGCGTTGTCGCGGATCCCGTCCCGGTTCGGGTCGGGGGGCTGCCCGCGGGCGGGGCAGTCGAGCTGGGTGACCTCGGTGCGCTCGACACGACGGCCCTCGTCGCCTGGCTGGTGCCCGGGTTCCTGCTGGGGCTGCCGGGGCTGCTGATCCTGATCGTGGTCCTGATCCAGGTCGGCTTCGCCACCGCGTTCATCCCGGTGACGCGTCGCCTGCTCGGTGGGCGAAATGAGGAGTCCACCGGCTAGCGAGTTCCGCGTGCGGGACAGGGACCGGGGCGCGTCGGACGGAACCGCCGGGGCGATCACCTTCGTTCGGGCCATCATGGTTCGATGAGCGACACCACGAGCCCGAACCCGTTCGACCCCGAGCGCCCGCTACCCGGACCGCCTGACCCCTGGCAGGGAGCCGACCAGCCCATCGATCGGGGTGGTCCGCCCTGGTTCATGACCGAGATGATCGAGGCCGAGCCGGCCTTCGCCGCTCGTTGCCTGACCCGGCTCGCAGCCGACGGGTCGGCTGCCCGACTGGCGGCTGAGCTCCGTCGGGCGGCCGAGGGCGGCCAGCCGGTCGTGGTCGTTGGCTGCGGCACGAGCGAGCACGGTGCGCTTGGTGTCACCGAGATCCTGCGCGACGCCTGGCGGAGCGCGGGGCTGCCTGGTGGTGGACCGCTCGCGGCCCAGGCGTTCGAGGCCAGCCTCGATCCCCAGCCCGGCCTGCTGATCGCGGTCAGCCACGACGGCGGGACGTGGGCGACCAGCCGGGCGGTCGCGGCGGCCCGCTCGGCCGGCGCCCGGACAGCGATCATCACGGTCAGCGGACGAGCGCCCGGCGCCCAGGGGATCGACGTCGTCGTCGAGACCGTCGAGCGCGACCAGAGCTACTGCCACACGATCGGCTACACGTCGCCGCTCCTGGCCGCGACGGCGGTCGGCGCGGCGCTGAGCGGGCGGCCGGTTGATCCGGCCGAGGTCGAGGGTCTGATGGCGGCCGGCCTGACCGCGGAGGCCACTCGGAGCGCAGAAGCGATCGCCGCCGGCCTGGCGGGAACGCGACCGATCCTGACCCTCGGCTCCGGGGCGGACCGGGCGGCGGCTCGGGAGCTCGTCCTGAAGCTCGAAGAGGGCACCTGGATCCCAGCGGCCATGCGCGATCTGGAGACGTTCGCCCACGGCCATCTGCCATCCACTGACGGCTCCTCCGGGCTGGTCCTGATCCTGACCGAGCGAAGAGCTCGATCGGAGCGCGTCGAGCGGGCCCGCCAGGTGCTCGAAGCGGCCTTGGTGATCGGCATCCGGGTCGGCGCGATCCTGGCCGCCGATGTTGCCGCGGTGATCGACCCGGCCTTGACGCCACTTGGCCGGATCGTCGTACCGGAGGCGCCCGGACTGGCCGCCCCGTCGGCCGCCCTGCTCGGGAGCGCCACGCCGCTCCAGCGGATCGTCGAGAGGCTGGCCCGTCTGGTTGGGACGAATCCCGATCCGATTCGACGGACCGATCCGCGTTACTCGGGGGCCGCGGCCCGGCTCGAGGGCTGAGGGCCCGCCAGGTCCGCGGGGTCGGCTTCAGGACGTTGTCAGGATGATCGGGGATACTTCGCTCATCACTGTCAATCTGCCCTGCCTGCGGGCAGGTCTCTCGTTTGCGCCCGGAGCCTCCCTTGCCGTCCCGCCAGACCCCGAACGTCGTCTCGTCTGATCCTGCCAAGGCGATCCCTGCACCGCCCGACCAGACCAACGACGAGTACTTCTACGACGACGGCCCGAGCCGCCGGACCGTCACGATCGTGGCCATCCTGGCCGTGCTCGCCCTGCTCGTGTCGGCCGCGGCCCTGGCCCTGACGGTGTTCAAGCCAGCCGGGAGCAGCGCGACCACCGATTCGTGCCGTTCGCTGTCATGGGCTTCGCTGCCCGACACCTCGACCCTGCCCGCCGGCTGGACCCTCGCCGGCAGTGGCTTCTATTCCGATGGCTACAGCACGTCGGTCGTCGGTCCGGCCGCCAGCGGCTCGACCAGCGTCCCCTCGATCTACGTCCGGCTCAATTGCCTGGGCACGGACGATCACCTGGCCCTGACCCGGTCGCGCGACGCGGCCGTGGCGGCCGGGTCCACCGTCGTTGACTTCGCCAAGCTGGGCGACGAGTCGTTCGCCCTCCAGGATCCGACCGGCGGAACGACGATCTACTTCCGGCGGAGCGGCATCGTGGCCTACCTTGTCGCCTCGACCACGGTTACGCCCGGCCGACCTGCAGCAGTCGGCCACGGCCTTCGACCTGGCGATCGCCGCCGCCACCGCCTCGAATGGCTCGGGGATCATCGCCGGAATCAGCACGCCGGCCCCGGGCAGCACCGTTGCACCGCTGCCCTCGGCCGGCGGGGCCACCAGCCCGGGGCCTTCGGCCGGTCCGTCAAGCACGCCTTCGCACGTGGTCCCGGCCCTCGAGGCGATCCTGCCCAAGAGCGTGAACGGAACCGCCTACTCAAGCCAGAGCACGGACGGGACGACGGCCTTGAGCACGGACCCAGCGAGCGTCTCGCTGGCGGCCGCGATCAAGGGCTTCGGCAAGACGCCGGCCGACTTCCAGGTCGCCGAATCCTACGATCCGACCGGCGCGCTCGACCTCGAGGTCCTCGGGTTCCGCATCGTCGGCGTCGACGGAACGCCGGCCCGGACGGCGATCATCGCCAGCTGGATGGCCGCCGCCGCGTCGGGCATGACCACCACGCCGGCCACGGTCGGGACCAAGTCGGTGATCAAGGTCGACTACGGCGACGGCGGACCGATCGACTACGTCTATGTCCACGGTCAGGACGTGTTCGACGTCTCGACCAGCGATCCCACCCTGGCTGCTACGGTCCTCAACCAGCTGCCCTGACAGGGGCTACGCTTGGCTCGGGCCGAAGTGGCGGAACCGGCAGACGCGGCGGACTTAAAATCCGTTGGGGGCAACCCCGTCCGAGTTCAAATCTCGGCTTCGGCACCACAATGTGAGCACAAGTGGTGGTGACCACCACATCAGCCGCGAGGTGTCCTCCTGCGCCTCGCGGCAGCTCGTCTGCATCGATCCTGCCGCGGCCTGCGCCCCTCCGCCGTCGGAAGCGCCACACCTGGCGTAGTAACTCGAGGTTCCGCGAGGTCCATGCCTGTAGTCACGAACAGCGGCGTCAGAATCAGCTACGACGTTACCGGACAGGGTCGCCCTCTGGTGCTGCTCCACGGATGGCTCAACGACCGGACCTGGTGGGCTGAGACGGGCTACATCGACAGCCTCCGGCGGGACTATCGAGTCGTGAGCGTTGACCTGCGAGGCCACGGGCAAAGCGACAAGCCGCACGAGCCGAGTGCGTACCACGCCGCCTCATTTGCCAGCGACGTACTTGCGGTCGCCGACGCCGAACGCCTCGAGCGATTCGCGATCTGGGGGCTGTCCTACGGTGGCTGGGTAGCTTGGATGACGGCCGATGCGGCTCCCCACCGGGTCGCGGCGATGATCACCACGGGATCTTGGGATCCAAGGCCGGCGCCATCCCTGCCGGACGTGGGCGAGGACCCGGATCTCGAGGTCCTTCGCACTAAAGGCATGGCGGCCCTGATCGAGCGCTACGAGGACGATTCGTACCGGTTTCCGGCGGCGATCAAGGCGGTGATGCTGCGTGCGGACCCTGAGGCGATGATCGCCTGCCAGTCGAGCGAGCTCCTCCCCGACGGCATTCGAGACCTGGAATCGTTTCCGGTGCCCGCCCTATTGATCTCCGGTGAGCGGGAGGACCCGGATGCCAAGGCCGCCTCGATCGCGAACCTCCTGGCCCACGGCGAGAGCCTGACCCTACCGGGGCTCGGGCACGCGGCTGCGTGCGCCGCGAGCTCACCGACAATCCCGATCGCCCGAGCCTTCCTCGATCGAGTGGTTCGACGGCTCTGGCGCTCCGGCATAAGCAGCTTCGCGCTCAGGCGGGCAGCCGAGCCGGAGCCACCGGGACCAGAGCTCCGGCAGACCGCGTCTCCCCTTGCCCCCAACCGGGGCCGTCCCTATCGTCAGCCGATCGCGGGAACCGTAGCCGCACTGCCGCCGTCCTGAGGCTCACGGGCGGCCCTGCCGCGCCGGCCAGTCCACGAGCGGAGGTCCAATCCGATGCGCCGAGCCGCGTTCATCCCGTCCCTGGGCGCGATCGCGCTGCTGGTTCTGGCCTGCACCTCGACCGGAGCGAGCGTGTCCTCGGTCCCGCCCGCACCGTCTCCAACCACGCCCGGCGGGAGTGAAGGATCGCCCGGTCCTTCCGCATCCGGCGCCCTGCTCCTGCGAGTCGTGAGCCAGGGAGGCCTGCTCGCGCCGGGCGCCATGCGGGTCCAGATCCCGCTCCTGTCGGTCTACGCCGACGGCCGGATCATGTCGGCCGGGGCCGTTCCCGCGATCTACCCAGGGCCGCTCATGGCCACGGTCGTCTATCGCTCGGTTGGAGCCGATGGCGCGGCCGCGATCCTCAAGGCGGCGACCGATGCCGGCCTGGCCGGATCCGACGTGACCTACCCGGGCGGACCCGGCGCCGACATGCCCACGACGGTCATCACCGTGATCCACCCTGGCGGGCGAACGGTCACCACCTTCGGCTTTCTCGGCTCCCCATCGTCGTCCCCGCTGCCGGGTGACAGTGCCGGCCAGGTCGCGGCGGCCGCGAGCGCGCTCCTCGGTCGGCTCGAGGGCGGGGACACGTTTGGCGCCACGGCTGGGCCCGAGGGCACCTACCAGCCGCTCGGCTACCAGGTCTTCGCGACGCTGGGTGCGCCGGGCGAGCCATCCGCCAGCGATACGAGCCTGGCCCGGCCGCCGGTCGACTGGCCACTGGGCACGCCCTTGGCGGCCTTCGGCAAGGCGGATCCGCTGGGTGGCGATGGGGCACGGGTCGGCCTCGTGACCGGGGCCGACGCGGCAACTCTTGGCCCGGTCCTCGCCAATGCCAGCCAGCTCACCGGATTCCGCTCGGGCGGCCAGGTCTGGACCCTGGCCGCGCGACCGCTCCTGCCCGACGAGGTCCCTGCCGTGGGTGGATGATCCATCGGCAATGGATCGTTTCCTCGAGCGCGTCCTGGCCGATTCGCGGACAGGGCTGGCCGCGAAGTACATCGGCTGGGCCTGGCAGGTCTTCCTGCTGGGCTGGTTCGCCTGGCAGACGTGGATGCGCCTGTCGCTCTTCTTCGCCCTGAACTTCCCAATCGGGATCGACGCCCGGATCTACTACCGGGGCGTGGCCGCCTGGCTGAGCGGCGCCAATCCGTGGGACGCGGGGGTGACGGCCGGCGGCGCGACCTACCACTACGCCGGATCGCCGGTCACGACCATCCTCATGGCGCCCTCGGCGCTGTTCAGTGAGGATGTCTTCACCGCCCTGTGGCTGGCCCTGTCGCTGCTGGCGATCGTGTGGACCCTGCGCCGGGTCCGGCTGCCGATCTGGTGGCTGCTTTTTCCGCCGATCAGCGAGGCCCTGTTCTCGGGCAACCCCCAGCTCGTCGTCCTGGCCCTGATCCTGTCCAACTCGTCGTGGCTGGCCGCGATCGGGACCGGGCTCAAGGTGTATGCCTTCATTCCATTGGCCGGCGAGGGCCGCTGGCGGACCATTGGGCTGGCGGTGGTCCTCAACGCGGCCACCTTCCTGATCGCCCCCAAGCTCTGGTTCGACTACATCGACCAGTTCAGCCAGATCTCGAGCCGGCTCCAGTACGAGTCGATCGAGGGCTTCTCGGCGTTCTACTTCCCGATGCTCCTGGCGGTGACCGTCGTGGCCCTGCTCGTCCTCGCCCTGCGCGATCGGCGCGCGGCGGGCTGGCTCACGGTGCCCGCGATCTGGCCGGCCAGCCAGCTCCACTACTCGACGATGGCCCTGCCCGTGATGTCGCCGCTGCTGGCGGTCTTCCTGGCTGTGCCTCTCCTGCGGCTGCCGCCCCAGGTCATCATCCTCGAGGTGGTCCGTCGCTTGATCGCGCCCTACGTGACGGGCTACCTGGATCGGCACCGGCTGCCGGCCCAGCCTCCTGGCGACTCAGCGGCGGCGGCCGAACCGGCTCCCTGACTTGCGGTCCTCGATCAGGACCGGACCGCCGGCCAGGACCGGCGTGCCCTGCTCGTCAAAGGCCAGGGCCGCGATCTGGGCAAAGCGCTCGGCGATCGCCGTCTTGGCCGCGCCGCGGACCAGCGGAATGCCCTCGTTGACCGCCTTCTGATAGAGGAACGGGTCGTAGGGCAGGTCCATTGCGATCTTGGCGCCGAGGCCGCTCTCGACATCGCGCAGCTTGAGGATCTCGCGGGCGAACAGGTTGTTCAGGATGAAGCTCGTCTTGCTCACGATCGTGCCCGTCTCGTTGAGGTAGTCGATCAGCACGTGGACGGCCTTCAGGGCGGCGATGTCGGGATAGATCGGGATGACCACGCCCTCGGCCCGCTCGAGGACCAGCATGCTCCGCTCGTCGAGATACGAGCCCGCGTCGACCACGACGTTCTCGTAGGCGGCGCAGGTCGTGCTCAACATCTCCTCCACGTGAGCCGTGGTGATCGTCTCGGCCAGCTCGGGCGAGGCGGGCGCGGCAAATACGGACAAGCCGTAGCCGGTCAGTGCGGCATACGTCCGGATGAGCTCCACGTCGCGCCGGGACTGGTCGTCCCGGGACAGGTCGGCGACGGTCTGGCGGGGCCGCACGTTGAGATGCGTGGCCACCTGGCCGAACTGGAGATCGAGGTCGATGATCGCCACCCGCCCCGGCCGCCGCTCGGCCATGACCGCGGCCAGGTTCGTGGCCAGGGTGGTGGTTCCGGCGCCACCCTTCGGGCTGTAGACGGCAACCAGGGTCCGTGCGGGGTTCTGGCCCGTCTCGCTGGTCAGCAGTGGGGTGAGCTCGCGCGAGCTGTTGAAGCGGACGGACAGGGCCTCGACCCGGGCCTCCAGCTCGCGGGCATCGAAGGGCTTGGCGATGACGTCGTCGGCGCCCGCTTCGAAGAACCGGATCCGTTCCTCGACATCGTCCGTCTGGGTGATGCACAGGACGGGAATCGAGGCGAGCTCGAGCTTCGAGCGCAGCTCTCGGCAGACGTCGGCCGCAGTCGTCGACGGGTCCGTCACGTCGATGATCACCAGGCTGTGCTCGGCGGCCGCTGCGATCACCGCGGCCGCGTCGGCCATGACCGTGACCGTCGCGCCGCCGGGGGTCAGGCTGCGCTGAATCAGCTCGGCGCTGGGGACATCGTGTTCGAGGAGCAGGATCGCGCTGGCGGGCACAGGTTCTCCAGGTTCATTCGACGGGTTGACCTCAGGATACAACGGCTCGGCCCGCCTTCGACCTCGGCGCGAGGCGGGTCCTGGGCGGGCGCGTGCTAGACTGCGGCCCTTGGTCCTTTCGGCTCCGCCCCGGCCCGGCCGGCTCAGCGAGGGCATACCCACAGGAAGGAGTTACGCGCGCGTGCGCCGATATGAACTCATGCTTGTCCTTCGGCCCGACCTGGCCGACGACAAGAGCCAGGCCCTGATCGACCGGATCACCCGCCAGATCACCACGTCCGGCGGCCAGATCGTCAAGGTCGCCCCGTGGGGCCGTCGCCGCCTGGCCTACCCGATCGATCGTCATCGTGAGGGCTCGTACCACATCATCCAATTCGAGGCTCCCGCCGAGTCGATCATCGAGCTCGAGCGCAGCCTGCTCATCACCGAGGAGCTGCTCCGCCACCTGGTCACCCGGGTCGAGCGGCCGCTCAAGTCGTCCCGCCATCCCGATGCCCCTGACTCGCTGGACGAGGACGAGGATCGCCTGCCATCGGGCGAGGACGAGGAGTACGACGAGCAGCAGGGCGAGCTGATCGACGAATCGGAGAGCGAAGCCGCTCCCGCCGCGATCGACTGAGAAGCCGGAGGACGCGTCGTGTCGCTGAACAAGGCGATGATCATCGGCAATCTCGGGCGTGATCCCGAGATGCGCTATACGCCGAGCGGACAGGCCGTGACCCAGTTCACGGTCGCCGTCAACCGCAACTACAAGGGCCAGAACGGCGAGTGGCAGGAAGAGACCGAATGGTTCCGGGTGGTCGTCTGGGGCCAGCAGGCCGAGCGCGCCGCGGAATACCTGCGCAAGGGCAACAAGGTCTACATCGAGGGCCGCCTGCAGACCCGCCAGTGGGAAGACAAGGAAGGCCAGAAGCGCTACACGACCGAGCTGGTTGCCAACCAGGTCACCAATCTCGAGCGGCGCACCCGCGACGAGGAAGGCGACCCGGGACCGGCCGGCGGGACCGGCCCGACCACCGGTGGTGCGGTTCGGCCGACGCGGCCGGCCCGCGCGGACGAGCCCGGCCCGAGCGACAAGCTCGACGAAGGCAACTTCGACGATCTGCCGTTCTAGGCCGATTCGCCCGACCCCATCCGTTCCGACTTGACACCCAGCGGGAGACCTGAACACCGATGCCCCCGATCCAGAGCAAATCGAAGAAGCGCGACGACTACTACCGTGACCGGCGCCGGCGCAAGGTCTGCGCCTTCTGCGCCGACAAGACGGTCCTGATCGACTACAAGGAGGTCAACCGCCTCCGCCGCTACCTGTCCGAGCGGGCCAAGATCGAGCCGCGCCGGAAGACGGGCACCTGTGCCGGCCACCAGCGCGAGCTGTCGGTCGCGCTCAAGCGCGCCCGACACGTCGCCCTCCTGCCGTACGCCCCCCAGCACCTGCGCCCCTGACCGGCGGCCCGATCACGGACTGACGTGGTCATCGGGCTGCTGATCGCGAGCGGTGCGGTGGCCGGCCTGTTCGGCGCGCTGCTCGGCCTGGGCGGCGGGATCCTGGTCGTGCCAATCCTGACGATTGGCTTTGGCCTGGACCTGCGGGCGGCGGTCGGGGTCAGCCTGATCGCCGTGATCGTGACCAGCAGCGCATCGAGCGGCCCCTACCTCCAGCGCCACCTGGCCAACCTCCGCCTGGGCATGTCCCTCGAGCTGTTCACCGCTGCCGGCGCCCTCGTCGGCGGCCTGCTGGCCTTCGCCCTCGATGAGCGGGTCCTGGCCGGACTGTTCGCCGCCCTGCTCGTCTACGTTGCGATCTCGATGGCCCGGACGCCCCAGGGCGAAGGCTCCGCGCTGCTGGCCGAGGGCCGGCCGGCGACCCTCCGTAGCCGGCAGCCTGACGAGGAGCCGGCCCCGGGCTACGTCATCCGCAACTGGCCGCTGGGCGTTGTTGGCAGCGCTTTCGCCGGCCTGGTCTCGGCCCTCCTCGGGGTCGGCGGCGGGATCGTCAAGGTGCCCCTCCTCAACCTGGCCATGGGCGTCCCCCTGCGGGTCGCCACCGCGACCAGCAACCTGATGATCGGGGTCACGGCTGCCGCCAGCGCCACGATCTACCTGCTCCGGGGCGGGATCGATCCGTACGTGGCCGGCCCGATGGCCATCGGCGTATTCGTGGGAGCCAGCGTTGGCGCCCGGGTGGGCGACCGGATCGATGCCCGGATCCTGCGTATCCTGTTCGTCGTGGTCCTCCTCGGTACGGCCTTCGAGATGGCCCTCAAGGTGCTCCAGGCATGACCCGCCCGACCGATGGGGCCGGACCGGACCTGGACCAGCAGATCGGGCGAGTGCTCAGCGGGGGCGCCTGGCTGAGCGTGATCCTGCTGGCCGTCGGGGTGGTTGGGATGGCGATCCGCGGCATCCAGCCACTGTCCAGCCCGCCGCCGGCGTTTGACCCAGCCAGCCTCGGCTCCGCCATCGCCAGCCTGGAACCGGTGGGCTTCCTTGGCCTTGGCCTGGTCGTGGTCATCGTGACCCCGGTGCTCCGGGTGGTCCTGGCCCTGTTCGGTTACCTCCGGGTCGGCGATCGTCGGATGGCCGCGATCAGCCTGGGCATCCTGGCCATCCTGGCGGCCAGCGTCGTGATCGGCCTGTCGGCACTGGCGGCCCGATGACGATCGTCCTGCTGGTCCTTGCCTTCGTCCTGATCCTGGCCGGCGCCGAGCTGTTCACGAACGGGGTCGAGTGGCTGGGTCACCGGCTGGGCCTGAGCGAGGGCGCAGTGGGCTCGGTCCTGGCCGCGGTCGGAACGGCCCTGCCCGAGACGATGATTCCGCTCGTGGCCATTGTCTTCGGGGGAGGCGGTGACGCCGACGCGATCGGGGTGGGAGCGATCCTGGGTGCGCCCTTCATGCTGGCCACCCTGGCCATGTTCGTGACCGGGATCGCCGTGGTCGTCCGCGCCCGGCGCGAACCCTCCGACGGGGGCAGTGCCCCGGGTTCGGACCTGGTGGCGATCGACGCTGGGGTCATCGGTCACGACGTCAAGGTCTTTGGCCTGCTCTACGTGATCGCGATCGCCGTGGCCTTCCTGCCGGCGGACCTGGCCGCTCCGCGCTGGGCGGCGGCCGTGGTCCTGATTGGCCTGTATGTCCGCTATGTGGCCGGCCACCTCGGCGCCGCCGCGCCGGGCGACTCGGAGCCACCCGGGCCGCTCCGCCTCGGCCGACTCGACCCGGCGTCGAAGCGGCTGGCGCAGCCGCGCCTGCGGATCGTGGTCAGCCAGGTGGCCCTGGCCCTGGCCGCGATCATCGCCGGCGCGTTCGTGTTCGTTCTTCAGGTCGAGGACATCGCCCGAACCGTGGGCCTGGACGAGACGCTCCTTGCCCTCGTCATCGCGCCGATCGCAACGGAGCTGCCGGAGAAGCTCAACAGCGTCATCTGGATCGGCCGGCGCAAGGACACCCTGGCCCTCGGCAACATCACCGGAGCGATGGTCTTCCAGGCCGCGATCCCGACCTCGATCGCCCTCCTGTTCGCTTCCAGCGAGTGGTCGATCGGAGGCGGCTCATGGGTCGCCTTCGCGTCTGCCGGCGTGGCCCTGGTCTCCACCGCCGTGATCTTCGGGCCGATGCTCCGAACCGGCCGGCTGCACGGCCGGGGTCTGCTGGTCGGCGGGGCGTTCTACCTGGCCCAGCTCGGCCTGGTCCTATTCAGCCTGAGCGACCGCGCCGGGGTCTAGGAGGTCAGGCCCGCTTGATCGGGGTGAGCCAGTGGGCGAACTCGGGCAAGCGGCCGCGAACGGCGTCGAAATAGCGCCCGGCGATCGCCCGGCCAATCGGCCCGACCTTGCCGCTGCCCACCGGCCGATGGTCGACCTCGATGACCGGCGAAACCTGGACGCCGGTGCCGCACAGGAAGATCTCGTCGGCGATGTACAGCTCGGAGCGGTCGATCGAGCGAATCTCGACGGGCAGGTCGAGGACCTGGCACAGCTCGATCATCGCCCGCCGGGTGATTCCCTCGAGAATGTCGTCGGACACGGGGGGAGTGAGGACCACGCCGTCGCGGACGACGAACAGGTTGGCTGCCGAAGCTTCTGAGACGTGGCCCGAGGCGGTCATCACGATCGCCTCGTCGAAGCCGTTCATCTCGGCCTCGGACTTCTGGAAGGCCATGTTCACGTAGCCGCCGGTGATCTTGCCCCGGGCCGGCAGGGCCTCGTCGGCGTTGCGCCGCCAGGACGAGGTCATGACCCGCACGCCGGCTTCGGTCTCGATGTAGTTCCCGAAGGGCACGGCGATGACGCACAGGTCGTGCTCCAGGTGGTGGAGCCGGACCCCGATCGCCTTGGTCGACTTGTAGAACGAGGGACGGATGTAGACGTCCTCGTGGAAGTCATTCCGGCGGACGACCTCGGTGATGATCTCGACCAGCTCGTCGACCGACGGGACGGGCTCCATGAGCATGATCCGGCAGGAGTTCCTGATCCGTTCCACGTGCTCCCGCAGGAACACGCCGTAGAGCTGACCCTGCTCGGCGTTCCAGTAGGCCCGGATCCCCTCGAACACAGCCGTCCCGTACATGAAGGCGTGGGTCATGATGCTGATCCGGGCGTCGCGCATCGGCACGAAGCCGCCCTGGAAGTAGCAGGTCAGCCCTTCGAGATCGACCGGCTCGGCCTTGCTCCGCTCGGCCTTGACCGGGGCGGCTTTCGCCGACGCGCTCGGGGCGGCGACCGCCGCCGGAATCGATGCGCGGGAGGTGGCGGACCGGGCGCGGGTCTGGCGGGGCTTTTCGATCAGCATCGTCGACGGCTCCTGTTACTCCGGCGCCGTCCGGACGGCGCGCGGATGGCGAGCCGCCATCATACCAGCGGTCGATCGCCGCTCAGCCGGACGAGCCGACGCCCGCGCCTGCGGCCCGTGGCGCCGCGCCCGTCGCCGGCTCCGCGGGGCGCTCCGCGGCGGCCCGAGATGTCAAATCCTTCCTCGATCAGGGCTTACGCCAGATCGGGGCCGTCTCCGCTCGGGTCGTCGCTGCCGGAGCGAGTCGACCAAGCACGAATTTCGTGATCGCGGTCGTCCGGCCGTCTGGAAATCGCTCCGTCCCGTGCCTAAGGCCCCAGCAAAGAACGATTTGACAACCAGGGTGGCGGGCCGAGGTTCCCGCAACCCCAGGGGCAGGCCCTGGGCGACCTTCAGCGGGCCGGCTCTCGCTCAGGGTCCCTGGGGCGTGACCAGGTTGGGCGTGCCCTTGCCGGTGGTCACCACGATGTCGACGGTCACCGTCGGATCGTTGACCAGCTGGACCTGCACCCCAAAGATCCGCTCGAGCAGGGCCACCGTCACGGGCAGCTCCGTCTCCCTGCCGTTGTAGACCTTGATCACGGTGTTCGCCGGGATCGTCGGCGGGCGCTGGGTCTGGGCCACGGCGGTCAGGCCCTGGTACTCGAGGTAGGCCACCAGGGAGTTGGCCTGGCCGGCCTTGCCCGAGCCGTTGACGACCCAGACCGTGCCGTTCTCGGTCGAGACCGAGTCGCGCAGGGCTTCCAGGGTCGGATCGATCTTGAACGCGTTGGCGACCGTGCTCCGGATCAGGGCCACGTTGGGGAAGAGGTTGGTCGAGATCGGGTAGTTCTGGCTCTCGAAGCGGGGCGGCGCGAAGACGTACGAGCGGATGTTGGCCGTGTTGACCTGGCTCGAGAGCTGGATCAGGGCCGGCAGCTGGTCGAGCGGGATGTCGGTCTTGAAGGACGTCTTGAGGGTGCTCGAGCAGGGCCTGCAGGTTGTTGAGCACCGTCTGCGGGCTGGTCTGCTGGCGGATGGACAGGATCACCCGCTGCTGGCGCGACGCCCGGTCGAAGTCGCTCGAGCCGTGCCGGGAGCGGGCGTAGACGAGGGCTTGGGCGCCAGTCATGTGCTGCGGGCCGGCCGGGATGTAGACCCGCAGGTCGGTCCCGTTGTCGGCCGGGTACTGGTCGTCGACGACCGGATTCTGGACGTCGATCGTGACCCCGCCAAGGGTGTCGACGACCTGCTGGAAGCCCTGGAAGTTGACCATCACGTAGTACTGGATGTTGAGCCCGTAGAGCGTGCCCAGGGTCTCCTTCATGGCGTTGAAGCCGCGCGCGTTGCCGGTCCCGGGGAAGGCGTCGGGCCGGTTCCGGGCGTTGGTGAAGAGACTGTTGATCTTGCCCGCGTAGACCCGGCCGAAGACGTCCTGGGCGGATTTGGGCAGGGGTACGTTGACCGTATCGCGGGGGATGCTGAAGAGGGCACGTTCTTGGTCACCGGATCGATCGAGACCACGATCATCGTGTCGGTGTTGAACGTGCCGTCCCCCGGCCGCTGGTCGACGCCGAGGAGCAGGATGTTGAGCCGATCGGTGTGATTCCAGGCCGGCACGGGCGAGGTCGAGGCGAGCGGCGTTCCGATCGGCGGCAGCGACAGGGTGGGGGCCGGCGAGTCGGTGCTGAGTGGGGCGTCGCTGGGGTTGGGCGAGGCGCTGTCCGTCGGCAGGCAGTTCGGGTCCTCGATGCACGAGGCGATGTCCTCGACGGTGCCGCCGTAGCGAGCGACCACGGCATGGCTTCCGGCGATCACCAGGAGGACCGCAGCCAGGCCGGCCACGGAGATCGGATTGAGCCTGATCCGGCGCCGGCCGAGGCGCGGGTCGGTCACGTCCTGGGCGTTGACGAAGGTGACCACCCGATAGGCGTCGATGGCGGCCACGCCCCGATAGACGAGAGCGACCAGGTTGCCGGCCAGGATCAGGGGCAGGTTGGCCACGATCAGGACGGCGGCGCCCAGCAGGCCCACCTTGAGCAGAACCCCGAGCATCAGGACGAGGATCAGCAGGGGAATCGCGGCGAAACCGATCGCCCGGGTCCAGGCCCGGGCATAGGCGTGGCCCAGGCCTGGGAAGATCAGGGACAGGAAGGCTGCCGCGAAGGCCGACTGCTGGCGCGGGCGCGGTCGCGCTACCTCCGGGGGCTGCATCGCGGGTAGGATACTCGGACCTCCTCTTGTCCGCCGTCACGGGTGCGCCCGGCGGCGTTTGGCGAGGGCGAGGTTCCAGACGACTAACCGAGGCCCGATGTTTCGTTCCGTCAGCGCCAAGCCCGACCTCATCGGAGCCGAGCACGAGATGCTGGCCCGGTGGCGCGAGCGGCGGACGTTTGCCCGGCTGCGGGCCCAGAACGCGGGCGGGCCCCGCTGGAGCTTCCTGGATGGTCCGATCACGGCCAACAACCCGATGGGCGTCCACCACGCCTGGGGCCGCGCCTACAAGGACCTCTTCCAGCGCTTCCACGCCATGCTCGGCCACGACCAGCGCTACCAGAACGGGTTCGACTGCCAGGGCCTGTGGGTCGAGGTCAATGTCGAACGCGACCTTGGCTTCACCAGCAAGCGCGACATCGAGGCCTACGGCATCGCCGAGTTTGTCAGCCTGTGCAAGCAACGGGTCCTGACCTATGCCGCGCGCCAGACCGAGCAGTCGATCCGGCTGGGAATGTGGATGGACTGGAACGAGCCCGAGGAGCTGCGCCGGCTGCGCGACCTGCTGGCCGCCGACCCCGCCGCGACGACCACGATCGAGGGCCCGGCCGGACCCGTCACCGACTCGGTCGAGATGCTTGTCGGCCGGCTGGGCATGCCCGAGGTGGGTGGCTCGTACTTCACGTTCAGCAACGAGAACAATGACCTGATCTGGGGCTTCCTGGCCGAGTGCAACCGGCGGGGCTGGCTGTACAAGGGCCACGACACGATGCCCTGGTGCACCCGCTGTGGCACGGGCATGAGCCAGCACGAGATGACCGAGGGCTACCGCGACCGGGACGATCCCGGGCTGACGATCAAGCTGCCCCTCGTCGATCGTCCCGGCGAAGCCCTCCTGGTCTGGACAACGACGCCCTGGACCCTGACCTCGAACGTGGCCGCGGCCGTCGGCCCGAACCTGCGCTACGTCCAGGTCCGCCAGGCCGACGCGATCTACTGGCTGGCCAAGGGCACCCTCAAGACGGCCCTGGACCCGGCCGCCGGCCGGATCGAGGTCCTCGGCGAGCTCCTGGGCTCGGAGCTGGTCGGCTGGCGCTACGACGGCCCGTTCGACGACCTGCCGGCGGTCGCGCGGGCCTTCGCGGCCACCGACGACCGGCCCGCCTACGAGCACCGGGTCGTGCCCTGGAGCGAGGTCGGCGAGGCTGAAGGGACCGGCATCGTCCATATCGCGCCCGGCTGCGGGTCCGAGGACTTTGCCCTCGGCCGCGACCTCGGCCTGCCGGTCATCGCCCCGCTCGACGAAGGCGGCCACTACGTCGATGGCTTTGGCGCGTACACCGGCCGCGACGTGCGCGACGTGACCGAGCCGATCGTCGAGCACCTCCGCCACCACCGCCGGTTCTACCGGCTCGAGACGATCACCCACCGCTATCCCCATTGCTGGCGCTGCGGCACGCCCCTGGTCTTCCGGCTGGTCGACGAGTGGTTCATCCGAATGGGCCAGGTCTACGACCGGCCGCGGTCCGAGCTCACCGCCGCGGAGGTCGACAACAGCCTGCGCTACCAGATCATGGCCGTGGTCGATGACGTCCGCTGGATCCCGGGCTTCGGCTACGAGCGGGAGCTCGACTGGCTTCTCAACATGCACGACTGGATGATCTCGAAGAAGCGCTACTACGGCCTGGCCCTGCCGATCTACGACTGTCCGGCCTGCGGCACGGTCGAGGTCATCGGGGGCCGCGACGAGCTGCGCCAGCGGGCGATCGAGGGCTGGCCGGAGTTCGAGGGCCACACGCCCCACCGGCCCTACGTCGACGCGGTCAGGATCGCCTGCCCCGGCTGCGGTGCGGCCGTGGCCCGCATCCCGGACGTGGGCAACCCGTGGCTCGACGCCGGGATCGTGCCGTTCTCGACCCTCCATTACCGCGAGGATCCCGAGTACTGGTCGAAGTGGTTCCCGGCCGACTTCATCACCGAGAGCTTCCCCGGCCAGTTCCGCAACTGGTTCTACGCGATGCTGGCGATGTCGACCGTCCTCCGCCGCGAGGCGCCCTACCGGACGATCTTTGGCTATGCCACCTTGCTGGCCGAGGACGGCGCGCCGATGCACAAGAGCGCCGGCAATGCCATCGAGTTCGACGACGCGGCCGAGCGGATGGGCGTTGACGTGATGCGCTGGATGTACGCGATCGCCCGGCCCGACGACAACATCCTGTTCGGCTGGCAGGCGGCCGACGAAGCCCGCCGGCGGCTGCTGATCCTGTGGAACGTCTACGCCTTCTTCGTGACCTACGCCCGGCTCAGCGGCTGGGCGCCGTCGGACCAGGGGTCGAGCGCGAGACCGGCCCTGCCCGTCATCGATCGCTGGATCCGCTCGCGGGTGGCCGGCCTGGCGGCCCGGGCCGAGGAGCTCCTGGGCGACTACGACGCCAACGGCGCGGCGCGGGCCATCGAGGAGGTCATCGACGACCTGTCGACCTGGTACCTGCGTCGCTCACGCCGGCGCTTCTCACGGGTGGTCGAACCGGCCGATCGCGAGGCGGCCTTCGCCACCCTCCACGGCGTGCTCGTTGCGCTGGCCCGGGTGATGGCCCCGATCCTGCCCTTCCTGACCGACGAGATCTATGACAACCTGGTCGCCCGGGACCATCCGTCGGGGCCCGACAGCGTCCACCTCACCCGCTGGCCGACAGCCGAGCTGGCCGCTGATCGCGACCTCGCCCTGGAGACGGCCATGGCCACGATCCGCCGTGCGGTCGAGCTCGTGCGCGGCCTCCGGTCGGCGGCCGGGATCAAGGTCCGCCAGCCCCTGGCCATGCTGTGGCTGGCCCTGCCCGGAGCCGAGCTGGCCGAACGCCAGGAGCTGCTCGCCCTGCTGGCCGACGAGGTCAACGTCAAGCAGATCGAGCTGATCGGGGACGAGTCCGCCCTGGTCGAGCGGCGAGTACGTCCGCTCCTGCCCCGGATCGGCCGGAAGTTCGGCGACCAGGTCCCGGCGATCATGGCGGCCGCCCGGGCCGGCGCGTTCGAGATCCGGGCCGACGGGGGCGTGGACCTGGCCGGCCTGAGCCTGGCGGCCGACGAGGTCGAGATCCTGGCCTCGCCCCGGCCGGGCACGGCCGTGGCCCACGACGAAGGCCTGGTCGTGGTCATCGATACCGAGCTCAGCCCGGACCTGCTGGCCGAGGGCGACGTGCGCGAGCTCCAGCGGGCCATCCAGGACCTGCGCCGGGAAGCCGAGCTCGAGCTCGACGCCCGGATCGAGGTCTGGCTCGAGCCCTGGCCCGAGGCCCTGGCCGACCGCTTCGGGGGCCTGCGTGCCGACACCCTGGCCGAACGGCTTGGTCCGGGCCCGCTGCCCGACGGCGTGCCGGCCTCGACCGTCGAGCTCAACGGCGGCTCGCTCAGCCTCGCCCTGCAGCCAATTGCCGGAGGTCGCCAGCCCCGTGCCTGAGGACAGCCTGCCTGCCGTGACCGACGCCGTGGAGGACGGCCACGACGCCAGCCCGGACGCCGGCCGCGCGGGCCCTGCCTGGGCCATGTTCCTTGGCCTGGCGGTGCTCGTCCTGGCCGTCGACCAGCTGGCCAAGGCCTGGATCGTCTCCAACATCGCGCCGGGCGACTTGCTGCGCGTGATCGGTGACTGGGTCCGGCTGGTCTACTCGGTCAACAACGGGGCCTTGTTCGGCCTGTTCGGCAGCTCGGCGACCCTGTTCGCGATCGGCAGCCTGATCGTCCTGTGCCTGATCGTCTGGTACCACGCCCGGACGCCCCGCAACGTCGCCCTGTCGATCGCGCTGGGCCTGCTCCTGGGCGGGGCAACCAGCAACCTGATCGACCGGCTGCGGATCGGCTACGTCGTCGACTTCATCGACATTGGCATCGGCAACCTGCGTTTCTTCACCTTCAACATCGGCGACTCCGCGATCAGCCTGGCGATCCTCATGCTGCTCATCCTGGCGGTCACCTCCGACGGCCATCCGGTGGCCCAGGATGCCTGACCTGCCCGCCGAGCTGGTCGTGCCGGCGGGATCACCGGACGGACCCCCGGCTGGCCTGCGCACGTTCGTCGTGCCCGACGGCTCCGGACACCAGCGGGTCGACCGTTTCGTGGCCGACATGGCCGGCCTGTCCCGGAGCTACGTCCAGCGCCTGATCTCGGACGGCCGGCTGACCCACGACGGCGTCCCCCTCAAGGCCAACGTCCTGGTCAGCGCCGGCGACATCCTGGCCCTCGACGTCCCCGAGCCGGCCAGGCTGGACGTCCAGGGCGAGGCGATCCCGCTCGTGGTCGCCTACGAGGATGATGACCTGCTGGTCATCAACAAGCCCTCGGGCCTGGTCGTCCATCCATCCCCGGGCCACGACACGGGCACGCTGGTCAACGCCCTGCTTGGCCGGGCCGACGGCGCCGAGTACGGCGGCATCGCCGGCGTTCGCCGGCCGGGCATCGTCCATCGGCTCGATCGCGATACGAGCGGCCTGCTGATGGTGGCCAAGACCGACCTGGCCCAGTCCGGGCTGATGGCTCAGCTCAAGGGCCGCCGGGTCAAGAAGACCTACCAGGCCCTCGTCCAGGGCAGTGTGGCCGCGGCGGTCGGCCGGATCGAGGCGCCGATCGGCCGGGATCCCGAAGCAGCGCACCCGGATGGCCGTGGTCAACGATGGCCGGCCGTCAACCACCGGCTACCGCGTCCGCGAGCGGTTCGCCGGCTGGACCCTTCTCGAGCTGGACCTGATCACCGGTCGGACCCACCAGATCCGGGTCCATCTCGATGCCATCGGCCATCCCATCGCGGGCGATCCGGTTTACGGCACGGGCACCTCGCGGCGCGGCCCGGACGGGCTGGAGCGCCTCTTCCTGCATGCCTGGAGGCTCGAGTTCAGCTCACCCAGCCGGGGTGACCTGATCCGGGTCACGGCCGAGCTGCCCGATCGAGCTCGAAGCCGTCCTCGTCGACCTCCGTGCCGGAGCCGATGGGCCGGCTCGCCGGAGCGGGTCGGTCCCGGCCCGATGACGCCCACCGAAGGCGCCCCGGGAGCGATGCTTGTCGTCGTGTCCGGTCCGTCCGGGGTGGGCAAGGACGCGATCCTTGAGGTGCTCCAGGGGCTGCCCGGCCATGCCGACCACCACTACGTCGTGACCTGCACCACCCGGGCCAGGCGGCCCGGCGAGGTCGATGGCCAGAGCTACCACTTCGTGTCGCCTGAGGAATTTGGCGCGCTGCGCCAGTCCGGGGGCCTGCTCGAGGCCAACGAGGTCCATGGCAACTGGTACGGGACGCCCCGCAACCAGGTGGTCGAGGCCCTCCAGGCCGGCCGTCATGTCCTGCTCAAGATCGATGTCCAGGGCGCCGCGGTCGATCCGCGCGCGGGTACCCGATGCCCTCCTGATCTTCGTCGTGCCGCCCTCGATCGAGACCCTCGCCGGCCGCCTGAAGTCGCGCGCGACCGAGACCGACGACCAGCTCGAGGAGCGTCTGCGGAACGCCGCCGACGAGCTCGCCCGGCAGCACGACTACGACTACGTCGTGGTCAACGAGACGGGCCAGCTGGCCGGCACCGCCGAGCGGATCGGCCAGATCATCGACCTCGAAGCGGCCCGCCACGCGGAGCGCCGGGTCCAGCTCTGATGGCCAGCCTCTCGCCCGGCGAGCGCCTCGTCGAAGTCGCCGATCGACGCAGCCGGGGCGAGCGGGGCGCGGACCTACACCTATGCCGTGCCGGCGGCCCTCGCCGGCCTTGCCCCGGGCGAAGCGGTGCTGGTCGAGTACGGCCGGCGCCAGGCGCTCGGGGTGGTGATCGCGCGAGGCGTCCGCGCGGCCTGCCGCCGGGGTCAAGGTCAAGCCGATCCTGGAGCGCGTTCGGGCCGATGGGCCGCTCCTGCCCGGGCTGTCCCTGGAGCTGGCCCGCTGGATCGCGGACCACTACCTCGCACCGGCCGCCTTCGTCCTCCGGGCGATGCTCCCGCCGGGCATGCTCGAACGGCTCGAGCTCGTCGCCGAGGCCCGGCCGGCCGCCGGGAGCGGGACCCGGAAACGGCGGCGCCTGGTCCCGGCCGCCGACCTGGCCTTCTCGATCAGCTCCGGGATGGGCCCCGGGCCGCCCGTGACTTCGCCGCGCCCGAGGGCCGGGCCGGCCTGCTGCGGCGACTGCGCGACCTGGCCAGCCGGGGCGTGATCGACCTCGACTGGACCCTGACCTCGGCCGCGGCCGGCCCGCGCTACGAGCGCTGGGCGCGGGCCACGGACGAGGGCCGGAGCCGCGGCCGCCACGCATCGCCGGCGAGGGGCGGACCGGCCGGCCGACCGCTCGGGCCGCGCCAGCAGGCGCTGCTGGCGGAGCTGGCCGAGGAGCGGTCCGGCCTCTCGGGCTCGGAGCTGGGCGGCCGGCACGGCACGGCGGCGCTGGCCAGCCTCGTCCGGCGCGGCCTGGTCGAGGTCGAGGTCCGGGAGCGGCCCCGGCGTCCGCTCGGCGGCCGGGCCGCCGGCCGGCGCGGATCGCGTCCCGAGGCGTCCAGCCTGACCGCCCCCCAGGCCGAGGCGGTCGGGCTGATCCGGACGGCCCTGGCCGGCCGCGACTCGACGCCGCTCCTGCTCGACGGGGTCACCGGCGGCGGCAAGACCGCGGTCTACGTCGAAGCGATCGCGGCCGCCCTGGAGCTCGGCCGGCCGGTCCTCCTGCTCGTGCCCGAGATCGCCCTGGCCCTGCCGATCGTGGATCGCCTGCGAGCGGACCTCGATGCCCGGATCGCCCTGCTCCACTCGGGCCTGGGGGAGGGCGAACGGGCCGACGAGTGGCGGCGGGTCCGCGCCGGCGCGGTCGACGTCGTGGTCGGCACTCGCCTGGCCGTCCTCGCTCCGTTCGCCGAGCTCGGCCTGGTCATCGTCGACGAGGAGCACGAGGGAACCTACAAGAGCGATCGGACGCCGCGCCTGCAGGCCCGCGACAGCGCGATCCGGCTGGCCGAGCTGGCCGGGGCGGCCGTGGTCCTGGGCAGCGCCACGCCGGCCGTGGATACCGTCGGCCGGGTCCGCGCCGGTGCCTGGCGCCGGGTGGTGCTGCCCAGCCGGCCGAGCGGGGCGCCCCCGGTCATCGACGTGGTCGACCTGCGGGCCGAGCTGGCGGCGGGCAACCACGGCCTGCTCTCGGACGCCCTGGCCGAGGCCCTGGCCGGTCTCGATACGGCCGGCGGGGAGCGGGCGATCCTGGTGATCAACCGGCGGGGCAGCGCCTCGGTCGTGATGTGCCGGGACTGTGGCTCGGTCCAGGCTTGCCCCGAGTGCGAGCGGCCGCTCGTCTTCCACCAGGCCGGGATGAGCCTGCGCTGCCACCACTGCGGGACGGCCTCGCCCCTGGCCAGCCGCTGCCCGACCTGCGGCTCGGCCCGGATCCGCTACCTGGGCGGCGGGACGGAACGGGTCGAGCGCGAGGTCCGCAACCGCTTCCGGGGGCTGCGGGTCGGCCGGCTCGACCGCGACGTGGTCGAACGCAAGGGCGCCGCCGAGCGCCTGATCGACGCCTTCACAGACGGCCGGCTCGACGTGCTCGTCGGGACGAGCCTGGTCACCAAGGGCCTCGACATCCCCGAAGTGACCCTGGTCGGGGTCGTCAGCGCCGATATCGCCTTGAACCTGCCCGACGAGCGGGCGGCCGAGCGGACCTACCAGCTGCTCGCCCAGGCCGTCGGCCGGGCCGGCCGCGGCGACCGTCCCGGGCGGGCGATCATCCAGAGCTACCAGCCCGACCATCCGGCGATCCAGGCGGTCGCCACGGCCGAGCCCGCGGCGTTCTACGACGCACGAGCTCGAATCGCGGCGGCGTTTCGGCTCGCCGCCGTTCGGACGCCTGGTCAAGCTGACCCTCGGTCTCGAGGATGCCGAGGCCGCCGAGCGACGGCGCGCGGCGCTCGCCGAGACCCTGCGGGCGCGGGCCGTGGAGCGGGGGAGCGACGTCGACGTGATCGGCCCGGCGCCGGCCTTCCTGCGCCGGCGATCGGGCAAGTGGCGCTGGAACGTGGTCCTGCGCGGGCAGCGATCCCGGCGGCCCTGCTCGACGGCGGCCTGGACGCGCCGTGGTCCGTCGACGTCGACCCCGAATCGCTCCTGTGACGACGCCCTCCGGCGTCGCTGACCTCGTTGAGCTCCGATATACTCGGCCGACGATGAGCGTCAAACCGATCGCCATGCTCGGTGACCCTCGCCTGCGCCTGAAGGGCGAGCCGGTCGACAGCTTCGGCAAGCTCCTGCACCACCTGCTCGACGACCTGGCCGACACGATGCGCCACGCGCCCGGCGTCGGGCCTGGCGGCGCCCCAGCTGGGTGAGCCGCTGCGGGCCTGCGTCGTCGAGGTCCAGGGCCACCTCTACGAGCTCGTCAACCCGACGGATCGTCCGCTCGACCGGCGATGACACCGACCTCGAGGGCTGCCTGTCCATCCCGGGCTACGTGGCCTACGTGACCCGGCGCGAGAAGGTCTGGGTCGTCGCCCAGGACCGTCGCGGCCGGGCGTACAAGGTCGCCGGCAGCGGCCTGCTCGGACGGGCCCTCCAGCACGAGCTCGACCATCTCGACGGCAAGCTGTACATCGACTACCTCGACTCGATGGACGACCTGATCGCGGTCGGCCATGGCGACGACGATGACGAGGACGGTCCGGACGGCGGACGGCGGCCCGACCGAGGGCGCCATCCGCGAGGCGACGCACGCCCTCGCCTGACGGAGCGGGCCCGGGTCGTCTTCCTGGGCAGCGGCGCGTTCGCCGTCCCGATCCTCGAGCGCCTGCTGGCCGAGCCCGGCGCTCGAGCTCGTCGGCGTTGTCGCGGCCCCCGATCGCCCGGCCGGCCGCGGGGCGAGCCCTCCGGGCGGTGCCCGTCGTCGAGCTTGCCCGCGACCGTGGCCTCGACCTCCTCCAGCCTGCCCGCCTGCGCTCCGCCGAGGCGATCGCGGAGGTGCTCGCCTCCGGCCCGAGCTGGGCGTCCTGGCCGACTACGGCCAGATCGTGCCGGCCGCGCTCCTGGCGATGCCGCCCCGCGCGGCATGCTCAACCTCCACCCGTCGCTCCTGCCCCGCCATCGTGGGCGCGACGCCGATCCCGGCGGCGATCCTGGCCGGCGACGGCGGACCGGGCGTCAGCCTGTTCCGGATGGATGCCGGCCTCGACAGCGGCCCGATCATCGCCCAGGATGCGGGTCCCGCTCGACGGCACCGAGACCGCTCCCGGACTCGAGGTCCGCGCTGGCGGAGGTGGCGGCCGGCCTGCTGGCCCGATCGATCGGTCCGTGGCTGCGTCGGCGAGCTGCCGGCCCGCCCCCAGCCGGCCGATGGCGTGACCGCTGAGCCGGCCGCTCCGACGCGACGGACGGCCGGCTCGATCCCGAACCGGCCGGCGGTCGAGCTCGAGCGCCAGGTCCGGGCCTATCTCGGCTGGCCGGGCAGCTACCTTCGAGACCGAGCGCCGGCCGGCTCGTCGTGCTGGCGCGCGTCGGTGGCCCCCGAGCTCTCGACGGCCGGCCCAGGCACGCTCGTGTGCCGATCGGCGCCGGCCTGGCGCCTCGCCACGGCCGACGGCGCGCTCGGCCTCGACGGGTCCAGCCGGCCGGCGGCCGGCCGATGACGCGGTGCCGAGCTCCTCCGCGGACGGCCGGGATTGGCCGGCACATCCGTCGGGCCGCCGGTCGGGCGATAATCGGGCGGATGTCCCCCGATCTTCGGCCCGGCCTGTCCGGCGTTGCCCCCGATGCCGCTGGCCGCCTGGTTCGGCCGAGCGCGGCCAGCCGGCGCTTCCGGGCCCGCCAGCTGAACGACGGCCTGTGGGCCGGCGGAGCCGCTCAGCGCGGCCGTCGATCCAGACCCTGCCGGCCGGCCTGCGCGACCGAGCGTCGACGCGGCCTTCTCCCTCGACACCCTCGCCGACACCGAGATCCGGGTCGACCGACGGCGGCCAGACCGAGAAGGCGCTCCACCGGCTGGCGGACGGCGCGCTGATCGAGTCGCGTCCTGATGCACTATCCCGCCCGCCGATCGGCCGACGGCCAGCAGCGCGAGCGCAACACCGTCTGCATCTCGAGCCAGGCCGGCTGCGCGGTTGGCTGCCCGTTCTGCGCGACCGGCGAGCTGGGCTTCACCCGCGACCTCACGCACGGCCGAGATCGTCGACCAGGTCCGGGCGGCCGCGCGCCGCCTGGCGCTCCGCGGCCGGCGCCTGACGAACGTCGTGTTCATGGGCATGGGCGAGCCGCTGCTCAACCTCGACCGCGTCCTCGAGGCAGTCTCGGCGCTGGCCGACCCGGAGCCGCTTCGGGCTCGGCGCCCGGCACATCACGGTCTCCACCTCGGGCGTCGTGCCCGGCATCCGCCGGCTGACGGCCCTCGGCCCGCAGTTCACCCTGGCGGTCAGCCTCCACGCCGCGCGCGACCCGCTGCGCGACGTCCTCGTGCCGCTCAACCGGCGCTGGCCGATCGCCGAGGTCGTCGCCGCGGCGCGCGACCACGCCCGCGTGACCGGCCGGCGGGTCTCCTACGAGGTCACCCTGATCGACGGCGTGAACGACACCGATGCCGATGCCGATGCGCTGGCCGAGCCTCCTCCGGGGCGACCTGTGCCACGTCAACCTGATCCCGATGAACCCCGTCGCCCACACGCCGTGGACCGCCAGCCCGATGGACCGGATCGAGCGGATCGCCGGCCGCCTGCGCCGGGACGGGATCGCCGTGACGATCCGGCGCAACCGCGGCCAGGAGGTCGGCGCCGCGTGCGGCCAGCTGGCGGCCGAGCGAGCGGGCGAGCCGGCGGCTCCGGCGGTCGCCCGGCGGCGCGAGCTGCTCGTCGTCCGCAGCGCCGCCGCCCTGCGCGGCGAGCGGAGCAGCGGAACCGGCCGACGCCGGGCCTGGCCGCGGCCCTGGCCGGCCAGGCCTACGCCGCGGAGGCTGACTGATCGTGGCGGCCGGAGCGTCGACCGGGTCGAGATCGCCGCCAGCATCCTCGATGCCGACCTGGGCAACCTGGCCAATGCGGTCCGGCGGGTCGAGCAGGCCGGCGCCGACCGGGTCCACCTCGACGTGATGGACGGCCACTTCGTGCCCGAACATGACGTTCGGGGCGAAGACGATCAAGGCCCTCCGGCCGCGGACGCGGCTGCCCTTCGACGCCCACCTGATGATCGCCAACCCGGCCAGCTTCGTGGCCGAGTTCATCGCCGCCGGCTGCGACTCGATCACGATCCACGTCGAGGTCGACGAGCCGATCGAGCCGACCCTGCGGGCGATCCGGCAGGCCGGCCGGCGGCCGGGCCTGGCGGTCAAGCCGGCGCACCCCGCTGGCGGCCCTCGAGCCCTACCGCGGCCTGTTCGAGATCGTCCTGGTGATGACCGTCGAGCCGGGCTTCGGCGGCCAGTCGTTCATGGCCGACCCGGCCGCCAAGATCGCGGCTGTCCGCGCCGACCGCCGCCTGTCGGCCCGCGCCGGCTCGAGGTCCAGGTCGACGGAGGGAGTCAACGAGCTGACCGCGGTCGAGGTCGGGGCCTGGGCGTCGACGTGATGGTTGCCGGCTCGGCCCTCTTCCGGAAAGGCCGCCCATGGCCGCCGAGATGGCCCAGCCTGCGGGCCGCCGCCGCGCTCGGGCGGGCGCGGTGACGAGCGAGACGCCGGCGCCGCCGACGCCGACCCAGGCGGACGACCCGCCAGCCCGGCCGGCCTCGGGCGGCGCAACGACCGGCTCCTGCTCTGGTCGATCGGCGGCTACATCGTCTTCCTGTCGGCCCTGATGATCGTCAAGGGCATCTCGATCACGCCCGATGTCCTGCTCGTGGGCCTCGCCCTGGCCGCCGTCGTGATCGGCCGGGGCCGCCTCTTCCTGCGCGACTGGATCCCGTTCATCGGCCTGTTCCTGGCCTACGAGCTGATGCGCGGCTATGCCGACAACTTCGGGGCCAGCATCCACGTCGCCGATTTCGTGGCGATCGACCGGTTCCTGGGCTTCGGGCACGCTGCCCACCCAGATCCTCCAGGACGCGTTCCACCCGGCGACCGGGCACGGACTGGCTGGCGATCGTCGTCGACGGTCTTCTACTTCCTGCATTTCCCGCTGCCGCTCGCGGTCGGCTTCTTCCTGTGGCTGCGCCAGCGGCGGGTCTACTACGACTTCGTGGCCGCGATCATCCTGCTGAGCATGGCCGCGTTCGTGACCTACCTGATCCTGCCGGTCGGTCCGCCCTGGTACGCCGCCGATCACGGCCTGCTCAACGGCGCCAACGGCCAGCCGACGATCCTCTACCTCAAGTCGACGGCGCGTTCGACGAGATCGCCCGCTTCTTCGGCTTCCAGGGCAACTACCTGTACAGCTACGCGATGTACGACATCAACCCCAACGACGTGGCCGCCTTCCCGTCGCTCCATGCCGCCTATCCGACCCTGGCCTTCCTGTTCACCCGGCGGGCGTTCGGCCGGGTCGGCTACGCTGATGATCGGCTACGCCGCGTGCGTCTGGTTCGCCGTCGATCTACCTGGGCGACCACTACCTGATCGACGTCCTGGCCGGGATCGCCTACGCCGTCGTCGCCTACCTGGCCGTGATCCGCGCGCCGGGCTGGTTCCGGCGGATCGTCGACCGGGCCGCGGACGACGAGATCGAGTCGACGGTCGACGCGCCGGGCGTCCGGGTCCACGGATGGGGCGGCTCCTGGGCCGGCTCCGAACCGGCGGATCCGCTGGTCGATCGTGGCCCAGGGCATCGCCCTGGCGTGGCTGGCATCGATCGTCGCCGCGGTCATGATCAAGGCGAGAACATCCTGGGCGGCTACTGGGACGCCGTTCTACCTGGTCCCTTCGGCGATCGCCCTCGTCGGCCTGTGGCCGGGTGGCCCATGGGCGTCTTCTCGACCTGAGACCGCGTGGCAGCGCGCCGACTTCACCATCGTCCGGCGGCAGCGGGTGCAGACGGCCTGCTTCTTGGGCTCCCCTGAGGCGGTCATGATGACCAGCGGCTGCAGGTTGGGCTGATAGCGTCGATGCGCACGGACACGGTTCATCCCGGACGGACTGGGGGTTGAACCCGCCCATCGAAACCTTGCCGCAGACGGCGCACGCTCGGGACATTCAATGATCCTCGGATCGGGAAAGGTGGGTTTCAGTCATGAAGAACGAGCCGCCTTCGGCTCGATCAGGCGCTACGATAGCACATCGTTCCGCCCGGCCCGGTCGAGGAGGCCAGCCTGATTCGACGCTTCCTATCCAACCGATCCGGCCACAGATCCGGCCGCGGATCGGGCTGCCTGTCGTGCCCGCCGGCCGAGCGACGGCTCAATCGTGACCAGTCTCGGGCCGAACAGTCCTCTGGCCGTCAGCCGTTGATGCGCGAGGCCCATCGCGTTTCGGACGGGGCCGGCCTGCTGGCTGCGTTCCGGGCGGCCGTGGCCAATCTCGAGCGCCACGTCGACGAGATCAACGACCTGAACGTCTTTCCGGTGCCCGACGGCGATACCGGCTCGAACATGCTGGCCACCGTCCGGGTTGCCCTGGAGGAGGCCGAATCGGTGGCCGACCGCTCGGCCGGCCGGGTGGCGGGAGCCCTGAGCTTGGGTGCCCTGATGGGCGCTCGCGGCAACTCCGGGGTGATCACCTCCCAGATCTGTCGAGGGATCGCCGAAGGCCTCGACGGCAAGCGCCGCTTCACCGGGCTGGACCTGGCCCTCGCCCTGACCCGCGGCGCCGAGCTCGCCTATGCGGCGGTGGGCAAGCCGGTCGAGGGCACGATCCTGACGGTCATCCGGGAGGCCTCGGCGGCCGCCCTGGCCGCCGCCCGCGAACAGGACGACATCGAGCCGGTGCTGGCCGCCGCGGTCGTCGGCGCTGAGCGGGCCGTGGCCGCGACGCCGACGCTGCTGCCGATCCTGCGCGAGGCCGGCGTGGTCGACTCGGGCGGCCAGGGCGTGTACCGGCTGCTCGAGGGCGCCCTGCTCCACGTCCACGGCCGGGCGGACCACGAGTCGATTCCGGTCTGGGTCCGGACCGGCACCCGGCGGGCCTCCGGGCCGGGCGACGACGCCGAAGGATTTCGGCTTCGAGACGATGCTCGTGCTCGAGCCACACCCCGGATCCGGCCTCGATCCCGATGCCATCCGCCGCGGGCCTTCGAGGCGATCGGTCAGTCGGTCGTGGTCGTGGGCGACGAGCGGGCCGTCAAGGTCCATGTTCACAGTGAGCAGCCCGATGACATCCTGAGCCACGCCCTGACCATGGGCACGCTGAGTCGGATCAGCGTCGAGAACCTCGATCAACAGGCGCGCGACGTGCGCGAGCAGCGCGCCAGCGAGTTCACCGGGGCCTCGCCGGCGCGACCGCCATCCCGCTGGCCACGGTCGCCGTGACGGCCGGCGACGGACTGGCGGCGATCTTCCGCGACCTCGGGGTCACGGCGATCGTCCGGGGCGGCCAGTCGGCCAATCCCAGCACCGGCGACCTGCTGGCGGCGATCGAGGCGGCCAATGCCCGGGAGACGCTCCTGCTGCCCAACAACGCCAACGTGATCCTGGCCGCCCGCCAGGTCGCCGGGCTGACCGCCCGCCAGCGTCCATGTCGTGCCGACCCGCAACGCCGCCGAGGGCTTTGCCGCCCTGCTGGCCTTCGATCCGGAACGGGATGGCGCGACGAACGTGACGAGATGACGGCCGCCAGCCGGGGCCTCCAGTCGCTGTCGGTCACGACCGCCGTGCGCGACGCGAAGGTCAGCGGCCGGGCCGTGCGCAAGGGCCAGACGATCGTGCTCGACCCGGACGACGGCCTGGTCGCGGTCGATGGGGATCGGGAGCCGGGCGATCGACGCCGCGATCCAGGGCCTCCGGCCGGGTTTCGAGCTGATTACCTTGTTCTATGGCGAGGGCGCCGACGCGCCCGAGGCCGACGAGCTGGCCGGCCGGATCCGCCGCGCCTGCGACGGAGTCGAGGTCGAGGTCCGGGCCGGCGGCCAGCCGCACTACCGGTACCTGATCTCGGCCGAGTAGGTCGAGGATCGTGGCCACTGCCCAGCCTGGCCGCCGCCCAGCGCCCGCCGGCACGGTCGCGGCCGCCCCGTCAGCCGGCCCCACCGACTGATCCGGTCGAGCTCCTGGCGACGCCCCTGGTCGCGAGCGGCCTGCCGGGGGCAGCGGCCCTCCACCGGGCCGGCCGGAAGCTCGACATGAACACCGTCCGTGACCTGCTGTTCCACCTGCCCCGCCGGTACGAGGACCGGCGCGAGATGCATACCGTGGCCGAGCTGCGCGACCTGCCCGAGGGCAGCACCGCGAGCGTTCGCGTCGAGGTTCGCTCGATCGTCGTCGAGCAGACCTGGCGCCGTCGGGTGCAGGTCACCCGGGCCGTCCTGTTCGACCAGACGGGCGAGGCCGAGGCGACCTGGTTCGGCCGTCGCTTCATCGAGCGCCGGGTTCGCGCCGGCCAGCACCTCGTGGTCAGCGGCCGGCTCAAGCAACGCGGCTTCAGCCCGATCTTCGACGACCCCGAGTTCTCGCCCGAGGATGGTACCGACCCGCTCCACGCGGGCCGGATCGTGCCCGTCTACCGGCTGACGGCGGGCCTGACCGCGCCGCGCATCCGCGAGGGGATCCGGGTCGCCCTCGACCGGGCCGGCCTGATGTACCCGGAATACCTGCCCGAGGACCTGCGCCAAACCGAGAGCCTCGAAGGGATCGGCCGAGCCCTGGACCAGGTCCACTACCCGGCCAGCCTCGAGGATCGGGACGCCGCCCTGCGCCGGCTCGCCTTCGACGAGCTGCTTGCCCTCCAGCTGGGGATGGTCGGCCGGCGCCGCCAGCGGGGCCGGACGACGTCCGAGCCGATCGTCGTCGACGACGGACGCGACGAGGCAGTCAGGACGGTCCTGGCCGAGTCGCTCAGCCTGAAGATTGGCCACCCGGTCGAGCTCACGGCCGACCAGGTCGGGGCGATCGCGGCCATCCGGGCCGACCTCGGCCGGTCCGAGCCCATGCTCCGCCTGCTCCAGGGCGATGTCGGCTCGGGCAAGACGGCGGTGGCCGCCCACGCCCTGGCCCTGGTCGCCGGCCTGGGCCGCCAGGGGGCGCTCCTCGCTCCGACCGACCTGCTGGCCCGCCAGCACGCGGCGACCCTGGGCGACCTCCTGGCCCCGCTTGGGCTGGGCGTGACCCTGCTGACCGGCTCGCTCAGCGCCGAAGGCCGCAAGAAGGCTCTCAGCGCGATTGCATCGGGCCAGGCCGGCGTCGTGATCGGGACCCACGCCCTGTTCCAGGAGACGGTCCAGTTCGCCGACCTGGGCCTGGCCGTGATCGACGAGCAGCATCGCTTCGGAGTGGAGCAGCGGGGCCTGCTCGAGGCCAAGGCCGGCGGCGCGGCGCGCTCGGCCGATGCCGCCGCACGGGCCGCCCCGCACGTCCTCCTGATGACCGCCACGCCCATCCCGAGAACGCTCGGCCAGGTCCTCTACGCCGATCTCGAGGTCTCGGACCTGCGCATGGCCCCGAGCGGGCGCCTGCCGATCCGGACCGCGACGCGGACCCATGCCGAGCTCGACCGCCTGTGGCGCTTCGTGGCCGAGGAGGCCGCCCAGGACCACCGGACGTTCGTGGTCGTGCCCCTGATCGAAGCGACCGAGGACGACGCGGCCGCCGCCGCCGAGGTCGAGGCCGTGCGCCTGAGGGCCGTGCTGGGGCTGTCGGTCGGCCTCGTCCACGGCCGGATGAAGGCCGCCACCCGGGACGCCGAGATGCGCCGGTTCCGGGACGGCGAGATCCAGGTCCTGGTCGGGACGACGGTCATCGAAGTGGGGGTCGACGTGCCCGAAGCCACGGTCATGGTCGTAGAGGAGGCCGAGCGGTTCGGACTGGCCCAGCTCCACCAGCTGCGCGGCCGGGTGGGCCGGGGGACTGCCCAGAGCTACTGCGTCCTCGTCTCCGACGCGAGCGCCGAGTCCGACCCGGTCGGCTGGGCCAGGCTGCGGGCTGTCGAGGAGCTGTCCGACGGGTTCGAGCTGGCCGAGAAGGACTTCGAGCTGCGGCGCGAGGGTGATGTCCTGGGCTTTGCCCAATCTGGCCTGCCGCCGCTCCGGGTCGCCTCGCTCCAGCGGCTCGACCACCGTGAGCTGGCGACTCGGGCCCGCCGTCACGCCGAACGGCTGCTCAATCCGGCGGGCGAACTGGAGGGGCCGGACCAGGCTCGGCTTCGCCAGGAGCTGCAGGCGGGCTGGCTCGAGTCGATCTGGTCGGGTGACCCGGCCAGCGGCGCCTGAGGTGGCCGAGCGAGCCGGTCGAGCTGCCACCGGTCGGGACGCCGGCCGAGTGATCGCCGGCCGGGCCGCCGGCCGACGACTGCTCGGCGCCGGGCAAGCCACCCGGCCGTTGACCGATCGGGTCAAGCAGACCCTGTTTGCGATTCTCGAGCCGGGCCTGCTCGGCGCGCGCTTCCTCGACCTGTGCGCCGGGACGGGCGGCGGGGCGATCGAGGCCCTGTCCCGCGGCGCAGCCTCGGCGGTCCTGGTCGAGCGCGACCCGCAGGCGATCCGAACGATCGAGGCCAACCTGGTCCGGACCGGCCTGGGCGGACCCCGGGTGCAGGTCGTGCAGGCCGATGCGCTGGCCTGGCTGGCGACCGCGGAGGCAGCCGCGAGCGGCCCCTTCGAGCTGGTCCTGCTCGACCCGCCCTACGACGACCCGGCCCTGCTCGCCAACCTGCTCGCGAGCCTTGGCGGCCCGGCCGGTGCGGGCCTCCTGGCCGGCCGCCCGACGGTCGTGGCCAAGCACTTCTGGCGGAGCACGCCGCCGGCCGCGATCGGCCTGCTACGATCGAATCGCGAGCGGCGCTTTGGCGAGACGACGCTGACGTTCTATGGCCGGGTCGCCACGGAGGACGAATGAGGGTCGCGGTCTACCCCGGGTCATTCGATCCGGTTACCTTCGGCCACCTCGACGTCATCCAGCGCGCCGCGGCCGTCTTCGACCGACTGGTCGTGGCGGTCCTGATCAATCCCCGCAAGAGCTCGGTCCTGACCGTGGATGAACGGGTCGAGTCGACCCGGGCGTCGATCGCGGCCGTCGTTCCAGACCTGGCCGGGCGGGTCGAGGTGAGCTCCTTCGACGGCCTGACCGTCGACCTCTGCAAGCGGGTCGATGCCCGCTTCATCGTGCGCGGCCTGCGGGCCGTATCCGACTTCGAGACGGAGATGCAGCTGGCCCACAACAACCGGGTCCTGGCGGCCGAGGTCGACACCGTTTTCTTCATGACCGCCGTCGAGCACAGCTACGTCAGCTCCAGCCTCGTCCGCGAGATCGCCCGCTTCGGGGGCGATGTCCAGACCATGGTCCCGGGTCCGGCCGAGGCGGCCCTGCGCGTGGGCCTCGAGCGGGTGCGATAATTCGGCCGACGCGGCCAGCCCGCGTGCCGCTTCGCCAGTCCAGGGAGGGCCGGTCCGATCGACATCATCTTCCTCGTCACGCGACTCGAGAACCTGATCGCCAGCGGGAAGAAGCTGCCCTTGACCAGCAATGTCGTCCTCGACCAGGGCGCCGCCCTCGGCCTCATCGATGAGCTCCGGGTGGCCATCCCGGAGGAGATCCGGGCGGCCAAGCGGATCAACTCCGAGGGTGAGCGGATCATCGAGAAGGCCCAGGAAGAGGCCGAAATCCATCGTGGCCCGGGCCCAGGAGCAGGCGGCCTTCCTGATCGAGGAGCGGGGCCTGACCCAGGCCGCCGAGGAAGAAGGCCGCCGGATCCTGGACCGGACCCATGCCGAGGCCGAGGGCATCCGCCACGGGGCCGACGACTACGCGGCGTCGGTCCTGGGCCAGCTCGAGGCCGAGGTGGACCGGACGCTCCACAGCATCCGCAAGGGCATCGCCCTCCTGGACTCCCGGACTCCGGTCGAGGCGGTCGATGACGGGCCGGGCGTGCCCGCCGATGGCTACAGCGAAGACGAGGAGTTCGAGCCGGCGCCCAGCCGCTCGACGCGCGGGTGACCGCTGTCCACGCAGGCGCGGACCTGACCTTCCCGCTGGCTGGCCTGCTGGCCGAGCCGGCCGGCGCCCGGCGCGACTTCGCGATCGAGCGAGCCGCCGTCGACGTCGGTCCCGACCTGCTCCTGGCCCAGCCCGTCTCGGGCCGGGTCCGCTTCAGCCGGACGAACCGGGGCATCCTCGTCAGCGGCGTCGCTGAGACGGTCCTCGACCTGGCTTGCGCGCGCTGCCTGCGGCCGATCGAGCTGCCCTTGGTCGTGGCCCTCGACGAGGAGGCCTTGCCGAGCATCGACCTGGCCTCCGGCCGAGCGCTCGACCCGACCGTCGAACCCGAGCTCGTGCGCCTGACCGACCACCACGAGCTGGAGCTCGAGCCGCTCCTGCGCGAGGCAATCCTGCTGGCCGAGCCGATCGCCCCGGTTTGCCGGCCGGACTGCCCGGGCCTGTGCATCGTGTGCGGCGAACGCCTCGACGACGGCCCCCACGACCACGACGACCCGCCCTTGGACCCTCGCCTCGAGGCGCTCCGGGCCTTTCGGGTCGACGCCGACGCCGAGACGGGCTAGACTCGCCCGTCGGCCCCACCCGACACCGGCCCGCCAGCCCGTGGCCGGAGCCAGACCACCGATCGACCAAGCTGCGCAGGCGTCCGCCCGCGCCGACCGCTGCCAGAGGAGAAACGACGAGCAATGGGAGTCCCGAAGCGACGGGTGTCGCACGCCCGCCAGGGCGACCGCCGAAGCCATGAGGCCCTGACCCTGCCCCGGCTCGAGGAATGCCCGCACTGCCACGAACCGAAGCAGGCCCACCACGCCTGCCCGAACTGCGGCTACTACGGTGGCCGGCAGGCGATCGAGCTGAAGCGGCCCTCGGACGAGGCTGCCTCCTAGGATCGTGGACCTGAGCGCCATTCGCGGCGCCACCTCCGACCGTCGCGTCCGGGTTGCCGTCGACGTGATGGGCGGGGACCACGCGCCCGAGGAACCGATCGAGGGCGCGCTGCTGCACGCCCGAGCCCATCCCGAGGACGACCTCGTGTTCGTGGGCGACGAGATCCAGGTCCGGGCGATCGTGGGCGTCGACGTGCCCGCCAACGTGAGCTTCGTCCACGCCGGCGAGGTGGTCGGCATGGAGGACCACGCCGCCCAGAATGTGCGGACCAAGAAGGACGCCTCGATCAACGTGGCCATGAAGCTGGTCCACACCGGGGCGGCCGACGCCGTCGTCACTGCGGGCCATACCGGGGCAGGCGTGGCGGCCGCGATCCTGCACCTCCATCGAGCGCCCGGCGTCGACCGGCCCGCCCTGGCCGTCCAGATGGTCACCGAGTCCGGCCCGTTCGTCCTGCTCGACATCGGGGCCACGACCAACTCGACCGGCGAGCAGCTCTACCAGTTCGCGGCGATGGGCTCCCTCTTCGCCGAGCGGGTCCTGGGGGTCGAGCGGCCTCGAGTCGCTCTCCTCTCGATCGGCGAAGAGACCGGCAAAGGGGACGCCCGGATCCAACGGGCGACCGAGCTGCTCCAGGCGTCAAGCCTCAACTTCGTGGGCAACGTCGAGGGCAAGGACCTGGTCAAGCACATGGCCGACGTGGTCGTGTGCGACGCTGTCGTGGGCAACGTCGTGATCAAGTTCTTCGAGGGCCTGTCCCAGTTCATCTTCGGCTTGCTCCGCCAGGAATTCGAGCGCAAGCCGTTCGGGCCCCCGGCCTACCTGCTGATGCGGCCCGGAATCCGCCGGATCCGCAAGATCTTCGACTATGAGATGTCCGGCGGATCGCCCCTTCTGGGCGTGCGCGGGACGGTGATCATCACCCACGGGCGGGCCAAGCGCAGGATGATCTCCTACGCCGTTGCCGTCGGCGCGGCGGCGGCCCGGGCGGGCATCCCGACCCTGATCGCCGAGACGTTCGAGGGCGCGCCGCGGCGGCACGTCGAGCCCGCCGCATCCGAACCCGACGGAGCGCTCCCGGCCGCCGACAGCCTGGGCGCCTGAAGACGATGGCCGCGCCCGTGGCCCGCCCGGGCAGCGAGCACATCCGCTCGCGCCGGCAGGGCCGGCGCCTGGCCCTCGTTTCGATCTTCGAGGCCGACTTCGGCCAGCACACGGCCGAGGCTGTCCTGGAGCGCCACCTGGCCGAGTCGGAGGGCGATCGGGAGACCGCGGCCTTCGCCCGCCTGCTCGTGTCCGAGACGATCGCCGACCGCGACGCAATCGACCGCAAATCGGCCAGCTGGCGCCCCAATACCCGGTCGTCCAGCTCGCCCGAATCGACCGCGCCTTGCTGCAAACCGCCCTCGGCGAGGTGCTACACTCCCCGGCGACGCCGGCCCGAGTTGCGATCGCCGAATGGGTCGAGCTGGCACGGATCTACAGTGGAGACCCGGCGCGACGCCTGATGAACGGCGTCCTCGGGCGGCTCACGCGAGACGCGGCAGCGTCAGCCGATGAAGCGGCCGACCAACCCGCAGATGATGATGCCGGCATTCCGGCCGGGTGATGCAGGAGGACTCTGTGGCCACTACCTACGATCGCCTGAAGAAGATCGTCGTCGAACAGCTCGGCGTCGACGAGGCAGATGTCAAGCCTGAGGCGTCGTTCGTCGATGACCTGAATGCCAATTCGCTCGACCTGGTCGAGCTGATCATGAGCCTCGAAGAGGAGTTCGGCACCGAGATCTCCGACGAAGACGCCGAGCGGATCCGGACCGTTGGCGACGCGGTCGAGTACATCGACGAGCGCACCTCCTAGGGGTTGACCGGCGGGCCTGCCTGGTCCTGCCACCACGCCGGGCCCCGCCCCCGATGCCGTCGGCCACCGCCTTTGCCGCACAGCTGGGTCTGCCAATTCGCGACCCCGAGCTGTTCGGCCGGGCCCTCATCCACAGCAGCTACCAGCACGAGCACCGCGGCCAGACGGGCGGCCACAACGAGCGGCTTGAATTCCTGGGCGATGCCGTCGTGTCCCTGGTGGTCTCAGAGGCCCTCTACCTGCGCTGGCCCGAGGACGACGAGGGTCTCCTCTCGGCCCGCCGGGCGTCGATCGTGAGCACCACGGGGCTGGCCCGGTTGGCCGATCGACTCGAGCTCGGCGCCTGGCTCCTCCTGGGCGAGGGCGAGTCGCAGCGAGGCGGCCGGCGCCGGCCCTCCCTCCTGGCCTCGGCCTTCGAGGCGGTGGCCGGGGCGGTCTTCCTGGACCTCGGCTTCGAAGCCGCCCGCGACTGGATCCTGTCCGTGGCCTCGCCCGAGCTGGCCGATGACAGCGCGATCGGCGCGCTCAAGAGTCCCAAGAGCCGGCTCCAGGAACATACCCAGCAGGTCACCGGAGAGCGCCCGGCCTATCGCCTGGTGGACGTGGCCGGGCCGGATCACGAGCGCGAGTTCCAGGTGGAGGTCAGCGTGGGTGGCCGGATCGTCGGGGTCGGCAAGGGCCTTTCCCGGCGGCTGGCCGAGACGGCCGCGGCCGTGGCTGCCCTCGAAGGCCTCGCGGCGGCCCAGGCAGGCGCGCCGGAATGAGCGGGGCGCGCCTGCTGACGCTGCGCCTGCAGGGCTTCAAGTCGTTCGCCGACCGGACGGCAATCGAGTTTGGACCGGGCATCAGTGCCGTCGTTGGGCCCAACGGCTCGGGCAAGAGCAACCTGGCCGACGGTTTGCGCTGGGCCCTCGGCGAGCAGGGCCGCGCCCTGCGCAGTCGCAAGTCCGAGGACGTCATCTTTGCCGGCTCTGACAAGCGGCCGGCCCTGGGCATGGCCGACGTGAGCCTCGTGCTGGACAATTCGGACGGCCTCCTGCCGATGGACTTCCAGGCCCTCGAGCTCGGCCGGCGGCTGTACCGCTCGGGCGAGAATGACTACCTGCTCAATCGCAACCGGGTCCGCCTCAAGGACCTGATCGAGCTGCTCGATGCGGCTCACCTCGCCGACAATGCCTTCCTGTTCATCGGCCAGGGCATGGTTGACCAGGCCCTGGCCCTTCGGCCGGAGGAGCGCCGGCCGCTGTTCGAGGAAGTGGCCGGAGTGCGCCGCCACGAGCGCCGCCGCCGGCGGGCCGAGGAGCAGCTGGCCGAGGCCGAGGTCAACCTGGCCCGCGTCCAGGACATCCTGGGCGAGCTCCGGCCGCAGGCGCGCCGGCTGGCCGCCCAGGCCGAGCAGCAGGCCAGCCGGGCGAACGCCGGCGATGAGCTGGTCGAGGCCCTCCTGGCCAGCGCCCACGCCCGCTGGCACCAGGCCGCCGGGTCCGCGGCGGCCGCGGCGGAGCGCCTCGAGCGCATCAGGACGGAGGCGGATCGGGCCGGCGTCCAGATGGCCGAAGCCGACGCCGGGCTGGCCGAGGTGGCGGCCCGGCTCGCTCGCCGGACAGCCCTCGAAGCCGAGCGACGCGAGGCGCTGGATTCGGCCCGGTCGGCCCTGAACGGGCTGGAGATGGCCGCGACCCGCCAGGCGGCCGAGCTGGATGCCATGGGTCGGGACCGGGTTCGGCTCGACGAGGAGCGAGCGGCGGCCGAGCTCGAGCTGGCCACCCGTCAACGTGCCCTCGCGGTGCCCGTCCCCGAGCGGGATCACGCTCTGCAGGCTGCCGTCGAGGAGGCTGAGGCGGGCCTCGCAGATGCCCGGCGCGAGCTCGGCGCCCTCCAGGCCGCCCACCAGGCCGAGGGGCAGGAACGGGCGGCCCTGGAGCGGGCGCTGGCCGCCCGCGGGGCCGAGCTGGAATTGGCCCGGCGTCGCCTGTCCGACCTGGAACGGCGGGCGCTTGACGAACGTGGCCGGGCCGTTGCGACCGGCCAGGAGCGGCTCGAGCTGGATCAGGCTCTCCTGGCCGCCCGGGACGCCCATCGCGGGGCGATCGAGACGGAGCTGGCCGCCGCCGAGGCGGTCGACGCGGCCCGCCTCGAGGCCGACGCCGCCGATGGTGCCCGGCGCGCGGCGGACGAGCGAGCCGCCGCATCCGGTGCCGCGATCGCGGCGGGCCAGGGCCGGCTGGCGGGGGCCGGCGCGCGCCAAGCCGACGAGGAGGCCCGGGGAATCGCCCGCGCCGCCCGAAAGGTGGGTGGCCGGCGGGTCGACGCCGACCTGCAGGTGGATCCGGCCTTCCGGGCTGCCGTGGAGGCGGCCCTTGGCGAGCGGGCCGCCGGCTACGTCGTCGGGCGGGCCGCGGTCGGAGACCTGGCTGCCGAGCGCGGCTGGCTGGTCCTGGAGGGCGAGACCGCCGGACCGGGCGGACGGCCGGGGCAGGATCAGGCCAGCCAGGCGTTCCGGGACCGGCTGGCCGGTCTTGGCGGCGGGTTGCTCGTCGATGCCATCCGGCGCGACGGTCTGGGCGCCGCTCGCTCCCTCCTCGAACGAACGGCATGGGCGCCGGACCTGGCCTCGGCCCTCGAGCTCCAGGCCATCCTCCCGGCGGGCTGGCAGCTCGTCGTCCGCGATGGCGCGGCCGTCCTGGCGGGACGTTCGATCGCGCTCGGCCAGGCCGATGGCAGTCTCGATCGGCGGGCCGAGCACGAGCGGCTTGCGGCGGAGCAGGCGCGCCTCGAGAGGGCTGGAGCCGAGCATCAAGCCGCAGCCGCGTCCGCGGCCGAGCGGGTATCGGCCGCCCGATCCCGGCTCGAAACGGCCAGGGCAGAAGAAGCCCGGATTGGGATGGCCCGCCGAACGGCCGAGGAGGCCGAGCGCGTGGCGGCCCGGGGCCTTGAGCGGCTGGCCCGAGAGGCGGCCTGGCAGGACGCAGCGGCCGATCGGACCGAGGCCGAGCTGGCCGGGCAGCGCAGCGCGCTGGCCGCCCTCGAGCTCGAGCACGGTGGCGGGCCTGCCGTCGATTTGACCTCGGGGCACGCGGAGCCGCCCGGCGCCGTCGACACCTGGCAGCGGCGGGTGACGGACCTGCGGACGCGGCGCGATCAGCTCGTTGCCGACCAGGCGGAGCGCGACCGCGGACGCGCCACGGCCGAGGCCGCCCGAGCACGGGACACCGCTGCCGCCGCGATGTCCCAGGAGCGGATCGAGCGGGCCGAACGGCAGGCCCGAGAGCTGGCCGAACGCGAAGGCGGGGTGCTCCTCGAACGTGACAAGCTGGCGGTCGACGTAGCTGCCGCGCAGAGCCGGACCGAGCTGATGGCCGCGGCCCTGGCCGAGCTGCGCAGCGCCGACGCCGGCGATCGCGTGCTCCTTGCGGCGGCCGAGTCGACCACCGTGGCCGCCCGGGACCGGCTGCGGGCTGCCGAGGACCGTCGCCGGTCGGCCGAGGTGGCCGAGCTCGAGAGCCGGCTGGCGCTGGACCTCATCCGGGAGCAGGTGGTGGTCGAGATCGGCGGACTGGGCGAGCTTGGCCTGCGGGCTCTTGGCATGCCGGATCTTGGCCTGCGCCCCCTCGACGTGGATGACCAAACCGTCGTCGACGAATCGGTCCTGGCTGAGATGACGGCGGAGCTCCCGGCGGAAACTTTGGCCGAAATCCCGCTCCAAATTCCGGTGCCCGTGCTCGAGGCCTGGGCAGCCACGGCGCCTGAGGCTGAGACGCCCAGCCCTTCGCGCCTGGCCAGCCTCCGGCGGCGCTATCACGAGCTTGGCGCGGCCAACCCACTGGCCATCGAGGAGTACGCGGAGCTCAAGGCTCGCCTGGACCGCCTGGATGCCCAGGAGACGGACCTGCGCGCGGCCATCGGCACGACCCGGGCCCTGATCGACGAGCTGAGCGCGATGGTCTCGGAGCAGTTCAGGACGACATTCCGCAACCTTGAAGTCGCCTTCGACGCCCGCTTCAAGCAGCTCTTCGGCGGCGGGTACGCTCGGCTCGAGCTGACCGATCCGGAGGACCTGTCGGCCACCGGCGTCGAGATCGTGGCCCGCCCGCCGGGCAAGAAGGCCCAGGCGCTGGCGATGCTCTCGGGCGGCGAGCGCGCCCTGACGGCGGTCGCCCTGCTGTTCGCCATGCTCGAGGTCCGGCCCGTCCCGTTCTGCGTCCTGGACGAGGTCGACGCGGCCCTGGATGAGGCCAACATCGGGCGCTTCGCCGACGCCCTGCGCTCCCTGGCCGGCGCGACCCAGTTCATCGTCATCACCCACAACCGGGGCACGATCGAAGCGGCCGACGCGCTGTATGGCGTGACGGTTGGTGACGACTCGGTCAGCCGGGTGATCAGCCTGCGCCTGGATGAGGCCACGGCCATCGCCGACCAGGCCGCGGTCGCCTCCTGACATGTTCTGGCGGCGCAAACCAAAAGACGAGATCGAGGCCGAGCGCGACGTAGAGCGCGACGCTGACCTTGACCCAGGCTCCGGGGCGGAGCCGGGCTGGGAGCCGGATCCAGCCGATTTCGAGGATCCTGCGCCGCCCCAGTCGGCTGAGTCGCCCGTTGCCGAGCCGGCCGAACCGCCGCCGGCCGAACCGGCCGAACCGCCGCCGGCCGATCTCCGCCTCCGCCTCCGGCCCCGGCCCCGGCCGAGCCGGTCGTGGCCGGGATCGCCGGGTGGCCCGCTTCGATCGAGACCTATGTCCCGCCGAGTCCCGACGTTGCCGGCGAGCCCGCCGGCAGCCTGGAGAGCGGGGTTGCCCGGAGCCGGGGCGGGTTCGTCTCGAGGCTGCGCGGGCTTCTTGGCGGATCGGACGCTGACGGCCCGTCGTGGGAAGAGGTCGAGGAAACCCTGATCGGGGGCGATGTCGGCGGAGCCCTGGCGATCGACGTGGTCGACCGCGCCCGTCGCCGCCACGATCCGGACGGCAACCTTGCCGCGGTTCGGGCCGAGCTCGCGGCGCTGCTGGCCCCGCGCGACCCTGACTGGCGACCACGTCCGGCCGCGGCCGGCCAGCCGGCAGTCGTGCTGATCGTGGGCGTCAACGGGACCGGCAAGACGACCACAATCGGCAAGCTCGCCAGCCGCTACCGGTCGGAGGGACTGAGCGTGATCCTGGCCGCGGCCGACACCTTCCGGGCGGCGGCCATGGAGCAGCTCGGGATCTGGGCCAGCCGTTCGGGCAGCACGATGATCGCGCACGCGCCCGGGGCCGATCCCGGGGCAGTCGTGTACGACGCGCTCGACGCTGCCGTGGCCCGGAACACGGACATGGTGATCGCCGATACGGCCGGCCGGCTCCATACCAAGGTCAATCTGATGGACGAATTGGCGAAGGTCCGCCGGATCATCGACAAGCGTCTGCCCGGTGCGCAGCCCGAGGTCCTCTTCGTGCTCGACGCGACGACCGGCCAGAACGGCCTGGCCCAGGCGCGCGCGTTCCACGAGGCAACCGGCCTGACCGGGATCGTCCTGACCAAGCTCGACTCGACGGCCAAGGGCGGCATCGTCTTTGCGATCGAGGCCGACCTGGGCGTGCCCGTTCGTTTCGTCGGGGTAGGGGAGCAGGTCGGCGACCTCCTGCCGTTCGATCCCGACGCGTTCGTCGCCGCCCTGTTCGCCGACTCCTGACCCGTGCCCGGGAGGTAACGCCCAGGTAAGTGCCTCCTGCTCTAGTGCAGGCGTGAAACACGTCGCGCCCCGGACCGAAAATCGCACCGCCATCCGGGAGGCGGAACGGGCCCTCCGGCAGCAATCAACACGACTGGCGGATGAGTTGCGGAGCTTCCGACTTCGCACTGGAGTCTCCCAGGCGGCGGTCGCCGCGGCCGCAGGCGTAAGTCGCTCCGTGGTCAGCCGACTCGAGGAAGGCAACCCAGAGGTCGCGCTTCGCACGCGATTTCGCGTGGCCGCAGTGCTTGGGGCAGACCTGCGGCTGGCGGCCTACGAAGGTGCGCCGGCGCTCATCAGGGATACGGTCCAGGCGCGGATCATCGAGCGCCTGTTACGGGAGCGAGATCCCCGCCGGCAGGCGACCGTCGAGGCGGCAGTGCCGGGGCCGGGCCGCCGATCGATCGACCTCCGTCTCGACTCACCTGGCGTCTGTGTCCTCCTCGAGGTTGAGTCGCGGGTGGCGAGCCTCGAAGGGATCGTCCGTGAGCTGCACGCGAAACGACAGGCACTGCTCGAGTCCTCGGAACTGCCGACCGATCGGCGGATCTACTGCGTTCTGGTGCTCCCTGTGACACGGCACCATCGAGCTTTGGTCCGTGATCACCCTGAGACGATCCGGTCCGCGTTCCCGGCTTCGTCAACTACCCTCCTGCGAGCGCTCCGGGACGCTTCGGTCCCTTGGCCAGACGATGGGATCCTGTGGATCCGGCGCGAACCGAACGGTGCACCCCAAGCGACAAACGGCACGAATCCAAGGGATCCGAGGCCTCGTCGTGCCCTACGCTCGCTGCGGTAACGCCTGGTCGCGCTTGAGACGGCGCGACTGGCCCCGAAAATGGCGTCGCTCGAGGCGAAGACTGGTCGGCAGGCAGCGATTCCGCGCCATTTGTCGCGCTGTGCAGACCATTTGGTCTCGGGAGCGTCACGATCGGCGCGCGGCCGCCGACCAGCCCCGGTCCCTCGTTGCGCCACGGCACCATGAACTGGCGGACTGGTACCAGGCGGTCATTCCTGGGGGTGCGGGAGCGTGCGCTACAATCGGCGGACCTCGGTGCGTCAGAACTCGCGCACCAACCGGACGACCCTGGCGGTCGTGCGGGCCTTGCCTTCGAGTCTGATTCGACGGAGACGCCCACTTCATGTTTGACGCGCTGAGCGAGCGCCTGCGCAAGACCCTCGGCTCACTGACCGGTCGCGGCCGGGTCAGCGAAGCCGATGTCGACGCTGCCATGCGCGAGGTGCGCCTGGCCCTGCTCGAGGCCGACGTCAACTTCAAGGTCGTCCGTGACTTCGTGGCCCGCGTCCGCGAACGGGCGATCGGGGCGGACATCCTCGAGAGCCTGACGGCCGGCCAGCAGGTCGTGGCGATCGTCAACGAAGAGCTGACCGGCGCTGCTGTCGGCCGGCGATCGGACGTTCCACCTGCAGGGCAACCCGGCGGTCGTGATGCTCGTCGGCCTGCAGGGCTCGGGCAAGACGACCTCGGCGGCCAAGCTCGCCCGGGCCTGCATCAAGCTCGGCCGGCGACCCCTGCTCGTGGCCGCCGACCCCTACCGGCCCGCGGCCGCCGAGCAGCTCGCAACGCTGGGCAAGGCCCTCGACGTGCCGGTCCACCGCGCCCCGACCGGAACCACCGTGCTGGCCATTGCCCAGGGCGGCATCGAGGCCGCTCGCCGGACGGCTCGCGACGTGGTCATCCTCGACACCGCCGGCCGGCTGACCGTGGACGAGGCCCTGATGGCCGAGATCGCCGGGCTCAATGCGGCGATCCATCCGGTCGAGACCCTGCTGGTCGTGGACGCCATGACCGGCCAGGAAGCGGTCGCGGTAGCCCAGGCGTTCGCCGCCGTCGTGCCGGTGACCGGTCTCATCCTGACCAAGATCGACGGCGACGCCCGGGGTGGTGCGGCCCTGTCGATCAGCGCCGTGACCGGGCTGCCGGTGAAGTTCCTGGGGACCGGCGAGAAGACCGATGCCCTCGAGGTCTTCCACCCCGACCGCCTGGCCGGCCGGATCCTGGGCATGGGCGACGTGCTGACCCTGGTCGAGCGGGCCCAGGAGACCTTCGACGCCGGCCAGGCCTCCAAGCTCGAGGAGAAGCTGCGCAAGTCGCAGTTCACCCTCGATGACTTCCTCGACCAGCTCCAGCAGGTCCAGAAGATGGGCGGGCTGAGCCAGCTCGTGGGGATGCTCCCGGGCATGGGTGGGATGGCCAAGCAGGCCGAGGATGCGGTCAATCGGGGCGAGCTGCGCCGGACCGAGGCCATCATCCGGTCGATGACGCCGCGTGAGCGGCGCGACACGAATGTTCTCAATGCGGCCCGCCGGCGGCGGATCGCGACCGGCTCGGGAACGACCTTGACCGACGTCAATCGGCTGGTCAAGCAGTTCGCCGAGATGCAGAAAATGATGAAGCAATTCTCGGGCGGAGCGGGCAAGCGGGCTGCTGCCGCTGGCTTGCTCGGGCGCCGTTAGGAACAGGGGGTAATCACGATGACCGAACCGCTGGCGACCAGGAGTCCTCGAGCCGACCACCGAGGCCGTGCCAACCACCGCCGTCGAAGTGCTCGAGGGGCCGCCGGGCAATGGCCCGGTCGCTCCGCCCCGTCGGGCGCGCCGCCTGCGCTGGGCCTTCGCCGCCGTCTTCGCGGTTGTCGTCCTGGCCGCCAGCGCCTCAGCTTCGCCGCCCTGGCCGGCGATCGTCGACCTCGGCGGTCGTGGCCTGGGCGCCGGCCGATGCCGTCGCCTATGCCGAGTTGCGGGCCGACATGCCCGGCGACCAGCGGGCCAACCTGCTGGCCTTCCTGTCGAACTTCCCGGGCTTCGCCGACCAGACCAATTTCGATGCCAAGGCCGACGACGGGCTCAACAAGCTGGTCCAGCGGCTGACCAACAGCAAGCACGACTTCTCGACCGAGATCAAGCCCTGGTTCAGCGGCCAGCTGGGCGTGTCCGTCGAAGCGGCGATGCATCCTCGCCGGCCGTCCTGCTCGTGGCCTCGGTCCGGGACAGCGCCGCTGCGGCCACCTGGCTGAAGTCGATTGCGCCGGCGGGTGCCACCCACGAGACAGCCGGCGGAGTCGACCTGACCGATGGTCCGCTGCGGCCGCCGGTTCGAGCTCCAAGATCGCCTGGGGGCTCGACGGGTCCGTCCTGCTGGCCGGCTCGATCGACACCGTGAAGGCCGCGATCAGCCGCGGGCCGAGCGAGCCCTGGCCGGTGACGCTTCGTTCAAGGCGGCCTCGGCGGCCCTCGACGGCGACTCGCTGGGCACGCGTTTACATCGACCTGAAGGGCTACCTCAAGCTGCTCACCAGCGCCGAGGCGCAGATGCTCTCGCAAGTCGGTGCCGCCTCGGGCGGGACCGCCCCGGCGCCGGCCCTGGCCGCTGCCCAGCTTCGACCCGCGAGCCTGCCCGGCTGGCTGGCCATGCGCGTCCGAGCCGAGTCCGACCACCTGGTCCTCGATGAGGCCCTGCCGACGGTCAAGGTCGCCGGGGTCACGCCCGGCCAGAACCGGGTCGGCACGCTCGCGCCGCCAGCCTGCCCTCGAACACCGTCGCCCAGTACGAGCTCCACGACGTCGGCAGCATGATCAAGTCCGGCCTGACCGCAGTCGAGAAGACGCCCGGTGGACCGACTGCCGCCCAGGTCGACGACATCGCTCAAATACGTCGGCGGGGTCGACAAGGCGATCGGCTGGCTCGGCGACGCCGATGCCGTCGTGCTGTCCGGCAAGGACGGCTTCAGCGGCGGCATGGTCGCCCAGACCAACGATCCGACCGCCTCGGCCGACCTCTTGACCGCGCTCAAGATCCTGGCCACGCCTCGGCGGCGGCCAGGCCGGCATCGCGCTCAGCTCGGAGACCTACAACGGGCACACGATCAACCTGGTCAAGTCGGCCGGACTGACCGGCTGCCGGCGAGTATTCGATCGCCTTCAGCCTGTCCGACAACCTGGTCATCGCCGGGATCGGTGATGGCTTCGTGAAGTCCGTCCTCGACACGAAGGCGGGCAGCTCGCTCGCCGACCAGCCCGCCTACCAGCGGGCGATCGGGCATGGCCGGCACGAGCAACGCCGGCCAGGCCTACGTCGACGTGACGCCCTGCGGACCGGCCTCGAATCGCTGGCCGCGGGCTCGCCCGGATTGGCCGCCTATGCTTCCGACGTCAAGCCGTTCCTTGGAGCCGATCCAGAGCGTCGCCTTGTCGCAGATCCCTCGGCAGCGACATCTCGACCGCGGCGTTTCGTGCTCGTGCTCAAGTGAGCTGACGCTGTTTCTTCGAGTCCAATCACGCGGGGTGCCGTCCCCGCGGCGCCCACCGATCGTTCTAGAGGAGGGTGCAGGCCCATGGCCGTTCGCATCAGGCTCACCCGGGTGGGCGCCACCAAGCAGCCGACCTATCGGCTGGTCGTTGCCGACTCGCGCAGCGCGCGGGACAGCCGCTCGCTCGAGACGATCGGGCACTACAACCCACGGACCGACCCGATCGAGCTGAAGATCGACGCCGAGCGGGCCAAGAAGTGGCTCTCCCAGGGCGCCCAGCCGTCGGACACCGTGGCCCGCCTCTTCCGCTCAGCCGGCATCCTGCCGGCGGGGAAGTAGCACGATGGCTGCCAAGGAGCTCGTCGAGTACGTGGCCAAGTCGCTGGTCGACCAGCCCGACCTGGTGACCGTCGAGGAGGTTCGGGATCGCGACGGCGTCGTCCTCGAGCTGCACGTCGCCGAAGACGACATGGGCAAGGTGATCGGCCGGAACGGCAGCGTCGCCAAGGCCCTGCGGACCCTGCTCAAGGTTCGCGCGGCGCGCGACGGCGAGCCGATCTCCCTCGAGATCGTCTGACGGTCGAACCCCAGCGCCTCGTCGTCGCCCTCGTCCGCGGCGTCCACGGCCTCAACGGCGCCCTCCGGGTCGAGGTCCTGACCGACCGGCCCGAGGCGCGCTTCAAGCGCGGCGCGACCTCTTCCGCGAGGGCAGCTGACCGGCCGCTCACGGTGATCGACGGCGTGCCGATCGCCGACGGCCCGGGCTGGCGCATTCGCCTGGCCGAAGCCACCGACCGGACCAGGCCGCCGAGGCGTTCCGGGGCGCCTACCTCGAGGCGCGCGTGCCGGCGGACGACCGCCGGCCGCGGACGCCGAAGGCCGATCGTGGCTGTGGCACGAGATCGTCGGCCTGCCGGTCGTCAGCCGAGACGGCGAGGACCTGGGCACGGTCGTCGACATCTACCGGGTCGCCGAGAACGACGTCGTACGTCGTCCGCGGGCCACGCGGCGAGTTCGACGTCCCGGCCGTGCGCGACTTCGTCGTCTCGCTCGATCCGCGGAGCCGGGCCCTGGCCGTGGACGCGAGGCGCCCTCGACCTGCCGCCGGTCCGGCCGCCCAAGCCCTACCGGGCGCCGCGGCCGCGCAAGGGCGACGCCGCCCGAGCCGCCGCCAACGCGGGCGCTGCGAACGCCGCCGCTCCAGCCGCTCCTGGAGCCGCCGCTGACACCAATCCTGAGGCCGATCCCGAGCCGACGGCCTGAGCGACGATGGCCCTCGAGATCGACGTCATCAGCCTCTTCCCGGCGATGCTGGCCGGCCCGCTCTCGGACAGCATTCCGGGCCGGATCCAGGAGCGCGGCCTGGTCGTCGATCCAGGTCCATGACCTGCGCGACTGGGGCCTCGGCCGGCATCGGTCGGTCGACGACACGCCCTACGGCGGCGGGGCCGGGATGATCTTCCGGCCCGAGCCCGTCGCGGCGGCGCTGGCCGAGCCTGCGCCGCGCGGATTTCGACTCGTGATCCTGCTCGATCCGGCCGGCGAGGTCTTCAGCCAGGCCCGGGCCGCCGACCTCGCCCAACGCACCCACCTGTCCTCGTGTGCCCGCGCTATGAAGGCTTCGACGAGCGGATCCGGGCGATGGTCGACCTCGAGCTGTCGATCGGCGACTACGTCCTGACCGGCGGCGAGCTGCCGGCCCTGGTCGTGATCGACGCCCTGATCCGGCTCCTGCCCGGCGCGATCGATGCCGCCTCGACCGACGAGGAGTCGTTCGCGGACGGGATCCTCGAATACCCCCAGTACACCCGCCCGGCCGAATTCGAGGGAGCGTCGGTGCCGGCGATCCTCTCGAGTGGAGATCACGGCGCGGTTCGTCGCTGGCGCCGGCGCGAGGCACTCCGGCGAACCCTCGAGCGGCGGCCGGACCTGCTCGCCGGGCGCATGCTCGGGCTCGAGGACCAGCGCTCCTCGACGAGATCGTCCGCGACGCCGGGGCCTCGCGCCAGGTGGATCCGGCCGAGTAGCGCCGCGGGTCGTGCTACACTGCGCCGTCGGTCGTCGGTACGGCCCATCCCCGATGCCATCCTCGCGCAGCGACGCTGCGCCAAGAACGACGCAAGGAAACCGCAGTGACCGTACTCGACGAGATCGTCCAGGAGCACATTCGCACCGATCTGCCGGCAGCTCGCCCCGGGCGACCGGGTCAAGGTCCATGCCAAGGTTGTCGAGGGCAGCCGCGAGCGGATCCAGGTCTTCGAGGGCGACGTCATGCGCCTGCGCGGCGGCGGGGTCACCCGCTCGATCACGGTCCGCCGAATCGCCAGCGGAGTCGGCGTCGAGCGCACGTTCAAGATCAACAGCCCCCGGATCGACAGGATCGAGGTGCTCCGCCACCAGCAGGTCCGGCGCGCCCAGCTGTACTTCCTGCGCGACCGGGTCGGCAAGGCCGCCACGCTGCGAGAGCGTCCCCGCGCTCACCCCCTCAGACTCTGGGCCGCATGGTGCAGCCAGGTTCCGACCCTTCGGTTCGAGCGCAAGTACTGGCGCGACGGCTTCGAACGGGTCGTCGGCGTGGACGAGGTCGGCGTCGCCCCAACCTGTGGAGCCGTGGTCGCGGCCGCCGTGATCATGCGGCCCAACTGCCGCCGGATTCCCGGCGTGCGCGACTCGAAGACCCTCTCGGCCGCCCAGCGCGAGCGGCTGGCCCCGATCATCCGCCGGCGGGCCTGGGCGATCGGCGTTGGAGCGGCTTCGGTCACCGAGATCGACCGGCTCAACATCTACCACGCCACCCACCTGGCGATGCGCCGGGCGATCAGCCGGGTGGGGGAGCACGACCACGTCCTGGTCGACGGGAACCGGATCGCCGAGTTCGAGGCCGCCGTCGGGCCCTACTCCGCGATCGTCAAGGGCGACGCCAAGGTCTACTCGATCGCGGCCGCGTCGGTCGTCGCCAAGGTCGTCCGCGACCGGATGATGAGCCCTGCTCCGCGCTGCGCTACCCCGGCTACGGCTGGGAGCGCAACCAGGGCTATGCCACGCTCGAGCACCGAACGGCGATCCGCGAGCTGGGCCTGACCCCGTTCCACCGGCGCAGCTTCCTGGCGCTGCAGCGCACGCTGGCCGGCGACCAGGAGACGCTCGACCTGTTCGGCGAGGAGGCTCTCGGCCTGGACGGGCTGCCCACCGGTGGCGGCTTTAGCCGTCCCGGTCATGGCCGCCGACCTGGCCGAGCCGGACTGCGATTCAGCGAGGAGTTCGAGTCGGCCGTCGGGTCGCTCTCGTTGCCCGCCTGACGGCTGGGTGGCTGGCTCGGACTAGAGCGAGCCGAGCTCGTAGGTGCCGCCATGGTCGGTCCTGAGACGGACCGGCTCGGTGGCGCCGGGTACCCGGACGTCGAGGTCGAGACCGGCGATCGAGCAGTTCATCACTTCGTGGCCAACCTGGCTTCCAACGGCAGCCGGGTCGACATAGCGCCACTGGGCCGCCGAATGCTCGGGAACAGTGGCCCGCAGGTGGAGACGGCGTCCGCGCGTGCCCGGAATTTGGACCTCGCAGCCTGAGCTCGTCTCGGCGACGCGCAGGCCCCGAGCCCCGAGACCACCCAGGCGGTAGCGCCGACCGCCAAATGCAACGGCCCCATTGGCGATCCACGGGCTGAGCCACGGCCCGATCCGGAGACGGCCGATGGCGACGTCGAGCCAGGCCGTCGGGTCCTGCTCGAAGCCGAGCCCGCTCAGCCAGATCCAGCGTTCGGCGTGCTCCGTGCCCCAGTTGTGGCCAACCATCCCGGGCCAGGCCGTCAGCTCGATCGGGTCGCGCCCGGCCAGGCTCACCCTGCCGTCGAAGCTGGCGATCGGGGCGGGGCTGGTCAGCTTCGTCCGGGGTACGGGCGCGCGGTAGAGCCACTCTGGCCGGAGGTGGTGGAGGTCTGGCGCGAGCGGGTGGAAGCGCAGCGACCAGCGGGCATCGCCGCTGCTGCCATCGGCCGTGCCCGCCCGGATCGAGGACGTTCCGATGGCCAGCCAGCCGCCCGTCGGGGCGCTCAGCTCGTCCGTGGTCACCCGGTGCATGTACGGCTTCCCGAGCCGGCCGTCGAAGATCGTGCACCAGACCGATCCGGCCGGCTGCTCGTTCGGCGCCTTCTGGACCGTGTATCGAATCCAGATCCCGACCGGCTCATCGGGCGAGACGGCCCGAACGAAGAAGGACTCGTACAGGCCGGATTTCTCGGACACGTCGGGGAACTGCGCCGTCGATTCCATCGGTCGATGCTAGCTCGCTCGATGGTGGCCGGTGGACCGCGGGTGAGTCGAAGGTGCCGCCTGGGGTGGCCGGCTGGTGGGCCTGCGATTACTGCCAACGGTCACGATTCCGAGCATGTCCGAGATGAAGCTTGCCGTCCGAACCCCGGCCCAGGTCCTCGGGGACCGGGCCGAGTCGCTGGTCCGCGATCAGCTCGGTGCAGCCGGCTGGATGATCCTTGGACGCAACCTCCGCTTCGGCCGGAACGAAGTCGACATCCTCGCCTCGATCCCGGCGCGCCGCCCGCCCTGGTCATCGTCGAGGTCCGCTGGCGAGCCAGCCGCTCCTTCGGCCTTGGCGAGGAAACATTCGACTGGCGCAAGCGGGCCCACCTGCGGGCCGCCGCCGGCCGCCTTCACGAGCTGACCACGCTGCACCGACGGCACGATCGTGCCGCGTCTCCCGGTCCGAATCGACCTGGTCGTCGTCGAGCCCGGCGAACGAGATGGACCGATGCGCGTTCGGCACCATCGAGACGCCCTGGCCTCCTAGCCCGGCCGCGTCGCGGCTGAGCGGCGGCTGCCCGGTGGCCCAGGCCGCGCCCGAACGGCGGCGACTGGTTCGCCCGTGGGCCCAAGGCCGACGCCCGACGCGCCCACGGCGGCGACTGGTTCGCCCCGCGCGACAAAACCGGCCTTTGGCGCGCCAACCGGCGCCCATGAAGCGGCCCGGCTCGCGAACTCATCCCGGTGCGAGCTTGGCTCGGGATAAGTCTGAGGTTCAGGGCGGCCGCGCCGGCGCCTGGACTGGCTGAAAACGCGGTTTTGTCCCGTGGGAATCAACATCGCGGCTGAAAAGCACTTTTGTCGCGCCCCGAGCACCGTCCAGGCGCAAGCAGCAGCCAGCGCGGGCGGATGCAGCAGCCGCGCGGGCAGAGCCCGCCCGGCGCCGGCGACCCTGTGCTAGACTCCGGCGCGGCCCAAAGGCCGACGAACTGCCCGCTCGACGGAGTGGAGCTCACACGCGTGACCGTTCCAGCCGGGGCGGTGCCGGGTCAATGACCAGGTTCCCGGCGAGGCAGGTCCGCGGAGGACGAACCGAACAGGAGGTCCTTGCACACCGTGCCGACGATCTCGATGCGCCAGCTGCTCGAGGCCGGAGTCCATTTCGGACACCAGACTCGCCGCTGGAATCCGAAGATGAAGCCGTACATCTTCGCGGAGCGCAACGGCATCCACATCATCGACCTGGCCCAGACCGTGAAGGGCCTCGAAGTCGCGCTGGCTGCCGTCCGCGAGACCGTCGGCCGGGGCGACCAGGTCCTCCTCGTCGGCACCAAGAAGCAGGCCCAGGAGCCGGTCGCCCAGGAGGCAGCCCGCTCCAACCAGCCCTACATCAACAAGCGCTGGCTGGGCGGCATGCTGACCAACTTCACGACGATCAAGAAGCGGATCGCCCTGATGGAGCAGCTCGAGGCGCGCCAGCACAACGGCGACTTCGAGCGGATGCCGAAGAAGGAAGCGGCCAAGCTCCAGGAGGAGCTGACCAAGCTCACCGGCACGCTCGGCGGAATCCGCAAGATGAAGCGCCTGCCCGGCCTGATCTTCATCGTCGACCCGCATCGCGAGCGGATCGCCGTGACCGAGGCCAACAAGCTCGAGATCCCGCTGATCGGGACGGGCGACACGAACGTCGACCCCGACGAGCTGACCTACGTCGTGCCCGCCAACGACGACGCGATCCGGGCGATCCGCCTGCTGTGCTCGATGGTTGCCGATGCGGCGATCGAAGGCATGCGCGAGCGCGCCTCGCGCGCGGCGGTCGAGCCGGAGCCCGAGATCGAGCAGCCCGATGTCTCGACCGAGGAGTCCGAGGCCGCCTCCGACGAGCTCGTCGCGGCCCTCGCCGGCGGCGCGGCCCTGATCTTCTCGCCCGACGAGGACGATCTCCTGCCGGCCGTCCGGGGCGCAGGCGGCCGCAGCCGCCGCGATCCCCGAGCCGCCGGCCGAGGCAACCCCCGACGAGATTGCCGCCGAGCTGGCCCGCGAAGCGAGCGAGAAGGCCGAGACGGACGACGTCCTGGGGCAGTCGCGCCGGCGGCCGAGGTGTCCACGGGCAGCTGACCCGAGGCCCGCTGACCGCGGTCAACGACCAACGATCGATGCAGCCGCCAGGGTGGCTGCGGAACAGGGAAGAGGAGCAGGTTCAGGCATGGCGGACATTTCGGCGAGCGCAGTCAAGGAGCTCCGCGAGCTCACGGGCGCCGGCTTCATGGATTGCAAGCGGGCGCTCGAGGAGACCGGCGGGACATCGACAAGGCGGTCGCCCTTCTCCGCGAACGGGGCCAGGCCGCGGCCGCCAAGAAGTCCGGCCGGGAAGCTCGCGAGGGCCTCATCGGCAGCTACATCCACACCGGCGGCCGGATCGGCGTCCTGATCGAGGTCAATTGCGAGACGGACTTCGTCGCCCGGACCGACCACTTCCAGAAGCTCGTCCGGGACCTGGCCATCCAGGTCGCCGGCATGAACCCCGCAGTACGTCGACGCTCGACGGGATCCCGGCCGACGTCCTCGCCGAGAAGAAGGCGGAGCTGCTGGCCGACGAGTCCGTCCAGAAGAAGCCCGAGGCGATCCGCGAGCAGATCGTCGACGGCCAGCTCAAGAAGTGGTTCAAGGACGTCTGCCTCCTCGACCAGCCCTTCCGCGACACCGACAGCTCGGTCCGCGAGCTGATCGTCGACGCGATCGCCACGATCGGCGAGAACATCCAGGTCCGGCGTTTCGTCCGCTACGAGCTCGGTGAGGGCCGGTGAGCGAGCTCCGGCTCCGCCGCACGGACGGCGTCGGCCCGGACCGGGCCGGTCCGCTACGAGCGGATCCTGCTCAAGCTGTCCGGTGAGGCCCTGCTCGGGGATCGCCAGTACGGGGTCGACCCCGAGTTCTGCATGACGATCGCCCGCCAGATCGCGCAGGTCAAGGCGCTCGGGGTCCAGATCGGGATCGTCGTCGGCGGCGGCAACATCTTCCGCGGCCTGGCGGCCTCCGCCCGGGGCATGGACCGGGCAACCGGCGACTACATCGGGATGCTGGCCACGGTGATGAACGGCCTCGCCCTCCAGGACGCGCTCGAGAAGACCGGCCTGCCGACCCGGGTGATGAGCGCGATCGGCATGAACGAGATCGCCGAGCCCTACATCCGGCGGCGCGCGGTCCGCCACCTCGAGAAGGGTCGCGTGGCGATCTTCGTGGCCGGCACCGGCAATCCCTACTTCACCACCGACTCCGCGGCCGCCCTGCGCGCCATCGAGATCGAGGCCGAAGTCCTGCTCAAGGCGACCAAAGTCGACGGCGTCTACGACGCCGACCCACTGACGCACCCCGAAGCACGGCGCTACGCTGAGCTCGTGTACGCCGACCTGCTCCGGGACCAGCTCAAGGTCATGGATGCCGCGGCAGTCTCGCTGTGCATGGAGAACGACCTGCCGATCGTCGTGTTCGACCTGAACCAGCCCGACAAGATCGTGCGCGTGGCCCAGGGCGAGGCCATCGGCACGGTCATCTCAGCCGGGAGGTCCGAATGAGCGACGAGGTGATCAGCGCGATCGAGGGCAAGATGAGCCGCTCGGTCGAGATCATGGAGCGCGACTTCCAGGGCCTGCGCACGGGCCGCGCCTCGACCTCGCTGGTCGAGCGGCTGGTCGTCGAGTACTACGGCACGCCCACGCCGCTCAACCAGATTGCCGGGATCAGCGTCCCGGAGGCCCACCAGATCGTGATCCAGCCGTGGGACCGGAGCGTCCTCGGCGCGATCGAGAAGGCGATCCAGAAGAGCGACATCGGGCTGACCCCCAACGTCGACGGCTCGGTCGTCCGGCTCAACATCCCGCCCCTGACCGAAGAACGCCGGCGCGACATCGTCAAGTCCGTCCACAAGCGGATGGAAGAGGCCCGGGTCGAGATCCGCAATCACCGCCGCGAGGCCGGCGACAGCCTCAAGAAAGAAGAGCGCGAGGGCAGCCTTGGCAGCGACGCCGCCCATCGCGAGCTCGATCATCTCCAGAAGGTGACCGACCGGTTCATCGGCGAGATCGATCGGCTGGGGACCCACAAGGAGCACGAGGTGATGGAGGTCTAGTGGCCCGCCTGGTGGCTCGCACACCGCTGGCTCGCCCGACCGACGCTCCGCCGATCGCCCACGCGCCCAGTCCAGGCCTGCCGGCCGAGCCGGCCCTGACCGGGCCGGAGGCGCCCGACCGGCTGGCCTCGCCTGAGGAAACCCCTCGCCACGTTGCGATCATCATGGACGGCAACCGGCGCTGGGCCCGGTCTCGCGACCTGACCGAGCTGGAGGGCCACGCCGCCGGGGTCGAGACGATCCGGGACCTGCTCAAGCACGCGGTCCGGCGGGGCATCCCGATCCTGTCCCTGTACGCGTTCAGTCGCGAGAACTGGGCCCGGACCGATGAAGAGGTGACGGGCCTGTTCGCGCTGCTCGAGGGTGCCCTCCGGGACGAGACCGAGGAGCTTCGCCAGCAGGGCGTCCGGATCCGCCTCCTCGGCCGGCTCGAGGAGCTGCCCGAGGCGACCCAGCGCTCGATCGGCGGTGGCCTGAGCGCGACGGCCGGCGGTGAGCGCCTGCTCCTCAACATCGCCTTCAACTACGCCGGCCGGACCGAGATCGTCGACGCCGTCCGGCGGATCGTGGCCAGCGGCATCGCGCCGGCCGAGATCGACGAGGTCGAGCTCTCGAACAACCTGTACACGGCTGGCCTGCCCGACCCGGACCTCTTGATCCGGACCGGTGGCGACCAGCGAATCAGCAACTTCCTGGTCTGGCAGGCGGCTTACGCCGAGTTCTATTTCTGCCCGAAGCTGTGGCCCGACTTCGACGCCGCCGCCTTCGACGACGCCCTGCTCGACTACGCCAGCCGGTTCCGCCGGTTTGGCCGGTAGGGCGGCCTGATGCAGGAGCGTGGCCGGAGCGTCCTGTTCATCCTGCCGCCGGTGGTCCTCGTCCTGATCCTCGGCGGTTGGTGGATCACCCTGGGCGTGATCGCCCTGACGATCCTGGCCGGGATCGAGGTCTTCCGGCTGCTCAAGCCGGCCGGCTACCCGGCGATGCCCTGGCTCGGCCTGGCGATTGCGGTGGCGATCGTGATCGACGCGGCCGTGCCCACGGTCCTGGCCGGCAGCGGCACGATCCTGGCCGCCATCGGGATCCTCCTGGCGGCGGCCGGCGCCTTCACTCGGACCGATCCCCGCGACGGCCTGAACGCCTGGATCGGGACCGTCTTCGGCGCCCTGTATGTCGGGCTGCTGGCCTTCATCGTCCGGCTGGGTACGGCCGCGCCGCTCCTGCCGGCGAGCGCGCCCCTGGCGGTGGTGGGCAGCGAGCGCCTGTGGATCATGATTCTGATCCTGGCCGTGTGGGCCTACGACACGGGGGCGTACCTCGCCGGCAAGACCTTCGGGGTGCGCTTCGGAGAGCTGATCGGTCACGAGAAGTTCCTCACCCACATCTCGCCCTCGAAGACGTACGCCGGGCTGCTCGGCGGGGTGATCGCGACGACCGTGGTGGCGCTGGTCGGCCTGTGGTGCGCCGGCCAGCCGGTCCTGTACGGCCTGGCCCTCGGCCCGATCGTGGGCCTGGCCGCCCAGACTGGCGACCTGGCCGAGTCGATGCTCAAGCGGGCCGCTGGGGCCAAGAACTCGAGCGAGCTGATTCCCGGCCATGGGGGTGTCCTCGATCGGGTCGATTCCTTCCTCATGGCCGCCCCGGTGATGACCCTGTTCGTCCTGACGTTCCTGCGTTGAGCTCGGGCCAGCCCCTGCGGGTGGCCGTCCTCGGCTCGGGCGGCTCGATCGGCCGCCAGGCGCTCGATGTGCTGGCCGGCCTGGGCAACGCGGTCCGGGTGGTGGCCCTCGCAACCGGCCGCCAGGCCGGACTGCTCGAGGAGCAGGCCCGCCGATTCGAGCCGGCGATCGTGGCCCTGGCGGATCCTGCCGGCCCCATCCGACTGGACCTTCCGTCCGGCACGGCCCAGGCTCACGGCCCGGACGCCCTGGTCGAGCTCGCGTGCCGGCCCGACGTGGACCTCGTGATCGTGGCCACAGGCGGGGTCGTCAGCCTGCGCTCCACGCTGGCCGCCCTCGACGCGGGCAAGGTCGTCGCCACCGCCAACAAGGAAACGCTGGTGGCCGGCGGCCATCTCGTGATGGCTCTTGCCCGGCGTCGGGCCGCCGGCCGAGCCGCGCTCGATCCCTCGGATCCAGCGGCCAGCCCGCTGGCCTGGCTCCGGCCGATCGATTCCGAGCACTCGGCGATCTGGCAGTGCCTGGCGGGCGAGGCCATGGCCAGCGTCAGCCGGCTCATCCTGACCGCCTCGGGTGGGCCGTTCCGGACCAGCTCGGCGGCCGAGCTCTCGGCGGTCGGCCCGGACCAGGCCCTGCGCCATCCAACGTGGCAGATGGGCCCGAAGATCACGATCGATTTCGGCCACCCTCGCCAACAAGGGCCTCGAGGTGATCGAAGCGCACTGGCTGTACGATGTCGGCTACGACGCGATCGAGGTGCTCATCCACCCCCAGAGCGTCGTCCACTCGGCCGTGCTCTTCGTCGACGGATCCATGAAGGCCCAGATCGGCACGGCCGACATGCGCCTTCCGATCCAGTACGCCGTGACCTACCCCAATCGACACCCATCGCCGGCGGCTCCGCCGGACCTGCTCAGCGTTGGACATCTCGAGTTCGAGGCGCCCGACGAAGTCCGCTTCCCGGCGCTCCGGATTGCCCGCGACGCTGGGCAGATCGGGTCGCGGGCAACGGCTGCCCTGATCGCCGCCGACGAAGTCGCGGTCGAGCGCTTCCTGGCCGGCAGCCTCGCGTTCGTCGATATTCCGCGCCTGCTCGAGACGGCCGTGGCCCGCTTCGGCGAGGGTCCCGACCAGGGGCCCGACGTGGACGCCCTGATCGCCCTCGACGCCGAGGTCCGGGCCAGCTTCGCGACCGGACCGGTGGCCTAGATGGAGGCGCTCAGCTCGTTCGCCCAGAGCCTGATCACGGTCGTGATCTTCTTCGTGATCCTGACCGTGATCGTGGTCATCCACGAGGGCGGCCACTTCTTCACCGCGCGTCTCGCCCGGATCCGGGTGCACGAGTTCGGGATCGGCTTCCCGCCCCGAGCCCGCATCTTCGCCCAGCGCGGCGAGACGATCTATACCTTGAACTGGCTGCCGATCGGCGGGTTCGTCCGGCTGGAGGGCGAGGACGGCGATTCGGACGATCCCCACTCGTTCGTGCGGGCGTCCCTGCCCGTCAAGGTGGTCGTCCTGGTGGCCGGCGTGGCCATGAACCTGGTCCTGGCCTTCGCCATCTTCTTCGCGATCTCGCTGCTGGCCACGCCCCTGATCGGGATCACGTTCGGCGCGGTCCAGCCCGGCTCGCCGGCGGCCCAGGCCGGCCTGGTCGTGGGCGACCGGATCGACTCGGTCAATGGCCACGTCTACGAGGCGTTCGGCGGCCCGACCGCCGTCGACGACTTCTACACGCTGGCCGGCCAGACGGTCATCCTGGGCCTGACCCACGCCGACGGCCAGGGCTCGATCCTGTCCGTGGCCCTCCGCTCGCAGGCCGAGATCGACGCCGCGAACGCCGCCGCGACGGCGGCCGGCACCGCCCAGGAGGGCCCGTTGGGAATCTCGTTGCTCCAGGCCAAGCCGACGGGCGCCTACATCGGCCACGACCTGGGGACGGCCCTCCAGACCGGCGTAAGGGAGACCTCCAACGCCCTCGGCCTGATCGCCAATGGCCTCAGCCAGCTGGTCAGCTCGATCGTCAACCACCCGACCGAACGGCCACCAGTGACCGGGCCGGTGGGCATCGCCGAACAGGTGGGCACCGTCTTCTGGCAGCTCGGGCCGGTCTACCTGCTCTACATCGCCGCCCTCCTGTCGGCCAACCTCGCCCTGGTCAACATCCTGCCCTTCCCGCCGCTCGACGGCGGCCGGGTCCTGTTCCTGTTCATCCGCCGGATCGTGGGCGACCGGTTCAGCGTGCGGGCCGAGCAGCTGACCTACCTGGCCGGATTCGGGCTGCTCATGGTCTTCCTGGCCTGGATCACGTTCTTCGACCTGACCAACCTCGGCTCGGTCGCCCAATGACCTCGCCCGACCAGCTCCGGCCGAGGCGCCGGGCGGCCGTCAGCGTTGATGTCGGGGGCGTCCTCGTCGGCTCGGCCCACCCGATCGTCGTCCAGTCGATGACCAACACCGACACCGCCGACGCCGATGCCACGGCCATCCAGGTCGCCAGGCTGGCCCACGCCGGCAGCCAGCTGGTCCGGATCACGGTCAACAACGAGCCGGCCGCCGCGGCGGTGCCCGAGATCATGCGCAAGGTCCGCGGCCTGGGCGTCGACGTGCCGGTCATCGGCGACTTCCACTACAACGGCCATCTCCTGCTCGAACGCTATCCCGAGACCGCGGCCGCCCTGGCCAAGTACCGGATCAACCCGGGCAACGTGGGCGCGAAGCGCCACGACGAGCACTTCCAGACGATCGTTCGGATCGCGATCGAGAACAACAAGCCGGTCCGGATCGGGGTCAACTGGGGCTCCCTGGACCAGGCTTTGCTGACCGAGCTGATGGAGGCCAACGCCCGCCTGGCCGAGCCGCGCGACTCGCGCGACGTGATGATCGACGCAATGATCGCCTCGGCCATGCGCTCGGCGGAGCTGGCCGAATCGACCGGCCTCGGCCACGACCGGATCATCATCAGCGCCAAGGTCTCGGGTGTGCGCGACCTGGTCGATGTCTACCGCCGGCTGGCGCCGCTGTCCGACTATCCGCTCCATCTCGGCCTGACCGAGGCGGGCATGGGCATGAAGGGGATCGTGGCCTCGACGGCCGGCCTGGCCGTGCTCCTCAACGAGGGCATCGGGGACACGATCCGGGTGTCGCTGACGCCGGAGCCCGGGGCCGATCGGGAGCTCGAGGTCGAGGTCGCCCAGCAGGTCCTCCAGTCGCTCGGCCTGCGCAGCTTCCTGCCCCAGGTCAGTGCCTGCCCGGGCTGCGGCCGGACCACGTCGAGCTTCTTCCAGGTCATGGCCCAGGAGATCCAGGCCTATCTCAAGGAGCAGATGCCGGCCTGGGCCGAGCATCACCCCGGGGTCGAGGAGATGCGCGTCGCGGTCATGGGCTGCGTGGTCAACGGGCCGGGCGAGAGCAAGCACGCCGACATCGGGATCAGCCTGCCGGGCACGTTCGAGGAGCCCGTCGCCCCGGTCTTCATCGACGGCCAGCTGGATCGGACCCTGCGCGGCGACGCGATCGTCGAAGAGTTCAAGCGCATCCTCGATGCCTACGTCGAGCGGCGCTATCCGGAGGCCGTCCCCAGCCCAGCCTGAACACGCCTGATCGACGCTTGGGGAGCTCCGGTGTATACTTCGTCTCAACTTCACCGGCCGCTCGACCGAAACGTGGGTGACCCCCCACGTTTTTTTTGGCGGCTGGGCAAGACGGAATTGGCCGGCAAACGGCACACGTGACGGGAGGAGCACCATGAATTGTGACTTCGTCACTGCGCTGCTCCAGCTCAATGCCGAGAAGCAGGTTCCCCGGGATCAGCTGATCCACACCGTCGAGGACGCGATCCAGTCGGCCTACCGGCGCCAGCCGGGCGACGAGGACGTCTGCGTCCGGATCGACGGCGAGACGGGTCGGATCCGGGTGTTCCGGGCCAAGGTCGCGGTCGGCGAGATCGTCGACCCGCTGACCGAGTTCAGCCTGGACGAGGCCAAGGCTTTCAGCCCGGATGCCGTCCTGGGAGACCTGGTCGAGATCGAGGAGATGGACCCCAATTCATTCGGACGAATTCATGCCCAGACCGCCAAGCAGGTGGTCCTGCAGCGCTTGCGCGAGGCCGAGCGAGACGTCGCCTTCGACCAGTTCGCCAGCCGCGAGGGTGAGCTGATCACCGGCTCGGTCAATCGGATCGAGCCCCGGGCGATCATTCTCGAGCTCGTCGGCCAGGGCGGCGTTGCCCGGGCCGAGGCAATCCTGGCGACGACCGAGCAGTCGCCCCTCGAGCACTACCGGATCGGGCAGAACGTCAAGGCCCTGGTCCTCGAGGTCCGGCGCGGCCTGCGCGGACCGCAGCTGTTCATCAGCCGGTCGCACAAGAACTTCCTGCGCCGCCTGTTCGAGCTCGAGGTGCCTGAGATCCACAACGGCACGGTCGAGATCAAGGCGATCGCCCGCGAGGCGGGCAGCCGCTCGAAGGTGGCCGTCTGGAGCCGCCAGGAAGGCCTCGATCCAGTCGGGGCGACGGTCGGCCAGCGTGGCGCCCGTGTCCAGGCGGTCGTGGCCGAGCTGGCCGGCGAGAAGATCGACGTGATCCCGTGGAACGACGATCCGGCGATTTTCGTGGCCAACGCCCTCAGCCCGGCCCAGGTCCTCGACGTCCAGATCGACGAGGAGCATCGGATTGCCAGCGTGACGGTGCCCGAGCGGATGCTCTCCCTGGCCATCGGCCGGGAAGGCCAGAATGCCCGCCTCGCGGCCAAGCTGTCGGGCTGGCGGATCGACATCCGGAGCGACGTGAGCGTGGCCGAGGCCGCCAGGGTCGCCGAGGAAGCCGCCAACCAGGCCGAAGCGCCGACCGAAGCGGTCGCGGCCGCGGGCCCAGCCGAGGCCGATGGCGAGGCCGAGGCGGCCGCCAAGCCCAAGCCCAAGACAGCCGCCAAGACCGCGGCCAAGTCCAAGGTGGCCGTAGCCGAGACGACCGAGCCCAAGCCGGAGGCCAAGGCCAAGCCGGAAAGCCAAGGCCGAGCCGAAGGCCAAGGCTGAGCCGAAAGCCAAGGCCGAGCCGAAAGCCAAGGCTGTAGGCAAGGCCGAGGCCAAGCCTCAGTCCGTGGCCAAGGCACCCGCCAAGCCAGTCGTCAAGGCGGCTGCCAAGGCGCCCGCCGCGACGAAGGCCCCAGCCAAGCCGCGAGCCAAGAAGGTTCACCGACGAGGTGGCGTCGTAGGCGGGGCAGGGGCAGCGCTCCAGTCTCGCCCAGCCCAGCCGCGCCCGGTTCCCGCCCGGACCTGCGTCGCCTGCCGGACGACGCGCCCGAAGCGCGAGCTGATCCGAATCGTGCGCACGCCGACCGGCCTGATCGTCGAGGATCCGACCGGCCGCCTGGCCGGCCGAGGAGCGTATGTCTGTGCCAGCGGGCCGTGCCGCGAGCAGGCGCTCGCCAAGGGCGGCTTGGCCCGGGCCTTCGGCCGTCCGATCAGCGGGCCGGAGCGAGCTGAATTGATGAATCAGGCCGGCGGCCAGCCGGTCGAACCAGTGCGACATGACGAAGGAGACGATCGTGGCAAGGAGTAGAAGCGGGACCCGCGGTCGCCGCGGTCCACGCAAGCCCCCGCGCCGCGATGGCGGCGTGGGCCAGGGTGGGGTCCAGGTTCTCGACCCGCGCGAGCGTGGGGCAATCGAGCTGCCGACGACGATCACGGTCAAGGAGCTCGCTGAGCTGCTCGACGTGAACGCCGCGGACGTGATCCGCGAGCTGATCAAGAGTGGCATCTTCGCCACGATCAACCAGCTGATCGACCGGGACACGGCCTCGCTCGTGGCCGGTGAGCTCGGCTTCGAGGTCGCCGAGGTCGTCGCCCCCAGCAGCCCGGCCGCGACCCCGGCCGGTGACGAGCCGGTGGCCGAGGCGACCAAGGAAGTCCTGTTCGAGCAGGACGATCCGGCCCTGCTCGAGACCCGGGCCCCGATCGTGACCGTGATGGGCCATGTCGACCACGGCAAGACGAGCCTCCTCGATGCCCTGCGCACGACGGCCGTGGCCGCCGGTGAGGCGGGCGGGATCACCCAGCACATCGGCGCCAGCGAGATCGTCAAGGACGGCCGCCGGATCGTCTTCCTGGATACCCCTGGCCACGAGGCGTTCACGGCGATGCGTGCCCGGGGCGCCCGGGTCACCGACATCGCGATCGTGGTCGTGGCCGCCGACGACGGAGTCATGCCCCAGACGCTCGAGGCGATCCATCACGCCCGGGCGGCCAAGGTGCCGATCATCATCGCCCTCAACAAGATCGACAAGCCCGATGCCAACCCCGAGCGGGTCAAGAACGAGCTGTCCGAAGCGGGCGTGATCGTCGAGGAATACGGCGGCGATACGCCCCTCGTGCCGGTCTCGGCCAAGGCCCGGACCGGCCTCGACGAGCTGATGGAGATGATCCTGCTCGTCGCCGATCTCCAGGAGCTCAAGGCCAATCCCAAGCGCCCGGCGATCGGCACGATCGTCGAAGCCGAGCTCGACAAGGGCCGTGGCCCGGTCGCCACGGCGATCATCCAGACCGGCACGCTGCGGGTCGGCGATGTCATCGTGGTCGGCGGCACGTACGGCAAGGTGCGCGCCCTGGAGAGCTCGCAAGGCAAGCGGATCACCTCATCCGGACCCTCGTCCGCGGCCGTCATCCTGGGCCTGGCCGACGTGCCCGAAGCGGGCGACATCCTGCGGGTCGTGGCCGACGAGAAGGAAGCCCGAACGCAGGTCGAAGCGCGCAAGAACGCCGACGCGGCCAAGGGTGGCGAAGGCAGCGGCCGGGCGACCCTCGAGGACCTCTATCGCCAGATCCAGGCGGGCCAGGCCAAGGAGCTCCGGATCATCCTCAAGGCCGACGTGTCGGGCTCGCTCGGCGCGATCACCCACGCCCTCGACCAGCTCTCGACCGACGACGTCCGGCTGAACGTCCTGCACGAAGCCGCCGGCGACATCACCGACAACGACATCCTGCTGGCCTCGGCCTCCGATGCCATCGTTGTCGGCTTCAACACCAAGATCACCGAGACCGCCCGTCGGGCGGCCGAGTCGGAAGGCGTCGATGTTCGCCTGTACGACATCATCTACAAGCTGACCGACGACATCGACGCCGCGCTGGGCGGCCTGCTCGAACCGGAGATCGTCGAGGTCGTCGAGGGCCGGGCGGAGGTCCGCCAGATCTTCAAGGTCGGCAAGTCGACCGTGATCGCCGGCTGCTTCGTGACCGACGGCCGGATCGTCCGGGGCGGGGCCCGCGTCTGGCGGGGCGGCAAGATCGTGGCAACGGACAAGATCGATTTGCTGCGGCGCTTCCGCGACGACGTTCGCGAGGTGGCCCAGAACCTGGAATGCGGTATCGGCCTGGCCGGCTACCAGGATCTCCAGGAGGGCGACATCATCGAGTGCTTCAGCTCGAAGACGGTCAGCCGGGCCCGAGCCAGCTGATGCCGGCCAACCCGGGCGAGCCGCGATGACGGCCCGCACCGACCGAATCGACGAGCTCCTGCGTCAGGAGATCGGTGGCCTGCTCGCCCGCGAGGTCAAGGATCCCCGGATCGGCTTTGCGACGGTGACCAAGGTCGAGACGACGGCCGACCTGGCCCATGCCCGGGTGTGGATCAGCGTGATCGGCAGCCAGGCGGAGCGGACCGAGACCGTGCGTGCCCTCGAGCACGCCATGCCCTTCGTTCGACATGAGCTCGGCGCCCGCCTGCGCCTGCGCCGGATCCCGAACCTGCACGTTCGCCTCGACGAGACGGCCGAGCAGGGGACCCGGCTCCTCCACCTGCTCGACGAGCTCGAGCACGGCCAGACACCCGAGGGCGAGGCACCCAGCGGCGAGACCCTGCCCACGCCAGTGACCGCCCGGACCCAGGCACCGGAGACCGACGAGTCGGCCGCGGACGACCTGATCGTGCCCGCGCCGCCGGTCAATCGGGCCCAGCGCCGGAGTCGCGCCCGGGGCAGCGCCACGGACCGGTCCAACTACCGCTCGGCAGGGAGCCGAAGGCCGACGCGGTGACGATCGAGCTCGGGCCGTACCTGGCGGACGTGCCCGCCGCGGTCGCCGAGCGGATCGCCGGGGCACGCCAGGCCCTGATCGTCAGCCACGAGAATCCCGACGCGGACACGCTCGGGGCGGCCCTCGGCGTGGCCCGGATCGTCGAGTTCCACGGCGGCCAGGCTTCGACGGTGTGCACCGATCCGGTGCCGGCCCTGTACGACTTCCTGGCCGGCGTGGAGGCCGAGCGGACCGATCCCGACCCCGCCCTCGACTACGACCTGCTGGTGATCGTCGACTGCGGCACCCTCGAACGGGTCGGCGCGATCGGCCAGCGCCACGCCGAGCTGTTCGGCCGCCTGCCCCGGGTGATCATCGACCACCACCTCTCGAATCCCGGCTCCGGCACGGGCAGTGTCGACTGGATCGACCCGGATGCCGCAGCGACCTGCGAGATGGTCGACGCTGCTGGCGGCCCGCCTCGGCGTGCCGCTCGACGCGGCGGATGGGGCCCTGGCTGCGGCCCTGATGGCCGGCATCGTGATGGACACCTCGACGTTTGCCCATCCCAACGTCACGCCCCGGACGCTCCAGGTGGCCGCCGCCCTCGTCGCGGCCGGAGCGCCGCTGGCCGAGATCTCGCGCCGCCTCTATCGGACCAAGCCCGATCGCCAGCTCCGGCTGTTCGGGCGCGTGCTCGAACGCCTCGAGGATGCCGATTCCGGCCGGGTCGTCTGGTCGACCCTGCTCGAGGCGGACCTGACCGCCACCAGCACGCTCCCGGCCGATTCGGAGGGGATCATCGACCTGCTGGCCCAGGCCGAGGCGGCCGAAGTCGCGATCGTGTTCAAGGAGGCCGGCCCGGAGACTCGGATCAGCGTCCGGACCCGGCCCGGTGGGGTCGATGCCACGGTCCTGACCGGGGCGTTCGGCGGCGGCGGTCACGCCCGGGCAGCCGGTGCCACGGTGGCCCTGGACCTCGAATCAGCCAGGGTGGCGGTCGTCGCCGAGGCTCGCCGGCTGGCGGCTGCGGTGACCCGATGAGCTCACCCCCCAGGTCGCCCCGGCTCGACGGCATCCTGATCGTCGACAAACCGGCCGGACCGACGTCGCATGACATCGTGGGCCTCGTGCGCCGACTGAGCGGGGTCAAGCGGGTGGGCCACGGCGGCACCCTCGATCCGTTTGCCCGGGGCGTCCTGCCGATCTTCATCGGCCGAGCCACCCGCGTCGTCGAATACCATCTGGGCGACCGAAAGCAGTACCGGGCCACCGTCTGCTTCGGCGCCTCATCGACCACCGACGACCTCGACGGCGAGCTCACGCCCATCGACGGACCCACGATTGAGCGGGCCGCCCTCGACGCGGCCCTCGAGGCCTTTCGCGGTCCGATCGTCCAGGTCCCGCCGGCCTATTCCGCGGTCAAGGTTGCGGGCCGGCGAGCCTACGCCGTGGCCCGGGCGGGTGGCACGCCAGAGCTCGCCCCGCGCTCGGTCACGATCGACCGCCTGGAGGTCCTCGAGTGGGATGCCTCCGATCCTGCGCGTCCGATCGCGATCGTCGAGATCGATTGCTCCGCCGGCACCTACATCCGGGCGATTGCCCGGGATCTCGGCCTGGCCCTTGGCAGCGGTGCCTACCTCGGCGCGCTGACCAGGACGGCCAGCGGACCGTTCCGGCTGGCCGAGGCCGTCTCGGTCATTCCGTCCGCGCGGCCGCGGGGAAGGCCGAGCGGCCGGATCCTCAGCCGGTTCGACCGCCGAATCGATCGCTGCTTCGACGGGCTTGGCCGCCCTGCTCAAGCCGCTCGACATGGGGCTCGACCTGGCCGCCGTCCGGCTGACCGAGGCCGAGCTGCAGGCTGTCGTCCGGGGCCAGTTCATCCGACCGTCGTCCGGGGCCCCGGCTCGCACGGCCGAGCAACGCGCCGCCGACGCACCGATCCGGCTCGTATCCGAGGCCGGGGTGCTGGTCGGGTTCGGGCGCTGGGACGGCACTCGGGTCATGCCCGACAAGGTCCTTGTCGATGCCTGAGCGGACCCCGCCCCGGCCGTCCGGTGGCGGGATCCGCTCAGGCATCGACAAGGACCTTGTCGGGCATGACCCGAGTTTCGTCCCAGCGCCCGAACTCAACCAGCGCCCCGGCCTCGGACGCCGGCCGGATCGGTGCGTCGGCGGCGCGTTGCTCGGCCGTGAGAGCAGGAGCCCAGAGCGACAGTCGGATGGAAACCCGCCCCCGGACGACAGCCTGCAGCTCTGGCCTCGGTCAGCCGAACAGCGGGCAGGTCGAACCCCATGTCGAGCGGCTTGAGCAGGGCAGCCAAGCCCGTCGAAGCAGCGATCGAATTCGGCGGTGCGAACCAGCTGAGGATCCGGCCGCTGGGCCTTCCCCCGCAGCCGCGCGGACGGAATGGACCGAAACAGCCCTCGGCCAGCCGCAAATAACCAATGAAAAACCTCGTCAGCGAAGTGAGTTAAGCACCGCTGCCAAGGGCCAGGCCGAGATCCCGGGCAATCGCCCCATGAGCAGGAGCAATCGATCTCGACGATCACGATCGGACGGGGAGCATCATGGGCGGCCCACTCGAGGACCTCCAGGCGGTCGATCGTGACCGAGCGCGGGGCAAACTCTGGCGTGCCACCCGCCCCGGCCACGGCGTAGGCTCGCCGGCCCGCAACCTTGACCGCGGAGATAGGCCGGCGGGACCTGGACGATCGGACCACAAAATCATCGAGGGCCGCGTCGAGGGCGGCCGGCTCGATTGGGGGTCCGGTCCCCGGGCGTGAGCTCGCCGTCGAAGTCATCGGTGTGGTCGATGAGGCGCCGGAGCGGACGAGTAGGCCCGGTTTACTTTCGGTCGCCCAGATGGCAAGCGACGGCGAGGGTGGCTCGGCCGATAAGGGAGGGTTCGCAGGCCGCAACTCCCTGTTAGGCCCCTCGGCTTGACCCGCTCACTCGGCGCCAGAGGCCCACGATGTGATGCGACCGTCGGTCCGGCCGGCTTGTCCGCGAACGGTGCCGTCGAGCCAGGGCAGCTCTGGGGGGTGGGCTCATAGGGTCACCGCAGCCGCCAGCCGGCGAGTCTCAGGGACGACCGCCAGCCCTAGGCTAATTCAAGGTCCAGGGCCACCGTGGCACCGGCTGCCCAGGCGTGACCGGCCGCGCGCCGAACGCTCCGGTGCAGGACCGTGGGCGTCGACCCCACCGGGCCGGGTCCGGACGCCGGTCCGAGTCTCGGGGCCGGCCTCCCTTGAACACGATGCGCCGAGCTTCGGCCGCCTCGGCCTGGGCCAGCAGGTCGAATCATGCCCTCCAAACCAGCCGGGAGCGTGCTGGTGGCGGTCCGGAGGGGCTCGAGCGGGTCCAGACCAGACGACCCGGCCGGAATCGGCATCCTCGAGGCGTTCGAGCACGCGCCCGAACAGCCGGAGCCGGCGATCGGGCTTGTAAGGTCCGATCCGAGGCGGCGCGGAGATCTCGGCCAGCGGCGCTGCCGGCCGCGACGAGGGCGGATGACGGCCAGCCTGGAGCGTCCCGGTTTTCAGAAGAGGTGGGCAAACGTCGAGGTGTCCATCACGATGCCCGGGATCAGGGCCGCGGCCCGGGCCCCGTCCGCCGCGTCGAGCGGCACGCCGAGGCGGGCCAGCCAGCAGCGTCACCCTGGGGCGGGTCCGCTGCGGATTTGGGGTCGATCCAGTCCAGACACCCCGCGTGCCGGAGCCGGGGTCTCGAGGTGGAGGTGGTCGATGATCACCTGGGGCAGGCGGCCGACAGCTTCGTCGTGGCGCTGGTAGGTAGCGCCCAAAAGTTCGAGGGTGCCCTAGTCCTAACCAGCAGGTCGTAGTCGAGGGTGGGGTCGGGATCCGTCCGCTCGACTTCCAGGCGGGCCAGGAAGTCGTACAGGGCACAGCACCGGATCGGTGCACACCCCGTCCGAACCTCTGGCCGCCGTGGAACTCGACGATCCGGGCCACGCCGACGGCCGCCCCGAGGACCGTGCCTCCGCCGTAGGGTTCTCAGTGGCTGACGATCAGGGCCTGGCGTGCCCCGGCGATGTCGCTTGGCGGAGCCCGCGGCCGGCGCGCTCCACCAGGTACAGCCCGAGCTGGAGTAGCCACCGAGTCGGCCTTCGGCTCCCTGCCGAGGCGCTAGCTGGACCGGTCCGTGGGCGCTGCCCCAGGCGCGACTTCCGGCGCTGATCCTTATTGACCGGCGGCGCGGGCACGATCAGGTCGTCCGCTGCCCATTCGTTGCGTCTCCGGCTGCTGGGTCCGGGCGGTCGCCGGCGTGGGCAGGGTCTCGCCGGGCTGGTACCTCGGCCCTCGGCCCTGTGTGGCCATGTGTGCGAGAGTTCGTCGAGCAGGTGGAGGAACCGGGGTCCCCTGCTCGGCCGTCTCGTCGAGACGAAGTTGCAGGTTCGGGATCCACCTAGGCGTAGTCAGACCCCCTCTGGAACAAAAGGCATCACAGTACTCGAGGGCACGCACGGTCTCATTGCCGCTCCCGCCTGGCTGCCGATCACACTGCAGTCCACACCCGGGCATGGGCCAGGTCGGCCGTCGTCCCGACCTTGGTCACCGTCGCAAAGCCGATCCGGGGATCCTTCACCTCCTCGGCGAGCAGGCCACCGATCTCCTAAGCGCAGAAGCTCATGCGATTTCAGATCATGCAGGCCGTCATCACAGCTAGCCCGGGTTGGCCGGCGTCAGCTGGATCCAGGGCCAGGCCGAGCCGTCTTCGAACTGAAGCACTCGATGATGTCGCCCTTGTGGAGGAGATCCTTACATCCTTGGCCAGGCCGATACCGCATTCCAGGTTCTGGGCCACCTCGCGAACGTCGTCGCGGAAGCTAAGCAATTAAATCGATCTTGTTGCCCTTGCCACGATACTTGCCGCCCCGCCAGACGCGGGCCCCGCCCGGGCCGATCCGGCCGTCGGTCACGAGGTGGCCGTTTGTGGCGGGGGATCTTGCCGACCTTGAAGATCTGGCGGACCTCCGCCCGGCCCTCGACGACCTCGACGATTGCCGGGTTCGCGCCGGCCCCTGCGTCGAGATGTCGTCGGTCAGCTTGTAGATGATGTCGTACCGGCGAACATCGACGCCTTTTGGGTCGGCCGCCCGACGGGCGTCTCGGCCATCTTGGTGTTGAAGCCGACAAGCGGTCCGCATCGGAGGCCGATTAGGAAAAAGGTGTCGGTGATGTCGCCGGCGGCTTCATTCAGGTCGTTGAGCCGGACGTCGTCGGTCGAGAGCTGGTCGAGGGCGTGGGTGATCGCGCCGAGCGGAGCCCGACACCGTCCGCCTTGGGTGGGGGTGTGGGGCTGCTTGGCCTGGCCGGCCTCCGATCTGGCGATCAGGGGTTCTGGAGGGTGGCCCCGGTTTCCGCCTTCGCCACCGCCTTGCCAGCTGGTCGGGCGCTTCCCTTTGCGTTCGGGCTTCCTCCTCGTCGGCCACGACCCGCAGGATGTCGCCCGGCTTCGGCACGTCGGCCAGGCCCAGGATGACGGCCGCGGACGGTGATCCGCTTGCCTTGCGAGCTCTCCAGGGCGCGCACCTTGCTGTACGTGCCGCCGACCACGATGACATCGCCGACCCGCAGCGTGCCGGTCTGGATGATCGCCGTGGCGACCGGGCCGCGGCCCTTGGCGAGCTCAGCTCGACGTTCGTGCCGATCGCCGGGGCCGCTGGGATTGGCCTTGAGCTCCTGGAGATCGGCGACAAGCCGGGTCCATCTCCATCAGCTCGTCGAGGCCGGTCCGGGCCTTCGCCGAGACCGGCACCGCGGGGCGTGTCGCCGCCGTCACTGTCTTCGACGATCACGCCCACTTTGGACAGCTCGTTCTTGACCCGCTCAGGGCCACGTAGGGCTTTGCGATCTTCTTGCAGGCGGGAGTAGGATGATCGGCCCGCTTGGCCGCCGGGACGTGATGGATCGCCTCGAGCGTCTGGGGCATTAGCTCAGTCGTCGGCGGCCACGACCACGATCGCGATGTCGGTGACCCGGGCGCCCCGGGCACGCGTCCGCCGTGAACGCCTCCTTAACAGGATTCCCCGGGAGAAGTATCCGGCGGCCGTCCTTGACGATCTCGCTGGCGCGCATGTGCTGGGTGATCCACCCCCACCTCACCAGCCGGCCACGGCCGTGAGTAGGGGGTCGAGGAGGCTCGTCTTGCCGTCGTCGACGTGGCCCATCGCGCTCCACGATCAGGGATATGATCTCGAGCAGGGCCCGATAGTCCTGCTCAATTGTGGCCTCAGCCC
>CAVQYU010000007.1:0-216994 GCA_963718285.1 uncultured Chloroflexia bacterium | reverse complement strand
GGCGGGTGGCTTTTCCCGGCGAGTCCGGCGGTCAGCTGGCCTTTGCGGTCCTACGGGCCGTGCCCCAGCCGGCGCCGAGGCGCAGGACCTGACGCGGCCGGACGTCGTGGCCCCTGGAGCTGTCGACCGTATCGACCACCAGGCTGGCTCGCTCGTAGACCCGCACCCAGTCGATGGCCCGATGGGCCGTCACGACCACGACCACGTCGGCCCACTGAGGAGGCCGTCCAGATCCGTGCTTGGGCGGACCTCGCCCTGGCCGTCCCGAAAGCTCGGGACATGCGGATCGTGATAGCGGACATCCCCGCCCCGGCCGGCCAGGCCCGCGATCACGTCGGCGGCCGGGAGTTCCGAGCGTCCTGGACATCGGCCTTGAAGGCCACCCCGAGGACCCCGACCTTGGCCCCCTTCAGGGCCAGGCTGCGCTCGTTGAGCGCCTCGGCCACGAGGTCGACCACGTGGGCATGGCGAAGTTGATGTCGGCTGCGGTCTCGATGAAGCGGTCGATGAAATCGAACTCCCGGGCTCGCCACGAGAGGTAGTAGGGATCGACCGGGATGCAGTGGCCGCCCGCGCCCGGGCCGGGGGTGAAGCGCATGAAACCGAAGGGCTTGGTGGCGGCGGCATCGATCACTTCCCAGACGTCGAGGCCCATCCGTTCGCACAGCAGGGCGAGCTGGTCCACGAACGCGATGTTGATGTTGCGAAAGACGTTCTCGAGGAGCTTCGGCCAGCTCGGCCGCGTCGGGCGAGGTCATCTCGACCACCTGGTCGTTGATCTTGGCCAGGAGCGCCGCGGCTCGCCGGGTGGCGCCGGCCGTGGTCGCGCCGACCAGCCGGGGCACCCCCCGCGCGGCGCTCGCCGGATCACCCGGATTCACCCGTTCGGGAGCATAGGCCAGGTCGAAGTCCCGGCCGGCGACGAGTCCGCCGCGCTCGATCGCCTCGCGAAAGGCGCCGGTCGTCGTGCCCGGGAAGGTGGTCGATTGGAGAATGATCAGCTGGCCCGTCCGGAGATGCTCCCGGATGAAGGTGGCCGCCGCCAGCACGGGTGCCAGGTCCGGATCCTTGGTCGTGGTCATCGGGGTGGGCACGCACACGAAGATGGCGTCCGCCTCGGCCAGCCTGGCGTCGGTGGGCACCACGACCCGCAGCCCCGAATTCGAGCGCCGCACCGAGGCGCTCATCGGAGACGTCGTCGATCGGGGAGGTCCGGGCGTTCAGCTCCGCCACCCGGCCGGCAAAGGCGTCGATCCCTTCGACCTGGTGGCCCGCTTCGACAAAGGAGATCGCCAGCGGCAGGCCGGTGTAGCCGAGGCCGATGACTGCCACCCGAGTATCGCTGGTCATAGTTGGAAGCCTAGCGGATGGAGCCACGGCGCCGATCGTTTCGCGGTCGATCCGCCGGCGCGGACCGTCAGCCAGCGGCGCCGACCGGCGCGAGGGCGGCCTGAGGATCAACGACGGCCATGACCGGCACGCCCGCCTTCTCGGCCGCCTCGAGGGACGGCTCGCTGGACGGGGCGAGTGCGCTGTCGGGAGTCAGGCCGCGGGCGTAGTCGAGCAGGACGCCACGGAGGAGGTCTTCATTGTTGCCCGTCGCCAGGGTCAGCATGCCCCGGACATCGTCGCGAACCGACGCCGGCGGAAGGTCGGCCGCGGCCCGCAGGACCTTCGGATTCTGGGTGGCCTCGACGTGCTCGGACTCGTAGAACAGCTCCTCGTGGAGCTTCTCGCCCGGCCGCAGGCCGACGATGTCGATCGGCTGGCTGTCCGGATCTCGGCCGGCCAGGCGGACGAGGTCGCGGGCCAGGTCCATGATCCTGACCGGCTCGCCCATGTCGAGCACGAACAGGTCGCCCATCCGGGCCAGGGCCGCGGCATCGAGGATGAGCCAGGCGGCTTCCGGGATGGTCATGAAGAAGCGGGTCATGGCCGGGTCCGTGATCGTCAGCGGCTCGCCATTCTCGAGCTGCTCCTGGAAGATCGGGACGACGCTGCCGTTCGAGCCCAGGACGTTGCCGAAGCGGACCGAGACATACGGTCGGCCCGTCCGCCGGGCGGTATCCGCGACGAGCATCTCGGCGACGCGCTTGCTGGCGCCCATGACGCTCGAGGGGCGAACCGCCTTGTCGGTCGAGACCAGCACGAACCGTTCGACGCCGGCAGAGGCGGCCGCATCGAGGACCGCCTGGGTCCCGCTGACGTTCACGAACATCGCATCGGACGGATGGGCTTCCATCATCGGCACGTGCTTGTAGGCGGCGGCATGGAAGATGACCGACGGGGCCTCGAGGGAGATCAACCTGTCCATGGCGGCCCGGTTGGTGATGTTGGCCAGCGCGGTCCGGATCTCGATTCCGGTCTGGCCATGATCCGAGCGCAGCTCGAGCTCGCGCTGGAGCAGGTACAGCGGGCTCTCGGCCCGATCGACCAGGATGAGCCGGCGGGGGCCGAGGGCAAAGACCTGCCGGGCGAGCTCCGAACCGATCGAGCCGGCGGCGCCGGTGATCATGATCGTCTGGTCGCGAATGATCTCGGCAACGCCCTCGACGTGGTCGGTCACGATCGGCCGGCGAAGGAGGTCCTCGACCCGGATCCGGCGCATCCGGTTGGCGGCGACGCTGCCGTCAAGGAGGTCGGTCACCGGCGGCACGGTCCGAACCTCGAGGCCGAGGCCGAGGGCGGACTCGACCACCGGGCGGACGGCCGCACCGGGAGCGCTGGGCATCGTGATCAGGAGGGTCCGGGCACCGGTCAGCTCGGACGCGCGAGTGAGCTCGTCGCGGCCACCGAAGACCCGCAGCCCGGCCACGTACTTGCCGTGCAGCGAGGGATCGTCATCGAGGAACCCGACCGGGACGACCCCGGCACCTGGATTGCGCTCGGCCGAGCGAGCCATCAGGACGCCCGTCCGGCCGGCGCCGTAGAGCAGGGTCAGGCGCTGCCCGGTGCTGGCTCCGGCCGGCGACTCGGGCGCCCAGTCGAAGGCGGCCCGGATCGTGAACCGGATGCCGCCCAGGATGGCCAGGCTCAGGAGCATCTCGAGCGGCCAGAAGGAGCGCGGGAAGGCGGCCTGGAGGTCGTTCGGCAGGAGCACGGTCAGCAGGTAGAAGAGGCTCATGCCCACGACCGTGCCCAGGACCACGGCGCTCGTGATCCGGAGGACGTCAGGAATGCTTGCGAAGCGCCAGCCTCGGCTGTACAGGCCGAGCCGGGCGTTCACGGCCGTCCGGGTCGCGACCAGCAGGGCGATGATCGGCAGGACCGGGCCGATGATGTCGGGGCCGGGCACGACGTCATAGCGCAGGCCGAGGGCGATGTAGGCCGCCAGGACGATCCCGACCAGGTCGAGGACCAGCAGGTGGCGGGCCTGGAGCCGCCGCGCGACGCGCGCGATCATGGCGCCATCCGGCAGGCCAGGCGTTGGCCAGGACTCAGAACGCGGCGTGCGATGGACAGCATCGGCAAGGCGAATCGGCCAACGTGTTATGCGACCAGTCAAGAGAATCCCCGGGCACGGAGATCGCTACGACATACGACGTTGCGACCAGTGACGCGTAGATAACATCCCGGTACGACTCGCGACTGCCCTTGCTTCCGGGGACGCGCCACACCCGAAAACCCTGACATCGCGCTTGCCGAAGGGTCCGGATGACTCGGAAAAATGGACCCTTCTGGACCTCCAACGATAGGTCATCCGGATGCCGCGGACTAGTACCTCTGGGTAAATTCGTGCCCGGTTCTGTTGCTTTTGGTCAACACGCTACATTCGCCCTGAAAGGGCCCGATACCTAGCTGTCGGACGACCCATCCCTGCGCCAGCCGGACGATCGATATGATCGGCCGGATGGCCAGCCGTCAGCCCCTCTCGCTCGTCCACCGGGTCCGCCCAGCCGGGGTGGCTCCAGACCGTTCCGAGCGACCGCCCCTCCTCCTCCTGCTCCATGGCGTGGGCAGCAACGAGCTCTCGATGGCGGCCCTCGCCGCCGGCTTCGATCCACGCTTCGTCGTCATCAGTGCCCGGGGACCGATCGAGATCAGACCGTTCGCCTTCGGCTGGTTCTCGATCGCCCGCACGCCGGATGGACCGGCCGTCGACCCAGGCGAGGTCGAGGCCGCCTGGGCTCGGGTGATGACCTTCATCGACGAGGCGCTGCTGGCCTACGGAGCCGACCCCGAGCGGGTCTTCCTGGCGGGCTTCAGCCAGGGCGGGATCATCGCCCTGGGCCTGAGCCTGGTCGCAGGGCGGCGGATCGCCGGAGCCGTGTCCATGAGCGGCTGGCTGCCGCCGGAGGTCGTACCAGGCGCGGTCCCCGACAACCGAGCGAGCCCGAACGCCGGCCCTGATCGTCCACGGCACGGCCGACGACGAGATCGAGGTCGCGGCCGGCCGCAGCTCGGCGAGGACGCTCAGGCGGTTCGGGCTGGCCGCGGACTACGCCGAATTCGCCATGGGCCACACGACGACGGACGAGAGCCTGGCCGTCGTCCAGGCCTGGCTGTCGGCCCGGCTCGATATCCGCCCGGTGGATCCGGCCTAGCCGTCGCCGACGAGCAGACCGAGCTCGCGCTCGAGCAGCGCGTGCAGGGCCAGCTGGGCGGCCAGCGGCCGCAACGTGTGATCCGAGCCGGGCAGCTCTTCGAGGACGACGTTCGGCCAGCGACCGAGCTGACCCAGGATCCCGTCCTCGGCGAGCTCGTCGTAGACAGGCTCGAGGCCCGAGAAGGCCAGGACGACCCGGGTGGAGTGGTCCCGAAGGCTGTCGAGCCGGGCGACGGCCGGGTCCTCGGGTTGGCCGGAGCGGGCATTGCGGAGTCGACCCGGGGCACGCGCCGCGCTCCGGGCGGCCGTGGCTGCCAGGGCCCGCGAGATCTCGAGCATCCGCGATGGGGGAATCTCCCCCCGCAGGACGCGCCGCCACAGGTCCGGCTGGCGCAGGCGTCCCACCTTGCGCGCCTCGCGTCGAGTCAGCAGATCCGGGTCCCAGACCATGGCCCGCGGATTGACGATGATCACCTCGACGACCCGCCGATCCTGGGCGCCCGTGTTGAACGCCCAATAGGCACCGGCGCACAGCCCGATCAGGACGAAGCGTGGCCCCAGGCCGCGGGCCTCGAGGTCGGCCAGGATTGCCGGGACCTGGTCGCCGAACTCGGCGGTGTAGAAGTTGCCGACGTCCCGGTAGCGGCCGGGATCCCCGTCGGCCTCGCCGATCCCTTCGAGGTCCACCCGGATCGCGGGCACCCCCGCCGCCGCCCAGCGCCGGGATGCTTCGACCCACAGCCGATTGGGGCCGGTTCGCCGGACGGCGCCGGCGTTGAGGAAGACGGCGCAGGCGGTCGATCGGCCAGCATCGACGGGCTCCGCGAGCACGCCGAAGATGTGGCCGAACGGCTGGTCGATCCGGATCGGGGTCTCCCGGATCCGGGCTCTGGCCAGCGGACAGCTCGGCTCGATCCACGGTCGCGATCGCATTGACCGCCGGATCCCCGGTCCGGTCCGCGGCCGCTCCGGCGGGCGGGGCATCCAGCCAGGTCTCGACCTGGGCGAAGGCGCCGAGCGGCGGTGCGTACTGCTCGGGATGGAAGACCATATCGGTCCAGCCGCGACCCGAGGCGACCGTCAGGTCGACGGACAGGCGTTCCAGGTGGGCTCGGACCGCGCCGTCGACGGCCATCCCGTCGCGGTCCAGGAGGAGCACGCGGTCGAGCCTGCCGCGGGCCATGACGCTCAGCTCGAGCCGGCCGAGCGCGGCCGCGGTTTCCGCCGACAGGACGAAGCCACCGACCTCGAGGCCGGGCGGCTCCGGAGCCCGGTGGGCCGTCGGCGGGGTCGAGCCGGGTGCCCTGGAGGGCCGCGAACGCCCGCTGCTCGCGGATGAATGCCCGGCCCGTGCTTGGAGCCGCCCACAGGACCAGGTCGTGGATCGGGACCCCGTCGCCAATCGAGGCGGCGGCCAGCAAACCGCCCAGGCCGAGGCCGATGACGGCAACCCTGGCGATGCCAGGTTGCCCGGCCAGCCAGCCCGCGGCGGCCTCGATCGCCCGGGTCCAGGTCCCGACCAGGTCCGGCCCATCGGGTGTCCCGCCGCTGTCACCGGTACCGGGCAGGTCGATCCGGAGGACTGCGTGCCCATGCTCCGCCAGGAAGTCGGCCCAGGCCCGGCGGCTCCGGTACGAGGCAACCTCGTCCCAACCCCATGGCCCGCACATCAGCACGGCGGTGGGCGACGGGCCCCCGGCCGGGGCATGGAACATCCCGAAGACAGCTCCGGAGCCGGCTTCCAGGTAGACCGGGCGAGCCAGGGCCGGAGCGCTGATCATGAAGCCTGCTCCGGCGGACGGATCACGACTCGACCCACCAGGTTGAGCGCCGTCAACCAGCCGCCCGAGAACGACGAGCCCGGCGTCTGCGGCCCGAGCCGGATCGTGCGGGTCAGGCCCGGCTCGACCGAGAAGGCATCGTCGTCCGGCGCTGTAGCCGGCCACGTGGATCCGGACGCCGTAGGCCAGGCGCCGGCTCGTGATCGCGAGGGTCAGGCTCCCGTCGGCGTCCCGGCCGGCCACCCCGGCCAGCCCCAGGCGCTGCTCCGGCTCGGGATTGAGCGGCCGCCCGGCCGGGAAATGGAAGGCCTGCGACAGCAGCCTGGCCGGGCCGGACTGTCCGAGCCTCAAGCCCTCTTGACTGGTCTCGAGGCTGGCCACGATCGCGTCCTGGGCCGGCGGCCCGAAGCGATAGGCCCAGGATGCGTCGACGAAGTGGCCGAGGACCTCCTCGACGTCGCGCTGGACCGTGCCGTGGGCCGGCACGCGGATCGCCACCTCGGCGCTGCCGACCGGCACTTCGAGGTCGCTGTACAGGCCGATCCGGAGGCGGGCCTCGAGCGCGTTCGGCCCGTCGTTGGCGACATGGGCGATGACCCCGCCGATGCCCTCATCCACGAGCCAGACCGCGGTTGGGGCCAGGATCCGGCGGAGGTGGTGGTAGGCCGCCTTCGGCCGACCGAGATTGTCGACCACGCCCCAACCGGCACCGGGGACCAGATCGCGCAGCCACAGGATCAGACCGCCCCCAGACGGCGAGCCGGCCCGGCGCCACTCGCCGTAGACCAGCTCCATCACCTCGCCGGTGACCGCCCGGGAAAGCTCCAGGTAGCGGTCCGGATTGCCGCGCCTGAGGATGTGGGGGTCGATTCGGTAGAGCATCTCGAAGTAGTAGTCGCGCAGGTCATCGAAGTCCCAGCCTGCCCCGGCATCACGGGCTACGCCCGTCTTCCAACGTGGGTTGTGGACGAACGGCTCGTAGGGTGGCTCCGGGACGAGCCCGGCCAGCGCCTCGTCATCGGGCACGTTGGCAAAGGCCAGGCACTCGGCCGCGAACAGGATCCCGCTGGTTCGAGCGTCGGACAGTGGCGCCCGGTAGCCGCCCACGCCGTAGTAGCCGGTAACGCCCCGGTCGGGCCGCATCGGCAGGTCGCCGCCGAACGGGGCGGACGGGACGTAGACCGCGTCGACCCCGGCAGCTTCGATCATGTCCGGAACCACGTGGTCGAAGAACGGGATGCGGGCGAGGGCGAGGTCGAGGCCCAGCATGGCGACCTGCTGCTCCACTTCGCTGTTTCCGCAGATGACGGTCAGGCTGGGCCGGCCGCCCACCTCGGACAGGAGCTGGGCGACCTCGGCTTGAGCGAGCTGGCCAAAGGCCTCATCGGCGAACGGGTAGTCCATGCTCATGTACATCAGGTCCTGCCAGACCATGACCCCGAGCTCGTCGCACAGGTCGTGGAACGCCTGCCCTTCGTAGGCGCCGAAGCCGGGCAGGCGGAGCATGTTCATCCCGGCCGCCCGGACCGTCTCGATCGCCGCCCGAAGGTCACCCTCCGACGGAGCCAGGCCCACGATGTCGAGGGGTGTCCACAGTGCGCCCCGAGCGAAGACCGGGACTCCGTTGACGTGGACGAACAGGCCGTCGCGCTCGATCTCGTGCTCCGCCGAGGATCCGGGCGCGAGGCTGCGGAAGCCAACCCGGCCAGCTTCGATCGGCACTTCGGCGTCTTGACCAACCCGCAGCCGAACCTCGTGGAGCACGGGCTGGCCATGGGTGTGGGGCCACCAGCGGGCCACTGCCGGGATCCGAAGCTGGCCATCGGCGTCGGTGCTGAGGCCCTCGGTCCTGGTTTCCAGGGCAACGCGGTGCCGGCCGGATGGGCCATCGAGCTCGAGCGTGATCGGTCCGCGAATGGGCTCGGCCAGGCCCCGAAGGCGGGCATGGACGGTCAGGATGCCGTCCTCGCCGTCGAGGACCGTGCGGCAGCTCGAGGGCGTCGACGGCCACGAGCGCGCGGCGCTCGATCCAGACCGGCCGCCATGGACCAACCGCAGGCGGTCCTGGCGAGAAGCCCGGCACCCGGCCGAGGAGCATCGACCGGAACCAGCGCAGGCTGTTGTCCGCGACAAGGCGCGTTCGCCAGCGAGCGCGCGGAGAGCGCTGCGCGGCCAGCTGCGGCGTCATGGCCCGGCAGCGGATCGTGAGTGAGTTCACCGCCCGAAGTTGCCGTCCGATATCGACCGCAAGGCTGGCGAACATCGAGGCGCTCGTGGCGATCGGCTCGCCGTTGAGGAACACCTCGGCGGTCGTCGCGATCCCGGCCAGGCACAGCAGGATCTCCTCGCCGGCCGCCGGCGGAGCCGCCTCGAAGCTCGTCCGGAACCACCAGTCCAGGGCGTCGAGGTCGGCCACTGGACGACCGGCCTCGCGCAACGCTCCGGCTGCGGTGCCCGGGACCTGGGCCGGGATCCAGTCGAGGCCGTCCAGCTCGTCGGCCGAAAGGACGGCCTCGGGTGGGGCAGAGGCGACCTCCCAGTCGGAATCGAGCGGCAACAACTCGGTGCCGTCGACGCGGGCGCGAGCTGGGGTCATGGCCGAAGTCAGGGCCTGGGGCATGGCCCTAGCCTAGTGCGTCGTCGAGCGATTCCATCGCCTCGGCCCAGGCCTGGCTCAGGCTGCTCATCGGCTCCGTTGGATCGAACATCCGACGGCGGGCCAGCTTGAAGCCGAGCATCTTGCAGCCTTCGACGATCCGGGCCATCGCCGCCACGGATCGATCGCCGTCCGGGCCAAGGAGCCACTCGACGTGCGAGGCCAGGAGCTCGAAGCCGGCCCCCGCCATCCGGAAGGTCGCGAAGGTAAAGGCGTGGTAGAGGGCGGCGTCTCCCTCCAGGAGCGCGGGCAGGTCCGCGCTGAGCCGGGCGGTGAAGCCGTCGAATGGATTGCCCGGGACCATCCGGTCGAGGTGGCCCCGCAGGATGCCCCGGGCGGCGGCCCGCAGCTCTTCGCCGGCCAGGCGCGGGCCGGCGTCGAAGCGGATCAGCTCGGTGTAGGGCGGCAGGACGTCGCCCGACCAGTCATCGCCGAGTCGGAAGGCTCCCCGGAAGTCTCCGCCCTCGAGGCCGTACATCGAGGCGTTGTGGAAGTACTGGAAGCGCTGCCCCGCCAGGTCGATCGACTCGGCGATGACGCCGGTCTTCACGTGCGCCTGGCCGTAGCTCGTGGCGGCCGTGTCGGGCAGGTACCAGGCGTCGAGCTCGATCGTCATCGTCCGGCCGAGGGCCAGCACCTCGGCCACCTGGGCCGGGATCGAACGGTAGGGCTGGACTTCATGGATGTCGACGCCGAACAGGAGCTCGAGGTCGATCGCGAGTGGCTTGAAGAACGTCCATTGATCGTTCTCGAAGCCCATTCGGACGAAGGAGCCGAAGGTGGCCACGGGCTCATCGCCTCGGGCGTGGAGCAGCTCGATCACGATGTCCGTGAAGCAGTCGGTCTCGATGTAGGTGCGCTCGCCGGCGTGCAGCCGGTGCGGCGTGTAAGTCGCCGGATCAAGCCCGAACAGGCTGACCATGCCGGGCAGGGTCGAGCTCATGGCCAGAGCTCGGAGCGCACCTCGGCCGGCCAGGCGTCGAGGGCCAGGCCGTGGGCCCGGAACAGGGCAAGGGTGATCCGCTCGAGGCCGAAGGCCACGCAGCCGGTGTGGGCGACCCGGCCACCTTCCAGCTCGATCTCGTAGATCTGGGTGAAGTGGTCCTGGTGGTAGTTGAATGAGGCGATCGCGGTGGGCTCCGGTCCGCCGACCATGGCCACCAGCTCGAACTTCAGCTCCTGGGAGCGTTGGTTCGCCGCCAGCATCCGGCCGGCCCGGCCAAAGAAGGGATCCGATGCGATCTCGGAGGTGGCGTCGAGGCCAACCCGCTGGAAGAGGGCCACGGTGCGATCGAGCCAGTCGTCACGGAATGTCCCGACATCGGCCGGGTCGGCGATCCGCACGAATTCGAGCATGTGGAACATCTGGAGCCGGGCGGGATCGCCCGAGGCTTCGTTGCGGAAGACCCAGGAGCTGCCCGTATCGACCGTGGCCCCGGACGCCGGCAGCGGGCCACGCCGCGCGATCTCCGGGTAGACGGGGTAGCAGGCGGCCGGCAGGACGACCAGGTCGGTCATCGTCTGGAAGCCGCTCCAGTCCTCGTGCCGGCCGGCCAGCTCCTCCTGCTGGAGGGCCTCGGCGTCCGTCCCGGCAAACGAGAAGACGCTGCCCGCGAGGTGCGGGAACGAGGCCAGGTAGCCGTTCTTCTCGATCTGGTAGCGGGGCAGGAGGGGCGGGAAGCGCATCGGCTCGGCGTGGTCCGGCACGGCCGCCCGCATCACCGCCGCGGTGAAGGCCTCACGGACCCGCTCGAAGTCGGCCCCCTGCCCGTAGATGCCGGGCACCCCGGTCTCGAGCAGCAGGCCGCGACCGACGAGGTCGCTGAGGTAGGCCGCCTGCGACGGCGAGGCCGCCCGGTAGCTGGCCATCTAGACGTCCTTTGCGATCAGCAGCAGGCTGGCGTTCGTCTGGTGGATCCGCTCATTGGCGACCATCAGGCAGGCCGACATCGTGTCCCGAAGGTGGCGCCCGATGCTGAACGGCGTGTCGTTCTTGTAGCCGACGATGCCACACACGTTCATGGCCCCCTGGCACACGCGCGGGGCCTGCTCCGATGCCGCGATCTTGAGGTTGTTGAAGCGCAGGATCATGGCCATCGTGGTCAGGCTCTCTGGATCGCCGGTTGCGTCGGTGAAATCGCGCAGGCCGGTGCTGACCTCGGCGCGCAAGAGTGACAGCTCGCTCATCAGCTGGGACAGCCGAACGGCCGTGGGCGGGAGCTGGTCCGGGCGCGCCTTCGCCGACGCCCGCACGAAGGCCCGGGCCCGATCGAAGGCATCGGTCGAGATGCCCAGCCAGAGATGCGACCACAGGATGTGCGAGATCGGCACCATCGACTCGGTCCCGACGGTCGAGAAGGGGGTGGGCAGGACCTGCTCGACGGGGAACTCGGCCCGGACGGTGTAGCCCGGTGAGCACGTCCCGCGCATGCCCATCGGATCCCAGGTGCCCTTTTGCTCGAGGTTGAACTGCTCGCGGTGGGTGAGGACGACCACCTGGTCGCCCGGCTCCGCCTCGGGTGCCCGACGCAGGGTGGTCAACAGGTCGTCGGCGTACGCGCCGTAGGACACGGTGGGGGCCTGCTTCTCGAACGTGGCCCGGCCGTCCCCGCCGGGCGTGACCGCCGCGATGGACTTGCCCAGGTCTCCGCCCGTGCCGATCTCGGAGGTGACCGATGCGACGAGGCGCTGTTCGCGTGAGACATCCCGCAGGTACTGCTCGAACCAGGCCGAGCCGTTGAGGTGGCGAACGATCGAGGCGATCTGGATCTGGTGCATGGCAAAGACCATGGCACTGGCCCCGCAGCGGCGGCCGAGCTCGAAGCAGGCCGCGGCCACGGCTTCGAAGGAGATCTGGTCGCCGCCGAATTCCTCGGGGATCAGCGCCGACAGGGCGCGCTCGGCGCGGAGGGCCTCGATCGTCTCAGCGGGAAAGCGGGCGTTCCGGTCGACGTCATCGGCATTGGGCGCCGCGACCTCATCGGCGATCCGGCGGATCGTGGCCAGGAAGGCCTGGTCGCGGTCAACGGCTACGGTCATGCTGCCACCTGGAGTTGGGCGAGGGCCGCCTTGATTGCGGAGACGCTCTGGAAGACGCTCCGCTTGAGCATCGCGTCGGGAAACTCCACGTCGAACGCGGATTCCAGGCCGAGCATCAGGTTGACGCTGGCATGCGAGGTCATCCCGGCCTGGAACAGGTCGGTCTCGTCGTCGAGCGTTGAAATGTCCACGGGCAGGTGCCCGTGCTCCCGGATCACCTGTCGGATTCGCTCCGCCACGTCGGCGCTGTCATTCACTCGGTTCGTTCCTCGTTTTTCCCGGTCGATAACGGCTCGAAGCATACGATAGTCATCCGGCCAGACCAGCCGATTGGGTGGTTCAAGGTTGCCAGGGCGCACCACTGGGGCTGGGTTTTGGTCTATGGCGAACATCACCCACCTATACTTCGCTGCCCAATCAGCTGGAGAGCGTTCAGGTGCCGGGCACGGTCAGCGTCATCATTCCCACGTTCAATCGCGGCTATGTCCTGCGCGAGGCGGTCCAGAGCGTGCTGGACCAGGGCTATCGGGACCTCGAGGTCATCGTGGTCGACGACGGCTCGACCGACGGCACCGGCGACTCCATGGCGGCCTGGTTCGGGGCAGAGCCGCGGGTCCGCTATTCGTACCAGGCCAACCGCGGGGCCTCCGCGGCCCGCAATGCCGGGCTCGACCTGGCAACGGGCGCCTACATCGCCTTCCTCGACTCGGACGACTCGTGGGAGCCGTGGCACCTCGAGCTGACGCTCGCCTGCCTCGAGCTCCGCCCTGAAGCCGGCCTGATCTGGACGGACATCGCTTTCGTCGATGCGCCTGGGCGCGGTCGTGCGCTCGCCTGCGCTGGCAGAGCTCCTTGGCGCCTATCGACATTTCACGCATGGACGAGCTCTTTCCGAGGCTCGGCGCCGCTCGCCGGGCTGGGCGTCGTCCTGCCCGGTCGGATCAGAGGACGGCCGTCTCTATGTCGGCGACGTCTTCTCGGCGATGATCATGGGCAACCTCGTTCTGGCGTCGTCGACGGTCATGCGTCGCCAACGATTGGATCTCACCGGCCGCTTCGATGAGCGATTCTCGATGGGCGAGGACTACGAGTTCTTCCTGCGCGCCTGCGGAGTTGGACCCGTCGCCTTCGTTGACGTGCCGGACGTCCGATATCGCACCGGCACCGACGACAAGCTGAGCGGAACGCACACATCCCTGCCCATGGCCAAGGGCTATCTGCGAGTCCTCGAGGAGGCCCTGGCTCGGGACTCGGACCGGATTCAGGCTTGACGCCGGAAATGATCGCCAGAGCGCGAGCCTATGCCCATCGCTGGGTGGGCACGGCCGAGCTCACCCTCGGATCGAGGCGGAGGGCTCGGGCGCACATCGCCCAGTCGCTGCGCAGCGCGCCGTGGACTCCCTAGACGATCGGGCTGTTTTGGCTGACGTTCGTGCCTGCGCGGTGGTTTCAGTCCGCGCTTCGATGGCGCCGAAGCATCAGGGCGGCGGGCCACGGGGGGTCGTGATCGAGCCCGCGGTCAGTCGCCGGCCACCCGGCTTCGCCAGAGCTGGTCGACCAGGAGGACGGTTCGCCAGTCGGTGAGCCTGGCCCCTGTCGCTCCGGTTACGGTGGCGATCGCAACGGTCGCATCCAGCATGTGGACGAGGGGCGATTGATCAGCGAGCGCCTGGTGGAGAAGATCCAGCGTCAACGCCCGTGGACCTGTAGGCTCGGGCTCTCGTGCCCTGAGGCGTCTTAGCACCGGCCGGACCACCGGCCCCGCGACGCGGAGCGTCCAGCGGCGAGCCAGAGCGCGGCGGCGAAACCGCGCCGAATCGATCGGGATCCCGAAGTCCGCGTGGGGTAGGGTCAGGAGGGTCGGATCGAGATGCCGCTGGACCTCGAGGTAGAACCGGTCGTCGGCCTTCGTTTCATCGGGCACGGCCAAACCCGCTTCAAAGACCGGTAGCGCGTAGAACGGCGTCGCCTGCCACAGGAAGGATCGCCCTCGATCCTCGCCCTCGAAGAGGGCCTTCCGGCCTCGTTCGGCGATCAGGAATCGGACAGCCTTGTACTCCAGGGCCTCTTCAGGGTAGGAACTCAAGAGTCCGCTCAGTTCGTTGCGCAAGCAGCCCGCTTCCAGGCCGAACAGGGCCTCGACGTTCTGGGTTCTCATCAGCATGGCGTCCGCCAAAATCGTGTCGATCAGGCCGTCGGTGTTCCGTGGCCGGCTGACTGGCCGCAGGTCGGGAAAGACCTTGTCGCCGCCATCGCCGGTCAGCAGGACGGCCGAATCACCCCATCGGCGCACGGTCTCCTCGAAGAAAGGGACGAGAAAGGCCATCGCCACGCTGTTCAGCCCGTCCTTGAGCCAGGCCAGCTCCTGTTCAGCCTGAGGTGGGACTGGCGGCAATTTCAAGAGATGCCACGAAACGTCGAGCGATTGAGCGACCAGCTCTGCAACGCGCACGTCTTCGGCCTGTCCGCCGTCGTCCCGCTGGAACGTTGCCGTTACGACATTGGACTTGGACCCTTTCAAAGCCGCGAGGACGGTGCGCGAGTCGCTGCCGCCGCTCAGGGAAACCACCGTCGTGTCCCCGTCAGGGCCAGCGCCACGGGCGACAGCCGCGGCGGACAGCCAATTCGCGAGGTCCGCCGCTGATGCCCTGATATCTCGTCGATCCGATTTCAGGTCGCACCGATAGGAGTAGGTCGACACCTCGCGGGTTGCAATGCTGACCGGTGTCCGAAACGCCTCCAGGCAGAACCCCTCGCCGGCTCGCCGGATCCCTTCGAACAGGGTCCGGTCCCCCAACGGATAGCCGACCCAGAAATGCTCGGCAAGCCCGAGCCGATCGAACTGCCAGGTCGCGTTGATCGACCCGATAACCTTGCACTCGCGGCTCAGGATCACGCCCGCGGCGCCGGCATGCAGGTAGACGGGGAGGCGTCCCAGGGCATCTGTAAAAGCCACCAAGCGATCACCGGATGCCGAAATACCGACCGCCAGGAATTCGCCGTCGGTCGATCCTACGAACCGGGCGACGTCCTGGAAATCGTTGCCGCCGACGAGCGCCCCTTCGAAGAGCTCCCCGAGCTCTCGACCCAGGTCGTCGTCCGATCGACCGTAGATCCTGCCCTCCAGCAGGATCGAGGCACCTCGACTGCGCCACGTCCGCACGGGATACGACGGGTACCCAACATGGCCGGCCAGGCAGCCGCCAACGTCCCGATCGACCACGCATTCGCCCGATGGGGGTCGGAGGTCGAGCTCCAGGGCTCGCCTGAAACGGGCGGGGGCGTCCTGTTGGCCGTCGGCCGGCATCCAGATCGACAAACCTGGCAATGGCGCCTGCCTTGACTTGGGCACGGGTAGCGCTCGCGCTGCATTCCGATGCTACCAAAGCGAGCGCCGGCCCCGTTCAGGGCAGCTGGGCAGACCCTCGATGGTGTCGATACCAGGCCACGGTCTCGGCAAGGCCATCAGCAAACGGGATCCCTGGCCTGAAGCCGAGGGCGGTCATGGCCAGCTTGATGTCAGCCTCGGAGCGGGCGATGTCCCCCGCACGGGCGGGCGCGAAGCGTGGTTCGAGGCTCGTGCCACTCGCGTGGTTGATTGCGGCCAACAGGTCGAGGATGGACAAGCTCGTGCCACTGGCGACGTTCACCGTGATCCCCGTCGGAGACGACGAATCGGCAGCGAGCAGGTTTGCGCTGACGACATCGTCGACGTAGATGAAGTCGCGGGAGATTTGGCCGTTCCCATAGATCGTCGGTCGAGCACCCAGCAGGACCGCCGCGATGAAACGCGGGATCACCGCGGAGTACTCCTGGCTCGGATCCTGGCCCGGCCCGAACACGTTGAAGTACCGAAGGACCGCCGTTTCGATGCCGTGGAGCTCCCCGAGCGCGTGCATGAAGTGTTCGGCGGCCAGCTTGCTGGCGCCGTACGGGGACTGCGGGGTCGCCCGCTGGCTCTCGCGGCAGGGCAGCTCGTCGGTGGCGCCGTAGACCGCGGACGACCCTGCCAGGACGACCCGTCGGACGCCCTGCCGGCGCGCCGCAAGCGATCGTCTCGATCGTTCCGCCGACGTTCACGTCGTTCGTGCGTCCAGGATCCAGCAGGGACTGCGCGACAGAGGCGACCGCAGCATGGTGGAGGATGACCTCGCAGGACGCGGCCGCTCGGTCGAGATCGGCTGGCACGAGGATGCTGCCACGCACGAGGCTGATCCGGCCCAGGTATGGCGCCAGGCGCCACTCGAGACCTGTCGAGAAGTCGTCCAGGACGGCGACCTCATCGCCTCGCTCCAGGAGCCGCCGGACCAGGTGATGCCCGATGAAACCGGCTCCCCCGGTGATCAGGACCCGCACGATCGTCCCCGTGGATGCCTCGCGGCCGTGTCGAGTCAGCGAGCGGCGTCCCGGGGAGCGCCGGAGCCGCGCGCGTCCGGTCCCGATTCGGGCTTGACCGCGTCGGCGCGGGAGGCGGGCCAGGTCGGTGGCGGCTCCGACTGGCCAGCTCTGGCTCGGCGCCACCAGGCAGGCATCGCGTAGGGACCCCTCGACGGATCGGGCTCAGCCTGGAACGCGCCCGAAGAGTTCGGAGGCTCTGCTGCGGCGCCCGGCCGGGCAGAGCGGCGGATGAGCGAAAGGTTCTCAGCGAGGAATGCGATGCTGACCGTCAGGAACAGCGCGATCGCCCCGCCCAGGGCGAGCCTGACCAAGGTGCCGGGGCCGTCCCTGACGGTGGGCGGCGTGGCCGGGATCAACTACGCTGAGTTGGACGAGCGAGCCGACGTTGGCTCCTTGCTGTCTGGCGGCGAATAGGTCCTGAGCTGATCGGCAATGGCATTCGCAAGGGCCGCTGCCTGGGCCGGAACCCGGTCCGACACGCTGATGTCCAGAAGGTTCGTGTTGGTCGGGACATGCGTCGTGACCGCCTGAGCGAGCGCCTGCGGGTTCGTGTCGGCATTGGCCGCGGCGATTGCCTGGGTCAGGACCGGGGTGGTTCGTCGCAAGCTCGGCGAACGTCGGAATCAGGGCCTGCGAGACGTCCAGGTCATTGGTCGTGATCGTGGTCGTCGTCGAGGAGCTGGCCGGGATGACCAGGACGCGAAACCCTGGCCGTGTAGGTGGCCGGAGTCACCGCGGAGATCAGGAAGGCCGCCACGACCCCGACGACCGTCCCGAGCAGGATGAACCAGAACCAGGTGCGCGCGATCGACCGAAGTCCTCGCGTCGGGTGGGCGTCTCCATCAGTTGGCTGGTTGGTCATGATCATTCGTATCATCGCATCCTGATCGGATGCGGTCCCGGGACAAGCCTGTCTTCAGTACCAGGGCGAGAGCCCCGGTGCGGCCGCCCGGTAGAACTCGAGAAGCGTGGCCGCGTTGCGGTCGACGTCGTAGTCGTGAACGACGAGCTCATGAAGAGCATCGGCCATCACCTGCGCAGCCGGCCGATGCTCGGCGAAGTTTCGGAGCGCCACGACCACGGCCTCGGACGAGATGTCGGTAAGGAGCGCTCCGCGATCCGAGCCGAGGAGCTCTGGGACGCCCCGACGCGGCTGGCGATCACTGGCGAGGCGCAGTGATCCCGCTTCAACGACCACGGTCGGCAGGCCCTCGCCGTGCGATGGCAGAACGAGGACATCGGCGGCCGACATGTAATGGATCGCCTCTTCGTGCGCCTGCGCGCCGCGATAGTCGAGGCGACCGGTCGCGCGCGGATCGTCGGCCCCGTACCCAGCTTCAGATCCACCTCCAACCAGGATCCCGTAGAACGGACTGCCAAGGGCAAGGATCGCGTCTGCGAATTCGCGAACGCCTTTTGACGGCTTCAGGTTGCCGACGAACAGGGCAATAGTCCCGTCCGGTGGGAGGCCAAGAAGGGCCCGTGCCTCGGCCTTGGGCAGGGCGGACGCGGCCAGGGACCGATGGTCCGATCCAAGCGGCAGATGGATCGCTGTCGTCCCAGTGAGTGCCTCGACCCGGTCAGCCAAGGCCTGACTCACCGCGAGAACAACGGCCGCCTCACGTGTCGCCGCGCGGAGGTCGCCGAGTCGTTCTGGAACACTCCTCTGGCCACGAGTTGATGTCGCTGCCGTGAAAGGTGAGCAGGAACGGCAAGCCCGTTCGTCGAGCGAGCCTCCAGGCAGCCAGCCCGGTGACCGCATGGTGGCCGTGGATCAGGTGGGCCCCGGCCCAGTCTCGGCGCGATCGCCACACCGACTCAGCGATCAAGGTGTCCGGGCGCGCCCAACTCGGCTCGCCAGGCAGGTTGGGGTAGCGTGGCCGAACGACGGAGACACCTTCGTCGACTGCCTTCCGGGGAGCCGTGGCGTAGTGACGCCAGCGCGGCCGCATCGACGAAAGCGGCCACGGTGCCCATGGAGTCGGGCAGGCAACCGTGATGCCTTGACCCAGGCGAGCTAGAGCCCGGGCCTGACTTTGATAGAAGACCCCCGTCCAAGGTGCATCTTCCCAGGGGTATGTCTTGGCGATCCAAATCGCGTCGGTCACGTCGGGCGTCCGCGCGGCGCGGTCCGCGTCTCCGCATCCGCTACCGGCCCAGTCTTGATCACCGGGTCTCGCGACGTCGTCCTCTTGAGGTAGGCCAGGCCGGCCGCCATCCCGATCAGCAGCCAGAGCTCCTTCCTCGCCAGCATGTCCTGGAATAGCGCGATGATCAGGAGAGAGGCGAGACCTGCCTGGACGAATGCTGCGTCGGGGCCCCAGCCGCGGCGTCCGACGAGGGGGATCAGGAATGCGCCCAGCAGAACGATTCCCACGAGGCCCAGCTCCGCCAACGTGCCGATGACCAGATTGTGCGGGCCCAGATTTGCCAGAGTGTCTGCGGTTCCAGTCGCAAGGCTGGCACCCCGGAGCAACTCTGGAGTGTTTGCAAGCGGGAAGTTCGCGAGCCCGATGCCGGTCACCGGCGCCGACGAGTAGATCGTCAGTCCGACCGACCAGAGATCGGTCCGCCCGGCACCCCCGGTCGAGAGGGCGATGTCGGTTCGGGAGTTGACGAACGAGGCGATTCCGGGAATTTGCAGGGTGATGAGCAGCAGAGCCGCCGCTATGGCGATCGCGGCGGCCCGGCGCAATGGATCGAGGCGAGGCAGTACGAACACGACGAAGACGACCACGATGCTCAACCAAGCCCCGCGGGTGCCGGAGATCACGATCGCGATCGTGCTGAGCAAGGCGATCGCCGAACTGGGGACGAGCCACCGACCATGGAGGAGCTCGTCAAACGTGAACACGACAGCAGGCAGCAGGATCGCGGCGAAGTACGCCGGATTCTGTCCGGCGAGGCCACCAATTCGGTCGTTCGGACCACTCACCCCCCCGACAACCACGAAGGTCACGACGCCCGAGGAATGCCGTGGCTCCAGCGGAGACGCTGTAGGCCCACATGATCGGCCGGATCAGCGACGGCCGGTCGACGATCGCCTGGGCAACGACAACGGAAGTGACCAGCAGGAGCAGGAGAGCGGGAATCTCGGTCCAGGAAGTGGCCGAACTGATCGCCCAGCTGGCGCTGAAGGCCGCCCACAGGACGAAGGCGTAGCCCGCGACCGGCATGGCCCGCAAGGTGATTCGGCCCAGGCGCGGGAGCCCGTAGGCGACGATGAACAGGAGCGAGGCGTAGCGACTCAGCGTGCCCAGGTCGCCGATGACGACGACTTCTTCGATCGGGATCAGGACGGCCAGGGCGAACAGCGGAAGGAGCGGCCAGCGCAGGCTGAGGAGAACACCCAGCAGGGCGATCGCAGCGCCGGCAACCTGGATGTCGCGGTCGGTCCGAACGGCAAAGGCGACGATCACGCTGATCAGGCCAATGACCACCAGGCCGGCTGCCGCGATCGCCCCGGATCCGCCGCCTCGATCGAGGCCGAGGCGCTGGATCATCGAAGCCGGTCGGATCATCGCCGCGGGTCCGTATCCAGGCGCTGGGCGCCCGGGCACACCAGGACGGAGCAGGTCAGCATCCGGGCAGCATACGGGCGAAACGGGCAGAGTTGATATTGTCCAAAGGTCCATCCCGTCGCCATCCCGGTGCCCCGTCGGCGTCTTGCTCGCCGGTAGACGCTCAACGAGCGTGGCCCGACATCCCGTGTGTCACCCTGACAGCCGATCAACGGCCCAATCGAGGCGGTCCCCCTTGAGATTTGAACGAGTGCCGCTCGCCGAAATGGACTGGCCTGTGCTCGACCAGTTCGCCGACCGGACGTTCAGCCAGCGGCGGGGCTGGCTCGAGTTCATTCGCGAGACGCAACACGGCCGGGTTGTGCTTGCTCGACTGGTCGATTCCGGGACGACCGTCGGCTACTTCACCGGGATGATCATCCGCCGCTTCGGAATCCCGATCATGGGTAGCCCGTTCCCAGGCTGGACTACGCCCAGCCTGGGCTTCAATCTGGTGCCCGGGCTACCTCGCGGTGACGCGGTCGCCGCCCTCCTCCCCTTCGTGTTCGGGGAGCTAGGCTGCTTCCATCTCGAGCTGGCCGACCCCCTGCTCGGACGCGAGGACGTGACGCGGTTCGGCTTTGCCACGCAGGTCAGCACGACGTTCCTATCGGACCTTCGTGCTGATGAGGATGCCCTCCTCGGCCTCATGACTGGCCCGGCCCGGACGGCGATCCGCAAGTCGGCCAAGAACGGGGTCACGATCGAAGAGGCGGCCGCCGAAGGTTTCGCGCAGGACTACTACAGCCAGCTCCTGGACGTCTTTGCCAAGCAGCAACTCCACCCGACCTACGACCAGGCCCGCGTCGAGTCGCTGGTCCGGAACGTTCATCCCGGTGGCGACCTGCTGCTGCTGCGGGCGCGCGACGGCGACGGACGGAGCATCGCGACGGGGATCTTCCCTGGCTTCAACCGCGGGTCCCATTTCTGGGGCAATGCGAGCCTGCGCGAGTACCAGGGTCTACGCCCCAATGAGGCGCTCCACTGGTCCGCGATGCGCTACTGGCGAGCTCGCGGCGTCGTCGAGCACAACTGGGGCGGCGGCGGCGACTACAAGGAGAAGTACGGAGGCACGAGGGTCGAGACGCTCCATTTCAGACTGTCTCGATTCGCGGCCATCGGCCGGGCGCGGGAGCTGGCCCGGTCGGCCTACTACCTGCCCCGGACCATCAAGCGCCGCCGATACCTTCGCAACCTGAATTGGCCCGAATGACCCGGGGGTCGTTTCCCGGCGGTGCCCGATTTGCATTCAGCGTCTTCGACGACGCCGACAACGCCACCGTCGCCAACTCGGCTCCCGTCTACGAGCTTCTCCGCCGGCACGGGATCCTGACCACGAAGTCGGTCTGGGTCTATCCGCCCCGAGGCCGATTCGACGGGGAGTGCCTGCTCGACCCTGTCTATCGCGACTGGATCCTGCAGCTTCAGGCGCAGGGCTTCGAGATCGGCCTCCACAACGTGGGCGACGGCGAGTTCAGTCGGGCCGAGATTCTCGACGGACTCGACATGTTTCGTGACGCCATCGGTACCTACCCTCGGGCGCATGCCAACCACGTCTCGAATCCCGACTGCATCTACTGGTGGGACCGTCGCTTCGACTGGCCGTTCAGCCTGCTCTATCGGATGACGTACAGACTCATGCACGGTCGGATCCGCCGCCAGTCCGGAGACGATCCGACATCACCGCATTTCTGGGGCGACGCCTTCAAGGAGCACGTTGACTACGTGCGGAACCTGACCTTCAACGGGATCGACACGCTGGCAAGCGACCCGCGGATGCCGTATCGAGTTCGATCCAAGCAAGCCTTCTCGAACCTCTGGTTCAGCTCCTCCGACGGCCAGACCGTCGAAGAAATGACGGACCTGCTGTCCAGGACAAATGTCGACGCTCTAGAGGCTCGCGGCGGCGCCTGCATCGTCTATACCCACTTCGCCAGTGGATTCGTCGATGCCACGGGTAACGTTGACCCAGAGTTCGAGCGAGCGATCGCCTACCTCGCCTCGAAGCCGGGTTGGTTTGTGCCGGTCAGCACCCTCCTCGACCACCTTGCCGCCAATGGCCCCACCTCGGATCCCGGGTACCCGTATCGGCTCACAAGAAACGTGCGGTGGGCGATCGATCGGGTGGCCAAACGCCGGCGCTACGGGCGCTGACGGCCAGCCCTGCCTAACGAGCCCGGCCACTTGCCGAAGCATTCGGCGCCCGAGCCCAATCAGCGCAGACACGGCGAATTGGACATCTGATACACGCGGGATCCAGAAGTCCAGGACCGAGCAGTGGACCAGTCGCGCCGACACGATTGAGAGCGCGACCGCCGATGCGGAGTAAGAGATAAGGGACGCACCGGCCGCGCCAACGATCCCAAAGTGCGGGATCAGCAGGACGTTCGCGATCACGTTCACGAGGACGGCCCCGATGCTGGCGTACGACGTCCAGGCGGTCAGCCCCAATCCGGCGAGATAACTGTTCAACACCTTGGTCAGGCTGAGCGCGACAACGCCGGGCAAGATGACAAACAGGGGCAGAAGCGATTGTTCGAAAGCTGGGAGCACCACCCGGATCAGGACGATTGACGTGGGGACCAGCAGGACGGCCATCCCACCGGTCAGCAGCAGAGTGACCCTCGCCACGAAGGCAACTTGGCGGGCTGTGTCTTCGCGCAGGGCGCCTGCCACGTGCGGAAAGAAAATCGACGAAACCGCGTTTGGCAGGAAGAACACGAGTTGGGCGATGGTGACGGCGAGGCTGTAGTAGCCGAGAGGCGCGGCGGGATCCGCCAGGATCCACGCCAGCAGGTACACATCAACCCGGAGGCTGAGGAAATTCGTAAGGCTGCCGGGGTAATACGGGAGCCCGTAGCCGAACAGTTCACGGTAGGACACGCGGGGGGCACCACGCATCGCGGCGCTTAATCGAATGGATCCGACGATGTACGCGACGGAGAGGATCACGTAGTCGGCGACAACGGCCCACAAGGCCCCGACGAGCCCCAGGCCGAGCAGTCCCACGAGGATCGCAAACAGGAGAACAGAGCACAGGGTTTGTCCGATGCTCACGATCGAATACCAGCGAACCGCCTGGCGGCCGAGGAGGATGCCCGAGACAAACGTCGAATTGAGCGCCAACGGCAGGACCGCAAGGCCAAGGACGATCTCGGCGCTGTCCAGGTGTTCGAAAATCGTCGCCTGGAGAACCGGCAGCAAGGCGATCGTGATCGCCAATGCCGGGACCGATAACACGGCGGTGAGGACGATTGTCTTCGTGTTGATCCCGGTCATCTTGCCCCGAGCCGCGTAGAACCCGAAGGCCTGAGGCAAGCCGAGCTGGAGAAGAACCATGATCGTGACTGGGAACAGCGTGATCAGGTAGAAGTCGCCCTTGCCGGCCGGGCCCAGAACCCGCGCGAGCAGGAACCCGATGAGAATACCGAGCGCGGTTGAGAAGATTGACGTGGCAAAGAGGGTGAACACCCGGTCCGAGAATGCGTCGACCCGGCCGGAGGCGCCCGTGTCGTCAGTCATCGGACGGCGATGCTTGACGCAGGGTCACGGGAACTCCAACTCGGGCCCGGTTCGCGGGAGTGGGCTGGGGAATGGTAGCCGATAATCCCTCGGCTTCTCGATAACAGTCAGGGTCTGAGCATCGGGATTTGTCGGCTATAGTCGGGCCGTGTTACGTCAGATTTGGGCAACGCCATGACTGCGGCCGAACCTGGGCTTCGCATCGGCGTCGCGACGGACGGTCCAATCGTCGCCTGGCAGGCGGCCACGATTGAGGCTCTCGCGGCCGTCCACGGCGTCCACCTCGAGCGCTGGATCCGGGGCTCCAGCAAGCGAATTCGGTCGGCGGAAGCCGCCGACTCGCCGTCGATCGCGCCCGTTGAGGCACTGTTTCCCGGAGTTGCGAGTTCGGGTCCGATGGTTGCGGGAGCCCTCGACGTCCTGCTCGACCTCACCGGAGAAGGGTTGCCGTCTCCGTTCGAGCTGGCGCCCGAAATCTGGCACTTCGCCTATGGGAAACACGCGATGCGCGACCCACACCGGGCTGCGCTGGTCGACTACATCGCCACTCCAGGGCACTCGATGGTCGGACTCGTGTCGGAGCCCAGCGGCGCCAGGCTGCGTGAAGGTCGCCTCGCCTGGTGGCGAGGCGAGCAACTTGACCGAATTCTCCTGGATCCAAGCGCGTGGCCGGCGCTGGTTGCGCGAGACCGCCTGGATCCACAAGGTCAAGCCCACCCACCAACCCGACCCCGACCTGGCCGCAAGGATCGAACCAGGTCGATCCCGACCCTCGCGCTGGAAGTCGCCGGCCTCGGCCGGCGGATGATGTCAATACCTGGCACAGCAACGAGGCATGACGATTGGAATATTGGCCTCATTCCTGCTCGTATCCAGCAGTTCCTCTCCGAAGACCTCCTCGGGGCGACCTCGTGGATGCCGCGCCGACCAGGTCACTTCGCGGCTGACCCGTTCGGAACCGAACGTGACGGCGTCCTTCACGTCTTCTTTGAGGACTACGACCAGGCCAAGGGTCGCGGGCTCATCGCGCACTGTGTTGTCGGCAGGGATGGGCAATGGTCGGACCCGGAAGTGGTGATCGATCCAGGCGTCCATGCCTCGTACCCATTCCTCGTGGAGGACCTGGGGGCCACGTTCCTGCTGCCGGAGACCTCCGCGGCCGGAGAGCTGGTCCTGTACGAAGCTGTCGACTTCCCGACGAGGTGGCGGCCCGCGGCAACCCTCCTGACGGGGGTGCCAGCGGTTGACGCTTCGGTCGTTCATTACGAAGGTCGCTGGTGGATGTTCGCGACCAGGGCGGATCGTGGACCCAATCACAATCTTTTCATCTGGCACGCACCCGCGCTGACCGGACCATGGACGCCGCACATGGCAAATCCGGTCATGACCGACGAACGCTCAGCCCGACCGGGCGGGACTCCATTCTCGGCAGGCGGCCAGCTGTTTCGTCCGAGCCAGGACAACTCCAAGGGGTACGGCGGCGGCATTGTCCTGAACCGCGTCGACATCCTGAACCCTCGGGTTTTCTCGGAGCGCAAAGTGAGGCAGATCTCGCCGGAAACAGGCTCGGCGTATCCCGATGGACTCCACACGCTGGCCGAGACTGGCGGTCGTACCCTCATCGACGGGAACGTCCGCCACCTCGTACGGGCGACGGTCGGCCTGGAGTTTGCCCGTCGGCTGGGCGGTGGTCGGAGCGGGGAACGCCCAAACTAGATGAGTGCCCTCAAGACAGTCCGCCAGCGCATCTACAGCGACTTCCTGATGCCGTCACGGCTAGGCGAATACCGCCGGCTCATCGAATCCGCCCTGGCGGGCGGTTACACGGTCCTGTCGATCGAGCAGTATTGGCAACTCGTGACCGCGGCTGCTGTCGACCCGGCCCGCCGGTATTTGATCCTTCGTCATGACATCGACACCGACCGGGAAACAGCCGGCTTGATGTGGCGGATCGAACGATCGCTGGGCATCGAAGCTTCACACTTCTTTCGTCTTTCGACCCTCGACCCGGCTCTGATGCAAGCGATCGCAGACGGCGGGGGCCGGGCGAGCTACCACTATGAGGAGCTCGCCACGATCGCTCGGGAGCGGCGCCCTCGAAGTCGAGAACAGGCAATCGCGCTGATCCCGGAGGCCCAGGCTCGATTTGCGGCCAACCTGCAGAAGCTCAGGAAGATGACGGGTCTGGCGATGGATGTCGTGGCCTCGCACGGCGACTTCCTGAATTCGGAAGGTGGGAGTCGCCAACTGGGCCATCCTCGCCGATGAACGACTCCGAAACGAGCTGGGGATTCGCCTCGAGACATACGATCAGGACTTTCTTGCCACGATCTCCTGCTATCACCGCGACGCCCCACCGCCTGCACCGTGGATGCATGCCGACCCATTCGAGTCAATCAAGCGGGACGAGCCGGTGATGTATGTCCTGATCCACCCCAGGCCGTGGCGAGCCAACGTTCGGGTGAACGCGCTCGATGACTTCAATCGATTGCGGGAAGGCCTTCTTTATCGCCGCCCTGCCTCGCGGATGGAGACCCAATGACGACCCCGGCGGGTTCCTCGCTTCACCAGATTCCCCTCGCTCGACCCGACATCGGCGGGCGCGAGCTCGAGCTCGTGACCCAGGTCCTGCGAAGCGACATCCTCGCCCTCGGCCCGTTCGGGCCGCGGTTCGAGGCCGCGATCGCCGCCGCCCTTGGCCGGCGAGAGGCAATTGCGTGCTCGAGCGGGACGGCCGGACTGCACATGGGCGTCCGGGCCCTGGGGATCGGCGAGGGAGACGAGGTCCTGACGACACCATTCAGCTTTGTCGCCTCAGCGAACTGCCTCCTCTATGAGCGAGCCATTCCCCGTTTCATTGACATCGAAGAAGACAGCCTCGGCATGGACCCGGACCGGATTGCTGCCGCGACAACCCCACGGACGCGCGCAATCCTGCCTGTCCACGTCTTCGGTCGGCCTTGTCAGATCAACGATCTTTCGGGGTTGGCCCGCGACCACGGCTGGGCCATCGTCGAAGACTCATGCGAAGGACTCGGCTCGTCCGTTCGGGGCAAGATGGTTGGCAGCTTTGGCGACGTTGCCGTTCTTGCGTTCTATCCAAACAAGCAGATAACGACGGGCGAAGGCGGCATGGTCGTGACCGACGATCCGGCGCTGGCTGAAGCGATGAGAAGCATGCGCAACCAGGGTCGGGATGCCGACGGAACATGGCTGCGGCACATTCGACTTGGCTTCAACTACCGGCTCGACGAGATGTCCGCCGCTCTTGGGGTGGCCCAGATGGAGCGCATCGACGAAATGCGGGCAGGGCGGGCGCACGTGGTGGCCGCGTACGCTCAGGCTTTCGGAGACAAGGACTGGATCACCCTGCCGCGGGCCGGCGACGGAGAAACCGTCGACTGGTTTGTGTACGTGGTCCGTCTCCATCCGGAAATCAATCGTGACGCGGTCATTGCTCGCCTGGCTAAGCACGGCGTGGCCTCACGCCCATACTTCAGCCCGATCCACCTTCAACCTTTCTACCGAGACTCGTTCGGCTACAAGCCCGGCGATTTCCCAGTAACCGAGCGAGTCGCAGCGTCGACCCTCGCCCTGCCGTTCTCGAGCCGGCTCTCTGACGAGGACGTCCAGTACGTCGCCGACGTCCTGAGCGAGACGGTGAATTCCGCTGCCGGCTGAAGCAAGGCGGCGGCGCCGGCTCTGGATCGTCAATCACTACGCCGACGCCCCGGACCGGGCCAGCGGCACGCGCCACTTCGACCTTGGCCGGGCGCTGGTTGCCCGCGGATTCGACGTCACGATCGTGGCCTCAGGCTTCAGCCACGTGACTGGGCGCGACGATCGGCTGAGGCGCGGGCACCTGGCCGCGACCGAGACCTTCGACGGGGTGCGCTTCATCTGGCTCAGGACGAGCCCATATCGCGGCAACGACTGGCACCGACAGGTGAACATGTTGTCGTACCTCGTGATGCTTCTCGTGGTCCAGGCCCGCCGCCCGGCCCCCGACGTTGTCATCGGTTCGACCGTCCACCCATTTGCCGCCCTCGGCGCATGGATCGTCGCCAAGCTGCGCCACTCCGTCTTCATCTTCGAGGTCCGCGATCTGTGGCCGCAGACGCTGGTGGACCTCGGCGCAATGCGGGTCGGCTCGCCCGGCGAGCGCTTCCTTCGAGGCCTCGAGGCGTTCCTGGTCCGAAGAGCAACCGTCGTGATCACACTGCTACCGGGCGTTGCCGATTACCTCCGCGAGCGGGGCCTTCCCGACGGTCACGTCCGCTACATCCCGAATGGTGTCGATCTGGCGGCATTTGACCTGGCGGCCTCGAAGCCGCCCAAGGCCACCACGGACCCGGTCACGACGGACCCAACCGCGGCGGACGTCCTGATCCGGTCGATGCGCGACGAAGGCCGCTTGGTGTTCGGCTACGTTGGCGCGCTCGGCCGGGTGAATCACCTGGAAACCGTGATCCGGGCGGCGGCCCTCGCGGAGTCCCGCGCACCGGGCCGGGTTGGCGTTGTCCTCGTCGGCGACGGACCGGAACGGGCCGAGCTCGCGCGGTTCGCGAGTGATGTGCGGGCGGTCGCTATCGCGTCGCCGGTCCCCAAGACGGAGGTGCCACGTCTCCTGCGCTCGATCGATGTGGGGATCGTGCACGCAACCGCGAATCCCGTCTACAAGTACGGCATCAGCTTCAACAAGCTGTTCGAGTACCTCGCCGCCGAGCGCCCCGTGATCTTCGCCTGCACGAGCGCTTACGACCCGGTCGCAGCAGCCGGGGCCGGGATCAGCATTCCGCCCGACGATCCGGAGGGGCTCGCCGGGGCAATGCTCGAGCTGGCCTGGACCGACAGCGCGAATCGAGCGCGCATGGGCTCGGCCGGACGTGCCCTGGTGGCCCGCCAGCACGAGCTGACGCAGCTCGCCGATGAACTCGCCCATCTCGAGGGCATCGCCCGTCCAGATCCGGCCTGATCCTGCGGGCAAGCCGCGGTCAGGAGGGTTATGCAGCCCGTAGCGATGCGTATAGCTCAATGAGGCGAGCCGACTCCGTCTCCCAGTTCCAGCGCTCGTGGGCAGCCGTGAGGCAGCGCGAGCGAAGGGCTTCGCGGTCGGAGGCCGGCAGGCCAATGATCGACCCGATCGCGCCAGCGACCGACGCCGGGTCGGACGGACTGCAGACCGCGCCCAGGCCGCCGAGCGGATCGTCGAGGACGATCCGGTGCATGACCGGAAAGTCGCTGACGACGACCGGGACGCCTGCCGCCAAGCTCTCCCACAGCTTGTTTGGCGTGCAGTACCAGTGGTTCAAGCTCGATCGCTGGAGGGGCATCGCGTCCACGTCGGCTCCTGCGACCCATTCGAGCAGCTCCATCGGAGGAACAGCAGGGAGCAGATGAACCCGCTCCGTCGGGCCTGGGGCGCCCGGATTGATCCCGAGCCGGCCGACATCCCCGAAATCCGAGCAGGACCAGGTGCGAGTCAGCCAGCTGCGGCTCCGACAGCGCTGCAACAAGCTGCTCGATCCCGCGGTGGGGACCGAGTGCACCGTGGTACAGGATGATCGAACTGCTGGCTGGCACGCCAGCTGCGGCGCGCAGGCGTGCGGCGGATCCTGCGGACGGCGTCCAGCGCGGGGGGCAGTTGCGGACGAGGACGATCCGGGCCGGCTTTGTCCGCCGGGACAGGACCTCCGCGTAGGCTTCGTTTACGGTGACCATGGCTGTCACGCGGTGGACCAGCCGGCGTTCGTAGACGCCCAGTAGACGTCGGACCACCTTCGGCATCCGGGTTGCGGTGCCCGTCTCGAGGAAGATTTCGTGGCTGTCGTAGACGAGCGCCGCCGTCTTGTCGACGAACGGCCCTACGGCCATGAGGCCGGGCAGGTCATGAGCGTGCCACGCATCGACGGGCCCGGCTGCCCGCACCGCCCAGTGGCCCCAGGCGCGCAGATTGCGGATGTAGCCTGCCATCCAGCCAACTCGACCAACGAGCCTTCCCAGTCGCGACCCGCGAGACGACCGATGGAATGGATTGCTTCCATCGGGCACGACCGATGAACGATCCGGGACGTGGGCAACGACTCGAAACGACTCCGGCGGTGGGCCTTCGTACGACAGACAGAAGACGGTCACGTCATGGCCCGCTCGGGCAAGGCTGTCGGCTTCGCGCAACACGCGACTGTCGTGGTCCAGGTCCGAGTAGAGCGCCATTGCGACGCGCAACCCGCGGTCTGTCATGGGATCGGGTACCAGCTTGAAGGAGCCGCGGTGGGTTACGGAGTCGGGCTATTCCCGAAGATCGACATCCCGGTCGAAAGACCCAGGTAGTCATAGACGGCCGGGGTGCCATAGCTCAGAGAGATCGAGTTGTTCGAGATCGTCGCGCCATCAAGAGTATAGAGAGTGACTGCGGCGAGGCCTTCCCCGCTGGTTCCGCCGGCCGGGTAGGAGAGTGCCTGCTGCAGGACATTGTTGGTGAATACGACGTTGATCGATCGGTTCAGATCGCCATCGCCGGTGAGGAATGCGGCGCGCATGCAGCGGAGGACGGTATTGCCATCGAAGGTGATGTTCTGGCCGGCATGGGTGTCCAGGCCGTGCCAGGTCGGAACGTCCGTGACGAGGTTCCCGGACACGCTGATGTTGGCGGAGCGTGGATTGCTGACCAATCCGCCTGAGGCACCAGAGATCCTGCCCACGGTGATCCCATAGCTATCGCATTCGCCCGAACCCCCTCGCCCATTGCAGGCATTCGACCCAGCCTGGGTCTGGGGGCCGATCCGCTCGATGGTGTTGTTCGAAATCGTCCCGCCGACGCCGGAGCGCACCAGGATCCCGATGTAGTTGGCATCGGTGATCTTGCAGTTCTCGATCGTGAAATTGGTCACATGCTCAAGGTCGATCCCGATGCCGAAACCCTTGATCGTGCAGTTCCGGATCGTCAGGTGATCAATCGGGTTGGACGCGGTGCCCTCGGCATCGATGGCGGTTCCGCTCGTGCCAGAAGAGGAGATGACGACGCCGTCGATCGTGACGTTGTCGCTCTTGACGAGGATTGGGCCTGACGTCGGAGAGGGCGCAGGGTCCACGTCAGCTGCGATCAGTTTCGCGTCGGCGCGCCATGACGCGACGAACAGGCAGATCGCGACCACCACAATCAGAATGACGACCCGGTTGGTCCGCCTGTGCAATCGACCCTGCCCGATCCCGGCTCCACACAGTGTTCGTCGCCGGGCGGAGCCGGATCGCATCATATCCGCCAAAACGCCAACCGGCCGGGGTCGCTCGATGCGGTCCCGGCCGGTAGTTGGTTCGTGCGCCTGGCGCGAGCCGCGGTGGGTTACGGAGTCGGGCTATTCCCGAAGATCGACATCCCGGTCGAAAGACCCAGGTAGTCATAGACGGCCGGGGTTTCGTAGCTCAGAGAGATCGAGTTGCTCGAGATGCTTCCGCCCTGGACGTTGTAGAGGGTGACTGCGGCGAGGTTGTTCCCGCTGGTTCCGCCGGCCGGGTAGGAGAGTGCCTGCTGCAGGACATTGTTGGTGAATACGACGTTGATCGATCGGTTCAGATCGCCATCGCCGGTGAGGAATGCGGCGCGCATGCAGCGGAGGACGGTATTGCCATCGAAGGTGATGTTCTGGCCGGCATGGGTGTCCAGGCCGTGCCAGGTCGGAACGTCCGTGACGAGGTTCCCGGACACGCTGATGTTGGCGGAGCGTGGATTGCTGACCAATCCGCCTGAGGCACCAGAGATCCTGCCCACGGTGATCCCATAGCTATCGCATTCGCCCGAACCCCCTCGCCCATTGCAGGCATTCGACCCAGCCTGGGTCTGGGGGCCGATCCGCTCGATGGTGTTGTTCGAAATCGTCCCGCCGACGCCGGAGCGCACCAGGATCCCGATGTAGTTGGCATCGGTGATCTTGCAGTTCTCGATCGTGAAATTGGTCACATGCTCAAGGTCGATCCCGATGCCGAAACCCTTGATCGTGCAGTTCCGGATCGTCAGGTGATCAATCGGGTTGGACGCGGTGCCCTCGGCATCGATGGCGGTTCCGCTCGTGCCAGAAGAGGAGATGACGACGCCGTCGATCGTGACGTTGTCGCTCTTGACGAGGATTGGGCCTGACGGGCTCAAGGTCGGTTGCGACGTCGGGGTCGGGGTGGGCGTCGGGGTCGGCGTCGCGGTCGGGTCAGGCGTGGGCGTTGGCGCGAACGAAGGTGTCGGCGTGGGCACGGGGGTGCTCCACGGCGTCGGGGTCGGGGTCGGGGTTCGGCCGAGCTGCCCGGATCAGGTGAGCTGGCCGCGGTCGGGCTGGGGGTCGGGGTGGGCGTGGGCGTCGGGGTCTGCGTCGGAGCCGGAGCCGCGCTGGGCTGGCTGATGACGAAGGCGTCGAGGCTCACGAGCGGGTGACCGACCGATCCTGCCACGCTGACTTTGAGGCTGTGGCTGTTGCCGGCCTTGCCCGCCGAGGCGAACAGGACCTGGCCGGCGGTGGTGCTGCCGGCATGGGTCGAGACGCTCGTCGTGACCCCGTCGAGCTTGACCGTGAAGATCCCCCGGCCGCGGCCGGTCGGGCCGATGATCCGCAGGTACGAGCCGGTATAGGAGAGCGAGACCGAGGCCCCGGCTGAGCTGCTCTGGGTGACCGAGCCACCCGAGGCGCTGGCCACCTTGACCGTCGACCAGGCGCCGGACCAGGCCAGGCTCGAGCTGGTGTTCTGGACCCAGGTCGGGCTCGACGACGCGGCGAGCAGGCCGGCCGGGCCGGCCACGACGAGACCCGAGGCGGCGGCCAGCAGGGCCGCGATCGTGAGCAGGACCGCCCAGGGGCGGATGGGGCGCGGTGGTGACCGGCGAGCTCCCGGCGAACGGCGGCGTTCGGGTCGGGCGGAAGGTGGCTGCTCGCACGCTGTACGTGGTTCGACAATGGGTCGCTCCTCTCCTCAAGGGCGGGGGTGCCCCAGAAGTGCCCAGTGGGCGGTTGTGTCCCGGGAGCCTATGGGCGGAGCGGCCAGATTCGACCCGCGACCATGGGGTCAGTTCGACCCCGAATTCGTGGTCCCATGGTCATGGGCGTGCAGTGGGGTGGGGTCAAACGGTGCGCAAGAGCACCGAAGGGGAAGAATCTGACGTGTTCAGCGCCGGGCCTAGCCGGGCCGATGTCCCGCCTCAATTGGGCACGCGGGAGGGGGATTTGGCGCGACCTCGAGAGGGCGGGTCGCACTCGTTCTTGTCGGGGCTAAGGTTACCCGGGATCCCCGATTGGCGCCCTCGTGCCCTCACCTTGCGGGGCTGTATTCTGATCGGAGGTAGGCCAGTCCGAACCCAGCACGAACGAGGTTGTCATACGAGGGATTCGGAGCGTCGGACGGATCGTCGGTCTCCGTGACGGCCAGGTCGCAGCCAAGCTCGTAGGCGGCCTGGATCCGACGGGCCAGGGTTCCCGTCTGCCCGCCCCGGCCGCGGTGACTCGGGATCGTCGCCCCGAAACCGAGCCAGCAGACGCGACCCGAGACGAATAGAGCGCCGGCCGTCACGGGCAGGTCCCCGTCGAAGCCGACGTAGTGACTCCAGCCTGGCCGGCCGACGGTCGAGGTGAACCACGGCGTCATGCCCTTGGGCATGCCCCACGCCGCCCGTTGGACAGCGGCCCAGGCGAGCGCCTCGGAGAGCCCGATCCGCTCGATCCGAAACGTCGGCTCGCCGGCATCGTGGACCCCGACGGGTCGCCACAGCTTGGCCGAGCTCACGCCCGGCGACAGCCCTTGGGCCGTGAGCCAGCCGCCGAGCTGGGGCGGTTCGGCCAGCGGGCTGACGCTGATCGAGAAGTGCGATACGCCGGCCCGATCGTAGAAATCGACGATCTCGGCGACGGTCCGCTCGGCGGCCGGTTGCTCGATCCCGAGGCCGATCCCCCGATTGAAGGGCCCGAAGTCGAACGCGGCAACGCTCGTCAGGTTGACCGTTTCCACCTCCTGGACCGTCGCCCGAAGGAGGTTGCCCTCGCGCTCGCTGAGGGCCAGCACGGCGTCGGTCCAGGCGCGCGCTTCGATTCGCTCGCAGGCGCTGGCCACTCCACGCGGCAGGTAGGGGAGCTGCATGACTTCACTGCTCAGGTCTGGTCGCGAGGCTGGCCCACGCGTCAGTCTTCGCGCAGCTCCCAGTGAAATCGCTCGGCCCGTTCGACCGCTGTCTCGAGCTGTCCGTACAGCCCGCCGTAGTAGACCAGCGGTGGGGCGTCCTTCGGGTTGAGCCAGACCGACTCGATCAGGCCAACGAATACGGAATGGGAATAGGCCACATAGGCCACGTCGACCGCGCACTCGAGATGGGCCAGCCCATCCCGCAGGCGCGGCGTGGCCAAGGGGTTCGTCTCGGGTGCGAGCCATGCCTCGCGCAGGCCCTTGGGCGCCCCGATCCGACTACAGAAGTCGGCGATGGGGCGCTGATAAACGGACAGGAGATTGACCCCGAAACGGCCCCCGTGGGTGATCTCGGCGTGGGCTCGGGTCTCTCGGTTGATGCACACCAGGAGCGAAGGAGGGTCCGCCGACAGGGAACACATCGAGGTCGCCGTCATCCCGGACGGCAGGCCGTCTCGATCCAGGTAGGTCAATACGACTACCGTAGCTGCATGGCGCCGGAAGGCCGACCGGAACAGATCATCACCGCTCAACAATGCGACTCCACTGACGAAACGTACGCTATAACCAACATCGCCTCATTGGCGACCCAGCCGAATGGGCCGCGCCACGCTGACTGGAGAGGGATACCAGATGCGCCGGGGAGCTGACTATCTCGCGGATATCAACCGCGATGGCCGAAGCGTGTTCCTCGATGGCCAGCGTATTACCAACATCGCCTCCAGGCCCGGCTTCGAAGGTCCGGCCCGGACCATCGCCGCCCTGTACGACAGCGCGCTCGGCCGAGCCGACCTCACCTACGAGGAGGATGGGGCCAACTACAGCGCGATGTGGCTGGTGCCGCGAACCCAGGCAGACATTGCCATCCGGCGCAGGGTCCATCGCCATTGGGCTGAGGGCAGCTACGGCCTGATGGGTCGAACCCCCGACCACGTTGCTCCCTGATCACGGCGTTCTCGGGAATGCGCCACGTGTTCGACCGGGGCGGGTCGCAGTTTGGCGACAACGTCGTGTCCTTCTTCCGGCAGGCCCGCGAGAACGACTGGTTCGTGGCCTACGCGATCACGCCGCCGCAGGTGGATCGGTCCAAGCCGGCCCACCAGCAGCCCGAGCCGTTCCTGTACCCGGGCATCGTCGAGGAGCGCGACGACGGCATCGTCATTCGGGGCGCGCAGATGATCGGGACGTCGGCGGCCATTGCCGACTATCTCTTCGTCAGCTCGATCGTGCCGCTCCAGCCAGGCGACGAGGACTATGCCATCTCCGTCGTCCTGCCCCTGGCCGCGGACGGGCTGCGGGTCTACCCCCGCCACCCCTACGTCTCAGGCTCCACCAGCGACTTTGACTATCCCCTCTCATCGCGATTCGATGAGTCGGACAGCCTGATCGTCCTGCGCGACGTGTTCGTGCCGTGGGAGCACGTCTTCGTCCATCGCGACATCGAGCTCGTCAGCGCCCAGTTCTACGAGACAGGCGGCCAGCTGCTGCTGAACTTCCAGGCGCTCGTCCGGTTCCTGGTCAAGGCCGAATTTGCCTCGGGCCTGGCGATCGAGTTGGCCGATGCTCATGGAATCTCGGCGATCCCGCCCGTCCAGGCCCAGCTCGGCGGAGACATCGCGGCCTTCTGTTCGGCGCTCGACGCGATCGTCCTGGCGGCCGAAGCAAGGGCCGTCACGCGCGGCGATTACGTCCTGCCCGCGCCGAAGTTCGTGCATTCGGGGATCAGCCTGCAGCGACGCTGGGTGGTCGACTTCACCCGAGCGCTGCGCGAGCTCGCCGGCGGCGGATTTATCGCCGTGCCCTCGGCCGAAAGCTTCAACGGCGCCCGAGACCGCAGCCGATGTCGAGCGCTACTACCGCTCCGCGGCGCTGCCGGCCCGCGACCGGGTCAGGCTCCTCAAGGTCATGTGGGACCTCGTGGGGACCGAGTTCGCCGGCCGCCAGCTGCAGTACGAGATGTTCTTCTCGTCTGCCCAACACATCGTGGATCGCCAGGTCTACAGGGCCTATGACTGGGACACGGGGCGGGCCCACGTCCGGCGGCTCCTCGAAGGCGACTGACGCCGACTAAACGCGCCGAGCCACGTAATGGAGCTCGGAGAATTCGGCGAGCCTCTTCGCCCCGCCGGACGACCTGGCCCTCGAGGTCGAGGCATTCGAGCAGCTGGAAGCCGTGCTCGGTGAATTGTCGCTCCTGACCGTCCCGGGTGATGTAGTAGTGGAGAGCGCCGAACTGGTGGGAGACGTCGTTCCGGATCGCGTAGTCGACCTCATCGTGCTCGTACAGCACCATCCGACGCCGATTGAGCACCCAGAGTGGCAGCTCGACGCTCGAGCGGGCAAATCCGACGATGCCCTTCCGGGCCAGGACGTCGCGGACACCCTGACGGGTGTTGGCCCGATTGTGCGACGACATGATCAGCAACCCGCCGGCACGCAACCGGTGATGGATCCGATCGAGGACGAGGCTTCGATCCTCGCTGGTCAAGACGTCGAGGACGTTGTAGGCGGCCACGATCACGTCGAACAAGGCGAGCTCATCGGCGGCGACCTCCCGAAGGTCGCCCTCGTCAAAAGTCGCCCGCGGATATCGTCGCCGGCTGTACTCGAGCATGCCTGGCGAGAGATCGACACCCTTGGTGTAGGCAGCGATCTGGCTCAGATAGCCGGTCAGGCGTCCAGCACCGCAGCCAAGCTCAAGCACGCGACCGGATAGGGCGTCGCGGTACCGGACGAGCAGAATCACCTCGACTGGACGAAGCTCCCTCGTCGCATAGGCCTTGACCTGGTCACCCCGAGCCCAGAGCTCCTGGTTGGCGCGACTTTGCATGTCGTCAGCCGGGCTCGGGCCAGGGAGGACTGCGCTGTTTGGCACGGCGTCTCTCTCGTTGGGCAACGGGGGAACGAACCGGAAGAGTTGCTCAGATCGTACACGTCCGTGCGTCGCTGAAATCGATGAACTTCGGAACCCACCTAAGATCGCCTCGTGGTCGTCCAGATTGGTCTTGATCTCGTCGCCGTCGAAACGGTCCAGGAGGCGCTAAGGGCCAGCCATGGGCAGGGCTATCTCGAACGCGTCTACACGCCGACCGAGATCCAGGAGTGCACGACCCGGCACGGCCTCGACGTGCAGCGGCTGGCGGAGTGCTTCGCCGCCAAAGAGGCCACGATCAAGATCCTCGTCACCGACGAGGGCATCTCGTTCCAGGGGATCGAGCTTCGACGCGAGGCCTCAGGCAACGTCCGGCTGGTGCTGACGGGACGAGCCGAAGCGCTGGCCCGAGCAGCCGGGCTGGCAAGCGTGGCCCTGAGCGTCTCGCATGGGGCCGGCCTGGCGACCGCCATCGTTGTCGCGGATTTCCGGCCCTCGAGCTCGTCAGTCGACTGACAGGGCGGCCGCAAGCAGCGAGGCGAGGCCGCCAATCACGAGGCCGATAGCCAGGCCGGTCAAGTTGTCGAAGACGTCGGCACTCTGGCAGCCTCGTTCGAGGGCGGGGACCAGCAGCTGAGTCGTCTCGATCACGAACGGAAGGGCGACTGCGACGGCGATCAGGACGGCGGTTCGGCGGGACCTGCCGAGAAGGCCGAGGCCGATCCCAAGAGGGATGAACATCAAGATGTTCAAGGTCGTGTCGTTGATCTCGGCGAGATCGTCGAGCGGAGCCAGGCCCATCCGCGACAGATCGCAGGTTCCTCCGGTCGCGGCAAAGTTGAACTGTCCGCGGAGCGGGGTCAGTGTTGCCGACAGAACAATCCCCAAGCTGACTACCAGGCCCCAGGCGACAACCGGGTGCGTTGGCAGCCAGCGCGCAAGGGGGCGCGCAACGAACAGACCAACGAACGCAAACAGGGCGGTCCCCGGTAGGAACCAGGGCAGGACGTGGCGATAGCCGGCTTCGACGTACGTCACCTAGTGGACGCGACTCTCGATGCCTGCCCAGAACGGCTCGCGCAGCTCGGCCTTGAGGATCTTGCCGGTGCCACCCTTGGGCAGAGCATCCCGGAAGTGGATCTCGCGGGGCACCTTGAACCCGGCCAGATGCTGCCGGCAATAAGCCTTGAGCTCCTTGGCCGTGAGGGTGGCGTCAGGCTTGAGCACGACCAAAGCTACTGGTACCTCGCCACGCTTGTCGTCCGGGGCGGCGATGACGGCCACCTCCAGGACTGCCGGGTGGCCGGCGATGGCCGTCTCGATCTCGACCGATGAGATGTTCTCGCCGGCGGTGATGATGATGTCCTTCGAGCGATCCTTGATCAGGACGTAGCCGGCCGGGTCGATCGTGGCCATGTCGCCGGTGTGCAGCCAGCCGCCGAGCAAGGCGATCTCGGTCGCCTCCGGGTCCCGGTAGTAGCCGTCCATCACCGTATTGCCGCGGATCACGATCTCGCCGATCTGCTCGCCGTCGGGCCGTACGTCCTGGTCGTCGCCGTCGACCACCCGCAGGCGCACGCCCGGGATCGCCCAGCCGGTCATCGCCTGGCGCTCCTGGCGCCGCTCCGGCGGCTCGGCCTCGGTCAGGAACTGGCGGGGCTGGGCGAGGGTGATGATCGGCGACGTCTCGGTGAGGCCATAGCCGACGATCGCCTGAACGCCAAGCTCGGCCTCGAGCGAACGGACCAGAGCCGGTGAGGCGGGCGAGCCGCCAATGATCACCTGGCGCAGGCTCGACAGGTCGTACTTCGCCCGGTCGCGGTGGTTGAGGACGGCCGTGAAGATCGATGGCACGGCCAGGAGGCGGGTCACCCGGTGGAGTTGGACCTGCTCCATGAGCGCGCCCGGATCGAATTTGCGGAGCATCACGTGGCGCCCGCCGATCATCGTGAGGAAGTGGGGCGTGCCCCAGCCATTGACGTGGAACAGGGGCACGACATGAAGGACCACATCCGCTTCGGTGAAGCCCAGCCCGAGCTCGGCGATCAGGCTGTGCAGGTACAGCTGCCGATGGGTCATCGCCACACCCTTGGGCAGGCCGGTCGTACCGCTGGTGTAGAACAGCTCGGCCAGCCCGTTCTCGTCGATCTCAGGTTTCAGCGGGTCGGTCGCGGCGGTGGTCAACAGGGCCTCGTATTCGTGGCCGGCGATTCCTGCCGGTGATTTCTCGGGCCTCACCGTCGAGGATCACGAGGGTGGGCTTGCTGGCCAGTCCTGGCCCGATCTGTTCGACCAACGGCAGGAAGTCGCGGTGGAAGGCGACCACCTTCGATTCGGCGTGATCGAGGATCCAGGCGATCTCGTGGGACGCCAGCCGGATGTTGATCGGGTTGAGCACCGCGCCCGCTTCGAGCACACCGTAGTAGGCCTCGAGGAGGTGGTGGGTGTTGTAGGTGATGAACGAGACCCGCTCGCCCGGTGCGACCCCCAGATCGTGCAGGACGTTGGCCAGGCGGTGGGTCCGTTCGGCGAATTGGGCGTAGGTGAACTGTCGATCGCCATCGATCACGCCGATCTTGTCGCCGAAGAACGTGGCAGCGCGATCACGAAAGTCGAGCACCGACAGGGGAACGAACATCAGTGACCTCCCGCCTCCTGCCTTCGTGCGTGGCGACCGGTGTGCCGGTCAGGCCAGGGCGTACTCCTTGACCAGCAGCTCCAGGACCTCACCGGCAACGGCCACCGACTCGAGCGTGGGCAGCATGGTATTGCCGAAGGTGAAGCCGGTGAAGCCTGCCTCGACGTAGGCCGACAGCGCCTCGGCCGCGCGATGCGGGGTGGCCACGGTCAGGCTGCCCCGACGCTCCGGCGCAATCCGCTCCAGGGCGGCAGCGGCCTCACCCTCGCTGGCGACCGGCAGGACCGGCGAGCCGATCGTCTTGATGATCGTCGACGGGTCCCGGCCGATCGCGGCGCAGTGCTCCTCGAGCACCTCCGTCTTGTGCTGAAGGGACTCGATCGAGCCGGCGAACCAGTGGGTCATGTCGGCGAACTCGGCGGCCAGCCGGAGCGTGCGTCGCTCGCCGGTCCCGCCGATCATGATCGGCGGCCCGCCAGCCTGGATCGGTCGCGGCCGGTTGAACGCCCGCTCGATCTGGTAGTGCTCGCCGGCAAATGACGGCCGGTCCTCGGTGAACATCAGGCGGCAGATCGCCAGGGCCTCGCCCAGCCGGTCCATCCGCTTGCCGATGGGCGGGAAATCGAAGCCGTAACCGATGTGCTCGGATTCGTTCCAGGCGGCTCCCAGGCCGAGGATCGCCCGGCCGCCGCTGATCACGTCGAGCGTGGTGACCATCTTGGCCAGCATGGCCGGGTTGCGATAGGTGACCCCGGTCACGAGGGCGCCGAGCCGGACCCGGCCGGTCCGGGCCGCGATCGCCGCCAGGGTCGAGTAGGCCTCGAGCATCGGCTGGTCCTCGGGTCCCACGCCACCGATCTGGTAGAAGTGGTCCATGACCGTGACCAGGTCGAAGCCGGCCGTCTCGGCGGCCAGGGCGAACTCGACCACCTTGTCGAAGAGCTGGTCGTCGGGCACGCCCGGGTAGGTGTAGTTGGGCATGTGGTAGCCGAAAAACGGTCGGTTGATGGTCGGAATCATGGGTTCACCTCGAAACTGAACGGATCGTGCCAGTGACTCACAGCGTGCACAGCTCCCTGAAGCTCAACAGCGATCCCATCTTCCGCCAGTGTGCAGAAACCGGCTCCAGGGGTGGGGCTCCATCGACCTCACCCCGTGAGAGGGCATCAACGACTCGTCCGGCGTGGTCCAGATCAGGGTGAACCATCACTTCGATGGCGCCCGCAAGGTGGGTCAATGACGCCGCGTCCTGCGCGTTGCCAAAGTGCCGCGTCGGCGCTAAGCCCGACCGAATGATCCGAGCGTTGAAGACGGTCTTGTACATCTGCTTCGCTACCCCCGAGCTCGGACCACAGTTGCGACTCAGCCTGATTGCCGGCACCTGGTAACGGCGGGCGAGCCGGATAACGATTGGGCCAACCGGCCACTGAGTGTGGAAATGCTGGTGCGAATCCAGATGACTTGGCTTGATCCCGGCCGAAAGGACCATGTCGATCTGTGCCGCGAACTCGGCCTCAATCGCTCGCTGATCGGAACGAGATAAGAACCATAGGTTTGCGCCCCGTGACCTGAATTGGCCCGAGCTGTCGCAAAACTTTCGAACACTGCGGATGGGCTCACTCAACGACAACCCTTCGGTCAGGTTCAGGTGGACGCCGACTCGATCGTTGAACCCGGCTCCGCCGATGATCGAGACCGCCTGGTCGAAGGCAGGCATGTTGGCCATGATCGACGTGGAAGTGATCATGGTGCGCTCAAAGGACTCGAGGATCGCCGAGTTCACACTCTCAGTCCGACCCAGATCATCGGCGTTGATGACGATCCGGGCCGCTGACGGCGGGCTCATGGGGTGGCGGCCCTACGATCGTTTCCTGGCCCGGCGATCGGGGGTGGGATCTTCACCCGGTTCGCATCGATCTCGACGATGGCGCCCGCGGGTATCTCGTGGTCGAAGGCCAGGTTCAGGGTCTGAATCCCGTCGCGCTCGGTGTCGAGAACGAAGCCGACCTCTCTGAGGGTGTCAAGGAGCACGTGATCCCGCGGCGTGGGTATGTAGCCCGCTTCGAGGTTCGTTGCGCCAGCGGTGCCGAGGTTGGTAACGAGCCACTTGAAGATGGCATTCTCGACCTTCTTCTTGGCGATTTGGCAGGAAATGACAAGGTCACGCAGAAATGGCGTCGTCCCGGCCATCGAGATGGTCAGAAACCCGACGATACCGTAATCGCCAAACTTGTCGCTGCAGCGAAATCCAAGTGACAGGATCGATTTGTCCGCCAAGACCGCTTCGAGCTCGCTTTGCGTGTAACGCCGGGTGGACAAATTCAGTTGGTTTGACCGCAGGAGGAGCTCGAGCACGCGCTCGCGTTCATCCGGGCTTGTCGGAGCGAAGAGGACGGTCTTCATCTCGCAACTCGTCAGGAAGTCCTCGTAGCTATCGCCCGAGGAAGCGGCGATCGCACGCCGCTTGTCCTCGGCCAGGTACGACAGCCGACGGCCGGCGCTCTCGGCGCTGACCGGAACGTCGAATTCAGGACGGCGCAGGAGCATTCCGATTTCGGTTTCCGCGACAACCCGAACCTGGGGCAGGGCAGATGCAACCTCACCACGCTCGAACGCCGAGTCGTCGATCAGCACGAACGTGCTGATGTCAATGTTCAGGATCTCGGCGATAGCCTTGAGGTTCGCGCTCTTCGGCCCCCAATTGATCGCTGGGGAAACGAAGTATTCGCTCAGCCCAAGCTCGGTCACCTTTTGCCACGCCAGCTCGTGATCGTTCTTGCTCACGATGGTATTCAAGATCCCTCGGGCGTCGAAGTCCTTGATGAGCTCGACAACCCCCGGCCGCAGAGTCAGGGCCGCCGGACCGTCCTCCACGAGGACGCCTGACCAGAGGGTGTTGTCGAGGTCCCAGGCGACACATTTCACCTTGCTTGCCGGTTCGGGGCGGCCGGATCCTCGCGGATCGGGTGGCTGCGCTGCGGACTGTTGTGTGCCCGTCGCTTGGTCGGGCAGGATCGAAATTGAAACGCGAGTGGCGGAAGAGGACTCCCTGATGCCGGCTTCACTACGAGAGGTGTAGCGGACCAGGTCGAGCCACTGGAAGACAAGGCGCACCTCAGCGTCATTCTCCGGATAGACGAGGAGACGGCCGCCCGGCCCTTCAAGAAATCCTTCGAGCTCCTGATAGGCGATCCGATGGAGGTTCGGACCCGGAGCCAGAAGGACTGACGTTCGGTAGACCGGATGATCTTGCTGGACTTCAACGATTAGCCCAACGGGCCCAGGGTTCGGGTTATAAACCTCGATGACGAAGTCGTCGAACCGCGCTGCGCCCGAACGAACTCGCGTCGCACGCGCGATCGCACGCTCGGAGACCACTCGATAGAGCCCATTTAGCTTGCGTTTGGGCTCGACTCGGGCCAAGCCGCTGGCAATTGGACTCAGGACAGAGAGGGTCGCTCGATCGAGGCGGGTGAACTGGCGCAAGCGCCTCGGGGAGTCGGCACCGCCAACGAGGCGGGCCTCAAGTTTCCCCCAGCGCCGGAAATGGACATCCGCGCCGAAATCAAATAGACCACTGAATCTCGTATTCGCATAGATGCCATACACGAACCGCGCACACTTGTTGTCCGCTCGGGCCACGAATAACGGACAAACGGCGTAGCAGTCCGGAACCGCGCATTCGATGCAGTGTTCCTTCCATACCAGGGCACTGGCGAGGGCCACAGAGCGAACATCCAGGACCGAACGATGGGCTGGAGAGGGTGACTCAAATGCCGGTGGTCGTCCCCATTCGGTTGTCCACACCAGGTCAGCTACCCCTTCCGAACGTCGCCGTATCGATTTCTGAGGAAACTCTATTGGATTTCGCCGGAAGGTCCCTGCAGGCTGGCCTGGACGGCGGTCCCCTTCAAGTCCGGCGTCCGGTCGGTTGTCAAGGGCGCGAGGAAGCAGTCAGCCTCCCAGCCCGGGGCTCTCACCCGCAACGCCGAGGCTCACGGGATCGTGCCAATGATCCCCCGGGGCGAGAATTCCGGCTGCTGCGGCCGGTCCCCAGGTGCCCCGCTCGTATTCGTGGATCGGCGGCTCATCGTGGAGGACGGGGTCGATCACCTGCCACGCCGCGTCGACCGTGTCCTGGCGGGCGAACAGCGCCTGGTCGCCCCGCCGGGCGTCGCCGATGAGGCGCTGGTAGGGCGGCCGCTCCTCGCCGCTCTGGTGGTCGGGCAAAGAGCTCGACCGGCCTCGCCGATGCATGCGCCTCGCCCGGCCGCTTCGCCCGCGCGCCGAGCGAGATCGACATGTCCGGGCGTCAGCCGGAAGCGGAGGTAGTTGCCGTCGGGCGGCTCGACCTCGTGGAAGACCATCTGGGGCGGCTGGCGGAGCTCGACCAGGACCTCGGTGGCGGTCGACCGGCAGGCCTTGCCCGCGCGCACGTAGAACGGCACGCCGCCCCAGCGCCAGGTATCGATGTGGAGGCGCAGCGCCGCGAACGTCTCGACGGTTGAATCCGGGGCCACGCCCTGACCGTCCGGTAGCCTCGGTACTGGCCCCGCACGACGTCCTCGGGGCGGAGCGGCCGGAGCGAGTCGAGCACCTTGAACTTCTCGTCGCGGATCGCCTCCGGGCGTATGGCCCGACGGGCGCCTCCATGGCCAGCAGGCTGACGACCTGGAGCAGGTGGTTCTGGACGACGTCGCGGATCGCGCCGGCCTCGTCGTAGAAGGCGCCCCGGTCGGCCACGTCGAACTGCTCGGCCATCGTGATCTGGATGCTGGCCACGTACTCGCGGCGCCAGATCGGCTCCAGGAACGAGTTCGCGAAGCGGAAGTAGAGCAGGTTCTGGACCGGCTCCTTGCCCAGGTAGTGGTCGATCCGGAAGATCGCATCCTCGGGGAACGCCAGGTGGAGCGTGGCGTTGAGCTGACGGGCGCTGGCCAGGTCGCGGCCGAACGGCTTCTCCACGATGATCCGGGCTCCGTCCGCGCAGCCCGAGCGCTTGAGGTTGTCGATGACCGGCGCGAACAGGCGCGGCGGGATCGCCAGGTAGTGGAGCGGGTGCGCCGCTTCGCCCAGCTCGCGCCGCAGGGCGTGGAACATCTCCAGGTCGTCGTCGTCGCCCTTGACGTAGTGGAGCTGGGCCAGCAGCCGTCCGAGAATGGCCTCGTCGTGGTCGCCGGCCGCATCCAGGCTGGCCCGCGCGCGGGCCTTGAGCGAGTCGAGGTCGCCCGAGCGGGCCACGCCGATGATCGGCAGGTCGAAGCCCTCGTCGCCGGATCAGGTCGGCCAGGGCCGGGAAGATCTGCTTGAAGGCCAGGTCGCCGGTCGCCCCGAAGAAGACGAACGCGTCCGAGACGACCGATGTCACGCCTTGGTCTCGAGGTGGCCACCGAAGCCCAGGCGCATCGCCGACAGGACCTGGTCGGCGAAGTCCGACTCGCCCCGCGACGTGAAGCGCGAGTAGAGGGCCGTGGTCAGGACCGGCGCGGGAGCGCTCACGTCGATCGCGGCGATGCTCGTCCAGCGACCTTCGCCCGAGTCGGATACTCGTCCGGCGAAGCCGGCCAGGTCGGGGCTGGTCAGGAAGGCCTGGGCGGTCAGGTCGAGCAGCCACGAGGCGACGACGCTGCCCCGCCGCCAGACTTCGGTCACGGCCGGCAGGTCGAGGTGTAGCGGTAGAGCTCGGGCTCGCGCAGCGGAGCCGTCTCGGCGTCGACCGGCCGGCCTTCGAGCCCGGCATTGGCGTGGTGCAGGATGTTCAGGCCCTCGGCGTAGGCGGCCATCAGGCCGTACTCGATTCCGTTGTGGACCATCTTCACGAAGTGGCCGGCGCCGCTCGGGCCGCAGTGCAGGTAGCCCTGCTCGGCCGGGACCGGCTCGCCGCTGCGGCCGGGCGTCCGGCCGGCCGACTCGACGCCCGGCGCGAGCGCCTTGAAGATCGGCTCGAGTCGGGCGACGCCATCGTCCGGGCCGCCGATCATCAGGCAGTAGCCGCGCTCGAGGCCCCACACCCCGCCGCTCGTCCCGACGTCGAGGTACTCGATGCCCTGGGCAGCAAGCTCGTGGTTGCGGCGCAGGTCGTCGCGGTAGTAGGAGTTGCCGCCGTCCACGATCACGTCGCCCTTGGCCAGCAGCGGCACGAGCTCGGCCAGGGTCGCATCGACCGAGCCGGCCGGGATCATCAGCCACAGGATCCGGGGCGCCGGCAGCTGGGCCACCAGGTCCCCCAGCGAGGTGGCCCCGGCGCTGATCGAGCCGTCGGCCTTGAACGCATCGACGGTCTCGGCGTGGCGGGCATAGCCGACCACCCGGTGCCCGTTGCGGACCAGTCGCTGGGACATGTTTGCGCCCATTCGGCCGAGCCCGATCATGCCGATTTCCATCAGGTCCTCACCTCACACAGCCACGTTCGTCAAGGATAGGGGCGCCGACGTTCGAGGGCTCGTACGGTCGAGGGCGTGCGGGTCGCTGCGACAGCTCGCCGGCCTCAGGCGGACATCCCAGGTAAGCGGACGGAAGCGAGACCACTGGCGCGCGATCCTCTGCCTTCTCTCGCGGCTGACCCTGTGTCCCGGACGCGTCGGCTCGACTCGGGAGTCTTGCTCGACCGCGCAGCATACGTGCTCGGCGATAGTAGAGAAAGGGCGCCAAGGAATGATGCGTCCTCGTTATGGAGAGCCTCGGACCGCGCTCGATGAACAGACCGTGAGGCTCAGCCCCGACCTTGGATGGAATCCGACCAGCTCGTTTAGCACTCGAGGGTCGCAATCGCCCGGCCTCGAGCAACGTGGACGCAGCCGGTCCGACCAAGCGGACCATGATCGATCCCGCAGAAATCGGTCTTGCGCCGGCCGGGTGTCGAGCCGGTTCGCTCCGGCGACAATACAGTCGGCCGGAGCCTACTGCTCGGTGCGAATCGGCAAGCGAAGCCGTTGGCTCGCGACGTCCCGGCCTGCGTCGGATCTTGGCGTGACTGCAGCGCCGGCCTGTTCATCGAGGGGCGACGACCGTACACCCTAGAGTACGGTGGCCTCGCAACGGGCAACTAAGCTGATGCTGCATTTCGCCACCGTGAAGCGTCCCTCTGCGTGCCGGCGGCGTCCTCGAGCGCGGGATCACCACGGTTCGCCTCCAGTCGACGAAGTGACCCGTTACCTTGCGCGTTGTCGTCGATCCGAATCGGTAGCGCCGCTATCCGACGCTGACATCCGGCTCGAGTCTCGACCGAGTCATCTCACGGTGTACCCCGCTCAGCGCTTTCGCTAGTCCGTCTCTTCGCCGGGAAATTGGAGCGGCATTCCGGCGCCGTGCCGGTAGAAGGCGATCGGCTCGGGCGGCAGCGGAGTGTTGCCCTGGATCAGGTCGGCGGCCTTCTCGGCCAGCATCATCACCGGGGCATAGATGTTGCCGTTGGTGACGTAGGGCATGGCCGAGGCGTCGACCACGCGCAGGCCGTCCAGGCCATGGACCGCCATGGTGAGCGGGTCGACGACCGACTGGGCGTCGATGCCCATCCGGGCGGTGCACGATGGGTGGAGGGCCGTCTCGGCATCGCGGGCGACCCACTCCAGGATCTGGGCGTCGGTCTGGACCGAGCTGCCGGGTGAGGTCTCGCCGCCGTTGTACGGCGTGAAGGCCGCCTGGTTGAGGATGGAGCGGGCGACCCGGATGGCCTCGACCCACTCCTTCCGATCCTGCTCGGTCGAGAGGTAGTTGAAGCGCAGCGCCGGGTGAACAGTCGGGTCGGTGGAGGTGATCCTGACCGAGCCCCGCGAGTCCGAATACATCGGGCCGATGTGGACCTGGTAGCCGTGGCCGCCCTTCGGACCGGTTCCGTCATAGCGGATCGAGAGGGGCAGGAAGTGGAACATCAGGTTGGGGTAGGCAACCTCCTCGTTGCCGCGGACGAAGCCTCCACCCTCGAAATGGTTGGTCGCGCCGGGCCTTTCCGACGGAACAGCCAGTTGGCGCCGATGAACGGCCGGCGCCAGGTCTCGAGGGCCGGCTGCATCGAGACGGGCTGCTTGCTCTTGTACTGGATGTAGACCTCGAGGTGATCCTGGAGGTGTTCGCCCACCCCGGGCAGGTCGTGGACCATGTCGATGCCCAGGGCCGGCAGCTCCGCGCCGTTGCCCACGCCCGATAGCTGGAGGAGCTGGGGCGAGTTGATCGAGCCGCCGGCAAGGATGACCTCGCCGCCCAGGATCCTGCGCCCGCCGGCCAGCTCCACACCGATCGCGCGCTTGCCATCGAACAGGATCCGGGTCACGAAGGTGCGTGTCTTCACCGTCAGGTTGGGGCGCTTCATCACCGGGTGGAGGTAGGCCTGGGCGGCGCTGTATCGGCGGCCCCGGTAGATGTTCCGGTCGAAGGCCGCGAAGCCCTCCTGGCGATAGCCGTTGACATCGTCGGTCAGGGGATAGCCGGCTTCCTGGACCGCGCCGAAGAAGGCCTTGAAGAGCGGGCTCGTGGCTGGCCCGCGCTCGAGGATGAGCGGCCCGGTCCGGCCTCGGAAGGGATCGTGAGCGGCCGCCGCAAGGCAGCTCTCCATCCGCTTGAAGTAGGGCAGGCAGTGGGCATAGTCCCAGCTGCCCATGCCCGGGTCATCGGCCCAGCGCTCGTAGTCGAGCGGGTTGCCGCGCTGGAAGATCATCCCGTTGATGCTGCTCGAGCCGCCCAGCACCTTGCCCCGGGCGTGGTAGATCCGGCGGCCGTTCATGAACGGCTCGGGCTCGGACTCGTACTTCCAGTCGTAGTGCTGTTGCCGATCGGGAAGGCCAGGGCGGCCGGCATGTGGATGAACACGTCGAACGGGTAGTCGGGCCGGCCGGCCTCCAGGACGATCACCTTGTTGCCGGGATCGGCGCTCAGCCGGTTGGCCAGGGCGGACCCGGCCGAACCTCCGCCGACGATGATGAAGTCGTACCTGGTCGGGGCCATGCCCGCGATGCTAGCAGCGTGGCCCACGCCAGACCCGGCGGCCGTCCAAGGCTCGAGTTGCGCCCAGCGAGCACAACGGACGCGCAGTCCCGTCCTTGCGTCTGTTTGTCGCGTCCGACGCCCCAGTTCGACGGGATCTGGCCCGAAACGGCTGATTCGGATCGTCGGGCGCAACGAACCGACGGTTTGGCGAGGCAAATGGTCAGCTACGCTCGTCTGGCGCAACCCGGCCGGAGGAGCCCCGCCGCGCCGGAACTGATGGCGGCCGGCGCCTAGGCCTCGCGCTCGATCTCGGCCTTGCGCCGGGTCACGAATGCGTCCAGCTCGGCCTCGATTGCCGGCTCCAGTGGCGGAGCCTCGAACTCGGCCAGGAGTGTCTTCCAGATCCCGTTCGCCCGTTCCGTCGCGGTCCGGGCGCCGTCCTCGTGCCAGGTCTCGAAATTGCGCCAGTCAGAGACGAGCGGCCGGTAGAACGCGGTCTCGTAGCGTTCCAGGGTGTGGGCCGTGCCGAAGAAGTGGCCGCCCGGCCCGACATCGACCATCGCCTCGAAGCCGAGCTCGGCCTCGTCGACCGTGAACGGCACCAGGACCTCGGCCATCATCTGCAGGATCTCGGCGTCGATGATCAGCTTCTCGAACGAGGCGGTCAGGCCGCCCTCCAGCCAGCCGGCGCCCTGGTACAGCAGGTTGACCCCGCCCATCACGGCGCCCCACACGGCCATCTCCGATTCGTAGGCGGCCTGGGCGTCGACCACATTCGACGCGGTCACGTTCGATGAGCGCCACGGCAGGTGGTAACGGCGGGCCATCTGACCGCTGGCCAGGGCGCCCTTGACGTACTCCGGGGTGCCGAAGGCGGGCGCACCCGAGCGCATGTCGACGTTGGACGTGAACGCCCCGTAGACCATCGGCGTGCCCGGCCGGACGATCTGGGCCAGAGCCACCAGGAACAGGGCCTCGGCGTTCTGCTGGGCGATCGCCGCCGATAGCGACACGGGGGTCATCGCGCCGGCCAGGGTGAACGGGGTCGCAACGACAGGCTGGCCGTGGAGGGCCATCTCGATCAGGCCGTCGGACATCGGCCCGTCGAGGCGGAGGGGCGAGTTGGTGTTGATGATCGTGATCAGGCTGGGCCGCCGGACCAGCTCATCGCGGTCGATGCCGCGGGCCAGGCAGGTCATCTCGATCGCGTCATCGACGACCCGACGCCCGGCCCCCAGGCAGTGCCAGGTCTTGTCGAGCAGCCCGATCAGGGCCCGGTACATGTCGAGATGGCGGGTGGCCACCGGCAGGTCGGTCGGCTCGAGCGGGCCGCCCGCTTCCTGCTGGACGATGTTGAGGCTCGAGATGACCTTGACGTAGTCGACGAAGTCGGCGAAGTTGCCCGCCCGCCGGCCGCGATCGAGGTCGGTCACAAAGGCCGGTCCGCCAACCGAGCTGAACACCAGGTGATCGCCCCCGAGGACCACGTCGCGGGCGGGGTTGCGGGCGTGCAGCCGGAACTCGGGCGGGGCCTTGGCCACGAGGGTCTCGACGAGTCCATCGTCGAGGCGGACCGAGCGACGGCTCCGATCGACCTCGGCCCCGGCGGCCGCGAACAGCTCGATTGCCCGATCGCCCAGGACCTCGAAGCCGATCTCACGCAGGATCCGGAGCGAGGCCTGGTGGATGGCCTCGACCTGGTCGGTGCTCAGGATCTCGACCGGCCGGAACGGGTTGGTGATCGAGCGCCAGGGCAGCTGGGCGATCCCGCCGGCGGTCCGCCGCGGGCGGCGGCGCGGGTTCTCGCGCGGGCTGTCGGCGGTCATCGGAAGCTCCCTGCTCGGGCGGCGCGGACGTGGTTCGGATCATCGCCGGGACGTCGCCAGGTCATTCCCAGTCGTGCCCGGGACATCGGGCCCGGCCGGGCTCATCATCGCCGCCGGCCGGGGCGTCCGTCACGTGGCTAAAGCGACCGGTACGATCGGGTGATGGCCCTCCGGCCGGCCCGGATCGAGACTCCGTCCCTCTGTCGTTCGAGTATTCGGAGGGACCGTGGAACCGACCCAGCTGGGTGCCCCGGAGCTGGCTGCGGGAATGATCGCCGACGCACCCGCGCCGGAGGTCCGAGCACAGCGTGGTCGGCTGCGACGCGTCCTCGACGCCGGTCGCTGGCGGAGCCAGGGCCGGGTCGCCACGCACCCTGCCGCGCGGGTCGGCGCCTCGGTGGCCGAATTTGACTTCCAGCGCTGGATGCTCCTGCTCCGGCTGCTCGGCTTCGTGGGGATCGCCGGGCTCGGTCCGCTCTACGGTCGATCCGAGCCGGTCGCCCTGGCCTCGGCCTTCCTGCTCCTGGGCACGCTCATCCTGGTCCAGGTCTTCTGGATGCGCGGCGCCCGCAGCCCTGAGGCCTGGCAGCGCTTCGCGGTGGCGGCCTTTGCCGTCGACTCGGCCGCTGCCTATCTCGTGGGCCAGTCGCTGATCGGCACGCCCGACTGGATCGGCTTCTTCATCTACCCCATGCTGGCCATCGAGGGGGCGGTCTTCTTCGGGATGACCGGCGCACTTGCCTCGGCCGCGGCCAGCGCCTTCGTGTTCATCGGCCAGGTCGAGATGCGCGCTTCGCTGGGCTACCAGACGAGCTCGCAGGTCCAGGTCATGGTCTTCGTCCTGCTGTTCATGTCGGCCCTGTTCGTGGGCGCCTTCGCCCAGGTCGGCCGCCGGGTCCGCGGCGACCTGGCCACCCTGATCGAGTTCACCGGCGTGCTCTCGCGCCAGGAATCACCGACCCGGATCGTGCAGGCGCTCGATGCCCGGCTGCGTGAGCTGCTGGGCGCCCGGGTGCGCTCGGTCGCCCTCCGCCGGCCGGACGGCGGCTACGACATCCTGCGCTGGCGCAGCTCCGAGACGCGGACCATCGAGCCCGGTGCGGTGTCCGGCGTCAGCCGCTTCACCGGCCGCGACATCGAGGCCGACTTCCGCGACCGGCGGGCCGTCACGTTCAAGATCACGCCGGGCCGGGACGACGGGATCATCGTCGGCCTGGGCCTGCCGGCCTGGGTCCGCTCGATCACGATGGTCCCGATCCATTCGGACGGCGGCCTGTCCGGGTTCCTGCCGGTCCTGTGGGAGTCGCCCCGGGTGCCCAGCATCGACGAGCTCGAGCTGCTCCACGGCCTGGCCGACCAGACCGGCCTGGCCTTCGCCCAGGCCCAGCTCCAGCGGGCGCGCGAGCTGGCCGCCACCGACACCCTGACCGACCTGGTCAATCACCGCTCGTTCCAGGACCTGCTCCGCCGCCAGATCCGGGACGCCGAGGCCCACGCCGGGCGGTTCGCGATCCTGTTCTGCGACCTGGACCGCTTCCAGGAGCTCAATGACAAGCACGGTCACGCCGTGGGCGACCTGGTCCTCCACCGGGTCGCCGGCGTGCTCAAGGCGGGCGCCCGGGGCCGGGATGTCGTGGCCCGCTACGGCGGCGACGAGATTGCCCTGATCCTGCCCGACCTGGACCGGGTCCAGGCCGGCGAGGTCGCCGAGCGGCTGCTGGCCGCCGTTCGCTCGGCCGAGGGTGGCATGGGCGTCGACCTGACCATCGGCATTGCGTCCTACCCGGACGACGCGACCGAGCAGGCCGAGCTGCTGGCCCGGGTCCATGCCGCAACCTACGCCGGCAAGCGCCGCGGCCGGGGCACGATCGTGCAGGCCATCGAGGTCGCCGCCGAACCGTAAAGGCCCGGCGTCGGCCCGCCTGACGGAGCGTCAGTGGTCGGCGATGCGCTCCGCGAGCGAGCGGCCAGTGGGGGGCTGGCCCGTTCGAGCGGTACGGGCATCCAGGCGCAGGAGCGATTCCTGGGTGAAGCGCACGCCAAGCCAGCGGAACGGCTCGGGCTCCCAGTTCGGCGAGCGGTGGTTGACCAGGGGCAGCGCCGTCAGCGTCGGACTGCTCGCCCAGGATCAGGCCGGCCAGGACCCGTCCGGCGAGGTTGGCCGTCGACACCCCGTGACCGGTGTAGCCCCGACCGGACGCGACCCCGGTTCGGGGATCGAAGGCGAACGTCGGGATCCAGTCCCGGGGCATGCCCAGGGGGCCGCCCCAGGCGTGCCCGAAGCCGATCCCGCGCAGGCTGGGGAACCAGGCCTCGACCATCGCCCGGAGCGAGGCGTGGGTCCGGGCGTCGCGATCGAAGGCCGGCTCGATCGTCGAGCCGAAGCGATACGGTGCGCCACGGCCGCCGAACAGGATCCGCCCATCGGCGGTCCGCGACAGGTAGTCGACCGACAGGCGGTAGGACGCGACGACCTCGCGGGCGCGCCAGCCGATCGTGGCCCAGTCCGAATCGGAGACGGGCTCGGTCAGGACGATGAGCGAATAGAGCGGCAGCAGGGCCCGGTGGTAGCGCCGGAGCTGGCTGAGGTAGGCCTCGCCGGCCAGGACGACGGTGGTCGCCCGGACGAGCCCAGCCGTCGTCCGCAGGGCCGGCCGCAGGTGGGGCAGGGCGCCCGGCTCGATATCGGTCACGGCGGTCCGCTCGAAGATCGTGCCGCCCCGGCGCTCGACCGCCCGAGCCAGGCCGCGCACGAGCTTGCCCGGGTGGACCACGGCGTACTGGCTGCCGTAGACCGAGCCCAGGGCACCCTCGACCCGGATCCGATCGGCCGTCTCGGCGGCGTCGAGCCGGCGATAGCCGGCGGCCCGGCCCGATCGTTCCAGGCTCGCCCAGTGTGCCTCCAGGGCCGGCACCTGCTCCGGCCCGCGAGCGATCGTGAGCGAGCCACCCTTGGCGTAGTCCGCCTCGATCCCCTCGGTGGCAATCGCTTCGGCGACCGCATCCACGGCTCCGGCCACGGCGTCCTCGATCGCGCTCATGCCGGCCCGGCCGAACGCTCGCTCGAGCCGCTCGGATCCGGCGTTCAACCCTGACGCGACCCAGCCGCCGTTCCGGCCGGATGCGCCGAAACCGGCAATCTCGCGCTCGAGCAGGACAACCTTGAGCGACGGGTCGCGGCGAAGCAGCGTGTGGGCGGTCCACAGGCCGGTGTAGCCGGCACCGAGGATGGCCACGTCGGCATCGATCGAGCCACGCAGGGCCGGCCGCGGGGTCAGATCGTCGCCGGCCGACTCCAGCCAGTAGCTCGTGGCCGCATAGCCTTCCGGGTCGATCAGGTCGTCGGGCATCGGCTCAGCGGGGACCGGCCATCGCGAATGGATCGAAGGCCTCGGTCCGCTCGACCACGGCGTCGGCGCCGAGCCGGGCGTGGGTCGGCCGATCGAGGGGCGACCCCAGGATCGAGCTCCAGCCGTCGGTGGCCAGCCCTTCGAGCGTGCTGATCGCGGCGGCGACGGTCGCCCGGGCGTGGTCGAGGGCGACTCCGCGCGGATCGATCGGGCCGTAGGTGGTCGCCACGTCGGCGGCGATATCGCAGATCGCGCGGGTCTCGGCCACGACCGATCCGGCCGAGCCCACCTCTGCCCGGCGAACGATCAGGGCATCGCGGCCGGCCACCGGCAGGGCCGCACCCAGGAGTGCCCGCCAGCGCGTGGCTGCGGAGTCAGAGCCGGGCTCCTCGAAGACGAGGGGGTGGCCGGGCAGAGCGGCCCGCCGCAGCAGGACCTGGGCGATCGCCAGGGCGCCCGAGCTGCGCTCCTCGATCAGCCAGGGCGGGATCGTGCCGACCAGGATCCTGGCCGGCGGGATGCCGTCGCGCCGGGCCAGGGCCGCTCCGAGCAGCTGCAGGGCCAGGGCCCGGCCGGCCAGGGTGGCCGGTCCGGATGGGGCGCCCCGGGTCAGGTCCGGGGCAACGACCAGCGGCCCCGCCCCGAGCGCCACGGCAGACCCCGAGCGGGCCAGCAGGCGCCGGGCGAAGGCATGGTCGGCCAGGGCGCGGTCCGGGTCGACGTTGCCGTCGACCACCTCGGCCACCGGATCGCCGTCGACGATGTCGACGCGTTCGAAGGCCGCCACCACCGCCTGCTCCGGCCCAGCCAGGGGCAGGGCGGCCGTGGCCAGCCGGGCGTAGCCGCGCCGCTCGGCAGCGGCCTGGTCGATCGAGAGCCGAACCTCGGCCAGGCCGCGCTGGCTGCCCGACGGTGCCGGCTCATGGTCCCCGAGCGCACCCGAGCGGGGATGCCAGGCCGGGATCTCGAAGCCCGCGTCGTGGAGCCGGTCGGCCAGCTCCCGGCTCGCCGGGACATCGACCCGGACGACGTCGACCCCGGCGGCGACCATGTCACCGGCCTCGCGGGCGCCGTCGGCCGATTCGGGCTCGGCGGTGGTGACCCCAACCCACGGCCTGGGCGCGTCACCCATCAGGGCCAGCAGCTCCAGCCGGGCGGTCCGATTTGCGTCGATCCGATCGAAGGCCGATTTCGGCCAGCCTGGTGGCCAGCCGCTCGACCTCCTCGCGGCGGGCCGAGTCATGCAGGATCTCCGACTCGAGACCGAGGTCGACCGCCCCGGAAGCGACGTCCAGGGCCAGCGCCTGGGGGCCGAGATCGTACTCGCCGAGGGCGGCCGCGAAGGGCAACGTGATCCCGGCCCCGAGCCGGTCGACCCGCCCGCCAACGTACCGATCGACGGCCGCCCCGGCGAGCGGTCGGCCGGCCCGGTCCAGCCCGGTGACCCCGAGCAGGCGCAGGTTGGCCCGTTCCTGTCCGACCGTCGTGCAGATGCTGGCCCGCGCACCCCAGGCGGCAGCGAGCGTGTCGGCCAGCTCGACCAGGCGGTCGACCCGGGCGAGCGCGTTCTCGCTCATCGATGCGCCGCGAGGTCGGCGGCGGGAGCGTCGATCCGGCCGGCCGCCGCAAGGAGCTCGAGCGTCCGGGCGATGGGCAGGCCGGCCACGACATGGCCGTCTCGACCGGCCACCGTGTCGGCCACGAAGAGCGAATTGATGACGGCCTCTTCGGTGGCCTCGACCGCCGCCGCGAAGAACGGATCGAGCACGTCGTCCGCCAGGTGGGCGGTACTGACGAGATGCTCGCCGCCGCGCCGGCTGCGGACCGCGGTCGAGATGGCGATGAAGATCTCGCCTGAGCCATTGCCACCGGTCGAGCCGGCGCGGGCCAGGCCCAGGCCCGCCCGGCGGGCCAGCCGGCTGAGTTGGTGGGGCAGGAGCGGGGCATCGGTCGCGATCACGACGATGCAGCTGCCCCGTTCGCGATCGGTGGTCGGGGGCCAGCCTTCGGCGGCGAGGGTCGCCCCAACGGGCACGCCGGCGATGGTCAGCCGCTCGATTCGGCCAAAGTTGGTCAGGCTGAGCACCCCGAGGTGATAGGCCGGTTCATCGCCCGGGTGATCGGCCAGCTGACCGTCGCGGGTACCCCGGCCGGGAGGCGGTCCCAACGAGGTGTGGCTGAACCGGGGCCGGGTGACCGGTTCGACCCGGCGCGAGGCGTTGCCGATGCCGGCCTTGGCCTCGAAGCCGACCATGCCCACGCCCGCCCCAACCACGCCGCTGGCCACCGCTCCGGCGTCCCGACCGCGGGCATCGTCGAGGGCGGCCTGGACGTCGGCCGAATCGACCTGGACGGTCCGGGAGCTGTTCAGGTAGCCGTCGTCGCACTCGGCCACGACCGGCATCAGGGCATCGTCGATGCCAGCTTCGGGGATCAGCGCCGACCAGGCTGGCCACGGCCGCGTCGTAGACCCGGCCGATGGCCATCGACGAGGTCAGGAAGATGGGCGTCTCGATCAGGCCCCATTCGTTGATCGCGGTGATCCCGATCATCTCGCCGGCCCCGTTCAGGACGGCCGCCCCGGCCGCGACCCGGTTGCCGAACAGCTCGCCCGGGCCGAACGGCACGATCGCCGTGACGCCCGTCCGGGCGACGCCCCGACCGGCCGGCGGCGCCGGCTCATCACGCCAGACCGAGCGGTGGCCGACCCGGATTCCCTCGACGTCGACGATCGAGTTGGTCGGGCCGGTCGGCAGCAGCCCGATCCGGACCCCGAGATCGCGCGGCCGAGCACGGGGAGGCGGTGGGGCGTCGGTCCGGCTCGGGTCAGTTCCGCGGGTCGTCACCCGCCCAGTATGCCGTCCGGACCTCAGTCCACGATGCCGGCCAGACGTACTCCGGCCAGGAACCCACGGTACGCAACGAGGGGATCGTCGGCCGCAAAGCGAACGCCCGTATCGCCGAAGCGCTCGGCCCCCGGCACGATCGCCGCGAAATCGGCCTGGGCGGCCTGGTGGTAGACGGCCTCGATGACGTACGGCGGCTCGAGCACGAGCGTCCGCATCTCGCCGGCGATCGCACGCTGGACGGCCCGCTCGGCGCCCGCCCGCACGGCCTCCCGGGCGGCCAGCGGATGAACCGAGGCGGCGGCATTCCGCCCGAAGCCCTCCTTGACCACGACCCGCTCGGCCCACGGAAACCAGGCCTGGGTCTCGCGGGCGACCCGGTCGTCGCCACAGACCAAGCCGACCGGCACGCCCCAGGCACCCAGGGCAATCGCGTTGAGCCCGCTCTCGCCGACCGGTTGCCCGTTCAGGCTGGTGGCGACCGGCCGGCCGGTATAGGTGTGGGCGATCGTGCCCAGCGGGTCTCCCGCCCGGGCGTGGTAGCCGACGAACAGGGCGACCCCGAAGCCGCGGTCCGCCCCGCTGACCATCGACCACGCCTTCTGGCCCTGGATCAGGCGCGCCCGAGGATCGAGCTCGATCGGGGGCAGGTTGTACATCCCGCCGTGACTGTCGTTGACCACGACCTCGGTCGCCCCGCCCCGGAAGGCGCCCTCGATCGCCGCGTTGGCCTCGCCGACCATCAGCGCCACCGCGGCCGGGTAGCCGCTGTCGCCCCGGTTGGTCGGGCCCGGGTGGCTGATCCCGGCGATGCCTTCCATGTCCACGCTGATGTAGACCTTCATCGATCCTCCTTGGCCAGGGGGCCGGTCCGGGCCGGGCTGCCGACCCAGACATGGCCATCGCTGAACTGTTCGGCTTTCCAGATCGGAGCCCGAGCCTTGAGCTCGTCGATCGCGTAACGGGCGGCCTGGAACGCCGCCTCGCGGTGGGCGGCCACCGCGACCACGGCCACGCTGGCGTCGCCCAGCGGCACCGCCCCGATCCGATGGACAATCGCCAGCCGGCCGACCTCGAACCGAGCCTCGATCTCGTCGGCGACGGCCTCGAGCACGGCCAGGGCCATCGACTCGTGGGCTTCGTAGTCGAGCGCCTGCACCGGCCGCCCGACATGGCGAGCCGCCTCGGCCTCCTGGCCGGGGGCTGGCCGGCCGGCCGTGGCCCGGGTCCGGCCGATGAAGCCGCACAGGGCGCCGTCGGCGTCGGTCGCCAGCCGGTCGCCCAGCTCGGCCAGGATCTCGAGCCCGAACGGATCGGGCCGAAGCTCGATGATTCGCGCTCCCGAGCCACCGCTGACCGGCGGGATGCAGGCCAGCTCATCGCCATTCGAGAGGAGCTCATCGGGCTCGGCGTAGACCCCGTTCCGGGCAAAGCGGACCGCCGACCGGCCCGGCGCCAGGGCCGGCACGATCTCGACCAGGCGGGACCAGGCCGCCTCGATCGAGGCGCCCTCGGCCAGGTCCAGGAGCACGAGCTTGCGGCCGGCCAGCTCGCGCTGGATGGCGAACAGGCGGACCCGGACCTCGATCATCGGCTGCTCAGGCCCGCACGGTCGCGATCAGCAGCCCGTCGCCCAGGGGCAGGATCGTGGCGGCCAGGGTCGGATCGGCGAGGACCGACGCGTTGAACGCGCGCAGGGCGGCCGCTCCGGATCGGGTCGAGCTCGGATCCGCCACCGAGCCGCTCCACAGGACGTTGTCGGCCACGATCAGCGCACCCGGGGCAAGCCGAGGTCGAAGGGCCCGCAGGTAGGCCTCGTACTCATCCTTGAGCGCGTCGATGAAGACGAGGTCGAACGGGCCGTCGAGGGCCGCTTCGTCGTGCCCCGCGGCGAAGGCGTCGAGGGCGGGCCGGTTGATGACCGTGATCCGCTCATCGGGGATGCCGGCCGAGCGCCACCAGGCGCGGGCTCGATCTGTCCGCGAGCGGTCCGGATCGAGGGTGACGATCGTGCCGTCGGCCGGCTGGGCCAGGGCCATCCACAGGGTCGAGTAGCCGAAGGCAGTGCCGACCTCGACGATCCGCGACCGTCCCGCTGCGAGGGCGGCCAGGACCCGGCCGCCGGCCCGGTCGAGGATCGGCACGTCCTCCGGCCGGGCGGCCTCCTCGATCGCCAGGATCGCCGGGTGGGGCGCCCGGCCGGTTGCCTCGATGTAGGCGGCGTCGGCCCGTCCGGGCAGGTAGCCATCCGATGTGCTCATGGCCTCTCCTTCATGCGATCGGCATTCACGCGATGAGCCCTGCCCCGAAGTACAGCCCGGCCGCCAGGATCGTGCCGGCGGCGATCGAGCCGACGTTGATGTAGAGCAGGCCGGTCGCCGACTCCATCGAGCGGCTGCGGGCGGTCTGGATCGCCGCCCAGGACACGATCAGCGGGAAGACCAGTCCGACGAGCAGGCGCAACCAGACGAACTGGGCCCATGGGCCACTCAAGGGCGAGAACGGCCCGCCCCCACTGCCGGCGCCGAGCAGCATCGACAGGCCGAACAGGACGATCTGGGCGATGACCAGGCCGAACAGGATCCGGCTGAGCAGGATCAACGGCGCCTCGGGCAGCTTGGGCGTCACCAGGTACCAATGGCCCAGGATCATGGCGATGAACACGCCGCCGGTGGCCGCCGCCAGGAGCAGGTCCTGGCCGAATGCCACTGCCGATCCGAGCGGGCTGGTGCCCCAGCTGAGGGCCCCGAAGGCCAGCCCAGCCACGCCCGCGGCCAGACCGGCGGCGGCCAGCAGTGGAGCTCGGTGACCGCGCGCGATGGCGATCGCATAGACCAGGCTCAGGATCGTGAAGGCGACCAGGGCGCCATCTCGCCAGGGCGTCCAGGCCGGGTCGATGGCGACGGTCGAACCCGGCGCGCCGGCGGCCTCAACCAGGGCCCCGTCACTCAGGTGGGCGAGCAGGCCGAAGCCGGCCGCGCACAGGGCGCCCAGGACCAGGAAGCCGCGTGTCGCGCCAGTCCACAGGCGCATGAGGACGACCGCCCCGAACGCCCCTACGCCGAGGTCGGCCAGGAGGGTCCAGTTGATGAACGCCAGGTTCTCGGCGATGCGCTGGGCTGCCACGCATCCGAGTGTACGATGACCAGACGGAGGTACCTGAATGGGACTGGATCGAGACACGCAGATCACCTGGTATGGACACGCCTGCGTCGAGGTGCTCAGCCCGGGCGGCAAGACGATCCTGTTCGACCCCTGGTTCGGCAACCCGCTCAGCCCCAAACCCGCGTCAGCCGTCGAGCGTTGCGACCTGCTCCTGGTGACCCACGGCCACGGCGACCACCTGGGCGACGCGGTTGCCCTGGGAAGCCGGCTGCGGCCAGCCTGGCCGGCGATCCACGAGCTCAGCCTGTGGCTGGGCCGGCAGGTCGCCGGGGGCGCGGACTCGATCACGGGCATGAACAAGGGCGGCACCGTCGAGACGGCTGGCCTGAAGGTGACGATGACCCGGGCCGAGCATTCGGCCGGCGACTGGAACGCCGACGGCGGGGTGCCGCTGTACCTTGGCGAGCCGGTCGGATTCGTCGTCGAGCTCGAGAATGGCTTCCGGATCTACCACGCCGGCGACACGGACGTGTTCGGCGACATGGCCCTGATCCGCGACCTGCACAAGCCCGACCTGGCGATCCTGCCCATTGGCGGCCATTACACGATGGGCCCGATCCAGGCCGCCCTGGCCGTGGAGCTGCTCGGGGTCCAGAGCGTCATGCCGATCCACTACGGCACGTTCCCGGCCTTGTCCGGCACCCCGGCCGAGCTGCGGACCGCCCTGGGCGCCCGCGGGCTGAGCTCGGTCACGGTCTACGACCCGGAGCCCGGCGCCTCGATCTCGTAAGCGAGCCCTCGGCTCCCGGGCGCTGAATCGAAACGGCCCGGGCCCTCGTCGGGACCGGACCGTTAGGCTGCGGCGTTGCCGGCAGGACACGCGCTAGCGCATCTCCCAGCGGCCCATGTCCGGGGCAGAGCCCATATAGGGTGAGGTCTCCGAACCGAGATAGGCAGCGTGATTCACCGCGCTCGAGCCCACCGCCAGGCGGTAGTCGTGGCCGCTCAGGCTCATGAACTTCGGGTCGGCCTGGATCCCATGGGACATCCGGCCCGTCCACGACTTGAGAGTCGAGAGGCTCGAGGTGGAGCCCTTGCCCACGACGTACACGAGGGCCCCGCCCGATCCGTTGTAGATCAGGTTGTAGTCGACCGTGACCGTCGAGGGCAGGCGGTCGAAGTAGAGCACCGGCACGCCGCTGGTGCGGAGCACGTTGTTCTCGACCTTCAGGCCGCTCAGCGAGCCCTGGAACTTGTAATCCAGATGGTTGACCACCGAGACGTCCGAGACGTCGAAGCCCTCGAGGGTGTTGTTGGCGAACAGCGAGTTGCTGGCGCAGGCGATGATCAGGCCCCGGGCATAACCCTTCACCGACGACGCGGCATAGCCGATGTTCCGGGTGAAGGTGATGTTGTTGCAGGGCAGGCCGCTCGTCCCCGTCTCGAGCACGTCCTTGTTGTTCCAGGCCACGTTGTCGGTCATGGTGATGTCGGATGCGCCGTAGATCTCGAAGGCGCCCCCGTCGTAGCCGTACCAGCGGCTCTTGGCCCGGTTCAGCCAGAGCTGGTTGTTCTTGGCCAGGACGCTCCCGGTCGAGAGCAGGAAGGTCACCCCGACCCCGCCTCCCGAGTCCTTGACCGCGTCGTTGATCATCGTGTCCTGGGAGTAGATCTTGTTGTTCAGGATCTGGGTCCCGTTGGCCTTGTACGAGATCCGGATTCCTTCCTGATTCTTGTAGATCGAGCTGTTCTCGATGATCGTGTTGGTCGAGTACCAGGTCCGAACGCCGTAGTTCTTGTTGTAGCGCAGGACGAGGTTGTTGAGGGTCACGTTCGAGCTCGACTCGAGCATGACGCCGGCACCCATCGACGAGTTGGCGTACTGAACCGTCAGGTTCTTCACGCCTCCGCTGGTCACCTTGGAGAAGTGGAAGCCATCGGCTCCGCCGCTGACCGTTGCCGCCTCGCCGGGATAGGCCGAGAAGGTGATCCCGGAACGGGTCACGGTCACGCCCCCGGAGTACGTCCCGGCCCGCAGGTAGACGGTGCCCTTGGCAACGTTGGCCGCGTGCTGGAGCGTTTTCCACGGCTTCGCGAACGTACCCTGGTTCGCGTCACTGCCGTTGGTGGCGACGAACGTGCCTGACGGCGGAGTCGTCGTGGCGGGCTGGGCCTTGGCACTGGCGACCGATGCCGCCGTATGGCGACCGATGCCGCCGCTAGGGATGCGGTCGTGGCCGACGTGGCCGCTGCGATGGAGGTAGCTGGGGCGGTGGCACTCCCGCTCGCGGCCTGGATGGCGGTCCCGGCCACCCCAAGTCCAACGTTCGCGGTCGGCGAAGATGCGACGGCCGGCGCGAGGGCGGGCCCGGCGAGAATGACCGGACCGGCGAGCAAGGCGGCGGCGACTGCGGATCGGACGCCGAATATTCGGCTCCGCTTGACTGACGCCCTCTGGGCGCCTCTTGGAACCAACGACACTGGTCGCTCCTCTCTACCAGAACCCGCGTCGATGAGGACGCGGGAACGCTGGAAGGGCGGCTGCGCACATCGGCCTGGGGTGACGATGCGGGGCCGCTGGTAGAGAAGTATGCCAAAGAATTGCGTTGTTCGCAGGCAACGAATTCTTAAGATTCGGCGGAAACAGGCGCCGGGGGGCCGAATTTAGGCTCGATCCCCCGGTTTATTCGCGATCGAGCCCGAGGGGCTAGTCCCGCCCGGCGACCGTCGAGACGGGCCGTGAGTCGTGCTCCTCGGCCAACGCCTGGACCTCCGGGGCGACTTCGCCGCGCAGGATCTCGAAGGCCATCGGGAAGCGCGACGGGCGCTCGGCCATGACCGGTGCCCCGACGCCGGCGAGGGCGGCTGGGCTGGGCCGGACCACCGGGCCAAGCGGGCTGCGGAAGCGTTCGCGGAAGATCGTCTTGAGGACACGCCAGCCGTCGGGCAGGGTGCGCAGTCGGCCGACGCCGTAGACCCGCTCAGACTCGTAGCTGGGCACCTCGGCCACCACCAGGCCGCGGCGAAGGACCCGGATGTTCATCTCGGTCTCGATCTCGAAGCCATCGCGGTCGAGCTCGAGGATGGGCACGACCCGGGACCAGAAGGCGTTGTAGCCGTAGCACAGGTCGGTGTACTTGCCGCCGAAGAACAGGCGGACCAGGTACACGAAGCCCATGTTGCCGAGCTTTCGGTGGAGCGGCATGTCGGAGGTACCGCCGCCGGCCATGAAACGCGAGCCCTTGGCGTAGTCAGCGCCGTCGGTCAGGGCCCGGACGAAGGCCGGGATCTCCTCGGGCGCGGTCGAGCCGTCAGCGTCGATCATCACGATGATGTCGCCGGACGCGGCGGCGAAGCCGGTCCGCAGCGCGGCTCCCTTGCCGCGACCCTGCTGCTGGACGATCCGGATGCCCGGCAGGAGGCGCTGGGCAACGGCGATCGTGTCGTCATGGGAGTGGCCATCGACAAGGATGACCTCGTGCACTTCGCGGGGAATCCGCGGCAGCACGTGGGCGAGGTTTTCGGCCTCGTTCATGGCCGGAACAACGACGGAGATGGTGGGCATTGGAGTCCCCGAAAACGAGCGATGAAATGGCTCCGCCGGTCGGAGATGAAGAGGCAAATTGACGACCGGGCGAGGGGTGCTGGGCAGGTCCTGAAACTAGTACCAAGGTCCTACACCGTCAATGCCCCAACCACCCATTCGTCCGTTCCACTGGTGCGCGGACGCAACGGTCTGACGACCTGGCCGGTGGGGTTCAGGGAGGCTGTCTGGAGTCTGGTGGGCTCCGGAGTAGGTGCCTGCTGGTCCTAGGTTACCGGACCTGGCCGAGGCCCGTCCGGCGAGCGGTTCGGGGGCCGGTTTCGGCACCCGGATTCGTTGATAGGACGACTCCCCGGACCGGGTTGTTGCGCTGGCGCGGGACTGGCCCGGCTCCGTGGCCTTGGCTTCGCGGCCTCGGCTCCTTGGCGCCCAGACTCGGCCGGTTCTGACAAATTCACGCTGTGCCGACGCTTATGGTCAGTCGCGGCCAAGGGCGACGTCGCGATCCTCGAACTCGGAGCCAATCCCAGCACGAGTCGTGCTCATTGGGCCGGCTCGGAGCGTCAATTCCGGACTGGCCGGGCCCCCGGTCGTCCAAGACCGACCGAAATGACCGCTGTGGCGTGAATTTGTCAGTGACTGATCGGGGCGACTCGGCCCACGCTGACGGCCCGCCTGGCGAGTGCCTATGAAACGGTCCTCGGAGGGACCGTCACGTCGGGTTGCTCGAGCGCTCGAGGGGCCAGCAGGCTCAGATGGGCATTTGACGGGACCATTGAGTGGGCTCCGCGGCGAGCCAACGGCGAAGCCGCGCCATGACGACCCGCGGCACCGACGCGCCGCGCCGCGCCGATCCCGTCTCGGCCGCAAGTGTCAGTCAATCGGTGGCCAACTCCCAGCCAAGGGCCCAGCGGTAGCCTGGGCTTCGCTCCGCCGGTGGACCTGCCCGAGCTGCGTGCCCGCCCAGGGAGCCCAGATGAACAACAGGTTGCTCACACCCGCCGTCGGACGCCCCCGAACCGTGTTCGGGGCGCTCATGGCGGCGCTGGTCCTCGGCTCGACCGGGCTGCTGGCCCCGGCGCTCGTCGTGCCGGCCGAAGCGGCCGGACCCGGCGCGGCGGTCGAAGCGGCGGTCGAAGCGGCGAGGCCCGGCGGGCCTATCGGACCAATCGGGCCCGTGGCGCCGATCGTGCCCGGCCCGCCGTCCAGTCCGGGCGATCCGGGCAGTCCGGGCGGTCCCGGCTTCGCGCCGGCAGACCGCTTCGTGGCCCCGAACGGTGACGACGCGAACCCGGGCACGCTGGGAGCCCCCTGGCGGACGATCGAGCACGCGGTCGAGCACGCGACGGGCACGATCTACCTGCGTGGCGGGACGTTTGCCGGAGGCGTGACGATCCGGCGCTCCGGCCTCCGCCTGGTCGGCTACCCGGCCGAACGTGCGGTAATCAGTGGCGGCGCGACCGACGTCGTCCGCTTCATGAACGTGACGGCGGGCTCGATCCGGAACGTTGTAGTCGAGGACGCGCCCCGGGTCGGTGGCTCGGGCGTGCTCGTCGCGTCGAGCTCGAACGTCCAGGTCGAGGACGATGTCCTGCGCAACAACCGGAGCTACGGGGTTCGGACCTGGAACTCGACCAATGTCCGGATCGCGGGCAACGATGTCTATGGCAACGACTCCGGCATCCAGGTCTCGTATGAGGCGAGCGGGGTCGTGGTGGCCGGCAACCTGGTTCATGGCAATGACCGGATGATCGTCGACACCCCCGACGTCTACGGCGACGACCACGGCGCGGTCGGGATCTCGTTCCTGAAGACAACCGGAGCGACCCTGGCCACGGCCAACCAGGTCTGGGCCAATCGGGCCCCGAGCTACGACTACGGCCAGGACGGCGGGGCGTTCGAGGTCTACGGGGCGAGCGACGTGACCATCTCCGACAACGTGGCCTGGGACAACAAGGACGTCCTGGAAACGGGCTCGAACGGCTCGCTGCCCTGTCGCGACCTGAACTTCGTACGCAACCTGGCCTGGTCGGCGTCGTCGGTGCCGGGCTGGACCCGTGGCCTGATCATCGCCTGCGCGAGCGATTCGCTCGTTGCCAACAACACCCTCGACGGATTCGACGTGTCGGCCGTCTCCGTCGTCCAGGATCCGGCCAACCTCCACCTCGGATCCGTGGCGGGCCTGGTGGTCACCAACAACGTGCTCGTGTCGGACGGGCCACCGGTCTACCACCTCTCGAACCTGCCCGCGAGCGTGGCCATTGATCGCAACCTGGCCTGGAATCGGGCCGGCGGCTCGATCGCCTGGGTCGACGGCCGGGGCTCGACCTCGAGCTGGACGACATTCCGGCGCTGGACCGGCCTGGAGGCCGGCGGCCTGAACGTCGACCCCCTGTTCGACCCGGACCGAGGCCTTGATCGGGTCCTCGCCGCGGGCTCGCCCGCGATCGATGCCGGGGTCATCCTGCCCGGCGTGACCGACGGCTACCTCGGACGGGCTCCGGATCTGGGGCGGTGGGAGGTGCGCTGAGGCCACCCGGACCAGGTGCGCTGAACGTTGCCGTTGGGCACCCGTTCGAGCTGCCGGGGCTGGACAGGCGGGGCCGGGCGGGCGAGAGTGGCCGCTGACCGGTAGGATCGGCCCGTCGTCCCGGCATCATCCGCCGTCCGTCACCTCGCTCCGGAAGGGGGATCCACGGGAATGCGCACGAGACCGGCCGGCCGGCCTATGGCGATCACCGTGGTCGGCGCGGGCACCCGGTTCCTGAGCGGCATGAGCTACTACACGATCCGGCTGGCCAATGCCTTTGCGACCCGCCACCGGGTCAGCGTCATTACCATGCGGCGGCTCCTGCCGGCCCGCTTCTATCCCGGCCGGGCGCGGGTTGGCGCCGCCCTGACCCGCCTGGAGTACGAGCCGGCGATCGCCGTCCACGATGGGGTCGACTGGTTCTGGCTGCCGAGCCTGCTCGGGGCGCTGTTCGGCCTGGTCCGGCGCCGGCCGGGCGTGATCGTCTTCCAGTGGTGGACCGGTACGGTCCTCCATAGCTACCTGGCCCTGACCGTGATCGGCCGGCTCCTGGGCAGCCGGGTCGTGATCGAGTTCCACGAGATCCTGGACACCGGCGAGGACGCCATCCCGTTCGCTCGTCAGTACGTCAACGCCATCGCCCCGATCTTCGTCCGCCTCGCATCGGGCTACGTGATCCATTCCGACTCGGACCTGGCCACCCTCCAGGGCCGCTACCGGCTGGGCGGCCGGCCGGTCGCGGTGATCCCGCATGGACCCTACGACCACCACCGGGTGATGCCGGCGTCGATGGGCGCGCCCTCGGTCCGCGAGGCTCCGGCCGAGGCGCTCAACCTGCTCTACTTCGGGGTCGTTCGTCCGTTCAAGGGCCTGGAGGACCTGGTCGAGGCCTTCAACGCCCTGCCGGCAGAGGCCATCGAGGGCTACTGGCTGACCGTGGTCGGCGAAACCTGGGAAGGCTGGACGCTGCCCTTCGAGCTCATCGAGCGCAGCCCGTACCGGGACCGGATCACGGTCGTGAACCGCTACGTCCACGACGACGAGGTCGCGGCCTGGTTTGCCGCCGCCGACGCCGTGGTCCTGCCCTACCACCGCTCCTCGGCCAGCGGCCCGGCCCATACCGCGATGAGCCACGGCCTGCCCCTGGTCATCACCGAGGTCGGCGGCCTGCCCGCGGCGGTCGCCGGCTACGACGGCGCGATCCTGGTCCCGGCCCACGCTCCGGCTGCCCTGGCCGAGGCGATCCAGCGCCTGCCGGCGATGCGCGGAGTGGCCTACCAGGATCCCCATTCCTGGAGTCGCACGCTCGACCGCTACGACGAGCTGTTTGCCCTGATCGGGGCCGGCGGTGGCTGAGCCCGGGCTGGTTGCCCTGGTCAGCCCGCGCTATCCGCCGGCGATCGGCGGCGTCGAGCGCCACGTCGAGGAGCTCGCCCATGGCCTCGCCCGGCGGGGCGTCGCCGTGGAGGTGGTCACGACCGACCCGACCGGGCTGCTCGAGCCCGTCGAGGCCGTCGACGGGATCCTCGTCCGGCGCTTCCCCACGATCGCCAACGACGGCGTCTTCTTCCTGTCGCCCGGGCTGGCCCGCTGGATCATGGCCAATGCGGGCCGCTATGCCCTGATCCATGGCCACTCGTATCACACCCCGCTGGCCCTGGCGGCCGCGATCGCCGCCCGCCGCCGGCATGTTCCATTCGTGCTCACGCCGCACTACCACGGCACCGGCCATACGCCCCTTCGTGCGGCGATGCACGTGCCCTACAAGGTGCTCGGGGCGCGGATCGTGCATGCCGCCCGGCGGGTGATCTGCGTGTCGGCCTCGGAACAGGACCTGATCTGGCGCGATTTCGGCCGGGGAGTACCCACGACCGTGATCCACAACGGCGTCGACGTGGACGAATTGCTGGCCGTGGCCCGAGCCTCGGACGGTCCCGGTACGCTCGTACTATCGGTCGGTCGGCTCGAGGCATACAAGCGTCTAGACTTGCTCGCCAAGTCGGTTTTGTCCCTGCCTGGAACGGTCCGGGTCGTCGTCACAGGCGACGGACCTGCCCGAGCCGGCCTCCAGGACGAGCTGCGCACCCTCGGAGTCGAAGACCGGATGACCCTCACGGGTTCCTTGCCCCGCCGCCAGCTCCTCGAGCAATTCCGGGCTGCCGATGTATTCGTCAGCCTGTCCCTCCATGAGGCGTTCGGGCTGACCCTGCTCGAAGCGGCCGTGGCCGGGGCCGGCGTCGTTGCAACCGACCTGGCCGCCCATCGCGAGGTCGCCTCACTCCTGCCCGCCGGGGCGATCCGGCTGATTCCAGTCGATGCGGATCCGGGCCAGGTTGCGGCGGCGATCGTCGCGGCGGCCGCGGATCGGCCGCGGCTCGACGCGGCCGGCCAGGGCGATCCCCGCCACTGGACGGTGCCCAGCTGGGACGGCATGGCCGGCCGGGTGCTCGACGTCTACCGAGCTGTCGCGCCGGCGGGCGGAGCTGGGTCCCGAGGCACCGGCCGCCGCGTGACTCAAACGATGACCATCAGCACCGATTCGTTTCGACCGACCGGCGACGGGCTCGGCTGGCTGCCGAGGCTTGCCTGCCTGACCGCCCTGGGCCTGCTCCTGGTCGCGGCGGGCAACACCCTGAGCCGGTTCAACCTGCACGGCTTCGAGCTGCTCTACTACCCCGGCCTGGCCCTGGTCATCGCCCCGAATGCCCTGCGCCTGCTCCGGCCCGAGCCGCGCAGGAGCGAGCGGATCGGCCTGATCATGATCCTGGGCGGGGCGCTCTACCTGGTCAAGGTCCTGCACGACCCGCTGGCATTCACGTTCTCGGACGAGTTCATTCAGCTCCGCAACATCCTCGACGCGATCGCCTCGAACCACCTGTTCACGCGCAACCCCCTCCTGCCCACCACGACCTACTATCCCGGCCTGCAGGGGGTGACCGCCTCGCTGGCCGACGTCAGCGGCCTGGGCGCCTTCCCCAGCGGAATCATCATCCTGGGCGCCGCCCGGCTGGTCCTGGTCCTGAGCATCTACGTCTTCTTCGAGCTCGTTGGCCGGTCCTCGAGGCTGGCCAGCTTCGCGGCCCTGCTGTACATGGCCAACCCCAACTTCATCTTCTTCGGCGGCCAGGTGGCCTATGAGTCCCTGGCCCTGCCCCTGGCGATGATGGTCCTGATGGTGGCGGCGGCGCGGTCGGGCCTGGCGGCGTTCGGGAATCCCGCCGACCGGTCGCTCCGGCGGAGCCTGACTGTGCTGGCCATCGTGGCGATCTGCGCGATCACGGTGACCCATCACGTCACCTCGATCGCCCTGGCCGGCTTCCTGACGGCCTGGACGATCGTGGCCTGGCTCACCCGCAAGAACCGCGAGGACGGTCCCGGTCCGGCCGACCTGGCGATCATCGCGGTTGCGGCGGTGGCGGTCTGGACCTTGACCGTGGCCATCCCCGTCCTGGCCTATCTCGGGCCGGTCATCGGCCGGGCCGTGTCCAATGGGATCAGCCTGCTGACCCTGCAGTCCGTGCCGCGCAACCTGTTCACGTCGGGCAACGGCGGGGTGGCCCCGCTGTGGGAGCGGGTCACCAGCTTTGCCGCGGTTGCCTTCGTCCTGGTCGGCCTCCTGATCGGGCTGATCCGGGTGTACGCCGCCCATCGGCGCGAGGCCCTGATCCTGACCCTGGCCCTGGCCTCGCTGCTCTACCCCGCGACCCTCGTCCTGCGCCTGACGCCGGACGGCGCGGAGACGGCCAATCGGAGCTCGGAATTCCTGTTCCTGGCGATCGCCTTCATCATCGCCCTGGGCGTCTCGGAGCTCTGGCTGCGGGGCCTGCCATCGATCCCCCGAATGGGCGTGCTGGCCGGCGCCGCGACGGTCATGGTCATCGGCGGCTTCCTGATCGGCTGGCCCATCTGGGGCCGCTTTCCCGGACCGTTCGTGATCTCGGCCAATTCACGCTCGGTCGACGCCGAAGGGATCGCCGCGGCCCAATGGTCGCTGGCCGAGATCGGACCGAACAATCGCGAGGTCGCCGACCGCAGCCAACGCCTCCTGCAGGGGACCTATGGCCTGCAGCAGGCCGTGACCGGCTACGGCAACACCTACATCGACAACAACCAGCCGGCCGCCGACAGCTCTTGCCCCAACCTGGCCGTCCTCAACGAGGCCAACACGAACTGCGTCTCGGTCGACTCCAAAGCCCTGATCATCACTCCCAGCCTGGGTTCCAGTGAGCAGGCGGTGGCCTTCGACGGCAACGTCCAATACGTCGTCTTCGATCGGCGGATCTTTGCCGGCCTGCCGGCCTCGGGGATCTACGTCGAGCGGGGCGAGGTCGGGCGCAACGGCGGGCCCCTCGACCTGACCGACCCGAACGTGGCCACGGCCACGGAACCGGCCGGCGCACCCGGCTCCGGCCCGGGGCCCCAGCAGCACCAGATCGAGAACCACGAGGACCGCCTCGACAAATACGATGGCGGGCCCAGCCTGCCCGGGATGAAGGGCGTCGACCGGATCTACGACAGCGGCGACATCCAGATCTACGACATCTCCGTCTGGGCGTCCTGGAAGTAGCCATGGTCAGACGCAACCTCGACCTGGCCGCCGTGACGATCCTGGCCGTCCTCGGCCTGGTGGCCGCCGGGCTGACCGACTTGTCGCCGCTCATCCGGGGCCTGCTGAGCGTGCCCCTGGTCGTTGCCCTGCCGGGCTATGCCCTGACCGCCGCGCTGATCCCCGATCGGGCCGCCCTGGGCCGGACCGAGCGGACGGTCCTGGGCGTGGGCATGAGCATCGTGGTGGTCATCCTGATCGCCCTCGGCCTGAACCAGCTGGCCGCCGGGATCTCCAACCTGACCGTGGGCCTGGCGGTCAGCGCATTCACCCTGCTGTGCACGGCCGTTGCGGCCCTCCGCCGCCGGCGTGAGCCGGCCGCGGTACCGGCCGACCCGGCCGAGGCCGACGATGCCGAGTACGAGGCCTCCAAGCGCTTCGGGCCCGAGCTCCTGGCCCTGGCCGTGATCCTGACCGTGGCCGCCGTCTTCGTGGCCGTGCTGGGCACGGTCCAGGCGCCCCAGCCGGGCTTCACCCAGCTCTGGATGCTCGATGGGGCGAACGCCAACTCGATCCAGGTCGGGATTCGGAACGATGAGGGCAGCGCGATCCAGTACCGCCTGGAGATCGAGACCCAGGGCCAGATCCTGCGCACGTCGGAGATCGACCTGGCCTCCGGCCAGGAAACGGTTCAGACGATCAACCTGCCGGCCCTGGGCACAACCCCCCAGTCCGTGACCGCCCGGCTCTACCGGCTCGACCAGCCCACTGCCAGCACGCCCTATCGGACCACGCTCCTGTGGCGCTACCCGGGGCCGAGCTGATGGCCCGCCGGATCCTGATGGCCAGCGACTTCTACCGGCCGTTCATCGGCGGCGCCGAGCGCCAGGTGGAGATCCTGAGCAAGCAGCTCCACGGCCGGGGCTACGAGATGGCCGTGGCCACCATGTGGCACGCCGGCCTGGCCCGCGAGGAGGACGACGAAGGAGTCGCCCTCCATCGGCTGTCGGCCCTGTCGACCCGGACGGGACGATTCTCGGGTGACCCCGGACGGCGCTACCATCCGCCCTTCCCCGATCCCGTCATGGCCCTCGAGCTGCGCCGGTTGATCCGCAAGTTCAAGCCCGACCTGGTCCACGCCCACGGCTGGATCGCCTATTCCTGCGCTGCGGCCCTGCTCGGCTCGGACGTGCCCCTGCTCATCTCCGTCCGGGACTACGGCTACACCTGTGCCACCCGGACGATGCTGTACAAGGGCAAGACGTGCGACGGTCCGAGCCCCCTCAAGTGCCTCGGCTGCGCCTCCGAGAAGTACGGCCGGCCGAAGGCGGCGGCGGCCGTGGCCGGCGTGTTCAGCGGCCGGCCCCTCCTTACCCGCAAGATCGTCGGCGCCCACAGCATCACCTCATTCGTCCAGACGGTAACCCGGCGCGACCTGCTTCACGAGTCGCGCGAATCGGCCGGCTCGCTGGTGCCCGACTTCGTCATCCCGAGCTTCCTGGAGCTGACCGGCGGCCAGTCCAGCCTGGGCGACCAGCTGCCGGCCGAGCCGTACATCCTGTTCGTCGGTGCGCTCCAGGCGCACAAGGGCGTCAACGTCCTGCTGCAGGCGTACGAGCGGCTGCCGGTCAAGCCACCGCTCGTCCTGATCGGCACGCGCTGGCCGGACACCCCGGCCTTTCCGCCCGGCGTGACGGTCCTGGAGAACGTTCCCCACGCCGGGGTGATGTCGGCCTGGGATCGCTGCCTGTTCGGCGTCGTGCCATCGGTCTGGCCGGAGCCCCTGGGCGTGGTCAGCCTCGAGGCGATGAGCCGGGCGAAGGCGGTCGTGGGCAGCGCGGTCGGCGGAATCACGGACATCGTGGTCGACGGCGAGACCGGCTTCCTGACCGATCCCGGCGACGTCCCCCAGCTCGCCGCCCGGATGGCCGAGCTGATCGCCGACCCGGCCCTGCGCGAGCGTTTCGGCCAGGCCGGCCGGGTCCGGATCCAGCTGTTCACGAGCGAGTCCGTCCTGCCCCGCTTCGAGCGCCTGTACGACAGCCTGCTCGAGACCCCCAGCGCCCCGGGCCGAGCCCAGCGGATCCTCGTGGCCGGCGGTTCGGGCAGCGGCAAGACCACGATCGCGGGCCAGCTCGCGGCCCGGCGCAACCTGCCCGTCCACCACCTCGATGAGATCGCCCTGGCCCCGGCCGACGGCCATCTCCGGCCGCTCGACGAGCGGATCGCCGAGGTCCACGACATCGCGGCCGGTGAGCACTGGGTGGTCGAGGGGATCTACACCGGCTGGACGGCCGAGCTGTACGAGCGAGCCGAGGTGATCGTCTGGCTCGATTCGGTGTCCTGGTCGACCGCCGTGCGCAGGGTCATCGGCCGGTTCGCCTCAGGCGCCCTCGCCGAGATGCGCCAGCGCGGCCTGCGCGGGCTGATCCGGCCACGCGAGCAGCTTCATCACCTGGCCGACCTGGGTCGTTCAATCCGGGAGACCCGGGCCTACTACGCCGGTCGTGAAGCCGGCGCCCTGGCCGCCCTCGAATTGATCGAGCCGGCCGTGCTCGAGCCCGGCGATGAGCCGCTCACGGGCCACGACGCAACGGCCGCGATGCTGTCCCCGCTGCGGGCCAAGGTGGTCCACTGCCGCAGTGCCCGCGACGTTCGGCGGATGCTGGAGCAGCTCGGCTAGTCGGCCTTGTCAGTGGCCACGGTTAGTAGCCTTGGCCGCGCGACCGGAGCACCGGTCGGAGCTCGGTGGCCAGCAGCACGATCGCGACCACGCCCTGGCTGACCAGGGTGGCCACGCCGATGCCGGTCACGCCCATCCGGTCGAGCAGCGGGAAGGACAGGCCGAGGGTGAGCACGGCCAGGGTCGCCTGGACGACCAGGATGCCGCTGACCCTGGCCCGGATCCGGGCCAGGCTGAAGTAGATCAGGTTGATCGAATAGGGGATCACCGAGAGGGCCAGCAGGCGCAGCAGGTCAGTCCCGTTGGCGGCGTAGCCCGGTCCGAAGATGGCCAGGATCCAGGGTGCGCCGATCGTGACCACGGCCACGATCGGGATCATCAGGCGCATGGCGTGCAGGAGCGCCCCGCGGGTCCGGGCAATCGGGTCACCCTTGGTGCTGACCGTCTCGACCGTGTGGCTGATCGTGATGCTCAGGGGCAGCAGGTTGAGCGAGGTGGCGATGACCCACACGATGTAGAAGTAGGCGCCCGCTTCCGGACCCGCCCGGTTGATCACGATGACCGGCAGCAGGCTGACGTAGGCCAGCACGCACAGGGCGCCCAGGTAGTCGCCGGTCACGAACCGGACGATCCGGGCCAGCTCGAGCGGGCGGGCCACCTCACGGCTGTTCCGGACGTGGATCGGGATGAGCCAGCGGAAGACGATCAGGCTGATCAGGAACACCCCGATCACGGTCGGGATCGCCCACGACAGGAAGATGCCGTAGGCGGCCAGCCCGCTGAAGGCGATGAGCAGGATGATCTTGGCGATCGAGAAGGTCGAGTTCTCGACCGGCACGATCAGGGCCTGGCGGAGGCCGGTCAGGACGCCGTCCTGCATGTTGAAGATCGACCAGGCCGCGGTGACCACGATGAAGCCGGCCGCGGCCAGGGGCATCGCCGCGATCTCGGCCTGGGCCGAGTCCGGCGAGGTCTCCGCCAGGATCGCGAAGAAGATGATGCCCACCACGACGGTCACCGGCAGGGTGACCAGGTAGGCGTAGCCGATCAGCCGGCTCGTCTTGTCGCCGGCCTCTGGGATGAACCGGTTGAGGGCCGAGCGCAGGTTGAGCTGGGAGACGCCAGCCAGGAAGGTCATTGAGGAGATCAGGGCCGAGTTGCGGCCGACCGCGTCGGCCGTGTAGATCCGGGCGGCCAGGGCCCAGTACACGATGCCCAGGCCCGAGGTCAGGACGTTGCTGAGCATCAGGGCATAGGCGTTCCGGTACATCGGCACGCGCAGGTGGGCCGCCAGGTCGTCCAGTCGGCCCGTCAGCCGGCGCCGGACCACCAGGCCGCCCGAAGCGAACGGGCGGCTCATCGGCGGCGTGCGGGGCAGGTGCTCATCCGAGCAGGATAGCCCGGTTGTCTGGCAGATCGGCCCGGGATCGGCCCCGTCAGCTCATGTTCCGGTGCGTCTGGTCAGCGGTTCTCGAAGGCGCCCAGGTCGGGTGCGCTGCCCAGGAACGAGCTCGAGATGCCGCTGATCACCGAACCGGCGTTGACCGCCGGCGAGCCTACCAGCAGGTGGTAGTCGTGGCTGCCCGCGCTGTCGATCATGGGATTGGCGTCCAAGCCGTGGGACTCGTAGCCATACCAGCTCCGGAAGGTGGCCCAGCTGGTCGTCCCGTTGTGGGACTTGTCCCAGACCAGGCTTCCGCCGGCCCGGTTCCACAGGTCGTTGTGGTCGACGGTCACGCCCGACGGCGGCGTCTCGAGGTGATAGATCGGGTCGCCGTTGGAGAGCAGGACGTTGTCCTCGACCTTCAGGCCGCTGAGCGAGCCCTGGTACTTGTAGCCGGCGCTGTAGACGATCGAGACGTCCGAGATGTCGAACCCGTCGAGGGTGTTGAAGGCCACCAGGGAGTTGCTGGCACAGGCCAGCAGGACGCCCCGGGCGTAGCCCTTGACCGTGGTCGCCGACCAGGCCACGTTGCGGGTGAAGGTGATGTCGTTGCAGGCCCGGCCGTCGGTGCCGGTCTCCAGGACTTGCTTGTTGTTCCACATCGTGTTGTTCGTGATCGTGACGTTCGACGCGCCGTAGATCTCGAACGCGCTGCCGTCATAGACGTAGTCGTGGCTGGCGGCCCGGTTGCCCCACAGCTCGTTGCCGCTGGCCAGGGTCTCGCCGGTCGTCTCGAGGAAGATCACCCCGTTCGCCCCGTGGTCGTCGTTGCTGGGCGAGGTCGTGTTGACGATCATCCGGTTGTTGTCGTGGATCGAGTTGTTAAGAACCTTGACCCCGCCGGCCGTGTACGAGACCTGGATTCCGGCGGCCTGGTGCGAGATGTCGTTGTTCGAGATGGTCACGTTGGTCGAGTACCAGGTCCGGATCCCGAAGCCGTGGTTGGAGCTGACCGAGCTGTCGACCGTGTTGTTCTTGATCACGACGTTCGAGCTCGAAGAGATGTCGAAGCCGGAGCCTCCGACCTGGACTCCGCCCTGGACCCACAGGTTCTCGAGGGTCGCCCCGTTGACCTTGAAGACATAGATCATGTCCTTGGCCGAGGTGTTGCTGACCTTGGCCGTCTCGCCCGGGTAGCCCGAGAACGTCAGGCCGCTCCGGCGCAGGGTGAACGGGGCATAGGTGCCCGCCCGGACCCAGACCGTGCCGGTGGCCGTATCGGCCGCATGCTGGAGCGTCTTCCAGGGGTGGAGCTGGCTTCCGTCGTTGGCGTCGTTGCCGTTGCTCGCGACGAATGAGCCGGAGGCCAGCGGCGTGGGGGTCGGTGTCGGCGTGGGCACGGGGGTGCTCCACGGCGTCGGGGTCGGGGTCGGGGTCGGGTCGGCCGAGCTGCCCGGATCAGGTGAGCTGGCCGCGGTCGGGCTGGGGGTCGGGGTGGGCGTGGGCGTCGGGGTCTGCGTCGGAGCCGGAGCCGCGCTGGGCTGGCTGATGACGAAGGCGTCGAGGCTCACGAGCGGGTGACCGACCGATCCTGCCACGCTGACTTTCAGGCTGTGGCTGTTGCCGGCCTTGCCCGCCGAGGCGAACAGGACCTGGCCGGCGGTGGTGCTGCCGGCATGGGTCGAGACGCTCGTCGTGACCCCGTCGAGCTTGACCGTGAAGATCCCCCGGCCGCGGCCGGTCGGGCCGATGATCCGCAGGTACGAGCCGGTATAGGAGAGCGAGACCGAGGCTCCGGCTGAGCTGCTCTGGGTGACCGAGCCACCCGAGGCGCTGGCCACCTTGACCGTCGACCAGGCGCCCGACCAGGCCAGGCTCGAGCTGGTGTTCTGGACCCAGGTCGGGCTCGACGACGCGGCGAGCAGGCCGGCCGGGCCGGCCACGACGAGACCCGAGGCGGCGGCCAGCAGGGCCGCGATCGTGAGCAGGACCGCCCAGGGGCGGATGGGGCGCTGGTGGTGACCGGCGAGCTCCCGGCGAACGGCGGCGTTCGGGTCGGGCGGAAGGTGGCTGCTCGCACGCTGTACGTGGTTCGACAATGGGTCGCTCCTCTTCCACGGGGACAAGTGCCCCGGCAGCGTAGGTGCGAGCAGGCCCGTTTCGACCCCAGACCATGGGGTCAGTTCAAGGGTGAATCGGTGGCCCCATGGTCATGGGCGTGCAGTGGGGTGGGGTCAGGCGGTGCGCCCGGGCACCGACGGAAGGGAGCGGCCCCGATCAGCCAGGGGTGGCCGCCGCCGAGTGGACGCTGAACACGGCGCTCAGGCCGGCCGGCTCGAGATCGATCGAATGGGTCAGCCGGCGAGTGGCCAGGTCGTACCGATCGATCCTGGTCGGGCGGACGCTCTTGAAGCCGCGGGCCAGCCAGGCGACGTTCTCGCGAAACTTCGTCGGACGGATCCGGGAGAAGCCGACCCACAGGCCGCCGTCGCCGTCGATGTGGATGCCGCGGGCCCAGCCGAGCGGCTCGTCCGAGGCCTGGAAGCCGGCCAGCTCGATCACCTCGACGACGGCCAGGCTGGCCGCATCGGCCACCACCACCTTGCCATTGACCGTGGTGAACCAGACCCGGCCGTCGTGGACCAGGCCGTCGTGGGGTCGCTCGAGGTCGATCGCGATGCGCCGGCCGGGACGGGTGAGCGAGATCGCGTCGCGCTGCTCGAAGCGGGTGGCCCAGACCTCGTCGCCGAGCTGGAAGACGTGGTTGGGGTGGGCGTGATGGGGCTTCGTCGTCCGGACCAGCCGATAGTCGACGCCCGGATCGAAGCGGTCCCAGGGCCCTTCGCCCTCGACCACGGACCACTCCCGGCGGACCTGGCCGCCGGGCTCGACCTCGACCACCTGGTCGAGGCCCGAGATCGCCACCAGCCACGTGCCGTCGGCGGTCGGCCGGACGTGGTGGACATCGTTGAAGCGGGGCAGGCTGAGGTAGTCCGCCCGGCTGAAATCGGGCAGCTGGAAGGTCATGACTTCGGTCTGGGTGCAGGCGTAGAGCGTGTCCCCGACCCGGCTGGCCGACTTGAACAGGACGACCGGGTCCTCGGCCACCCGGCTCCCGGGCGGCGACTCGTAGGCAACCCGGCGCACGACCGTGCCCGAGGCCGGGTCGACCTCGAGGATCAGGCCGCGCTCGTACTCGTACCAGTCCAGCCCGCCCGACATCGGCCGGGCGCCACGCTGCTGGCCGCCCAGCACATACAAGGGTTCAAGGCTCACTGGCGAATCCCCCGCTCAGGCGCGGGTCGGCGCGCCGGCCGGAGAGAGCTGCCCTTGGGCGAGCTGTCCTTGGGCGAGCAGGTCGTGGCCGCGCAGCCAGCCCAGGACCAGGTCGGCATTCTCCTCGGGAGTTCGGGTCATCGTCTCGAGCGTGAGCTCCGGATCGAGCGGTGGCTCATACGGATCGTCGACCCCGGTGAAGGCCTTGATCTCGCCCCGCCGGGCGGCCGCATACATGCCCTTCGGATCGCGCTCCTCGCAGGTCGCCAGGTCGGTGCTGACGTAGACCTCGCACATCGTGCCGGCCGGGAGCATCGCCCGGACATCGGCGCGCGCGTCGCGATAGGGGCTGACGGCGGCGCAGATCGCGATCCCGCCGTGGCGCACGACCTCGGCGGCGACGAACCCGATCCGCCGGACGTTGGCGTCACGATCCTCCTTGCTGAAGCCGAGGCCACGCGACAGGTGGGTCCGCACGACGTCGCCATCGAGGATGGTCACGGTCCGGCCCTCGGCCTCCAGGCGCCGCGCGACGACGCCCGCCGTGGTCGATTTCCCGGCTCCGGACAGGCCGGTGAACCAGATGCAGCAGCCGGCCATCAGGCGACGCCCCGGCCGGCCGACCGGGCCGGGCTGGTTCGAACGGCCGGGCGCGGGTGGCCGACGCCGACGACCCGCAGGCCGACCGTCGCGGCCGCCGCCGCGTCGACGACGTGCCGAGCATCGACGATGAGGTCACCGGCCATGCGCGAGCGGACGGCCGTCCAGTCGAGCCCGCGGAACTCGGGCCACTCGGTGGCGATCACGACGACCTCCGCGTCGCGGACCGCCTCGAGGGCCGAATTCGGCCGCCTCGGCCAGGTCGCCCGAGCGGGCCAGCTCGGCGACCCCGGCCTGGGTGGCCAGCGGATCGAACGCCCGGACCAGCGCTCCCCGGGCGACCAGCCCGTGGGCGATCCGGAGGGCCGGCGACTCGCGCAGGTCGCCCGTGCCGGCCTTGAAGGTCAGCCCGAGCAGGGCGACGCGGGCGCCCTCGAGCGAGCGGCCGCGAGCCTGTTCGGCGAGGGCGATCAGCCAGTCGGCCTGGGCCGCGTTCGAAGGATCGACCGAGGCGAACAGGCCGCCGGCCAGGCCGTGCTCGGCGGCGAGGGCCGGCAGGGCGCGGGCCTGGGATGGCAGGCACGACCCGCCGAATCCCGGGCCGGGCGACAGGAACGCCCGTCCGATCCGCTTGTCGAAGCCCACCCCGTCGACCACCGCTGCCACGTCGGCGCCGATCGCCTCGCACAGGCGGGCCAGCTCGTTGGCGAAGGTGATCTTCGTGGCGAGGTAGACGTTGGAGGCCATCTTGATCATCTCGGCACTGGTCCGGTCGGCCACGACGACCGGTGCCTCGAGCGGCGCATACATCCGGCGCAGGTCCGTCTCCAGGGCCGATGCACCGGGGCTGGCCACCCCGATCACGATCCGGTCCGGGTGCAGGAAGTCGTCGACCGCCGAGCTCTCCCGGGTGAACTCGGGGTTGAAGCCGACCTCGACGGCCGGGTCGATCGCGCTGGCCTCGGCGGCCAGGCTGACCGCGGTGCCCGGCAGGAGCGTGCTCCGGATCACGATCGAGCGGGGTGCGGCGGGATCGCGAGCGATGCCCAGGACGACCTCGCGCACCAGCCGGTCGGTCCACTCGCCGGCCGCATCGAGGGTGCCCACGGCCACGATCACGAGGCGACAGCCATGGACGCTGGCCGGGTCGGTGCTGAACGACAGGCGGCCGGCAGCCAGTCCGGCGGCCAGCAGGTCGTCCAGGCCGCGTTCGGCAATCGGCGAAGCGCCGGCATTCAGGGCGGCCACCCGTTCCGGGCTCATTTCCACGACCCGCACGGTCGTGCCCAGGCTGGCCAGGCAAGCGGCGGTCACGAGGCCGACGTAGCCGGCCCCGACGATCGCGATCTCCATGTCGTTTGAGCTCCAGGTGAAGTCAGGTTCGGTGGGCGCAGGCGCACCCGTGGTTAGCGCGCTGGTCGCGCTTGCTCGTCGACCATCCTACCGGGCGATTTGCCCCAGCCGGCCGGAATTCGCAGTTGCGGTGCGCACCGTCAACCTTGAGCTGGGCCGGTCCGCGACCGGGAGGGCCGGGCCGCGGGCCACGCTGGGCGTGGCCCCCGAGCCCAGGTCGAGGACGGTCAGGTTGTCGAACCGGAAGGTGATCGGCAGGTTCGTGCTCGTGCTCGAGAGGGTTGCCCGCAGGCCGACGCTGCCGGCCGCCTGCAGGGCGGCCGTCGAATCCGTGGCCGTGAAGGTCCAGGCCGTCGGCTCGGTCGTGCCAACGGCCCAGGCCCGGCCACGGACCGTGGTCGGACTGGTACCGATCGCCTGGAACCGGACGTTGACGGCCGTGCCCGGCACCCGGATGAGGCCGGTCGCGACCTCCGCTCCGAGCGAGGACTCAGCCGATCCGCTGAAGGCGCTGGCAGCTAGATAGATCCCACCGGTCGCGCTGAAGTGGATCTTGCCCCAGTACTCGGCGCCCGAGGCCTGGTGGCGGAGGACGGCATAGGCGTACTGGCCGCTACCGACCACGACCTTGTCCGAGGCGACCGTGAACGTCTCATCGACATTCAGGGCGGAGGCCCCGCCCAGGACGGCGCTCTTGGCCGAAATGCTGGTCATGGTCATCGAGCCAGAGCTGCCATCCGCCGCGTAGGCCGTGTTCGTGCCGCTGACCGTCCAGGCGCCGCCGGTCGTGGCCGTCCCCCAGCCGTTGGCTACGGTTCGCGACCACGTGTCGGTGGCGATGGTCGAGGGCGGCGGCGGAGGGGTCCCGCCGATCGCGCTGGCCAGGTAACCATCGAAGGTGAAGAGGGTGGGGCTGTTGGTGGTCGAGCCCGACGTCGTGGCCCGCAGGCCGAGGCGGCCCGAGGCCTGGAGGGCAGCCGTGGAGTCGGTTCGGGTGAGCTGCCAGGTCGCCGGCTCGGTCGCGCCCTGGGCCCAGGCTCGGGCGGTGATCGTGGTCGGGCTGGCGCCGCTGACCTCGACCCGGACGTTGATCGGCTGGCCGGCAGTCATGGTCAGGCCGGTGGCGACCTCGCCACCAAGTGCCGTCTCGGCACTGCCCGACCAGCTGCTCGCGGCCAGGAATACCGCGCCCGTCGCGCTGACGTGCACCTTGAGCCAGTATTCCTGACCGGTCGCCTGATGGCGCAGGATGAGGCCCGGGTATTGGCCGCTCCCGGTCGGGCTGCGGTCAGCGGCGATCGAGACGGTCGCGTCGACGTCCCGAGCGGATACGCCGAGGAGGGCCGACCCGGTCTTACCGGGTGTTGGCACCGAGATCGTGCCGGCCGTGCCGGTCAGGGCGAACTGGGCCGGCGCGCTGGGCGTCCAGGCACCGCCCACGTCGGCCGTGCCCCAGCCGCCCGTGGCGGCAGTCCGGTTGAATGAGTCTGCGGCCAGGCCAACCGGGCCTGTACTGGTATAGGTCGCGCTGTAGGTGGCCGGGCTGGCCGGAGCGGTGAGGTCATGGCTCTGGGCTCCGCCATCGGACCAGCTCGAGAAGACGTATCCAATCCCGTTCAGGGCCTGCGGCGTCGGCCCGCTGACCGACACGGTTGAGCCGATGATCACCGGCCGGCGTGATCGGCGTGGTCTCGTTCGGACCGTCGTCCCCGTCGTAGACCTGCAGGCCGGGCGGGTTGGTCACGAAGGTCAGGTTGACCGTCTTGGGGTAGAGCAGGACCGTCTTGGTCACGGCCATCCCGTCGCTGTCCGTCACGGTGACTTCGATATCGAGGTACGAGGGGTAGCCGTGGTCGGGCGCGATGAGCTGGCCCGAGGGGCCGATGAAGCCGGTCAGGTCATGGGTGTGGCAGTTGGTCAGGGTGTAGCAGTGATGGAGCACGATCAGCCAGCTGTAGGCGGAGTTGGGGAGCGTGCCGTCCTCGGAGTCGGTCGCGCTGGCTGTCATCTGGATCACATCGCCCACCTTCCAGGTGGTCGTGCTCAGGGGCGAGACCAGATTGACGACCGGCGGCTATCGCCCGGGTAGATCGTGATCGAGGACGTTGACGAGGCGCCATGGTTGTCGCTGACCTTCAGCCCGACGACTCACCTTGCCTCGGGTCGTGTACGTCTTGGAGGCGGTGACGCCGGTCGCGTCGCCGTAGGTGCCGTCGCCGTTCAGGTCCCAGCTGTAGCTGAGGGTGTCCCCCGCGTCGGCATCGCTCGAGCCGCTGGCGTTGAAGGTGACCGCCAGCGGGGTGGGTCCATAGGTCGCGCTGGCGGTGAACGAGGCGACTGGCGTGTGATTGGCGCTGCTGTACTTGATCTGCCGGATGGCTCCGCCGTAGTCGGTGAAGTACAGGTTGTGATCTGGACCGAAGACGATCTGGACGGGCCCGGTCGCGTTTGTCTCGAACGCCTGGGCATTGGTCGGATCAGGCAGGCCGTTTGAGCCGACTGGCATGAACCAGATGCAGTTGCGGGCGTAATCACCAAAGAACAGGCCGCCGTTGTAGCTGCTCGGGAACGCACCCGGCTCCTCGAAGGCGATCCCGGAAATCACCGAGCTGCCCGTGGTGCAGCCGTCCCCGGTGGCGACCGACGCGGAGTGCTTGTAGGCGTAGTACGGCCGGGTGACCAGGCTGGGGTTGTTGTACAGGTTGGTGCATGAGTTCAGCCCGAGGCTCGAGAAGTCGTTGGTGCCCGGGCCTTCGTAGCAGGGCCAGCCGTAGTTCAGCTGACCGGCCAACGGGTTCGGGTCGCGTTCGATCGATTCCCATGTGGACGCCCCGACCATCCCGATCCACGGTTCGTTGGTTCCGGGCCGGAAGGTGAAGCGGAACGGGTTGCGCAGACCATAGGCGAGGATCCGGGCCAGGTTGGGGTTCGAGGCGCCAGCGTCTGGGTTGCCGGCTGAGGCCGCCCCAGTGTCCGGATTCACCCGGATGAGGCTGCCCGAGAGAGCCTGCGGGCCGCTCTGGTTCTGGGCCTGCTGGGCGCGCAGGGAGCCACCCTCTGCGGTCGGGATCGTCAAGGAAGTGCCGGCCGTGCCGGGCGGATCGCCGCAGGGGTTGCCGTACTGGCCGTAATCACGGGTGGTGAAGGAGGCGCCTTCACCGGCGGTCACCCACAGCTGGCCGTCGGGCCCGACCATCACGGTGTCCTGGGTGTGGCTGGGAAACTGCTGGCACCAGGCGTTGACCAGGACCTTCTCGCTGCCGGCGACCATCGTGCTGCCGGTACCGTTGCCCGAGACGGTGAGGCGTGCCAAGCGACCGCTGATCACGCAGCCCGTGTTGGGTGGCAGTGGTCCGGGCGGAGTGGGACACGTGTCCTGGAGGTTGGTGCCACCGTACGTCGGAGCTGTTCCGCCAATCGGCGCATCGAAGCTGTACAGGGCGTAGATGTAGGGCCGACCGGTGGTCAGCTGGGGATCAATCGCGATGCTGGTCAGGCCGCGGTCCCAGTAGTTCATGACCTCGACTGACAGGTCCGCAAACACGGTCGGGGTCGTGTCGGACAGGCTGTCGAACTCGTCGATCACGCCGTCCTTCTGGGCCACGAAGATCTTGCCGTTTGGTGCGAATTCGACGTTTGTCGGCTGGCTCAACCCGTTGATCACGATCTTTTCCTGGAAGCCGGCCGGCAGGACGCCGGTCAGGGCCGGCGAGATGAGGCTGCGGTTGGCCGGGTTGAAGATCTCGGGCACGGCCGGTCGCTCTGCCGGCTCGCTCGCCTTCGGGCTCGAACTGGCCGGTGGGCTCGAGGTGGGCGCCGGGCTCGGGGACCCGCTCGCCGCGGGCGAGCTGGCTTCGGGCGTGCCGCTGGCCGCGGGCGTGCCGCTGGCCGCGGGCGAGCTGGCCTCGGGAGTGCCGCTGGGCGCGGGACTGCTCACGGGCGTGGACGGCGGCTCGTCACCGGGCTCGCGACAGGCGACGCCGCCGGCGAGGCGCTCGGATCGGCGGCCAGGCTGGTACCCGGCACGATCAATCCGGCCAGGAGGCCGGCGCTGGCGAGAACCGAAGCAAGCGGTCGAAGATGGCGGCGCGGGGTCATCGAACTCAACTCCGTCGAATGGGGCTTGGCTGGACGAGGGGTTACTGGGCGATCGGGCTGGCGAGGAAGTTGTCGAACAGGACGGCAATCGGGGTGTTCGTGGTCACGCCTGAGGTGTACGCCCGGAGGCCGACGTTGCCGCCGATCTGCAGCCCGGCGGTCGAGTCGGTCCGGCTGACCTGCCACGTGGCGGGCTCCGATCCGGACGCGGCCCAGACCCGGGCGTTGAGGCTGGTTGGGCTGGTCCCGCTGATCTGGGCGTGAACGTCCAGGTTCGTGCCGGCCACGTAGGTCAGGCCGGAAACCAGGAGCTCCGAGCCGATCGCGGTCTCGGCCCCACCCGAGAACTGGCTGAAGGACAGGTAGACGGCGCCCGTGCCGGTGACCCGGACCTTGACCCGGTAATCGGCCGTGGCCGAATGCCGGACGGTGCCGTAGGTGTAGACGCTCCCGCCACCGGCCGGCAGGGTGCCGATGCTGAACTGGTAACGTCAGGTCGACGTCCTGGGCGCTGACCGCCAGGAAGGCGGCCCGCGTGGCTCCGGCGGTCGGCAGGTTGATCCGGCCGGCGGTGCCGGTCAGGCTGAAGTCGGACTGGCTGCCGATGTAGCTATAGGCCCCGCCAGTCTGGGCGCTGCCCCAGGTGCCGCTGGCCGCCGAACGGGCGAACGTGTCCGCGGCATAGGGCGTGTTGTCCGAGACGGTCACGCTGTGGCTGGCGGGCGAGCTCGACGGACCGGTCGCGTTCGACGCCGTCAGGGTGACGGTGAAGGCTACCGGCCGCGGCGTAGGTGTGGGCGGGATTCTGGGCGGTCGAGGTGGCCCCGTCGCCGAAGTTCCAGGCCCAGGTCGTGGGCCCGTTCGTCGAGGTGTCGGTGAAGTTGACCGTCCGCGTGCCGGCTGACTGGCTCCAGCTGAAGCTGGCCACCGGCACGGGCGGCGGGGTCACGGTGATCGGTGCGGCCACGAAGTTGTCGAAGGCCACGCGTGATCGGGTTGTTCGTGGTGGTGCTGCTCGAGTAGGCGCGCAGGCCGACGCTGCCAGGCACCTGCAGGCCGGCGGTCGAATCGGTCCGGCTGACCAGCCAGGTGCTCGGCTCGGTCCCGCTGGCCAGCCACAGGCGGGCCTTGAGCGTGGCCGGGCTGGTCCCGCTGATCTGGGCGTGGACCTTGAGGTCCTGGCCGGCGACGTAGGTCAGGCCGGGCACCTGGACCTCGCTGCCGATCGTGGTCTCGGCGCCGGCCGAAAACTGGCTGACCGACAGGTAGACCGCGCCGGTGCCGAAGACCCGGGCCTTGATCCGGTAGTCGGCGCTGGCCGAGCGGCGGACGCTGCCGTAGGCATAGGCGCTGCCGCCCCCGGTGGGCAGCTTGTTGATGCTGAACTGATAGGTCAGGTCGACGTCCTGGGCACTGACCGGCAGGTAGGCCGCCCGAGTCGCGCCCGCGGTGCCCAGGTTGACCGTGCCGGCCGAGCCGGTCAGGGCGAAGTCGGCCTGGCTGCCGACGTACGAGTAGGCCCCGCCGACCGGCGCGCTGCCCCAGGTCCCGCTGGCCGCCGACCGGCTGAACGAGTCCGAGGCGAAAGCGGTCGCGCTGGCCGTGACCGACTGGCTGACCGGGGCCGACGGCCCGCTGGCGTTGGTCGCGGTCAGGCCAACCGTGTAGGTCCCGGCGGAGGCGAAGGTGTGGACCGGGTTCTGGCTGGTCGAGGTCGCCCCGTCGCCGAAGTTCCAGGCCCAGCTCGTTGGGCCGTTCGTGGAGGTGTCGCTGAAGCTGAACTGGAGCGTTCCTGGCGCCTGGCTGTAGGTGAAGCTGGCGACGGGAACCGGCAGGCCCGAGACCGTGATCGGGGTCGACTTCGTGTTGCTGCCGCTGCCGTTCGCGGCCGTCAGGCTGACGGTGTATCCGCCGGCCGCGGGATAGACATGGAGCGGGTTCTGGACGGTCGAGGGGGGCGAGCCATCGCCGAAGTCCCAGGACCAGCTCGCCGGCGTGTTGGTGGAGGTATCGGTGAACTGGACGCCGAGCGTGCCGGACTGCTGGGCCCAGGTGAAGCTGGCGACGGGGACGCCCGGCAGCGGGCTGACCGAGACGGTGCTCGTCTTGGACGATGCGCCGCCATTGTTGACCGTGCTCAGCCGGACCTGGTACGAACCGGCTGCGGGATAGGTATGGCTGGGGCTGGCCGACGTCGAGCCGGTGCCATCACCGAAGTCCCATGACCAGGTGTCCGGCGTGCCACCGGTCGAAGTGTCGGTGAAGCTCACCCCGAGCGTGCCCGCCACCGGCGTCGCGCTGAAGTTGGCGACCGGGGCGGCCGGGACGGTGCCGCTGATCGGCGAGGTCACGTTGAAGTCGTCGAAGCTGACCGCGATCGGGCCCTGGTTCCAGCTGCCCGACAGCCAGCCGATCAGGCCGGCCGCGCCCGGCGCCTGGAGGGCCGCCGTCGAGTCGGTTACGGTGTAGGCCCAGGTGGACGGCTCGGCCGAGCCCGAATTCCAGGCCTTCATCCTGATCGTCGTCGGGATTGGTCCCGGTGACCTGCCCGCGGACCCAGATGAAGCCGCCGGCAGAGACGCTGGCGCTGGTGGCCCGGGTGTTGGCCCCGAGCGGCGTCATCGCGTTGTTGAGCACCGTGTCGGCCTGCAGCCAGACCTGGTTGGAAGTGGTCAGCCGGACCTGGCCGCGGTAGGACGTGAAGCCCGATACCCGCCGAACGTCGAAGCCGACGTTGATGTTGTCCGAGGTGGCCAGGGTCGCGGTCGCGACCCGGAAGCGGACGTCGACATCCTGGGCACTGACGTTGGTCAGGTAGCCGCCCCGGTAGTTCGTGTCGACCGTGCTGTCCTTGGGGCAGATCTCGGGGTTGTGCGGATCCGGCAGGAGGACCGTGGCCGCACTGCCCGTCGTGTTCATGTCGTCGTTCGTGCAGTAGAAGCCGGCGTAGTTGCCGCCCTGGTCCGCCTCGCCCCAGGTCTGGCTGAGCGTCCGGCTGAACGTGTCCGCCGCGTAGGTCGTCAGGCTTGGCGTTGGCGTGGGCAGGGGGCTCGGCGGCGGCGTGGGCGACGCCTGCGAGGCGGCGGCCACGTTCGTGCTGAACTGGGACGTGTCGCCGGCCGGGTCGGTCAGCGTGGCCGTCACCAGGTCGCCCGAGCCGAGGGTCTGGCTGAAGCCGACCGTGAAGCTGCCGCTGGCCGGCACGATGGTGCTGCCCAGGAAGAGCTTGCCCTGGCCGGCGGCCCCTGCCGAGGCGTCCCCCGGATTGGCCACGGCCTTGAACGCCTCGACCGTGCAACCGGCGCAGGCGTTGCCCTTGGCGGCCGTGAGCGACACGCCACTCGGGCTGAGGGTCGGAGCCGCGATCGAGTTGTTGGCGTGGCTGAGGAGCTGGATGCCCAGGCCCGCGCCCGCCGAGCCGTTGTTGTAGATCGAGTTGCGGGTGACGGTGTTGTAGCTGTCCGTGGGTCGCTGACGACGACTCCGGTTGGATTGTTGGCGATCACGTTATTCGGGCCGACGGTCACCCAGCTCGCGTTGAAGTGGACGTTGACCCCGAAGAAGTTGTTGGGCATGGGCGTGACCCCGTCCAGGCCGACTCCGATCATGTTGTCGTGGACCGAGATCCCGGAGGTGTAGAAGCCTTCGATGCCGATCCCGCCCATGACTTCCGAGCCGTCTGCCCGGAGGGCGTTGTTGGCGACCACGTTGAAGGCCAGGACGTCATCAGTGGTGCCGTCCTCGAGGTGGATCCCGTTGAGGCCATTACCGAACTTGCTGGCCGCACCGGCGTTGCCGGTGACATCGGTGCCGATGTAGTTGCCGATGGCCTGGTTGCTGTCGGTGGTGCTGCTGTGGCTGAACTCGATGCCCTCGCCGCGGTTGTTCGAGATCACGTTGCGCTGGCCCGGGCCGGTCCCGCCGATGATGTTGTAGGACGAGCCAGTGTTGATGTCGACGCCGTGCGAGAGCTGGCCGTAGCAGACGCCCGAGCACGACCGGATGGGCTGACCATTGGGCGCCAGGCCAATAAGGTTGCCCTGGACGATGTTGTGGTCGGACTGCTCGTTGTAGGTCGAGAAGCCGTTGGCCTCGTTGCCCGACAGGACGTCCCGGTCGGCCGGGTTCGAGCCGCCTACGGTGGTGTAGCTGGCGGCCTGGGTCACGATGATCCCGTTGCCGCCGCTGATCCAGTTGGGGGCCACGAAGGTGCCCGCGGCGTTCGTGCCGATGAAGCTCCCGCTCACCGCGTTGTTGTGGGCGCTCGACGTCTGGAACACGATCGAGCGATGGAGGTTGTACATCGCCAGGCCCCGGACCAGGTTGTTCGCCGAGCTGAAGAACATCCCGTCGGTGTTCGGGTTGGTCGCGGTGACCTGGACCAGGATCAGCGCGTTGTCGATGACCGGGTCGGTGTTGGCGCTCGCGCCGGGCTGGCTGTAGCCATCGATCGTCAGTCCGCCGGTCGTGTCGGTGACCGTGGGCAGGGCACTGCCGATCGTGATCGTCTGGACGCCGCTGCCGGGGATGTTGAACAGGATGGTGTCAGCGCCGGCATGGAGGTTGGCTTCGGTCATTGCCGCGCGCAGGGTGCACACCCCGCCCGAGGTCAGGCAGATCCCGTCGCCGGGCGTCTTGTCGCCGGTGTCGGCCGTCGAGTTGACCGTGAACGTGCCGGCGGCCGCCGGCTCCGCGAAGCGGCCGGCGAGGGGCGGGGTGGCGGCCCTCGGCGCGACACGCGCCGCGATCAGCTGGACGTCCTGGACATCCAGGCAGCCATCACGGTTGAGGTCGGCCGGATCGCCGGCGATGCTGCAGGCCTTGCCCGACTCACGGTCGAGGCCCCACGCGATCGCGGCCTGGTTCAGGTCGGCCGGGCCGACGAATCCGTCGCCGCTGATGTCGGCCGAGGCGGCCGGACGGGCGGTGCCCCGGGCCAGCGTCGCCGAGGCCGGCGCCGGGTAGCGCGGTCCCCCACCACCGACCTTGACCGAGATGCTGCCCGGCAGGCTCAGCTGGAGGACCCTGCCGGAGGCATCGACGAAGCGCATTGAGCCGAGGGCGAGGCTGAGCCGGCCAGCGGTGGTCGGGATCAGGGTCAGCTTGGCCAGGGTTACGGTCCCGCTCGCTCCGGGATGACTCCTGGCTCCGGCTGGGCCGTCGCCACAGCCGGCGATGGCGCACGAGTACAGCCCGAAGGCCACGCCGGCGGGCACGACCACGGGCCCAAGTGGCTGGACATCGCGGCCTGAGCCGGCCAGCGCGATCGAGCGTTGGCTCAGGCTGTCGAATTGGGCGGCGATCGGGTCGAAGCGGAGGACGCCCTCATAGCCGGCCAGGTTCTTGACCCCGGCCGCCTTGAGCACGACGGTGATCGTCTGGCCCACGGCCACGCTGCGCGGCGCACTGAGCAGGACGCGGGCGCCCGAGCTGGTGGAGGCGACGGTGATCAGCGGGACCTGGTCGGGGTTCGGGCGGGTCGCCGGCTGGCCGGTCTGGGCGTGGGCGACCTGGGCCGGAGCGGCGCCGCTCGTGGTCCCGGCTGCCGCACTGCCCGAGGCGGCTGGCGTACCGCTCGTCGCGGTGGAGCTCGCCGGCGCTCCGCCGAAGGCCGCCAGGGGAACGGCCCCGGCCAGGGCGAGGATGGCGGCTACGGCCAGCAGCCGGGAGCGGGCGCCCTTAATCGAGTAAGCGTTGCGTGTGTGCACCGAGGCGGCATCCCCATGGTTGGGCGACGCGTCAACCCCCGTCTCGGAACGGCATGATCTGGCGTCGCGGGCGGTCGAAACGACCGAAATAAGTCATCCGGGGAGAGCAGAAGAGGCTGTTCGGACCCGAGCCGGCATCGTCCCACGGGGTCTTGAAAGCGTCAACCGTTCGTACCCCCACCAGACCACCCAAAGGTCCTAGCCGGGGTGCTCCGCGACAACGACCAGGGCATCGGCCGCGATGATCCCGTGGGCCCCGGCGATGACTGGATTGAGGTCGATCTCGAGCAAATCCGGTCGTCCCCAGCCGAGCCGGGCGACGGCCACGAGCAGCTCGATCAGGGCGGCTCGATCAGCGCCGGGACGGCCGCGCAACCCGGCCAGCAGGCGTGCCCCGCGCAGGCGGTCGAGCATGGCGCCGGCCGTGGCCGGATCGATCGGGGCCAGCTCGATCGCCACGTCGTCGAGCAGCTCGGCCAGGACCCCGCCCAGGCCGACGAGGACCAGCGGCCCAAACTGGGGATCTCGTTTCAGGCCGACGATCAGCTCCAGTCCGGCGGGCAGCATCGGCTCGACCAGGAGGCCGCCCAGACCGATGCCCTGGCCGATGCCCTGGCCGATGCCCTCGCCGATGCCCTCGCCCAGTCGGCGGTCGAGTCGACGACCTTGCTCCAGCAGCTCGGCTGCTGCTGCCGTCACGGCCCCGGCGTCGGTCAGGTTCAGGCGGACGCCGTCGACATCGCTCTTGTGGGCCAGCCTCGTGGCGTGGAGCTTGAGCACGACCGGATAGCCGATCGCGGCCGCGGCCCGCACGGCGTCGGCCGCGTCGCCCGCCGGAGTCGCCCGTACGACTGGCAGGCCGGCCGCGCCAAGAAGGCGCAGGCTCTCGAGCTCGGACAGGGCAAGGCCGGCGGGATCTCGCGGGTCCGACCCCTCGGGCCGAGGCTGCGTGGGAGCCATGTCCGGCGTGGGCGGTTCGAAGTTGGCGTCCCGGCCGATCGGGGTCCGGTCCGCGGCGAGGGCGGGCCAACCCGGCCGGCGCGGTCCGGCCTCGAGGCGCGCGATCCGGCGGGCTTCCCAGGTGGCCCGTCCGGCGATCGCCGCCAGGGTTTCGGTCGTGCCGCGCAGGGTCGGGATCCCACCCGCGGCGGCGAGCAGCTCAAGGATCTCGGGCGTGGGCTCGCCGGACGTCAGCGAGACGTAGATCGGGAGGACGTCCGGGCGGTCGCGGGTTGCGGCGATGAGGGCCCGGGCGACGCCCTCGGCGACGGCCACCTCGCTCGGCAGCGACCGGTAGGGGAAGTCATGGACGATCGCCAGGACGTCGTAGCCGCCCGAACGGGCGAAGGCATCGAGGACGACGGGATAGGCCACGTGCTCGTCGGTCGCGCCCCAGGGATCGATCGGGTTGCCGATGTAGCCCAGGGTCGGCAGCTCGCGCACGATCGCCTCGCGAGCGGCGGCCGGCACCGGCGGAAGATCGGCCCCCACGACCTCGGCGATATCGGCGATGAGGGACGCCTCGCCGGTCGACACGGTGACGACGCCGGTCCGGCCCCGGCCAACGCTTCGGCCAAGGCGGTCGCAGCCGGCGTGCAGCTCGGCCGCCTCGAACAGGGCATCGAGGTCGGCGCAACGGACCACCCCCGCTGCGGCCAGGGCGGCGTCGGTGGCTCGCGTCTCGCCGGCCAGGGACCCCGAATGGGCGACAGCCGCAGCCTGGGCCTGGGAGCTCCGGCCGACCTTCACCGCGAGGATGGGCTTGCCCATCGCCAATGCCTGATCGGCCAGGGCCAGGAAACGCTCGGGCCGCTTGAAGCCTTCGACGAACAGGATGATCGCGTGAGTCTCGGGGTCGTCCAGGCAATAGGCCAGGTAGTCGCACACGTCGAGCACGACCTCGCTGCCCGCCCCGATGATCCGGCTGAAGCCAATCCGGGTCCCGAAGTGGATGAACGCGTCGGTGACCGAGCCACTCTGGGCGATCCCGGCGACGTGGCCGCGGGGCGCCCATCGGATTCACGTCGCCGATGTAGACGGCACTGTTCGAGATCCGGTCGATCATGCCCATGCAGTTCGGGCCGAGGACGGCCAGGCCGTGGGCCAGGGCGATCTCGCGCACCTCGCGCTGCATCCGGGCCGCCGCCGGTCCACCCTCGACGACGCCACCACCGGGAATGAGCACGCTCCGGGCCCCGGCCTTGGCCGCTTCGGCGGTCACCCCGGCGGCTCGCAGCGGGTTGACGGCGACCAGGACGCAGTCGGGCGGCTCGGGCAATGAGGCCAGGTCGGGGTAGCAGGGCGAGCCCCATGCCTCCTCGTACTTCGGGTTGACGAAGTAGCAGGTCGTGGCGCTGTCCATCTGGCGCAGGTTGTCGCGGACGGTCTGGGCGATGTCCGAGCGGGGCGAGGCGCCGACCACGGCGACCGATCGAGGGGCAAACAGCGCCTGGAGATCGATCGGCGGCAGGCCGGTGGCCCGCGCCGCGGTTGCCGGCGGATCTCCGGTCATGCCTCCCCGACCACCCGGCCGACGCCGCGCTTCTCGAGCGCCCGGGCCACGATCAGGCGCTGGATCTCGGAGGTGCCCTCCCAGATCCGATCGACCCGCAGCTCCCGGAAGAACCGCTCGGCCGGGTTCTCGCGCATGTAGCCCCGGCCGCCGAAGACCTGGACGACCCGGTCGGCGCAGCGGAAGGCGGCCTCCGAGGCGAACAGCTTGGCGATCGAGGCCCGGGCATGGACCACCTTGGGATCCGCTCCGCTGTCCGCCAGCCAGGCGCATTCGCGGGTCAGAAGCCGGGCCGCCGCTGCGTCGGCCGCCGAGTCGGCCAATGGAAAGCTGACCCCCTGGAAGTCGTAGATCCGCTGACCGAACTGGACTCGCTCGGTCGCCCACTCCACGGCCAGGCCCAGCAGGCGCTCCATCGCCCCGCTACAGCGCGCGCCGATATGGATCCGCTCCTCGACGAACCACTCGTTGGTCAGCTCATCGGCTCGCCCGACGCCACCCAGGATGGCGCCGGCCGGCACGCGCACGTCCTCGAGGATGAACTGGGGGTGGCGGTCGGCGAAGGTGTGCATGTAGTCCGGGTCGTTGCTGAGGCGCACGCCGGGCGTGTCGTAGTCGACCAGGAAGAGGGTCGGCAGGCGGCGCTCGCCCTCGACGATGTTGGCGTGGAAGATCATGAAGTCGGTGTCGTCGGGCCCGGTGACGAACCACTTCTCGCCATTGAGCACGTAGCCCTCGGCCCCGGCGCGGTCGCGGACGGCCGTGGCCGCGATCGTTCGTGCGTCCGAGCCGGCGTCTTTCTCGGTGATCGCGTAGCTGCCATTGCGCTCACCCCGGATCGACGGATCGAGATAGCGCCGGCGCTGCTCCGGGTCGCAGTGGAGCAGGACGTTGTAGGCACCCGGGATGTACGACCACAGGCCGCCGGTGACCTGGCCGAGCTGCTCGTGGACGATCACCTGCTCCATGACCGACCAACCCTGGCCACCGACCGCCCGGGGCAGCGAGCCGGCCTGGAGGTTCGCCTCGATGGCAGCCTTGCGGAACTCGTCGCCGATCGCCTTGGGCAGGACCCCGTGGTCGCGCTCGAACTGGACCTCGTAGGGCTGGAGCACCTCGACGCTATAGCGCCGGGCACGCTCGCGCAACTCGGTCAGGGCGGGCGTCAGGGCGAAGTCCATGGCCTCATGGTGGCCCGCTGCTCGCAACCCCGCGCGTCGCGTCGCGGGCGATGGGACGACGTCCGCAGGTGGCCAGGCTCCGGGCTTGCCGGAGCCGCGAGTGCGCCCGCGAATATCACGGCCATTGTTAGCCGGCGAGTGATCCCCTCGCCTGCGGCCCGGCCGTGGCGTCTCGAGGCGATCTGCGGCCCGTTCTACTAGTGGTGCTGATATTTCGAACCGTCGTCGGCCGGAATCGGGCTGGACGGCTCGAGTAACGCGTCACCTAACAATGCGGCTGATATTCGGGCCGTCGGGGAAGGCGCCCCTCGGCACGGCCGCGTGTCAGCCACTCGGCCCGACGCGACAGAGGCCGACGAGCCGAGATTCAGCCGGGCTGGGCCAGGACCATGATCCGGACCTCGGTCATGTCGTCGATCGCCCAGCGCAGGCCTTCCCGGCCGAGGCCCGAGTCCTTGACCCCGCCGTAGGGCATGTGATCGATCCGGTAGGTCGGCACGTCGTTGACGATCACGCCACCCACCTCGAGCTCGTTGAAGGCGGCCCACGAGTTGGCCAGGTCGTTGGTGAAGATGCCCGTCTGCAGCCCGAACGAGCTGTTGTTGACCTGGCGGATGGCGTCGGCGATGTCGTGGAACTTGAAGGCCACGACGAGCGGGGCGAAGGCCTCGTTGCTGCAGGCGGCAGCGGTCACCGGGGTGTCGGTCAGGATCGTCGGCGGGAAGGCCGTCCCGTTGGCATGACCGCCCAGGCGGAGGACGCCGCCCAACTCCACGGCCTCGTCCACCCAGCGCTGGGTTCGCTCGGCGGCGTGCTGGTCGACCATCGGCCCGAGGTCCGTCTCGGGGTCGAGCGGATCGCCCAGCTTGAGCCCGGCCGCGCCGGTCACGAAGCGGTCCATGAACTCGTCCCAGATGTCCTCGTGGACAACCATCCGCTGGACGCTGATGCAGACCTGGCCGGCGTAGCTGAAGGCGCCCACCAGGCAGCGCTTGATTGCCCAGTCGAGGTCGGCGCTCTTGTCGATGATCACGCCGGCATTGCCGCCCAGCTCGAGGACGACCTTCTTCTTGCCGGCCCGGTCCTTCATCCGCCAACCGACGGACGGGCTGCCGGTGAAGGTGAGCAGCTTGAAGCGCTCGTCGGCGACCATCCGGTCGCCCAGCTCGCGGGTCATCGGCAGGATGCTGACCGCGCCCTCGGGCAGGCCGGCCTCGGCGATGATCTCGCCCACCGTCAGCATCGTGAGGGGGTCCTTGCTCGGCGGCTTGAGCACGATCGAGCAGCCCGCGGCGATCGCCGGGGCCAGCTTGTGGGCCGCCAGGTTGAGCGGGAAGTTGAACGGGCTGATCGCGGCAACCGGACCGATCGGGAACCGGCGGGTGATGCCGAGCCGGCCCCGCGACGAGGCCATCAGGTCGAGCGGGATCACCTCGCCGACCATCCGCTCGGCCTCTTCGGCACCCAGCCGGAAGGTCAGCGAGGCCCGGTCGACCTCGTTCAGGGCATCCCGGATCGGCTTGCCCGCTTCGAGCGCGATGAGCCGGCCGAGCTCCTCTCGGCGGGCCTTGATCCCGGCACTGATCCCGCGCAGGATCGCGCCGCGCTCGAAGGCCGGCAGGTGGCGGGTCTGCTCGAAGGCCGCGACCGCCGCCTCCACAGCCGTCTCGTACTGCTCGGCGGTGGCGTGGTAGGTCTGGCCGGCGGGATGGTCCGGATCGGCCGGGTTGCTGACCGTCAGGAGGTCCGGCGACTCGACCCAGCGACCGGCCAGGAGGATCGGATGGGGCTGGGTGCCGATGGTCGTGGTCATGTCTGGCTCCTGTCGGGTGGTGGATCCATTCTAGCGAGCCCCCACGTGCGAGCCCCAAACGCCCGAGCCCCAACCCACGAGCCCTTGTACGATCGCTGAACCCGTCGGCCTCGACGGATTCGAAGGAGCCCGCGATGCCCGAACGCCGCCTCCGCGACCAGCTCCGGGTCGAGCCCGGGCGCAAGGTCCACCTGGGCCGGATCGATCCGGCCGGCACCCACGGCTTCAGCCGGGCCGGGGCGACCAAGAAGATGGCCGACGACCTGGCCCGCCTGACCGGCCTCCAGGACCGCTTGTGGGCCGAGGCCCGGCACCCGGTCCTGGTCGTCCTCCAGGGGATCGACGCGGCCGGCAAGGACGGCACCGTCAGCCACGTGATGTCGGCCTTCAACCCGCAGGGCTGCCCAGTCGCCAACTTCAAGGTGCCCAGCCCGGTCGAGATGGCCCACGACTACCTCTGGCGGGTCCATCAGCGCACGCCGGGCAAGGGCGAGATCGCGATCTTCAACCGGTCCCATTACGAGGATGTCCTCGTCGTCCGGGTCCACGGCCTGGTGCCCAGGTCGACCTGGCGACGCCGCTACGCCCAGATCAACGACTGGGAGCGGACCCTGGTCGAAGAGGGCACCACGGTGGTCAAGTTCTTCCTGCTGATCGACCGCGATGAGCAGCGCCGCCGCTTCGAAGACCGCCTGAAGGACCCGACCAAGCGCTGGAAGTTCAAGATGGGCGACCTGGCAGAGCGCGCGCGCTGGGACGATTACACCGCCGCCTTCGAGGAGGCCCTGAGCCGCTGTTCGACCGAAGCCGCGCCGTGGTACGTGATCCCGGCCAACAAGAACTGGTTCCGGAACCTGGCCGTGTCCGAGATCCTGGGCGACGTCCTGGAGGGCCTCAAGCCGGCCTATCCGGCGATCGACCCGAACGTGCCGGCCGACCTGGTGATCAGCTAGCCGGCGGCCGCGCGCTCATACGCCCCGAGCACGCGGACCATCGTGGTCAGCGGCCGGATCTGGTCCAGGGCCGACGCGGCGGGGGTCGTCAACAGGTCGGCATCGATGTCGGCCCAGAAGACGTACTCCCAGGCGACCTGGCGACTCGGGCGCGACTCGAGGGTGCTCAGGTTGAGCTGCCGGTCGGCCAGCACCTGGAGGATGGCCAGGAGCGTGCCGGGCTGATTGCGGACAGCGAAGGCGAGCGTGGTCCGAGGCGCGGTGGGACCTTCGAGCGGCCGGCGCCAGCCGGCCGGCAGGGGCCAATCTGGCCGGCCAACGAGCAGGAAGCGGGTCCGGTTGGCCGGGTCATTCTCGATCCCGTCGGCCAGGATCGAGAGGCCGAAGTGGGCGGCCGCGCGGGGCGACAGGACGGCGGCCGCGCCGGCTTCGCCCCCCTCCGCGATCAGCCGGCCGGCGCCGGCCGTGTTGTAGGTGGTGAGGAGCGCCCAGGGCCGGCTGCGCAGGAAGCGATCGGCCTGGCCCAGGGCCTGGATGTGCGAGTACACCCGCTCGATCTGCTCGAGCCGGCTGCCGGGCAGCGCGGCCAGGCACAGCCGGACCGGCACCACGACCTCGCCCCGGATGACCAGGTCGTGCTCGAGGAGGAGGTCGTAGACCTCCCGGACCGTGCCGTTGACCACGTTCTCGATGGGCACGACCCCGATGTCGGCCGCTCCGTCCCGAACGGCCTCGAAGACCTCGCGAAAGCCGCCGACGGGCAGCGGCAGCGGCGCGTCGAGGGCGGCCAGCAGGGCGTCCTCGGCAAAGGCGCCGGGCTCGCCCGAGAATGCCGCCCGGAGGCCGCCGCCCGCGGCCGGCCCGGACTCGCCGGCCAGGCTCAGCGCTCGAACCAGGCGGTGGTGTCGTGGACGCCGGCATCCTCATCGAGCTCGGCCCGGGGAGCCCGGCCGGCGGCCGCCGCCTTGGCCCGCTTGCGGTTGCCGGCCGCCTCGGTCGCGCCGGCCCAGTGGGCCTCCTCGAGGAGCAGGTTGAGGGCGTCGATGTAGGCCTCGATCGAGGCCGCGATGATGTTCACGTTACGGCTCGTGCCGGTGTAATGGCCGCTGGACCGCGGACCGGCCGCCGATGACGGCGGCGCGATCTTGATCGTGACCATGCCCTCCGAGTCCGGCCCCTCGGCCACGGCGTGGACGTCATAGGCAATGAGCCGGGGCTGGCCGGTCAGGACGCCGGCCAGGGCCCGGTCGACCGATCGGAGGAGCGCGTCCACCGGCCCGTTGCCCTCTGCGGCGCCTTCCCACTGGTGATCGCCCGAGGCAATGACGACCGCGCCCCGGCTTTGGACCTGGCTGCCCGACGACACCGACCAGCGGGCGAGGTGGAGGGCCGGTGCCCTGTCTTCGTTGGTCATGAGATCACCTCCGGCGTGCCCGTGGCGGCCCGAGCCGCGACCTGGGTCGTGAAATGGCGTTCGTCGCGGCGGCGCAGCTCGGCCCCCGACTTCCAGACGAGGTACTCGAGCGAGTCGGCCAGGGCCGCCGCCGAGGCCGCGATGATGTTCGTATCGCTGCCCATCGTGGACCACGTCCGGCTGCCGTCGGACGAGTCGATGACCACCCGCGTCCGGGCGCCGGTCGCGGCCGTGCCATCGATGATCCGGACCTTGTAGTCGATCAAGTGGACGGAGTCGAGCTCGGGATAGAACGCCCCGAGGGCCTTGCGCAGGGCGCTGTCGAGGGCGTTGACCGGGCCGTTGCCCTCGGCCGCCGTATGCAGGATCTCGCCGGCCACCTCGACCTTGACCGTGGCCTCGGACAGCAGCTCGCGGCCGTCGCGCTGCTCGACCAGGACCGTGAAATCGAGGATCCGGAAGGGGGCCTGGTAATCGGTGGCGTGGCGCCGGATCAGGAGCTCGAACGAGGCCTCGGCGCCCTCGAAGGCCAGCCCGTCCGCCTCGAGCTGCTTGATCAGCTGGGACAACGCCCGGGCATCGATCGAGCCGTCGAGCTGGTGGCCGAGCTGCTCGGCCCGGATCTGGGTGTTGGCCCGGCCGCCCAGCTCGCTCACGACCAGCCGGCCGGCGTTGCCCACGAGGGTCGGGTCGACGTGCTGATAGCTCCGTTCGACCTTGGCCACGGCCGCGCCGTGGACCCCGCCCTTGTGGGCGAACGCAGAGCGGCCAACGTAGGGCTGGTAGTCGTTGGGGGCGACGTTGGCGATCTCGGCCACGCCCCGCGACAGCTCGGTCAGGCCGGCCAGCCGGCCGCCCCCGGCCGGCACCAGCTCGAGCTCGGTCTTGAGGGCCAGGTTGGCCAGGATGCTGACCATGTTGGCGTTGCCGCAGCGCTCGCCGTAGCCGTTGATCGTGGCCTGCACGTGGCGCACGCCGGCCTGCACCGCGGCGATCGTGTTGGCCACCGCCAGCTCGGCGTCGTTGTGGGTATGGATGCCCCAGCTGACGGCCGGCGCGGCCGGATCGCCGTCCAGGCTGGCCAGGGTGTCGCGCACGACCCGGACCAGCTCGTCGGTCAGCGTGCCCCCGTTCGTGTCGCACAGGACGATCGAGCGCGCGCCGGCCTGGCGGGCCGCCCGCAGGGTGGCCAGGGCATAGTCGCGATCGGCCGCGTAGCCGTCGAAGAAGTGCTCGGCGTCGTAGACGACCTCACGGCCGCGCTCCGCCACGAAGGCGACCGACTCGGCCACCATGTCCAGGTTCTCGGCCGGCGTGGCGCCCAGGACCTCGGTCACGTGGAGCAGCCAGCTCTTGCCGAAGATCGTCACGACCGGCGTCTCGGCCGCCACGAGCTCGTGCAGGTTGGGGTCCTGCTCGGGCCGGTTCGAGCGGTGGCGGGTCGAGCCGAAGGCCGCCAGCCGGGCGTTCGCCCAGGTCATCGTCCGGGCGGCCGCGAAGAACTCGATGTCCTTGGGATTGGAGCCGGGCCAGCCGCCCTCGATGTAGGGCATGCCGTACTCGTCGAGCATCCGGGCGACCCGGAGCTTGTCGGCCAGCGACAGGGTGATGTTCTCGCCCTGCGTGCCGTCGCGCAGGGTCGTGTCGTACAGGACGACCGGCTGGCTCATGACGAGCCGCCGGATTCGATCGACGATCGCGCTGGTCATGCCCGCCGTGCCCAGGCGGGTCAGGCCGGCCGTGGGCTGGCCGTCGGCCGGCCACAGGTCGGCGGTCCGGAGGCCGTCGTCCAGGACCGCCCCGACGGCGGCCTCCACGGTATCGGCGGCGGAAACCTCGCCGAGTGACCAGCGCAGGAGCATCGCCCCGGACAGGATCGACCCGATCGGGTTGGCCAGGTCGCGCCCGGCGATGTCCGGCGCCGAGCCGTGGATCGGCTCGTACAGGCCGTGCAGGCCGTGCTCCGTCCGGCGGCTGCCCAGCGAGGCCGAGGGCAGCATGCCCAGCGAGCCGGCCAGGACGGAGGCCTCGTCCGAGAGGATGTCTCCGAACAGGTTCTCGGTGACCAGCACGTCAAAGGCGGCCGGCCATTTGACCAGCTGCATGGCGCACGAGTCGACCAGCTGGTGGTTGAGGGCCACGTCCGGGAACTCGGCCGCAACTTCGCTCGCCACCCGGCGCCACAGGCGGGAGGTGGCCAGGACATTGGCCTTGTCGACACTGGTCACGATCTGGCGTCGCTCGCGGGCCAGCTCGAAGGCCAGCCGGACGACGCGCTCGATCTCGGCCTCGCTGTAGGGCAGGGTGTCGCTGGCGCTGCGGGCGCCGGCCGGGCCTGAGGCCTCGGTCCGTGCGCCGAAGTACAGGCCGCCGGTGAGCTCGCGGATGATCAGCAGGTCGACTCCGGCCAGGAGCTCGGGCCTGAGCGGGGATGCCGCCAGCAGGGCCGGGTGGATGGAGACCGGGCGCAGGTTTGCGAACAGGCCCAATCCGCCACGCAGGGCGAAGAGGGCCTGCTCGGGCCGGACGGTCGAGGTCGGGTCGTCCCATTTGGGTCCGCCCACCGCGCCAAGGTAGACGGCGTCGGCCGCGGCGCACGCGTCGAGGTCGGCGGGCCGGATGGCCATCCCCCAGGCATCGATCCCGGCGCCCCCGACCACCAGGTCGGTCCAGGCCAGGCCGAACCCGAAGGCGGCAGCGGTGGCCTCCAGGACGGTTCGGCCGGCCCCCAGCACGTCCGGCCCAACGCCATCACCGGGAATGGCCGCCAGCCGGTACGTCGGCCGGGAGGTTGGGCTTGCCTGAGAGCCCAGGCTCACGGCAGGTCCTCCACCATGCCTGGGCTGACGAAGGCTGGATCGATCCCGTTGATGTCGGCGCCGTGGAGCTTGTTGACGGCGGCGAGGTAGGCCTCGAGCGAGGCCTCGATGATGTTGGTCGAGAGGCCGTGGCCGCTGACGACCAGCGCCCCGGGCCCTTCATCTGACGAGCGGCGGCAGCGGACCAGGACCTGGCCCTGGGCATCCTCGCCGGCCGAGACCGCCTTGATCTCGTATTCGGCCAGGATCGGATGCCAGCCCAGGACCGGCTGGAGGGCCTGGTCAACGGCCGAATAGAGGGCATTGACCGGGCCATTGCCGGTCGACTCGGTCGCATGGAGCTGGCCCGCGATCGAGATCGAGACGGTGCCGGTACCCTTCCCGCCGTGCGAGCTGGTCACGCTCCAGCCCTCGAGCTGGATCGAGGCCGGCTCGTCGCTCGCCCGGCGTTCGACGATCGCCAGGAGGTCGGCGTCGGTGACCTCCTTCTTGAGGTCGGCCAGGGCAATCGCCTGCCGGTAAACGACGTCCAGGGCTTCGCCATCGAGGTCATGGCCGAGCTCGTGGAGCTTGCCCTGGAGGCCCTTCCGGCCGGACAGCTTGCCGATCGTCAGCTGGCTGCCGGCCAGGCCCACCGATTGGGGGGTCATGATCTCGTAGGTCAGCGGATTCTTGATCACGCCATCCTGGTGGATGCCCGACTCGTGGGCGAAGGCATTGCCCCCGACGATGGCCTTGTTGGGCTGGACGGCGAACCCGGTCAGGTAGCTGACCAGCCGGCTGGCGGCCGTGATCTGCTCCGTCTGGACCCGCGAGCCGAGCTCGGGAAACTGGGTCGGCCGGGTGCGCAGGGCCATCACCACCTCCTCGAGGGAGGCGTTGCCGGCGCGCTCGCCCAGGCCATTGATCGTGACCTCGACCTGGCGGGCGCCGGCCTGGACGGCCGCCAGGGTGTTGGCCGTGGCCAGGCCCAGGTCGTTGTGGCAGTGGACCGAGACGGTGGCGTCCCGGCCGACCCGCTCCACGACTCGCTCGACCAGCCGGCCGAACTCGGCTGGGATGGCGTAGCCGACCGTGTCCGGAATGTTGACCGTGCTGGCGCCGGCGGCCACGACCGCCTCGTAGACGTCGAGCAGGTAGGCCAGGTCGGTGCGCGAGGCATCCTCGGCCGAGAACTCGATCTCGGCGTCCGGCCCCAGCTCACTCCGGCCGTAGGTCACCCAGCGGACCGCCTGGCGAAGGGCTTCGTCACGGTCGATCCGGAGCTTGTGCTTGAGATGGATATCGGACGTCGCGATGAAGACATGGAGGTGGGGCCGCTCGGCCACCCGGATCGCCTCGACCGCCCGCTGCGGGTCGCCGTCCTTGCACCGGGCCAGGGCGGCCACGGCCACGCCCCGGGTCTCCTCGGCAATCCGGCGGACCGCCTCGAAGTCGCCCGGCGAGGCGGCCGGGAAGCCGGCCTCGATCACGTCGACCTTGAGCCGGACGAGCTGGCGGGCCACTTCCAGCTTCTCGGCCGCGGTCAGGCCCGCGCCGGGTGCTTGCTCGCCGTCGCGCAGGGTGGTGTCGAAGATCCGGACCGAGCCGGGATCGACCCCCACGCCCGAGCCGGCGGCGCTCACCGGGACGCTCCGGCGGGCGTTCCGGCAGCGCCCCCGACCGAAGCCTGAGCCTGGCCGGCCTTGACCTCGATCGGGTCGAGGAAGGCCATCTGGCTGCGCAGCGAGGCGCCAACGCGCTCGATGAGGTGATCGTGGTCGGCCTGCGCGGAGCCGGTCGAAGTTGGGCCGGCCGGCCTCGTTCTCGGCGATCCAGCGATTGGCGAAGGTGCCGTCCTGGATGTCGGTCAGGACCGCCTTCATCGTCTCCCGGACGTGGCTGTCGATGATCCGCGGGCCGCTCACGTAGTCGCCCCACTCGGCCGTGTCGCTGACGCTGAAGCGCATGAAGTTGAGCCCGCCCCGATACATCAGGTCGACGATCAGCTTGAGCTCGTGGAGGGTCTCGAAGTAGGCCAGCTCGGGCTGGTAGCCCGCCTCGACCAGAGTCTCGAAGGCCATCTTGACCAGGGCCGCCGTGCCCCCGCACAGGACCGACTGCTCGCCGAACAGGTCCGTCTCGGTCTCCTCCGCGAACGTCGTCTCGAGCACCCCGGCCCGGGTAGCCCCGATCGCCCGGGCGTAGGCCAGGACCTTGGCCCGGGCCGTGCCCGTCTCGTCGCGGTAGACGGCGAACAGGGCGGGCACGCCGCCGCCGGCCTGGTAGACGCTCCGCAGGAGGTGGCCGGGGCCCTTGGGCGCGACCATGCCGACGTCGATGCCGGCCGGCGGGTCGATCCGGTTGAAGTGGATGTTGAAGCCGTGGGCGAACATGAGCAGGCTGCCCGGCCGCAGGTTCGGTCCGATCTCGGTGTCGTAGACCGCCTTCTGGCCCGTGTCCGGGACGAGGATCATGACCACGTCGGCGGCCCGCACGGCCTCGCCCACGTCGGCCACCCGGATGCCCGCGTCCTCGACCAGGGCCCGGCTCCGCGACGTCGGTGCCAGGCCGACGATCACGTCGACGCCCGACTCGTGGAGGTTGAGGGCATGGGCGTGGCCCTGGCTGCCGTAGCCGATGATCGCGACCGTCTTGCCGGCCAGGGCGGCCGGATCGGCGTCGTTGTCGTAGTACATCTTCGCGGTCATCGCTTGAGTGCCTCCTCGATGGATGCCGAGCCGCGGGCCATGACCACGGTCCCGGTTCGAACTAGTTCCTTGATTCCGTACGTGCGCAGGAGGGCCACGATCGCGTCCACCTCCGACTCCGGGCCGGCCGCCTCGACGATGACCGAGCCGTCGGTGATGTCGACCAGGCGGGCCCGGTAGAGCTCGGCTACCTTGACGATCTCGGCCCGGTTCGAGTCGGTCGCCCGGACCTTGATCAGGGCCAGCTCATGCTCGACCGTCGGCTCGCCCGAGAAGTCCTGGACCTTGAGCACGTCGATCAGGCGGTAGAGCTGCTTGCTGACCTGCTCGACGGCGACGTCGTCGCCCAGCACGGTGATCGTCATCCGGCTGACGTCGGCCTGGTCGGTGTGGCTGACCGAGAGCGATTCGATGTTGAAGTTGCGGGCCCGCATCAGGCTGGCCACCCGGTTCAGGACGCCCGGCCGGTTGAGCACGATCGCCACCAGGACGTGGCGGTGGACCTCGCCCGATCCGGGCAGGGCCCGGGCCGGCGGCGCCGAGTGGGCAGGCGTGGCGTGGTTCGAGTCGCTCACTCCTCCGGACCGTCCCACTTCTCGATCAGGTCCGAGAGGCCCTTGCCGGCGGGCATCATCGGGAAGATGTTCTGGGTCTCGGCGATCTCGAACCAGATCAGGGCCGGCCCATCGACGGCCTGGGCCGCCGCGATCGCCGGATCGACCTCGTCCGGGGTGCGGGCCCGGAAGGCGGGGATGCCAAAGGCGTCGGCGAGCTTGGCGAAGTCGGGGCCGAGCAGCGTGGCGGAGTGGTAGTTGCCCCCGTAGATGATCTCCTGCCACTGCCGGATCATGCCCAGCTTCTTGTTGTCGAACAGAGCGATCTTGACCGGGATGGCGTCCTGGACCAGGGTCATCAGCTCCTGCGAGGTCATCTGGAAGCCGCCGTCGCCGATGATCGCCCAGGTCTCGCGGTCGGGCCGGCCGAGGGCCGCACCCATGGCCGCCGGCAGGGCGAAGCCCATCGTGCCCAGGCCACCCGAGCTGACGTGGCTGTTGGGCAGGCGAAATCCGACATAGCGGGCCAGCCACATCTGGTTCTGGCCGACATCGGCCACGTAGGTCGCCTGGTGGTCGGTCAGGGCCCCGATTCGCTCGACCACGAAGTCGGCGGTCAGGACGCCTTCTCGCCAGGCGCCCGAGCCGTGCCAGCTGCTCGCCTCCGACTCGGTCCGCCACTCGGCCAGCTCGGCCAGATAGGCGGCCCGGGCCTCGAGCGGCGTGGTCTCGACCATCGGCAGGAGCGCCCGCAGGACCCGGCCGGCGTCGCCCACGATGGGCACCTCGACGGCCACGTTCTTGCCGATCTCGGCCGGATCGATGTCGATGTGGACGATCCGGGCATAGGGCGCGTAGGTCCGGACGTTGCCGGTGACCCGGTCGTCGAAGCGCATCCCGATCGCGATCAGCAGGTCGGCCGACTGGATCGCCCGGTTGACGTGCTTCCAGCCGTGCATGCCCATGAAGCCGTAGGCCAGCGGATGGTCCTCGGCGATCGCGCCGATCCCGAGCAGGGTCCAGGCAACCGGGATGCTGGTCTTCTCGGCGAAGGCGAGAAGGTCGTCCCAGGCCTCGGCATGGAGCACTCCGTGGCCGGCCAGGATGACCGGTCGCTGGGCGCGGGCGATCTCGGCGGCGGCCACCTTGAGCTGGCGAGGATGGCCGTCCATGTTCGGCCGGAAGCCAGGCAGGCCGGCAATCACCTCGGCCTCGGTCGGGTGCTGGGCCGAGGTCTCCTGCTGGAGGGCGTCCTTGGTGATGTCGATGTGGACCGGCCCGGGCCGGCCGGTGCGGGCGATGTGGAATGCCTCGGCAAAGACCCGGGGCAGGTCATCGGCGTTGCGGACCAGGTAGTTGTGCTTGGTCATTGGCAGGGTGATGCCGTTGATGTCGATCTCCTGGAAGGCGTCCTTGCCCAGCAGGGCGGCCGCCACGTTGCCCGTGATCGCGACCATCGGGATCGAGTCGAGCAGGGCCGTGCCAATTCCTGTGATCAGGTTGGTGGCACCCGGACCGGATGTGCCCAGGCAGACCCCCACCCGGCCGGTGACCCGGGCATAGCCGTCGGCGGCGTGGGCGCCACCCTGCTCGTGCCGGACGAGGACATGACGCAGCTCGGGGTAGTCACCCAGGACGTCGTAGAGCGGCAGGACCACGCCGCCCGGATAGCCGAAGAAGACGTCGACACCCTGGCGCAGCAGCGCCTCGCAGACGACATCGGCGCCGATCCGGCTGCGCTTGAGCGGCTTGGCGTCGCGCAACATCTCGTTGCGCGCCTTCTCGATCGCGGCCGCCCCGGCCGTGCCGTCGTTGGGCACGTGCCCATGTCGGGCCGGTTCGCTCTTCGTGATCGTCATGGGTTTCGTCTCCGTGGTCCTCGGGTCCTGTGGCCGGGTTCGCTCTGGTGGCCTGCTGGTGGGTCGGGAGAGGTTGGAGCCGTTGCCGGCTCGCCTGCCTCGGCCATGAAAAAACCCCCGCCTCCCGGCGAGGGTCCCGTTGGTTGTCGGTGGTGGCCTGCGCTACCTCCGCGTTCCTCCGTTCTCCTGCCGGGAGCCGGTAATCAGGCCAAGGAGGCCATCCAGCCCAAGAAGGATCGAGCGAAGAAGGGGCAGCAATACGACGTCGACGATACCGGTCTCGTTCACGGGCACGTTCACCCGCCGGCCGTCACTGGTGATGACGATGGCGACATGGCGACGATGCTGACTGTGAAACAGACCCACGTTCGACTCCGTGGCGTGTCTAGACGGCCAATGCCGTCTGGTTCGGCCGAGTGTACGAGGCGTCGTTCGATTGCGCAACCCGTTCATCCGGGCCCGATGGTACGGCCCCCTACCGCCGATCAGCCCTGGCCGTCCGGCGGGCCGGCCTCGGCCCAATGGCTGGCCGGACTGCCGACCCGACTGCGACCCGACTGCCCGCCCACAGGCTCGCCCTGCGCCCGGCGCATGGCCGAGATGATCACCAGGGCGACGCCGATTCCGACGATCACGTCGCCCAGGCTGAAGACGTTGGCCAGGGGCAGGCCGGCGGGCAAGGCGAAGATGTCGGTCAGCGGGGCGAGCGCTGGATGGGCCAGCAGGGCGCTGTTGGAGTAGCCACTGGCCGGCCCCGCCCCGGCCGCCGCCAGGGCACCGGCGCCGGCCGGCATGTAGCCGCCGTTGGCCACGATCGCGGCCAGGTTCAGGCTCGCGCCCAGGCCGATCACGAGCATCCCCGGTATCGCCCGGTTGCGGACCACGGCGATGATCCCGAGGGCGGTCGAGGCCACGTAGATCGGCGGGCCGAGCGGGCCGATTCGGTCGGCCACCGGGCCCGCGAACAGGAGGAGCTGGACGAACAGGGCCGCGACGATCAGCCAGGGCCAGGCGATCCGGAGCTCGGCCAGGCCGGCCAGGCGACCGCCCATGAGCGAGCCCACGGCCAGGCCCACGATCAGGGCATACAGGATGAAGATGGCGACCTCCGCGGCTGGGGCCACCGTTGTACTCCCGCCGGGGGCCGGCTGGACCCGGGCGAGGTAGTACCCGGCCGGGCAGGACGATCGGCGCCCGCGGACGGTCCGGCGGGCCTAGTCGGTGCCGTCTAACCGGTCGGGCACGAGGCGCTAACGGCCGGCGGCGGCGCAATCCGGCGCGAGGTCTTCCGGATTACGAACCCACGTGGTGCTAAGGAAGGAATCGGGCCGGCGTGCAGTCGCGTGCGGCCAGGATCCGGCCGCCGCAAGCGTGGAATCTGGGCGGGCCGTCTCCAACGGCTCGAGAGACAGCTCGAAATCCTTCCATAGCACCACCCCGACTGCTATTCCGGAATAACGCGCCTCGGCCTTGAGGCCCGAGCTCGGCCAATGACGTGTGTCGGCCCGCGAGCGGTGTCGGCCCAAAGACCGTCCGCGCTCGCTGCATGAGCAACCCGCGCTGATCGTCCGGTCCAAGGCCGCCTTCGCGGGTCGCCGGCCCGAGGGCTGCCCGTTCACCACATTCAAGCGCGCTCAATCCATGCTCGGCGGGCGATGCGACCCCGCTCAGGCTGGGGGCTTGAGGGCGTTATCGGGCAGCAAGCCCTTGGAATGCTCATGGAGCGAGCACGACGCCGCCCAACTCGCGCGAACGGCGCGCGAACGGCGCGCGAACGGCCCGCGGACGGTCCGGCGGAACCCTGTGCTAGCCTCCAGACGTGCTCCAACCTGATGCCAGCCAGCCGCGAACGCTCGTCGACAAGATCTGGGACGACCACGTCGTCCACGAGGAAGCGGGCGCCCCAAGCGTCCTGGCGATCGACCTCCACCTGGTCCACGAGGTGACCAGCCCGCAGGCCTTCACCGGCCTCCGCCAGCGTGGCCTGAAGGTCCGCCGGCCGGGGCAGACCGTGGCCACGGCGGACCACTCGATCCCGACCCACGATCGCTCGCTGCCCATTGCCGACCTGATCGCGGCGGCCCAGGTCCAGCAGCTGACCGACAACTGCACGGAATTCGGGATCCCGCTCCACGGCCTCGGCTCGCCCAACCAGGGCATCGTCCACATCATCGGCCCGGAGCTCGGCCTGACCCAGCCGGGGATGACGATCGTGTGCGGTGACTCGCACACCGCGACCCACGGCGCGTTCGGTGCGCTGGCCTTCGGGATCGGCACGAGCGAGGTCGAGATGGTCCTCGCCAGCCAGTGCCTGCTCCAGCGCCGGCCCAAGACCTACGAGGTGCGGGTCGACGGGACGCTCGCGGCCGGGGTCAGCGCCAAGGACATCATCCTGGCCCTGATTGCCCGGATCGGAGTCGGTGGCGGCACCGGCCACGTCTTCGAGTACACCGGCTCGGCCATCCGGGGCCTGACGATGGACCAGCGGATGACGGTCTGCAACATGAGCATCGAGGGCGGCGCCCGGGCCGGCCTGATCGCACCCGATGACACCACCTTCGCCTACGTCGCCGGCCGTCCGCACGCCCCCATGGGCCGCGCCTTTGACGAGGCCGTGGCCCGCTGGCGGACGCTGCCCACCGATCCGGGTGCGGCCTACGACCGGACGATCACGATCGATGCCTCGAGCCTCGAGCCGATGGTGACCTACGGCACGAACCCGGGCATGGGCCTGCCGATCAGCTCCAGCGTGCCGGCGCCGTCGGACCAGGCCGATCCCTCGGCCCGCCGGGCCCTGGAGCATGCCCTCGAGTACATGGACCTGCAGGCAGGCCAGGCCATCCTGGGCCAGAAGATCGATGTCGTCTTCATCGGCTCGTGCACCAATGGCCGGATCAGCGACCTGCGCCTGGCGGCCTCCGTGCTCAAGGGCCGGCGGGTTGCCGAGGGCGTCCGGGTAATGGTGGTGCCCGGCTCCCAGGAAGTGAAGAAGGAGGCCGAGAACGAGGGCCTGGCCGAGATCTTCAGGGCGGCCGGCGCCGAGTGGCGCGAGGCCGGCTGCTCGATGTGCATCGCCATGAACGGCGACCAGCTCGACCCGGGCCAGTACGCGATCAGCACCTCCAACCGCAACTTCGAGGGTCGCCAGGGCAAGGGCGGCCGGACCTTCCTGGCCTCGCCCCTGACGGCCGCCGCCTCGGCCCTGGCCGGGCGGATCAGCGATCCCCGGGCCCTGCCCGGGATCGAGTCGACTGTCGGCCTGGGCGGGCGCTGACGGCCATGCCCGAGGTCTTCACCAGCTTCACCAGCGCGGTCATCCCGCTGCCGGCCGAAAACGTCGACACCGACCAGATCGTGCCGGCCCGGTACCTCAAGATGACCGACAAGGCCGGCCTGGCGGACGCCCTGTTCCACGACTGGCGGTTCGATCCGGACGGCGGTCAGCACGAGCCCCTGTTCGTGATGGACCGGCTGTCGATGGCCGGCCGGCAGATCCTGCTGGCCGGCGACAACTTCGGGACGGGCTCGTCCCGTGAGCACGCCCCCTGGGCGCTGGTCGCCTGGGGCATCCGGGCGATCCTGTCGACCAGCTTCGCCGATATCTTCCGGAGCAACGCCCTCAAGAACGGACTGCTGCCGATCGTGGTCGAATTCGGAGCGCCACCGCCAGCTGTTCGAGCTGGTCAGCGCCGACCCGGACGCCCAGCTGACCGTCGACCTGGAGGCCCAGGTGGTCCACTTGCCCGGCGACGAGGACCTGCCCTTCGGGGTGGATCCGTTCGCCAAGAAGATGCTCCTGGCGGGCACCGACGAGATGGGCTGGCTGCTCGGCCGGTCGTCCGCGATCGAGGCCTACGAGGCGACTCATCCGGCCCGGGTCGATACGCGGGTCGGCGCGGCCTGAGACCAATCGGGCGAGGCCCGCGATACTGACCCGGTGAACCTCGTCGACGTCATGATCATCGCCGTCCTCGTCTTTGCCCTCGTGGCCGGCGTGGCGTCGGGCGCGTTTCCGCAGCTCGGCGGGCTGGCCGGCGCGATCGGCGGCGGGGCGCTGGCCATCCTGGTCCTGCTGCCGTTTGCCCAAGGCTGGCTCGAGACCCTCGACCCGCCGATTCGGGCCGTGGTCGTCCTGGTCGGGATCGTGGGCATCGTTGGGCTGGGCGAAGCCCTCGGGTCGGGCCTTGGCGGCCGGATCCGGGCCCGCCTGGTCAATCACAGCTTCCTGGGCAACCTCGACCGGGCGGCCGGCGGCGTGCTTGGCCTGGCCCAGGGCGTGCTGGTGGTGTGGCTCGTCGGCGGAGCGCTGGCCGCCGGCCCGGTGCCCCAGCTCGCGGCGGCCGTCCAGCGCTCGGCGATCGTGCGCGGCCTGGCCGGCGTGCTCCCGCCCCCGACCCAGATCGTGGGCGAGCTGGGCAAGTGGCTCGACTCGTCGGGCCTGCCCGATGTCTTCGTCGGGCTCGAGCCCTTCCCGGCCCCGAGCGTCGATCCGCCGACCGATCCGCAGGCGGCGGCGATCGCCCACAAGGCGATCGCCTCGACCGTCCTGGTCCGAGCGGACGCCTGCGGCTATGTGTTGAGCGGAACGGCCTTCGAGGTCCAGCTTGGCTACCTGGTCACCAATGCCCACGTCGTCGCCGGCTCGCGCTCGATCGAGGTTGGCCATGATGGCGGCCCGGAGGTCGACGCCTCGGTGGTCCTGTTCGATCCGGAGCTCGACATTGCCCTGCTCTATGCACCGCGGCTTGTGGCTCCCCCGCTGGCCTTTGCCCCCGACGTTCCGGGCCGGGCCACCCTGGGCGCCGCCCTGGGTCATCCGGCCGGCGGCTCGCTGGCGGTGATCCCGGCCGCGGTGACGGCCACCTACCGGGCCCAGGGCCGCGACATCTACGGTGACCAGGTGGTCACCCGCCAGATCATCGAGCTCCAGGCAGGCATCCACCAGGGCGACAGCGGCGGCCCGCTCGTGCTCAAGGACGGCACCGTCGGGGGCGTGGTCTTCGCCCAGGCCCAGACCGACGCGAACGTCGGCTACGCCCTTTCGCCGGTCGAGGTGGCCGCCCGGATCCAGCCCGGCCTGGGCCAGAAAGCGGCGGTCGATACGGGTGCCTGCACCCGCTGACTACACTCTGCGAGCGATTTCAAGCGTGCCTGCCCAGTCCCAAGCGCCCGAGGAACCCGCGATGCCGACCGTCGAGAGCCGTCCCAGCCACCCCTACGAGACGCCGTCCGACCCGGCCAAGCGCCACTCCAAAGGGCTGACCGACGGGCCCGACCGGGCCGCCGCCCGGGCGATGCTCAAGGCGATCGGCTTGACCGACGAGGACCTGGCCAAGCCCCTGGTCGGTGTCGCCACGACCTGGATCGAAACGATGCCCTGCAACATCAACCAGCGCCGGCTGGCCCAGTTCGTCAAGGAGGGCATCCGGGCCGCCGGCGGCACGCCCATGGAGTTCAACACGATCGCGGTCAGCGACGGGGTATCGATGGGCTCGGAGGGGATGAAGGCCAGCCTGATCAGCCGCGAGGTGATTGCCGACTCGATCGAGCTGGTCGTCCGGGGCCACCTCCTGGACGGCCTGGTCTGCCTCGTCGGTTGCGACAAGACCCTGCCGGGGGCGGCGATGGCCGTCGGCCGGCTCGATGTGCCCAGCGTCATCCTCTACAACGGCACGATCTATCCGGGCACCTACAAGGGCAAGCGCAATGCCACGGTCGTGACCGTGTTCGAGGCGATCGGTGCCTACCGGGCCGGCAAGATCAGCCTCGATGAGCTGTACGAGGTCGAGAACGCGGCCTGCCCCGGGGCGGGTGCCTGCGGCGGCCAGTTCACGGCCAATACGATGAGCGGTGTCCTCGAGTTCATGGGCCTGTCGCCGGCCGGACTGAACGGGATCCCGGCCGAGGACCCGGCCAAGGATGAGGCGGCCCGAACGAGTGGCGAGCTGGTCATGGACCTGGTCCGGCGTGATGTCCGGCCGTCGTCGATCGTCAGCCGGGCGGCGCTCGAGAATGGCTTTGCCTCGGTGGCCGCGACCGGCGGCTCGACCAACGGGGTCCTCCATATCCTGGCCATCGCCCACGAGTTCGGGATCCCGCTCGACATCGACGAGCTCGCCGCGATCGCCAACCGGACGCCGGTCGTCGCAGACATGCAGCCCGGCGGCCGGTACACGGCCTCCGACATGTACGACGCCGGCGGCGTGGGTCTGGTCATGCGCGAGCTGCTCAAGCGCGACCTGCTCCACGGTGACGCACCGACCGTCGACGGCCGGACGATCGCCCAGGTCGCCGCGGCGGCCGTCGAGACTCCTGGACAGACGGTCGTCGTGCCGATCGAGCGGCCGCTCAAGCCGACCGGCGGCCTGGCGATCCTGCACGGCAGTCTGGCACCCGACGGCTGCGTGGTGAAGCTGGCCGGCCACGAGCGACGGTTGCACCGCGGACCGGCCCGCGTGTTCGACTCGGAGACCGCCTGCTATGACGCCGTTCGCCGCCAGCAGATCCAGCCCGGCGACGTGGTCGTGATCCGCTACGAAGGACCGGTCGGCGGGCCGGGCATGCAGGAGATGCTGAGCGTCACCGGCGCCCTCGTCGGCGAGGGCCTGGGCGACACCGTCGCGCTGCTGACCGACGGTCGGTTCTCGGGCGGGACCCACGGCCTGATGATCGGCCACGTCGCACCCGAAGCCGCCCTCGGCGGCCCGATCGCTCTCGTCCAGGAAGGCGACGAGGTCGTGATCGATGTCGACCGAAGCGCCCTCGACCTGAACGTGGCGCCCGACGAGCTCGAGCGGCGGCGCGCGGGCTGGGCACCACCGCCGCCCAACTACCCGGGCGGGGTGATGGCCAAGTACGCCGCCCTGGTCGGCTCTGCGTCGGAAGGTGCGGTCACGACCGGCGCCCGCCTGGCTGCGAGCCTCGCCCGGCGATGACCGGCACCTCGATCGGCGGGGTCGATCCCCGGCGGCTCACCATCGGCTTCAAGACATCGCCCAACGACGTCGGCTGGACCACGATCGACGAGACCTGGGCAGCGGGCGGCGAGGAGGCCGTCTTCAGCGCCGCCTGGCTCAATGACCACCTGACCGACCCGAACCTGGACGCCGGCGGCTCGAGCCTCGAGGCGCTGACCCTGCTCGCCGCGGTAGCCCATCACGTACCCGGCAAGTGGCTCGGCCACGCCGTCCTGTCCAACACGTTCCGCCATCCGGCCGTGCTGGCCAAGGCCGTCACCGTGCTCGACCACGTGACTGGCGGTCGGTTCATCCTGGGCCTCGGTGCAGGCTGGCACGAGGATGAGCACGCGGCCTACGGAATCACCCTGCCGCCGATCGGGGAACGAATTTCTCGGCTCGAGTCGGCCGTCCGGGTCGTCCAGGCGCTGGCCAGTCCGGCGGCCGGCGAACCAGCTGGCGTGAGCCTCGAAGATCCTTACTACCCATTGCGCGGTGCGGTCAACCTGCCCGCTCCGCTGACGCCCGGCGGAGTGCCGATCTGGCTCGGCGGCCAGGGCCCGCGCGGGCTGCGCATGGCCGCCCGGTATGCCTCGGGCTGGCTCCTGCCGGCGATCCCGGAGACGGACGTGGCGAGCTTCCGGGAGCGGCGTGAAGGGATCCTGGCTGAGCTCGCCGTCCAGGGCCGGGACCCGGCCGGCTTCAGCTTTGCCGCTCAGCTGCCGACCGGCCGGGACGCGGCCGACCTGGCCCGGGCGCGGGAGATGTGCCGGGCCTACCTGGATGTTGGCGCGACCCACCTGATCCTGGGCCTCGTGGCCGGACTTGGGCCGGATCGGTTGCGGGTCGTGGCCCGCGAGGTGGCCGAGCCGATCCTCGAGCAATTCGGCTGACCTCTCCCGGCGACCAGGTCCGCGCGTTCGGCGGGTTCGGCGGGTTCGGCGGGTTCGGCGGGTTCGGCGGGTTCGGCGGGTTCGGGGCATGATGACCGGCATGACCTCCAGCCGGATGCCCAGCGAGCTCGACCCCGAGCGACGAGGGATCGCCGCGCCACGCCCGGCCGGTGGCGAGGATCCCGACCCTGCCACGACGGCCCGCACCGAGCGGCGCTACCTGTGGCTGCTGATCCTGATGATCGCCCTGATCGTGGCCATCCCGACCCTGGTGGGCATCTTCGGACTTATCGTCGTGGCCCTGGGCGGAACCACCTAGCCCGATCGGCTCGGCCCACGTTCGGTCAAGGGTCTGCCCCACGCGACAAAAGGCACCAATTGGGACGCGCAGCCGCCCACCGCTCACTCGATTCTGAGCGGACCCTTCCCGCTCCACGCTCGATCGTCGATCTGGACGTCCCGCGAGTCGCGGTACGAGGCACCTTGGACGGAAGACTTCGGCCGGATCGTGCAATTTGTCGCGTGGGGTGAACCAAATGGCGGGCGCAACGCCACGACGCGACGAACGTCAGTCGCGCCGCGAGCGAATCAGGCGGCCGCGCCGGGAGATCGCGTGAGTAGCCAGGGCGGCGACGCCCATCGCGATCAGGGCTCGTTCGGCGGCCGGCAGCGGCCGGACGGCCGAGAGGAATTGGTCGGCCCGGGCACGGTCGACGATCCGGAGCAGGGCGTGCCCGCGCTGGGTCAGCTCGACGGTCCGCTGGCGACGGTCTTCTGACTCGATTCGGCGCTCGACGAGGCGCCGCCGGACGAGGCCGTCGACCAGCCGCGAGGTGGCTGAGGGCGAGCGATTGATCGCATCGGCCAGGTCGGACACGGTCGTCGTGCCCGAGTCGGCGAGAACATACAGGGCCGCCAGCTGGGTGAAGCCCAGGCGCAGCGAGCCTAGCTGCGAGGCGAAGCCGATGACGAGCTCACGCCAGAGGGCCCGGCCCATCGCCACCCGCTCCGAGATCTCGCGCGGGTTCTGGGCCCGGATGCCGGCGGCCACGACCGGTGCTGACAGGTCGGCCTCGAAGATCCGGGCGATCGCCCGGCGTGGGGCGGTCGGTCGGGCGGAGCGCAATGGGGCGGGTCGGTCGGACATCCGGCTGAGCGTACGATCCCGGGCGAATCCGTGCAACCTTGCACCGGACCCGACCGTGCTCACGAGCGACCGGACTACGCTCGGAGCCGATGACATCGATTGCCTTCACGTTCCCGGGCCAGGGGTCCCAGAGCGTCGGCATGGGCGCGGCCCTGGCGGCCGCCTCGCCGGCCGCTGCGGCCGTGTTCGCCGAGGCCGATGCGGCCCTGGCCGACTCGGGCCTGGGCGAGCCGCTCAGCCGGCTTGCCTGGGAAGGCCCGGCGGACCGGCTCAACCTGACCGAGAACGCCCAGCCTGCCCTCCTCGCGACGTCGATTGCCTACCTCGCCGCCCTGCGCGAACGGTGGGCCGCTCGCCTGGCCGCAGGCGGGCCGGACGGGCCTGAGCCCATCTTTGCCGCCGGCCACTCGATGGGCCAGTACAGCGCCTTCGTGGCGGCGGGCGCGTTGAGCCTCGCTGATGGGCTTCGCCTGGTGCGTGCGCGGGGCGAGCTGATGCAGGCCTCGGGAGCCGGACGCGAAGGCCGGATGGCCGCCCTGATCGGGCTCGACGACGCGCGCCTGCCGGAGCTCATCGCCGGCGCTTCGGCCGAGGGCGTCTTCGGGGTGGCCAATCGCAACGCGCCCGGCCAGGTCGTGGTGTCTGGCGAACGGGCTGCGGTCGAGGCCAGCCTGGAGCTGGCCCGGTCGCTCGGGGCGCGCCGGGCGATCGAGCTGCCGGTCAGCGTGGCCGCCCATTCGCCCCTGATGGCCGACGCCGCCGAGCAGATGGCCGCGATCCTGGCCGTCGTCCCGTTCAACGACCCGCACCCGGCCGGCCTGGCCAACGCCGACGCCCGGCCGATCACGACCGCGGCCCAGGCCCGGGCCGAGCTGGTCGAGCACCTGACTGCCGGCGTCGACTGGATTCGGGCGGTCGAGGCGATGTCCGCGGCGGGCGTGACCACGTTCATCGAAATCGGGCCGGGCCGAGTCCTGACTGGCTTGACCAGCCGGATCGCCACTGATGCAACGGCCCTCGCGACCGATGCCCCCAACAACCCCGACGGCCTGGCCGTCCCCTAACCCCAGCGAACCCAGTCCCCAGCGAACCCAGCGCCCAGCGAACCGGATCGAGATCAAGAGGAGCCCAGACTCGTGCGCCAAGCCGACTACAACCGCCGCGTCGCCGTTACCGGCCTCGGCGTCATCAGCCCCGTGGGCAACGACAAGGACTCCGCCTGGGATGCCCTGGTCAATGGCCGGACCGGGCTGGGTGAGATCACCTACTTCGACGTGAGCCGCTACGAGGCCAAGGCCGCCGGCGAGGTCAAGAACTTCAACCCGCTCGACTGGCTCGATGCCAAGCAGACCCGCCGGACCGAGTCGAGCACCCAGTTCGGCGTGGCCGCGGCCAAGCAGGCGGTGGCCGATTCCGGATTCGAGATCAACGACGAGAACCGGACCGAGGTCGGGGTCGTGTTCGGCTGCGGAGCCGGTGGCCAGCAGCTGATGATCGACAACCATCACCTGCTCGAGCGGAAGGGCCCGCGCGCCGTTACCCCCACGTTCATCGCCTACGGCCTGGTCGACTCGGCCTCCGGCCTGATCGCGATCGAAACAGGCGCGATCGGCCACAACGTGTGCATCGCCTCGGCCTGCGCCACCGGCACCCACAACGTGGCCGAGGGCGCCGAGGCCATTCGCCGGGGCGACTGCATCGCGGTGATCAGCGGTTCGACCGAGTCGCCCCTGCTCGAGGTCGCCCATGCCGGCTTCGGCAACATGCGCGGCCTGGGCATGCCCCGCCCGGGCGAGCCCTTGAGCACCGTCTCACGGCCATTCGACAAGACCCGCGACGGCTTCGTCCTGGGCGAGGGCGCCGGCTCGCTGTTCCTCGAGGACCTCGAGCTGGCCAAGGCCCGCGGCGCCCATATCTACGCCGAGGTCGTTGGCTACGGCTCGGCGGCCGACGGCTGGGACATGATCCAGCCGGTGGCCAATGGCGGCGGGTCCGCGCGGGCCATGAAGATGGCCCTCGACCGGCGGGGCGTCCCGGCCGACGAGGTCGACCTGCTGAACCCGCATGGCACCTCGACCCCGCTGGGCGACGTCCGCGAGGCGGAGGCCATCTGGCACGTCTTCGGCCAGCACACCCCGGACATCGCGATCAGCGCGACCAAGTCACTGACCGGCCACATGATGGGCGCGGCCGGAGCCTTCGAGGCGTTCGCCACGGTCAAGTCGATCGACGAGCAGGTGATCACGGCCACGCTCAACTACCGCGAGCCCGATCCGGAGTGCGTGCTGGCCGTGGCGACCGAGACCCGCGACGCCCGGATCCGCTACGGCCTGTCCAACAACATCGGCCTGGGCGGCCACAACGGTGCGGTGATCTTCAAGCGCTACGACGGCGACTGAGCCCGTGCCGGAGGCGGCCCGCTCGGGGACGCCGGCCCTACAATCGGGCGATTGCGTCCATCCGTTCATGAGGTAGTCGTGCCGCCCAGCTCCAACCCCGCCCAGCGTGCCGTGATCACCGGCCTGGGCGCGCTGATGCCCAACGGCAACGACTTCCCGACCTACTGGGGCAATCTCGTGGCGGGCGTCTCGGGCACGCGCCGGATCCAGTCGTTCGACCCCTCCGGCTTCGAGGTCCAGATCGCGGCCGAGGTCCTGGGCTTCGACCCGAACTCGGTGATGGACGCCAAGATGGCCCGCCGGATGAGCCGCTTCATCCAGTTCGCGATGGCCGTCGGCCGCGAAGCGGTGGCGTCGGCGGCGATCGACTTCGGGGCGATGAGCCAGGAAGAGCGCGATCGGGTCGGCGTGGTCATGAACACCGGCGGCGGCGGGATCGAGCAGATCATCGACGGCACCCACGTCTCGGATACCAAGGGCCCGCGTTTCGTCAGCCCGTTTGCGGTGCCCGCCCTGTCGGGCTCGATGGGCGCCTGCATGCTGTCCATGGAGTTTGGCCTGACCGGGCCGGTGATCACCCAGGTGGCGGCCTGCGCCAGCTCGGTCATCGCCTTCCATGACGCGCTGCGCCTGATCCGGGAGGGCGAGTGCGACGTCGTGATCACCGGCGGCGCCGAGGCCCCCGTCCTGCCGATGGCGATTGCCGCGCTGGGCAACATGGGCGCCCTGAGCAAGCGCAACGACGATCCCGGCCACGCCTCCCGGCCGTTCGACGGCAGCCGCGACGGCTTCGTCCTGGGCGAAGGCGCGGGGGCGGTGATCGTCGAGTCGCTGGCCCATGCCCTGGCCCGAGGCGCCCAGCCGATCGCCGAGATCATGGGCGGCGCCCTGACCTCGGACGCCTTCCACATCAGCGCTCCCGAGCCGACCGGCCGGGGCGCGAGCCGGGCGATGGCCGGGGCCCTGCGCAACTCCGGCCTGACCGTCGACGACATCGACTACGTCGTGGCCCACGGCACGGCCACCCCGCTCAACGACGTGACCGAGACCCGGGCGATCAAGGCCGCCTTCGGCGAGCGGGCCAGCACGCTCGCGATCAGCTCGCCCAAGTCGATGATCGGTCACCTCGTCGGGGCGGCCGGGATCGCCAGCGTGCTGGCCGGGCTGGGCGCCATCCGGGACCAGGTGATCCCGCCCACGGCCAATCTCCATCAGCCCGATCCCGAGTGCGATCTCGACTATGTGGCCCTGACCGCGCGGCCGGCCCGGGTCGACACGGTCATGGTCAACGGCTTCGGCTTCGGCGGCCAGAACGCCGTGGCCATCTTCCGGCGCTATACCGGGGCATGACCCGGCCGGTGCGATGAGCGGGCCAGCGTGATCGGCATGACCCAGGTCGAGGCGCCCTGGGGCCCGATCCGGATCGCCGCGAACGCTGACGCGGTGGTTGCCCTCGAGGTCCTGTCGGACGATGCCGCCTTTGCCGAAGGCTGCCGACGCCGGCTCGGTGAGCGCCCAGACCGCGCCGCATCGCCCGCCGTCCGGCGCCGGCTTGACCAGGCGGGCCTGGCCGTCGGGGCACTCCTCGCGGGCAGCTCACAGGACATAACCGACGTGCCGATCGAGCTGGCCGGCCTGTCCGACTGGGACCGGCTCGTCCTGGGCGGCGTGCGCAGCCTGGCCTGGGGCGAGGTCATCGGCTACGGCCGGCTGGCCGAGCGGATCGGCCGGCGGGGTGCCGCCCGGGCGGTGGGTGGATCGGTCGGCCGGAACCCGATCGGGCTGCTCGTTCCATGCCATCGGGTGATCGCCGGCGACGGCAGCCTGGGCGGCTACGGTGGTGGTTGGTTCGGCGAGCGCCAGCACCTTCTCGAGATCAAGAGGGCGCTCCTGGCACTCGAGGGCAACGTGCCGACGCGGAGGACTGAATGAGCGTCTTGGCCGCCTATCGGCAGCTGCTCAGGAACGGCCCATTGACGCGACTCCTGGTCGGCGAGTTCGTGTCGTCGATCGGCGACTGGCTGTACCTCGTGGCGCTCCTCGTCGTGGTCTACCAGGAAAGCTCCGACCCGGTCCTGCTGGGGATCGTCGGAGCAGCCCGGGTCCTGCCGTACGTCGTCCTGTCGATTCCGGCCGGGATCGTGGCCGACCGGTTCGATCGGCGCCTGATTCTGCTCGTCACCGATGTCGCCCGGGGCCTGATCATGGTCGCCCTCGCCGTGCTCCAGGCGACCCATGGCTCGCTGGCCGCGTTCATTGCTCTGGCCATCCTGGGAACCTGCTTCTCGACCTTCTTCGGGCCCACGATCGGCTCATACCTGCCCACACTCGTGACCGACGAGCGGGAGCTCGGCCCAGCCAACAGCGCCTGGTCCAGCCTGGACAACCTGGCGTTCGTGGTCGGGCCCGCCGTAGCGGGCGTGTTGATCGCGATCGGCGGTTTGACCGCCGCGTTCGTCCTCAATGCCGTCTCGTTCGGGGTGATTGCCGTGGTCCTCTGGCGCCTGCCGTCGGGGGCGCAGCGGGTGGTGCCGGCGGTAGAGGCGGGCTCCGTCGCTACGGATGGGCCGACCGCTGGTGCTGCTCCGACCCGGGCGCAGGCGGCACACATTCCACTGAGGCCGCTGGTCGGTCTCGCTTTGATCGATATCGCGGCCGGCTTCGCCATCGGCGGGATCGGGATTCTGACCGTGGTCCTGGCCTCCGGCCAGCTCGGGGCGGGCCAGGACGGCACGGGCTTCCTGAACGCGGCGATCGGGGTCGGCGGCTTGCTCGGTGCAATTGGCTCAGGCTTCGTCGTGGTGCGCGGGCGCCTGAGCGTGCCCCTGATCGCGGGTTCCGTTGTCTTCGCGATTGGGCTGGCCGGCCTCGGCCTGGCAGGTTCGATCGTGCCCGGCTGCATCGCGCTGGCGGTCGCCTCGGCGGGCAGCCTGCTGGTAGAGGTCGTCAGCACCACGCTCCTCCAGCGAATTGTCCCGGACGGTTCGCGTGGACGCGCGATCGGGGCGATCCAGACCGTTGGGACCGTGGCCTACGCGGCCGGCGCCTTCGCCTTACCGATCCTGGCCGGCCGGGTCGGTACAGCGCCTGTGCTGGGTGCCTCCGCAGCCCTCATTGTCATCGCCGGAATCTTCGGATCGGCCCTGGTGGGACGGGCCTCGATCCAGGCCACTGATTCGGGCATGGCAGCCGTTGCCGAGCGTGCCGCGAACCTGCCGCTCTTCGCCGGCATCCCGGCCTTCCGGGTGGCAGCCACGCTGGTCCGGGGCCAAACGCTCGACGTGCCGGCCGGCCAGACGATCATCCGGCAGGGAGACCCATCCGACCGCTTCTACCTGATCCTGGATGGTACCGTCGAGGTCAGCCAGGTCGCCGAGCCGGGCGGACCCCCGCACCGGCTGCGCGAGCTGGGCGTGGATGACGCGTTCGGCGAGCTCGGACTGCTCACCGGCGCCGCCCGCAGCGCCACGGTCACGGCCAGCACCCCGGTCCGCCTGCTGGCCCTCGACGGGCCGGAGTTCCTGGAGCTCGTCACGGCCGGGCCCGAGCTGGCACCGCGGCTCCTGGCCCTCCACCGCGGCGCGGCGGTGACTCCCTCGGCCTGATCACCCGTCTCAGGGCTGGTTGGCCGTGGCCGCCAGAATCGTCTTGACCTCGAACGGGCTGGCATCAGGCCGACGGGCCCGAATCAGGGCGGCCAGGCCGGCGATGTGGGGAGCCGCAAAGCTGTTGCCCGTTGCCACGACCGACCCTCCGCCCTTCCAGGCCACCTCTACGTCGACGCCGTAAGCGCCGAACTCGACCGGCGGGGCCGGATTGTAGAACCACGTCCACGGGTCGGCCACGTCATGGGCGGCGACCGAGACGACGGCGGCGAAGAGCGACGGGTAGCTCGCCCCCGGGACATTGTTGGCGGCACTGACCAGCAGGCAGTTGGCAAAGTACGCCTGGTCGGCCAGATCGTGGAAGACCGGGAACATCGAGTCGCTCCGGGACGACAGGCTGAGGTTCACCACCGTGGCCCCCTGGCCGATGGCCCACTGCAGGCCGGCGGCGAAGATGTAGCCCTTGCCTCGGTTGTCCGGCCCAAGGACGCGGATCGACACCAGATCGGCCGCCGGCGCCAGGCTGTGGATGATGCCGGCGCAGGCCGTTCCATGACCGACCACGTCGATTGCGTCGTCGTCCGTCCGGACGGTCGGTTCCTCATCGCCTTCGGCCGGCTCCACCACGACACTGGCGACGAGCTTGCCTCCGACGGCCGGATGGTCGCGCTCGACGCCCGAGTCGATGATCGCGACGGTAACGCCGCTGCCATCGCTGCCGCCGAAGATCGAGTCCCGATCGAGCTCGCCCAGCGGGAGCGTCCGGTTGAGACCTGCTCGTCGTTCCTGGACGAACGGCTCACTCCAGGCTGGCAGTGCCTCGTCGCTCACCGCGACCCGCGGAAGCGACCCGATCGCCGGCGCTGCTCGGAGCGGCGCTCAGCCCGGCGAGCGACCACCTCCAGGATCTCGGCCAGCAGGTCGAGCTCGGCCGGGTCTGCCCCGCGCAAGCGAGCGGCGCGGTCGACGATTGCCCACAGTCGCCCTTCGTCGTCGCTCTCGAGGTCGGCGGTCGCCAGGCGGACGATCTCGGCGAGCGTGCCGCGCTCGTCCGGCTCGACCAGTGCCGCCAGGCTCGCCTGGATGATGGCGGCCGTGTCGCGTTCGACCCGGGATGCCCGAATCGCGACCGTGGCCTGTCCCGCGAAGACTCCGGCCAGCTCGATATCGCGCAGGCTGAACGTGGCTGACGAGCGCTTGTCGAGGACCTCCAGCACGCCGATCGTGCCCCGCTCGTCGAGGAGTGGGACGGCGACGATCGAGCGCGGCACGTAGCCGGTCGCCTCGGCGGCGCCCCGGCCGAAACGGGCGTCACGCTCCACCTCCGAGAGGGCCAAGGCCTGGCCGGTCGTGTAGACGTATCCGGCGATGCCCTGGTCTGGTGAGATTGCCAGCCCGATGACCCCTTGGCCCTGCTCACCTGCGGCCACCTCGAAGACGAGCTGGCCGCGGGCCGGATCGAACAGGGCGATCGAGGCTGCCTCGGCGTCGAACAGGGTCGCCGTTGCCTCGACGATCGAGCGGAGCAGGGCCCGTTCGACCCCGTCCTCCATTCGCCGCGCGATCGCACTGCGTCGAGCGATCGAGCGGAGCAGGTCGAGGGCCTCGGCAGACAGCCGATCCGGCGTCCCTTCGGCTGGGCTCACGCTCGCATCATCGATCGACGCTGCGGGCCAGCGCCTCCAGGTCGGGGATCAGGAGGTGCTCTCGCTCGAACTGGATCAGGCCCCGTGCCGCCAGGTCCTGGAGCAGGCGATTCACCGTCTGGCGGGTCCCCCCGATCATGGAGGCGAGGTCGGACTGGGTGTACGGCCACTCCAGCACGATGTTGGTCGTCGCGTCCGGCTGGGTCTCCCGGGCGATGGCCACGATCCGGCTGGCCAGCCGGCCGGGCAGGTCCAGGAAGTGGAGCTCGCCAACGTGGCTCGTCAGGCGGCGCAGCTCGGCCACGAGGCCGGCGATCAGGGCTCGCCGCAGGGCAGGCTCGTCCTCAACCAACCGCTCGAACGGCTCGCGCCGCAGGACAAGAGTCTGGGTCGCCTCGACCGCCACGGCCGTGGCGCTGTGGTCGGCCCCGTCGAGGAGGGCCAGCTCGCCGAAGAAGTTGCCCCGATCGAGCGTGGCGATGATGGCCGCATCCTCGCCCTCGGGCGATGGCAGAACGACCTTGACCGAGCCCGATTCGACCACGTACAGGGCGTCTCCGGGGTCGCCCTGATGGAAGATCGTCTCGTTGCGGCGATAGCGTCGGACCCTGAGCGAAGCGCACACCGTGTCCAGGCTGGCATCGTCCATGCGCGCGAAAAGCGCGCAGCGCTTCAAGGCACTGCGCGCGAATTCGAGTTCGACTGGTCCGTCAGCCATGCGGCCTCATGTGGACACCGAACGATCCCGGCTGATGTGGCCGGGATCGCCCTGACTGGATTACCCCTTCTGGTGGGTCCGCTTCGAGTCTTGCTCGAGGCGATTCTGGCGAGCCTCATTGGCCAGCTGGTGCTGTCGAGCCTCGCGCTCGATGTCAGAGTTGCGGGACTTCGCCAGGCGCATCGAGGAGCCGGCGTCGGGCATCCAGTGGCCTTCGACGTCCTCGTCCTCGGTGAGGCTGCGCTTCGGGCCGCCATGGCCTTCGACGTCCTCGTCCTCGGTGAGGCTGCGCTTCGGGCCGCCATGGCCTTCGACGTCCTCGTCCTCGGTGAGGCTGCGCTTCGGGCCGCCATGGCCTTCGACGTCGTCCTCGATGAGGCTGCGCTTCGGGCCGCCATGGCCTTCGACGTCGTCCTCGGTGAGGCTGCGCTTCGGGCCGCCATGGCCTTCGACGTCCTCGTCCTCGGTGAGGCTGCGCTTCGGGCCGCCATGGCCTTCGACGTCCTCGTCCTCGATGAGGCTGCGCTTCGGGCCGCCATGGCCTTCGACGTCGTCCTCGGTGAGGCTGCGCTTCGGGCCGCCATGGCCTTCGACGTCCTCGTCCTCGGTGAGGCTGCGCTTCGGGCCGCCATGGCCTTCGACGTCGTCCTCGGTGAGGCTGCGCTTCGGGCCGCCATGGCCTTCGACGTCCTCGTCCTCGGTGAGGCTGCGCTTCGGGCCGCCATGGCCTTCGACGTCCTGTCCTCGGTGAGGCTGCGCTTCGGGCCGCCATGGCCTTCGACGTCCTCGTCCTCGGTTGCGCGCGGCGCAGGGCCGTGGCCCATCGCATGGCCTTCGACGTCGTCTTCGTCAGCGGCCCGCATCATGAGACCCTCGCCCGGAGAGTACGGCTTATTGCCTGACATCACTCGTCTCCTGTGTCCCCGCCGGTTGGTCCGGTGGTGCCACCGGTCGGTCCGGGGCTCTTGGGCGATCTTGGCCGGGTCTGAGGTTCGCGTCCAGCGGTTTCGTTGACGCTCCAAGTGTCATCCTGGCGACGCTCCGACGGTCTGATCTGGACAATCATATTCGCGCCAGTGCCGCCGGCGCGGAGTCCTGAGGTTATTGCCGCGTGACCGGGCGCATGGGATAGACCCCGATCACGATGGGTGCCTCGGGATCGAGCTGGAGCTCGTAGCCTACCTCGCCGGCTCGGACCAGGTCGCCCAGGATCCGGCCTTCTCGGAGGGGCAGGCCGACGTAGATCCGGGCCGAGCCGACGTCGAAGCCGGTCACGTCGTCGTCGGCCGTCTCGATCCCGAATCGACGCCGGATCTCGTGGACGGGCAGGTAGGCCCGGCTCTTGATGAAGCGTCGGAGCTGGGCCGGCGTGCAGCCGGCGACCAGGGTCGGGCCGGCATCGTCGCCCGGCACCGGCGCGGACGCCGTCGGGACATGCATGGCGGCCATCGCCATCGGGGCGACCGGCGGTGGCTCCGGGGCCACGACCGCCGGGAGCAAGGTCTCCGCGGCCGAAACTTCTCTTGGTGACGGCGCAGGGGCAACGGGCTCGCGGGCGATCGGGGGCGAGCCCGGGGCAGCCGTACCGATCGGACGGGGACCGTCGGCAGGCGCGGCCGGCCGCACCCGCCGGCTGTCGGCGTGGCGGTAGCGAGCGTGGCGGCTCATCGCGCGAGCCCTCCAGGATCTGTTGGCATCGGTCCGATCGAGTCTTGGGCGACCGCCCATCGGTGGGCGCTCCGATTCGGGCGATCATACCGCGCCGTGGTCTAGGCCTCTCCGGCCAACCTCAACGCCCCCTCAGAGCAGGCTCGACGCCAGGCTCAACGTCCCGGGACAACCTGGAGGTCGAGGGGCGACTGGTTGAGGACCAGCGGGCCGTCCACGCCGCACACCACGATGTCCTCCAGGCGCGCCCCGAAGCGGCCCTCGAAATAGATCCCCGGCTCGACGCTGAATGCGTTGCCGGCTTGCAGCGGGGCCGGGTTGCCGGCCACGAGGTACGGATCTTCGTGAGCCTCGAGGCCGATCCCGTGCCCCAGCCGATGGAAGAACTGGGGCCCGTAGCCGCCGGCCTCGATGATCCGGCGGGCCGTTGCGTCGAGGTCCTGGCAGGCGATCCCGGGTCGCACGGCAGCCGTGGCCGCCGCCTGGGCCGTCTGCAGGACGGCATACAGCGCGCCGAAGTCCGGATCCGGATCTGGCGCCCCATCGGTGGCTCGGATCCAGATCGTGCGCGTCGTGTCGGAGGTGTAGCCGTCGAGGGTCCCCCCGATATCGAGCACGAGCGGTTCACCAGCCTGGATCCGGCGCTCGGAGGCTTCGTGATGGGGCGAGGCACTGTTGGGGCCGGAGCCGACGATCGCGAACTCGGCCAGGTCGTGGCCTTCGTCGACCAGCCGGTCGCGAACCTCGCGGCTGACCTCCGCCTCGGTCCGCCCGATGAGCGGACCGCGACTGATCTGGCCGATGACCCGGTCGGCGGCCTCCGCGGCGAGCCTGAGCAGACGGATCTCGTCCTCGTCCTTGACCATCCTGAGCTGGCTGGTGATCGTCGAGGCCAGCTCGAACGTCGCGCCGGGCAGGGCAGCCTGGAAGCGGAGAACAAAGGCTGCCCACAGCCGGTCGCTGATGGCAACCCGCCGGATCCCGTTTCGGGCGGGCAGGCCCAGGCGATCGGCCAGGCGGTCGAGCAGGAGGCCGACGGCATCCTCGGTCTCCTCGGCCGTCGTGACCTCCAGGCCGCCGCCGGCCACCGCCGGGCAGGACCGGGCCGAGCTGATCTCGAGCCGGGGAGCCATCAGGAAGGCCGCTCCACGGGCGGGCACGACCAGCATCGTCAGCCGCTCGAGGGCCATGGCCGGATAGCCGGTCAGGTAGCGCAGGTCCGCCCCGACGCCGATCAGGAGCGCATCCAGGCCGGCGGCCCGGGTCAGCCGGGCGGCCGCCTCGATCCGTTGGTGGTAGCGGCCTGGGTCGATCACGGACCGCGCGGCGGGGCTCACCCGATGATGTTCAGGATGTGCTGGAAGACGTCCGGTGCCGCGACCACGCCGATCGGGTGGCCGTCCTCGACGATCGGGATGTGGCGGAAACCGCCGATCGCCATCTTGTTGATCGCGACCGCGATCGTCTCGTCGTGACGGAGGACGACCGGGTCGCGGGTCATGTAGTCACGGACGAGGAAGGAGCTCAGTCGGAGGCCTACCGTCCGGACCACCGCGTCACGATCGGTGAAGATCCCGACCAGGCGGTCGTCGGCCACGACCAGCAGGCAATCGACCGGACCGCTGTGCATCAGGCGGATCGCCTCGTCGAGGGCCATCGTGGCCGGTACCGTCAGGGGCGGCGCGGCGCCCAGCTGGTCGAGGTGCTCGCCCAGCAAGCGGCCGTGGAAGTCGATCGCGTCCTGGGGCAGGTCGACCGCGGTCAGGTCGGCACCGCACTCCGCGCAGGTGTCCTCGCCGGCAAAGTTCGGGTGATGGCAGACCGGGCAGATCGTCATCATCGGCTACTCCACCAGCCAGGTCTCGCCCGAGCCGAGCAGGCGCCGGATATCGCCCTTGCCCCGGCGGGCAATGGCCTCCTCGACCTGGGCGGTCATCAGCTCGTCGTGGGTGGCCGCCCGCACGTCCCGGATGACTCCGACCGGCACCGGGAAGTCGGGCCAGGTGAGGCGCGACAGGAGGAAGGCGATGAGCGGGTCGGACTCGTCATGGACGAGCAGGTCGGCCTCGGTCACGCCGTCCTGGCCGATCCTGACCCACTCTGGCCGATGGCCGTTGAGCCGGATGCCCTGGTCGCGGTCCTTGCCGAAGATCATCGGCTTGCCGTTCTCGAGCACGAGCATCCGGTCCTCGCGAACCTCGCGATCGGTGAATTCGCGGTAGGCACCGTCGTTGAAGATGTTGCAGTTCTGGAGGACCTCGACGAAGGTCGAGCCGTGGTGCCAGCCGGCCCGATTGAGGGTGGCCTGGAGGTGCTCGGTGTGGGTGTCCACCGATCGGGCGATGAAGCTCGCCTCGGCGGCCAGGGCGACGGTCAGCGGGCTGATCGGATGATCGATCGTGCCGGCCGGGGTCGACTTGGTGACCTTGCCGAACTCGGACGTCGGCGAGGCCTGGCCCTTGGTCAGGCCGTAGATCCGGTTGTTGAACATGACCACCTTGATGTCCACGTTGCGGCGCATCGAGTGGAGGATGTGGTTGCCGCCGATCGACAGGGCGTCGCCGTCGCCGGTGATCACCCAGACCATCAGGTCGGGCCGGGCGGCCTTCAGCCCGGTCGCGATCGTGGGCGCCCGCCCGTGGATCGTGTGGAACCCGTACGTGTTCATGTAGTACGGCAATCGGCCGGAGCAGCCGATCCCGCTGATGAACACGATGTTCTCCTTGGGAAAGCCGAAATCGGGCATGACCTTCTGGGTCTGGGCCAGGATGGAATAGTCGCCACAGCCCGGGCACCAGCGAACTTCCTGGTCGGACACGAAGTCCTTGCGGGTCAGCTGGAGCTGGACCAGGGTCGCGGCGTTCTCGGGGCTGAGCGGCGGGCCCTCGGGAGCCGGCGCGGTGGAGGCAGGTTCGGTCACGTCCGGTTCCTCAGTGCTCGGCCAGGAGGCGCTCGGCCTCGGCCACGATCTCGGCGATGCGGAAGGGCTTGCCCCGGACCCGGTCGTAGCCGATGGCGTCGACCAGGAAGCGGGCCCGGATCAGGAGCAGGAGCTGGCCCAGGTTGAGCTCCGGGATCAGCACCCGCTTGTAGCCGGACAGGACCGTCCCGGTGTTGGCCGGCATCGGGTTCAGGTGGCGCAGATGGGCGTGGGCGACGGCCCGGCCGTCGGCCTGGAGGCGCTCGACCGCGCTCCGAATCGAGCCGTAGGTGGAGCCCCAGCCGAGGATCAGCAGGTCGCCCTGGGCCGGGCCGTAGACCTCGAGATCGGGGATGTCGGCGGCGATCCCGGCGACCTTGGCCGCCCGGAGGAGCTGCATCCGGTGATGGTTCTCGGGGTCGTAGCTGACGTTGCCGGTGATGTCGGCCTTCTCCAGGCCGCCGATCCGGTGCTCGAGGCCGGGCGTGCCCGGCACGGCCCACGGCCGGGCCAGCGTGACGGGATCGCGATCGTACGGATGGAAGCCGGCCCGCTCGGTCCGATTGGCGACCGAGATGTCGGGCAGGAGCGTCGACATCGGGCAGGCGCCAGGGCTCGGCGCCGGTGGCCAGGAAGGCGTCGGACAGGTAGACCACCGGGGTCATGTACTTGATCGCCAGGCGGACCGCCTCGAAGGCCAGGTCGAAGCATTCGGCCGGCGTGGCCGGGGCGACGACCGGGATCGGCGAGTCGCCATTGCGGCCGTACAGGACCTGGAGCAGGTCGGCCTGCTCGGTCTTGGTCGGCATGCCGGTCGATGGGCCGGCTCGCTGGACGTCGATGACGACCAGGGGCAGCTCGACCATGACGGCCAGGTTCATGGCCTCCGACTTGAGGGCGATGCCCGGTCCCGAGGTGCCGGTCATGCCGAGCGCCCCGCCGTAGCTCGCCCCGATCGCGCTGCCGATCGCGGCGATCTCATCCTCGGCCTGGAACGTCTTGACCCCGAAGTTCTTGTAGGTCGAGAGCTGGTGCAGGATGTCGCTGGCCGGGGTGATCGGATACGAGCCGTAGAACAGCGGCGCGGCCGGCCTTCTGGCCGGCGATCGACGAAGCCCAGGGCGGTCGCCTCGTTGCCGGTGATGTTGCGGTAGTTGCCCGGCGGCAGATGGGCGGCCGGCACCGCGTAGGTGGTGTGGAACATCTCGGTCGTCTCGCCGAAGGCGTAGCCGGCCTTGAGCGCGCGCTTGTTCGCCTCGGCGATCACCGGCCGCTTGCCGAACTTCTCGTCGATCCAGCTGATCGTCGGCTCCATCGAGCGCTCGTAGAGCCAGAACATCAGGCCCAGGGCGAAGAAGTTCTTGGTCAGGTCGACCTGCTTGCTGGTCAGGCCGAGGCCTTCGAGCGGCCCGCGCGTTGAGCGTGCTGATCGGGATCGCGAAGAGGTTCCACTGGCCGAGCGAGCCGTCCTGGAGGGGATTGGCGGCGTAGCCGACCTTGTTCAGGTTGGCCTGGCGTGAAGGCGTCCTCGTTGACGATCAGGGCGCCGCCCGGCGGCAGGTCGCCGAGGTTGGCCTTGAGCGCGGCGGGGTTCATGGCGACGAGCACGTCGGGCTGGTCGCCGGGCGTGTGGATGTCGTTGCTGGAGAAGCTGAGCTGGAAGCCGGATACGCCGGGCAGGCTGCCGGCCGGTGCCCGGATCTCGGCGGGGAAGTCGGGCAGCGTGCTGATGTCGTTGCCGAAGACGGCCGCGGTCCGGGTGAACTGGGTGCCGGCCAGCTGCATCCCGTCGCCGGAGTCGCCGGCGAAGCGGATCGTGACGCGGTCGAGCTCCTGACGACGTCGATCTGGCGGTCGATGGTCGTGGTCACGCGCCCTCGGTCTCCTTCATCCGCTGGTGCGGTCGGGGAGGCAGGTTGAGGAGCTCCTCGGGGAACGCCTCGGCCAGGTAGCTGCAGGATGTCGACCTGGCGGACGATGCCCGACCACCCGGCCATCGTCGTCGACGATCGGCACGTTGCGGTAGACGCCGGACGCCATCAGGGCGATGGCGTCGTGGACCGTGTCGTCGATCCGGAACGTGCGCGGCTCGCGGTTCATCATCGTCTCGACCGGCCGGCGCAGGTCGACCGGCTCGCCGACCAGCCGGCCGAAGATGTCGCGCTCGGTCAGGACTCCCGCGAGGCGGCCCTGGCCGTCGGTCACGAGGACCGAGTCACCCACCCCGGAACGCTGGATCACCCGCAGGCAATCGGCCAGCGAGGTGCCCGGCGGCGACGGTCAGGGGCCCTCGTCGCTGGACGACCCGGAGGGTCTCCCGGGCGAGGGCCGGAACCCGATCGGCGACGGCGCGTTCGGTGGTCTCAGTCACCCGACCAGTGTAGTGCGAAGCCGTCCCGGCGCTGGCTGGCTGCCCTGCTAGGCTCGGGAGCGTGGACCGGCGAAGGCTCGTGGGCGTGCTCCTCATCATCGTGTCGGCCGCCTCGTTCGGATCCGGGGCCCTCTTCGCCAAGCCGGTCTACGCCGAGGGGGTGGGCTGGCTGACCCTGCTCGCCTGGCGCTTCGCGATCGCTGCCGGACTGTCCTGGGCGTGGCTCCTGGTCGACTCCGGCCGGCGGGCCGGACTACGCCGGCTCGATCGCCGGCGGGTCCTCGTGGCGCTCATCCTGGGCATCGTCTACCTGGGCAACAGCAGCACGTATTACGCGGCGCTCGAGACCGTCTCGGCCTCCCTGGCCGCCCTGATCGTGTACATCTACCCGGCCATCGTGGCCGTCCTGACCCTCCGGCTGGGCCGGCCGCTCGAAGGCCGGCGGGCCTGGCTGGCCCTGGCCATGGCCCTCCTCGGTGTGGTCCTGGCGATCGGCGGCATCCCCAGCGGCAGCGCTCCGCCCCTGATCGGACTCCTCCAGGCGATCGCCTCGCCGGTGATCTACTCGATCTGGATCATCGCCCAGGCCCGCCTGGCCGGGGAACGCCCGGATCGGGTCGGCGATGGCTCGAGCGAAGGCACCGACACCGGCCAGCGCGGGGGCCCTGATGATGACCGCCACCGCGATCGGCTTCTGGCTGATCGCGGGCGCTGGCGGAACGCCGGTCCTGCCCAGCCAGATCCCGGGCGATGCCTGGCCGGGCATCGTGGCGGTGGCCGTGATCAGCACGTTCGTGGCGATCCAGACCTTCTCGGCCGGCTCCCGCCGGATCGGCGCTGCCCAGGCCTCCCTGATCAGCACGGTCGAGCCGATCTGGACGATCAGCCTCGCCGCGATCTTCCTGGACGAGCGGCTCGGGCCGATCCAGCTGGTCGGCGGGGCCCTGGTGATTGCCGGGGTGATCGTGGCCCAGCTGCCTCGCGGCGGCCATGAGCCGGCGCTGGTCGGGGCGGTCCGGATCGCCGACGAGTAGCAGCCTCCCTGGCCTCGCCACACCCGGAGCCTGGGTGCGGACCCGGACCACGGTCGATTTCTGCCAAATCCTTCCTTGGACAAGGCTTAGTCAGCCGCGGAGCTCGGCCAATGCGCGTCCGCGACCAGGCCAGAGACCCACGAAATCCAAGGCCGCCGGGTCGACACGGCGGCCGAGCGAGGTTCCATGATCGAGCCGTGACCCACGAGCTCTGGCCGCTCTACGACCTGCGCCTCCGCACGGCTCGGCTCGAGCTGAGGCTGCCCGACGAGGCGGAGATCGGGCAGCTGTGCGCGACCGCGCAGGCGGGCATCCATCCGCGCGGGCGAGATGCCCTTCGGAGTGGCCTGGTCGATCAAGCCCAGCCCGCGCTTCGAGCGCGAGTTCATCCAGTGGCACTGGAAGCAGCGCGCGGATTGGACGCCCGAGGCCTGGAGCCTGGAGCTGGCGGTGTTCCTCGACGGCCGGCCGATCGGCAGCCAGGCCCTGATCGCTCGCCAGTTCTCGACCTTCCGGACCGTCAAGACCGGCTCGTGGCTGGGCCGCGAGTTCCAGGGCCGCGGCCTGGGCAAGGAGATGCGCGGCGCCGTCCTGGCCCTGGCCTTCGACGGACTCGGCGCCGAGGCCGCCACGACCGAGGCGTTCCTCGACAACCCCGCCTCCGCGGGCGTCAGTCGTGCCCTCGGCTACGAGCCCAATGGATTCGGGCTCGATCGCGCCTGAAGGCGTGGCCCGGCCAACCGAGCGCTTCCGGCTCACCCGCCAGGGCTGGCTGGCCACTCCCCGGGCGCAGGTCCGGATCGACGGGCTCGACTGCGTGCCGGGACATGTTTGGGGCCTGACCGAGCCGAACTTCGAACGATTGCCGGCCCAGCCTGACTCTTCAGGGTGACGCCTCATTCCAGATGCGTCACGAACTCGGAGGGATCGTGCAGCGAGCACTGGTGGAGCGGGCGCAACAGGGCGACGAGGAAGCCTTCGGCGCGCTGGCCCGCGCGGTCGGCGATCGCTGCATGGCGATCGCGTTTCGGATCCTGCGCGATACCGACATGGCCGAGGATGCCGTCCAGACCGCCCTGATCACGGCCTGGCGGGAGCTCCCGACCCTGCGCGATTCCGAGCGCTTCGAGCCCTGGCTCAATCGGATCCTGGTCAACGCCTGCTACGCCGAGGCCCGGCGCGGCAGGCGCTGGCGGGCCAATGTCCATGTCCTGCCCGTCGAGCCGGCCTCGGCCGACGAGGCGATGACCGTCCAGAACCGCGACCAGCTCGAGCGAGGCTTCCGGAGGCTCCCGCCCGAGCAGCGTGCCGTTCTTGTCTTCCACCACGTCCTCGGACTGACCCTGCCCGAGGTGGCCGACCAGCTGGGCATCCCGCTCGGCACGGCCAAGTCGCGCCTGCACTACGCCTCGGCGGCCCTTCGAGCGGCGATCGAGGCGGACGACCGCAAACCGCATCTTCCCCTGGAGCGACCGGCATGACCCATCCCATCGACACCGACCGCCTCGTCCACTCCTTCCTCGATGAAGGACCGAACGAGCTACCCGATCGGGTCCTGACCGCCGTCCAGGCCGAGATCCACGTGACCCATCAGGTGACCCAGCGCGGTCTGCGGAGGTTCCTGCAAATGACGCCCCGATCACTCGCCGGCACCGGGCTGGCCGCCGTCCTGGCGATCGCTGCCATCGCCGTCATTGCCGGGCAGCTCAACCATGGCTCGGGTCCCGCCGGGATCGCCGGAGGGCCGACGCCCAGTCCGAGCTCCGGGCCGATCGCGACGCCAACCTCGGCGCCGACCTTGGCGAGCCCGTCGCCGTCGCCCGCCGGGCTCCTTTCCCCGGCCATTCCGATCGTCTTCGGCCGGGTCGACGCGGGGAGCGATCTGGGCATGATCTCCACGATCTCGGCCAACGGCACCAACCAGCGGGCCCTGTTCTCTGGGGTACCCACGGTGGTGACCTGGTCGCCCGACGGCCGCCATCTGATGTATGCCGTCGAGCAGTCGCCGACCCAGATCGCGACCGGGATCAGCGATGCGGACGGGTCCAACGAGCGAACGCTGCCCGTGCCTGACAAGGTCCGTAGCCTCGGGCCCGGCACGTGGTCACCCGATGGGTCGGAGATCGCCTTCGAGGGCTGGACCTACCCGACGACTGGCGAGGCCGGCATCTTCATCGGCTCAGCCACGGACGCCAGCGGGCTCCGTCAGATCACCTCGCGACCGGGGCCCGGCACCGATGTGCCGTGGGCATTCTCGCCCGACGGCACGCATCTCCTGTTCGTGCGCCGCTCGGCCGACGGCGCGAGCGAAGGGGACCTGTATGTCGTGGCGACCGACGGCACGGGCCTGCGCAAGCTGAAATTCCGCGCGGGGTCGTGGTCTCGGAAGCCTTGGGAGCCCGGCATCCTGGTCGCCCGATGGAGGCCAGATTGCGTTCGGCGGGCTCGAGGCTTCCCAGGCCCAGGCACGCGCGAGCGCCGTCTACGTGATCCCGCTCAGTGGCGGCAGTGCCAAGGCCATCGCCGAGGGCACCTGGATCACGTCGGCCAAATGGTCGCCCGATGGACGGCTCATCCTGTTCGATGCGGGCGTGCTCGCGGGAAATCACGGCCTGTCCACCGTCGAGCCCGACGGATCGAGCCGGACGCTGTGGGAGTCAACGGTCCCGCTTGGCAGCTGCTGTGGCCAATGGTCGGCCGACGGACACTGGATCGTGTTCCAGGCCGGTGCTGACGGCACGGCCAACCTGTGGGTCGTAGCCGCCGACGGCAGCAATCCACGCCAGATAACGCACGATCCGGGCTCGTACCAGAGCTACGCCTTCCAGCCCTGAGCGCAGGGGCGGGTGCGAAGCCCTGACCATGGCCAGGCTCAGTCCGGGAAGGCCTCGGTCCGCGCTCGGCCAGCGCTTCGGCTTCGCCCGGCGCGTCGGCGGCGGGCAGCCACGAGTACGGATAGCGGTCGTCGTCCAACTCGGCCGCCTGCCGGGTCATCCGCAGGGGCCGGAACGTGTCGACCATGACGGCTAGCTCCTCTGTCCGTTCCTTGCCGATCGAGGCCTCCACCGTGCCCGGATGGGGACCATGGGGGATGCCCGCCGGATGGACGGTGAACGAGGCGATGTCCACGCCGCGCCGGCTCATGAAGTTGCCGGCGACGTAGTAGATGACCTCGTCCGAGTTGATGTTCGAGTGGTTGTAGGGCGCCGGGATCGACAGGGGGTGATAGTCGAACTTGCGGGGCACGAAGGAACAGACCACGAAGTTGTGGGCCTGGAACGTCTGGTGGACCGGCGGCGGCTGGTGGACCCGGCCCGTGATCGGCTCGAAGTCGGCGATGTTGAAGGCATACGGCCAGAGGTAGCCATCCCAGCCGACGACGTCGAATGGGTGGGCAGCGTAGTGGTAGATGGTCAGCCGGCCGCGAGCCTTGACGGCCACTCGATAGGCACCTTCGGTCATGTTCGGGGCGCGGAATTCCGGCGTCCGGATGTCCCGTTGCGAGTAGGGGCTGTGCTCGAGCAGCTGGCCGTACTCGTTCCGATAGCGCTTGGGCGGCTCGAGCTCGCTGGGGCATTCGAGCCAGAGCATCCGCTGATCCGAGCCCGGATCCGGCTCGAGTCGCCAGGTGGTCCCGATCGGCAGGACCAGGTAGTCGCCCGGCCCGTAGCGAAGGTCACCGAAGACCGTCTGGAGGACGCCTTCGCCGGTGTGGACGAAGAGCATTTCGTCACCCTCGCCGTTGCGATAGAAGGCATCGGGGGCCATCGGCTCGGCGGGCAGGCAGACGCCCATCGTCACGTCGGCGTTGAAGAACAGGGGCACCCGACCGCTCAGGGCGTCGCCACGCGGCGTCAGCGGGCCGGTCTTGATGAGGCGATGGCGGTGGACGCCGTCGTCCGCTTCCTCGATCCGGATCGGGTCGCCCGCCTCGATCCGGTGCGTTCGAGTGGGCGGCACGACGTGATAGAGGAGCGAGCTTCGACCGACGAAGCCCTCGACCCCGAAGAGCTCCTCGGAATAGAGGCCGCCGGCCGGGTCCCGGTGCTGGGTGTGGCGCTTGTGGGGGACGCTGCCCTCCGCGACATAGAACATGGCGCTCCTCCTGGGACGAGCCTAGCGTCCCGTTGCCTCGGCCACCTGGTCCGTGCCGACAGTCGGGCTTCGGCGCTCCATCAGGACGACATCGCGCCAGCGTCCCGTCCGGTCCCGGCCGAGCCGGTATTGGACCCCGACCTGGCGAAAGCCGGCGGCTCGATGGATGGCCAGGCTGGCCGCGTTGTCGATCAGGATTCCCGCCTGGAGGGTCCAGATCCCGGCCGGCTCCGATGCCTCGATCACGGCCGCCAGGAGCGCGCCGCCGATGCCCCGTCCCTGGGCGACAGGCGCCACGTAGACACTCAGCCAGGCGACCCCGGCGTAGACCAGCCGGCTGGAGCTCGGGGCGAGCGCGACCCAGCCCAGGACGCGCTCGGCATCAACCGCGACGAGCCGGCAATCGGGCCGGTGGGCGTCGCTCCAGGTGGCCCAGTCGGAAGCCGTCTCGCGATCGATCGTGGCGTTGCCGCCGAGGATGCCGGCCTCGTGGATCGCCCGTACGGCAGGCCAGTGGCCGGGCCGCATCGGCTCGATCGTGACGCCCTCGGGCAGCGGCCGGCTCATCCCGGACGAGCCACGATCGGCGTCGTCAGCGCGCCCAGCCGCTCGACGCGCAGGGTGACCGAATCGCCCGGCTCCAGGTAGCGCCCGAGGGTGGCCGGCCCGACCTCGAGCAGGCAGCCCGAGCCGACCGTGCCGCTGCCGATCAGGTCGCCCGGCCGGAGGGTCACGTCGGCCGACGCCCGGGCGAGCATCTGGCCGAATGAGAAATGGGCATCGGACCAGGTCCCACGCGAAGTTTCCTGGCCGTTGACCTCGGCCGTCAGGCTCAGCCCGGGACCGCTCGCCCCGGGCCGGCGGGCGTCGCCGAGCTCGTCGGGCGTGACCAGCCATGGCCCGATCGAGCTGGCGAAGTCCTTGCCCTTCGCCGGACCCAGTCGAACCGTGGTCTCCTCGCGCTGGAGGTCGCGCGCGCTCCAGTCATTGAGGATGAAGTAGCCACCCACGACGTCTTCGGCCGGCCCTTCGGCAAGATCGCGTGCGGCGGTGTCGACCAGGGCACCCACCTCGAGCTCGTAATCGAGCTCGTTCGAGCCGGCCGGGGCCCACACCGGGTCGTCCGGCCCGCGGATCTCGGAGACGTTGCTGAAGTAGAAGATCGGCAGGCGGTACCAGGCCTCGGGCACCGGATTGCCCCGGCGGGCCCACATCGTGGCCACGTGGCCTTCGAACGCATAGAAGTCACGCAGGCTGCGCGGAGCCAGGATGGGCGGCCCGAATTGGAGCTCGGCAGCCTCGAGGCGGGCCGGGTCGTCGGCCTCGCGCGGCTCGAACGCCTCCACGACGTCGGCCAGGGTCGCGACCCGCAGGCCGGCCGCGAGATGGGCGTCGAGGGTGCTGATCGGCTGTCGGTACAGGACCGAGTTGTGGGCCAGCCGGGGGTCCCCGCCGACCGCTCGCCGGCGGGCAACCTCGAGGTCGATCCAGTGCCCCGGCTCACCGACCCTGCTACCCGTCGCTCGATCGGCCGCGACCAGCCGCCAGGGCGCGCCGGCCGGAGCGTGCTGCTCGCGGACATGGGCAAGGATCATCGCCGAGAGTCTAGCGAGGGCGACCCCGGCACGGCACAATCTCGGCATGCCCAGGGCCCAGCGCAAGAGCTTCGACAAGCCCGACCAGGTCCGCCAGTTCGCGCACGGCCGGTTCGAGGTGGTCGAGCTCGATGAGACTTCCGTCGGACGGTTGGTCTACGAACCCGGCTGGCGCTGGTCGGTCGAAGTCCGGCCCCTCGTCGGCACGACCAGTTGCCAGGTCCGCCACCTCGGAGTGGTCAGCGCCGGCCGGCTGGGCATTCTGCTCGACGACGGGACGACCTTCGAGATCGGGCCCGGCGATGTGTACGAGATTCCACCCGGGCACGACGGCTATGTCATCGGCGACGACACCTTTATCAGCACCGAGTTCGCCAGCGCCCGGACGTACGGGGCGGCCCCTGAGGGCAGTGATGAGCGAGTGCTCGCGACGATCCTGTTCACCGACATCGTCGACTCAACCGCGGCCCTGGCCAGGCTTGGTGATGCCGACTGGCGCAAGGTCCTGCTCGAGCACAACGACCGGATGCGACTCGAGATCGACCGATTCCGGGGCATCGAGGTGGACACGACCGGCGACGGCTTCCTGGCCCGCTTCGACGGGGCCGCCCGGGCCGTCCACTGCGCCGCAGCAATGGTCAGGGTGGTCGGCGACCTGGGGATCGAGATCCGGGCCGGGCTGCACACCGGCGAGATCACCCTCAGCGGCAATAACGTCCGGGGCATCGCCGTTCACGCCGCTGCCCGGGTCAGCGCGCTGGCCGGACCGGGCGAGGTGCTGGTCAGCGGCACCACGCAGGAGCTCCTCGACGGATCAGGCCTCCAGTTCAGCGACCGGGGCCTGCACGAGCTCAAGGGCCTGACCGGCGCCCGCCAGATCTTCGCCCTGGTCCCTGCCTAGAGGTTGCCCCGGAGCGCCTGCTCGCGTTCGATGGCTTCGAACAGGGCCTTGAAGTTGCCCACCCCGAAGCCCCGCGAGCCGTGGCGCTCGATGATCTCGAAGAAGAACGTGGGGCGATCCTGGACCGGCCGGGTGAAGATCTGGAGGAGGTAGCCCTCCTCGTCGCGGTCGGCCTCGATGCCCAGCTCCTCGAGCGTGTCGATCGGCACGCCCACGTCGCCGACCCGCTCGGCCAGGCTGGCGTAATACTCGTGGGGCAGGCCCAGGAACTCGACCCCGTTCTCGCGCAGGCGCCGGACCGTGGTGACGATGTCCTCGGTCCGCAGGGCGATGTGCTGGCAGCCGGGCGTGAGGTACCAGTCGAGGAACTCCTGGATCTGGCTCTTCTTCTTGCCCGTGGCCGGCTCGTTGATCGGGAACTTGATCCGGCCGTTGCCGTTGGTCATGACCTTCGACATCAGGGCCGAGTACTCGGTGTGGATGACCTTGTCGTCGTAGTGGATCAGCTGGGCGAAGCCGAGCACGTCGCGGTAGAAGTCGACGAATGTGTCCATCTCGCCGAGGCCGACGTTGCCGACGCAGTGGTCGACCTCGAGCAGGCTCAGGCCGCCGGCCGCGCCGGGCGGCCGCTTGACCGGCCCGATAGCCCGGCGCGAAGACGCCGTGGTAGTCGTTCCGATCGATGAATGAGTGGACGGTCTCGCCGTAGGTCCGGATCGTGCGCCCGGCGCAGGACCCCGTCCTCGCCGCCGTCGAGCTCGGTCGGCGGCCAGGACGCCGACCGCGCCCCGGGCGGTCGTCTCGCGCCAGGCGCTCTCGACGTCGTCGACCGCGAACGCGATGTCGTGGACGCCGTCGCCGTGGAGCCGGACGTGCTCGGCGATCTCGCCGTCGGGCGTCAGCGGAGCGGTGAAGACGAACGGATCCCGTTCTGGACCATGACGTAGCTGGCCCGATCACGGACCTTCGGTCTCGAGGCCGGCTGAAGGCGACCGGCCCGAAGCCCCACAGGGCCCGGTAGTAGGCCGCGGCCTGGCGGGCATTGCCCACCCAGAACTCGACGTGGTCGATGCCCTTGAGCGGCAGGAAGTCGGCCGCCTGGGCATAGGCATCCTTGTTGACGTGGGCCCCGGCCTGGTTGGCGGCCCCCTGGCCGGCCGCGGTCGTGGGTCGAGGCGGGTGGGGCGCTCCGCGGGCAGTCTCGGTCATGGCCGTGCTGCTGCCTCCTGTGCTGGTCGACTGTGGCGCGGTCGCCAGGCGCGACGCGCTGGTCCTGTGGCCATCGACGATACACCGCCCCCGGCGGTACCATCCGACGTACGATTGATCGATGACAACCGAAGCTCCGCGCCGGCGCGATCGGCCGGATCACCTCCGCCGCCGCGATCTACGACGGCCTCGGCCCGGCCATCGGGCCGGCGGCCGTGGCCGCTCCGGGCAGTCGCCGGCGATGGTCCCGAGGCCGAATGGGGACCGCCCGAGATCCTGGCCCACGTGACCGAGATGCTCCCTACTGGCTGGGCGAGATCGAGCGGGTCGCTGGCCGGCTCGCCCGAGCCGGTGCCGTTCGGGCGGGTCGCACGGACCAGCTCCGGAGCCTGACCATCGAGCGCGACCGGACGCTGCCCGACGCAGAGAGCTGCTCGGCCGGATCCATTCGGGTGTGGCCCGCTATGCCGCGCCGGCTGCCCCAGCTGTCGCGCCGCGGACTGGGCCAGGCGCGGCCTCCATCCCCGCCTGGGCGAGATGACCGTCGAGGCGCATGCTCGAGCGCTTCGTCGTCAGCCACGTCGAGGAGCACGCCGCCGGCTCCAGGCCAGCCTCGGCCGCCTGACCAGGCTCGAATCCGGGCATCCGGGCGGCCGGTGCATCCCGGCAACTCCCCCACTCGGCCGCTCCCGAACGGTACTCCCGGCGGATGTCTCATTGGCCGACCCTGGGCGCAGGATCGTTGCAGGGACGACTTTCGCCCCTCGGTGAACCGACCGTCCAGGGCAAACCCGTCGCGAGGCGGGGACGCAAAGCCAGGGACCTCCGCCCTCGGGTGGAGGCGGCCCAGCCGCCGGCGGCAAGCCGTAGCCGCATTCGAGGTGCAGCGATGAGGGCGAACCTGGCGCGCTTCATCATGGCTGGGGCGAACGCGTTCCCGGCTCTCACTTCGGGCGAGTCGGACAGGTTGGGACTTTCGTGAAGAAGCTGGTCAAGTCGCAGGCCTTCCGGGTCCTGCTCGCCCTCGGGGCGCTCGGTACCTCGGCCATCGTGCTCGAGGCCGGCCGACGCTGGTTCTAGCGCACCGGGTCGTCTGACCCTGGCCGCATCGCGGACCGCCGGCCTGCCCGGCGGTCCGTTCAATTCCCGGCCCGATCCCCGCGCCGGCGCCTCGACAGCCTGTGGCGGCGCTCCTCGCTGGCCGATGCTGCGCAGGATGAACATCGACGTTGGCCGGCCGCTCGGCCAGCCGGCGCATGAAGTACGGATACCACTCGCGCCCGAACGGGACGTAGATCCGGACCCGGTAGCCGGCCGCGACGAGCTGCTCCTGGAGATCGCGCCGGACGCCGTACAGCATCTGGAACTCGAACCGGTCGCGCGCCGATCCCGTCGCGCTCGACCAGGTCGGTCGCCGCCTGGATCATCCGCGGATCGTGGGTGGCCAGGGCCGGGTTCGTGCCCTCCCGGAGCAGCCGGGCCAGCAGGGCCAGGTACGACTGGTCGACCTCGGCCTTCGGTCGGGAAGGCGACGTCGGCCGGCTCGCGATAGGCGCCCTTGCACAGCCGGACCGGCGCCCTGCTCGGCGATCAGCTCCTCGATGTCGGCGGCGCTCCGCCGGAGGGCGGCCTGGATCACGACGCCGCTCGCCGGGTTCGAGCGGCGCAGCTCGCGCCACAGTGCCAGGGTCGCGTCGGTCCGGGCGTGGTCCTCCATGTCGATCCGGACGAAGGCGCCGCGTCTGCGGCGGCCGTCTCGAAGATCCGGGCCGACGTTCGCCCGGCATGACCTCGGGCGACAGGTCGAGGCCCATCTGGCTGAGCTTCAGGCTGACGTTGCCGTCGAGGCCGCGCGCGGCCAGGGCATCGAGCAGCTCGAGGTAGCGATCGGCGGCGGCGGCCGCGGCGGCCTCCGATCTGGACCGCCTCGCCGAGGACGTCGACGGTCGTCCGGCGCCCGGCCGGCGTGCAGCCGGTCCAGCGCGTCGAGGGCCTCGCCGAGGGTCTCGCCGGCGACGAACCGGCCGACCATCGAGCGGGTGAACGAGAGCCGGGTCGCGAGCCGGCCGAGGCTCGGGCGGCGGGAGAGCGACAGCAGCGTCGCAGCGCATCGCCCGCTCGGGGAGCTCGCGGACGGCGGCTCAACTCAGCCGCCCGGACGGGCTCGTGCGCACGTGGAGCTTGAGGAAGGCGAGGATCCGCTCGAAGGCGTCGCGCCGGTTGGCCCGCTGCTCCCAGCCGTGGGCTTCCTCGTCGTACCAGTGGACCTCGTGGTGCTTGTTCTCGATCACGCAGCGCCTCGAGCATCTTCTCGCTCATCAGGGGCACGACCCGGCGATCCTGCCGCCCGTGGAGGATGAGCAGCGGCGCCTCGATCCGCTCGGCCCGGTAGAGCGGCGAGCCGCGCCGGAAGAGCGGCGCCGCCGTCGGGTCGTCGGGGCTGCCCATCTGGCGATGGAGATCGATCCGGCCGGGCCGATCGCCATGGCGGTAGCTCTCGGCGATCTCGGAGTCCCCGTACAGGTCGATCCCGGCCCGCCACAGCGACGGCTCCTCGACGAGGCAGCACAGGGTCATGTAGCCGCCGTACGAGCCGCCGTAGACGGCCAGCCGGCCGTCGCACCAGGCCTGCTCGCGCGAGCCAGTGCCCGGCATCGATGCAGTCGAACGCGTCGGCATGGCCCCATTCGCCATGATTCGCCTCGCGGAACGCGCGGCCGTAGCCGGTCGAGCCCCGGAAGTCGACGTCGAGGACGGCAAAGCCCTCCCGGACGAGGAGCTGCTTGAACGGCTGCCAGAGCCGCGCGTTGTTGCCAGGTCGGCCCGCCGTGGGCGATAGACGATCGCCGGAACCGTTGACCGGCTGGCCGCGCCGGCCGGTGGCCGCGTCCGGCCGCCACAGGCTCGCCTCGATCGGCAGGCCGTCGCGGGCCTTGAACCGGATCCGCTCCGGCTCGACCCAGGGCGACTGGCGCAGGACGGCCGGCAGCGAATTCGGTCAGGCCCGCGGGCCGCTCCGGCTCTCCGGCCGCGTTCCCGGCACCGGCAGCAGCCAGAGGTCCTGCGGGTGGCGCTCGCTCTCGCCGATCGCCAGCGACCGCGCCGCCGTCGCCGAGCCAGCCGATCGCCCGCCAGACGCCCGGCCAGGGCTGGATCGCCTGGCCCGGGCCCCCGCCGATCGGAGCGACGACCAGGTCGATCTGGCCGTCGTGGACCGCGATATGGCTGAACCGGCCGCCGTCCGGCGAGGGCAGCGGCGTCGACCCCGAACGCCGCCGTTCGGCTCGCCGTGCTCCTGGGCGCCCTTGGTCAGCACGGTCCGCGCGTACGAGGTCCGGCGCGAGCGCGCACGACCTGGAACCAGCCGTCGGCATCGGACAGGATCAGGAGCAGCGCGCCGTCGGGCAGCCAGCACGGCCCGCATTCCCAGGCGCCGCCGGCGTCGATCCGTGTCTCGGTCGCCGGTGGCGATCGTCGAGCGACCGACACCGCCGAGCGCCAGCCATCCGGCTCGCGCTGGCTGACGAGCGCCAGGCGGCCGCCGTCGGGCGCCCAGGCGACTCCTCGATATCGACGCCGGCTCGGCGTCACGGCGACGGGCTCGGCCGGCCGGGGATGGCTGGCGGGCCGGCCCCGGTGCGGGATCGGCGCGTCGATCAGCCAGACCTGCGACCAGCCCCGGCGGCGCGACAGGAACGCCAGCCGGCCGGCCGTCGGGGCTCCAGCGCGGCTGGCTGTTGCCGGCCGGATGCTCGGTCACCTGGACCTGGCGCGAGCCGTCGGCGTCGATCATCCAGATCGCCCCATCGCGGACGAAGGCCAGCCGGCGCCCGTCAGGCGACCACTGGGGATCGCTGACCGGCCTTGTCCGACGCCGTCAGCTGGACGTCCGGCCCGACCGCGCAGCGGGCAGCAGGAAGAGCTGCCGCGCGCCGCCGGCCTCCTGGGTGAAGGCCACGCAGCGCTGGCGCGGATCGAGCCGGTACTCGCGGCCGGAATCGAAGGCCAGCGATCCGCTCGATCGTCAGGCCATCGGCGGATCCGCCGGGGCCGGCCGGCGGCTGGAGCCGACTCACCGGTCCGGCGCCACGGCCTAGCCCAAATTGCGCCGTTCATCGCCGGGCCAGCCGGTCCGGACGGCCCACGGTGCGATCATCGCCAGGTGGGAGCGGACGTGGCCGGCCAGGTCCCAGTAGGTCCAGTCCCAGCCGTCGGCCGACCGGAAGTCGGCCTGACTCGAGTCGTGGGCGGCCGCCCGGATCCGCTGCCGGTTCACCTCCAGGCGCTGCCGTAGCCTCGGCCCACGGCAGCGCCGCGCAGGCCTTCGAGGTCGCGGCGGTTCCAGGCGTCGATACCTTCCGCCGGGCCGCTCCGCCAGCCGCCGCAGCGCAGGTGCTCCTCGATCGCTCCGGCGCCCTCTTCGAACCAGCTGCCGACGTGGGCGACGTGATCCTTGAGCGACCAGTCCGGGGTGACCTCGCACGACGATCCCGGATCGTCCGGCGGGACCGCATCGACCAGCCGGCTGAACGTCGGCGAAGACATCGGCCTCCTCGGCCCAGAACGCGCCCTGGTCGGCCTCCGGGTCGCCCGGTGCCGACCATCGGATCGGGCCCGAAGGGATCGCCCTCGGCCTGCCGCTCGCGGAGCCGGTCGGCCCACGGCTCGACCAGTCCGAGGTGGTCGAGCTGGTGGCCGTGGAGGGTCATGTAGAGCCAGCCCCAGGCGTCGTCGGCCCGGAGGACGTCTCGGGCGAGAGCTGCCGGGCGAGGCTGCCCAGCTCGGCCGTCGCGGCCACGAGCCGGCTCGCGGATGTCTGCCGGCGATCACGCCCGGCCACCCGTCCCGGAGCGTCTCGTTGAACTGGTCGAAGTCGCCGCCGCGAACTCCTCGTCGGACGGCCAGCGGCCTGCCTCGGCCAGGCCTTGCGCGGCGATCTCGACGCCCGAGCTCGGCCCAGCCGGCCAGGTGGGCGAGCGTGGTCCCGGTACGACCAGTCGGGCCCTCCGGCGTCCGAGCGGGACGCCCCGGCCAGGCTGCCACGCAGCGTCATCGAGGCCGGCCCAGGTGGCGCACAGCCGATCGAAGATGGCCCGGCCGTCGGCGAAGAAGTCGCGCTCGATCGGGCCCGAAAGTCGATGCGCCCGGAGGTCGCCGAGCGGCGCCCGGCGGAGGTCGACGGTCAATGCCGGGACCGGCCCGCCGGTCGAGCTCGGGGATCGCGGCTGGCCGTCGCGCTCGACGCTGGCCTCGAGCTGCTCGCCGAGCTCGACCGTCCGCCGGTAGGCCGCCCAGACCGCCTCCGACAGGACCGTCCGGAGGCGCCCGATTCGAGCTCGTGAAGCGCCGCGGCGCTCGTGCCCGCCGGGCGAGGTGACCATGTTCCGGAGGACGGCCGGGTGGTCGCCGCTCTGCTTGGCGAAATGGGTGCTGCCCTCGAGCGTCTCGACCACCAGGTCGTGGGCGACGTGGCGGGGGAAGCCCAGGTGGACGGCCGCGTCGATCAGGGCCTCCATGACCAGGAAGACGTAGGTCGGGCCGGTCCCGCTGACGGCGGTGGCCATCGCCACGAACTTCTCGTCGTCGACCTCGAGCTCCGCACCCAGGGCCTGGAGCAGGGCCCGAGCCTGGGCTGCGCTGCTCCTCGGTCGTCTCCGGCGTGGCGTACCAGACGGTCATCCCCCGACCCAGCCGGGCCGGCGTGTTGGGCATGCTCCGGACGATCCGCTGATGACCGAGGAAGCCCTCCAGGGCGGCGGTCGTCGCCCCGGCGATGACCGACAGGACGAGCTGGGCGGGCCGCAGTGCGGGGCGCAGCTCGGCCCCCACCCGGCCGAGCATCTGGGGCTTGATCGCGAGGAGGATCACGTCGGCTTCGTCGATCGCCTCGATGTTGCCGGCCACGGTCCGGATGCCGTACTCGCGCTGGAGCTGCTCCCGCCGTTCCTGGCGGGGATGGCTGGCCGTGACCTGGTCGGGCTCGACGAGCTTGCCCCGGAGCAGGCCGGCGATCATCGCCTCGGCCATGACGCCGGAGCCGACGGTCGCGATCCGGCGGTTCGGACAAGGGGGGCATGGGCCCGAGTATACGAGTTACGCGCGCGCGCTGGCCGAGCAGGAAGAAGCGCGACGTCGTCGTCACCCTGGCGGTCCGAAGCCGGCCGACCCGAGGGCCTGCCTCGAGCTCGGCCGGCTGCCAGTAGACCTTGACCACGCGGAACTCGCGGCCGTCGGCCAGCCGCCGGCGGCTGACCTCGTCGCCCGGGCTGACCGGCTGGTCGAGGGCGCCCGAATGCGGGATCCGGGCGCGAGTCGATGAACGCGAACGTGCCGCCCGGCTTGAGCCAGCGCGCGGGCCAGGCTCGAGGAACTCGGCCAGCCGGCGCCCGCGGGCACGTGGCTCAGCCAGAAGCCGCAGAACAGGGCATCGACCGGCCGGTCCGGCTCGGCCCACGCGTCCCGGACGTGGATGTGGGCGCGCAGGCCGTGGGCGAGCAGCCGCGTCGCGGGCCCGGTCGAGGGGTGCCTCGTTGGCGTCGTAGATCGAGAGGACGCCCTTGCCGGCGAGCAGGGTCGACCACCAGCCGGTCCCGGCCGCCAGCTCGACGATCTCGCCCCGGATCGGCAGGCTGTCGAGCCACAGCGTGGCCGCGTCGAGGTCGGCGTTCCAGGCGAGGTCGTGGACCGGGCCCGCGGGAATAGCGCCCGCGGCGCAGGTACCAGTCGTCGTACTCGGCGGCGCGCGCCTCGTAGTAGGCCTGCATCTCGGCCGACAGGTCCTCGGTCCGGCTGGGTCAGACCTGGCTCTGAGCCGGGCCGGCGACGGGGCTGCCGGCCTGGCCCGATCGCCTGCTCGGCCAGGGCCGACTTGAGCCGGAAGCGCAGGAAGCCGTTCTCGCCGGCCCGGCCGATGCAGTCGGGCAGAGCTGGGCATAGCCCTCGAGGTCGTCCGCCGCCCGCGACGGCGTGGGTCGTCCCGCACCACAGGCAGTCGAACGTCGCCCGGAAGACCACCGCCTAGTCGACCCCGCTGCCAGCTGCCGAACGGGGCGCTGCCGGCGGAGCCCGTCGGGATCGAACAGCTCGGCCAGGAGCTCGACGCCGTCGATCACCCGTGGCCCGGGCCGGCTGAAATAGGCCGACCCGTCGACGAGGTAGACCTGACCGTCGCGGACGGCGCTCAGCTCCGCCCAGCCGGCCGGCCGGGGCGTGGCCCGCCAGGCCTCCAGGCCGTCGGCGAGGTGGAACCCGCAGGGCATCAGGACGAGCATCTCCGGGTCGACATCGCGAACCGCGTCCCAGCTCGTCTCGACCGAGCGTTCGCCCTCCGCGCCGAGCAGGTCCCAGGCACCCGCCCGCCGGATCTGCTCGGGCACCCAGTGGCCGACCGCGAACGGCGGGTCGAGCCACTCGAGGCCGACGACCCGGACCGGCGTCCGGCCCGCGGCCCGGCGTTCGGCCACCCGCGCCTCGACCTGGCCCGAGGCGCTCGCGCAGGCCGCCGACGACATCGATCGGCCTCGTCCTCGGCGTCGGTCATCGCGCCGACCGTGGCGATCGTGTTGAGGATCCCCTCGAGGCTGGTCGGCTCGAGCGACACGACCGCGATGTCGGCGTCGATCCGCCGGGCGACCTCGTTGACCTCGCCGATAGCCGACCGCGCAGACGGTGCACAGCTCCTGGGTGAGGATCAGGTCCGGCTCGGCCGCGGCCATCGCGGCCTCGTCGAGCGCGTACAGCGACGAGCCGCCGTGGACCGAGCGCTCGACCAGGCGGTGGATCTCACGGCTCGAGGCACCGGCCAGGTCGTGGACGCTGCGGGTCATGACCGGCATGCCCGGCGACCTCCGGCGGCCAGTCGCATTCGTGGGTGATCCCGACCAGCTCGTCGGCCAGGCCCAGGGCGCACACGATCTCGGTGGCCGAAGGAAGGAGCGAGACGATCCGCATGGTCAGCGTCAAGGGCCGCCGTCGCCCCGGTCCCGGTGCGCTGCCGACTCAGCGCGGCTTGGCTGCGTCCAGGGCGACCCGGGCCGCGTCGCGGTTGGTGAACCAGGTCGCGTCGATCGTCGTGTAGTTGGCCCACTCGGCCGGCAGCGACTCCTCCGGGAAGATCGCATTGACCGGGCACTCGGGCTCGCAGGCCCCGCAGTCGATGCACTCGTTGGGATCGATGAACAGCTTCCGGTCGATCCCTTCCTCGAAGTGGATGCAGTCGACGGGACAGACGGAAACGCACGACTGGTCGATCACGTCGACGCACGGCTCCGCGATCACGTAGGTCATCCGATCTCCACTCCTGGCTGCGTCGGTTCGAAGCGGGCCTCAGGGTAGCATTCCGGCCACGCTACGGCTGCGTCGAGGTCAGAGCCCGGGCCGCCGGCGCCATTCGGCGCGACGAAGCGGATCGACGCCTGCATCCCCTTGGCCCAGTGGCCCGGGATGTGGCAGCCGATCAGGAGCGCGCCGGGATCGGCCGGGACCGTCCAGCGCAGGTCGACCCGCTGGCCCGACTGGACCACGATCCGGACGCCGGCCGTGCCGGCTGGGACGGTGACCAGCGGGGTCGGGCCAGGCGGCGGATTGGCCGCGGCGGCCTCGGCCGCTTCCCAGGCGTCCTGGACCGACGGGTCGCCGATCACCACCTCGTGGACCTCGAGCCCGCCGTTGATCACGTGCAGGAGGACCGTCTCGCCCGGCACCAGGTCGACGATCGGCGGCAGGAACGAGTAGTCCTTGGTGATGATGTTGACGTCGCGCGGCCGATCGGCCGTGCCCGGCGAGATTGGCGGCGTCGCGGCCGCGTCGCCGGAACAGGCCGCCAGGAGCAAACCGGCCGACCAGCAGTCCCACGCCGCGCAACCAGCGGCGCCAGGCCCGGGCCGGGCGCGCCTCGCCGTTGCGCTCTGTGCGCACGTGGGCAGTCTAAAAGGTCGCCCGCCTTGACACCGGCCGCCCGATATTCTGCACAGTGCCGGCCATCCCGGACGTTGGCCTCCGAACCGCTCCGGCGCGGGTCCTGCTCGATCGAGGCACCGCTTGGCGATCCCGCTCCGTTCCCGACCTGGCCGGCCGAGCCCGTCGTTGCCGCCTCGCCGCGAACGACCTCTCCGCCCCGTCGATCTCGGCCGTCCGCCTCGAAGGCGTCATCAAGCGCTATCGGCGACGTCGAGGCGGTGGCCGGGATCGACCTCGACGTGGCGCGACGGCGAGTTCTTCTCGATGCTCGGGCCGTCCGGCTCGGGCAAGACCACGACCCTCCGGATGATCGCCGGCTTCGAGCTGCCGACGAGCCGGCCGGATCCTGCTCCAGCGGCGAGGACGTGAGCAACAAGGCGCCCTTCGAGCGGGACGTCAACACGGTCTTCCAGGACTACGCCCTGTTCCCGCACATGAACGTCGGCCGAGAACGTCGCCTATGGGCTGGTCATCCGCAAGGTGCCCGCGGAAGAGCGCCGCGAGCGGGTCGCCGATGCGCTCCGGATGGTCCGCCTCGAGGGCTTCGACAAGCGCCGCCCGAGCCAGCTGTCCGGCGGCCAGCGCCAGCGGGTCGCCCTGGCCCGGGCGCTCGTCAACCGGCCCCGGGTGCTGCTCCTCGACGAGCCGCTCGGGGCGCTCGACCTCAAGCTCCGCGAGGAGATGCAGATCGAGCTCAAGGCGATCCAGCACGCCGTCGGGATCACCTTCATCTACGTGACCCACGACCAGGAGGAGGCGCTCACGATGAGCGACCGGATCGCCGTCTTCAACCTCGGCCGGATCGAGCAGGTCGGCTCGCCGGCGGAGGTCTACGAGCGGCCGGCTGACCGAGTTCGTGGCCGGCTTCGTGGGCACCTCCAACCTGCTCCGGGGCGAGGTCGCCGAGCGGGTCTTCGGGCACGGCCGGGACGTTCACCGTCCGGCCCGAGAAGATCCGCATGGCCGAGCCCGGGCGCGATCGTCGCCAGCGGACGAGATCGGCGTCGACGGCCGGATCCGCGAGGTCGTCTACCTCGGCTCGGACACGCGCTACTACGTGGCCCTCGACGCCGGCTCCGAGCTGGTCGTCACCCAGCAGAACCTGGCCACCTCGTCGATGGAGGCCCTGGCCGCCGAGGGCCGCCCGACCCGCCTCATCTGGAAGCGCATCCACAGCCTGCCGATCAACGCCTGATCCGCAGGCCGTGGCGACCCGGCAACGTCAGCAATCTGGAGGAGGAGCAATGAAGCAGCGGACGGATCTGACCCTGGCCGGCCGCGGTCGGCCTGCTCGTGGGGGCCTGTACCGGCGGAGCGACGACCGCCCCAACCACGCGCGCCGTCGACGGCCGCGCCCCCAGCGGCGCGCCGGCGAGCAGCGTCGCGCCGAGCGCGGCGGCCGCCTCGCCGACCGGCGGTCCGAGCTCCAACCTGCCCCAGTCGATCGGCAAGGGCGAGGGCAGCCTGAACATCATCATCTGGCCGGGCTATGCCGAGGACGGCTCGAACGTCAAGGAATACGACTGGGTCCACCCGTTCGAGGCGGCCAACCCGGATTGCGGCACGGTCAACATCAAGCCGGCCAACACCTCGGACGAGATGGTCACCCTGATGCGCCAGGGCGGCGGCACCGTCTACGACGGCGTGTCGGCCTCGGGCGACGCGACGAACCGGCTGATCGCCAACGGCGACGTGGCCGAGATCAACGTCAACCTCCTGCCCGACTTCCCGGACATCGCCCCGTTCCTCCAGTCGCCGGCCCACAACACGGTCGACGGCAAGCACTACGGCGTCTCCCACGGCTGGGGCGGCAACACCCTGATGTACCGGACCGACCTCGTCTCGCCGGCGCCGACGAGCTGGGCGTCGGTCTTCGACCCGACCGCAGTCCAAGCCCTACCAGGGCAAGATCACCGACTACGACAGCCCGATCTACATCGCCGACGCGGCGCTCTACCTCAAGACGGCCAACCCGGCGCTCGGGATCACCGACCCGTACGAGCTGACCCAGCCCCAGTTCGACGCGGCCGTGGCCCTGCTCAAGGCCCAGCAGCCCGTGGGTCGCCAAGTACTGGTCGCTGTACACCGACGAGATCACACAACTTCACCAACGGCTCGACGGTCATCGGCACGACCTGGCCGTACCAGGTCAACACCCTCAAGGCGTCCGGGGTCAAGGTCGACGCCGTCGTGCCGACCGAGGGCATGACCGGCTGGGCGGACACCTGGATGATGTCGGCCCACGCGCCAGCACCCGAACTGCATGTACAAGTGGATGGCCTGGATGATCACGCCCAAGGTCCAGGCCGAGGTCGCCGAGTACTTCGGCGAGGCGCCGGCCAACCCCAAGGCGTGCACGATCCTGGACGTCGGCTACGGCTCGTACGGGGTCAAGAACTTCTGCACCCTGTACCACGTCAACGACCCGGCCTTCTACGGCGCGATCAGCTTCTGGAAGACGCCCCTGGCCGACTGCGGCGACAGCCGCGGCACGACCTGCGTCGACTACTCCAAGTGGGCGACCGCCTGGACCGCGATCAAGGGCTGACGAAGCCCGGCTCGAGGACATCGGGCGGTGGGCTCGAGCGCCTCATCGCCCGGAGCTCCGACCGTGACCGCCCGCCGCCAGCTCGCCTGCCGCCCGAGGGCGCCCGGCGCCGGTTCCTGGCCGCCCTCTATCGGCGCACGGCCTGCCCAGCTGCTGATCCTGCTCGGCCCCGCCGGTGGGCTGGTTCGGGGCGGTCTACCTCGGCTCGCTGGCGATCCTCCTGCTGAGCGCGTTCTGGTACCTCAACCCGATCACCTCGGCCGTCGTCCACGAGTTCAGCCTGAGCAACTTCCAGCAGCTGATCGAGCGACCCGGTCAACCGGGCGATCGTGCTCGCGGACCGTCACGATCGCCCTGGCCGGTCACGACCACCGACATGCTCCTGGCCTTCCCGATCGCCTACTTCATGGCCCGGGTGGCGTCGCCGCGGACCCGCTCGCTGCTGTTCATGGCCGTGCTCCTGCCGCTCTGGTCGAACTACCTCGTCCGGGTCTTCGCCTGGCGGATCATCCTGGCCCAGGGCGGGCCGCTCGACGGCCTGCTCGGGCTGGTCGGCCTCCAGGGACCGGGCTTCTCCGATGTCTCGACCTGGCTCGTCTTCAGCTACCTCTGGCTGCCGTACATGATCCTGCCGATCTACGCCGGCTTCGAGCGGATCCCGGGCTCGCTGTTCGAGGCCTCGGCCGACCTCGGCGGGCGGGGCGCGGACGACGTTCCGGCGGGTGGTCCTGCCGCTCGTCCTGCCGGCCGTGGCGGCCGGCTCGATCTTCACCTTCTCGCTGACCCTGGGCGACTACATCACGCCGGCCCTGGTCTCCAAGAACCAGTTCCTGGGCAACGTGATCTACGTCAACCAGGGCGTGGCCAACAACGTGCCGTTCGCCGCCACCTTCGCGATCGTGCCGATCGGGATCATGGCGATCTACCTGCTGATCGCCCGGCGGCTGGGCGCCTTCGACGCGCTGTGAAGCGCGCGGACGTCGCTCTGGCTGCGCCTGGCGACGATCGGGATCCTGGCCTTCCTGTACGTGCCCCTGCTGATCATCGTGGTCTACGCCTTCGACACCGACAAGACCCAGGCGTGGCCGATCCAGGGCCTGACCCTCGACTGGTTCGCGCGTGGCGCTGGGCAACGGCGAGTCCGCGACGCGCTGGTCCTGTCGATCCAGGTCGGCGCTCGCCGCGACGGCGATCGCGATCGTCCTGGGCACGCTGGCGTCGTTCGCGGTCCATCGCTACTCGCTTCTTCGGGCGGGGGACGATCTCGTTCCTGCTGGTCCTGCCGATCGCCCTGCCCGGGATCGTCACCGGGATGGCCCTCAACGCCACGATCAACGCGTCGGGGATCGGCTTCACGACCTTCACGATCATCCTGGGCCACGCCACGTTCTGCATCGTCGTCGTCTTCAACAACGTGATCGCCCGCCTGCGGCGGACGTCGCGCTCGATCGAGGAGGCCTCGATGGACCTGGGCGCCGACACGCTCCAGACCTTCCGCTACGTCACCTTCCCGGTCATCCGGACGGCCCTGATCGCGGGCGGCCTGCTGGCGTTTGCCCTGTCCTTCGACGAGGTCATCGTGACCACGTTCACGGCCGGCACCCAGAAGACGATCCCGCTGTGGATCTTCGACCAGATCCAGCGGGCCAACCAGCTGCCGGTCGTGAACGTGGTGGCGGTCTTCCTGATCCTCCTCTCGACGATCCCGGTCTACCTCGCCCAGCGGCTGAGCTCGGACACGACCGGCGTCGCCGGACGCTGAGCCGCGGCAGCTCAGTACCAGCGCCGGCCGTCCGGCAGGCGCTGGAGCGAGGCCTGCCGAGCGGCCGCCCGGGCGATCACCATTGAGCGCGTGATGGCTGGGCGCATGGGCGGCGAGCGTCGCCAGGGCGACGAGCAGGGCAACGGCGGCCATCGTGATGACCTGTCGCAGGCGGAGTTGGGCGCGACGCATGCGAAATGCTCCTTGGCAATCCTTCGATCGGCTGGTGTGCCCGTCGCCCGGAGTCTCGCAAGCGCCGCTTAGCTGGCGCGTTATTCGGGACGCCGGTTCGGGCTAGGCTTGCGGCGATGAACGCCAGCCAGCTCGCCGCCGCCCGGGCCACGCCTCGAGGCAGCGCGCCGCCGGCTGACCGACGACCTGTCGGCGCCGCCCGAGACGCCCGGCCAGATGACCTACGGCTCGCAGGCCGCGGCGGCCAGCGAGGTCTTCGCCCAGCAACGCGACCTCGCCCTGCGCGACAAGTCGGGCAAGGGCCTGGAGCTCGTCGACGCGGCCCTCGCCCGGCTCGACGCGGGGACCTTCGGGCGCTGCCTGCGCTGTGGCACGGCCGATCCCCGACGAGCGCCTCGAGGTGCTGCCCTGGGCGGCGTTCTGCGTCGCGCTGCCAGCAGCTCGAGAAGGACGGCCGCTGATGGCCAGCGGAGCGCGGCGGCGGCCGAGCCGCCGCTCGTCGGCCTGGCCGAGATCCGGGCGGCGGCCGCGACCCTCGCCGGCGTCGCCCTGCGGACGCCGCTGCTGGCCTTCGGGCCGCCCGAGCGGCACGAGTTCCTCAAGGCCGAGTCGCTCCAGCCGATCGGGGCGTTCAAGATCCGGGGCGCCTACGTCGCGATCGCCGCGCTCGAGCCGGCCGATCCGGGCCCGCGGCGTGATCACCTATTCGAGCGGCAACCACGCCCAGGGCGTCGCCCGGGCGGCGCGCCTGTTCGGCGTGCCGGCGGTGATCGTGATGCCCTCGGACGCGCCGGCGATCAAGCGCGAGCGGGTCGCCGCCGACGGGGCCGAGGTCGTGATCGTCGGGCCGTCGAGCGAGGAGCGCCGGCTGCGCCGCCGAGCGCATCGCCGCCGAGCGCGGCCTGTCGATCATCCCGCCCTTCGACGACGACCGGATCATCGCCGGCCAGGGCACCTGCGGCCTGGAGATCGCCGAGGACCTGCCCGACCTCGCGGCGGTCCTCGTGCCGGTCGGCGGCGGCGGCCTGGCGGCCGGCGTCGCGACCGCGATCAAGGCGCTGCGGCCCGGCGGCCCGGGTCATCGGCGTCGAACCGGAGCTGGCGGCCGACGCCCGCGATTCGTTGCGGGCCGGCCGGATCGTGGCCTGGCCGGCCGAGCAGGTCGGCCGGACGATCGCCGACGGGACCCGGACCCAGTCGATCGGCCGTCGCAACCTGGCCCACCTGCGCGCCTACCTCGACGACATCGTGACCGTCAGCGAGGCCGAGATCGTGGCGGCGGTCCGGCTCGCGGCCGAGGAGTGCCGGCTGGTCGTCGAGCCATCGGGCGCCCTGTCGATCGCCGCCCTGCGCTTCCGGGCGGCCGAGGCCGGCCTGACGGGCCTCACCGGCGCTCGGTGGCCGTGGTCAGCGGCGGGCAACGTCGATCCGGAGCGCTACCGGCGAGCCTGCTGGCTGAGGCGCAATCCGGCCTGGCCTGAGGCGCCGCTCAGGCGGACCCCCGCCGCCCCGTTCTCGGGCCAGCCGCTCGGCGAGGCGCTCCTCGCGCTCGCGGATCGCCGCCAGCTCGGGCGCCACCCGGGCGTCGATCGCCTCCGCCTGGCGCTCCTCGTGCCGGAGGAGCCCGCGCAGGATCAGCATGATCGCGGCCATGAACACGACGTCGCCGCTGATCCACATGATCCCGCCGGCGATCTGCTGGTCGTCGATGACGCTCGGGCCCCAGTCCCGGACCGCGGTTCAGGTAGATACGGGTAGAGGGGCACCGTCGCGCTGTAGATGGTCAGCCCCAGGAACGTGTTCTGGGGCATCTGCAGGAAGGTGTAGACGAGCCGCGTCGGGTGGCGCATCCGCCACGGGCTGGGATCCGCGGCCACCGCCGGCCACCAGAACAGGAGCGCGGTGCCCAGGAAGCCGACGTGCTCGACGCTGGTGGACGAGCGGGTTCTCGAGCGACCACTCGAACAGCGGCGAGAAGTGGGCCAGCCACATGTAGCCGGCGAACAGGATCCAGGTCACGACCGGGAACGAGATCGACCCGGAGCGATCCGCGAGTGGAGGACCGGCAGGATCCAGCGCCTGCGGGTCTCCGGCCGGGCGAAGCGCAGGAGCAGGGTGATCGGCGCGCCGAGGGCCAGGAGCGGCGCCGCGACGATCGTCAGGAGCACGTGCTGGACCATGTGGTCGCTGAACAGGGTCGTGTCGTAGGCCTCGATCGGCGACTGGAGCGCGATCTCGATCACGATCAGGCCGGCCAGCCAGGCCACGATCCGGCGGCGCGGGACCGGCGTGTTGGGATGGGCGGCGTCGACCGTGCGGACCGCCCACAGGTAGCCAGCCGCGGCGAGCGCCAGGGGCAGCACGATCGTCGGATCGAACGACCACAGGAGGAGGACCCCGGGCAGGTCGGCGCCGGCGGCGGGGTGCCGCTGTGGGCCGCGGCCGGGACGGCCGCCAGGAGCCAGCCAGACCCGGTCGCCGCCAGGACCGCCAGCCAGACGGGCCTGCGGCGGCGAGCGGTACGGGGCCGGCTGAGCGCGTCGGCGAGCGTCGCGATCGGTCATTGGCCCCGAATTCTGCACCCGATGCCGGGCCGGGGGCGGATCGGCGCAGCGAACGCCACGCGGGTATCATGGCCTCGGCGTTTTCGGCAGGTGCGGGCCACGACGCTGGTCGCGCGCCCAGCGACTCCAGCGACTGCCTCTGCAGGCGATACCAGGTCGAGGAAACCACCCTGATGTCGATCCCCAGGCCCCGGCTGCCACGTCCCGCGAGGAGCCTCGTCGCCCTCGTCGGCGCTGGCGCTGCTGCTGGCCGGTTGCGCGGCGCTTCGAGCCGCCGGCGGCGGTCACCACCCAGGGCCAGGACACCCGCGACCTGTACGACTTCGTGTTCATCGTCGCGGTCGTCGATCTTCTTCCTGGTCGAGGGCCTGATCATCTTTGCCGTCGTCCGCTACCGGCGCAAGCCGACGGACACCGAGCTGCCGCCGCAGATCCATGGCAACAGCGTCCTCGAGATCCTCTGGACGGTCATCCCGACCGCTCCTGGTCGTGGTCCTGTTCGTCTTCTCGTGGCAGCACCCTCAACCAGGTCGACGCCGTCTCGCCCACGCCCAGCCTGACGGTCCGGGCCGTGGCGGCCCAGTTCCAGTGGGAGTTCGACTACCTCGCCGCCGGATGGCCAGACCGTCCAGTTCACCCAGCAGGCGCCCGAGCTCGACCTGCCGGTGGGCGTCGACGTCCACGTGATCCTGCGCTCGAAGGACGTGATCCACGCGTTCTACGTCCCGAAGTTCCTGTTCAAGCGCGATGTCGTGCCGGGCCGCGAGAACAACTTCGACTTCACGATCGATCCGGCCGATGTGAACCAGACCTTCCGGGGCCAGTGCGCCGAGTTCTGCGGCACGTTCCACAGCACGATGCTGTTCTCGGTCAAGGCCCTCAGCCCGGCCGACTTCAACACCTGGCTGGCGACCCAGATCAAGTCGGCCGCGGCCTCGCCATCGGCGGCCCGCCATCGGCGGCTAGCTCCGCTCGGGCGGAGCCGGGGCGCCGCGCGCGACCGACCGTCGACCTGACCGCCCACAACATCGCCTTCGACCAGGCCACGCCTGAGGCCCCGGCCGGCCAGCCGTTCGTGATCAAGTTCACCAACAACGACGCCGGGCGTCAGCCACAACGTGGCGATCACCGACAGCACCGGCCAGCAGGTCTTCAAGGGCGAGATCTTCAGCGGGCCCGACAGCCGCCAGTACCCGATCCCGGCCCTGCCCGCCGGCACCTACACCTTCGCCTGCTCCGTTCATCCGCAGATGACCGGCACGCTCACGGTCCACTAAGGAGCATCGATGGCGACGACCACGCTGCGGACGACGACGGGCTACCGGAGCGGCCTGTACGAGTGGCTGACCACCACCGACCACAAGAAGATCGGGATCCTGTACCTGGCCAACTCGATCCTGATGTTCCTGATCGGCGGCGCTCTTCGCCCTGGCTCGTCCGGGTCGAGCTGGCCCAGCCCGGGCTCCAGTTCCTGACCGACGCCCAGTACAACCAGGCGTTCACGATCCACGCCTCGCTGATGCTCTTCCTGTTCGTCATCCCGGTCCTGGCCGGCTTCGGGAACTACATCGTGCCGCTGATGATCGGCGCGCCGGACATGGCCTTCCCCCGGATCAACGCCTTCTCGTTCTGGCTGCTGCCCCTGGCCGCGATCGTGATGCTGTCGGGCTTCGCCACCGGTGGCGGCGCGGCGGCGGCCGGCTGGACCGAGTACAGCCCGCTGGCCCAGGCCAAGTACGAGGGGATCGGGACCGACCTGTGGATCGTCGCCCTGCTCCTGATCGGGACGAGCTCGATCCTCGGCTCGATCAACTTCATCGTCACGATCTTCAAGATGCGGGCGCCGGGGATGACCCTGCTGCGGATGCCGATCATGGTCTGGACGATGCTGGTGACGAGCATCCTGGTCCTGATGGCCACGCCGGTCCTGACCAGCGCCCTGATCATGCTGTTCATCGACCGCAACCTGGGTGGCCACTTCTTCGACCCGGCCAACGGCGGCAACGCGATCCTGTGGCAGAACACGTTCTGGTTCTACTCGCACCCGGCCGTCTACATCATGATCCTGCCGGCGATGGGCATCATCAGCGAGGTCCTGCCGGTCTTCAGCCGCAAGCCGCTCTTCGGCTACAAGGCGTTCGTCTTTGCGACCGCCGCGCATCGGCGCCCTGGGCTTCTCGGTCTGGGCCCACCACATGTTCACGACCGGGCGCGGTCTACCTGCCCTTCTTCAGCTTCATGACCTTCCTGATCGCGATCCCGACCGGGGTCAAGATCTTCAACTGGATCGCCACGATGTTCCGCGGCCAGCTGACCTTCTCGACGCCCGCTCCTGTACGCCCTCGGCTTCCTGACGATGTTCCTGATCGGCGGGATCAACGGCGCGTTCAGCGCGGCCGTGCCGGTCGACTTCGCCCTCCACGACACGTACTGGGTCGTGGCCCACCTCCACTACGTCCTGTTCGGCGGCTCCGTCTTCGCGCGTCTTCGCCGGGCTCTACTACTGGTGGCCGAAGATGTTCGGGCGGAAGCTGAACGAGACGCTGGGCAAGATCCAGTTCGTGTTCATGTTCATCGGCTTCAACCTGACCTTCTTCCCGATGCACATCCTGGGCCTGAGCGGGATGCCCCGGCGGATCGCCGACTACGACCCGAACGCCGGCTGGAACGACCTGAACCTGCTGGCCACGATCGGCGGCTTCACGATCGCGTTCAGCATCCTGCCGTTCCTGTGGAACGTGTTCATCACGTTCCGGAGCGGCGAGCCGGCCGGCGACGACCCCTGGGAGGGCAACACGCTCGAGTGGGCGACCTCGTCGCCGCCGCCGCCCTACAACTTCGACCACCTGCCCGAGATCCGCTCGGAGCGGCCCGGTCTTCGACGCCCGCCACGGGGCGACCCACGCGTGAGCGCCAACCCGATGGCCCTCCAGGTCAGCGACCAGCGGCGAGCACGACGCCGGCGGCCACGCGACGGAGGGGATCAGCAACGTCATCCTGGGGATGATCCTGTTCATCTGCTCCGAGGTCATGTTCTTCGCCGGCCTGTTCGCGGCCTACTTCAACGTCCGGGCCAACGCGCCGATCTGGCCGCCCGAAGGCAACGAGCACTTCCACGTCGCCAACGAGATCGCCCTGCCGCTGATCATCACCACCCTCCTGATCATCAGCTCGTTCACCTGCCAGCTGGGCGTCTGGTCGATCCGCAAGGGCGACCGGCAGGGGCCTGGTCCGGAACATCGCCGTGACCCTGGTCCTGGGCGTCATCTTCCTGATCGGCCAGGGCTACGACTACACCCAGCTCGGCTTCACCCTCGCCGACGGGACCTTCGGGACGACGTTCTTCACCCTGACCGGCTTCCACGGCGCCCACGTCCTGGGCGGCGTGATCATGCTCAGCGTCGTCCTCTACCGGGCGATGGCCGGCCAGTTCTCGAGCAAGCACCACGACATGGTCGAGGCGGTCTCGCTCTACTGGCACTTCGTCGACGTCGTCTGGATCGTCCTGTTCTCGCTGCTCTACCTCGTGCCGACGGCGCACTGAGGCGAACTGAGGAGCTCGGATGCATCCCATCCCACGGCCTCGCCTGGCGATCCTCACGGGCGTCCTGTTCGCGGTCGTCGGCCTGATCTACTACCTGGTCAGCCACGACATCGGCGGCGCGTCGATGGAGACGATCCTGGGGATCGCGATGAGCCTGATGGCCTACGTCCTGATGACCGGGTCCCCGCGCGGCTGAGCGCGCCAAGCGTGCCGACGAGCCCCGCCTGATGGACCAGATCTGGACCTCGCTCCTCGCCTTCATCGCCCAGTTCGTGTCGCCCGACTGGGGCAAGCTGATCGGGCTGATCCCGCTCGGGCTGTTCGGCCTCGTCGGCCTGTACATCCTGTGGCTGATGCGCAAGCTGGCCACCGCTCGGGCCGACCGAGCGGGGCGGCCGGCCCATGCGCCGGAACGCCACCCGCCGGGTGTCCACATGCCCGGGCCGTCGTTCGCGCCGATCTTCGGAGCGGTCGGCCTGGCCCTGGTCGTCTTCGGCCTCGTCTTCCGCGGCGCGATCACCGCCCTCGGCCTCGTCGCCCTGATCCTTGCCCTGATCTACTGGCTGCGCGAGGGGATGCGCGACTACGACCACGTCGAGCCGACACGGCGGTCAGCCTGCCGGCCGTGATCCACGATGGACCGCCGCCCGGCGTCCACATGCCCGGGCCATCGTTCCGGCCGATCCTGGGCGGGCTCTCGATGATGGTCATCATGTTCGGGCTCGTCTTCGGCGCTGCCGCTCCTGGCGGCCGGGATCGTGATGCTCGTGACCACCCTGCTGGGCTGGCTCCACGACGCCCGGACCGAGTACGGCCTCGTCGTCGAGGCCGACCAGACCGGCCATCCCGCGCAACGCCCCGGCGCCGGGCTACCCGACGAACACGCTGACGTTCTTCGGGGTCCTGGTCATCGCCGCCCTGCTCGTGAACTACGGGATCATCCCGCCGGCCGATGCGAACGGCCGGGGCGGCCACGGCCAGCGGCGGCCCGACGGCCAGCGGAGGCTGCCGGCGCGCCCGGCGGCGCGGCGCCGAGCGGCCCGGCGGCCGACGTGACGATCGTCGCCCAGAACATCCAGTACACGACGACCACGGCCACAGCCCCGGCCGGCAAGCCGTTCACGATCGCCTTCGACAACCAGGATGCGGGCACGCCCCACAACGTCTCGATCCACACCGGCGGAGCCGGCGGCCAGCAGGACTTCCTGGGCAAGATCGTGACCGGGCCGATCGTCGAGATCTATGACGTGCCGGCCCTGGCCGCCGGCTCGTACACGTACGTCTGCTCGGTTCATGCCAACATGACCGGGACGCTGACCGTCAAGTAGCGGGCCGGCTCATGCACCTCCCGGCCGGCGGCCGGTCGCGATCCGACCCGGATCGCTGGCGATCCTCGGCCTCGTCGTCGTGCTTGCCCTGTCGGCCTGGGCGATCCACGGCAGCGGGCCGGCTGCTCATCGCCGGAGCCGGCCGGCGTGACCCACGACGAGCCCGGCCAGCCCGCGCCGACCCTGCTCGGGACGACCCTCGCCGGCGCGCCGTTCGACCTCGCCGCCTACGCGGCAAGCCGGTGATCGTCAACTTCTGGGCGTCGTGGTGCGGGCCCTGCCAGGCCGAGTTCCCGCTCTTCGAGGCGGCCGTGGCGAGCCACGCGGCGACCGGCCTGACGCTCGTCGGCGTCGTCTACCAGGACACGGCCGGCGGCGGCCCAGGCGTTCGCGACGAGCCACGGCGCGACCTGGGCGAACGTCCTCGACCCGTGCGGCGACGATCGCCGCCGCCTACACCGTCGTGGCGCCGCCCCAGACCTACTTCATCGACCGCGACCGGCGTCCTCCGGTCACGCCAGATCGGCCAGATCACCCAGGCGGACCTCGATCGGCAGCTCGCCGCGATCCTGCCGTGACCGCGGTCGCGGGCGGCCCGGCGTCGCCCGCCGTCTAGGTCGGCGACCTGCGCAAGAGCTACGCCGGCCGGGCGGTCGTCGACGGCCTCTCCTTCCGGTCGCGACCGGCACGCGTCTTCGCCCTCCTCGGCCCGAACGGGGCGGGCAAGACGACGACCGTCGAGATCCTCGAGGGCTACCGGCGGCGGGACGGCGGCGAGGTCCGCGTCCTGGGCCTCGACCCGGCGACCGGCCGGCGCCGAGCTGCGGGGCCGGGTCGGGCTGATGCTCCAGGGCGGCGGGATCTACCCGCAGGCTCGGCCGCGCGAGATCCTCCGCCTGTACGCCCGCTTCTACCGGCGTCCCCGGGACCCGGATGAGCTGCTCGAGCTGGCCGGCCTGGCCGACGTCGGCGGCGACCCGCTACAAGGTCCTGTCGGGCGGCCAGAAGCAGCGCCTGGGGCTCGCCCTCGCCCTCCTCGGCCGGCCCGAGCTGGCCATCCTCGACGAGCCGACGGCGGGCATGGACCCGGCCGCCAAGGCCGCGCACCCGGGAGCTGATCGGGAGCCTCCGCGACGAGGGCACGACGGTCCTCCTGACGACCCACGAGCTGGCCGACGTCGAGCGCATGGCCGACCGGATCGCGATCGTCGATCGGGGCCGGATCGTCGCCGCCGGCACGCCGGCCGAGCTGACGGCGGGGCCGCAGCCCCGCCTCCGGTTCCGGCTCGACCGCGCGCTCGACGCCGCCGACCTGGCGGCGCTCCGGGCGGCCTCGCGTCGGCCGGGCGGCGGGCCCAGCGGGCGATCGACGGCCCAGGCCGCTACCGCGTCGACGGCGCTCGAGTCGGTCCTGAGCCGCGGCCGCGAGGTCGCGCCGCGCTGGCGTGCTGGCCGCTGGTGCGCCGAGCGGGGCCTCCTGATCGCCGAGCTGCGCACGACCGGGGCGACGCTCGAGGAGCGCTACCTGGCGCTGACCGGCGAGCGGGCCGACGATGGCTGAGCTCGGGCCGAGCCGCGGCAACGGCGGCCCCGGTCCGGCCAGTCGACGCTCGCCCAGCTCGGGATGGAGCTGCGCCTGACCGCGCGGCGGGGCGAGAACCTGTTCGTGATCGTGGTCCTGCCCCTGGTCCTGCTGGTCTTCTTCTCGCTCGTGCCGGCCCTGACCCCGAACACGGCCCAGGCCGATCGACTTCCTGCTGCCGGGGATCCTGGCCCTGGCCGTGATCTCGACGAGCCTCGTCAACCTGTCGATCGCGACGGCGTTCGAGCGCTCGTACGGCGTCCTGAAGCGCCTCGGCGGCTCGCCGCTGCCGCGGCCGGGCTGATCGCGGCGAAGATCGGCGCCGTCCTGCGTCGTCGAGGTCGTCCAGGTGGCCCTGCTCGTCGGCGTGGCCGCGGCGCTCTTCGGCTGGGCCCCGGGAGCCGGGCTCGGTCGCTCGTCGTGGTCGTGGCCGCCTTCGGCCTGGGCACGCTCGCCTTTGCCGGGCTCGGCCTGCTGATGGCCGGCACGCTGCGGGCCGAAGGGACGCTGGCCGCCGCGAACGGCCTCTTCCTGGTCTTCCTGCTCCTCGGCGGGGTGATCCTGCCGATCGACCACCTGCCGGGCTTCCTGGCCGACCTCGCCCGGGTCCTGCCGGCCAGCGCCCTCTCGGATGCCTACCGGATCGGCCTCGGCGCGGCGAGCGGCGATCCCCTGCCGTCGCTGCTCGTGCTCGTCGCGCTGGGGCCTGGTCGCCATCGGTCCGGGCTCGCGGCGCGCTCGTTCCGCTGGGAGTAGGCGGGTCCCGGACAAAGAGGAACCCCGGGTGGTCGGGACCCGGGGTTCAGGGATATGCGCTTGGTTGCGGGGGGCGGATTCGAACCGCCGACCTTCGGGTTATGAGCCCGACGAGCTGCCGCTGCTCCACCCCGCGAACTTGACTATAGCACAGGCCCTCCAACCGCCCCTTCCGGCCGCTGAGGCGGGCCGCCGCCCGGCGGGCGGCGAGGTCGAGGATCGCCCGGGCGCCGATCAGCAGGCTGAGCACGCAGGGCCACGAAGCCGGTGAAGCTCGAGAACCAGAACGGCAGGCGCAGGTCGAACGTGGCCAGCCAGCCGGCGATCACCGACGAGAGGATGAAGCCGACCGTCCCGGCCGCCCCGAACAGCCCCTGGGCGGTCGCCGAGCGGCCGGCCGGGCTGGCCGCCGAGACGATCGCGTAGAGCGCCGGGTAGGCGATCGCGATGCCGGCCGACTCGAACAGGATGATCGGGATCGCCAGCCGGACGTCGGGCATGACCGTGTACAGGATCGCCGCGATCGATGGCGCGATCGTGCCGAGGATGATGAACGGCAGGCTGCCCCGCCGGTCGACGAACCGGCCGGCCCACGGCGAGAGCAGGATCATCGGCACGGCGAACATCGCGAAGGTCGCCCCGATCAGGTCGAGGCCCGGCGCCCGCGCGAGCGACAGGAACAGGCTCCAGGCGACCTCGTAGGTGCCGGTCGCGAAGTTGCTGCCGAGGTTGACCACGATCGCCACGATCAGCAGCCGGTTGACGAGGCGCAGCGGCCGGCCGGTCATCCTCGAGCGCGATCTGGCCGTCGCGCGATCGCCCGTCGGCGCGTCGCGGCCATCTCGCCGACGCCCTCCGACGGGACGGTCGTCCGCGCCCGGCTGCGGGGCTGCTCGTGGATCAGGCCGAGGACGGCCAGGCCGGCCAGGGCCGTGGCGATCCCGCAGAAGACGAAGACGAAGCCGTCCGAGTGGGTCGCGTAGGCGCCCAGGCCACCGATCGCCGGTCCGAACAGGAGGCCGCCCATCTGGGCCGCGCTGTACAGCCCGAACGCCTCGCCCTGCCGGTCGGCCGGCGTGGCGTCGACGAGGAAGCCCCGGGCCGCCGGGTCGTAGACCGCGGTCGCGGCCCCGGTCAGCGCCCGGATCACGAGGAAGGGCACGATCCCGAAGCTGACGAGGTTCAGCGGGATCAGGCCGGCCGTGACGACCAGGGCGATCACCATCAGCGGCTTGCGCCGCGTCCGGTCGGCGATCCAGCCGAAGACCGGCTCGAACACGAGCCGGGCGGCCGGCCAGGCGGCGACGACCAGGCCCAGGTTGGCCAGGCTGACGCCGTGGTGGGTCGTGTACAGGGGCAGGACCGGCAGGAGCGCCCCGAAGCCCACCCACAGGATGAATTCGGCCAGCAGGAGCGGCAGGATCGGTCCCCAGCGGACCAGCCAGGTGCTGCTCTTCGGCTCGGCGGACGTGGTCATCGGAACGGGCTCGTGCGGTGCGGGCGACCAATCGTACGGGCCCTGGCGTCGGCCCGGCGCCGTTCCGGCCGGCGGGTCGGCAGCGCGGTCGCCAGCGCCTATCCTGCTGCGTGCTGCTCAGCCCGGAGTTCCTGCTCGTCGCGCTGCTGGTCGCCCTGATCGCGCTCGGTGCCCACCCGCCGGCTCCAGCAGCCTCGGCTGGCCGACCAGCTGGTTGCGGACCTACTGGATCGTCCGTTCGTGCTCTGCGGCCTGATCCTGGGCGAGGTGCCCGCGTCGGCCCGCCTGCTCGTGCCGGCCCTGCTGATTGCCGGCGTCCTGCCCTTGTCGCCGGCGGCCTGCTCAGCCGGTCCGCCCGGCGCCGGGGCCGCTGATCAGGCGGAACGGGCCGGATGGTGAGCCGTCTGGGATTCGAACCCAGGACCAATCGCTTAAAAGGCGACTGCTCTAACCGCTGAGCTAACGGCCCCTCGGCCGAGTCTAGCATCGGCTTCCCGTCCCCCGGCAGGCGTCATCCGGCCGTGGTTGCTACGATCGAGGCGTGCCCGACTTCTACACCATCGACCGCGCCAACGAGCGTCTCGAGACGCTCGAGCCCGTGCTCACCCAGCTGCGCGACCAGCGTGACGAGCTGGCCGGCCTGAAGATCGCGTTCGACGCCACCGAGCCCGGCCCCGAGCAGGAACGGCTCCGACTGCGGATGCAGGGCGTCGTCGACCAGATGCAGGCGGGCGTGGTCCGGATCGACGCCTGGAAGGTCACGTTGCGCGACATTGCGAGCGGCCTGGTCGACTTTCCGGCCCTGGTCTCGGGCCGCCAGGTCTGGCTGTGCTGGCAGCTCGGCGAGGGCGACGTGAGCTGGTGGCACGAGCTCGAGGCTGGCGTCGCCGGCCGCCAACCCCTGATCGAGCTGAAGTGAGGCGACGATGACATTTCCAGCGGCGATCCAGTCGGTCGACCCGGCAGAGGCCGAGCGCCGCCTGCGCGAGGGTGACCCCGACGGACGGGTGCCCTTGCTCGTGGATGTCCGGAACATGGACGAGTTCATCGAGGCCCGGGTCGCCGGGGCGCGGTTCATCCCCCTGCCGGAGTTCGGAGAACGCTTCGAGGAGCTGCCTCGGGACCGGCCGCTCCTCCTCTTCTGCCGCTCCGGGTCGCGCTCGGCCGCGGCCACGGCCCACCTGCTCCGCCAGGGCTGGACCGATGTGGCCAATGTCGATGGCGGGATCATGGCCTGGTCGCGGGCCGGCCTGCCCGTCGTATCGGGCCCGCTCGAGCCCGGCGAGGGCAGCTAGGCCGGCCTGGCTCCCTGAGGTTTCGACCGGCCGCCTAGTGCTTGCGGCGGCGCAGCTTGGGCGAAGAGGGCCTTGGTCTTTTCCTTGTGGGCGAACGCCCAGCCGATCAGGATCAGCAGGATGAAGTCGACCGTGCCCGCCCCGGCCGCGCTCAGGTAGCCGAGCTGCTGGCCGACGTCGCCGTCGATCTTGAGGCCGGGATCGTCGCCCCGATCAGGCCGAGGGCGAAGAACGGCGGCTGGGGCGCCAGGTTGGCCCGGTGCTGCTCGGCCGTGATCACGCCGCTCGAGGCGGTCCCGCCGACCACGAACGCCTCCGAGCCGCTGGCGATGCCCGACGAGCCGGCCAGGCCGCCGGAGCTCGCCGGCAGGTCCGTCTGGCTCAGGTGCAGCCAGCCGTTGATGTTGCCGCTCGCGTCCGGCGTCGTCCAGTAGACCTCGGACCTGGCCGATGTGCCGTCACTGCCGCCGACCAGGTAGATCACGCCGTTCGAGACGAAGCCGGCGGCCTTGGTCCGGGCAGCGGGCAGGTTCGTTGCGCCAGTGCCGGTCGCCCACGCTGGACGAGGAGCGGCTGCGCGCGGGCGTCCAGCCGGCGCCGGCGAAGCCGCGGCCGTCGCGGCGGGTCCAATGTCCGCACGCAGGACCGTGGCGGTCGGTCCGCTGGCGTCCCGGCCGCCGTACACGAACAGCTCGCTGCCGATCACCGTGCCCCGTCCGCCTCGCTGCGGGGCTGGGGCATGTCGGCGCTTGGGGTCCCAGGCGCCGAGCTTGCCGGTCGAATCGGCGGTGGCCTTCCAGACCGTCGTCGTCGGCCCCGTGCCGTCGGTGCCGCCCAGCGACGATCAGGCCATCGGAGGCGGCCACGACCGAGGCCGAGGAGCGCGGCGCGGGCAGGTCCAGGGCCTTGGCCTCGGCGTACGGGCCGAAGGCGCCGCTGGTCGCATCCTGGGTCGAGACGTAGACCGTCGAGGTGGGCTTGCCGTCGGCGCCGTCGCCACCGATCACGTAGATCGAGCCGTTCAGGAAGATCGTGGCCGCGTCAGTCCGCGGCGCCGGCAGCGTCGAGCGAGGTCTTCCACGGCCCGAACGTTGCCGTTGAACAGGGGAGCCTCGTAGGTCTGGTCGGAGGCGGTCTTGCCGTCGGTGCCGCCGACGTAGAACAGGTTCGTGCCGGCCTGGACCGCGCCGCCATCGGTCCGCGGGGCGGGCAGGGCCAGCTCGATCGGCGAGGGATCCCAGGGCAGCGGCGCGCCCGCCGGCGCCGGGCAGGGCAGCGTCCGGTTGCTGGGCGGGCAGAAGTTGATCGGCGAGATCACGTTGACCCCGACGTCGATCGTGGAGAAGACCGCGAAGTAGTAGGCCCGGTCGGGGATGTAGCCCAGCAGCATGATGATCGTGACGAACCAGAAGGCGGCCTTGAGCGAGGCCCACGTCCAGCCGTCGCCGTCGAGCAGGCCGAACAGGACCCGTCCCGCGGCCCGGGCTGCCCGCGCTGAGCGTCTGTCCCGCCATCGTCCTCCATCCCTGGCGCCGGTCGGGAGCCCGACGGCGCGTCGTCTACTTGATCGTCAGCGTTCCGGTCATGTTCGGGTGGACCGCGCAGTGGAAGGCGTAGGTGCCGGCGGCCAGCGCCGGCACGCTGTAGTCCTGGGTCGCCGGGCCGTTGAAGATCGTCGCCGGTGAAGACGGCCTTGCCGGTCGAGTCGACGATCACCACGTTATGGGGCACCGACGCGTCCTGGTTGTTGAACTGGAGATCGAAGGCCGTGTTGGCCGGGCCGGTCAGGCTTGTCTCGGTGAAGGCGATGTTCGACGCTTCGAGCTTGACCACGGTCTCGCCCGGGGCCGGTGTGGCGGCCGCGCCGCTGGGCGCGGGCGAGCTGGTCAGGGCCGAGCTCCAGCAGTCCGGCACCGGCGTCGCGTCGGGGGCCGGCGTGAAGTTCGGATCGCGCCAGCCGACGGCCGTCTCGGGCTTGCCATCCGGGTCGAGGATCGGCTCGTTCGTGCTGTTGTCCCGAATTGTGTAGGTCAGCGTGTTGGGCGCGCGGATGAAGTCGATCAGGTTCTGGATCTGGACGTAGTTGAGCGGACCGCCGTTGGTGTCCGCCCAGACCGGCATCAGGCTCGTTGGGGTTGCCGCAGACGTAGCGGCCACCGACGGTCAGGACGTTCATGATGTATTGCGGGCTGAGGTGGACGTACAGCTTGGCCTGGTCATTGAGGACCGGGCCGATGCCGCCCTGGCCGGCCGCCCCGTGGCAGCGGGCGCAGTTGGCCTCGAACAGGTTGTAGCCCGCTTCGACCGAGGTCACCTGCTGGGCCGCCACCTCGGCCTGCTGCGGGACGAGTTCGCGATGCCCGGGAAGCCCAGGTCGTAGAAGTAGTACAGGATCACGAAGACGACCACGAACAGGACCGCCAGGAAGCCGACCCAGCGGGCGCTCGAGCTCTGCCGCACGATCGAGGCGGCCCGCTCGGGGGTGAGGGCCATCTGGTGGGCCGAGGCCGGCGCCGTGAACCGCTCGACCGGGGCCGGCATGCTCTCGGGCCGGGTCGCCGGCAGGCGCTCCTCGGGCGTGCCGCCGGGCAGGTCGCTCACGCTGCTCCTCGGGATCCCGGCCGGCCACGATCACAGGCACCCGGTCGGGGTCAGCGGCGGGATCAGGCCGGGCTGGCCGAGGGCGATCGGGAGCGGGCCGAGGGTGATCTTGAGGGTATCGACCGACAGGGCCCCGCCCGAGTCGACCGAGACCGCAGAAGCGATCCATGCTCCTGGGAGCCGGGCCGTACTGGGCGCCGAGGGCCTTGATCCCGAGCCGGTCGTAGCGCGAGCCGTGGCAGGGGCACTCGAACCAGAAGTTCTTGAGGCACGGGTTGGGCTTGCAGCCGAGGTGCGGGCAGCGCTGGTAGAGCGCGCGCACGTTGACGTCGGTCCCGTCGCCGGTCGGCATCCTCGCCGGCGACGAACTCCTGGCGGGTGGTGTCGATCAGCATGACGTAGGCCTTGGCCGCGCTGTAGTAGGCCGGGAAGCCCTTGTTGATCGGCAGGCTCGAGTTCTGGGCCTTGACGTCGGCGAACGTGCCGATCAGGACCTTGCTCTTGTTGCCGGTGGCGATCGCCGGCCAGATGAAGCCGATCGTGCCGACCGTGAGCTCGGTGATGAAGACGAGCAGGCCGACGCCGAGGGCCGTCCGCAGGACCTTGCGTCGGGAGACGCCCTGGACCTGCTCGCTGCGGAGGGCCTTGATGGCCTCCTTGGACAGCGCTTGCGGCCGCCCGGCCGGTTCGACCTGGTAGTTGCTCATCGGAATGCCTCGAACGTCGCGATCACAGGCTGAAATGCAGCCCGTCGGTGTTGATGTAGGGGATGACGAAGGCGTAGCCCGGCCCTCGGAAGAAGATGCCCACGAAGGTCACGACCAGGCCCAGGGCGCAGAACATGCTGAACAGGACGACCGCGGTCTTGCGCTGCGACGGCCGGACCGCGGTCAGGTTGCCCCGGTCGATGTACGGGATGAGGGCCGCCCCGACCAGCACGAACGTCGGCACGAGGACGCCGGCCACGGTCGGGTGGAAGTACGACAGGAGCTCCTGGAGCCCGAGGAAGTACCAGGGCGCCTTGGCCACCGCGGGGGTGACATTGGAGTTGGCCAGGGCCTCCAGCGGGGCGTTCACGAAGAGGCCCATCATCAGCAGGAAGATGCTCATCAGGCCGCCGGCCAGGAACTCGATCGTGAGCAGGTGCGGCCAGGTCATGACCGTGTCGTCGGGCTCCTTCTGGACCCGGACGACAGCGTCCTGCTTGACCAGCGCCAGCAGCCGGTAGGGCCGGGCCGACATCGGCACCCGCTGCTTGTCGATCTCGGTCCGCCGGGCGGGGTCGACCGGCACGACCGTGCGCGGCTCGGGCGGCGTCTTCACGTCAGTCATAGCGGCCCACTGATTCCGCCGTCCTTGCGGATTCTCCAGAAATGGACGGCCAGGAAGATTGCCGCGACGAACGGGAAGACCATGATGTGCAGGACATAGAAGCGCAGGAGCGTGTTCTGGCCGACCTCCAGGCCGCCCAGCAGGATCAGCTTGGCCGGCGTGTTGAACAGCGGCGCGTAGCCACCCATGTTCGTCCCGATCGTGATCGCCCAGTAGGCGATCTGGTCCCAGGGCAGCAGGTAGCCCGTGAACGACAGCATCAGGGTGACGAACAGGAGGACCACCCCGACGACCCAGTTGAACTCGCGGGGCGGCTTGTAGGCGCCGTGGTAGAAGACCCGCATCATGTGCAGGAAGACGAAGAAGACCATCAGGTGGGCGGCCCACCGATGGATGTTCCGGGTCAGCAGGCCGAACGCGACCTCGCTCTGGATCGACAGGATGTTGGAGTAGGCCTGGGTGGCCGAGGGCACGTAGAAGAACATCAGGTAGACGCCGGTCACCGTCAGGACGAGGAACAGGAAGAAGCTCAGCCCGCCCAGGCAGAAGGTGTAGGCGAACTTCACCGCGTGCTGGCGGACCCGGACCGGATGGATGTGCAGGAAGACGTTGTTCATGACGGCGTACGCCCGCGAACGCTCGTCGTTGGGGTAGGGCTGGCGGAAGAGCGAGCGCCACACGACGCTTCGGCGGATGCTCTGGTCCACCCGCTCGAGGAAGCTCACCGGGATCCTCCTGCCACGCCGGCTGTCCCGGCGAGTTGCGCATCACGGTACGACTCCTTGTAGAGCCGGCCGTCGCTCGAGACCTCCTGCAGTTCGAACCGCTCCATCGTAATGGCGTCGAACGGGCATCGCTTGACGCACAGTGCGCAGCGGATGCAGCGCTCCTCGTCGAGGACCATGGCCGCGCCCTGGCTCCAGCCATAGGCCTCTTCGATCTCGGGCAGCAACCCTTCGCTCTTGAGCTGGTTGACGTCGACCATGTGGATGACGCCTTCGGGGCAGACGTCCGCGCAGGCGCCGCACAGGACGCAGCGGAAGGGATCGAACCAGATGTTGAAGTTGCACATCAGGCACCGGGTCGACTCGGCGACTGCCTGGTTGGCCGTGTAGCCGAGCTCGACCGGGGTGGTGAAGTTGACGGTCGGGTCGGCCGATGGCATGCGCATCTCGACCGGCGCCATGGGAATGTGCTGGCGGGGCAGGACGTCGTAGAACTCGGGCATGTCGTGGCGCCACGAGCTGGTGATCTTGACGTTGGCCGCGACGCTCACGTCGGTCCGTCCGGTCAGGTAGCGGTCGATGGCGTAGGCGCACTTCTTGCCGTGCCCGGCGGCCTCGATCAGGGTGGTCGGGCCGGTCACGAAGTCGCCGCAGGCAAACACGCCCCGGACGTTCGTGGCGTACGTCGCCGGGTCGACCTTGACCCGGCCGCGATTGATCTCGAAGCTGGCCTCGACCGGCAGGAAGGTCAGGTCGGCGGCCTGCGACACGGCCGGGATCACGGTGTCGGCCTTGATCTCGAACTCAGAGCCCGGGATCGGCACGGGCGAGCGCCGCCCGGAGGCGTCGGGCTCACCCAGCCGGTTGCGGATGAATCGAACGGCGGTCACGTGGCCGTCCTCGCCGATGACCTCGATCGGGCTGGCCAGGAACTCCATCCGGACGCCCTCGCGCTCGGTCTCGCCCAGCTCCTCTTCGTCGACGACGAGCTCGGAGCGGGTTCGCCGATAGACGATCGCCACGTTCTCGGCGCCGTGACGGAGGCTCGTCCGCGAGCAGTCCATGGCCGTGTAGCCACCGCCGATCACGACCACGTCCTGGCCGACCTCGAGCTCCTGGCCGAGGTTGGCAATCTTCATGAAGTCGACGCCGTACTGGACTCCTTCGAGGTCGCCGCCGGGCACATCCAGGGCCACCGCATCCATGGCCCCGGCCGTGATCGAGATCGCGTCGAAGTCGCGCTGGAGCTGGTCGAACGTGATGTCCTTGCCGATCGTGGTGTTGAACACGAACCTGGCACCGAGCTGCTCGACGAGCCGGATGTCCATCTCGATCGCCTCGCGCGGCAGGCGGAAGGCCGGCACGCCAATGAGCATCGTGCCGCCGCCGTACGGGAGGCTGTCGAAGACGGTCACCTGGAAGCCCTTCAGGGCGAGCTCGCGAGCCACCGAGATACCGGCCGGCCCGGCGCCAACGACCGCGACCCGTTCGTCGCGGGGCGTGATCGGGGGGATCACGTCGGGGATCCCCGAGGCCTCATGCCACTCGACCAGGAAGCGCTTCATCGCCCGGATCGCCAGGGGCCGATCGATATCGCCCCGGCGGCAGGCTCGCTCGCACGGCGCCGAGCAGACGTATGAGCACATCGCGGCCACGGGGTTGGGGTCCCGGCTCAGGATGTAGCCCTCTTCGAAGCGACCCTCCGCGGCCAGGTTGAGATAGCCGCGGCAGTTCGTGCCGACCGGACATGCCTCCTGGCACTCGATGTTGCACTGGAGCCACGACGCGTCGACGGGCTGAACGAGGAATTCCTGGTTCGGGTCGATGGCCAAGTCGGAGGTCGTGCCTTTCCCTGGACGGTTGACAGGAGGAAGCGGCGGCGGGGAACCGACGAGCCGAATCTACCACCGAGGCACGCTCACGTGCAGCGGCCGACCCGGCCGCCGGCCTGGATCCGATGGAGGTCTGGCGCAGGTCTGGCGGGGGCCTGGCGCAGGTTGACGCACGCCGGGCGGGCAGCTACGCTCGGGCTCGGGCCCGGGCTCGATCTGCGGCCCGGACCACGAGGAGGGTCCCTGGCCTGAGCGAGATCGCAACGCTGGCAATCGGCCTGCTGGTCGGCCTGTGCGCCGGGGCACTGATTCTCTCGATGGCGCGCTCAAGGCCGCGCCCAGAGCGAGCGATCCGGCTCACGGTCACGGCCAACGCCCTGCCTCCCCGGCGGGCCTCGACCCTGTCGATCGACCACGCCCAGGCCGGGGCCGACCTGCCCGGCCGGGGTGGTCCGGCCGACCCGGCCAGCCTGGCCGCCGGCCAGCCGGCGCGGGCCGCGGGCCGAACATATGTTCCCAGCGGTCGCGACGGCGGAGCCCTCGTCGCCTTCCCGGTCGAGCGTCGACTCGAGCCCGCTCCTGAAACGCGAGAGGCTCCGGTGGAAACTCCCGTCGCGGTCGGAGTGGCGGTCCTGGCCGGGGTCGCGGTGAGCCAGGCCAAGCGGCCCGCCGCGGCGGCCGCGACGGACGGCCGAGACGAGCGGGCCAGTGGATCCACCAAGCCGGGCAATGGCGAGCCGGGCCAGGCCGAGGCAGGCCAGGCCCGGTCGACGGGAGCGGCACCGGCAGGCTCGGCGCCACCCATCCCAGTCGCCACCGGCCCATGCGCCGATGAGCGCCGGCTGGCGAGCGAGCGGTGCGACCTGGCGGATCGCCTCCAGGAGCAGTCGACGGCGGCCAGCCAGCGCCTGCGCGAGCAGCAGCGGGCCTACGACGACCTCACTGCCCGGGCGGCCAAGGCGGGCCTGGCCGTCGACCCGCGCCAGATCCAGACGGCGAAAGAGGCCGCCCGTCAGGCGTTCCGGCGAGCCCACTCCGGGGCCCGGTCGCGCGAAGCCGTCGAGACGGCCGCCGCCGACTGGCTGACCGAGATCAACCGGGTCAACCAGGCCGCCCGTGACGCCGGGATCGAGGTCAGCCGTGCCCGCGAGGCATCGGCCCAGCTGGCGCTGGCGATTGAACGGCTCGGGCTTGAGGCTGACGTTGCCCGGATCAACGCCGAATCCGCGGCCGAGGCCTGCCACTTCGCCCGCGAGGCGCTGGCTGCCTGCGAGGAGGCCCAGGTCGACCGGCGGGCCGGCCGCGCGCCGGTCGGGCCAGAGGTCGCCGCGGCGGCGGCCTCCGAAGTTGCCCGGCCTCGCCTGCTGGGTGGCCCGGAGCTCGAACCGGATGAGGCCGACGAGATCACGCCGCCGGCCGCCCGAGTGTTTGCCGGAGCCGAGCCCAGCATCCTGCGCATGCTCCGGGGCGATGGCGACGCGGTCCGAAACGTGGTCCATGACGTGGCCGGCGACGACCCAGTCGAACAGCGCCGCTGGCAGCTCCTCCTGAGCAACCTGGTCGACGCCTGCGTGGCCCGGGCGATCGAGGCGTCCGCTCTCGACTTCCCGACGGATCATCCCTTCTGGGGCCCGTTCAGCAAGGCCCAGGATCGGGATATCGCCACGGCGCTCGCCTCGCTCGGCTACCGCTTCGATGGGATGGGCGGCTTTGCCGACGGGCGCGTGCCCAGTCAGCGCGACCTGTCGCTCGCCCTGGGCTATGCCGGGCTCGACCCGATGCGCCTGCGGAACTGGCCCAACGAGACGATGATGCCGCGCCTGTTCGAGGATGTCCGGGTGGCAGCCGACGAGTTCGTGGCCAGCGCGGCCCCCGACCTGAGCCTGGGCGAGATGGTGGCCCTGCTGGGTGGCCGGGCCGAGCCCCTGGCCGACCTTTGGAACAACTGGGGCCGGGTCCGGCCGTACCTGCTCCAAGCCTGATCCGACCTGATCCGAGCCTGATCGGGTCGCTCCTCAGGCCTCGACGGTGGCTGCCTCTTCCTCGTCCTCGTCGATCACCACGACTCGAAAATCCTCGGCCGCGGCCGTGCCGATCCGGGCGCCGTCCTCGGCCGCCCACTCCGCGATTCGGGTGGCCAGCCGCTCGGGCTCATGGATCTGGCTGGCATGGGCGCGCAGGGCGTCGACCTTGCGCCCGATCGTGGCCGTGACGTCGACCCAGGCCGTTGGCTGGATGGTCCAGAAGAGGTAGAGGCGGCGCACCCGGTGCGCGGCCAGGCCGCTCCGGGCGAGCGCAGGGAAGGCCATCGGGTTGCGCGCCGCCGGGTACACGGCGTCGAGGGCGGCAATCCCGGCGGCCCGGTGGTCGGTGTGGTTGATCCCGCCGCCCGGATAGATCAGGACGTCGGGATCCTGGGCCAGGACCGCGTCGGGCCGAAAGGTCCGGATCTCGCGCACCAGCTGCTCCCGCAGGGCGAGGTCGTTGACGAGCGCGCCATCGGGCTGGTTCAGGAAGGAGACCCCGGCGTAGCCCACGACCTTGGCCGCCGCGCCCTGCTCAGCCTCTCGGAGTCGGCCAAGGGCGGCGGGATCGGCGTCCGGATCCTCCCCGCCCTGATCGCCGCTGGTGCAGCACACGAGCCAGCCGACCGAGCCGGCGTCGATCCAGCGGGCTGCGGTCGCAGCGGGACCGAAGTCGGCATCATCGGGATGGGCCACGATGACCATGAATCGCTCCGGCCGCCAGTCATGGTCCTGCTGTAGCTCGGCCGGCGGGGCGGACGGATCGGTCATGGTTTCAGGCTCGCCTCGGCTGTGGAATCCGGCCTTCGGGGCGTATCATCGAGAGCGAGGCCTCGCTCGTATCCCCCCACGAGCGAGGCCTCAGCTGGCCGCCGAACGAGCGGCCCGCTCGGCCTTGGCACTGGCCAGCTTGACCAGGACGTCGGCCGGATGGCCATCGGCCTTCACTTTCGGCCAGGCGTAGGCGATCCGGCCATCGGGGTCGACCAGGAACGACGAGCGCTGGATGCCCATGTATTCCCGGCCGTCGTTCTGCCTCAGCGTCCAGGCGCCCCAGGCGGTCGCGACAGCGTGGTCCTCGTCGGACAGGAGGGTGAACGGCAGCTCGTACTTCTCGCGGAACCGGCGGTGGCTGGCCGAGCCGTCGGGGCTGATCCCCCACACGTCCGCGCCCTGGTCGCGGATCGAGCCGTCCAGATCGCGGAACTGGCAGGCCTCGGTGGTACAGCCAGTGGTGTCGTCCTCGGGGTAGAAGTACACGATCGTCCAGCGATTCCGCTGGCCACTCAGGCGGTGGACGGTGCCGGTCTCGTCGGGGAGTGCGACCTCAGGGGCCAGGTCGCCGGCCTCAGGCAGGCTCATGCCGAGGAGCCTAGCAGGCTCGTTTCGATGATGAGCAGACGGCCTCGCTCGAGCTCGACCCAGGGCGGACCAGCGGCCCCGCCAAGGACTTCGTTGGACAGGCCAAGCGAGGAGCCCAGCGGCAGCGTCGAGCCGGCCAGTCGCCAGCGCAGGCCATGGGTCGTAACGCCTTCGGCCGGGCCCCCGAAGGGCAGCAGGGTGACCAGGTCGCCCGGCCGCTCGGTCAGCCCCATCCGACGGCCTGACCGGCCCGCAGGGCCAGCTCCAAGGCTGGGCCCGGTCAGCAGGCGGACCCGGGTCCGGCCGTCGAGCATGATCACGCCGGCGTCAGCCAAGCCGGGCCAGGCCAGGAGCCAGACGTTGGCCAGGAAGTGGTCGACGCGCGCGCCGAAGGCGCCCACCACGATGAGCTCGGCGGCACCCCGCAGGCGGGCGGCGGCCAGGGCCAGCTCGAGGTCCGAGGCGTCCTTGTCCGTCGGGGCACGTTCGACTCCGATTCCGCCGGCCTCGAACGCGGACAGGGCGGCCGGCCCGAGCGAGTCGCCGTCGCCGACGATGAGGTCAAGCGACAGGCCGAGGGGTTCAGCCAGGAGGGCGCCGGCGTCCGCCCCGATGACCAGGCCGATACCCTCGGCCCAACCCGGCCAGGCGGCGTCCAGCTCGGTCCGGCGCGGTCCGGCGCCGCCGGCCAGGATCAGGGCGCGGGTCACCACCGCGCGATCCTACCGGACGGGCCCGATGCTAGACTTCCGGCCGTGCCTGAGCCCCTCGACCAGCCAGCCATCCAGCGCGTGATCGAGGCCGCGAATCGCAAGGGCGTCATGCTCGACGTGCGGGTCTTCGACGAGTCCACCCATACCGCCGCCGAGGCGGCCGCGGCCGTCGGCGCCGAGATCGGCCAGATCGTCAAGTCCCTGGTGTTCGTGGCGTCCGGCGAGAACGGCGCGCTCGAGCCCATCCTGTGCCTCGTCTCGGGACCAAACCGGGTCGACGTCGCGCGATTGGCCGCGGTGACCGGGGGCCGGGATGTGCGCCGGGCCACGGCCCGCGAGGCCAACGAGCTGTCGGGCTTCACCATCGGCGGGATCCCGCCGATCGGCCACAGCCGCCCGATGCGCGTGATCATGGACCCCGACCTCGGTCGCTTCCCGATCGTGTGGGCGGCGGCCGGGACGGCCACGGCCGTCTTCCCGGTGCCGCCGGCCACCCTGCGCAGCCTCTCGAACGCCACGGTCGCGCCGATCACCGAGGACCAGGCCGGCCCGGCGGGGCCGTGACCGGCGAGCCCCGGGTGGCCGTCGCCGGCTATCCCGGCGGGATCCGGGTGCGCTCGGCCTGGGGCGGCAGCGGCAGCGGGCCGGCGGTATTCGCCCTGTCCGAGGTCGGCGGAACGCTGGTCGAGCACGGCCCCGTCGTCTCACCAGACTACGAACGGCTGTGCCGGGCCGAGCTCCGGGTGGAGACCCCGGCCGGTCCCTGGGCCGGCCGGCTCGCGTCGCCCATCTTCGACGAGCCGTCGGTCCTGCTGTGGGACGAGGCGGGCCTGCTGGTCGTGGGCTATGGCTTCGTCACCTATGCCTTCGCCGCCCGGACCGGCGAGCTGCGCTGGAGCCACCGTTCGCACACACCCCTGGTGGCGGTCCTGGGCTCATCGCGCATCCCCCACGTCATCGTCCAGGCCGAGATCGAGACGTTCGCGATCGAGCCGGACGGCGAGGTCGCCTGGCGGATCGCCCACAGCGATGTCGTGGCCGAGGCCAGCCTGGTCGGCGGACGGTTGGTCCTGACCAGCTTCGGCGGCCAACTCACGGCCCTCGACCCGCGGACCGGGCGGCCGACCGGCTGAGCACGAATGCTCCCGGTCCGTGGACAGACGGTGGACAGGCCCGACGCTGCCCGTCGAAATCGTGGACAACTGCCCTTGCCCGCAGGCCCCAGCCCGGCCTATCGTGGCCGCAGCCCGGAGGGGCCGAGCGAGCGCTAACGGTCGAGATGACATCAAGACCCACGCGCCGGGTAGGTTCCTTCGGGCCCTTCCATGCCCGCTGGGTATCATCTCCGGACGTGGACCCACTCGTTCCCCTTGTCCTCGGCCTGATCTCGATCGCGGCCGGCGCGCTGTTCATGCGTTCGTTCGGGCCCGCCGAACGGGTCGGGCGCCTGCTCGCCTCCACGCCCCGGGTCAGCGTCGAACAGGCCCTCGGTCTCGCCGGCGAGGCCGTCCCGCGCTACGTCCGGGTCGACGGCCGGCTGGACAGCGATGAGGACTTCCCGGATGAGCGCGACCAGCCCTTGATCTTCCGCCGCCGCCGGCTCGAGGCCCGCAAGGGGCGTCACTGGGAGCTCCTGGGCGAGGCGCGGGACATGGTTCCGTTCCAGGTCAACGAGGGCCTGGCCTCGATCGCGATCGACGGCGCGGCCCTCGGCATCGGCTTGGTCGTGCTCCCTCGGGAAGCCGTCGGGGCAGCCCGGGAGGCACCGGACCTCCTGCCCGAAGGGCTCGATCCGGAGGCGCGCGTCCGGCTGCGCGTGGAGCAGGTCTCCGCGGTCGAGCACGCCACCCTCGTCGGCACCCCGGCCCGGGATGCGATGGGCCGGCCGATCCTGACCGCGGGCCGGGGCCGGCCGCTGATCCTCTCGACGCTCGAGCCGGCCGAGGCGATGCAGCTCCTGGCCGGCGGTCGCGACCGGGCCGTGATCGTGGCGATCCTGCTGGTGGTCGGATTGATCCTGCTGACCCTCGGCCTGGGCTGGGGCCTCCTGCGGCTGGTCGTCCGATGACCGAATCCAGCGCAAGGTCGGGCTCGAGCTCGAGCCGCTTCCGGCGGCTTCGCCTGGTGCTCGCGTCGGTCTGCCTGGGCTGGCTGCTCCTGGGCCTGGCCGGGCCTGTCCTGGCCGCTTCGCCCGATCCCAGTCCGGGGAGCGACTACGGAGGCGACACCCGGACGGCCGGCCAGGGCCCGGGCCTGGTGGGCTCGCCGCTGTATGCCATCGGGGCGGTCCTGCTGGTGGCCGTCGTCAGCATCGGCCTGACCCAGGTCTACCTCCGGCTGACCCCCGGGCCAGTCCCGGCCAGCCAGCCGTCAGAACGCCCGCCCGGGACCAATGAGGGTTTGGCCGAGCTCGACGGCCCGGATCGCGGCCGATGACCCAGGGCTCGAACCGGGTCGTCCTCGTCGTCGGTATCGTCGTCGTCGCGCTGGTCGCCGGAGCCGGCCTGGCCGCCCTGACCTCGTCACCCGCTCCGCAAGCCACGCCCGGTCCGGGCTCGAGCGTGCTCGCCAGCCCGGCGGCGTCGGCGAGCAATCAGCCCGATGGCTCGGCCAGCCCGCTGCCCGACTCGCCTTCGGCCTCCCCACCCGGGACCGCTCCGGCCTCGAGCGGCGCGCCCGGCCCTTCGGCTGCCCCGACCAGCGCCGCCGGTTTCGTGGCCGGCAAGGCCGTGGTGCCCATGGGCTGGCCGTTCGCGCCATCGGTCAAGGTCAGGTTCGGACCAGGCTTCGGGGTCTTCCGCGTTGGCCCGCTCGAGCCGTTCAACATGATCTCGGGCGTGTCCAAGGCCGGAGCCCTGCTCCGTGGCCACGACGGCCTCGACCTCCAGGTACCGGTCGGGACGCACCGTCCTGGCCCCGTTCAGCGGCCAGGTGATCGATCCCGCCAGCCGCTGGAGCCCGTGGGATCCGGCTCGCTATGGCAAGGTCGTGGCGATCGTCAGCGATGAGCCAACGTCGATCGGCTACACGCGTGATCCTCGTCCACCTCTCGCTGATCGGGGTCCCGATCGGCAGTCCACGTCACGCCGCGGCCAGCCGGTCGGGCTGACCGGGATCACCGGCGACGCCGCCGGGACGATCCCCCACCTCCACCTCGAGCTGCGCGCGCCGTTCCTGCTCCGCTACCTCGTCCATGGCGTGGTCCGCCGGGTCGACGCCTTCGATCCCCGGCCGTCGCTCCTCGCCGCGGAGCCGCGCCGAAGCCCTGAGGAAGCGCCCGGATTGCGCTTCGGGTACGTTCGTCCTATTGGCAAGAACTGGTAGTTTGGCCAGACTCCGGGCGACTTACCAATTCCTCCAGTTGACGAACGTGACCACCGCCCCCTAACGCCGCCCGACGGACGCGACCCTTTCGGTGACGAAGGCGGCCCGGCTGCTGGGCGTCCATCCGAACACGATCCGCGCGTGGAGCGACCAGGGTCGCCTGCGCTACTACCGGATCAACCCGCGCGGCGACCGGCGCTACCGGCTCGGCGATCTTCAGCGATTCCTGGGGGCCGCGGCTGCTGCCGGCTTCCGCCGACCGGGGCGGCCAACGGCTCCGCGACTGCTCGCCCGACCGCGCGGACGACTCGGGCGAATCGTCGCCACGGCTCCCGGCGGGCGGACCGGCGCTGGCCACGACCCTCGGTCCGGCCGAGACGCCGGACGATCGCGAACGCCACACCCTCGACATGGGGGTCATCGCCGAGCTCAGCCGGCTCGCCTCGTCCGGGCGCGACCTGGACCTGACCCTGGGCCGGGCCGTCCACCTGATCCGATCCTCGTACGGCCTCGCCGCGGTGGCCGTCCTGAGCTGGCACGAGACGACCCTCGAGGCCCGGGCGGTCGAGGGCTCGGCCCTGGCCCACGGCACGAACCGGCCGGCCGCGATCGGCGCCGCCGGACGGGCCCTCGACGAGGACCGGGCGATCCTGGTCGAGCGGGGCCGGGGCCTGGCCCGCCCGGATGGCCCGATCCTGCCCGAGTCACGGACCGAGATCGTGGCCCCGATCCCCGCCGATCGCCGGGCCTGGGGGCTGCTCGTCCTCGCCTCCGAGATGCCCGACGGACTGACCGAGGCCGACCTGCCGACGGCCGCCTCGCTGGCGGCGCTCGTCGGCAGCCTCGTCGCGCGGGCCGTGCTCCTCGAGGAGACCAGCCAGCAGGTCCATCGCCTGGAGGCCCTCCAGCGGGTCGCCGGCGATATCGGCAGCAAGCTCGACCTCGACCAGATCCTGGCCGGCATCGTCGACCACGCGATGGTCCTCTTCGCGGCCGAGCGGGCGGCCGTCTTCCTGCGCCGAGCCGGACGGCACGATCGTGGCCGAGGTCGCCGCGGGGCCTGTCCGCGGCGTATCTCGCCTCGGTCCGGGACTTCCCCGGCCCATCGCTGCCGGCGGCGCCGCGGTCGCCGCCCGCGAGCCGATGTTCGCGGTCCACTACGCCGACGACCCGCTGGGCGCGGCGATGCGCGCGGCCGTCATCCAGGAAGGCTTCGACACGATGTGCGCGGCGCCGTTCTTCGACGGCGACACCCTGCTCGGCCTGCTGTGCGTCTATCACGACCGACCCCACCAGTGGACGCCCGACGAGCTCGACACGATCGGCGCGTTCGCGGCCCAGGGCAGCGTGGCCATCAAGACCGCCCAGAACTACGCCCAGATGGCGACCTGGGCCGCCCAGCTCCAGTCGATCCAGGCCCTCGGCGCCCGCCTCAACCGGCTGGGCACCGCCGAGGAGATCGGCTCGGCGATCGCGATGGAGCTGCGCGACCTGATCGACTACCACAACGTGCGGGTCTACCGGATCCGCGACGACGAGCTGATCCCGGTGGCGTTCCACGGCCAGGTCGGCGAGTACAGCGATCGAGACCGGCGACATGCTCCGGGTGTCGGTCGGGACCGGGATCACCGGCTGGGTCGCCGTGCACGGCGTCGCCCAGATACCTGCCCGATGCGTCGAAGATCCCCGGGCGACGACGATCCCGGGCACCGACGAAGACCTCGACGAGTCGATGCTCCTCGCCCCGATGACCTTCGACGACCAGGTCCTGGGCGTCGTCGTCCTGTCCAAGCTCGGCCTGCACCAGTTCGACGACGATGACCTGCGGCTCCTCGTGATCTACGCCAGCCTCGCCGCCCAGGCCATGGCCAACGCCGACACCACCAGCCGGCTGCGCGCCCAGACGGCCGCCCTCGAGCGCCAGCTCGCCAGCCAGCGGGCCCTGCTCCTGATCACCGAATCGATCCTGACCACGCTCGATCCGACGGCCGTCCTCGACCAGGTCACCGATCGGCTGGCCGACCTCGTCCGCTACGACAACATCGCGGTCGAGGTCGTCGATCCGACTGACCGGCCTGCTCAAGCCGTTGACGGCCAAGGGCGTCCACGCCGACCTGTTCCTGGAGCCCTGGGCGCCGGGCGAGGCCGGGCATCGCCACCTGGGTGGTCGAGCACGGCGAGCCGGTCCTGATCGAGGACGAGCGCAACGACCCGCGGGTCCACCAGTTCCGCGACACCGGCGCGCTGGATGGCAGCCTGATCGTCGTCCCCCTGCGCGACCGCGACGGCGCCCATGGCGTGCTGACCCTCGAGCGGCTCGGCCGGGGCGACATCTACACCGAGCCGACGAGTTCGAGCTGGTCAAGCTGTTCGCCGCCCAGGTCTCGATCGCCCTCCAGAACGCGGAGGTCTACAAGCAGCGTCGAGATCCGGGCCCGCTCACGACGCCCTCACCGGCCTGCTCAACCACGGCACGTTCCAGGAGGTCCTCGCCCGGACGCGTCCGCGACGACGAGCCATTCAGCCTGATCATGCTCGACCTCGACGACTTCCGGACGGTCAACAACGCCCTGGGCCACCAGGCCGGCGACCGCCTCCTCAAGGCGATCGCCGAGTCGCTCGTCAGGGCCGGGCGCGACTCGCGACCAGGTCTTCCGCTATGGCGGCGACGAGTTCGCCTACCTGCTGCCGGGCACCGACGGCAGCCGGGGCGCTGCTCGTGGCCAACCGGGTCCGCGACTCGGTCAGCGCCGTCGGCCTCGATCCGCGCTGGGCCGACAGTGGCGCGATGATCAGCGCATCGATCGGGGTGGCCACCTTCCCGGCCGACGGCGAGACGCGCCGAATCCGTCCTCCTCGCGGCCGACCGGGCCTGTTTCGTGGCCAAGCGCACCGGCCGGGCCCGGATCGCGACCGCCGCCGAGGGCCTCGCCCTGGCCGCCGAGTTCTCGCTCCAGGAGCCGACCCCGGTCGACAGCCCGTCGGTCGCCTCGACTAGACGAGCGCGCGTCACACTGGCGCGCGTGATGCCGAGTCTCAGCGGGCATGCCCCGACACCCGGCGCGAGCCCTGCGCCGGCTGCTGGCCGGTCCGGCGATCCGGTCCTGCTGGCCGGCTGCGGCCTGGGCGACCTGCCCGCCCGCTCGACCGGACGCAAGCGAGCCGCCGAGCGTGCGCTCCGGTCGCGAGCGTCGCGCCCAGCGCCGGCGCCGAGCGGCATCGCCCGGCCCGACCCCGTCGCCCACGCCCACCCCGGCCGCCACCCCGTTCATCTACGTCGTCAAGGCCGGCGACTCGCTGGTCAACCTCGGCCACCGCGTTCAAGACGACCGGCCGGAGCATCGCCTACTGGAACCGGGCGGCCTACCCCAGCCTCGACCCGGACAAGCCAACCTACAACCCGAACCACCTCGAGATCGGCTGGCAGCCTGACGATCTATCCCGGGCGTGATCGACAACGACGGCAACGGCACGCCCGACGCCAGCGCCAGCGTGCCGCCGCCGGTGGCCCCGTCGATCCCGCCGGCCGCCAGCCCGCCCGCCGACGGCAGCGGCCTGCTGGTCACGGCCGGTCCGGCCGGCGGCAACGACGTGGCCCTGACCTTCGACCTCGATTCGGCCGGCTCCGGCGCTCGACATCGTGACCTGGCTGACTGGCCACGCCGTCCCGGCCACGATCTTCGTGGCCGGCAAGCTGGCCGGTCCCGATCCGGTCGACCAGCCAGATCCTCCAGCTCGTCCGGAGCCGGCCCGACCTGTTCACGATCGGCAACGCCTCGAACGACGGCGCCTCCCTCGGCTCGATGTCGGCCGATCAGGTCGGCGCGGAGCTGACGACCGCCGACGCGGCAATCAGGGCCGCCGGCGGAACCAGCTCGAAACCGTTCTTCCGGCCGCCGTTCGGGACGGAGACCCCGGCGATCGTGGCCGCGGCGGCCGCGGCCGGCTTCGACACCACCGTCCTGTGGAGCATCGACCCCAGGGACGAGACCCCCTCGGCGGTGGGCGGGCCGACCGCCCAGGACATCGTCACCCGGGTCCTGGCCGGGGCAACCGGCGGTTCGATCGTGCTCCTCCACCTGGACGGCGAGCACACCCTCGAGGCCCTGCCCGGGATCGTCGACGGCCTCGACCAGGCCGGTCTGGCACCGGTCAGCCTGGCCCGGATGTTCGGGCGCCAGGTCCCGCGCTAGGTCCGGCCGGCGGCCGGTCCGCGGCAGGCATCGACGAAGAAGCGCCACAGGCGCTCGAAGGACTCGGGTGTCGATTCGGTCCGCTCGGGATGGCACTGGACGCCCAGCACGAAGCGGCCGTCCGCCGCCTCGAAGCCCTCGACCAGGTCGCCTTCGGGGCTGGCCGCCCAGGCGCTGGCGACCAGGCCCGGGGCCAGCTCGGACGACCGGATCGCCTGGTGGTGGTAAGAGTTGACGGTGGTCGCCCCGGCACGCGGGTTCGTGGGCGACAGGATTCGGGCCAGCCGGCTGCCCGGGACCAGCCGGAGCGCATGCTCCTGGGCCGGCCCGTGGCCCCAGGCCGGCCCGACGTGGCCGGGCACGTGCTGGAGGAGCGTCCCGCCGTTGAAGACGTTGATCGCCTGGAGGCCCCGGCAGACACCCAGGATCGGCAGCCCCCGGGTGGCGGCCGCGGCATAGGCTTCGGCCTCCAGGCTGTCCCGGTCCGGTTCGAGGTCGACCGAGCCCTGGTTCGGCCGGCCGTAGCGGGCGGGGTCGATGTCGGCTCCGCCGCTCAGCAGGAGGCCGTCCATCGCCTCGAAGGCCGCCCGGCGATCGGCCGGGTCGGACCGGGCATCGAGCACGACCGGCTGGCCGCCATGGCGCCGGATCGCGTCAGCGTACAGGTCGTTCTTGCGGCGGGCCAGGTCCGGCTCGGCCTGGGCTGAGGGGTCGGCCACGGTGATCACGATGCGGGGCACGGCGGGCATGGAGCGAGGATAGCTGTCCGGCGCCTACATCCGGCCGGCCGCGATCACCCGGTCGAGGAACTGGCGCGTACGCGCCTCGGCCGGAGCAGAGAAGATCTGGTCGGGCGGCCCGGCCTCGAGGATCCGGCCGGCGTCCAGGAAGCACACCCGGTTGGCGATGTCCCGGGCAAAGCCCATCTCGTGAGTCGCGATGATCATGGTCATGCCGCCGGCGGCCAGCTCGCGAACCACGTTCAGGACCTCGGCCACGAGCTCCGGATCGAGGGCACTGGTGATCTCATCGAGGAGCATCAGGCGGGGCTGCATGGCGAGCGCCCGCACGATCGCCACCCGCTGCTGCTGGCCGCCCGAGAGCCGGTCCGGATACTCGTCCCGCTTGTCGGCCAGGCCAAACCGGGCCAGGAGCTCGCCGGCCTCACGTTCGGCCTCGGCTCGGGGTCGGTGGAGGACTCGCCGGGGGGCCAGGGTCACGTTGTCCAGGACGCTCATGTGGGGAAACAGGTTGAACGCCTGGAACACGATCCCGATCCCCCGCCGGACCTCGTTCTCGTCGACGTCGGCGAGGGTGATGTCGGCCCCCGCGATCAGGATCCGGCCGGCGTCGATCGGCTCGAGCAGGTTCACGCAGCGGAGCAGGGTCGACTTGCCACTGCCCGAGGCACCGATCAGGCAGACGACCTCGTGCTCGCCCACGGCCAGGTCGATCCCGCGCAGAACCTCGAGCTGGCCGAAGCGCTTGTGGAGGCCCTCGATCCGGACGAACTCCCCAGTCATCGAGCGCTCGCCAGGAGGCGCCGCCGATCGCGCGCGACGAGATAGTCGGTCAGCCGGGTGAGGGGCAGGGTGATGACCAGGAAGATCACCGACAGGGCCAGATAGGGGGTGTAGTTGAAGAGCGACGCCTGGGCGATGTTGGCGGTCCGGAAGGCCTCGACCAGGCCGATGTAGGACACCAGCACGGTGTCCTTCTGAAGCCCGATGAAGTCATTGAGGAGGGGCGGGATGACCCGCCGGATCGCCTGCGGGACCACGACGAAGCGAAGGGTCTGGATCTGGGTCAGGCCGAGCGAGCGGGCCGCGGCCGCCTGGCTCGGGTGGATCGATTCGATTCCGGCTCGATAGACCTCCGAGACGTAGGCGGTGTAGACCAGGGTCAGCGACACCGCCGCCCAGAAGAAGGGCTCGTTGGGCACGCCCGGGATGCCCATCCCGGCGATGCCGAAGCCAAGCAAGAAGATGATCAGCAGGCTGGGCAGGCCCCGGAAGACGTCGGCGTAGACGACCGCCAGCAGCCGGATCGGGAAGAACACAGGCCCGGGCAGCCCGCGCGCGACCGCGACCAGGAGGCCGAGGACCAGGACCAGGACCTCGACCAGCAGGAACAGGGCGATGTTGATCAGGAACGCTCCGGCGATCACCGGCAGGTAGGCCCAGAACACGTCGCCGTTGAAGAAGTCCTGCTGGACGAGCGGCCAGGTCGGACGAGCTGGTGATGACGACGGCGATCAGCGTGAAGAAGACGACGCTGCTCACCAGCGCGATCAGCAAGGAACGACCGCCGTCGCGGCGACGGCGGTCGCGGTTCGAGGTCATCGCAGGCTCGGGCGTCGAGCCGGGTCGGCTACTTGAGGGCCGGCGCACCTTGGTCGTAGATCCACTGCTGGGTCAAGGCCGCCAGCGTGCCGTCGGCCGTGATCGACGCCAGCGCCTGGTTGGCGCAGCTGGTGAGGGGGCTGCCCTTGGCCAGCAGGATGCTGAAGTGCTCGACGTCGCCGACCGTCGGCAGGTAGCCCACGATCGTGCCTCCGGTCAGCTGGGCGTCGCGCATGTAGAAGGCCGTCGGCAAGTCGACCACGATCCCGTCGATCTGCTTGGCCTGGAGGGCCTTCACCGCCCCGTCGAGGTCGTTGTAGACGCTGGGCGCCTTGGTCGGCTGGATATTCGCGGTGATGTAGGTGTAGCTCGTCGTACCGACCGGCGCGCCGAGCTTGAAGTCCTTCAGCCCGGCGACGGTGGTGACCTGCGAGATCGGATTGGCCTTGAGGGCCACGACGGCCTGGTTCAGGTCGAAGTAGCCGTCGGTCAGGTCGACGGCCTTGGTTCGATCGGCGCTGTACGACACCTGGGTCAGGTAGATGTCGAAGGCCTTGGCGCCCGGCGCGATCGCGCTGTCGAAGGCAACCGGCGTCCAGGCCACCTGGTCCTGGGTGAAGCCCATCGCCTTGGCCTCGGCGTAGGCCACGGCGGCTTCGAAGCCCTGGCCATTGAGCGGGTTGCCGAGCTGCCACTTGGCGTTCGGCGCCGTGCTCGCGTCGGGCTGGAAATACGGCGGATAGGCCGGGTTGTCCGCCCCGACCGTGAGCTTGCCGCTGGCGATCGTCTGGATGCTGGCGCAGGCATTGGCCGTGGGGCTGGGAGTGGCCGGGGCAACCGACGCGGCCGTGGACGGCGACAGCGCTCGCGGCCGCGGTGGGCGCTGCGGTCGGAACGGCCGTGGCGGCGCTGCCCGTACAGGCAGCCAGCAGCAGGGCCGAGAAGATGGCGAAGCTGAACAAGGCTGGACGACGCATGGCGGGCTCCCTGATCGAAGGCTGATCGCTGGGGCGAACGCCGGGAGTGTAAACGACGGGCTGGGCCCCCGTCCGGTCGTGTCTTGCCAAGCGCGGCGGACCTTGCGGCCGTCGTGCCCTGCTGCCCAGGCCGGGGGCTGCCGTCTGGCCGTGGCCGGCCGCCCGTGTGTGCACTCAGAACAGCAAGCCGGCCGGTTTCCAGCCCCGGCCGGACCGTCTGAGCGAGCGCTGCTCCGATTTCATCCCGACGTGAGCGTGGACCGGGATGGATCGCGCTCGATCGCCCCGCTGGGCACCTCGTTCGGGCCGCCCAGCCCGCGAATTCAGCCCGAAACTGCCGTTTTGCTGTTCTGAGTGCACATTGCAACAACTTGGGCGGGCAGGTCCCTCACCATCTCCGAGGCACCGGGCAGATACAACCATCGCCGGGAATCGCCGAAGCGGCGTCGGGAGGAGGCACGACGCCGCTTCGGTGGTCCGATCGAGCGGGCGGGAGGAGGAGAGCGCCGACTCGACCTTGATCTGGTCCGGGGGCGGTGGTTCGCCCCGTGTGTTCTCTAGTGCAGGCGGCGCTCCTCGCCGTCCAGGCCCCAGCGCCCCGAGCGCAGGAGCTCGCGCAGGAAGAGCAGTCGATTGACCTCGCTGAGGGTCCAGCGCGACTCGCTCACCGGCAGGCCGCACAGGTAGGCCGTCAGGTTGGCCGCCTCATCAGCCGCCAGGCCCTTCAGGAGGAGGAGCCGATATGTCGCCCGGGTCGCCGGCAGGTGATTCGCCGGGCCCTGGACCGGGCGCCTCGCTCGCTTCGGGGCCGTGGAGGTGCTGGAGCCAGACCCGCCCGCGGAGGCCGCCCCGGCCACCGGCGACGAGACCGCGTCCCGGGATCGAGCCCCGGTTGCGTGCGCCTCGCTGCGACGACGATCGGCCATGGTCCACGTTCCGCCTGTTGCTCCTGGGTCGATGGATTGAGCTGCTCGGGAAGGGATCCCGATGTCGGTACTGTCGCCATGGGCCGGGCCCGGATCGATAGTCCGTAAGTACTGCTTGGGGTAGTACTTGCGCCGACGAGCCGGCACCAGCCGACCCACCACCAACGGCCCAGACCGAACCAAACCACCCTCCAGCACCACGACCATCGTCCTGATGCAGACCATGACGAGCGAACGGCGAAGCGGGTGACGCGGCTGCAACCGCCAGGTGCGCCGCTCGGGCTAGACTCCGGCCGTGCGCTTCCGGATGATCGAGCTTCGACTGACCGCAGCGGCGCTGACGGGCCTATGGGGCCTGGGAGCGCTCTACATCCTGCTTGCGCTACCGACCCGGCGGGCCGATCGACATCGTGGTCGGCCTGGTGGCGGTCGCGCCGACCGCGATCGGAGCCGCCGCCATCGCCTGGCCGCCGCTGGTTCGGGGCGAACGCACATTCCTCGGGGTCATGACCCTCGGCGTGGGCGCCATCCTGCTCCTGATCCCGGCCACCGGCAGCGTCCTCAACCAGGTCATCAACGGCGGCGCCCAGACCCTCCTGCCATCAGCTCGAGGTGGCCTATCCATGGCTCCTGGCCCTGCTCGCCACGAGCATCTTCGCCGGCCTCGGGGTCGCCCGGCGGACCCTGGGTTTCGGCTCCGTCGCGGACGGCCCGGGTCGCGCGCGGGACGGCCCTCGGCATCGCCGCGACCGTGATCGTCGGCTCGACCTTCGCCGGCGTCGCCGTGGCCAACGACCTGGCCTTGCGCGACCGGCCGGCGACCTCGTCGGCGTTCGGTCCGACCGATCCCAATCGCCAGCCGCCGGACTGCACGGGGCCGATCGTGGCCGGGACCAGTGCGCTCCTGAGCGAGCAGATGTCCGCTTCGATCGACACCCAGCCGGTTGGCCAGCTGCAGCTCTCGGGCGAACGGAGCGGGACCGACCTGCGCTGGACGGCCGACGTCGCGACCGATCGCGCCCTGGGACGGTTCGGCGTGGCCCAGGTGGGCGACGTGGCCTGGGAGCAGGTCGCCGGAGGCGCCTGGACCGCCGTCCCACCCGGCCAGGTGGCGAATGCCGGACTCGATGCCCGGGTCGTGGCGCTGGCCCTCACCAGCGACCTCCGGGTGGCCGCCGAGAACCGCGGGCTGGAGTTCATCGAGGGCGCCCGGGCGCGCCACTGCCGGATCGAGATCGACGGGCCCACGTTCGTTGCGGCCTTCCCCCAGGTCGCCTGGCTGGTGGGCTCCGATTCGCTCAAGCAGTGGCGCGGCCAGCTTGACTTCTGGGTCTTCTCCGACGGCGAGCTGGGCAAGGTCCAGAGCTCGGTCAGCGGCGAGGCCGAGCCCCTCGGCCGGGACGGGATCGTGGGCGTGATCCAGGCCGGCCTGGACGCGACCGAGCGCGACCAGTTCCGCACGATCAGCCCACCGGCCGCATGACCAGGACCCCCAGGTGAGCATCGACGAGCGCGACCGGCTGAGCGCCAAGCGGGACCGCACCGCCCGCTTCTATCGGGTCGTCCGGTTCCTCGAGGGTCGCGGTGATCGGGGCGCGGCGCCCGAGGAGATCGCGGCCGCGGTCGGCATGTCCAAGCGGACGGTGTACCGGGACCTCAAGGCGATCGAGGATGAGCTGCTCCTGCCGATCTGGTCCGAGGAAGGTCGCTTCGGCCTGGCCGACAGCGGCCTCCTGCCGGCCCTCAGCCTGACCCGCGAGGAGGCGATGGCCGTCTTCCTCTCGGCGCGCCTGATGGCCCGCTATGCCGACGAGTACGACCCCGACCTCGGTGCCGCCTTCCAGAAGCTGGCCGAGGGCCTGCCGCCGGTCCTCGCCCGCCACATCGTCGACTCGGTCGACCTCCTCTCCCGGCTCCGCCCGGCCGATCCCGGCCGGCGCTCGATCATGCGCAGCCTGACCGGAGCCTGGGCCGACCGCCGGGTCGTCGAGCTGCGCTATCGATCGGGCACCTACGACGCGACCAAGGGCACCCGGCGGGCGCGGGTCCGGCCGTACCTGATCGAGCCGTCGTTGACCACCCGGGCGCTGTACCTGATCGGCTTCGACGAGACATCGGGCGGCCGTGCGCACGTTCAAGATCGATCGGATCGAGTCGGTCACGCCCACGACCGACCGGTTCGAGCCCCCGTCCGAAGAGGCGATCGAAGGCTCGCTCGGGGCGGCCTGGGACATCATCTCCGACCAGCCCGCGAGCCAGGTCCGGCTGCGCTTCTCGGCGGCCGTCGCGGGTCGGGTCCAGGAGACCCGCTGGCACCCGACCGAGGTGGTCGAGCCGGCCGAGGACGGCTCGCTGGTCTGGCAGGCGATCGTCTCCGGCACGGTCGAGATCCGCTCGTGGATCCTGGGCTGGGGCGCCGATGTCGAGGTCCTCGCGCCGGCCGAGCTGCGGGCCGAGATCGGGACCATCCTGGCCGCCGCGGCGGCCCGCTACCGACCTGCCTGAGCTCGCCGCCAGCACCGCCAGCCCGGCACAGCTCGATGGGAATTGGGTTACCCTGTCCGTCCATTGCCCGCCCGTCGATGATCCTCCCGACCCGCGCGACGCAACCCGGCCTGGTGGCCATCTTCGTCCTGCTCCTCGGCCTGGCCTCGCTGGGCCAGCCCACCGTGACGGCCGCCTTCAGCCCGGCGGTGACCACGGCGAGCACGATGGACAGCCAGATCCTGACCTCGCTCAACAACGACCGCCTGGCCCTCAGGCCTCGCCCCGCTCCGGCTCGACAGCCGCTTGATCGCGTGGTCCGCGGACCGGGCGCGTGGATGGCCAGCCGTGCCCTCCTGACCCACACCAGCTACGGCGGCTGCGCCCTGCAACCTGTACGTGATCGAGAAGATCACCTGGTACCGCTGCGGCGAGGCGATCGGCCGACACCACGGCCACGTTCGGGGCCAGGCGGCCACCGCCCTGTACACCCTGTGGCGGAGCAGCCCCGACCACTAGCGCTGCTGATCACCAGCAAGACGTTCAACTACGTCGGGATCGGCGTCGCCTACCGGGCGGCCAACCACACGACCTACGCCTCGATCCTGTTCCTCGAGGGGCCCGAGCACAATCGCCGATCCCCAGCTGGACCGAATCGTGGGTCACCGGAACGACCGGTCCACTGGGGCTGGACGGCGCGTGAGCCGATGCTCCAGACCCACACGGCGGCCATTCGGAGCTACGACCTCGAGCTGCGCGCGAACAGCGGGTCCTGGCACCTCCTCCGGACCGAACTCGACGCGACGTCAGCGACGACCTTCCGGAACCTCCGCCGGGGTCCACCTGGCAGATCCAGGTCCGGGCCAGGGACAGTGTCGGCAACCTGTCCGGCTGGCTGACCTCAACCACCCTCACGGTGCACTGACCGAACCTGATGCGCCGCCATCCGTTCGCGGCCACGAACCTGATCAGCGACCCGATCCACGGGTATATCGAGCTGACCAAGCGCCTCGAGCCGGGCCGATGCGGCCGCCCTCGGCCTGCCGGCCGAGGCCACGCCGAGGACGACCTGCTCGATACGGCCTGGCTCCAGCGCCTGCGCCGGATCAGCCAGCTCCAGAGCGCTCGCTGGGTCTTCCCGACCGCCGAGCACAGCCGCTTCACGCACGGCCTGGGGGTGATGCACGAAGCCGGCCTGTGGGCCCGCAGCCTGTACCCCAGCCTGCGCTCGTCGCTCGAGGCGCTGGGCGAGCCGGTCCCGTCCGAGGGCCTGGTCGTCGAGACCCTCCGGGTCGCCGGCCTGCTCCATGACGTCGGCCATGGACCGTTCGCCCACTTCTTCGATGAGCACGTCCTGGACGCCTTCGACGCGCCGTCCGACCCGCGCCGGACCGGCTCGAAGCGGCTCAGCCACGAGGACCTCAGCCAGCTGATCATCGAGCGCGAGCTGGCCGGCGCTGATCCAAGGCCTGCGCCGGGCGCCGGGCGCCGTGCCCGAGCGGGACGCCTTCGCGCCGGGCGAGTCGATCGACCCGCGCTGGGTGGCCTTCCTCGTCTCGAAGCCGGCCCTCGTCGACCCGACGATGCCGCGCTGGGTCCGCTGGCTCCAGCCGCTCCTGTCGGGCGTCTTCACGGTCGACAACCTCGACTACGTCCGGCGCGATGCCTACCTGACCGGTGTCGCGGTCGGGCCGGTCGATGTCGAGCGCCTGCGCCGCTACGCGTTCATCAGCGAGCGCGGCCTGACCCTCTACGAGTCCGGCCTGGGGCGCTCGAGATGTTCCTGTCGGCGCGCCTGTTCATGTACGAGCAGGTCTACTTCCACCGCACGGTCCGGGCGATCGACCTGGACCTCGCCGAAGCCTTCGCGCCGTCGATCCGGGCCATGGCCGGCGACGGCTCGCCGGTCGACGCGCTGGCGGCCTATGCCGACCTCGACGAGTACGCCCTGCTCCACCAGGCGGCCCGCTGGGCGCGCGGCGAGTCGGTCGCCGACGAGCCGCTGCCGGGCGACGGCCGGGTCCGGCCGGAGATCGCGGCGGCCTGGCGCGGGATCCTCCTCCGCCGGCCGACCTGGCGGGCAGCCGACGAGGTTCGGGCGGCCTACGAGGACGACGCGTTTCCGCAGGCCCTCGTCGACCGCCTCGGCGCAGCCGAGCCCGGCCGGGTCGCGATCGACCTGGCGATCGTGGATGCCCGGCCGGCCGAGGCGACGGCCACCGACTCGCTGCTCGCGATCGAGGGCCGCGACGGACGGCCGGCCGCTCCGGTCAGCGAGTCGCTCCGCCGTCTACCCGCCTGGTCGCTGATCGGGCGGCGCTACGAGCGGCTGGACCGGCTGGACTGACGGCCGCGGGCGGCAGGACCAGGAGCGGGTTGATCCGGGCGATCTCGAGCGCCGGCAGCTTCGTCCGCTTGACCACGTCGGCGCGCAGGCCGAAGCGATCGGTGTCGTAGGGGCTGAACAGGCCGTAGTGGAGGTGGCAGCCGGTCGCGAAGCCGGTCCGGCCCTCGTAGCCGATGAACTGGCCGGCCTTGACCACCTGGCCGACCTTGACCACGACCTGGCTGAAATGGGCGTAGATGCTCCGGTAGCCATTGCCGTCGTCGATGACGATGACGATCGGCAGCTCGCCCCACAGGTTGTACTTGTCGCGGCGGGTCACCGACGGAGCGAGCGAGCCGATCCAGCCCATCACGGGATCCACCTTGCGGCCGGCCGCCAGGACCACCCCGGCGTGGGCGGCCACGATCCGGTCGCCGCAGAACGTGGCGATGTCGAGCCCGTCATGGAAGCGCACGCCGTTGACCCTGTTGTCGCCGAACCAGCTCGGCCCGAAGCCGTTCGTGATCCGGCCCTGCGGGCAGCGGCCAGACGTAGCCGCTCAGGCGTGGCTGGATCCGGCGGAGCAGGTCGGCGGCTGGCGGCCGTGGCCGGGCAGTCCCTGGGCAGCCGCCGCCGCGACCCCATCTTTCGAACCGACCGCCGCCCCTGATCCGGCGGTCTGGCCCCCGGGCTGCCGGCCTGGCTGGGGGAGGCCGTGGTCCCGGCCAACGCTCCGGCAGTGGCTCCGCAACGGCCCCCGCCGGCAAGGGCACCGACGATGCGCTGAGCGACGGGCTGGCGACCATCGCGCCGGCGGCCAGAATGATCCCGAAGGCGGCGATGGCGAAGTGTCGACGCACGTCTGCCGTTATACCGGAATTGGACCGCGGGCGTGGCCGTCACCCGGGACGCGGCCCTGGCCCGACGCTCGATTCGAGCACGTTCTTACGCTCCGCTTACACGCGGTTACCGGCGGCGCCTTGAGTCGGACCCGCACGTCCCTGATCGTTGAAGGTGTTCAGGTCGCACGTCCGGCCCCGGGAGTCATGTCCAGATGAAGAATCCAATGCGCGAGTTCGGAGCTCGGCGAATCGCCACGGTGGTCCTGGCGATGGGCCTCGTGGCAGTCGTTGCCGTGCCGGCCATCAATGCCGCCTCAAGCCCGGCCGGTGGAGCGCCCTGTCGGGGTCGAGCATGGCCGCGTCGAGCAGCGTCGCGGGCGGCGCCAACCAGGTTGACGAGGCGGCCCTCAATGCGGCAACCGTCCGCCTCGGTGGCGGCCTGAAGCGAATCGTCCGGGGCGACCTGGTCGTGCAGGCCAAGGGCGGCGCTTACGTCAACGTCCACTACGAGCGCGGCCAGATCTCGGCAGTCAGCGCCGGCTCGATCACGATCGTCGGACCAGACGGCAAGGGCGCGACGTTCGCCCTGGTGGCCACGACCCGGATCCGGTCGAACGGCCAGGCGATCAAGGCCGGCGACCTGGTCGTCGGTCGGACGGCCCTCGTGTTCGGGACCGGGGGCGCCGGTAGCTACACGGCCGTGCTCGTCCGCGAGCCGGTCGCCCGGCCAAGCCGGAATGCCGCCCCGAGCCCGTCGGCTCCGTGATCGGGGCGGCCGTCAGGCCGAACCGGGCTCAGTAACCGGCTCAGGGGCTTGACCGAGCTGCTCGGATTCGGGATGGGACCGGACACCCCGGCCACCAGGAAGCCGTTGACGCCCTCGCCGGTCGTGTCGGTCGGCTTGGTGTCGCCCTTCCAGTAGTAGAGCGGGTTGCCGAGGTAGGTGACCTGGGTCGTCCCATCAGCGCGGGTCAGCGTCCCGAAGGCCCCCGTGACCCCGGATCCACCGCTCGCCTGGCTCCCCGCGTCGACCGTCAGGGGCGGCCACGCCACGGCGCAGGCATCCGTGCAGGTCGACGAGGTCGGGCTGTCGCCGGTGTGGGTGTACAGGGCCAGGCCCCTCGGCCCGATCAGGTAGGACCCCGAGCGTGTCCGACGTGCCCGACGTCACGACCACGGCGCCGGTGCCCGCTGAGGCCGGAGCCGGCGCGGAGCTGCTGGCTGCCTGGCTGACCGGTGCCTGGGTGGGCGCGGTCGTGGCGGCCCCGGAGCTGGTGCAGGCCGCGGCAAGGCCGGCGATCAGCACGATCGCTGCCACGGATCGAAGGCTGGACATGAAAACACCTCTCGTTGATGCGATCGCGGTGGCGACCTGCCGATTGTGCTACGCCAGCGACCAGCTCACCGGTTTCTGCCTCGGCCGGGGGTCGACTATGATCGGCCAGTCCGCCCGTAGCTCAGTGGATCAGAGCAGCTGACTTCGGATCAGCAGGTCGGGGGTTCGAATCCCTCCGGGCGGGCCACCGGTCGCGCCGGAGCCGGCGGTCACAGGTAGTGCGAGATCAGGTCCATCGCGGCGTTCCAGGCACGTTCGCGCGGATCGGTCACCAGGGTGGCCGGGCTGGAAACCGCCGCCAGTGGCTCGAAGATCTCGCGCTCGAACGCCTCGATCGTGGCCGCGCCCTCGAGCAGGACGTTGAGCTCGAGATTCCGGTACAGGCTGAGGCCATCCAGGTTGCAGCCGCCGATCAGCACACGATCGTCGACCCGGACGACCTTGGCGTGGGCCATCGCCGGGTGGAGCAGGATCTCCACCCCGGATCCGAGCAGGCGCTCGTAGTGGTGGCGGAACGCGGCCGCCGGATAGGGCGGGGTGGGCTTGCCGGGGGCAATGATCCGGATCCGGACGCCCGCGGTCGGCGGCTGCCTGGAGGCGTTCCAGGATGGCGTGATCGCTGATGTATGGATTGACGATATCGATCCGCTCTCGAGCCTCCTCGAGGAGTCGCTCGATCGCGTCGCTGATCGGATGGTGCCCTTCGCCGGGGACGTTGGCGAGCACGGTCGCCGGCACGGCGCTGGCGCCCGCCTCGAGCGGCGGGAAGAGGTGATCGAGGGCCCCAGGCTCGGTCGGCAGCTTGCCGTCGTGGAGCCGGAACGTGGCCAGGAAGAGCGCCTGGAGCTGGGCGATGAGGGGGCCCTCGAGGCGCACCATCGTGTCGTAGAACCGCTCGTCGTTGTAGTGGTCCTCGATCCCGGTGCCGCCGACGTAGGCCAGCTTGCCATCGACGATCAGCATCTTGCGGTGGTCGAAGTGCATGAAGTCGTCAAGCCGCCAGTCGATCCAGTGGGGACCACCAAGCGCGCCTTCAACGTCCAGGAAGAGGCCCTGGTTCACGACGATCTCGATGCCGGCCGCAGCCAGCTCGGTATACAGGGCCCGGGAACCAAGGTGGACGGCACTGCCCACCTCGTCGACCGAGAGGCGGACCTCGACCCCCCGGGCGGCCTGGGCCACGAGGGCGTCGCGGAAGCGCGTCCCGATCTCACCCGCCTGGAAGCCGTAGATCAAGAGGTGGATGGACGAGCTGGCCGCCGCGATGTCGGCCAGCATCCGCGGGAAGTAGCGGCTGCCGTGGAGGAGCGGCTCCACGTTCGTTGCGGTCGATGGTGCGAACGACACCGCCAGGTCGCGCCGGCTGGGCCGGGAACGGGCGGCGACGATCTCGGCATAGCCCTGGGCGTCGTCGGCGCTGAGGGCGAGCGGACCCGATGGGAAGGCGGCCCTTCGCTGGGCGGTCAGCCGCTGGGCCACGATCCAGGCGCCGCCCAGCGCGGCGCCGGCGAGCAATGCTCGGGTCTTCACGCCTTGAACGCTCCTCCCCGGTGGCGCGCGGCACGGCCCGCGGCGAGCGCCGGGGGCGGGCTTCCGCCTGAGGCGCCCATTCTAGCCACGCGGTCGAGCGATCCACGGCCTCGACGCGCCAGCGGCTCTCCTACACTTCGGCCATGGCCACGATCGCCAATCTGCGCGAGTTCGAGGAGCTGGCCCGCGAGCGCCTGAGCCCGGCGGCCTATGCCTACTACGCGGGCGGCTCATTCGACGAGCTGACCCTGCGCGAGAACGAGGCGGCCTTCGCCCGGCGCCGGCTCCTCCCCCGGGTCCTGGTCGACGTGTCGGAGGTTGACCCTTCCACCACCCTGCTCGGCCGGCGGGTTGCCCTGCCCTTCGGCTTTGCTCCGGCCGCGATGCAGGGGCTGGCCCACCGCGATGGCGAGCTGGTCCCGGCCCGGGTGGCCTCGAACGCCGGCCTGCTGTTCTGCCTGTCGTCCTTTGCCAATCGCTCGATCGAGCAGATCGCAACCGTCGGCCCGGGGCCGCGCTGGTTCCAGCTCTACGTCCAGAAGGACCGCGCGGCCACGGCTGCCGCGGTCGAACGGGTGGTCGCGGCCCGCTACGACGCCATCCTGCTGACCGTGGACTTCGCGACGGCGGGCTACCGCGAGCGCGACCTGCGCGAGCCGCTCCTCGACGAGGGCCTCCTGCCCAACGTCGGCTCGGCCGCAACGGAGCGGAGCTCGTTCGGCCACATCATCGACGGCGGCCTGACCTGGGACGACCTGGCCTGGCTGCGTGGCCTGAGTGACCTGCCTCTCGTGGTCAAGGGCATCCTCGATCCGGCCGATGCCGTTCGGGCGGTGGAGCATGGCGCGGCCGGGATCCTGGTCTCGAACCACGGCGGCCGCCAGCTCGATCGCGCGCCGGCCAGCATCGATGCCCTGGAGGCGGTCGTTGCGGCGGTGGCCGGCCGGGCCGAGGTCTATCTCGACGGCGGTGTGCGGCGCGGCACGGACGTCGTGACCGCCCTCGCCCTGGGCGCCCGGGCGGTGTTCATCGGCCGGCCCTACCTCTATGCCCTGGCCGCCGGCGGCCAGGCCGGCGTGATCCGCTGCATCGAGATCCTCGAGACCGAGGTCCGGATCGCCATGGCCCTCCTCGGCAGCCCGACCGTGGCCGGCCTGACCCGGGATCGGGTGATCTAGGCTTCGGACTCCACCGGACGGACCCAAACCGCCCAACCGGCCTGATCGTATCCATCCCTATGCGTCCGTGGCCGAACGTGCCCGACGCGTTCCAGAAGGAGGCGATCATGACCGAGCAACCGACGGCTCGAGCAGGCGCACCGACGGGGGTCCCCAGCCACGAGCGGGCCCTCACGCGCCGCGCCATCGCATTGGCCGCGGCGGCCGCCCTGGTCCTGGCAGTTGCCGCACCAGCGAGCGCAACCACCCGACTGAGCGGCGTCCAGGGCGCGACGACCAGCCTGGGGGCGATCCCGAACGACTATCACCAGACCAACCTTGTCTCGGACATCCCGGGCGTGGCCCGGCTCACGGATCCGAACCTGGTCAACCCGTGGGGCATGGCCGCCGGCCCGGCCACGCCGATCTGGGTCTCCGATAACGGCAGCAATGTCACGACCCTGTATCGGGGCGCGATTGCCGGAAGTGCCCTCACGCCGGTCCCGTTGGTCGTGGGCATTCCGACCGGGGCTCCGACCGGCCAGGTCTTCAACGACGCCAGGAACTTCGACATCTCGAGCGGCAAGTTCCATGGACCGCCGCTGTTCATCTTCGCCACCGAGACCGGCTCGATCACGGGCTGGAACCCGGGCGTCCCGGCGCCCGCACCCTCCGTCTGGGCGCAGGTCGGAGTGACGGTGCCGAATGCCGTCTACAAGGGCCTGGCGATCACCACCGATCCGACCGGCGACTTCCTGTACGCGGCGAACTTCCGCGCTGGAACGATCGACGTGTTCAACGGCAAGTACAAGATGGTCCACTGGGGCGGCGCCTTCCGCGATTCGGCCATTCCGGCCGGCTATGCGCCGTTCAACATCCAGAACATCGGCGGGCGGCTATACGTGACCTATGCCAAGCAGGATGCGGCCAAGCATGACGACGTGGCCGGTGCCGGCCACGGCTACGTGGATGTCTACGACCTGCGCGGCCATCTGCTCCAGCGGCTCGCCTCGAAGGGTCACCTCAACTCCCCGTGGGGCCTGGCCTGGGCACCGGCCGGCTTCGGCCATTTCTCGGGTGACCTGCTGGTGGGCAACTTCGGGGACGGCGCGATCAACGCCTACAACCCGAGCACCGGTCACTTTGACGGCCAGCTCCGCAACGAGGACGGCAACGTCATCGCGATCAACGGCCTGTGGGGCCTGCGCTTCGGCGACGGCGTGGCCGGCACCCCAACGACCCTGTTCTTCACCGCCGGGATCGGCGATGAGTCGCATGGCCTGATGGGCACGATCGAATCCGTGCACTGAGGCCCGGGCTCGGCTGAGCCCGCCGCGACAGACATGGAAGCGGGGCACGTCCTCAGAAGACGTGCCCCGCTTCGTTCGGTCTCGGGGACCGCGAACGGATGGGCGATCAGCGGCGGCGAGCCCGCCGGCCGGTCGGCTTCTGGCTGCCGGCCATCGGGGCGAACCCGACGACGAGGGCCACGACCGCGAACAGGATCATCAGGAAGCCAAGGCTTGACGACGAGCTGCCGGGCTTGGTGGTGTCAACCGTGCTGGTCGACGGAGGAGTGACCCGCGGCGTTGCCGTGGCTCCCTGGACGCCGCCGGTCGGCGACGCGCTGGGCTGGTCCGTCGGCAGGGCGGTGCCAGTCGGGGTCGGGGTCGGCGTCACGACGGGCGTCGGCGTGGGGGTTGGCGTTGGGGTAGGCGTGGGCGTGGGCGTCGGAACCGGCGTGGGGGTCACGACCGGGGTCGGGGTTGGGGTGGGCGTGGGAGTCGGCGTGGGCGTGGGAGTCGGGGTTGGCGTGGGCGGTGGGCGTCGGGCGTCGGGGTTGGGGTAGGCGTGGGCGTCGGGGTTGGGGTAGGCGTGGGCGTCGGGGTCGGGGTCGGGTCGGGGTCGGCTGAGCCACGGTGACCGTGGCGGAGTCGGCGTCGGTGACCTCGGTGTTGCCGTCCCAGCCATGGGCCGTGCCGATGTTCGTGGTGGTGCCGGTCAGGTTGGCCGAGCAGCTGAAGGACCAGACCTCGGCCAGGTCCAGGGCGCTGTTGGCATTGGCATCACCCGATACGTAGCCGACTGGGGCGCAGTGGTCGTCCGTGACGGTCACGTTGGTCAGGGCGACGTTGCCCACGTTCGAGACCGCGTAGGTGTAGCCAACCGAGCCGCCACCGGCGGGCAGGCTGGTCACGCTGGCCTGCTTGTGGATCTCGATCGCCGGCCGGCAGGTGATCTCGGAGGTGATCTGGCTGAAGACATCCGCCAGGTCACTGCCATTGACGACGTGGAAGTAGTTCGCGGCCGGCTTGGCCAGCGACTGCATCAGGGGCAGGTCGACCGCATTCGAGCCGCTGCCACCCTGGCCGATCGCGATCGAGTAGACGGCGTCGGCCGAGTCGAGGAAGTCCGAGATGTTCTGGGCGGTCGGCCGGGCGCCGCTGGCGCCGGTGTTGTCGGGGTTCGGGCGACCGTCGGACACGAAGATGATCACGTGCTGGACGGAAAGGTCGTCGGCGGTGGTCCGCTTGTGGGCGGTCATGTCCGCAGCGCCCTTGGCCATGCCCTGGCGAAGAGGCGTGTCGCCGTTGGCCGCCAGGCCGTCGATCGCGCTGCCGACCGCCGATGCGCTCGACGTTCCGAGGGCCAGGTTGGTGGTTGCGTTGCCATTGCCAAAGGACGAGAGCCCGACGTGATGGCGACCCGAGCCGCCGACGCCGCCTTCGCTATCGAGGGTGCTGACCAGGTCGTGCGCGGCGGCCTTGGCGTAGACCATGCGGACCTGGGGCGGAGTGCCCGAGGCGTTCTGGCCCATGCTGCCGGATCGGTCGATGACGAGCTCGACGTCGAGCGGCACGACGCCGCAGCCGGTGTCGGACACGGCGTGGGCCGAGCTGGCCGCCGAAACCGCGCCCGTCGAGAACGGCACCGCGGCGACGGCGAAGATGAGGGCCGCGACGGAACCCGCCACCTGGCGGGCTCGAGTCGCATCCCGGAAGGTCCGTGACGAGGGTGACATGGTGCTCCTGGATGATCCGGCGAATGAAATGAAGGAAGGAAGCTTGAGGGGGTCGAGCCGGTCTGTGACCCTCGTACCAGTACCTTAGTTACGAGCGAACGCCGTTCAATCACGCAGACTCCAGCGAACCGCACCAGCCTCGGCGGCCGTTGCCGGCGGGCACCGGGACCAATGACCCAGGCTCCGGAATCGACGAAGCCGCCGGTAGTACCGACGGCTCCGTTCGTACTGCGTGGGCTCCGGGCGGACCAGCGCCCGCGGGTGTCAGTTGTAGGTGAAGTGATCCCCGGTTGCCGGCGGCGAGCTGCCCCACCGGTGGTCACGATGACATCAACGGTCTTGCCAACTACCCCGGGCGGGGTCTTGCAGGTGATCGTGGTGTCATTGACCAAGGTGAATGCCACGGCCTGTCCTCCAACCTGGACCGTTGTCGCCCCGGTGAAGTATTCGCCCGTGACCGTGATGCTCGTATTGCCGGCAGCCAGGCCTGAGGTTGGGCTGATGCTCTTGACGATCGGCGCCGGGTACGGCTGGATCAGGTGGAGCCCGCTGTGCGACAGCAGGACGGCCGCCTGGGTGAACACCGACGCCAGCTGTGACGACGGCGGATTGTCGAAGTAGTGCTGGGCATCCGTGGCCATGTCCTGGAGCATCGTCCCGGCCGGCTTATTCGACCAGTTGATCCCCAGGAAGCTATCGGTGCCCTCGTACATGTTGTACGAGTTGTTGTCCCTGGTCGTGTCGGTCGTAAAGGTGGGGCACTTGCTGGAGGAATCGACGCCATAGCCGATCGTGAAGATCTGGATGCCGCTGGGGCTGTTGGTCTTATCGGCCTTCGCTGCGAAGGCCGCGTTGATCGCCGCCTTGCAGGTGTACGTGGCGTTGGTGTTGAACTGATCACCCGGGTTGAAGCCGACCTGGGGATGGCCGTCGGTCTCGAGGATGATTCCCTGGGTGACGTTCTTCCGACCATAGGTGTCGAGGTATTTCTGGGCCATCTGGATCGGCGTGGCCAGATTCGTCCCATCCGAGAAGGCACTGATGCAGTTGATCGCCTTCACGATCGTGCTGGTGTTCTGGACGACGCCACCGATTGAATAGGTGCCTGGCGCGCCATTCGGATTCGGCAGTGGGGTGGTGGTATCCGTTCCGCTCAGTCCGACCGGGACCCACATGCCCACCGTGTTGTGGGTCGGGCTGACGTCCGGCGTCCAGCCGTCGGTCAGGTCGACTTCGTCGCCGCTGTTATGAGCTGCCTTGGTCGAGCCGTTGATCCCGCGGGTCACCGTCCAGGTTGTCGTGCCCTGGCCGCCGGTGACCATCATCTGCTCCGATGCAGCGTTGCCAAAGCGATCGGTCGTCGTCACGGTGATGCTGAAGTTGCCACTGCTCGGGAAGGTCACGCTGTAGGCCGTCGTCGGGACCTTGATCGTGGTGGCAGTCGCGGTCACGTTCGCGGTCAGGGTGGTGCGGGCGGTGAAGTTGTTGTCGTCGCCGACGCCAACCGACGTTCCACTACCGGGGGAGCACGAGGCGGACACCGGAGTGCCGTTCGCGGACACCTTGCCGGGCCCGGTCAGGGCCAGCCCAACGCGTTGAATTGACGGGTCGTAGACACCGAGCACGGCCTTGGCGGCAGCCTGCAGCGCCTGGATCTTTGCCCCGACGTCGTTGCTCCCGTCGGCCATGCTGCCGGTTCGGTCGAGGATGACCACGAGGTCGACAGGCACGACCGGCGATGCGCCGCACGGGCCATTGCAGGCGGCCGACTGGACCGTCCCGGTCGACCCGGAGTTGATCCCCAGAACGCGAGCGAAGCCGTAGGCCTGGGTCGCCACGCCCGACACCAGGACCACGTTGCAGGTATCGCCGAGATCCGGCCGGCAATTCGAGGATCGCGTCGGACCGGCGCCGGTGAAATCGCTGGCAACCGGGGTGTGGCCCACGGCGTGGGTTGGATCGCAGACCTTCTCCGGCGTGATTTGGGCCATGTCAGGCGCACCGCTGGGGAGGACGCCGATGAGGCAGCGGAACGTGATTCCGCCGTTGGCAATCGACGGCAGGGTCAACCCGGGGTAGTTCGTAGTGACGGTTGCCTGGATCAGGCTGACCGCCGTCAGATAGTTGCTGGTGCCGTTGGGTTGGGGTGTCGCCCCGCTGACCGGGAGCACCGTGCCGCCGGCCAGGGCGGCCGAATCCATCGTATTGGCCAGGTTCTGGCGGTCGTTTCGGAGCATCCCGATGTCGACGACGATCGAGGCAAAGGCAAGGATGACGACGAGCGCAAGGGCGAACAGAACGATGATCTGTCCGTGCTCGCCATGCTCGCGCTTGGCCCGATGGAACATCGTGACTACTCCCTACCGCGATGCGGTTTGGTTGATCGAGCGGGCCCTACCACAGGGCCATCTGGACTTTCTGGCTCTGGGAGAAGGTCGCTCCGAAGAAGAGCGGAAAGAACGTGTGGTACGTGTAGTTCACCGTCACCGTGACGGCGTCGCCCTGCTTTGCCGTGGTGCAGTTGGCGGGCGCTCCGGTGCTGGCGACGACCCCCGTCACGGTCAAATAGGTCGCATTCAGGCCCGAAGCCGCAGCTCGGGCGGTCGCGTTGGCCAGGTCCTGGATCGAGCATGGGTCGGGATCGACCACGGAGACCCGGGCGGCTTCGCGGGCTGCGTTGCTGACCGTCATCTGCGAATAGAGCATGAATCCGAACTCGATGACCCCGAACAGGACGAGGATGAAGATCGGAAAGACCACCGCGAACTCAACGAGCGACTGGCCCCGACTTCGATCGCGTCCGTGAGCGCCGGATGGGTCGGCTGCGGCGCGCCCGCCGGGAGGCCCAGGGAAGTGCCATTGGATTGCGCCTCAATTTGGCGGTGGCGGCGGGAAGATCACCATCTCGGTGCTCACGCTCACGTTGATCTTGGTTCCGAACAGGAGCGGGAAGAAGGTCTGGTACTGGTAGGTGGCAGTCGCCTGGACTGCGTCCTGATTGTTGGCAAGCGTCTGCATCGATGTGCTGCCGAGAGAACCCGCCGAGGGACAGGCCAGCGAGCTGCTGATCGGCTTGATGCAGGCGAACGTGGGCGTGACCGAAAGGCCATCGCCGGTCGCACGGCTGCCCGCGGCCGTGACCATCGTGCTCCACGTGACCGGCTGGCCAGCGCCGTCGACGGTGCACAGGCCCGTGCTGCCGCATTGGGCGCTTTCCTTGATCGCGTTGATCGCGGTGATCCGCGAGTAGAGCAGGAACCCGAAGTCGAGGACGCCCGAAAGGATCAGCAGGAAGACCGGCAGGACGACCGCGAATTCGACCAGGGACTGCCCGCGCGAGCGGTGTCCCCGGCGGGAACGCCGCGGGGTACCTCCAGCCGGCTCGGCGCCAGACGCGGGGTCGGTGGGTCGATTGGTGCCGGTCAGGCGATGCATGATCTCCGTCGTTTCGTCAGGGCAATGGAAGCGCCGGTAGGTTGGCGGCGCCGATGGTCCGGTCGGAGCCACCGCCGCTTCATAGGACCTTCGTCCTGGTGAGGAGCCGAAGACTAGGGAGCCTACCTTGCAGTCAACCTTGATTGGAAGGGCCACCCCGAGCGTGGATCGCGCTTCCTGTTGCCAAGGCGCACCGGGCTAGCCAGGGCCCATCGGCGACGAAGGTCACCCCTCGCCGGTACGACTCTCCCGTTTCCGGGCCCAGGCGAAAGCCCGACGCTTGGGCCATGAAGCTACGCATCGTTTCTGCGGTTCTGTGGTTCTTCGCCGGATGGGCCGTCTTCGGGGCGTTCGCCACCCTCCTCGGGGTCAGCGAGCCCGCCGGGCCATTCGTGGGCCTGGCCTGGGGCGTCCTGGTCCTGATGGACCCGAAGAACCTGATCTGGCGCGGGCAACAGGACCCGGGCCGAGGCCTGACCAACCGCGAGCGAGGATCAGCCCCGGGTGCCGTCCCCGCCTAGGGGACGATTAGGTGGACGGGGTTTCCCCCGGACGCTGACCCCGCCAGGTGGTCGTGTCGCTCGACGGCATGCTGGCCGCGACTCCTGGTAGTCGATCTTCCACCAGCCGGCCTCCGACTCGCCCAGCGGGGTCAAGCCGGTGCTGCCGTAGGTGTTGGGCAGCGGGGATCAGGATCGTCAGCCAGGCATCGTTGAACGGGTGGTCGCCGTTGGCCAGGGTGGCCGTGATTGCATGACGCCGGCTCCCCTGGCAGTTCCCCGCGATCGAGTTGTCGCACTGGCCGTCGGCCGGTGTAGTCGAAGGTCGGGTTGCCATAGACGTTGCCGTCGGGATCCTCCACGTACAAGGTGGCCGCGCCGCTCGACGTCGCCAACGTCGAAGAGGTCGATCTCGAGGGTCTTGCCGACGCTGGGGTTGGATCTGGGCGAGGTAGAAGCGCTGGTCTCCGCCCGGCCACGTTGTTGTAGGCCACCATCCAACCGGCCCCGTAGACTCTGGGCGCTGGCGGTCCCGCCGGCGGTCACCTCGAGCTGAGGTACATGTTCTCCTCCGGCGTTCACGTTGCGCGTTGACGCCCCGGCCGTCGAGGATGTCTCTCTGGCCCCCGTTCTTCTGTTTGTGTCCCACCTTGGTTGTCTGTGACCCTGCAGGTAGTAGGTCCCCGTGGGCAGGCCCGAAGCCCGAGCGTCCACCAGGCGTCTGTGGAAAGGATCGGGGCACTGGCGGTCGCTGGCACGGCCCCCGGTCTTGCCGGTGTAGTCCAGCGCCGGGTCGCCGCCCGTGTTGGCCTCGACACTGCGAGCCGGATTGGGCCACCAGCGAGAACTGGCTCGTGGCGAACGGGTTGCCGTGGGTGTTCCACAGGTTGTAGTAGGTCGACACCGGATTTCTTGCCCGCTCCGCTGATCCAGTGGTCCCCGCCCGACGCCCCTACTTGCCCTTGCTGTCCCCGGGCGCCTTGTCACCCGAGTCCACCGCGACAGAAGCCGGGGTCGAAGACATGGACCGAGCCGTTGCCGTCGCCGGCCGGGATCACGACCTGGTAGTAGACGCCGGCCGGGTTGTAGCTCGGATTGGAGGCCCCCCGGCGCGGCATCACCGGCGGGGTCGTAGGCGTCGCCGTTGGAGGCATCGCCGCCCTTCGTGATGGCCGCCCCGAAGAAGCCCTGGCTGGGCAGCTGCTCGGAGCGGACGGCCCGCTCGGCGGGCTGGGGGTGGCGACGGTCGCATCGGGAATGCCGCTCAGGCCGTTCGAATTGGCGGTCGTGCAGACCGGCTGGGCACCGCTGGGCGTCTTCAGGCAGCCAACTCCGTACCAGCTCTGGGGCTGCCCATCGGCACCGGCAGGACATAGACCGCCTTGGCGGTCCGGGTGGCGGTGATCGAGTCGATCCCGAAGACGCGCATGAAGAACGTGTTGACCGGCTCCGAGATCGTCACGTCGAGCTGCCGGTCGTTGGCCTGGTCGGGATAGGCGCACATGCCCGGTACGACGGCCGGGCTCACCCCATCCGCCTTGCAGCTGTTGGTCAGCTGTAGCCGTTCTGGCCGGCCGCGGTCGCGGCGATGGCCTCGCCCCCGCCGACGTCGGCGGGCAGGCTGATCACCCCGGCCAGGGCGGCCGCGTCGGCCGCCCGCTGGACCCGCAAGCTGTTGGCCCAGTACCAGGACACGTCGACGACGATCGCGCAGAAGCCGAGCAGGACCACGATTCCGCCGACGAAGATCACCAGGATCTGGCCGCGCTGGCCCCGGCTCGCGCGGGCAGTCGAGATCGGGTCATCCTCATCGGCCGTCTAGCTCGAGCTCGGGTTGAGCTGCATCACGGTCTTGTCGGTCAGGGTCAGGCTGGGTGTGCCGCCGCCGAAGAAGCCTTCGATCGTGGCCAGCGGGGTCTGGAAGTGGTAGGTGTAGGTCACGCTCACGCCGATCGAGTCGATGGCCGGCGCGACATTGCTCCGGCTGCACGCCTGCCAGGCATCCCCGCCGGGATAGGCGGCGTCGACGAAGTCGAGGGGCTTGGTGTCGCCGGGCGGGACGGGGCCGGCTCCCGGTGCATAGGTCCACACGTCCTGGCGGCCCTGGTTGTTGGCGCCGGTCGTGGGATCGGCCTTGTAGATCACGATCTGGCTGACGTTGGCGATCACGACCTGCGAGCCGGGTGAAGTCAGGACCCGCTCGACCGCGGCGATGACCAGGGGATCGACGTTCTTCCAGGCGGCCGAGCCGGGGCAGCCCAGCGGCCCGCCGCCGTTGTCGAGGGCCGAGCCGGCGCGGGCCCCTTCACGAGTCGCGTACTCGATCGTCAGGTCGTGGCTGAAGACGAACCCGAACTCGATCATGCCCAGCAGCAGGAGCAGGAACAAGGGCAGGATCAGGGCGAATTCGACCAAGCCCTGACCGCGGCTGCGCCGGTGGACAAGCGGCTTCGGTTGCGCCCCTTCACAGGACCGGCTCCAGCCGCATCGGGTTCGACGAGGTCACCGTCCAACCGTTGCCGAGCAGGCCCAGCAGGGCATGCAGCGGCGTCCGCCAGGTGTCGTGGTAGGTGATCGCGACGCCAATCGTGTCGAGGCCCGGGTGACCGGCCTGGCAGCCCTCAGCCGTGCCTTCGATGTCGTTGCAGCGAGCCGTATCGGGATAGGTTGGCGTGCCCACCAGCGTGTATGGCACGGTCTGGCTCGTCCCATCGGCCAACGTGCAGGTCGTGGATCCGGTCCGGCTGTAGGTGTCGACGGACTGGCCCGGGCCGCTCGTCACGTCGCCGTTCGTGTCGAGGAGCTGGCCGCTGCTGTTGGTTCGATAGATCTGGACCTCGGTGATGTTGGCCGCGCTGGCCGGTGCACTGACATCCAACTCGACCTTACGCAGGATCTGGCAGTCGGCCCCGGCCCCGTTGCCCGCCTCCGCCCCGATCAGGGCCGCATCGCGCGAGGCGTAGTTGATCGAGAGGAGGCCGTTCATCAGGAAGGCGAACTCGACCAGGCCCATCAGCAGGAGCAGGAAGATCGGGATGACCAGGGCGAACTCGACCAGGGCCTGGCCATCCGGGGTGGATCGGTCGGTCGGCCGGTGACGAAGTCGGCGGTCTGGGGTCGGCATGTTCGAGCGTGGCGGGCCATTGCGCTGCGGCCGCCGTCCACAAGGACGGCCGAGCGCAGGCGCGGACTATCTGCCCGGGCGGGGAGCGCGAACAATAGGCAGACTGCCGTACTGAATGGCACCCGGCCAGACAGCGAGGCTGGGCCGGTCAGGTCCGGATCGCGGTTGCGGCCGAGCTCTGCGTGCTGATTCCCGCTGCTGACCCGGCCGGCCGTCTCTCCGCGAGGATATCTACTAGATATACCGCGCGGCACCCGGTCGGGACGACGCCTGCCCGCGCAGCACCCAGCCGCCCGGAACGAGACTGAACTCGGCCGGGGTTACGGCACGACGAGATGGACCGGGTTGCCCAGGACGTTGACCTGCCACGTGGTCAGGTCGTTGCCGCCGCCGACGGTGTATTCGATCTTCCACCAGCCAGCTTGGCTCTCACCGCTGGGGTCAGGCCGACCGAGCCGTAGGTCGACGGCAGCGGGATCAGGATCGTGATCCAGGAGTTGTTGTAGAAGCTGCCGCCCGAGGTCGCGTTGGGGCAGCCGGCGGGCGGGGTGAGGCCCGTCGTGCTACCGCCGTTGGCCTGGATGCAGGTCACGTTCGAGCCCGATGTATGACCCGACACGGCGTTCGAATTGGCCGTGTACGAGAACGTCGCGGCCGTGTAGGCATTGTTATCCGGATCGAGCACCCGCAGCCACGACCCGCCGCTCACGTCGCCCGGGTCGAACAGGTCGATCTCGAGGCGTCTTGCCGGCGGCGGTCTGGTCGATCTGGGCCAGGTAGAACTTCTGGGTGCCGCGAGCCAGGTTGCTGTACGAGGCCATCCGGCCGGAGCCATGGACCGAGGGCGAGCCGCCACCGGTGGCCATGATCGAGAACATGTTCTCGGCGTTGGTGCTGGCGTTGATCGATGAGTCGGACTGGTTGGTCGTGCTTGATCTGGACCCGGTAGGTCCCGGCGGCCAGGGCGCTGGCCGTCGCTCCGCCGTTCCCTGAGCCGACCAGCCACCAGGCGTCGTGGGTAGGCACTCGCGGCCGCAGTTGGTCAAGCCGTGCCGGCCGGGCCGCCGTTCGTCTGGTCCGACTGGGTCTGGTTCTCGAACAGGGTCCCCGAGCTGGCGACGAGGGTGTCGTCGCCGTCTCACCAGGTCGTGCCATGGGTGTTGTAGACCGAGTAGTAGGTGGACACCGGGTTGGTGCCGGCCAGCCAGTGGTCGCCCGCGCCGTACGTACCGCCGGTGGCGATTCGAGCCCATAGCGCAGAACGTCGGATCGTAGATGTAGATGCTCCCCCACCGGCCGTGGTCGTGACGTCGTACTCGTAGCCGTTGGGGTCGTAGCGGCGTTGCTGCTGCCGCCGCCCTTGTTGTTCTCGGGCGAATAGGCATCGCCGTTGCCCTGGTTGCCGCCGCGGGTCTGGACCGAGCCCCAGAAGCCCTGGCTGTTGAGCTGCGAGGGTCCCGACAGGTGCGGAGACCACGCCGCTCGTGCCGTTGCTGTTGCCGGCTGTGCGTGCAGGTCGGGTGGGTGGCGCTGATGTCGAAGCAGCCAACGCCGTAGTAGGCCAGCGGGCTGCCCATCGGCACCGGCTGGACGTAGATCGCCTTGGACGTCCGGCTGGCGGTGATCGTGTTGATCCCGAAGACGCGCATGAAGAACGTCTGGACCGGGGCCGAGATCGTCACGTCGAGCTGGCGCGGGTCCTGCCCGCCGTTGGCCGTGTCCTGGAGCGGGGTGACGGTCGTGCCGCTGCCGGCGGTGTAGCCGTTCTTGGTGGCCTCGGTCTTGGCGAAGGCGTAGGCGTCGGTCGTGTTGACCGGGCAGGTAGACCGCGCCGGCCAGGGCGGCCGCGTCGGCCGCGCGCTGGACACGCAGGCTGTTGGCCCAGTACCAGGACACGTCGACCACGATGGCGACCATCCCGATCAGGGCAATGATCGCGCCGGCAAAGATGACCAGGACCTGGCCGGTCTGGCTCTTGGTCCGGCGTCGTTGGACGGACGGGCGGCCATGGGTCATCTTCGCGTGAAGGTGCACGGGGGACACTCGACTAGGAGGGCGGGTTAGGGACACGTTCCGCCGGGACGTGAGGTCAGGGCACGACCAGGTGGACCGGGTTGCCCAGGACGTTGACCTCCCAGGTCGTCGTGTCATTACCGCCGGCAACCTGGTATTCGATCTTCCACCAGCCCGACTGGGTCTCCCCAGCCGGCGTCAGGCCCGTCGAGCCGTAGGTCGATGGCAGCGGGATCTGGATCTTGAGCCAGGTGTTGTTGAACGAGCTCGCAGCCGCCCTTTGCGGTCTGGACGACGGTTCGCCCGGTCCCCGAGCAGGCGTCACTGTTGCCCGACGCGCAGTTGGCGTCGTGCTGTAGTCGAACGTGGCGTAGTTGTAGGCATTGCCATCCGGGCTGAGCACGCGCAGGAAGGCATTGCCCGAGACGTCACCCGGGTCGAACAGGTCGATCTCGATCGTCTTGCCCGCGGCCGTCTGGTCGATCTGGGCCAGGTACATTCGCTGGAAGCCGCTGCCCAGGATGTTGTAGCCGGCCATCCGGCCCAGGCCATGGACCTCGGGCGAGGTTCCGCCACCGTCGGTGACCTCGATCGACCAGGCGTTCTCGGCCTGGGCCTTCCAGTTGACCGCGCCGACCGAAGCCGACTGGACCTGGACGCGGTAGGTGCCGGCCGCCAGGCCGGTGGCCAGCGGCCACCACTTGTTGTGCCAGTAGCCACCGACCACTGGGCTCGCGATCGCGCCGGCCCCGCAGTCGACCGCGGTCTTGCCGTCTGTGCTGGTGTCGGCCACCTTCGGGCCCGACGGCGTCCCGTACGTCGCACTGTTGTCCAGCTGGAACTCCTGCTGGAACAGGCTGCCCGACGCAGCCACCTGGGTATCGTCCGCCGTGGAGAAGGACGTGTTGTTGGTGTTGAACAGGGTGTAGTAGGTCGAAACCGAGTAGTACTTGCCGGCTGTCCCACCATATTGGCGGCTGTTGTCGGCGTTGTAGTGATCACCGGTGCCGAAGCCCCCGCCGACCGGGCAGAACGTTGGGTCGAAGATGTACACGGCGCCGCCGTTGGCGGGCACCACGACCTCGTAGTTGTAGGGCACCGAGTCGTAGTCGGGGTTGGTGCCGCCAGCCGTGTTCGAACCCGGGTTGAGCGTGTCGTTATAGGGGGTGAAGGCGTCACCCTCGTTGTGCAGGTCGCCCGATGACTGGAGGGCGCCCCAGAAGCCCTTCGAGGCGAGCGTGCCGGCGCCGCTTGCATCGGGCACGCCGGTCGAAGCGTCGCAGTTCGAGTCGGTGGCGTTGTCAGGCAGTACACCCCGTAGTAGTTCTCGGGGCTGCCCATCGGCACCGGCTGGACGTAGATCGCCTTGGAGGTCCGGCTGGCGGTGATCGAGTTGATCCCGAAGACGCGCATGAAGTACGTCTGGACCGGCGCCGAGATCGTGACGTCGAGCTGGCGCGGGTCGGTCCCGCCGTTGGCCGTGTCCTGGAGCGGCGTGACGATCGTGCCGCCGCCGGCGGTGTAGCCGTTCTTGGTCGCCTCGGTCTTGGCGAAGGCATAGGCGTTCGGCGTGCTGCCGGGCAGGTAGATGGCGCCGGCCAGGGCGGCCGCGTCGGCGGCCCGCTGGACGCGCAGGCTGTTGGCCCAGTACCAGGACACGTCGATGACGATCGCCACGATCCCGAGGAGGGCCACGATCGCCCCGGCGAAGATCACCAGGACCTGGCCGTTGCGGCGACGACTTCGAGACGGTCCGGCGGGTTCCGCCGGCGGCCTCAGTGGGGGTCATCGCAGCGCCTCAGTGGGTCGGGTTGAGGGACATGACCGTCTTGTCGGTCATGGTCAGGGTGGCCGGGCCGCCCGGCCCGAAGAACTTCTCGATCGCGCCAAGCGGCGTGACCATGGTGTAGGTGTAGCTGAGGCTGACCCCGATCGAGTCGGGCGGGACAGGTGGTGCTCCCGCAGGAGCCGCTGACCCAGGTCGCGCTGTGCCGGCTGCAGGGGTCCCAGGCCGCCGATCCGGACAGCTGGAACGTGCCGGTCCCATCGCTCTTGTTGTTCCAGGTGTTGACCTTGCCGGCGATCGGGCTGCCGGTGCTGTCGGCGTCCCAGATCTTGATCCAGGCCACGGCATTGGGATAGCCGATGATCGGCGAGCCGGGGCTCTTCAGGACCTTGGTGACGGCATTGATGATGTTCTGGTCGATCGAGGCACAAGTCGTCGAGTCGAGCTTTCCGTCCGAAAGCGTCGATGCCGGCCCGGGCGCCCTCGCGGGTGGCGTACTCGAGGGTCAGGTTGTGAGTGAACACGAAGCCGAATTCGAGCATGCCCATGAGCAGGAGCAGGAAGAGCGGCACGATGACCGCGAACTCGACCATGCCTTGCCCGCGCTGGCGGGTCCGGCCTGGATCACTGGACGGCCGGGCCGTCATCCGGAGGACGCTCACAGGACCGGCTCCATCTCCATCGCGTTGGACTTGACGATCGTCCAACCGGGTCCGGTGAAGCCGAGCAGGCTCTTCAGTGGCGTGTGCCAGGTGTAGTTGTAGGTCACCTGGACGCCGATCGTATCGAGGCCCGTGTGGCCGCTGGCGCACGACGCGCCGCTGATCACATTGCACCGGCTCGACTCCGGATAGCCAATCGTCGGCGCGGAGTAGGGCAGGGTGAAGGTCGAGCCGCTGACCGTGCACGAGATCGTCTGGGTCGTGCTCCGGGTGTACGTATTGACGTAGCCGCTCTTGATCGCGCCGGTCGTCGAGTCGGCCCAGTAGATCTGGACGTTGGTGATGTTGGCGGCGCTGGACGGCCCGCTGATGTCGTCTTCGACCTTCTTGAGGATCGCGCAGTCGGCGCCGGACGAGTTGCCGGCCTCCGCGGCGATCAGCGAGGCATCGCGGGTGGCGAAGCTCGAGGCCAGGGTGGCGTTCATCAGGAAGCCGTACTCGATCACGCCGACGAGCAGGACCATGAACAGGGGGAAGACGAAGGCGAATTCGACCAGCGCCTGGCCCTTGCTGTTCGGCCTCTTGAACCGGCGGTGCTGAAACGGGCGGATCATGTTCTCCGACTTCCCTGTGAGGAGGGCCACCCTGAGCAGGTGGGCCCGCCCTACGATGCTGGGACGGGTGCCTGGCCTGCCATGGCCCGAACGTCCTATTCGAGCAGCTCCTGCTGCGGTGACGGGCGAAACGCTAGGTTTCGGACCTTTCGGCCGACCTTGTCGCAGAGGTAGCCATTTGGGCTATGCCGAGCGTGGAATTCCAACGAATTGGCGCGCCGGCGCACCAGGCCAGGGCCCGGCCGCACGCAACCCGGCCGCAACCAAGGCCCGGCCACGGACGCCGCCAAGCCCGGGTATCCTGTCGAGCGTCAGTCCCCATTTCTCGACCCGTCAATGGACAGGTGGTGCTCATGAAGGTCGGTGTCGCCAGGGAATCGGCGCCCGGTGAACGGCGGGTCGCCCTGGTACCCGAGGTGCTCGGCAAGCTCACGGCGGCCGGGCTCGAAGTCCTTGTGGAAGCCGGTGCCGGAGCCGGCGCCGCCATTCCCGACTCGGCCTTCGCCGAGGCCGGCGCCAGGATCGTCGTCGACGGCCGAGCTGTACGGCCAGTCGGACGTGATCCTCAAGGTCCAGAAGCCGTCGGAGGTCGAGGTCGCCCAGCTCCGCCAGGGCCAGGCCGTGGTCGGCTTCCTGCAGCCCCTGATCGATCCGTCCCTGGCGGCCGCCCTCGCGGCCCGCGGCGTGACCGCGATCAGCCTCGATGCTCTGCCTCGCACGTTGTCCAGGGCCCAGTCGATGGATGCCCTCAGCTCGCAAGCCAACGTGGGCGGCTACAAGGCCGTCCTCATCGCCGCGACCGCCTTTGGGCGCTACTTTCCGTTGCTGACGACGGCCGCCGGCACGGCCAAGCCGGCCAATGTCCTCGTGCTTGGGATCGGCGTGGCCGGCCTCCAGGCGATCGGCACGGCCCGCCGGCTGGGCGCCGTGGTCAAGGCCTACGACGTCCGGTCCGAGACGAAGGAGCAGGCCCAGTCGCTGGGCGCCCAGTTCCTCGTCCTCAAGTCACTGGGTGACGCCTCCGGCTCGGGTGGCTACGCCCGCGAGCTGACGGCCGAGGAGCGAGGGGCCCAGCAGGCCGAGCTCAATGGCTACATCGGCGCGATGGACGTGGTCATCACGACCGCCCAGGTTCCTGGCCGGCGACCGCCGGTGCTCGTCACCGCGGAAGCGGTGGGCCTGATGAAGTCCGGCTCGGTGATCGTCGACATGGCCGCCTCGGCCCTGGGTGGCAATTGCGAGCTGTCCCGGGTGGGCGAGACGATCGTGACCGACAACGGGGTCACGATCATCGCCCCGGACAACCTGCCGGCCACGATGCCGGCCGGCTCATCCGCGTTCTACGCCCGGAACATCTCGGCCCTGCTCCTCCACTTCGTCAAGGAAGGCGCGATGAACTACGACTTCGACGAGGAGATCACGGCGGGCACGGTCATCACCCATGGCGGCGCCGTGGTCCAGGCCGCGACCCGCAAGCTGCTCGATCCGCCGCCCGGCCGCACCAGCCGCCGGAGGAACCGGCGCATGAGCCAGGAGCTGCTCAACTCGCTGGCCTTGTTCGTCCTGGCCATCCTGGTCGGCTTCGAGGTCATCAGCAAGGTCCCGGCCACCCTCCATACCCCGCTCATGTCGGCGCCAACTCGATCCATGGCATCGTCCTGGTCGGGGCCATGCTGATCGCCGCCGAGGCCGACAACCCGTTCACCTACCTGCTGGCGTTCGTGGCCATGGTCTTTGGCGCGATGAATGTGGTCGGTGGCTACGTCGTGACCGATCGGATGCTCCAGATGTTCCGCAAGAAGGCCGTGCCGGCCAAGCCCGCCAGTGACCAGACCGAGGGCCAGGCCTGATGAGCCAGGCCTGGATCTACACGATCGTCTACTTCGCCTGGCTGATCGGAGCGGCCTGCTTCGTGCTCGGCCTGCACCAGATGAACTCGCCGGCCACGGCCCGCAACGGCAACCGCCTGAGCGCCGCGGGGATGGTCATCGCCGTTGGCGCGACGTTCGTCGACCTGGTCCTGCGGCCCGAGGGCCTGAGCAGCATTGCCCTGCTGATCATCGTGGTCGGATTCCTGCTCGGTGGCGGGGCCGGCCTGTACACCGCCCGCACGGTCAAGATGACGGCGATGCCCCAGCTGGTGTCACTGTTCAACGCCGTCGGCGGCGGGGCCGCCGCACTGGTGGCCATCGACGACTTCATCCGGCTGGCCGGCGGCGGCGGGGCGGACCTCTCGACCACGATCTTCGTGGTCCTCGGCGCCGTCTTCGGCTCGATCACGTTCACCGGCTCGCTCATTGCCGGGGGCAAGCTCCAGGGCCTGATCCCGGGCAAGCCGATCATCGTGCCGGGCGGCCGGATCCTGACGATCGCGATCGCCTTGATCGCGCTGATCGGGACCGTCGTCCTCGTCCTGGGTGCCGCCGGCAGCCTGACCCTCAGCTCCTCGGCCAGCCTGTTGATCCTGGCCCTGATCGTGGCTGCCGGCCTGATCTTCGGGATCACGATGGTCCTGCCCATCGGCGGGGCGGACATGCCCGTCGTGATCAGCCTGCTCAACGCGCTGACCGGAACGGCCGCGGCAATGGCCGGCTTCGTGATCGGCAATCCGGTCCTGATCATCGCCGGTGCGCTGGTCGGCGCCTCGGGCACGATCCTGACCAATCTCATGGCCACCGCCATGAACCGCTCGGTGGTCAACATCCTGGCCGGCGGCTTCGGCACCGGCGATTCCACGGCCGGAACCGCCGTCGGTGGCGCCGGCGGCTCGGTCCGGGAGATCTCGGCCGACGACGCGGCCATCCAGCTGGCCTATGCCCAGAGCGTGATCATCGTGCCCGGCTACGGCCTGGCCGTGGCCCAGGCGCAGCACCAGGTCCGGGAGCTGGCCGAGCTGCTGGAATCCAGGGGCGTGGACGTGAAGTACGCCATCCACCCGGTGGCCGGCCGGATGCCGGGCCACATGAACGTGCTCCTGGCGGAAGCCAACGTGCCCTATCCCCAGCTCAAGGAAATGGACGAGATCAACCCTGAGTTCGACCGGGCCGACGTGGCCCTGGTGGTAGGCGCCAACGACGTCACGAACCCGGCCGCCCGCCATCCCGGGTCGCCGGTCTCGGGCATGCCGATCCTCGATGTCGACCACGCCAAGTCGATCATCGTGATCAAGCGCTCGATGGGCCGGGGGTACGCGGGCATCGACAACGAGCTGTACGCCGACCCCAAGACCGGGATGCTCTTCGCCGACGCCAAGGAAGGCCTGGCCGCCCTGACCGCGGCAGTCAAGGCCGTCTAGCCTGCCGGGCCGGGCGGCCCTAGCCTGGCCCGACCGTTGACCGACCGAAGGCCACGCCCCGCTCCCGCAGCGAGACGAAGGCGTCATGGCCGATGACCAGGTGGTCGAGCAGCTCGATGTCCAGCAGCCGGCCGGCTGCCAGCGCCTCGGCCGTGAGGTGGAGGTCGTCCGGTGACGGCGTCGGATCGCCGGACGGGTGGTTGTGGACCAGGATCAGGCCTGAGGCATTGAGCCGGACGGCATCGCGGTAGAGCTCGCCGACCCGGACGAGGCTCGAGCTGACGTTGCCCTGGTAGACCGTGGCCACCCGCAGGACCACGTTCTTGGTGTTGAGCAGGACCACCCGCAGCTCCTCGCGCTCGAGCCGGCCCATCTGCAGAATCAGCCGCTCGGCGACGTCCCGGGGCGTCCGGATCATCCAGCGGCCCGACGGCCAGTCCGCCAGCAGCCGGCGACCAAGCTCGAAAGAAGCACTCAGCTGGGCGGCCCGGGCCGGGCCGATCCCGGGGATCGCAGCGAGCTCCGTGTCGGAGGCACGGGCAAGGCCGGTCAGGCCGTCGTGGCGAGCGAGCGCCTCCTCGGCCAGGTTCACCGCGCTCATGCCCCGGCCGCCGGTGCCCCAGACGAGGGCGATGAGCTCGGCCGAGCTGAGCCCGCCCGCGCCGCGCTGGGCAAGCCGCTCGCGCGGCCGCTCGGCCTCGGGCAGCTCCCGCAACGTCCGTCCGGCGCGCCGGGAAGTCGCCGGGTCAAAGGCCAGCGGCGAGAAGGGATTGGTCATCAGGGCCTCGGGTCAGGGGCGGCTTGCCTGGTGTCCCCAACCCCGAACAACGGAGCCCGCCGATTCCTCCGCCGTCCGGGGCCGGGAACAAAGCGAACCCTATCGGGCGATCCTCACCCGGCCATCACCGCCGGCTGCACCTCGGCTCAGCCCAGGGACAGGCCGACCAGGATCAGGGGGATGGCGTTGAACACGGCATGCATCCCGAACGAGGACGCCAGCGACCCGCGCCGGACGAAGATCCAGCCCAGGGCAAGGGCAACCGGCAGGCGGGTGGCGAACGCGATCAGGGCAGCCGGGGGCGTTCCGCTCAGGGTCAGGACATGGGCGGCGGCGAAAAGCAGCGCGGCCCGCAGGATCCCGCTCCGTACCCCGACCCCCCGGACCCAGGCGGTCGTGGCGAAGCCGCGATAGAACAGCTCCTCGCCGAGGGGCGCGATGATCGCGCCCGAGACCAGGTTGATCACGGCATCGGCCGGTGTCTGGGCGGACGGCAGCGGGCCGGGCGGGCTCGTCCCGAGGAGGTTGACCAGGACGGAAGCCAGGACGGCCGTCCCGAACAAGAGGGGCACGCCCAGGACCATGCCTTCCAGCAGGTTCCTGAGCAGCCCGGGCACGCCCCAGCCGGACCCGGCGAGGCGGACGGGCACGCCCATCTCGCGCCAGGTCAGGGCGCCCGGCCCCACCACCAGCACGGCCACGAGGACCGCGGCACTGCCGTTGAGGATGAGCAGCCCGACCAGGGTCTCGAGGGTCGAGTCGGGGCCGACACCGAGAGCGCCCAGCGGCCCGAGCGCCAGGACCTCGAGGAACAGGGTCAGGGAAATCGTCGCGCCAAAGAGCAGCAACGGCGATGGACCCCGATAGCCGAGCACCGCCGCCCACTGGCGTTCGATGGCCTGGGAGCCGGCTGCAGCGCACAGGCCCGTGGCCAGCAGGAACGTGCCCAGGCCGAGCAGGATCGCCCCGGCCAGATCGGTCGGCTGGCCGAGAAGCACGACCAGGACAGTCGAGGCACCAACGAGGCTGGCGAGCCAACCGACGAGATAGAGGCCCGGGGCACGCCGGCCCTCGAGCGAGAACGTCCGCAGGCCCGGTCGGGCCTGGTCACGGCCGGCAGCGCCCGCCTGGACCGGAATGATCTCCGCCCCGGGGACCGGATCAAGCTCGGAGTGTGCGGCCGGGCCCGGGTCGCCGGCGGGGTCAACGCTCGGGCAGCGGGTCAGGAGCCGTGCGGGCCCGCGGACTCCCGGTCCGGGCCGTGCGGCGGGCGGGGGCCGAAGGCGTGTCGACGCCGGTGCTGATCACCGGCGGCTCGGAGGAGCTGGCGCTCGTTGCGCCCATCGAGGCCGCGACGCCGGCCGAGACAGCCGCGGCGACCGGATAAGGCGCCGGCGTCGCGCCGGCCGTCACCGGCATCAGGTCGCGGCGCTCGAAGTCCTTGCCGCACCAGGCGCACAGCGACCAGTCCAGGCCGACCAGCCGGTTGCAGTTGGGACAGACCCGGTTGAGCCGGGTGCGGCAGGTCGGGCAGATCAGCCACTGCTCGCTTACCCGCCGGGCGCAGGTCGGGCAGTGGGTCACCGCTTCGACCTCGTTGAGCAACGCCTCCTCGGCCAGCGATCGCTCATTGGCCTCGCCGATCTTCTCGTGCGGCCGGATCAGGCGGTAGATCAGCGCAGCGAAGACGAACAGGACAGGGGTGAACAGGATGATCAGGCTGGCGGCCAGGTAGGGCAGGATGGGATTGTCGGAGCGGGTCTGGATATCACGGAACGCCCAGTACGCGGTTGCGATCCAGACCACGACGATATAGACGGCGATCGCCCGGAGTCCGAACCCGACG
>CAVQYU010000006.1:0-175928 GCA_963718285.1 uncultured Chloroflexia bacterium | reverse complement strand
GCACTTGCGCCAGCCCGTGCCGCAGGAACTGGCGGAAGCCGCGCGCCTGCTTGATCTGCCCGAACACCGGCTCGACCACCTGCTTGCGCAACCGGTAGGGGCCTTCGTGACCGGCGGCGCGCAATTTTGCTGCCATCGCCGCTACCCGGGTTTGCGGCTGGGCGGGTCGCGCCTCCGGGGCCGCCGCGCCGTGCTTGTGCCGGCCGGTGGCGATATGAGCGTCGATCTTGTGGGTTTCGAGGGCGGCGAGATTGTCCTCCGAGCAATAGCCGGCATCGCCGAGACCTCCTCGGACGCTTCGAGGTTGGTCTTGATCTGCTCGACCAGCCCACCAGATGCGGACAATCGCTCGCCTGGTTGCTGACCGTCTCGGCCACGATGACCTGCGCCGTGGCATCGACCGCGGCCTGCGCGTTGAAGCCCTGGATAAAGCCGTCCGCGGTCTTCATGATCCGGCTCTGCGGATCGGTGAAGTTGCGCTGCGCCCTCGGCCTGACGCCGGGGCAGGCTTTGCCCGGCGGCGTGCCGGGCGGGTCCTTGCCGCGGCCGGTCGGCTTGTCCGCGGCAGCGGCCTGCGCCTCGGCTTCGAGCGCCGCTTTGGCTTCCCGGATCTTGGCCAGCCGGCGCTCCTTGCTCGCCACCCAGTCCGGCATCTCGTCGCCGCGCCGCTCGGCCCCGTGCGCGCGATCCTCGGCGCGATCCTGGCCGGCCGCCTTCAGCCAGCCGGCCACCTCGGCGGCGAGCTTCGGCTCCGCCTCGACCATGCGGGCGTAGCTCATCGCTTTGTGCTTGGACGCGTTCGCTTTAATCTTGGTGCCGTCCAATGCGACATGGCCGAGCTTGACCAGCCCGCCTCGCGGCACAACCGCAACACCTGCACAAACAGCCCCTTGAGCGCCTCGCCATGGCGCTTGCGGAAATCGCTGATGGTGCGGAAATCGGGACGCTGCATACCCGTCACCGCAGCAAAATCAAACCGCTCCTCGCAGCCCCGCGCGATCCGCCGCGACGAATACACCCCCTGGCTGTAGGCGTAGAGCAGCAACGCGACCATCATCTCCGGATGATACGGCGGATACCCGCGCGCCTCATCATAGCGCGCCATGATCTCGCCCAGGCTCAGCCCGCTGCGCACAGTGTCGCGCACAAAATGCGCCACATGCCCCGCCGGCACCAGATCCTGCAGCGTCGGCGGCAGCAGCCAGACCTGATCCGGTTCCCAATCGCGAAACGTCTTGCTCATACCAAATATGGTAGCAGATACTCAACGCCACCGCGAGCCCCTGTTACTCGGACAGGCTCCTAGCATCGGCCGCCCCTGATGGCTCCGGGATCGCTGTGGGCTGGCCATAACCCTGGCCGCCGATCACGCGCCGCAGGTGCTCGTGCTCGACGAGGATGCGCGCCGTCATTTGGTAAGGTCGATCCGCATGCGCGCGATACGGTAACGCTGTAGGCGATGGTCCCCGAAACTGCCATTTGGCGCGCAGCGGAACTGCTGATCCGAAAGCACGGTGCCAACGCCGAGCTTGAAGCCGCCAAGCGCGCCGACGTGATCTCGAGCGTGGCGATGAAGATAGGCGGGTCGTGGGGGCGCGGATCAGGCGTGCGGTCGAGGCGCTACAGGCGCCACCCGTTGGCAGGCTGGATTGAGCCGGCGTCGTACACGTCGAGGCAGAGATATCAGCGTCGTCTCAGCCGCAGGCTGAGCCGGAGGGTCACGACGATCGCGACGAGCCCAAGGCCAATCGGTGCCGCCAGCCCGGCAATGAAGTGTCGGGTGTCGCCATCGGTCTTGGTATTGAGACCGATCGCCGCCACCGCGAGCATAACGATGCCGGCGACCACCACCACCGGGAACACTTGGCGGGAGATGCGGAAGGCCGGGCTTACCGGACGCCGCCATCGGGTTTCCGGCCAATAGACACCTGTCGCGCGCCGCGATAGTTTGACCAGGGGATGGCCCATTCCAGGCCAACGAGGCGGGTCGGCAATCAGTCTCGCCGCTCACAAAAATGCCCTGGGCGCTGGCTCTGGGGGTGCCACGATCCCCCGCGCGCGCTCTTATTTTATCTCGACATGTTTCAGCCGGCGTCGTTGAACGGCTCCCGCTGCTCCGGGTCGAGCCGGGCTCGAGAGCTCTCCCGCATACGTTCTTGTGCTGTCCAAAATTATCTGGACATCGCGTCAGGTGACCTGAACGCCGCTAAGGCGAATTTCTCGGACGCCATCGAATGGCATCAAATGCCATACGGTCAAAAGTTGGTGGGAAAGCGGGAGGTCATGCCGTGGCTGATAGCGGGTGCCGCGTCTGAAAAAGAACCGAAAATCATAAATGACGTCGCGGCGAACGATTGGGGCGTCTTCGAGTACGTCGGCACCGCTACACGGGAGTTGATTGAGTTCGCAGAGTTCAAGGATGGCCGTTCCCACAGGACCCGAGCAGCCTTGTCGGTCATAAGTATAAAGTCGCACAATGATTCGTATATCACCTCGACGGGCAGGGTAAGATAGGCGTGATGAGACAATACCTGGATATCACTGGCGTCTGGTCTAAGTTAAAATAGTAAACCGGCCGGCCACTCGTCCAGGCCTGGTCGTGCACAATTTTGTTGAATTGCGCAACGCGTGGGTTCGGGGTAAACAAAGGTTGCAGAGTTAGTGTAAGTGCTCACCCCTGATTACGGTGGGACGAGGATAGGACGGCCGGCGAGGGCGTCCTGGAGGGTGTGGAGAGCGGAATGGCCGTGCAGGCGGCCGGTGGCGATGACGGCGGCGGCGGCGGCATAGGTGTGGGCACCCCACTCGGAGCGGAAGCCGCCGGTGACCTTGCGAAAGACGACGCTGGGCCGCAGCGCCCGCTCGCAGTCGTTGTTGGTGGCGGGGACGCCGCCAGCGGTTTTCACTTCTGGCTCGACACGGCGGACCAGAAGAAGGTCTCTAAAAAGGTCTCGACCAATGCGGAGATCGCGCAGATCGGAACGATCTCCGCCAACGACGACCGCGAGATCGGGGAGATGATCGCCAACGCGATGGACAAGGTCGGCAACGAGGGCGTCATCACGGTCGAGGAGGCCAAGAGCCTCGAAACCGAGCTCGATATCGTCGAGGGCATGCAGTTCGACCGCGGCTACCTCTCGCCCTACTTCGTGACCAATGCCGAAAAGATGATTTGCGAGCTCGAAAGCCCGCACGTCCTCTTGTTCGAAAAGAAGCTGTCCGGCCTTCAGGCGATCCTGCCCCTGCTCGAAGCGGTGGTCCAGAGCGGCGACCCGCTGCTGATCGTCGCCGAGGATATCGAGGGTGAGGCGCTGGCGACGCTCGTCGTCAACAAATTGCGCGGCGGGCTCAAGGTCGCGGCGGTCAAGGCGCCGGGCTTTGGCGACCGGCGCAAATCGATGCTCGAGGATCTTGCCATCCTGACCGGCGGCCAAGTGATCAGCGAGGATCTCGGCATCAAGCTCGAAAACGTCACGCTCGACATGCTCGGCCGGGCCAAGCGAGTTCGCATCGAGAAGGAGAACACGACGATCATCGATGGCGCCGGCAAGAAGGCGGATATCGAGGGTCGCTGCACGCAATTGCGCGCGCAGATCGAGGAGACGACTCGGAGTACGACAAGGAGAAATTGCAGGAGCGCCTGGCCAAGCTGGCCGGCGGCGTTGCCATCATCCGGGTCGGCGGCGCGACCGAGATCGAAGTCAAGGAGCGCAAGGACCGGGTCGACGACGCGATCCATGCGACCAGGGCGGCGGTCGAGGAAGGGGTGTCGCCGGCGGCGGCGTCACGCTCCTTTACGCAGGCAATCGGCTGGTCGGGTTGAACCCTGAGAACGACGACCAGAAAGTCGGCATCGACATTGTGCGTCGGGCGCTACGGGCGCCGGCACGGCAGATTTTTGCCAACGCCGGAGAAGACGGCTCGATCATCGTCGGCAAGCTGCTGGAGAAGGACGACATCAATCACGGCTTCGACGCCCAGAGCGGCACCTATGTCGACATGGTCAAGGCCGGCATCATCGATCCGACCAAGGTCGTCCGCCTGGCCTTGCAGGGCGCCGCCTCCGTCGCCGGACTGCTCGTCACCACCGAGGTGATTCTGCGGGTCGAGGTGGAGCGTGACTCGGCGGGCAATCCGGTCCGCGACGGGCAGGGTCGCCTGCTCGTCCACCTGGCGGGATCGCGCCGGAGCGCGGGGCAGGGCAGCCACGTGCTGAGTACGCTGGCAACGGCCGACGCGCTGGCGGCGGTCGCCGAATCCTTCGATGAGGTTCCGGCCGGGACGACCGTCGAGGTCTCCTGGCTCGACCACTGCAGCCCGTCAGCTCGCACCGACCGGAGAACGACCATGGATCACAAGCCGCAACCTCGCTCCGAGCGCCGCCGCCTGACCCATGTCGATCGGGCCGGCCGGCCGCGGATGGTCGACGTGAGCAGCAAGCCCGCGACGGCGCGACGGGCGGTGGCCGAGGCCCTGGTCGCCTTGAGCCAGGAGACGCTCAGCCTGGTGATTGACGGACGAAACGCCAAGGGCGACGTCCTGTCCGTGGCCGAACTGGCCGGAGTGATGGGCGCCAAGCGCACATCCGACCTGATCCCGCTGTGCCACCCCCTGGCCCTGACCGACCTCCTCGTCCAGGTGGTCCCCGACCGGGCGGCGGCGTGTTGCGCATCCGGGCCGAGGCCGCCACGACCGGCCCGACCGGGGTCGAGATGGAGGCCCTGACGGCAGCCGCCGTGGCCGCCCTGACGGTCTACGATATGGTCAAAGGGGTCGAGCGCGGGGTCGAGATTCGGTCGGTCCGGCTCCTGTCCAAGACCGGCGGCAAGAGTGGCGACTGGGTGCGCAGCCCGGCCGACGATCGAGCCGCGCCGGTGGCCGGCCACCGGCCCGGGGACCGAACGGCTGGCCGGATCAAGCGGAAGGATGGCGCGTGACGGAACGCTCGGCCCTCGTCCTGACCGCCAGCGACCGGAGCGCCGCCGGTACGCGCGAGGACCGATCGGGTGAGCTCGTCGCCGAGCAGCTGACCGGCCTGGGCTTCGCCATCGAGCGGCGGGTCGTGGCCGACGAGCAATGGCTGATCGAGGAGGCCCTGGTCGAGGGCGCCGGGCGCCACGCCCTGATCGTGACGACCGGCGGCACGGGCCTGACCCCACGGGATGTCACGCCCCAGGCCACGGCTGCCGTGATCGACTACGAGGTGCCCGGGATCGCCGAGGCGATGCGCGCCGAAGGCCGCCGCTCGACCCCGCTGGCCAGCCTCTCGCGGGCGATCGTCGGGGTTCGCGGCCAGACCCTCATCGTCAACCTGCCGGGCAGCCCCGCGGCGCCACTGAGAGCCTCGCCGCGATCCTCTCGATCCTGCCCCACGCGCTCGAGACCCTGGCCGGCCCGTTCGATCACGCCATCTGAGGGCGCTTCGGCCCGGTCGACCGGAGTCCCGGTGAACGGGATCCAGGGCATCTTCGCCCACGTCCCGGCCTACCCCCTGGTCTTCCCGTTGTTCTGGGGCTCGGTCGTGTTCTTCGCCCTGGTCATGGCTCGCCATCTGCGGATCTTCGCCGCTGTCCGGGCAACCGGCCCGAGCCCGTTCGCGGACGTGCCCCGGCGGGTCGGCGGAATCGTCCGTTACACGCTGCTCCAGACCAAGATGTTCAAGGACCGCCGGGCCGGGATCATGCACTTCGGGATCTTCTGGGGCTTCGTCCTGCTGACGATCGGTACCGCCAACATCGTGACCGGCGGCGCGATCCAGGCGGTCATCGCGATCCCGTTCGACGGTGCCCTGTGGACGCCCGTCTCGGCGATGCAGAACATGGTCGCCCTGATCGTCCTGGCGGCCGTCGCCTACGCCTTCTTCCGGCGCCTGGTCAGCCATCCTCGCCGCCTGGCCTATACCCGGGGGGCCCTGATCATCCTGGGCCTGATCGGCGGCGTGGTCCTGACCGAGCTGCTCGCCCAGGCCTTCGAGTCGGCCCATTTCGGTTCGATCCCCGGGGCCTTCGTGGCCAACGCCCTGGCGGTCCCGTTGTCGAGCCTGTCACCGGACCTGCTCCTGGCCGCGTTCAGCGTCCTGTGGTGGGCCCACATCGCGATCGTCGCCCTGTTCCTGTGCTACCTGCCGTACAGCAAGCACCTCCACATCGCGACAGCCTTCTTCAACGTGTACTTCCGCAAGCTGGCCCCCCGCGGCGAGCTGCCCGCGATGGACCTGGAGGCGGCCGATGCGTCGTTTGGCCTGCGCACCCTCCAGGACCTCGGCTGGAAGGACCTCCTGGACGGCTTCACCTGCACCGAATGCGGCCGTTGCACGGATGCCTGCCCGGCCAACCTGACCGGCAAGCCCCTCAATCCGCGCGAGATGATCATGGGCCTGCGCCACATGTCGGTCGACGCCGAGCATGGCCTCGACCTCATCCCGAATTCACCGATCATCCGGGCCCAGGCCGGCCTGGACGACGCCACGCCCGATCCGAAGCTGATGACCAGCCTGATCGTCGACAACGCGATCCCGTACGACGCGGTCTGGGACTGCGTGACCTGCGGCGCCTGCGTCGAGGCCTGCCCGGTCCTGATCGAGCACGTCGACAAGATCGTCGGCTTCCGGCGGAACCTGGTCCTGGAGGACTCGCGCTTCCCGTCCGAGCTGACTGGCGCATTCCGGAACATGGAGACGGCGGGCAATCCGTGGGGCCAGCCCCGCTCGACCCGGACAGACTGGACCCGGGGCCTCGATTTCGAGGTGCCGACGGTGGCCGACCTGGCGGCCGCGGGCAGCCTCGACCAGATCGAGGTGCTCTACTGGGTCGGCTGCGCGGCCGCCTTCGACGAGCGCAACCGGAAGGTGGCCCGGGCGTTCGCCCGCTGCCTCAATGCGGCCGGCGTCCGCTTCGCGATCCTGGGCCAGGAGGAATCGTGCACCGGTGACCCGGCCCGGCGAATGGGCAACGAGTACGTCTACCAGATCCTCGCCGGCGGCAACATCGAGACGCTCAACCGCTACGGCATGGGCCAGCGCACGATCGTGACCGCCTGTCCGCACTGCTTCAACACCATCGCCAATGAGTACGGCCAGCTGGGAGGCACGTTCGAGATCGTCCACCACAGCGTCTACCTCCAGGGCCTGCTCGCGTCGGGCCGGCTGCGCACGGTGGACGCCGATGGACCGGACGGGACGGCCGCCAGCCGCTCGGTCACGTTCCACGACAGCTGCTACATGGCCCGCTACAACAACGTGATCGCCGCCCCGCGCGATGTCCTCGGCTCGGTGGCCGGGGTGGAGCTGCGCGAGATGGAACGGAGCGGCAAGGGCTCGTTCTGCTGCGGAGCGGGCGGCGGCCGGATGTGGATGGAGGAGACCCGGGGTACCCGGATCAATGCCGAGCGGACTCGCCAGGCCCTGGCCACCGGGGCCGAGGTCGTGGCCACCAACTGCCCGTTCTGCATGACGATGATGAAGGACGGCCTGGCCGAGGCCGAGTCGAACGCCGCCGGCGTGGTCAGCGCCGCCGACATCGCCGAGCTCCTGGCCGACAGCCTGGCGCCGGCGATTCCGGCCGGGCGCCAATTGCCGGTCCTCCAGTAAGGTGCTCGAATGAGCGAGGCCCACCCGTATCGTCTGTCCGCCGAGCAGCTCGAGCTGCGCGACGCGGTCCGAACGCTGGCCCGCGAACAGATCGCGCCGCGCGCCGCCGAGGTCGACCGCAGCGCCGAGTTCCCCTGGAACAACAAGGAGCTGCTCGCCAGCCAGGACATCCTGGCCCTGCCGTTCCCGGCCGAGTACGGTGGCCTCGGCGCCGACCTGCTGACCTGCTGCCTGGCGATCGAGGCGCTGTCGGCTGCCTGCGCCACGACCGGCCTGATCCTGGCCGTGCACGAGCTCGCGGCCCTGCCGATCATCAGCAAGGGCACCCCCGAGCAGCGCCAGCGCTGGCTGCCCGACCTGGCGGCCGGCCGCGCCCTGATCGCCTTCGCGATCACCGAGTCGGGTGCCGGCAGCGATGCCGGCTCGATTGCCATGCGTGCCCGCCGGGATGGCGACGAGTACGTCCTCGACGGTGCCAAGCGCTTCATCAGCCATGGCAGCGTGGCCGACCTGGTGGTTGTCTTCGCGGTCAGCGATCCTGGTGCCAAGCGACACCGAAATCTGTCCTGCTTCGTGGTCGAGACCAACCGGCCGGGCTTCTCGATCGGCCGGCTCGAGCACAAGATGGGCATCCGGGGTTCGCCCACGGCCGAGCTCCTCTTCGACGCGGTCCGAATCCCGGCCGGCAACCGGCTGGGCGCCGAGGGCGAGGGATTCGCGATCGCGATGAGCACGTTTGAGCGCTCCCGGCCGGGCATTGCCGCCCAGGCGGTCGGCATCGCCCAGGGCGCCCTCGAGTTCGCCGCGCACTACGCCACCGAGCGAATCCAGTTCGGCAAGCCGATCGGCGAGCAGCAGATGGTGCAGGGCCTGCTGGCCGACATGGACGCCTCGACCGAAGCCGCCCGCCAGCTCCTGTACGCGGCCTGCGCCGCGATCGATGCGGGCGAGCCGGACGCCGCCCGCTGGGCATCCGTGTGTAAACTCGTCGCCGGTGACGCGGCGATGCGGGTCACCACCGACGCCGTCCAGGTGTTGGGCGGCTACGGCTACCTCGAGCGAGTTCCCCGTCGAGCGAATGATGCGCGACGCGAAGATCACCCAGCTCTACGAGGGGACGCAACAGATCCAGCGGCTGGTCGTCGCGCGATCGCTGCTCGCCCGGTCCTGAGGGTCAGGCCCAGGCGATCGTCGAACCCCGGCTGGGCAGCGTTGAACGGAGTGATCGTGCGGATCGTCGTCCTCGTCAAACCGGTCCCGGACACGACGGGCCAGGAGCGCCTCGGGCCCGACCTGCGGGTCGACCGGGCGGGCGTGCCGGCCGTCGTCAACGCCAACGACGAATATGCCCTGGAGGCCGCCCTCAAGCTGGTCGAGGCAGCCGGCGAGGGCGAGGTGGTCCTGCTGGCCATGGCCCCCGCCGCGGCCCCTGAGACCCTGCGCAAGGCCCTGGCGATGGGTGCCCACCGCGGGGTGCTCATCAGCGACCCGGCGCTGGCCGGCTCGGACACGCTGTCGACGGCCCGGGTCCTGGCGGCCGCCCTTGGCCGGCTCGAGTACGACCTGGTCCTGGCCGGGGCCGACACCTCCGACGGCGGCGGCGGGCTGGTGGCCGCCGGGGTCGCGACCTTGACCGGCCTGCCCTACCTGTCCTACGCCGCCAGGATCGAGCCATCGGCCGGACGGGTCCTCGTCCACCGGATGAGCCCGTTGGCTACGACCGTGCTCGTCGGCGGCCCTGCCCGCCCTGGTCGTGGCCACCCAGGCCCTGGGCGAACCGCGCTACCCGTCGCTCAAGGGGATCATGGCCGCGCGCTCGAAGGAGATCCAGACCTGGACGCTGGCGGACCTTGACCTGGATCCGGCGCGGTCGGAGGGCCGCAAGCGACCACGACGGTGATCGAGGCACACACGCCCGCGGCCCGCGCCGCGACCCGGGTGTCCGCGAGCCCGGCGGCCGTGGCCGCGGGCCAGGTGGTCGAGTTCCTGTCCGAACGGCGGCTGATCTGATGGGCCGCCTGTGGGTCGTTGGCGAGGTCGCCGACGGGCACCTGGCCCGGATCGGGCCGGAGCTGGCTACGCTTGGCCGGACCCTGGCCGCCGCCAGCGGGGCGGACCTGCTCGGGATCGTCGTCGACGACGAACCCCAGGCCGCAGCGGCCGAGCTGGCCGGATTCCGTGCCGAGCGTCCTGGCAATCGCCGCGCCCGAGGTCGCCGACCAGGCCGCAGCCGCGGTCATCGCCCGGGTCCTGGTCGAGCTCGGCCGGACCGATCCGCCCGACCACGTCCTGCTCGGGCGCGACGCCCGACGGACGCGACCTAGCCGGGATCCTGTCGGTGGCCCTGGGCTGGGGCGTCCTGGTCAATGCCACGGCCGTGACCTGGGCCGATGGCTCGCCGGTCGTCGAGATGAGCACGTTCGGCGGCCGCCTGATCACCACCAGCCGGTTCACCGGACGGCCACGGCATCGTCACCCTCCGGCCCAATGCCGTGACGGCCGAGGCGGCCGCTTCGCCGGCAGCGTGAGCGACGCAGATTGCCGCCGGCCGCCCGACGCGGCCGCCGTCGTGATGGTGACCGAGCGGGTCGCCGAGGCCGGGGCCGCCGCCTCGATCGAGGAGGCGCAGGGTCATCGTCTCGGGCGGCCGGGGCGTGGCCAGTCCCGACGGCTTCGCCACCGTCCAGTCCCTGGCCGACGCCCTGGGTGGGGCCGTTGGCGCGACCCGGGCGGCGGTCGACGCCGGCTGGATCCCGTACAGCCACCAGATCGGCCAGACGGGCAAGATCGTCAAGCCGGACCTGTACGTCGCCCTGGGCATCTCCGGCGCGATCCAGCACAAGGTCGGGATGCAGACGGCGGGCACGATCGTGGCGGTCAACCGGGATCCGGACGCGCCGATCGCCGAGTTCGCCGACCTGTTCGTGGTCGGCGACCTGTTCGAGGTCGTGCCGGCCCTCGTGGCCGCCCTGGCCGACGCTCGAACCCGGGCCGGCTGAGGCGCCCGGACATGCCCGAGTGGCTGACCCTGGCGATCCCGATCGCGGCCTTCGTCGTGCTCGTCCTTGTCTTCGCCTTCGTCCTGCGCCGGACGGGCCGGATCGTCGGCGTCACCCGTGAGCGCGATCGTTTTCGGCGCTCGGTGGAGGACCTCTCGAGCCGAATTGACACCTCGCTGGGCGGCGTGATCGACCGGATCGACGCCGTCCGCCGCCACCAGGTCCCGCCCGATTCGATCGTCGACAACCTGGCCGCCGGGCGCGACGCGGTCGAACGCTACGAGCAGGAGGCCGCCAAGCTCCACGGCCCGGTTCCCGCCGAGGAGGTCCGGGCTGCGCTCATGGCCGAGCTCGAGCGGGCCGGCCGGGCGCTGGAAATGGTCGCCCATGGCTGCGACCTGCTGGCCGCCGTCGCGCAGCGGCTACCACGAGCTCGAGGCCCAGACCGCCGTCAAGCGGGGCTACCTCAATGCCCTCCACGCCCGGGAGGCGATCGCCCGGCACGCCGCCGACCTGGCCTCGGGTCGGGCGATCGAGGAGCGCCGCTGGCTGTCGAGCCGCCCCAACGAGTAACGCGGCTCCGCGGCGGAGGCCGCGAGCGGGGTGGGGGAGCGGCGCCCCGGGCCGCGGCCAGGGCCGGCTGAGGCATTGTTTCGGCCGGTGCGACAAACCGAGGGTTTGAGCCAGCGTCGATCGAGTTCTAGGGGTCCGGCGACGCGAATTCATCCCGAGCCATGCTCGCGCCGGGATGAAATCAGGCCAAGGTGACCTCGTTCCTGCCCGAGGACGGCTCGAAACCTGGGTTTTGTCCTACCCCGGGCAACAACGGCTCGCACGGGCTCGACGGGCCGCCGGACGGCCGGCGGACGGGCTGCTCGATGGGCCCATCGAAAGGCCGGTCGGGCGCGCCTCGAACCAGCTCGGCATGAGCGCCGAACTACACCGGAACCCCCGTATCTGGTGGTATCGTGGGTGGCACACCACAAGAGGTTGTGGTTGGAGCAGTTGGAGCAGGATGCGCTGTCCTCAATGTGGCGACCGGGAGACCCGGGTCGTCGATTCCCGTGATCTCGACGACGCGGCCACGATTCGCCGCCGGCGGGAGTGCGGCTCGTGCAACATGCGCTTCACGACCTACGAGCGGACCGAGGCGGCCCGCCTGATCGTGGTCAAGCGTGATGGCGTGCGCCAGGAGTTCGACCGCGACAAGCTGGCCAGCGGCCTGCGCAAGGCGCTGACCCGGCGGCCGGTGGCCGACGATGCAGCCGAGCAGGCTGCCGACTCGATCGAGGCGGAGCTGCGCTCGGCGGGGATGACCGAGGTCCAGTCGTCGCGGATCGGCAGCCTGGCCATGGAGCACCTGCGTGGGATCGACCAGATCGCCTACATCCGGTTCGCCAGCGTCTACCAGTCGTTCGAGGACCTCGAGGACCTGAAGCGCGAGGTCGACAGCCTGTACGCCACTCGTGGCGACGGCAGCCCGGCTCGATGAGCGTCCTGTCCGACCGGGACATCCGGGCCGCGATCGAGGCGGGCGACGTGCGGATCGACCCGTACGACGCACGCGATCTCCAGCCATCGTCCGTGGACCTCCACCTCGACCGCTCGTTCCGGGTGTTCCGCAACAATCGCTATGCCTACATCGACGTCCGCTCGCCCCAGCCGGACCTGACCGAGCTGCTCCGGGTCGATGACGACGAGCCCTTCATTCTCCATCCGGGCGAGTTCGTCCTGGGACAGACCGTCGAATGGGTCGAGCTGCCCCACGACCTCGTCGCCCGGCTCGAGGGCAAGAGCTCCCTGGGCCGCCTGGGCCTGCTGATCCACTCGACGGCCGGCTATGTCGACCCGGGCTGGCGGGGCAACCTGACCCTCGAGCTGTCGAATGTGGCCAACCTGCCGATCGCCCTTTACTACGGGATGCGGATCGGCCAGATCAGCTTCTTCCGGATGAGCTCGCCGGTCGAGCGGCCGTACGGCTCGGCCGAGCTCGGCTCGAAGTACCAGGGCCAGTCCGAGCCGACCGCCTCGGCCTTCCATCGAGACTTCGCCGAAGGCAAGCCGAAGAAGTAGTCCGATGGCCCTGAACGACGCGGTCGCCTGGTCGGCCGAGCTGGGCGGCGGGGTCCGCGTCGCGCTCGTCCAGGCCGGCACGTTCTGGTCGGACGCCGGGACCCTCTTCGGACCGGTCCCGCGAGTGCTCTGGGACCGTCTCGTGACCGACGAGCTGAGCCATGACTGGCGCCTGGGGCAGGCCCTCAACTGCCTGCTCGTCGAGACGCCCGACGGGCGGGTCCTGGTCGAAACGGGAATCGGCGAGCGGATGGACGACAAGAACCGGGAGATGCGCCGCTATTCGGGCAATCCGATCCTCCCGGCCCTTCGGGCGGCCGGCTTCGACCCAGCGAGCGTGGACATCGTGGCCATGAGCCACCTCCACTTCGACCATGCCGGCGGTCTCCTCGACGCGGGCGGCGCCCGGGCCTTTCCGCGGGCGACGATCGTGGCCCAGCGGGCCGAGTGGGAGATCGCCCTCGGCTCGAACATGCGCCTTACGGCCAGCTACGACCAGCCCGAGCTGCGCCTGGTTCACGACTGGGGTGCCCAGGGCTGGGCCGAGGGCGAGCGCGAGATCCTGCCCGGCGTCACGGTCGTGCCCACTGGCGGCCACTCGGCCGGGCACCAGGCGGTCATCGTGCGCGGGCGCGGCGACCAGGCTGGCCGGCCGCTCGCCTTCTTCGGGGACCTGGCGATGCGGCCGTGGAGCGCGAACCCGCGCTGGATCACCGCATTCGACGACTTCCCGCTCGACTCGGTTGAGGTCAAGGCCGAGCTCTTCCGGCAGGCGGTCGTCGAGGACTGGACGATCGTCCTGAGCCACGAGCCGCGCCAGCCGATCGGCCGGGTCGTGCCGGATCGCGATCGATTCCGCTACGAGCCAGTCACGGCGACGGGCTCGTAACGACCGCCACGGGCAGGATCGCGCTGAGGTAGCCCTCGGCCTGGCTGGCCGACAGCGGTCCATTGACGACCGCCCGGACGATTCCGTTGGGATCGATGAAGACCTGGGTGGGCAGGGCGTAGGCCCCGTACAGGCGGAGGGCGTCGCCACTCAGGTCGGCCGCGATCGTGTAGCCCAGGTCGTACCTCTGGGCGTAGGCGGCGACGTCGGCGTAGTCGACCTCCTGGACGCTGATCCCGATCATGTCCAGGCCCTGGCTGCGGTATGTCTGGTCCATCGTGCGCAGGGTGGGCGTCTCCGACTGGCAGGGTCCGCACCAGCTCGCCCAGAAGTTGATCCACACACCGTGACCGCGATGATCGGCCAGGCGGACCGGCTTGCCGGCCACGTCGAGGAGCTGCCAGCCTTTGCCGCCCGGCTCCGTCCCTGCCAGCTCGGGCGCGAGTGAGCCTGGCCGAAGGCCAACGGTGGGCGAGCCGATCAGGTACGCCGTCGGCACCGGGTTGACCTGCGCCGGCGGGTTGATCGATCCCAGGGGTGTCGTCACCGCGACCAGGACAACGGCCGTGATGACGACAGCCAGGACGAGCGAGACGACCTGCCGGGCGCTGAATGGTCCGATCAGGCCGCGCTTCGGCGGTCGGTGCTCGAACTTCGGACGGTCCGCCGACGATCGGTCGGGCGGGGCCGGCTCTGCGGCCTGGTCCTCATCGTCTTCGCTCATCAGACGCCGCTGAAGTTGAAGTAGCGCGGGATCAGGGTCAGCAGGTCGAACAGCATGGCCACGCCGATCGCCGCGACGAGCAGCCCGCTGACCAGGCTGACGGCCTGGCCGTGGCCCTGCAGCGGCCGAAGCAGGGCCGGGGCGCGGTCGTACAGGACGCCCAGGACGATGAATGGGATGCCCAGCCCGAGGGTGTAACCGACGAGCAGGATTCCACCCCGGACGGTGCCGTCGGATGTCGCGGCCAGGGTCAGGATTCCGCCCAGGATGGTGCCGATGCAGGGCGTCCAGCCCACGGCAAAGATCACGCCGAGCCCGAATGTGGCGAGCCAGGCATGCCGCGAACCGGTCAACCGAGCGCCCAGTCGATCGGCGCGGGAGCCGGTCCCGTCCGGCCCGAATGTGGCCCCGGCCAGGCTGCCCCCGCCCGACGTGGCCAATGAGGAGGCGCCGCCGGCCAGGAGCGGCTGGTAGCTGCGCTGGAGTCGGTCGATGGTCAGGATTCCGGCCAGGTTGAGGCCCATCACGATCAGCACGATGCCGCCGATCTCGCGCAGGATCGGCAGGTAGCCGACGAGGGCGCCGCCGGCATACGTGGCGGTGATCCCCAGGAGGGTGAAGACGAGCCCGAATCCGGCCACGTAGGCGAAGGCGTGGCGGAGGGCGACCCAGCGCGACGGGCCGCCCGGGCTCCCGGCGGCCGCCGAATCCGCGGCCCGGACGGCGACCCGGGTGAGCTGGCCCAGGTAGGCCGGCACGAGTGGCAGCACGCACGGCGAGAGGAAGCTGAGCAAGCCGGCCGCGACGGCGACGATGAATGTCAGGTCGCCGCTCATCGGCAGGTCAGCGTGGAGCGGCGACGGCCAGGGCGTCGTCCACGAAATGGCGCAGCCGGCTCGGGCTGGTCGCCAGGGTCAGGCGCCGGTCACCGATCTCGACGACCGGGATCAGGCTGAACCAGGAGCGTTCCAGATCCGGATCGAGGCTGATGTCGCGCTCGACCAGGCTGGCTTCCGGCTGTCCGGCGGCCTGCCGCTCGGCCAGCAACGCGGTCAGGATCGCCTGGGTGTCGTGGCACAGGTGGCAGCCCGGCCGCGTGTACAGGACGATCTCGTTCATGGCCTCCGGATTGTAGTCGAGGCCTGCCTAGAGCCCGATTCGGTAGATCCGGCCGGCGGCCGACACGACGTACTCGTTGCCCGAGTCATCGGTCCCGAACGAGGTGATGTTGAGGGCCGTATCGGCCACCTGGACGGCGGTCTGGTTGCCCGCCTTGGCGACCAGCCGCCAGATCCGTCCCGAGCAGTAGTCGCCGAAGAGGTAGGTGCCGCGCAGGCCGGCGACGGGACCGCGGTAGACGTAGCCGCCGGTGACCGCGCAGCCGACCGATTCGCCGGAGCCGTGGGCATACACCGCCACGGGCATGGTCACCCCGTGGGCGCTGCAGCCGGTCCCGGAGGGATAGCAGGACCGGCCCTCCCAGACGTTCCAGCCGAAGTTCACCCGGCTGCTGCCGACCACGGCGGCCCGGCTGACGTGGTCGATCTCCTCGTAGCGGTCCTGGCCCACGTCGCCGATCCAGATGTCGCCGGTGGCGCTATCGAACGACCAGCGCCACGGGTTGCGCAGGCCGTAGGCCCAGATCACCGGGCTGGCGCTCGAGCTGTTGACGTTGAGGCGCAGGATCTTGCCCAGCTTCGAGGACAGGTTCTGGGCCGAATGGAGCGGGTTGCCGGCGCCGCCCCCGTCGCCCGTGCCGAAGTACAGCAGGCCGTCCGGCCCGAAGGCCAGCATCCCGCCGTTGTGATTGCTATAGGCGGTGTGGTCGATCGGGCTGATCATCAGCTTGGCCGAGCCGGCACTGGCCACGTTGGCGTGGTTCAGGGCGGTGTACTGGGCGACCATGATGTCGCCACTGCCGCTCTGGTTGTAGTAGACGTAGAACTTGCCGTTCGTCCGGAAGCTCGGATGGAAGGCCAGGCCCAGCAGGCCTTGCTCACCGCCATACTTGATCAGGCCGCTGATGTTCAGGAACGGCGTGGCCAGCGTCTTGCTGTTGACGATCACCTTGATCTGACCGCTCTGCTGGACGACGAACAGCCGATTCGTGCCGTCGTGGGCTCCGGTCACGAAGATGGGTGCGCTGAAGCCGCTGAAGGCAGTGGTCAGCTTGATCGAGGTAACCGGTTTGGGCGTCGGCGTCGGCGCCTTGGTCGGTTTCGCGGTTGGCTTTGGCGTGGTCCCCGGCGCACGGGTCGAGCCCGGCTTGGCCGAGCCGGTGGCGCCCGGCGCCGAGCTGGCCGAGCCGCCCGGGCCCGCCGATCCACCCGGAGCGGTCGAGTCGCCTGGACCGCCGCTGGCGCCCGGCCCGACGCTGCCCGGAGGCAGGCTGGCCTGACCGATGCCCGAAGCAGGGGAGGACGATGGGCGCGGCCCGCCGATCGCGCTCACGCTCCAGGCGGCCAGGACGACGAGGGCCACGACCCCGACGATGGCGCCGATCCGGACCGGGGTGGACGCCAGGGGATTGGTCTTGGGCGTGGGGGTCTGGGGGGTCATGGTTGGCCTCGCTCAAGGCGGCCCGTCCTGGCCGCGGTGGGATCTCGGCTGGAGCCAGTATGAGCCGGTCAGGGCCTCAATCCGTCAATAGCCCCTTCGCCGCGACCCGGCCCGTCGTGCTGCGGATTTGCTCTCGCGAACGGTCGTGCCCGCTTGTGCGCGGGGTGCGACAAACCGCGCGAATCCCCGTCCTGGTGGGCTCGAGCATTCGCTGGGCGCTCCGACATGAGCGTCCTCCACGCTTGTGGTCCTGGCTTCGACGGATTGACTCAAGCAACGCCTGCCCGGGACAGGCCCAGCACCTGCGCGATTCGCCCGTTTGTCGCACCGCGAGCACCGAATGTGTTCGCGAGTTGCCCAGCCAGGTCGCCAGTGGCAGGGGACTGGCCGGGGAATCGCGCGCGCGACGCGGTACCATGCCCGCGGTGCGCCCCTGTAGCTCAGCGGACAGAGCGAGGCCGTCCTAAGGCCTGCGTCGGGGGTTCGATTCCCTCCAGGGGCACCATCATCAGGGGCACCATCTCCCAGGGCGATCCACGGTCCATCCCGGAAGCGCGATCCCGAACGCTCGCCGCCCCGTACACTCAGTTGATGAGCAGCGAGGCCTGAGCTGGACCCCCGGGGCGATCCTCAGCGGCCGTTGGCGGAACCGGTCCGGCTGGAGCAGCCGCTCGAGCGGCTGCGCTCAGGCAGCAGTCGCCGGCCGCTCGCCCTGGTCCTGGTTGTTGCCCTCGTCCTGCTGACCCTGGTCTGGCAGCCGTGGGGCCGGACGGCCCTCGTCAGCCCAGTCGCCGTCGTCCCCCGGCCGACCGCGACGCTCAGTGCACCTCCGTCGCCGGCCGTCCTCGCGACGCAGGGCCAGCCAGTCCCGGCGGGCACGAGCACGTACGTCTCACTGATCGACCACGAATGGACCGTCGTGGCCCTCCTCAGTCCGACCACGGCCGGGCCGGCCGAGGAGCCGGCGCTGCCCCATCCCACCAGCGTCCCAGGTTCGGGCGGACCGCTCCTCGTCCTCCAGCAGGGCTTGAACTACAGCACCCGACCGATCGAGCGGCCGGGCCATCCGGACGTGGCGTGCGCGGCCAAGGCAACCCCTCGCCTCCGCTTCGCCGTGCCGCTCCCGGCCGACCGGGTCCTCTACCTCGGGGTCACCTTTCCCGACATCAACCCGGCGGCAAAGGTCAGCGCGGTGGACCTCGACGGGGCCCGCCAGGATTTTGCCCGGGTGCCGTCGCTGGTCGCCTCCCTGAGCGGCAAGCCGGTCGACGCGAGCTACCGCCTGCCGTCGACCGGGCCGGGGGCCGTCGTCCTCTTTGCCCTGCCCCGCGGGACCGCCTTGCCGCGTGGCTCGTACCGCTTCCAGATCGATTCGCCAGGGGTGGGCACGCGCTACCTCTACGCCTGCGTCGGCGCGTGAGCGGCCCGGACCTCGACTCTAGCGCCTGGCCGATCCCGACGGCGGAGTCCGCCCGCCTGTTCGCCCGGGCCAACGCCGTCTCACCCGGCGGCGTCCAGGGCGAGGGCCGCAGCGCAAGTCCCTATCCGCTGTTCATGACCCGGGCCCAGGGGTCACGGACGTGGGACGTCGATGGCAACGAGCTGATCGACTTCCACGCCTCGTTTGGAGCGATCCTGCTCGGCCACAACGACCCGCGGGTCCGGGCCGCCGTCCGAGGGGCGATGGACGAGCACGGCATCTCATTCTCGGCGGCCAACCCGCTCGAGGTCGAGCTGGCCGAGCGGGTGGTGGCCATGATCCCGTCGGCCGACCGGGTGGTCTTCGCCTGCTCCGGCAGCGAGGCGACCTACCACGCGATCCGGCTGGCCCGGGCCTACACCGGCCGCGAGCGGATCCTCAAGTTCGAAGGCAACTACCACGGCTGGCATGACTACGTCGCCTGGAGCCACCACTTCGCCACGGACGACGACGGCCATGGCCAGCCCGTCCCGATCCCGGCCTCGGCCGGGATGCCGGCGATGGTCCGTGATCTGGTCCTCGTCCGCGAGTACAACGACGCAGCAGCGGTCGAGGCGGTCCTGAGGGCGGAGGGAGACACGATTGCCGCCGTGATCGTCGAGCCGGTCTTCCACAACGCCGGGGCGGTGCTGCCCGAGCCCGGCTTCCTCGAGGCCCTCCGGGCGGCCTGTACCGCCGCGGGCACCGTCCTGATCTTCGACGAGGTGATCACCGGCTTCCGCCATGGCCCGGGCGGGGCACAGGCCCGGTTCGGGGTGATGCCCGACCTGACCACGCTCGGCAAGGCGCTCGGCAACGGCTTCCCGATCTCCGCCCTGGCCGGCCGGGCCGAGGTCATGGACCACCTCGGGCCGAAGGGTGACGTGCTCTTCGCGGGCACGTTCGCGGGCCACACCCTCAACGTCGCAGCGGCCCTGGAGTCGACCCGGATTGTCCTGGAGGGCGAGATCCATGGCCACCTGGACCGGCTCGGCAATCACCTGACTCAGGGCATCCAGGCGGCCATCGACGAGCTCGGCGTGGCCGTCCAGGTCAAGCAGAGCGCCGGCGTGTGGGCGATCTACTTCACCGACGAGCCGATCCGCCGGTTCCGCGATTTCGCCCGCTTTGCGATGGACAAGAACCATCCCCTCCAGAGGGCCTACCGCAACTGGCTCCTGGAGCGGGGGATCTACATCCACCCGCACTACGTCATCCGGGGCTACCTGACCGGTGCCCACACGCTGGGCGACGTCGATGCCGTGATCGAGGCGACCCGGTCATTCCTGCGCCATCATCGGGCCGAGCTGGTCAGGCCCTGAAGTCCGGGTTGGGCAGCAGGATCCCGTCGATCGTGCCGACCAGCTCCCAGTACGAGCCGATGAACCCGCGCAAGGTACGGACCGTCGCCCCGTAGGTGTCGAACTGCTCGACGGCCAGCCCGTCGGGTTCGTAGGCCTGCACGAAATCGGGCACCCGGGTGACGAGCTCCTCGAGGTAGGCCGCCGGGACCGGATCATCGAAGCGTGGCCGAACCTCGACGGCCGAGGCGTTGAACCGGCGCTGCCAGGCATACGGGATCGTCAGGCTGACATCGCCGCCGATCAGCTCGGACCAGTGCAGGTGATGGCGATAGGCGGCGGCCAGGGGACGGGTCCGGTAGCCGCGCTCGCGGTACAGCGCGGCCGTCCGCTTGAACACGGCGATGCCGGCCCAGTTCGGGGCGCCCGGATCGAGCGTGATCAGGTCCCGCTCGCAGACGGCCTTCACCCAGTCGTCGAGGCGACCGATCATCAGGGTGCAGACCGGGCTCATCGTCGCGTTGTCCAGGCCGGCCGCCGTGCGCCGGTCGAGGCCGCGTTCGACGGCCGCCCCCACGGCCAGGGCCTGGGGCAGGGTGAACGAGACCGTAGCGTTGATCGAGATGCCCAGCGCCGTGGCCTCCTCGATCGCGATCAGGCCGGCGGCCGTGGCTGGGAACTTGACCTGCATGTTGGGGGCCAGGCCGTCGAACTGGCGGCCCTGCTCGAGCATCCGCTGGGCGTCCCGGTAGTGGGTCGGGTTGGTCTGGATCGACAGCCGCCCGCGCCGCCCGCCCGCCTGCTCGAAGATGGGGGCGAGGATCGCCGCGCCCTTGACCGCCATCTCCTCGATCAGCTGCCAGGTGACCTCCACGTCGGACGCGCTCGGCCGCTCGGCCGCGATCTGGCGGATGCGCGGCAGCCAGGCCTCGTATTCCTTCTTGAGCACCTCGCCCACGATCGTCGGGTTGGAGGTTGCCCCGACGGCGCCGTTGGCGACGGCGTATTCAAGCTCGGCGATCGAGCAGGAATCGTTCCAGTACTCGGTGGGCGTGGTCCGGGCCATCAGCCCGAGCGGCGTCTCCATTCAGATCCCGAGCCGGCGCAGGTATTCCCGATTGGCACGCTGGCCGGCGGCCACGGATTCGGGCGTGTCCGACGAACGCAACGCCTGGTCCTGCTCGATCACCAGCCAGCCACTGTAGTCGTACGAGCGCAGGGCAGCGATCACGTCATCGATCCGCGAGTCGCCCAGGCCGAGCTGGCAGAAGACTCCCCGGCCGAGAGCCTCATCGAGACCCTTGCCCTCCGCCTTGACCTCGTCCATCACGGCCGTCCGGCAATCCTTGATGTGGACATGCCGGATGAGCTCGTGGTAGTCGTGCACGGACTGGGTCGGATCGGCCCCGCCGAAGCGGAAATGGCCGGTGTCGAGGCACAGGCCGAGGATGGCCGGGTCGATCCGGTCCATCACCCGGGCAATCTCGTCGGAGGTCTCGATGTACGTCCCGGCATGGGGGTGCAGGACCGGCTCGAAGCCGGCCGTCCGGCAGACCTCGGCGGCCCGATGGAGATTATCGATCAGGGTGTCGAAGCGAGCGGGCGACAGCCACGTCTCGGGATGGTCCTGGATCCGGCCCGAGAAGGCCCGCCGGTCGGGCTCGTCGAAGTGATCCGATAGGACGGCGAAGGGATGGGATCCGGCCGGCGAGCCGCCGGCCAGCACGGCCAGGCTGTCGGCCAGGCTGGCCCGGTCCTCAGCGGCTTTCTCGGCCCGGCTGAAGTGCTGCGGGATGAACGCTCCGACAAGCTCGAGGTCCCGACTGCTCAGGCGCTGGTGGACCTGGCCGGCATCGCCCATGTAGCCCGGCGAGCCGAGCTCGGTCCCTTCGAAACCGATGTCGACCATCCAGTCGAGCATGTCATCCGGGGCGGGCATCCAGGCATCGTCGACGAGGATCTCGTCGACGCCGAACGAGACCGGGGCACTGGCGACCCGAAAGGAGCTGGTGGGCATTCGGTTCCTCCGTCTGGGCGCGCTGGCTCAGGGCCTGATCACGATCTTGACGGCCTCGCCCGAGCGGATCCGGGCGATCCCGGCCGCCGTGTCGTCGAGCGGGATCGAGGCCGTGATCATGGGCGCCAGGTTGAGCTGGCCGCTCTCGACCAGCCTGATCGCGGCCGGGAAGGTGAAGTTCGAGATGTACGAGCCCAGGATCGAGAGGCCCTTCTCGACGATCTCGACCTGGTGGACGGCCGGGTGGGCATTCTGGTTCATGCCGAAGATGATCACCCGGGCGCCGACGGCCGCCGCATCGATCGCCTGGGCCAGGACGCTGCCGACCGCATCGACCACGACGTCCGCCCCGGCCGGCATCAGCTCGGCCCGCTGGGCCAGCCACTCGTCAGGCGTGACCACGACGTCGGCTCCGACAGCCAAGGCGACCGGGGCCCGCTGGGCGCTGGGCTCAATGGCCACGATCCGGCTGGCTCCGGAGGCCCGCAGGACGGCGATGAACAGGCAGCCGATCGCCCCGGCGCCGAACACGACTACGGTCTCGCCCGGCCGCAGGCCGGCCCTGTTCGTGCCGTTCACGACGCAAGCCAGGGGCTCGACGAGCGCGGCCAGCTCGGCCGGCACGCTGGCCGCAATCGGATAGACGGTATTGGCCGGGGTCGTGACGAAGCGGGCCAGGGCGCCGTCGCGGTACACCCCCAGGGCCACGATGTTGATGCAGTTGGCCGGCCGGCCGGAGCGGCAGGGCAGGCACTCGCCGCACTTCGGGTCGGGGTCGACCACGACCCGGGCCCCGATCGCCGGGTTGCGCACGGCCGCGCCGGCGGCCCGGATCCAGCCCACGAACTCGTGGCCGATGATGACCGGCGGCGTGGACGGGTGACCCGGCGGGACGTTGATGATCTGGACGTCCGAGCCGCACACCCCACACGCCTCGACCTCGATCAGGACCTCATCGGGACCCGGCACCGGGTCGGGCACATCGCGGACCACGAGGCGACCTGCGCCTTCATAGACGGCTGCGCGCATCAAATCTACCTCCAGTGATTCGGGCGGCGGAATCCGCCCCGGTTCAAGCGAGCTGCTGGCGGATGGGCCCGGCCAGGCGTTCGAATGTCGTGTCATCGATCGGCGTCGGCAGGTCGGCGACGGCTTCCTCGGCGCCGGCCGTATGCCAGGCGCGCAGGAGCCGGAGGACCTCCGCCTCCGTGTTGGCGAGGGGCGAGCTGGCGGCCCAGGCCCGGGCGGTCGCGGGTTCGCCGCCCTGCCGGGCCAGGATCGCGCCGAGGGCCTCGACGGCGGCGTCCCGGCTGGCCCGAATGCAGATCGGCGGGATGCCGACCGTCCGCCGGATCTCCGCTGGATCTCGGCCGACCGCGGCGCAATGCTCGTCCAGGATCTGGTTCCGGCGGGCGTAGGTGGCTGGATCGCCCTCGCCGTTCCAGATGTCGGCATCGCGGGCAACGATCCGAAGGGTGCGCTTCTCGCCGCTGCCCCCGATCAGGAGGGGCAGGCGAGCCTGGACCGGCGCCGGATCGTTGCGCATTCGGACACTGCTCAGCCAGCGCCCTTCGAACGTGACCGCTTCGCCGTCGAGCATCCCGCGGGCGACCTGGCTGGCCTCGTCCAGGCGGCTGATCCGGTCCCCGAGGGGGAGCATCTCGTAACCGAAGGCACGATGCTCGGGCTCGTGCCAGCCGGCCCCGATGCCCAGGATTGCCCGGCCGCCGCTGGCATGGTCGAGGGCGGTGGCCATCTTCACGGTCAGGCCCACGTTGCGATAGCCGACCCCGCACACGAGCACGCCCAGGGGCAGTCGGTTCGTCCGGGCGGCCCACGCGGCGAGGGTCATCCAGCCTTCGAAGACGGGGCCCTCGGCGCCAAGGACAGGTCCGTCGGCATCGCCCAGGATCGGCATGAGGTGGTCGTTGGCGAACAGGCTGGCGAAGCCCAGCGCCTCGATCCGGTCCGCGGCCGACATCAGCTCGGTCCAGGATGCTGCCTGGCCCCAGACCTGGAAGCCCAGCCGGATGCGGGGCCTCCGGGCCGGGACGCGAGCCGAGGAGACCGCTCAATCGGGCCCGTTCATTGCGGCCGGGGTCGGCGCAGCCGGCGGCTGCCCGTCAGCAGCAGTGAGCCGATCAAGACCGTAGACAACGACACGACCAGGATCACGGTGGCGATCGCGTTGACCTCGGGCGTCACCCCGAACTTGATCTGGGTGTAGATGTACAGCGGCAGGGTCTGCTGCGGGCCGATCAGGAAGAACGTGATCACGAACTCGTCGATCGACAGGGTGACGCACAGGAGCGCACCCGCCAGGATCGCCGGCGCGATCAGCGGCAGCACGATGTAGCGCAATGTGCGCCACGGACTCGCTCCGAGATCGGCGGCGGCCCATTCGAGGCGGCGATCGAAGCCCTGGAGCCGGGCAGCCACGATCAGGACCACGAATGGGATGGTGAAGACGAGGTGGCCGGCGACCACCGTGTACAGGCCGAGCTGGAGGTGGAGCGCCTGGCGGAAGAAGATCAGCAGTCCGATCCCGATCAGGAACCCGGGGATCATGATCGGCAGGGTGAACAGGAGCCGGAGCGACCCGGGGGCGCGCACGCCGCCGCGGACGAGCGGGAAGGCGACCATCGTGCCCACGATCGAGGCCACGATCGTCACGGCGATCGCGACCTCAATCGAGGTCAGGAGGGCCGACTGGATCGAGGTGTCAGCCGCGAGCACCTGGTACCAGTGCAGTGTCAGCCCGGTGATCGGCAGGCCCGGCGTCGCGGCCTCCTCGAACGAGAACAGGATGAGCATCGCGATCGGCAGGTACAGGAAGGCCAGCACGGCCCCGGCCAGGATCATCAGGGACCAGCGAGTCTGCCGGGCGTAGCGGCTGACCGGCATGGTCTCGAGCGGGCTGGTTCCTCTAGCCACTGGTCACCACGTCCTCGACCCGGAATGACTTGCGGAACACGATCATGACCACGGTCACGAAGACCGCAATGATGATCGCCAGGGCGGCGCCTTCCGCGAACTGGGCCTGGCGCAGGTAGTTCACGACAAGGTTCGCGATCAGGCTGCTCTGGGCGCCGCCGATCAGGGTCGGGGTGAGGAACTCACCGAGGATCGGGATGAACACGAAGATGCAGGCGGTGATGATCCCCGCCCGGATCTGGGGCAGGAGGATGTGCCGGAAGGCCTGGCTCGGCCGGGCCCCGAGGTCCTGGGCCGCGTTCAGCTGGGTGAAGTCGAACTTCTCCAGCGAGGCATACAGGGCCAGCAGGGCGAACGGGAAGTAGATGTAGGTCAGGACGACATACACGCCCGGGTCGTCGTAGTTGAACAGGTCCGAGGGCACCTTGATCAGCCCGATCCCCATGAGGACCTGGTTGAGCGCGCCGTGTTCGCCGAGGATCGCCTGCCAGGCGTAGACCCGGACCAGGTAGCTGGTCCAGAACGGAACGATCACCAACAGGAGGATCACTCGCTGGGTCACCTTGCCCGTGTAGCGCACGAGGAAGTAGGCGAACGGCAGTCCGATCGCGAGTGCCGTGACGGTGACGAGGCCGCCCATGATCAGCGTCTTGAGAAACGTCCGGAGGTACGTCCCCTCGACGAAGAACCGGGCGTAGTTCCCGAGGTTCCAGTCCGGCACGACCCGGAAGTCGTTGTTCGTGCGCCAGAAGCTGAACACGAACATGATCGCCATTGGGACCAGGAACAGGAACAGGAGCACGCCCAGACCCGGCAGGGCTGGCAGAGCCCGGCCGAATCGTCGGGCGAGTCCCGATGAGGACCCGGCGGACGGGGCCAGGGGGGCCCCGCCGTCGGAAGCTACGGTCATGTCAGGGAATGGGTTACGCCGATCCTACGAGCCGAAGACGTCGTTGAACGCGGCGATGACGGCCTGGGTCGAGCTACCGGGGCCCTTGAGGGTCATCGTGTTGACCGTCTCGGGCTTGTTGTAGAGCAGGTGATCGGCAAGCTCCTGCTGGCCCTGGTTGATGAGCAGCTTGTAGGCCGCCTCATTGAACAGGGGCCGCCGGTTGATCATGAAGTTGGCCGCGACATATTCGGCCTGCTCGTGGACCTCGAGGAAGGGCATGAGCAGGTTCTGATTGGCCCCGCCGTGGACGAGCATCTCGCTGTCCATCCAGCCGATGGAGCCTTCCTTGGGGGTGAACGTGGTCAGCTTCGGGCCGCCCTGGTCCATGACCGCGGTGTCGGCGCCGAGGTTGATCGTGGCGATCCAGGCCTCGCCGTTCTTGAGCGCCGCAACGGTGTCGGTGGCCTGCGGGGCGAGCCGCAGGATGTTCGGCTTGAGCTGGACGAGGAGCGCCTTTGCCGAGGCGATCTCGGCGTCGGTCATGTTGTACGGATCCTTGACGCCGGCGGCCTTGCCCATGTAGGCCATGACCTCGACCGGCTGGTCCTCGACCACGACCCGCTTCTTGTACTTGGGGTCCAAGAGGAGCTGCCAGGAATCGGCGCCCGAGGTCACGTGGGCCGCGTCGTAGGTGATCTGGATCGGCGCCCAGCCGTTCGGATAACCCAGATAGCCCGCCGGGCTGGTCCAGATGTCGAAGGCGCGGGCCACCGAGTACAGCTGGCTCGCGACCTTCAGCGAGTTGATGTCGAACGCGTCGACCAGCTGGCTCTGGTAGTAGTGGGGCACCCACAGGGCGTCGCCGGAGACCAGATCAACCTGGCCGCCGACCTGCTGGATCTTGGTGTAGGCGTCGATGTTGTCGCTGAAGCTGGTGATGTTGGCCTTGATCCCGATATCGGCCGCGATCTTGTCCATCTCGGCCTGGTACCAGTGGTCGCCCCAGGTCAGCCAGTTGAAGGTGCCGGTCGGCCCGGGCGTGGCCGCCGCCGAAGGTGCCGCGCCGGCGCTGGCCGGGGCGGCGGTGGGTCCGGCGGTCGCCGGGGGCGCTGTCGCGGCGGTTGCGCCGCAGGCGGCCAGGAAGGCCGCCAGTCCGACGGTGCCTCCGGTCGCCGCGGCGAGTCTCAGGAACTCTCGCCGACCGAGCTGCTGGTTGAAATCAGCCATTCCGTGCTCCTCCAGTTGGTGTGGCTACTCCCGGATCAGTGCGGCGTTTTCGATCCGCCACCATACGCAAACCTCCTCACCCAACTCACGCTGCGTGTCTGCGGTCGAATCTCTTGTCCCATGCGGCCTCACGACGACCATGTCTCCCGCCGCCGTGGCGACCGTGATCCTTGTGTGATTGCCCAGAAAGGCGACGTTGACAACCCGCCCCGGCAGGCCCGGCGCGGCATCGACCGAGTCCCGTTGCCGGAGGCCCAGGAACTCGGGCCGGATCATCAATGTGGCCGGCCCCGCCTCGGCGTCCCTCTGCACCTCCACCGTCGAGCTGCCGACATCGAAGACGGCCGAGTCGCCGTCGCGACGGACGGTACCCACCACGAAGTTCGTGTCGCCCACGAAATCGGCCACGAACCGATTGGCGGGCCGATCGTAGACCTCCCGGGGCGAGCCCTGTTGGAGGACGGTGCCGTTGGACATGATGGCGATCCGGGTCGCCATCGACAGCGCTTCTTCCTGATCGTGGGTGACGAAGACGAAGGTCGTGCCGACCTGGCGGTGGATCCGGGCCAGCTCGGTCTGCATCTGCTTGCGCAGCTTCAGGTCGAGGGCCCCCAGGGGCTCATCGAGGAGGAGCACCGCCGGCCGCTTGGCCAGCGCACGAGCCAGGGCGACCCGCTGCTGCTGTCCACCGGACATCTGGGACGGCAGGCGACCGGTCAGGCCGCTCAGCCCGACCAGCTCCAGGTACTCGCCGGTGCGCTGGCTGATGTCGGCCTTGGACAGCTTCTCCATGCGCAGGCCGAACGCGACATTCTGGGCCACGGTCATGTGCGGGAAGAGGGCGTAGTTCTGGAAGACCGTGTTCACATTGCGCTTGTGAGGCGGCAGGTCGTTGACCGTGCGGCCCTCGATCAGCAGGTCACCCGACGTCAGCGGCAGGAAGCCACCGATCAGGTTGAGGGTCGTGGTCTTGCCGCAGCCGGACGGGCCCAGCAGGCAGAAGAACTCGCCCGGCTGGATGACCATCGAGACGTCATCGAGGGCGGTAGCGTCGCCGTACCGCTTCGTGGCATGGCGCAATTCTATGGCAGGCGTTGAGTCAGGCAAGGAGTTCAAGGCAGGGACGATCTGGACCTTGTCCGGACATCAAGCTCCCTCTTGTGCAACCGTTTGTACGATGCTAGCGTCCGGCCCATGACCCGTCAATACGTCGCCCATTCGTGACCCTTCGGGCGAGCCGCCTGGGCCGGCCGGTCGACCTCGAATCGACCCGCAACGCGACCGAGCTGGAGCTCGTCGCCCGGTTCCATCCGGGCTATGCCGGGGGCCTGGCCCGGCTGCCCGCCGGGCGGCAGGTGTTCCATGGCCTGCCGTTCGAGCTGGGGCCCAGCGACGGCCGGCGCTGGATCCTGGTCGACCGGCCGGTCTCGGTCAAGCTCGATGGGGGTGGCCGGGTCAGCCATGTCGTGATCGCCCACCTGGCCGATGCCTGGCGCGACGATGACGGCCGGCGGCCGGCGGGCCTGGCCCTGGGCCACGTCGTGCCGGTCGGCGAGGTCCTGGCCGAGTACACCGTGGTCGAGCGGAGCGGCCGCCGGACGACCCGCCCGATCCGGCGCCGATTCGAGGTCAACGACGGCCTGCTCGGCTGGGGCTCGGGAGCGTTCGCAGCGATCAGCCATCGCGAGACGGAGGTCCTCGATTGGCGCGGGCCGCACCCGGCCCAGTTCCCGGGCCGCTACGCGCCAACCGGCCAGTCGGGCACCCTCACGATCATCCCGGGCAGCTACGGAACTGACCTGACCGGCGTCTCCGACTTCGTGCCGAGCGGCACCGACGACCTCCTGCTGTGGCTCCATGCCATCGCGCTGGAGGACGGAGCCGAGCCGGTCGAGCTGCAGCTCGAGCCACGCTCCGGCGGCCGGCCGGGCAGCGACCTGATCGTGGCCGCGGTGACCGTGTTCAACGGTTCGGCGAGCCCGCTCGTCCGGTCGCCACGCGGGCAGGTCCGGCTGGAAGGGACGGCGGGTGAGCCACCCGGGATCGACCTGGGCACGGTCATTCGCAGCCGGCCGGTCCGCCGCCCGGCCAGGCTCGGGCCGTCGGCGAGCGCCTCGCGAATCATCGGCTGGGGCACGCCCTGGCTCGATCCGGAGATCGAGCCAGGCGGGGGAGCGGGCGAGGGCGTGATCGTCGACCTCGCCTTCGCGCCCGACGCCACGGTCAGCCTCGGCGATTGGCCGGTGGCCGCCCGGGATCTGGTCGAGGGACGGCCGATCGCGGAACGTGGCGGGCACAGGTCGATCGAGCTCCTGCCCGCCGCCCGCATTCCGGTCGAGGTCGAGCTCGTCGACCGGCTGACCGGCGAGCACCTGCCCGCCCGGGTCCAGTTCGCCACCCCCGACGGCCGCTACCTGCCGCCCCGGGGCCACCGGGACGAGGTCAATCCGGGCTTCTTCGAGGACACCGGCGGCGACCTGATCCTGGGCGGTTCGACCTATGCCTACGTCCCGGGCCGGTTCGAGATCGACCTGCCGCTGGGGGAGGTCGAGGTCGAGGTCGTGACCGGCTTCGATCGGCCACCCATCGCCACCACGATCCGGGTGGAGCCCTCGACCCGCCGCCTCGAGCTGCCGCTCGCACCCAGGCTGGGACTGGCCGGCGCTGGGCGCTGGATCAGCGCCGACAGCCACGTCCACTTCCTCGCCCCCTCGACGGCCCTCCTCCAGGCGGCCGCGGAGGACGTCGACCTGGTCAACCTGCTCGCGGCCCAGTGGGGCGACCTGTTCACCAACGTGACCGACCTGCCATGGGGCTCGATGGCCGACCCGGAAGGCCGCCGGATCATCGTGGTCGGGACCGAGAATCGACAGAACCAGCTGGGCCATCTGGCTCTCCTGGGCGCCGGCCGCCCGACGAACCCGCTGGCCAGCGGCGGGCCGCCCGAGGGCCGGCTGGCCGGTGCCCTGGAGGTCCTCCTGGCCGATTGGGCCGACTGCTGCCGGGCCGCCGGCGGGCTCGTGGTCGCGGCCCACTTTCCGCTGCCCTACGCCGAGATCGCAGCCGACATCGTGAGTGGCCGGATCGACGCCGTCGAGACCCAGGCCTTGTCGCCGGGGCTGGACGACCCGTCGGTCCTGGAGTGGTACCGCTTCCTCAACCTCGGCTATCGGCTGCCGCTCGTTGGCGGCACGGACAAGATGACGGCTGAGGTACCGATCGGCGCGGTGCGGGCCTACACCCACCTGCTATCCGACGAGCCGTTGACGTTCGCCGGCTGGGCGGCCTCCGTACGGGCCGGCCGGACGTTCGTCAGCTCCGGCCCCCTGCTCGAGCTCTCGGTCGAAGGGCGCGAACCGGGCGCGGTCATCCAGCTGCCGTCGGCGGGCCGCCTCGAGGTCAGCCTCCGGGCACGGTCCGCCCAGGCCGTGCTCAATGAGCTCGAGCTGGTCGTGAACGGCCGGGTCGTGGCGTCCACGGGCGGCGCGCTGGGAGCGACCGAGCTTGGTCTGGACGAGTCGATCGACGTCCGGGCCGGCAGCTGGATCGCCGGCCGGGTTCGCAGCCGGGTCGACCTGCAGTCCGCATTCACGACGGCGATGGCCGCCCATACGTCGGCGGTCTACGTCGAAGTCCAGGATGCGCCCCTGATCCCGCCCCCCGGCGACGGGGCGGCCGTCGAGCAGATCATCGTGGGCGCCCGGACCTGGGTGGCCGAGCTGGCGGCGATCGCCGAGCCGGCCGAGCGGGAGCGGATGCTGGCGTTCTTCGATGCCAGCCTGGCCGCCCTCGAGCGCCGGATGAGCGGAAGGCCGTGACCAGACTCGCCTGACCAGTTCTGGCCCGGATCAGGCCGGGTTCGCCGCGCTGACCTCGGCCACCGCAACCGGCCGGTTTTCGCGCCAGCTGCGCCGGGCGGCGATCGCCAGGCGGAGCGTCTCGAGGGCTTCCTCTGGTCCCGGCGCCGGCGTGCCGCCCCGGGCCAGCGTTTCGAAGAACACCTCGAGCTCGATCCGGTAGCCGTCCTCGAAGCGATCGGGGAAGCTCTCGAAATGGTCGCCCTCGTAGCCGAACCGGCGCGAGAAGGTAAGGGGCGTCTTGTGGGGCGCGTCGACCACGACCTTGCCGGCCGAGCCGGCCACCTCGGTCCGGATGTCATAGCCCCAGGCCGAGCGGCGCGACATCTCGACCACGCCCAACGCGCCGTCGTGGAAGCGCAGCATCGTCACCGCCGTGTCGATGTCGTCGCCATCGGCGAAGCGCTGGTCGATCAGGACGCTGCCCCACGAGGAGACCTCGTCGACCTCGCCGACGAGGAAGCGGGCCAGGTCGAAGTCATGGACGCTCATGTCCAGGAACGAGCCGCCGCTGCTCCGGATGAACTCGGGCGAGGGCACATAGGTGTCCCGCGAGTAGGCCCGGAACTGCTCGATCCGACCGAGCTCGCCTGCGTCGATCAGCTCCTTGGCCCGGACGTAGCCCGGGTCGAAGCGGCGCATGAAGCCGAGCTGGACGGGTAGTCCGGTCTCGCGCCAGAGGTCCACGACCCGGTTTGTCTCGACCAGGTCGAGCGCGATCGGCTTCTCGGTCCAGACCGCCTTGCCCGCCCGCAGGGCGGCCTCGACCAGGCTGGCGTGGGTGCTGGTCGGGGTCGAGATCACGACCGCCTCCACGGCCGGGTCGTTGATCGCGTCGAGGGGGTCGCTCGTGGATCGAGCCGCCCGGCCGATCTCGCGGCCGCGCTCGGCCGCAGCCGGGTCCTGGTCGGCGACCACGACCAGCCGGGCGTTACCGATGCCGGCCAGGGTCTGGATATGGGTCTTGCCCATCCGGCCGACCCCCAGGAAGGCGACCCCGATGTTGTTCGGATCCTTGACCTTGAAGGCCGTCACGCGTTCCGCTCCAGTCATCCAGCGGTGCCGCCGCGACGGCCCGCCGGCGAGGGCAGGGTCCGGGTGCTTTCGCGCACGATCAGCTCGGGCGCCAGGAGGATCGCCTCCGAGCGGGCGCCGACCTGGATCGTCCGGATCAGCGAGGCGGCCGCCAGGCGGCCCATCTCCCCGGCCGGGGTGGCCACGGTGGTCAGGCGCGGGTTGGCCAGGGCGGCGAAGGGGATCCCATCGAAGCCCACGATCCCGATGTCCTCGGGCACCCGCACCCGGAGCTTGCGCAGCTCGTCCATCAGGGCCAGGGCCAGCTTGTCGTCGTAGCACACGAGCGCCTCGGGCAGGTCGGCCGCGATCGCGGCCGCCAGCTCCCCCGGGTCGCGCCAGGTGTCGCCCGTGGCGGCAAAGGTGCGCACGGCGATCTTGACCCCCCGGCTGCGCAAGGTCGACGCCACGGCCTCGGACCGAACTGTGTTCGACGCGCCACCGCCGCCCTCGACATACGCGATCCGGCGGTAGCCGTTGTCGACCAGGTGGTTGACCGCAGCGCGCAGGCCGGCGGCGTCGTCGGTCAGGATGACCCCGGGCGGGAGGCTGCCCTCGCGCCGGGGCAGGCTGGGATGATCCGGCTGGACCAGGATCAACCGGTCGGGATCGACGCGCTCGCGCGCCTCCCGCGGCGAGATCGCGCTGGACACGATCGCCACCCCGTCGGCGCCGTGCTCGGCGAAGATCTTGAGGCCGAGGCGCTCGCGCACCGGCTCGTTCTCACCGGCGACCATGATCACGCAATAGCCACTCCGGCGCGCCTCTTCCTCGAAGCCCGAGGCGACCTGGCCGTGGACCGGGTCGCGCAAATCGGGGATCGAGCAGGCCCAGGGTCCGGGTGTGCTTCATGCGCAGGCTGCGGGCGGCCGCGTTGGGCACGTAGTTGAGCTCGGCGGCAGCCGCCTTGACGCTGAGCCGGGTGGCCAGGCTGATCCGGGGATCGTCGGCCAGGGCCCGTGATGCGGTCGAGCCGGAGACGCTGGCCGCCTGGGCGACGTCCTTGAGCAGGACTCGGCGGCGCGGCGTGGGGACGTATCCGCTGGCTACCAAGCGCCCGGTCTCACCTGTGGTCCACTCCAGATGGGGCAACCGATTGCATTCGACCGTAGCAGGGGCCCTCGCCCGCGTCAACCAATCGGCGGATCGGTCCCGAGGAGTTCGCGCAGGACCTCCCGGAGCCCCCGCCCGACGGCGAACGGATCGGCCAGCTCCCAGTGGAGCGGGCTGTACAGCTCGTTGTCCCACCAGCCGTCGAAGCCGGTCGAGCGGACCGCGGCGACCCACTCGCGCAGGGGAATCGCACCCTCGCCGGGCCACACCCGCCGGCTGGCCTGGTCGGGCGAGGGCGCACCGGGCGGGCCGAGCGAATCGGCGAAGTCCACCCCGGCGATGAGTCGCGGGTCGAGCCGGGCGATCTCGTCGGGGCTGGTACCGGCCTGCCACAGGTGCCAGAAGTCGAGGACCAGGCCGAGGTTGTCGGACTCCGCGGCGTCGATCGCCTCGACCGCCTCCGCCAGGCTGGCCAGGGGCGTCCAGGCGATCGGTTCCAGGTAGTAGCGGATCCCACGGCCGGCACCGAGGGCGGCGACCGACCGGAGGGCCTGGGCCGTGACGGTCCGGCGCTCGGCCCGGCTCAGCCCGCCTGGACCGGGGTAGGGCCCGCCCGGCTGGACCGGGCCGGTCAGGAGCTGGATGAAGCTGGCGCCGACGGTCGCCGCGAGCTCCGTCAGGGCGCTCGCCTCGGCCAGCATCGCCCGGTGGTCCGCCGGCAGCCAGCGCTCCACGTCGGCCAGCGCCCCGATGTTGACCGGCTCGAGTCCGGCCAGGCCCTGGCGGAGGCTGGCCACGCTATAGCCCTGCTCGAGGTAGCGCCGGATGTGCTCCTCGCGCAGGAACACGCCGTCCCAGCCCGTCTCGTGGGCCACCCGGATCTGCATCAGGACCGGCAGGTGCATGGTCGAGTTGGAGTTGTAGACGAGGCGCATCAGGTCAACCTTGGGCGAGCGGATTCATCGAGCTAGCTGGCCAGGCTGCCCAGCACGGCGATGCCGATCACGACCAGGACGATGCCCGCGATCTGGCGGGGGGCCAGCCGCTCCCGGAACAGGACGAAGGCCGCGATGACGCCGAGCGGCGCGAACATCGAGCCGAGGACCGACGTGATCGCGATGTCCTGGGCCGCTCCGACCGAGAACGACAGGAGCCCGACCACCTCCACGATCCCGGTCATGCCGATGAACTTGAGCGAACGGCGCGGGACTCGGCCACGCCCGCTGAGCACGATCGGGACCGTTACCACGGCGATGCCCACGATCCTGCCCGGCAGGACCACCCAGGCCGGTGGCAACGAGGTGCTGACCTGGCCGGCGATGAACAGGCCCGTGCCCAGCAGCAACGCCGCGCACATGGCCAGGCCGGCGGCTCGCAGGGAGCGGGCCCGGCTGATCGCGACGCCCTCCTCGAGCTCGTGGCCGCCGCCCGTCGCCGCCAGGATCACCCCGATCGCGACCACGACCAGGGCCGGCCCGGAGCCCGGAGCCAGGACCTGGCCGGCCGCGATCGAGATGACTGCCGCGATCGCGCCCTCGGTCGAGCCGATCGTGGAGACCACCCCGACGGTCCCGATTCGATAGGCGGCGTAGGCCAGGAGCAGGCCGCCGACGTTGGCCAGCCCGGCCACCGCGGCCAGCAGCAGGGTCGAGGCCGGGACCTCCGGGCTGGTCCGGATCGGGCTCAGGATGAGGGCAATCGGAACGAGCAGGATCGTGCCCACGATCATCACCCCGGCCACGGTCGGGCCCGGTCCAGCCAGCCGGGCGCTGCGGGCCGAGGTCAGGGTCGAGATGGCATAGGCGACCGCGGTGACGGAGCCGGCCAGGATCGGTGACATGCAGGCTGGGAGGATCGGGCGAGCCGGCGCGATCGCCGGCGCCGTGCGCGGCCTCGATCACCGGGCGCGCCCGAAGATCAGGCCAGGTGCTTGTTGACGGCGTCGCGAAAGGTCAGGGCCACCGAGCGGGCCTCGTCGGCCCCGTCCCGCATCCGCAATCCGAACGGCGCCAGGTTGGCGTCGCGGACTCCGATCCCGATGCTGATCGAGCGCTCGAGCAACGCGTCCGTCTGGGGCAGCATCCCGATCCGGTAGTCGCCGTGCGAGTGGCCCGGCGTCTGGCAGTCGAAGGGGCAGCCCTTGCCGTTGACCGTCCGCCGCTCGAGCAGGTGGTTCATCTTGCTGTAGACGTGCCAGCCCGACTCGGACAGGGTGATCGAGCCGACCTCGTCGGCCACCTTGCCGGCGATCTCGGCCGAAGGCAGGACCACGACCAGGTGGGTGGCCAGGTCGCCGGCCGGATCGGGCAGGGTCCGGAAGTCGATCTCGGGCGCTTCCTCGAGGAACTCCTGGACGATCGCCTTGTTGGCCCGCAGATGCGAGGTGATCTGGTCGAGCTTGCCCAGCTGCCCGAGCAGGACCGCCCCGGACAGCTCGGTCATCCGGAAGTTCATGCCCAGGAACGGGCGCGGGGCGTACTTCGACTCGAGCCGGTCCGGAGCATGGCCCTGGTCATGCATCGCGAAGCAGCGCTCGTACAGCGCCTCGTCATCGGTCACGATCATGCCGCCATCGCCGCAGGTGATCGTCTTGTACTCGTTGAAGCTGTACACGCCGGCGGCGCCGATGCCGCCCACCCCGATGCCCTGGTAGGTCGCGCCGAACGCCTGGGCACAGTCCTCGACGAGCGGGATCCCGTGCTTGTCGGCAATCGCCTTGAGCTCCGTCATGCGGGCTGGTCCGCCCAGCATGTGGACGACGAGGATGGCCGCCGTGCGGGGGGTGATCCGGGCCTCGACGTCGACCGGGTCCAGGTCGAACGACTGGTCGACCTCGGCCAGGACGGGTGTCGCCCCGGTGTAGACAATCGCCGAGATCGAGGCCACGAAGGTGAAGCCGGGCACGATCACCTCGTCGCCGGCGCCGATGCCCAGGCCGAGCAGGGTGACCCACAGCCCGGCCGAGCCACCGCCGTGCAAGCCCAGGCCGTAGCGCACGCCGGCCAGCTTGGCCACCGCGAGCTCGACCTTGTGGACCTTGGCGCCGAAGGCCGGATTGTCGGACGGGCCGTAGCGGCTCAGGAAGCCGCTGGACATGACCTCCAGCACGTGGGCGGTCTCTTCGGCCCCAATCAGCTCGACCCCAGGTCCTGCCATCGATCTCTCCTCGTGTGTCTGTAGTTGGCTTTGCTGGTCAGCGAAGGTCGGTGCGTTGCCGGCCGAGGGCGACTTCGTAGGCGGCCCGGGCCGTGCGCACGCCGGCCTGTCCGCTCACCTCGGCCACCGGCACGTCCCACCACGTCTCGAAGCCGGTGACCCGCTTCTCGGGCTCGGTCGGCACGAGGATGACCGTGATCCGGTCGCTGGCACGGGCCTGGTCGAGGGCCGCCCGAAGCTCGTCCGGCGTCCGGGCCAGGAGGCCCAGGGCGCCCATCGCCTCGGCATGCTGGCGGAAGTCGATCGGTACGTAGGGCCCGGTCAGCCGGTTGGTGGCCGGGTCGCGGAAGCGCAGCTCGTTGGCAAAGTCGGGCACCCCGACCATCCGCTGGAGGGCCAGGATGCACTGGAAGCCGTGGTTGTCGAGGACCACGATCGTGAGCTTGAGGCCCTCGGCCACGGCAGTCACGATCTCCGAGTTCATCATCAGGTAGGACCCGTCGCCGACCATGACCACGACGTCCCGGTCGGGCTCGGCCAGGCGCACGCCCAGGCCGGCCGCGATCTCGTAGCCCATGCACGAGAAGCCGTACTCGACGTGATAGGCCTTCGGGTCGTCGACCCGCCACAGGCGCAACAGGTCGCCGGGCAGGCTGCCCGCCGCACAGATGACCGTGGCCCGGCCACCAACGGCGTCATTGACCAGGCCGATCACCTCTGCCTGGCCCAGGTCGCCCGGCTCGCCATTGACGGCGCGCAGGCCGCTGACGATCCCGTCCCACTCCTGCTTGAGGCCGGCGGCGCGCTCGCGATACGCCGCGGATGACCCTGCATAGCCGGCGGCGGCGAGCTCGGCCCGGAGGGCCCGGAGCCCTTCCCGGGCGTCCGCGGTGATGGCCGTGGCCCGCAGCTTGTGGGCATCGAACGGGGCGATGTTCAGGCCGACGAAGGCGACCTCCGGATTCTGGAAGGCCGACTGCGAGGCGGTCACGAAGTCGCCCATCCGGGTGCCGACACAGATGACCAGGTCGGCCTCGCGCGACAGGCGGTTCGCGGCCAGGCTGCCGTTCGTGCCGCCGGGACCCACGTTCAGCGGGTGGCTCCAGGGCAGGGCGCCCTTGCCGGCCTGGGTCTCCACGACCGGGATCCCGAACTGGCTGGCGAAGGCATCGAGCTCGGGCGTGGCCTCGGCATAGATCGTGCCGCCGCCGGTCACGAGCAGGGGCGCCTTGGCCTGGCTGATCAGGCGGACCGCGTCGGCCAGGTCGGCGGCCTGGGGCACGGGGCGACGAACCCGCCAGGTCCGCCGCTCGAAGAAGCTCAGGGGCCAATCGTAGGCCTCGGCCTGGACGTCCTCGGGCAGGGATACGGTCACGGCACCGGTCTCGACCGGGTCGGTCAGGACCCGGAAGGCGGCAGGCAGGGAAGCCAGGAGCTGCTCGGGGCGGGAGATCCGGTCGAAGAAACGCGACACCGGCCGGAACGCGTCGTTGACGCTGACGTCGCGCTCGACCGGATGCTCGATCTGCTGGAGGACCGGATCGGGCGCTCGATTGGCGAAGTAGTCGCTGGGGAAGAGCAGGACCGGGATTCGATTGACCGTTGCGCCGGCGGCCCCGGTGACCATGTTCAGGGCGCCCGGGCCGACCGATGAGGTGCAGGCGTAGGCCTGGAGCCGGTTGTGGTGCTTGGCGAAGGCGGCCGCGATGTGGACCTGGGCCTGCTCGTTCTGGGGCCGGTAGAGCGGCATCCGCAGCTCGTCACCGAGCTCCTCGAGGGCCTGGCCCAGGCCGGCCACGTTACCGTGACCGAAGATGCCCCAGAAGCCGGCGATGAACCGGTGCTCACGACCATCCCGTTCGACGTCCTGGGCGGCGCAGAACCGGACGACCGCCTGGCCCACGGTCAGCCGTACTGAGTTCACCGTGCCCTCCCTTGCGCAACCGATTGCAACGACGGTATCATCGCCGCTCATGCCGCGTCAATATCGGTCGGAGGACTTGGCGTCATGACCCAGCCCGGGTTGGCCTCGGCGAGCCCGCTGGCCTGGCCGATCGACCTCGTCGGCCGGCTGGAACGCCACCGACCCCGACCTGGCCGGCCGGTTCGATCCGCTCTATGCCCCGGCCTTCGCCCGCTTGCCCCAGGGCGACGTGATCCTGCGCGGGCTGCCCTTTTCACTCGGCCGGCGGTCGGCCGGGCGGCGCTGGGTCCTGGCCGAGGCCGGCCAGAGCCTGGAGCTCGACCTGGCCGGCGCCGGCGCGGGCGCCGTCTCGGCGAGCCACCTCGTCGTGGCCCACTTCTCGGACAGCTGGCGCGAGCCTGGGGGAGGGCGCCCGCCGGAATGCCCGTGGGCTGGGTCCTGCCCACGGGCGAGGCGCTGGCCCGCTACGAGCTCGTCTTCGGCGACGGTCGCAGCCAGGCGATCGAGATCCAGCGTCGGGTCCAGATCGACGATGGGATCATCGGCTGGGGCTTCCTGCCGTTCGAGGCGATCGGTCACCAGGCCGACCAGGTCCTCGACTGGCGCGGGCCCTTCCCGGACCAGGGCTACGGCCGCACCGCCCCGGCCGGCCAGGCGGGACCCCTCACGACCCTGCCCGGGGCGTGGGCGGCGGGCCAGTCGGGCGCGGTCGACTACATCCCGAGCCCGACCAATGACCTGACCCTGTGGCTCCACGCCATCGCCCTCGAGCCGGGCGTGGCGCCCGTGGCCCTGCGGATTGGCTCGCTGGGAGAGGGCCGCCCGGGCACCGACGTGGTGATCGCAGGGCTGACCCTGTTCGCCGGCCGGGCCAACCCGCTTGTCGCGGCAGGCCGGCGACAGTTCCTGCTGAGCGGGCCCAACGGAGCGTTGCCCGGGGTCGACCTCGGCAGCGCGATCCGGTCGCAGCCGGCCGGCCGGCTGCCGGCCACCCCGCGGTCCAGCCCGATCGGCTGGGGCCAGCCGCCGGCTTCCGGGGACGCTGCGACGGGTGACTCGATCCTGGATCTCAGCCTCGCGCCCGACGCCCGGATCACGTTCGGCTCATCAGTCGTGACGGCGGCCGAGCTCGACGCAGGCGCGGAGGTGGCCCTGGCCGCTGGAGCTTCGATCCGGCAGCTGGCCCGTCCGGACGTCCGGGTCAACGTTCGGGTCACCGCCGGCGGCGCCACGACGCCGGCCCGGGTCCGCTTCCTGGACGAGGCCGGCCGCTACCTGCCCCCGCTGGGCCACCGGGACGAGGTCAACCCGGGCATCTTCGAGGACAGCGGGGCAGGCCTGATCCTGGGCACGGACACCTACGCCTATGTTCCCGGCGAGTTCCAGATCGACCTGCCGGTCGGGCCGATCGCGGTCGAGCTGGTCAAGGGCTTCGATCACCGGCCGGTCCGGCACGACGGTCCAGGTCGAGCCCGGCACGAACAAGCTGGCGTTCACGATCGACCACCCGATCGACCTGCGTCCTTCCGGCTGGCGCAGCTCGGACTCGCACGTTCACTTCCTGGCTCCGTCGACCGCGCTGCTGCAGGCAGCCGCCGAGGACGTCGACATCGTCCACGTCCTGGCGACTCAGCTGGGCGATCACTTCATCAACGTGCCGGACCTGGCCTGGGGCGGGCAGCAGGATCCGGCCGGGCGCCACACGGTGATGGTCGGTACCGAGAACCGGCAGAACATGCTTGGCCATCTGGCCCTCCTCGGCGCCCGCCCGCCGGTCCTGCCGCTCGCCTCGGGCGGCGCGCCAGAGGGACGCATCGGCCAGCCGGTGAGCGAGCTGCTGGCCGACTGGGCCGATCGGTGCCACGCCGCCGGCGGGCTGGTCGTCGGCGCTCACTTTCCGCTGCCCTTTGCCGAGATCGCGGCGGCTGTCGTGGCCGGTCTGATCGACGCCGTCGAGATGCAGGTCTTCGCGCCCGGCCTGGACAATCCCTCGATCCTCGAGTGGTACCGCTTCCTCAACTGCGGCTACCGCCTGCCGGTCGTGGGCGGAACCGACAAGATGTCGGCCGAGGTTGCCCTCGGGGCGATGCGCACGTACGCCCACCTGGACCACGGGCTCGACGCGGGCCGGACGCTGTCGGGCGCCCTCGTTCGAGCCTGGGCCGCCGCGATCCGGGCCGGCCGGACGTTCGCGACCTCGGGGCCGATCCTCGAGCTGCTCGTGGACGGCCAGGAGCCGGGTGCCGTGATCAGCCTGCCGGCCGGCGGCGGCCATCTCGCGGTGACGGTCCGGGCGCGCGCCGCCCAGCCGCTGGTCAATGCGGTCGAGCTGGTCGTCAATGGCCGGGTCGTGGCCGCCGAGCACGCTCGCGGCCGCGGCCACCGACCTCCGCCTGGAGACCTCGCTGGCGGTCGACGCCGGGGCCTGGATCGCGGCTCGCTCCAGGAGCGACTACCAGATCCACTCGGCCTTCGGCACGAGCATGGCCGCCCACACCTCGCCGGTCTACGTCGAGGTCCTGGACCGGCCCCTGATTGCCGCCGGCGACGCCGAAGCGATCCTGGCGGTGATCGACGGGACGGCCCGCTGGCTGGCCACGATCGCGGCGATCGACGACCCTGCCCTGCGCTCGCGCATGGTGGCCCGAATCGCGGCCAGCGGAGCCACCCTCCGCGACCGCTTGGCCCAATCGACCCGGGGAGGCGCACCGACGTGAAGATTGCCCTCGATCCGTACATGCTCCGCGAGCGACCCTTCGGGGAGGTCTGCCGGATTGCGGCGGACATCGGCTACGACTCGATCGAGCTGTCGCCCCGGCCGGACTTCATCCCGTTCTTCACCCATCCCCGAGCCGATCGAGCCAGGGTCACCGAGTTCCGGACGGCCTTGCGCGACACGGGCCTGGAGCTCGCCTCGATCCTGCCCCTGTACCGCTGGTCGAGCCCGGATGAGGACGAGCGGCAGGCCGCGGTGGGCTACTGGAAGCGGGCGATCGAGCTGGCCGTGGACGTCGGCTGCAGCACGATGAACTCGGAGTTCAACGGCCGGCCCGAGCAGGCCGCCCGGAGCGAGGCCCAGTTCTGGCGCTCGATGGAGGAGCTCCTGCCGGTCTTCGAGCGGGAGGGCATTCGGCTCAACCTGGAGGCTCACCCGGACGATTTCATCGAGCGCAACGAGGAGGCCGTGGCCCTCGTCCGGGCGATCGACTCGGACCGGGTGCGCTACGTCTTCTGCGCGCCCCACACCTATTACCTGGGCGACGACATCGCGGCGATGATCACCCACGCGGCCCCGGTCCTGGCCCAGGTCCACATCGCCGACGTGCTCAACCACCGGGCCAGCTCGGGGCTGCGCTACATCATCAACCCGCCCGGGTCCTCCGCCCGGGTCCACCAGCATCTCGATATCGGCCAGGGCGAGGTCGACTTCGAGGCCTGCTTCGGCGCCCTCAAGGCGATCGGCTTCGACGGCATCCTGACCAGCTGCGTCTTCGCCTGGGAGGAGCGCGCGGTCGAGTCGTCGCGCCTGATGTTCGAGAAGATCCAGGGCTACCTCGAAGCAGCCGGCTGACCGTAGGCCGCGGCCTCCCGGACGCCCTCCGCCTGCCCGGTGAACGGATCCTCCTGCTCGATCGACAGGGCGTCGTCGTAGCCGGCCTGGCGGAGGGCAGCCGACGAACTCGGTCCACCACTCCAGCGAATGGACCCGGCCGACCGTCCGGAAGACCCAGGCCCGCTCGGCCGGTCGCTCGAAGGGCCGGTTGTCGAGCACGCCGGCCAGGGCGACCTGGCTGGCTACGATCTCGGTGTCCTTCATGTGGACGTGCTGGACCGCCGGCCCGAGCGCGCGGGTAACGGCGATCGGGTCCATCTGCTGCCAGAACAGGTGGCTGGGGTCCATGTTCACCCCGATCGTCGCGCCGACTTCGGCCCGGAAGGCGAGGGCGTGGGCACGTTGTAGACGACGTGCAGGGGATGGAGCTCGAACGCGATCTGGCGGACGCCCGCGTCCTCCGCCTCGCGGCCTTGGCCGACCAGAACCGGACCGCCTCGGCCCAGTGGGCCCGGCCAGGCTCACGGCGTCAGCCGGCCACGGGTACCAGGTCCAGTTGAACGTGGTCGCGCCGCGGCCGTCGCCGGGGCAGCCCGACATCGACACGATCTTCGTGACGCCCAGCTCCTGGGCGAGGCGGAGGGTCTTGCTGATCAGCTCGGCGTGAGCCGGCCCGACGACCGGATGCATCGGCCAGGCCGAACAATTGAGGGCGGCGATGCGCAGCCCGCGGCTGGCAAAGGCGGCCTGGAATGCTGAGCGCGCCGGAGCGCTCGCGAGGAGCCGGTCGACGTCCAGGTGGGGCGCGCTCGACTGGCCGCCGGTGGCAATCTCGATCGAACCGACGCCGCTGGCCGCGGCGATCTCGAGGGCGTCCTCGAAGGCGTGCTCGGTGAGCGAATCGGTGTACAGGCCGATGTCCAATCGAAGCTCCTCAGGGTCGGCGACCGGCTGGCGCCGGGTTGTAGGATGATCGCACGTGCGAACGATTGCACGCCCGGTCCCACGCCGAGGTGAACGACGATGATCGACGCCGAGCCCCAGGTCTCCCCGCCCGGACCCATTCCGTGGGATCCCGCTCCTGCCCCTGGAGGACCCGTACCCCGGTTATCGCCGGCTGCGCGACGAGGCGCCCCTCTACCACCACCTCGGACGGGACGTCTGGGCGCTTCTCGCGCTTCGAGGACGTCCAGCGGGTCGCCCGCGACTGGCAGACGTACTCGAGCCGCGAGGGCAACGACCACGACGACACGTACCAGCTCTTCCAGCCGGCCGGCGACCTCGCCGGCGTGGACCCGCCGATCCATACCCGCCTGCGCAAGGTCTTCAGGGACGCGTTCAACCCGACGGCCGTCCGGGAGCGCTTCGAGCCGCCGGTCCGGGTCGTGGCGCGCGCCCTCGTCGACCAGTTCGCCGAGTCAGGCCGGGCGGACTTTGCCCAGGACCTGGCCCGTCCGCTGCCCGGCCAGATGGTGTGCACCTGGCTGGGCTTCCCGGACGAGGACCACGCGATGCTCCTCGAGTGGTTCGACCAGCTGCTCCATCGCGTGCCCGGGCAGGCGGCGATGCCCGCCAGCACGCTCCACGCCCGCGACAAGCTCCAGGCGTACGTCGGGGAGGCCGCAGCGGCGCGGCGGATCCACCCACGCGAGGACCTCCTCAGCACGATGGTCCAGGCCGAGAAGGATGGCCTGCTCAGCAACGACGAGATCCTGGGCAGCTCCGTCCTGCTCTTCGTGGCCGGGATCACCACGACCGCCGGCCTGATCTCCAACTCGCTCTACCATCTCGCCAGCAATCCCGATCAGCTCGCCCTGATGCGGACCGAACCGGAGCGCCTGCCCGCGGCCGTCGAGGAGCTGCTGCGCTTCGACCCGCCGATCCAGACGCTGCTCCGGACGACGGTCCAGGATGTCGATGTCGACGGGCAGACGATCCCGGAGGGCGCCCACGTCAGCCTGATCTGGGCTGTCAGCCGGCCGTGATGACCGGCGCTGGACCGACCCGGATCGCCTCGACATCACCCGCGAGCCGCTCCGCCACCTCACCTTCGGCGAAGGCATTCACCATTGCATCGGGGCGCCGCTTGCCCGGCTCGAGGGCCGGATCGCGTTCGAGGAGCTCTTCGCCCGGATCCCCGAATATGCGATCAGCGGGCCGACGGAGCGGATCAGCACCCCGACCGACCGCGCCTTCAAGCACCTGCCGGCGGAGTTCCAGGCCGTCTGAGCTCGGGGCGGGGTACCGTGTCTCCGAGCAGCACCCACACGAACCTGTACTGGACCTACCACAAGGCCCCGGGCAGGACGGCCGGCACGGTCGCGACCGGCGAGGTCGACTTCGGGGCGAAGGCCTAGCGCTCGTCCCTAGTCCGGGGCCGGAGCGGCCTTCCGGGCCCGGCCCGGATCAACCGCGGGCAGGGCCAGCCAGACGGCGCTGGCCAGGATCACGAGCATGAGCCCGTTGGCGATCTGGGCGAACGGCGCGCCCATGACGCTGCCCACCAGGCCCGTCTCGATGTGGCCTACCAGGCCCAGGCCCAGACAGAACATCCAGACACCCATGGCCGAGCCGCGTTCGGTCTCGTTGACCGCGTGCTGGACCTGCGACTGGCCGACCGTGTCCACGGCCGCGCCGACGGCTCCGATCACGCCCGCCAGGATCAGCGCGACCGCCAGGAACGACGTGACCGCAAACGCGATCAGGGCCACCCCGAAGGCGGCCGCCAGGAAGGCAAACGAGCCGATCGTGCGCCAGCGGCTGGCGCTCGTCGCAACGGCCACCAGGCCGAGCGTCCCGCCGATGGCCCGGGCACTGAGCAACCAGCCCAGTCCGACGGCGCCGATGCCGAAGACATCGCGGGCGAAGCTGGGCAGGAGGGTCATGTTGGAGAAGGCGAGCACCTCGGTGCCGGTCACGATCACCGCGATCAGGGCCACCTGGTGGTTCCTGGTGACGAGGGTCGCCGCCCGGCGCAGGCTGACCCGCCCCCGCTGGGCGATCGGCCCGGACGGCGCGACCGGCCGGATCGGGACCATGGCCAGGGCGCCGAGGGCGTAGGCCAGGCCGATCACGACGAGGGTGGCCGTCGGCCCGACCGAGGACAGGCCGTAGCCCGCCACGATCCCGGCGAAGATGCCCGACACCTGGGCCGCCAGGTTGCTCAGGGCGATCGCCGCCGAAGCCGAGCGACGGCCGACCAGGTCGAACGCCATGGCACTCCCGGCGGTGCCCCGGATGGCGTCGAACGAACCGATCAGGAACGTTGCTGCCACGAGGACGGCCAGCCCGGAGGCGCCAGCCTGCCAGGCCAGGCAGAGCAGCCCGACGACGACCGTCGAACCGAGGTTGGCTGCCTTGACCAGCCGGGCTCGTGGGAAGCCATCGGCCAGGGCGCCGGCGGGAATGCCCAGGATGAGCTGGGGCAGGACCCGCGCCGCGAGCACGACGCCGACGGCCAGGGCCGACCCGTCAATTTCGAGCGCGAGCCAGGTGAGGATGAGCAGGCTGGCGTACATCCCGAAGCTGCTCAGGAAGACCGAGACCCACAGCCAGCGGAACGCCCCAACCCGGAGCGAGGCCGCGATATCGTGGCCAGCCCGGGTGCCAGGATTCAGGTCGAACGGATCCACTGCCGAGAGCTCCCGAGCCGGCGCGATGGAGTGCGCAACCGATTGCCTGACACTAGCCGGGGCTCGCGGGCGCGTCAAACGAGCTGGAGAGCCGCGGCGGCCGACCAGCCCGGGCCCCCCACTGGCCGAGTCTGCTAGGTTCCCGTCGTGAGGCGTACCAAGGCTCTGGGACTGGTCTGCGGCGTTGTCCTGCTCAGCGCCGGCTGCAGCGCGGCCGCCACCGGCCCGTCCAGCTCGTCCGGCCCGTTGCCGCCGGCCAGCTTCGGTCCGCCCTTCCAGGTCACCGGGAATGCGCGAAGCGGGGCGAGTCCGGCGCTGGCCCTCGAGGGCGGCTACCAGATCCGCTGGACCATCACTCCGGACAAGCCCGATTGCACGTTCCACCTGAGCGTGGCCGCCTCGGCTGGGGGCCCGCCCGTGGTCGACCTGGGCCAGGCGGTCCTGCCGGGCAAGGCGGTGGCCAGCGGCTCGGCCAGCTTTTCGGTTGCGTCCGGGCGCTATTTCATCCAGGCTGGCCGAACCGACCCGTTGGCCTGCAAGGCCGGCTGGACGGCCAAGCTCCAGGCCCAGCTCTCGGGACCGCCATGACCAGCCAGTACCCTCCGATCATTGTCCGGACCTACCCCGGCCACTTCGAGCAGACCTCGGTGGCCTACCAGCTGGACGCCAACCACATGGCCCAGGGCGGCTATTTCCCGATCGCCCAGTCGTACGAGCCGGGCAACTGGACCGGTGCCGTGGTCCTCGTGTCCCTCCTCCTGTGCCTGATCGCGATCGGCTTCGCCCTGCTCCTGTACATGCTCATCATCCGCCCGCCGGGCGCCCTGGTCGTGACCTACGAGTTCAGGAGCCCAGCGGCCTGAGTCCCGGAGCGCGCTCCAACGGAGCGGGGCCTGAGCCGCCCTCGTAGACTCGGCCCATGGACGAAGCGCTCCGATCGAATCGCGAGCTGTGGGACGCCTGGACGACGATCCACCTCGACTCGGCCTTCTACGACGTCGCCTCGTTTCGGTCGGGCGAGCGGGGGATCCGGCTGAGCGACTACGAGCTGGCCGAGGTCGGGCCTGTTGACGGCCGAAGCCTGCTCCACCTGCAATGCCACTTCGGGCTGGACACGCTGTCGTGGGCCCGCCTCGGCGCCACGGTGACCGGAGCCGACTTCAGCCAGAACGCGATCGACGCCGCCCGGGCCCTGGCAGCTGAGATCGAGATCCCGGCGACCTTCGTAGCCAGCAACATCTATGACCTGCCCGATGCGCTGAGCGGCACGTTCGACATCGTCTACACCTCCAAGGGAGTGCTCGGCTGGCTGCCTGATATCGCGGCCTGGGCGCGGGTGGCAGCTCACTTCGTCAAGCCCGGCGGCTTCCTGTACCTGACCGAGATCCACCCGGTCGCCCAGGCCTTCGAGAGCGAAGGCGTCCAGCCCGGCGAGCTCCGGCTGGCCTATCCCTACTGGTCCCATCGCGAGCCGCTCCGGTTCGACGTCCATGGCTCGTACGCCGATCCGACCGCAGCCACGGAGGGCCTGGTCGAGCACGGCTGGGACCACTCCCTGGGCGAGATCGTGACCGCCCTGATCGAGGCGGGCCTCCAGCTCAACTTCCTGCATGAGTTCGACTTCGTCGACTGGCCGGTCGAGTTCCTGGTCGAGGGCGCCGATGGCCGCTGGCGGCTGCCGGCCGGCACGAAGGGTGAGCTGCCCCTGTTCTTCTCGCTCCGGGCGAGCAAGCCGGCGCAGGCTGACGCGGAGGCCTAGGCGAGCACGTGCCGGTCCGCCACCAGCGTCTGGGCGCGTCGGGCAAGGGCAGCCCGCTGTTCCCGCTCAACGATCAGGACCAGGCTGATCGCCAGGATCGCGGCGATCCCCATGAGCACCAGGCGGACCTGCATCGCGATCACGATCGCCGTGTACACGGGTGCGGTTCCGCGCAGGACGATGATGGGTAGTGGGGCCAGGTAGGCCAGGAGCAGCGCCGCCCACCACAGCCGGGTGATCAGCAGTGGCACGGCGCGGCCGTCAGTCAGGACAACCAGGACGCCGCGCATGATCCGGTACCCACCTCGCCATCCTCGAAGGTGGCCGAGGAAGGCTCCTGCCGGGGTGTAGGACGGGTAGCGGGTGGTCAATGCCGGCACATTGGCCACGACGATGGCGCTCCACGCGCACCACACCAGCCAGCCAACGACGAGTGAGATGAGCATCACGATTCCCAGCGTGCGCAGGCTCTGGGTCATGAAGAAGTCGTTGATGTACTCGCCTCCGGGTCCCAGTGCATCGACGATGCTGTTCGTCCAGGCCACGGTGAGCCCGGTGGCGACCAGGATCGTGGGCACGACGAGCAGGGCGACCGGCCAGCTGGGCCGGTAGCGAACTCCCATCCGCTCGGCTTTCGCCAGCACCGTCTGTGCTTCATGACGTTGGACGGCAGCGATCGAGGCGGCCTGCTCCGTGAGCTCGGCCGTCACCCGTGGCACATGGCACTTGTAGCAGCGCGTCTGCTTGGCTCCGTTGGCCGAGCGGCAGTCGCCGCAGATCCACGTTTCCGACGCCATCGAACCCCCCGTAGCGAGTGATCGGTCCGAGCCTGAGCGCACGAGGCCGCGCAGGCACTCACCCGATCGTCCTAGCTCTCCCGACAACCGCTCCGAATTGGGTCCCTTCCGCCACGCTCGGCTATCCTCGGGCGATGAGCTCAGCCCCGGAACCGGTTCGCGCCCTGGCCCATGCCCGCTCCGACGCCCGGGCCCGGCGGGACTGGCCGGAGGCCGATCGGCTGCGAGGCGAGATCGAGGCGGCGGGCTGGCGGATCGTCGATCGCGGAACGGACTTCAGCCTGGAGCCGGCCCACCCAGATGACATCGTCGAGGAGGGCCGGACCCGCTTCGGCAGCAGCACTGCCGTTCCGTCGCGACTGGATGAGCCGGACACGGCGATGGCGAGTGTGATCCTGATCGCGACCGACCAGCCCGAGGACCTGGCCAGGAGCGTGGCCGCCCTGCGCGCGTTTGCGCCCGCCGGAACCCAGCTGGTCATCGTGGCCGACGACCCAAGTGCCGAGCAGTCGGCCAGCCTGATCGGCCCGGACGGGCCGGCCGCCGACCCGATCGGGGGAACCCCGGTCGAGATCGTCTGGACGAGCGCGGCACTGGGCTATGCCGCCGCGACGAACGCGGGCCTGCGCCGGGCTGCCGGCCGGATGGTCGTCCTGATGGACACGAGCGTCGAGCTCACCGGCGACCTCATCGGCCAGCTCGTCGGCCGCCCTGGCCGATCCGAGCGTGGCCGTGGCCGGCGGCTGGGGCATCGTGTCCGACGACCTGCGCCGGTTCGAGGACGCGCCGGCTGGCGATGTCGACGCGATCGAGGGCTACGCCCTGGCCTTTCGACGGGCCGACCTGGCCCGGCGCGGCCTGCTTGACGAGCGCTTCCGCTTCTATCGCAACCTCGACATCTGGTGGAGCCTGGTCTTGCGCGACGAGGGCGAAGGCGAGCCGCCCCGCCGGGCCATCCGGATCGGCGACCCGGCGGCGACCCGCCACGAGCACCGGGGCTACACCAGCGTCCCGCCGGCCGAGCGGGATCGTCTGAGCAAGCGCAACTTCTACCGGATCATCGACCGTTTCGGTTCGCGCCGGGACCTGCTGGTCTCGAGCCGCAAGGAGTCGACCCCGGTCACTCGCTGAGCCGCCGGAGGCGACTGCCGCCGGGCTGGTCGACGACCTCGTAGCCGAGGGCCCGGAGCTCGGCCCGGAGCGCGTCCGCCCGGTCGAAGTCACGGGCCGTCCGGGCCGCCGAGCGCGCCTCGACCAGGTCCTGGACCCCTCCCGGGAGCCCCTCGGCATCGGTCGGCAGCAGGGCCCCGTCCCCGGCTACGTCCCAGGTGCGATCCAGGCCCAGGCCCAGGACGGCGTCGGCATCCAGGACCAGCCAGCGCAGCTCGTCGGCGACCAGGCCTGCCTTGAGCGCCTCGCGGATGACGGCCAGGGCCCGGGGCATGTCGAGATCGGAGTCGAGTGCCTCGACGAAGCGCCGGTGGAGGGCCGCCCCGGCAAGTGACAGCGGGACGGCGGTCCGGTTGGAGCCCGTAGGGTCGGTGCGATCGAAGATTTCGAACGGCGGAGCGTCGGGCCGGGTGCCGTGACCGGCCACGCCCTGGGCCAACCCGACGGGCCGGGCGCCGGCGGCACCGGCGCTCAGGACCTGGGGCGCGGCCCAGGGTCCCTCGGCGGGGGCCGGTCCGAGGGCACGCAGGCGCGCCCGGAGCGACTCGAGGCCGACCTGCGCCCCGGCGACCGAGGCATCCGAGAGGTTCTGCTTGCGGCTGTAGTGAACGGTCATGGCCAGGTAGCGGAAGGCGAGGGGATCGCCGTCGCCGGCGAGCTCGCCGATCCGCTGGAAGTTGCCGGCCGACTTGGCCATCTTGTGGCCGTCGGCGAGGAGATGCTCACCGTGGACCCAGGTGCGGGCCGGTGGCTGGCCGGTCAGGCCGGCCGACTGGGCGATCTCGTCCTCGTGGTGGGGGAAGACGTTGTCAATTCCGCCGGTGTGGATGTCGAAGCGCGGCCCAAGGTAGCGCAGGCCCATCGCCGAGCATTCGAGGTGCCAGCCCGGGAAGCCCTCGCCCCAGCGACGGCTGGGCCACTTCAGCTCGCGCCCGGGTCCGGCGGCCTTCCACAGGGCGAAGTCAGCGGGGTCGCGCTTGTCCGGCTCGACCTCGACCCGGTGGCCGGCCCGCAACTGGTCGAGGGTGTTGCCCGACAGCTGCCCATAGCCAGGGAAGGAGCCGACGGCGTAGTAGACGTTGCCGGCCGGGCTGGCATAGGCGTGGCCGAGCATCCTGGAGCCGTTCGGCCAGCTCGATCATCTCGGCGACGTGCTCGGTCGCCCGGGGAAAGACGTGGGCAGGCAGGATGTTCAGGAGGGCCTCATCGTCGTGGAAGCCGGCCTCGTAGGCGGCGGCGATCTCGGCGGTCGACTTCGACTCGAGCCTGGCCGCCACCAGCATCCGGTCCTCGCCCCGGTCGAAGCGCTCGTCGCGCAGGTGGCCCACGTCGGTGATGTTCTTGACGTGGAGCACCTCGAGGCCGTGGTAGAGCAGCGCGCGGCGGACCAGGTCGGCCAGCAGGTAGGTCCGCAGGTTGCCCACGTGGGCCCAGCGATAGACGGTCGGACCGCAGGTGTACATCCCGATCAGGCCGGGCGTGAGCGGCTCGATCGGCTCGATCCGACGGCTCAGCGTGTTGCGCAGCTGGAGGGCCATCAGGGGCCATCGTACGGGCTGCCGGGTACACTCGGCTTGCGTGTCCTTGCTGTCTGATCCCACCCAGCTTGCCCCTGTCCCCGGCCGCGGGCGAGTCGTCGCCCGGATCGTCGCGGTCGTCCTCGTGGTCTCGATGCTGGGGCTCGCCCTGGGCCGGCTGCCGAGCGGGCCCCCTGCGGCGGGCACGACCCAGGCCAGCCTGGACAAGCACGCCGTGACCATCCTGGGCGGCGAGCCGGTCACGCTCGACCCGGCGGTCCAGGGTGACCTCGGCAGTGCCCAGGTCACCGCCCAGCTGTTCGAGACCCTGACGGTCGTCGATCCGAGCCTCGTGGTCGAGCCTGCCCTGGCCAGCGGCTGGACGAGCGCCGATGGCGGACGCTCGATCACGTTCACCCTGCGGCCCAACCTGACCTTCTCGGACGGCAGCCCGCTGACCGCCGCCGACGTCGTCCGGAGCTGGTTACGCCTGCTCGACCCGGCCCACCCGTCACCCCTGGCGTCGCTGATGAGCGAGATCAAGGGCGTGAGCACCTACCTGGGCGGCCAGTCGACCGACCCAGGCACGATCGGGTTGAAGGCCGCAGGCAGCTCGGTGGTGGTGACCTTCGATCAACCGGCGACCGATTTCCCGGCCCTCGTGTCCGGCCCGGCCTTCGGCATCGTGCCGGCCTCGATCAGTGACCCTGCGACCCTCGCCCCGGGCACCTTCGTGGGCAGCGGGGCCTACGTCCTTTCGGCCCGGACGGCGACCGAGCTGACCCTGACCGCCAATCCCAGGTACTGGGCCGGGCCGGCACCGATCGGCACCGTCCACCTGCTCACCACCCTGGCCGGCAACAGCCCGGTCGAGGCGTTCGAGGCAGGCACCATCGACTACACCGGGATCGACGATTCGGACGCATCCTGGCTGCGCTACGACTCGAGCCTCGGGCCACAGCTCCGGAGCGTGCCCTCGCTGAGCGTCACCTACTACGGGTTCGACGTTCGCCAGAAGCCGTTCGACGACGTTCGGGTCCGGCAGGCCTTCGCCCAGGCGGTTGACTGGACCCGGATCGCGAATCTGGCCAACAGCGGCTCGCTGGCGCCCGCCACGAGCATGGTCCCGCCCGGAATCCCGGGACGCTCGAGCACCAGCTTCCTGCCGACCTACGATCCTGCGGCCGCCCGCCAGGAGCTTGCCGCGGCTGGTTACCCGGGCGGAGCAGGCTTGCCCCCGGTGACCCTCGTGTCGACCGATACCGGCTTCGACGGGGCGATCCTGGCCGACCTCCACACGAACCTGGGGATCACGGTCAACTTCGAGTCGATGGGCTTCAACGACTATTTCAACCGGCTGGCCACGGATCCGCCCGCCTTCTGGACCCTGAGCTGGGTGGCGGACTATCCCGGGGCGAACGACTTCCTGGGCCTGCTCCTGGGCACGGGCAGCTCGAACAACTACGGCCACTGGAGCTCGCCCGACTTTGACGCGGCCATTGCCCGGGCCACGGCCGCCACCGATCCGGCGGCGGCGACCACGGCCTTCGATGCCGCCCAGGCCATCGTCCAGCGCGACGTGCCGGTGATTCCGGTGGCCTATGGCACGGGCGACGCCCTGGCTCGGGCCGGGCTGCTTGGCGCGTCCGACAACGGGCTCGGAATCGTTCGCTTTGCGGGTCTCGCGTGGGCGCACTGAGCCGGCGCGGCCGAGGCGCGGCCGTGGCGTTTGGGCTCCTGGCCGTGGTCGCGCTGGGCCTGCCTGTACGGGCCGCCTCGCCCATCGCCACGTTTGAGCCCCCGACCGGCTCGTTCATATTCGGCACGTCGATCACGTTCAGCGAGGACGTCATCCTGGCCGCCAAGCCCCTCCGGGCCGAGCTGCTCCTGACCGAGCCGGGCGCGATCGGTCCGTCGGTCATCGAGGTGCCCAACCCGGGCAGCGGCCCGCAGACCCTCACCAACGTGATCAAGATCTCGGACGGTCACGTCTATCCCAACACGACCTTCCAGGCGCGCTGGCGGATCACCGACAGCGACGGCAGCCAGGAGCTGGGCCCGTCGACGAGCCTGACCTACGCCGACACCCGGTTCGCCTGGAAGACGAAGGCGGGTCCCATCGTGCGGGTCCACTGGTATGACGGCGACGACGCGTTCGGCGCCCGCGCCCTGACGATCGGCGAGAAGGGCATTGCCAACGCCGCGGCCCTGCTCGGGGTGACCGAGACCGAGCCGGTCGACTTCTTCATCTACGACAGCACCGCCCCGTTCTACGACGCCCTGGGGCCGGGCACCCGCGAGAACGTGGGTGGCCTGGCCAACGCCCAGATCCGGACCCTGTTTGCGCTGATCACACCGGACGAGATCAATGCTTCGTGGGTGGGCACGGTGATCCCCCATGAGCTGACCCACCTCGTGTTCAACACGGCCACCGAGAACCCGTTCCACAGCCCGCCCCGCTGGCTGAACGAAGGCCTGGCGGTCTACCTGTCCGAGGGCTACACGGCCGACTGGCGATCGACCGTCGCCTCGGCCGTTTCCTCGGGCGGGGTCATCCCCCTGGACGGGCTGGTCGGCCAGTTCCCGACCACGGCCGACCAGTTCGCGCTGGCCTACGGCGAAAGCGTGTCGGCGGTCGACTTCATGATCAGGACATACGGTCAGCCGGCCCTGGTGAAGCTCGTCCGCTCGTACGCCGGCGGAGTCAGTGACGACGAGGCGTTCAAGGCCGCCCTGGGCGTCGACACGGCCGGCTTCAACAGTGCCTGGCTCAACGACCTCGGCGTCCAGCCGCCCAGGGCCTACGGTCCGCAGCCGCCCCCGGCCGGTCCCTTGCCGTCGGACTGGACCGGGGCAGCGGTGGCCGCATCCAGCGAACCCGCGCCAAGCTCGGCCCCGACCGGCTCATCGGCCCCAACGCCAGCGTCGGCAGCGCCGACCACGGGAACCGGGGCTGGCTCGAGCGACTCGACCGGGCTCGTCATCCTGATCGTGATCCTCGTCGCGGCCGGCGGCCTGGCTGCGCTTTACCTGCGCTCGCGACGGGTGCCGCCCGGGACGCCTCTGTGACCGCCGGCCAGCCCAGCCCGCGCCTGACCCGGATCCGCCGGATCCCGTCCTGGCAGGTCGCCCTCGGCCTGGCCCTGCTCGTCCTGGGCTTCCTCGTCGTGGCCCAATACCAGTCGGACGGGCCGCGCTCCCAGTACGCCAGCGACGAGCGCGGTCCGCTGGTCCAGACGGCGATCGGGCTGCAGAGCCAGCAGGACGCGCTCAAGGCCCAGATCCTCGACCTGCGCGGTCAGATCAGCACGCTCGAGACAAAAGGGGAGGGCAGCGCGGCGGCGGCCAGCAGTCTGGGCCAGTCGCTCCAGGATGCCCGGCTGGCCTCCGGCCTCATCGCGCTCAAAGGGCCCGGACTGGTCCTGCAGCTGCGCGACTCCGGCCAGACGGTGCTGCCCGGTGACAACCCCAACGACTACCTGGTCAGCGCCAACGACGTCCGGCGGGTGGTCGAATCGCTGTGGCTGGCGGGTGCCGAGGCGGTGGCCGTCAACGGCGAGCGGATCACCACCGGCACGGCCATCCTGGACATCGGGGGGACGATCCTCGTGAACTCGGCCTACCTCGCCCCGCCCTACCAGGTGGCGGCGATCGGCCCCGCCGACATGTTCGACCGGCTCAATGCCGCGGTCGCCTTCCAGGCGTTCGTCCAGGCCCGGGCCCAGGCCTTCGGGATCCAGATCGACTTCGCGGAGCCGGCCGAGGTCGACCTGCCGGCCTATGCCGGCACGATCAACCTGCGCTACGCCCAGCCCGACCCGTCGGCCCAGCCGTGAGCCGGCGTCGGAACCAGCTGTCGCTGGCGATCGTGGCCTTCCTGCTGGGGGCCCTGGTCGTGGTCCAGCTCCGCTCGCAGGAGGCCGGCAACGGCCTCGATACGCTGACCACGAGCGAGCTCACCGTGCTCGTGGGCAATCTCAATACCCGCAATGACCAGCTCCGGACCGAGGTCGCTACGACGCAGGCCGAGCTGAGCGCCCTCCAGGCCAGTGATTCCCGGGGCGACACCTCGGTCGGCCAGCTCCAGGCCGACCTTGCCCGGCTGCGGGCCTGGTCCGGGCTCGATCCTGTCGCTGGGCCGGGCATCCGAATCACGATTACCGGGGGCATCGACGGCAGCTCGGTCCAGGACCTCCTCAACGAGCTGCGCAACGCGGGCGCCGAGGCGATCACCGTGGCCGGCGTCCGGATCGAGCCGAACAGCATCGTCCAGGGGCCGGCGGGCAACCTCCTCGTCGAGAGCACCCATCTGGCCGATCCGTTCGAGGTCAGCGCGATCGGCAACTCGTCGGGCCTGACCGGCAGCCTGACCCGGGCCGGCGGGATCGTGGCCCAGCTCGGAGCGACCGACCCCACGGTCCAGCTCATCGTGACTCCGGTCGACATGCTCCGGCTGCCGGCGACCACCCAGACGCTCGTACCGGTGCATGGCACGCCGCGCCTCTGATACCCTCCCGGCCGGATGTCTCTCCTCGAACCCCGGCCTCCAGCCGCGCCTGCTTCGGCCCTCCGTGGTTGATCGCCGTCCCCTCGCGCTCCTCCTTGGTGACATCGTCCGGCTCCGGCGCAGCCATCCCTGCGGGGGTGACCGCTGGCTGGTGGATCGCCTGGGTGCCGACATTGGCCTGCGCTGTCAGACCTGCGGGCGGCACCTCTTGATCGCCCGGCCGGAGCTCGAAGGCCGGATCGTCGAGTTCGTCGAACGGGGTGACCCGGCGATCAGCGCCGCAGTGGCACCCCGGCCGCGCGACGGGGGACCACCATGATCCCGGGAGGCCCCCCGCTCATCACCGAGGAGCTCGCCGCCGAAGCGGCTGCCGGGGCCGTCGCCGACGTCGAGGACGGCGCTGCGCCCGAGCAGAACCGGACCCTCGAGGTCCTCCGCAACAAGCCGTTCCTGGCCCTCTGGCTGGCCCAGGCCTCGACCCAGATCGGCGGCAACATGGTCCTGTACGGGCTGACCGTGCTGGTCTTCTCGCTGACCAACTCGACCTCGGCGGTCAGCCTGCTGGTCCTGACCTTCCTGGTGCCGGCCGTCCTGTTCTCGGCCGTGGCCGGGGTCTATGTCGACCGGCTCGACCGGCGCCTGATCCTGATCGTGACCAACCTGCTCCGGGCCGCGATGTTCGCCCTGCTCTTCTTCGTGGGCGACAACCTGATCGTCATCCTCGTCCTGAATGCCCTGATCTCGACGGTGACCACGTTCTTCGCGCCTGCCGAGGCGGCGATGATCCCGGTCCTGGTCAAGCGCAGCCAGCTGCTGGCCGCCAACGGGATCTTCACGGTCACCCTCAACGCGGCCTTCGCAATCGGATTCGCCCTCCTCGGTCCGCTGGTCGTCAACCTGACCAGCCCGCAATTCCTGCTCCTGGTCGTGGCCGCCTTCTACCTGCTGGCGATGGTCCTCACGATCACCTTGCCGTCGGTGCGGCCGACGGTCGCCGACCAGCCCCACGGCCTGGCAGTCCACGAAGCGAGCGCCGCGGCGGCCTCGACCCTTGGCCAGCTGCGCGAAGGCATCGCTTTTATTCGGGCCAACCACAACGTCACCTGGTCGCTCATCTACCTGGGGATCACCGCCTCCCTGATCGGCGTCCTGGGGGTGGTCGGGCCGGCGTTCGCCAACCAGGCCCTGGGCCTCTCGCCCAAGGACTTCGTGGTCATCGTGCTGCCCCTCGGGATCGGGGTGGTGGTCGGGATCCTGCTCCTGAACGCCTACGGCAAGATGATCCCGCGCCGGCGCTCGATCGAAGGCGGCCTCATCCTGCTCGGGATCTTCCTTGGCCTCCTGGCGGCGGCCGGCCCGATCACCCGCTTCCTGCAGCACGTCAGCTCGGTCTCGCCGGTCGACGTGTCGTCCCTGGTCAGCCTGCTGTCGGTCGTGATCGTGCTGGCCTTCCTGGCCGGGATCGCCTACGCCAGCGTGGCCATCCCGGCTCAGACCCAGCTCCAGGAGGACCTGCCCCAGGAGGTCCGGGGCCGGGTCTTCGGCGTGCTCAACATGCTGATCTCGACCGCCAGCTTCCTGCCGATCATCGTGGTCGGGCCGATCGCCGACTGGATCTCGACCACGGCCGTCGTGTTCGTGGTGGCCGTGGCGATCACCGTCTCCGGGATCCTGTCGGCGGTCCTGCGCCGGGATGTCGCCCGGGGATGAGCCGGGTGGCCCGGGTCGCGGTGGTCTTCACCGGCGGCACGATCAGCATGCTGGTCGACCCGCAGGCCGGGGGAGCGGTGCCCGCCCTCGACGGCGCAGCGATCCTCGCCCGCACGCCCGGGCTGGCCCAGATCGCCGAGGTCGTGCCGCTCGATCGAGGCATGATCCCGGCTAGCCATTGGACCTTTGAGCGACTGCTCGGCCTGGTCGGCGACCTGCGCCGGCTGGCCGCCGACCCGGACATCGACGGCGTGGTCGTGGTCCAGGGCACCGATACGATCGAGGAGTCGAGCTTTGCCTTCGACCTGCTGGTCGACTCGGCCAAACCGATCGTGGTGACCGGCGCGATGCGCAACGCCACCGATCCCGGCTACGACGGTCCGGACAACCTGCGCGACGCGGTCCGATGTGCGGCGACCGGCAGCCTGGCCGGCCACGGGGTGGTGGTCGTCCTGGCCGGTACGATCGAACCCGCCGCCGACGTGACCAAGACCCACACCAGCCGTCTTGACACCTTCCAGAGCCTGAACAGCGGGCGGCTCGGCCGACTCGAGGCTGGCCAGATCGTGATCGACGGTCCGCCCCGGCTCCGCCGGGCGATCCTCGACACGACGGTCGCGGCCCAGCCGGTCCCGATCGTGGTCGCCACGATCGGCCAGGACGAGGGCCTGATCCGGAGCGCCTGCGCTGCTCGGCCCGGCCGGGATCGTGGTCGAGGCGACCGGGCGCCGGCAACACCTCGCCGAGCCTCCTGGCCGAGGCCCAGACGGCGCTGGACGCGGGGATCCCGATCGTCCTGGCCAGCCGCAGCCCGTCGGGCGGGGCGGGCGCGGGCTATGCCTTCCCGGGTGGCGGCGCGACCTGGGTCCGGGCCGGCGCCCTCCTGGCCGGCACCCTGACCGGCCCCAAGGCCCGCATCGCGTTGTCCCTGGGCCTCGGTGCCGGTCTCCGGGGAGCCGATCTCGCGGCATTCCTGGCCGGTCCGCCGGGCGAAACGCCCTGAGCGGGCAGCTCGGCGTGCCCCGGGTCACGCGTCCGGAACGGCCGGCCGAGCTGGCGATCTTCGGTCGCGTCGTGACCCTGGCCGGAAGCCACGGCCTGGCCGAGGTCGAGGCGATCGCGGTCCGGGCGGGACGCGTCGTCGCCTCGGGCCCAGCCTCGGAGATCGAGGCGGTCGTTGGCCCGACCACGTTGCGCCTCGAGCTCGGGCCGGACGAGGTGGCCCTGCCCGGCCTGACCGACAGCCACCTCCACCTGGCCGACGCCGCGCTGACCGTCCACGAGGTGGACCTGGCCGACGCGCCGACCCTGGCCGCCGGCCTGGACCTGGTGGGCGAGGCCCATCGCCGCCTGCCAGCGGACGCCTGGCTCACGGGCCACGGCTGGAGCGCCGAGCGCTGGGGCGGCTGGCCCACGGCTGAGGACCTGGCCCGAGGTCGCCCATGATCGATCCGTGGCGCTCTGGGCCCACGACCACCACGCCCTGTGGGTCAGTCGCGCTGCCCTCGCCGACGCCGGGCTGGGCGCAGGCTCCGCGCGACCCTGCCGGCGGCCGGATCCGGCGGGCCTCCGATGGCCGGCCGAGCGGGATCCTGCACGAGAGTGCGGCACCGGCCTCGTCACGAGCAGGATTCCCGTGCCCGCGCTGGCGGACTACGAGGCGGCCCTGCCCGTCATCTGCCGTGATCTGGTCGCGCTCGGGATCGTGGCCGTCCACGACCCCGGCGTCCTGGGCCGAGATCCGTGGCTCGAGGGACCGCTCGTTGCCTACGCCAATCTGGCCCGGGCCGGTCGGCTGCCGGTCCGGGTCCACGCTTCGATCCGAGCCGAAGGACTTCAGGCTGCCCTGGACCGTGGCCTGCGCAGTGGCGCTGCCCTGGCGGACGATCCAGGCGGCCGGGCCCGCTTTGGCTGGCTGAAGCTCTTCGCCGACGGGTCCCTCGGCTCGCGCACCGCGGCGATGCTCGAGCCGTTCGAGGCGGCGGACGGCGGTCCGCCGGACCCCGAAGATCGGGGCATCTGGGTGACCGCAGCCGTCCATCCTGGCGGCGCGGGCGGCGCAGGCGGCGGCCGGCGGGATCGCGACCCAGATCCACGGCATCGGCGACGCCGCCGTTCGAGCGGCCCTCGACGCATTCGAACCGGAAGCCACCCGGCGGCTGGCCCTGCGAGCCCGGGTCGAGCATGCCCAGCTGGTCGACCCGGCCGACCTCGAGCGATTCGGCCGGCTGGGCGTGGTGGCCTCGATCCAGCCGGTGCACCTCCGAGCGGACGCGGCCCAGGCTCGGGCGAGCTGGGGCGACCGGGCAGAGCGCTCGGCCTACGCCTGGCGATCGTTGCTGCGCCACGGCGCGACCCTGGCCTTTGGTACCGATGCGCCGGTCGAGCCGATCGACCCGTGGCCGGGCCTGGCGCTGGCGATGGATCGACGCTGGCCGTCCTGGACGGAGGGCAGCCCGGCCTTCGGGCCGGCCGAATCGCTCAGCCTGGCCGAGACGCTGCGCGGAGCCTGCCTCGGTCCGGCCCAGGCCGAGGGCAGCCCCGACCGGGGCCGGCTGGTCGCCGGCCAGCGGGCCGACGTGGTCGTCATCCCGGCCGCCTCGCTCGACGCTCGCCCGATCGCCGGCGGGCCGCTGGCCACGACCCGTCCGCGGCTCGTGCTGATCGACGGCGTCGTCGCCTACGAGGCGTAGTCGACGCGGGTCTGGATCAGGCCTGGCCTGCGGACACCTCGCCCTATCCCTGGCTGCGCTGGCGCCGGGCCTCGTACAGCAGGATGGCCGCTGCGGCCGACACGTTGAGGCTGTCGGCAATGCCCAGCATCGGCAGCCGGACAGGACGCATCGCGGGGCCGGACCAGGCAGCACCCAGGCCGTCGGCCTCGCTGCCCAGGACGATCGCGAGCGGCCCTCGGAGGTCGGCCGTCTCGTAGGGCACCGAGCCGTCGACTCGGGCCACGACGACCGCGATCGCGCTGGCCTCGAGCCAGGCAATCGTCGCGGCCGTCGAGGCGACGGCCAGCGGGACGGCGAAGATCGTGCCCAGGCTGGCCCGGATCGCGTTCGGGTTGAACACGTCGGTCCGGGGATCGGCGGCCACCAGGGCATCCGCCCCAGCGCCGTCGGCCGAGCGCAGGATCGCCCCCAGGTTGCCCGGCTTCTCGACGCCCTCGGCGACCACGATCAGGGGATCCGCCGGCAGGCTGAGGCGGCGAAGATCGAGCGATGGAGTGCGCAGGACGGCGACCAGCCCATCCGCTCGATCGCCGTACGCCAGGCGGGTGATCACGGCCTGGCTCACGGCGGTCACCGGGACGTCGGTCTCGATCGCCCGGGCCAGCGCCGCCCGGGCATCGTCGGATGTGGCCTGATCGAAGCAGGCGAACAGCTCGATGACCTCGACGCCGGCCGCCAGGGCCCGGCCGACCTCGCGCGCGCCGTCGACGATCGTCAGGCCCGTCGCCTCGCGCTCCCGCCGCTCGCGCAAGCGGCCGGCCGTCTTGATCCGGGGGTTGGCCGGACTGCTGATCTCGGCTTCGGTCATTGGGTCCAGCGGGCCATCGCGCCGAGATGGAGGCGGATGCCCGAGTCCGACAGGAGGGACTGGTCGTCGACCTCGATCCGGGCGCCGGCGTCCGGGCCGATCTCGGGTCCAAGCGCCTCGAGCAGGGCCTCGCCCAGGCGGTCCGGCCCGAAGCCGGGGGTGTGGGCGGTCAGCAGGATGAACGCCGGGCCGTCGGCCAACAGGGCCGCACAGGTCGCCAGCAGGCCGGGCAGGTCGTCCGCCAGCCGCCAGGGATGGCCGCTCGCGCCGTGACCGTAGGACGGCGGATCGAGGATCACCCCCGCATATCGACGACCCCGGCGCAGCTCCCGCTCGGCGAAGGTCGCCGCGTCATCGCTGATCCAGCGGATCGGGGCGTCGGCCAGGTCGTTCAGCTCGGCGTTGCGGCGGGCCCAGGCGACGGCCGGCCGCGAGGCGTCGACGTGGGTCATCGCCGCGCCACGCCGGGCACCGGCCAATGTGCTCGCCCCGGTATAGCCGAAGAGGTTGAGGATGGCCGGTTGCGCGCTCCCCCTCCTGGGCGAGCCGAGCCGCCTGGCGGCCGATCCAGGCTCGGTTCGGGGCACCCTCCGGAAAGAGGCCAACCTGGCCGCTCGGGGCGAGGCGCAGCTCGAGCCGCAGGTCGGCCTCGCTGATCGACCATGGCTCGATCGGGCCGCCGCTGATCGTGGTCCAGCCCTCGTGTGCGACGTCGCCCCGATCGGCTCGATCGAAACGGGCGTCGGCCCGGGCCCATGCGCGCGGGTCCCCGGCCACGTGTCCTTCGGCACCGGGCGCCGGTCGATCGAGGATCAGCTCGCCGAATTGTTCCAGGCGCCGGCCATCGTCGACATCGAGCAGGGCGTAGTCAGCGGTCAGGACGGACACGCCCTCCATCTTGGGGCATCGGCCCCGATCCGGACCGGCGCCGGACACCGCCCGGCACGCAAGCCTCAAACTGGCCCCTGATGAGCCCATTCGAGGTTGCCGGCATCTTCCTGGCCGGCCTGGCTGCCGGGACGATCAATACGATCGTCGGATCGGGCTCCCTGATCACCTTCCCGACGCTCCTCGCGTTCGGCTACTCGCCGGTCGTAGCCAACGTCACGAACACGGTGGGCCTCGTCCCGGGCACGCTGAGCGGCTCGATCGGCTACCGGGCAGAGCTGGTCGGCCAGCGCAGCCGGGTCATCCGCCTGGGCGCCGCCGCGGCCGCCGGTGGATTGACCGGCGGCCTGCTCCTGCTGGCGCTGCCGCCGGCCGCCTTCGGCCGGATCGTGCCGATCCTGATCCTGGGCTCGGTGGTCCTGATCGCGATCCAGCCCCGGCTATCGGCCGCCATGGGCGATCGGCGGGCGGTGGGCGAGGAGCACACCGTGCCCCTGGTCATCACCCTGTATCTGACCGGGATCTACGGCGGCTACTTCGGGGCCGGCCAGGGCGTGATCATGATGGCGATCCTGGGGGTCTTCCTGCCCGACAACATCCAGCGCCTGAACGGCCTCAAGAACGTGCTCGCCCTCCTGATCAACGGGGTGGCCGCGATCCTGTTCATCCTCCTCGCGCCGGTCGCCTGGCCGCCGGCGATCACCCTGGCCGTAGGGGCAACGATTGGCGGGCAGGTCGGAGCGAAGGTCGGCCGCCGCCTGTCGGCCCCGGTCCTGCGCACGGCCATCATCGTCATCGGCACGATCGTGGGCCTGAAGCTGCTGATCGGCTGAGGGCTGGCTGGCAACGGTCCGTCGTCGTGCCGGTGCCTGCGTCGCCGGCCTCTTGCCGCGTCCCGACCCTGGTTGCCTCGTCCCGACCCTGGTTTCTGCCAAATGATCGCTCCAGGGAGCGTTATGGCGAGTCCCGCCCGGGTTTCCGTTCCACTCGCCGGCCCGGACCTCCCAATCCACGCTCGGCGATGTCTCAGATCGTCGCGTCACCGCCCGGGCTACGTCCACGAACCGCCATAAGGATCCCTGCAGGGCCTATTTGGCGGAAACGGTCGGTCCCGGCGAGGCCCGGCCCGCAGCCGGCAGTTCGCCCCGTAACCTCACGGATCCTCAGCGCTGGTAGCGCGACGAGGGCCGGAGGCGCATCGCACTCCAGGTCGAGTCGATCGCGATCAGGGCCATCCCGGTGAGGCCGGCCAGGGAATCGGTCAGGGGCGTGATCACGTCCCGGGCCAGGTCGGTGGCGATGCCCGAGCTCAGCTTCGGATAGGCCAGCCAGAGCAGCCGATCGCCACTCGCAGCGGCAGCCGCCGCGGGCAGCCGGTCACGCAGCTCCGCCGCGTTGCGCACGAACAGGACGACGACGTCGGCGGACCCGCCCGGCTCGATCCAACGAGCACCCGGGGGCAGGGGACCGACCAGGGTGGCTCCATCGAGGCCCGGGCTGATCAGGAGCACCCCCGCTCCGGGCTTGATCAGGAGACGTTCGGCAACCGACTTCATCGTCGCCCAAGTTTGCCACGCCGGAGCGCGCACGAGGGCCCGCAACGAGGCTGCAAGGCCCGTCGCGGAATCTTCAGGCCGGCGTCAGGCTGGGCCGCTATTGTGCGCATTGCGTTCCGTCGATCCGGGCTTCGGCCCCCGGCGGAGCAGCCTCAGGAACCAAGCAGCGCCGGCGGACCCGCTCCTCCTCCATCCGTCGGCGCTGCCGATTCCCCGTCCTCCCATGGCGCCCGGATCGGGCTGCCACGCTCTGTGGCGTACCATGCCCCCGGCGGCTTGGCGCCGTGCCCGCGCCGGCGACGCAAACAGGAACGTTGCGCTCGTCGGTTCAACGAGTATGGAGCCAGGCCACCGTTTTCTTACGGGTTGCCGCCCGCGCCGTTGAGCCGATCGCGCCAATCGAGCCAGGCCTGGCCTGCGGCCACGTCCCAGTGCGGCCCGTTGAAGCCCAGGGTGAACTGGCGGAAGCCCATCTCGAGGTAGGTCGAGGCATCCTCGGCCAGGAATCGGTCAAGGTCCTCGGCCTCGACGCCCAGGCCCCACTCGATCGCGCTCGGATCGCGGCCCTCAACCTCGCACCAGGCTCGGAGCGCTGCGATCTTGGGTTCGAGGTCCTCTGGATGCTCCGGGAAGGCCGCATGCCACGAATTGGCGTAGCGGGCGACCAGCCGGAGGGTGCGCCGCTCGCCGACGCCGGCGATGAGCAGCGGCATCGGGCGGACCGGTGGCGGATTGAGCCGCTCGAGGCGGCGCGCGGATTCGGGCAGGCGCCTCGAGATCGGCCAGCCGGTCGCCCACGGTCCCGAAGCGGTAGCCGTACTCGTCGTATCCCGCCGGAACCAGCCTGCCCCGATCCCGAGGATGGTCCGGCCGTCGCTGATCTGGTCGACGGTCCGGGCCATGTCCGCCAGCAGCTCCGGATTGCGATAGGAGTTGCAGGTGACCAACGGCCCGATCTCGATCCGCTTGGTCGCCTCCGCCCAGGCCGCCGAGCATGCTCCAGCACTCGAAGTGGGGCCCGTCGGGCTCGCCGTAGAGCGGGAAGAAGTGGTCCCACGTGTAACAGATGTCGAAGCCCATCGAATCGGCGGTCTGGACCGCCTGGCGGATGGCGGCATACGGTCCGTGCTGGGGATGGAGCTGGGCGGCGACCCGGATCGACTGCATCTGGCGTGCCTTTCGGGTGAGGCGATGGTTCCCTGATCGTCAGCCTTCCTGCCAGGGGAAGGTCAAGTGGTACCGTCGGATGATGTTCCGGATCGGCGAATTTGCCGGCTTGTCGGGCGTCTCGGCCAAGACCCTCCGAGCGTACGACGAGCTTGGCCTGTTCCGCCCTGCCTGGGTCGACCCGGGCTCCGCTTACCGCTACTACTCGCCGGCCCAGCTGCCGGAGCTTCGGCGGATCCTGGCCCTGCGTGACCTGGGCCTGGGGCTTGAGCAGATCGGCCGGCTGGTGAACGGACGGGCGGACCTCGAGGCTGCGCTGAGGCGCCGCCGCCTCGAGCTCGAACGGGAACAGACCGAAGCGGCCCGCCGATTGGCCGCCCTCGACATCAGCGTGGCTGCGGCATCAGCCGGTGGCCCGCTCCTCGACGTCGTGGTGCGCCGGCTGGCCGAGGAGCCGATCGCGACCTTGGACCTCGCGGCCGACCCCGGCCAGGACATCGCCGCCGCGTTCGACCGGCTGGAAACCCACGTCCGCGGGCTCGGCCGGCGAGCGCACCGCCCGCCGGGTGCGATCCTCACCGGCCGAGCCCGAGCCGGCAGCGCCTCGGACCTGATCTTCGTGCCGCTCACGGGGCCGATCCAGGCCGACGGGGAGTTCGGCTATCGAATCCTGCCGGCGTTCGAGCCGCTACGGTCCTGGTGCGAGGCTCGTACCGCCACCTGGCCGATGCCGCGCGCGGGCTGCGCGCGCTGGGTCGACGCGGCGGGCCTGGCGGTCGCCGGGGACCTGCGCGTCCTGTACCTCCAGTTCGGGGCCAATCCCCGACTGGGCCTGCCCGCCGGGTTCGTGGTGGACCACTCTGCCGATTTCCTGACCGAGCTGCAGTTGCCGTCGACTGCCGATCGAGTAGCGATCGGTCGGCGTCGCTGGGTCGGCGGCCTCAAATGGCGCGACGTTGCAATGCCAGCGCTCGAAATGATGGCCAGCCATCGCACCGCCGGGGGCATTGTCGGCCCAGAAGGCCGTGCGCGCGGCCCACTGTTAAGGAGATATCCAATGACCGAGGAACGCAAGACGGTGACGACCGAGACGAACGGCGCACCTGTACAGACAACAGAGACCCGCGAGAAGGGCGTCCCGCATGGCGACGAGGAAGTCGGTGGGACGTTCCTGGGGGCCGCCGGCGGGGCCGTGGTCGGGGCCGTCGTCGGCGGACCGGTCGGTGCCGTGGTCGGCGGCCTGGCCGGCGCGGCAACGGGAGCAACCGCGGGCGCACTCGACAGCAAGCGCAAGGACGAGAAGGTCGTCGTCACGAAGACTGAGAAGACCTGGTAATGGCGCTCGAGACGATCCTCATCGTCGTCGTCATCGTCCTGATCGTGCTGTTTGTCCTCGGTCGCTTGAGGCTGCGGGGATAACGCCCGACTCCAGACCGTCCCCAGGATCAAGAGCCCGCCGGTCGTCATCTGACCCGGCGGGCTCTTGGTTCGCTCGCTGGGTGATAGGATTCGCCGCGCTGCCGGGCGGCTAGCTCAGTTGGTTAGAGCACTTGCTTGACATGCAAGAGGTCACTGGTTCGAGTCCAGTGTCGCCCACCACGTTCATCACGCCGAGTAGGGGACGTCCCGGCCGGGCCGGGTTCGCCGCTCGCAGGAGCAGACGAACATGACCCAGGACCGGCCGGCGGCCGAGGCACCCGACAAGGACGAGCAGGCCCTCGAGGAAGAGTTCGATGCGCCCGTGCGCGGCTCGGCCGAGGAGCTCCTCGATGCGGGCGCCCACAGCGAGCTCGACGCGATGCGCCATTCAGCGGCCCACGTGATGGCTGAGGCGGTCCTCGACCTCTTTCCGGGCGCCAAGCTAGGCATCGGGCCGGCGATCCAGGACGGCTTCTACTACGACTTCGAGCTGCCCCGGCCGGTCACCCCCGACGATTTGGCCGCGATCGAGGCCCGGATGGCGGAGTCGATCGCCGCCGATCATCCGTTCGTCCGGCACGAGCTGTCGCCGGCCGACGGGAGGGCCTTCTTCGCCGAGCGGGGCCAGCCCTACAAGGTCGAGATCCTCGACGATCTCGAGGCGAAGTCGAAGGCGGCCGGCGAGCCGACCCCGGTGACCTCGACCTACGAGCACGGCCCATTCATCGACCTGTGCAAGGGTCCCCATGTCGCGTCCACCGGCCGGATCGGCCCGTTCAAGCTGCTCAGCGTCGCCGGCGCCTACTGGCGCGGCGATGAGCACCGGGCGATGCTCCAGCGGATCTACGGCACGGTCTGGACCAGCCAGGACGACCTCGACCAATACCTGTGGCGGCGAGCGGAGGCGAAGAAGCGCGACCACCGCCGGCTGGGCGTCCAGCTCGACCTGTACAGCTTCCACGACGTGTCGCCCGGCTCGGCCTTCTGGCACCCCAAGGGCCAGCTGATCTGGCGGACGCTGGAGGGGGCGATGCGCGAGCTCCAGCTCCGACGGGGCTACCAGGAGATCAGCACTCCGATCCTGGTCAATGAGAAGCTCTGGCTCAAGTCGGGTCACCTGCCCCTCTACGCCGACAACATGTTCCTGCTCCAGGTCGAAGGCCAGACGTTCGGCCTCAAGCCGATGAACTGCCCGGAGTCCACGTTCATCTACCAGAGCCGGCTGCGCTCCTACCGCGACCTGCCCCTGCGCTACAACGAGTACGGGCGGCTCCATCGGAACGAGCGCTCGGGGACCCTGTCCGGGCCTGACCCGGGTGCGCCAGTTCATCCAGGACGACGCCCACATCTACGTCCGGCCGGACCAGCTCGCGGACGAGATCGAGGCCCTCCTGGGAGAGGTCCACGAGGCCTACTCGTGGGTCGGCCTGACCCCTCGCTTCGCCTTTGCGACCAAGCCCGACAAGGCGCTGGGCGACCCCCTGCTCTGGGAGAAGGCCGAGGGGCTGATCAAGCAGGCCCTGGACCGCTCCGGGATCGCAGTACGTCGTCAAGCCCAAGGACGGCACGTTCTACGCGCCGAAGATCGACATCTACATCGACGACGCGCTTGGCCGCGAATGGCAGATGGCCACGATCCAGGCCGACCTGACGATGCTGCCCGAGCAGTTCGACCTGACCTACATCGACGAGCACGGCCAGGCTCAGCGACCGATTGCCATCCACCGCGCGATCTACGGCTCGCTCGAGCGCTTCATCGGGATCCTGGTCGAACACCTGGCCGGCGCGTTCCCGCTGTGGCTGGCCCCGGTCCAGGCCGTGATCGTGCCTATTGCCGACCGGCACCTGCCCGCCGCCGAGGAGCTGGCCGGCGTCCTGCGCGCCCGCGGCCTGCGGGTCGAGGTGGATACCTCCGACAACCGGATGCAGAACAAGATCCGGCTGGCCCAGGAGCAGAAGGTTCCGTACATGCTGGTCCTGGGCGACCGCGAGATCGAGGCCCGCACGGCCGCGCCCCGGACCCGAGCCGGGGAGCAGCAGCCGGCCCAGGATTGGGATGCCCTTGCCGAGCGCCTCGCGTCTGAGTCGGCCGCCCGCGGCCTGTAGGGCTCGGCCCGGGTCACGCGCGTCATATCCGGCGCGGCCGGACGACGGGATGGGGCCCTTCGGAGGCCAGCGGCCGTGCTCGATTGCCCCTCCGGAAGGCCCTGTGCTATCCTCCGGCGGCGACCGGTCCGGGCGCCATATTGGCATGCCGATCGTGGACAGAATGAACGTACGCTCGAAGGAGTGAAGCCATCAGTCGAGACCTGCGCGTCAACCAGATGATCCGGATCCCACAGGTCCGGGTGGTGGATGAGGAAGGGAGCCAGCTTGGGGTCATGCCCACGGCCGAGGCTCTCGCACTAGCGCAGGAACGCGGCTACGACCTCGTTGAGGTCGCCCCGATGGCTGCCCCGCCGGTCGTCCGGTTCCTCGATTTCGGTCAGTACAAGTACGAGCTGACCAAGCGGGAGAAGGAAGCCAAGCGCAAGCAGCGCTCGGTGACCTTCAAGGAAGTCCGGCTCAAGCCGAAGATCGGCATCGGGCGACTTCGACACGAAGGTTCGCCGGGCGATCCAGTTCCTCGAGGAAGGAGACCGGATCAAGGTCTCCGTCCAGTTCCGGGGCCGCGAGCTGACCCACCCCGAGATCGGGCGCAACCTGCTGGCCCGGTTCACGGAGCGGATCAAGGACCACGGCGTCGTGGAACGGGCTCCGCTGCTGGAGGGCAAGTCGATGCACATCACGGTGGCATCGATCCACAAGCCCAAGGTGCACGAGCCGACCCGGCACGACGACGGGGGAGCGCCGGCACCGATGGCCGGCGCCACCGAGGGCCGGGCGGCCGCCGATGCCAAGCCGGCGGCAGCGGCCGCCGACGTCGAAGCCGGCAGCACCAGTCGCCACCGTGGCGCCGGTCGCCGAGGCGTCCGAACCAGCCGAAGCAGGAGCCGAGTCGAGCGCGCAGAGCGAACCGCAGGAAGCAGCGACCGAGGCGCCCGTCGTCGAAGCCGCTCCAAAGACACCGGCCCGGCCGGCAACAACCGAGCCAAGGCACCGCCCGAGCCGGCCGCAGAACCGAAAGCCGCACCAGCCCCGGCGGAGCGCCGGAACAGCGCCAGACACCAAGCGCGCCCCGGCGGCAGCCAAACGGGCTCCGCGAGCGGCTCGAACCACCGAAGCGCAGTCAAGGCGACGCCAAGCCAGCAGCCGCGGCCAAATCGACCGCGAAGCCAGAGGCAGCGTCCGCGGCGACCACAGGAGAGTAGGACCAGCGTGCCGAAGATGAAGACCCACAAGGCCGCCGCAGAAGCGGATCGGCGTCACCGGGAGTGGCAAGATCGTGCGGGTCAAGGTCGTGGCGTGGCCACCACCTCGAGATCAAGTCGTCCCGGCGCACCCGGCGCTATGCCGGCAAGTCCGTCATCGGCAAGGAACAGGCCCGCCAGGTGCGGCGCCTGCTGCCGTACCTCTAGGAGCGCTGAGCCATGTCACGAGTCAAGCGCGGCGTCACCTCGCACGCGCGCCACAAGCGCCTCCTCGACGACGCCGAGGGCCGCAAGGGCACGCGATCGCGCCTGATCAAGCCCGCCCGCGAAGCGCTCCTGCACGCCCTGGCCTACGCCACCCGCGACCGGAAGCAGCGCAAGCGCCAGATGCGCGAGCTGTGGATCGTCCGGATCAACGCGGCCGCCCGCCAGCACGGCATGACCTACGGCGCCTTCATCGCCGGCCTGAAGCAGGCCAACGTCGAGCTCGATCGCAAGATCCTGGCCGACATCGCCGTCCGCGACGACGGCGACCTTTAGCCAGATCGTCGAGGCCGCTCGGGGCGCCTGATCTGGCCGATCCGACCCGCCACGGACCCTCGATCGTCGCTGACGGTCGAGGGTCGCTGATTTCCAGGCCCAGCCATGGAGGACCGACGTGGACCTGGCCAGCCTGACCACGCGAGCTCGAGGCGCTGCGCGACGCGACGCGCTGGCGGCGATCGCGGCTGCGCCCGACAGCCCCGCCCTCGACGCGCTCGAGATCGACGTCCTAGGCAAGAAGGGCGAGCTGACCGGCGTCCTGCGCGGGATCGGCGGCCTGCCGGCCGAGGATCGGCCCCGGGTCGGCGCGATCGCCAACGAGGTCCGGACGGCCGATCGAGACGGCCCTCGCCGAGCGGGGCGCGACCCTGCGAGCCTCGGCGCTTGCCGGCCGGCTGGCGCGCCGAGACGGTCGACGTCACCGACGCCCGGCCGGCCGGTCCGCCGCGGCGCGCTCCACCCGATCGTCGAGACGATGCGCCGGATCGCCGAGATCTTCGGCCAGTTCGGCTTCGTGCGTCTACGAGGGCCCCGAGATCGAGGACGACCTGACCAACTTCCAGATGCTCAACATCCCGCCCGATCATCCGGCCCGCGACCTGTGGGACACGCTCTACGTCGACGTCGCCGGGCTACCTGCTGCGGACCCACACCTCGCCCGGCCAGATCCGGGTCATGCACGCCGAGCGGCCGCCGATCCGGGCCCTCCTGCCCGGCCGCTGCTTCCGCTACGAGGCGGTCGACGCCAGCCACGCCTCGGAGTTCTTCCAGGTCGAGGGCCTGATGGTCGACGAGGGCACGACGATGGGCGACCTGCGCGGCCTGCTCGACCAGTTCGCCCGGGCGATGTTCGGGCGGGACAAGCGGACCCGCTTCCGGCCGGGCTACTACCCGTTCACCGAGCCGTCGGTGGCCTTCGACGTCGAGTGCCTGGTCTGCGGCGGCGTCGGGCTGCCCGGCCTGCTCGCGAACCGGCTGGATGACGATCCTGGGGGCCGGGCATGGTCCATCCCGGTCGTGCTCCAGTACGGCGGGCTCGATCCGGAGCGGTTCCAGGGCTTCGCCTTCGGCATGGGCGTCGAGCGGATCGCCAACCTGCGCCACGGCGTGGCCGACCTGCGCCTGTACATCGAGAACGACCTGCGCTTCCTGGAGCAGTTCCGATGAGGGCGCCGCTCAACTGGCTACGCGACTACATCGACATCCAGCTCACGCCCGAGCAGCTGGCCGAACGCCTGACGGTGCTCGGGCATGGAGGTCAAGGGGATCGAGGCCTGGGGCGCCGACTGGCGCTCGGTGGTGGTCGGCGAGCTGCTGACCGTGGCCAGGCACCCCCGGGCCGACCGCCTGTCGCTCACGACCGTGGACGTGGGCGGCGGCCAGGTCCTCGAGATCGTGTGCGGGGCAACGAACATTGCGCCGGGCCAGCGCGTCCCGGTGGCCCTGCCCGGGGCCGTCCTGCCCGGCGGCCGGCGGATCGAGCGGGCCGAGAAGATGGGCGTCGTCTCGAACGGGATGCTCTGTTCGGGCGATGAGCTCAACCTGACCAGCGACGCGGACGGGATCCTGATCCTGCCGCCGGGCACGCCGCTGGGCACCGAGCTGACCAGCCTCTACGGCGACACGATCCTCGACATCGATGTCAAGCCCAACCGGGGCGATGCCCTGTCCCTGATCGGCCTGGCTCGGGAGATCTCGATCGTGACCGGCGCACCGGTCCGCATGCCCGAGGCCAACCTGGTCGAATTCGGGCGGCCGGCCGCCGAGCTCGTCTCGATCGAGGTCGATGACCCGGCCTGGTGCAGCCGGTTCGTGGCCCGCTGCCTGAGTGACATCCAGGTCGGTCCCTCGCCGGACACGGTCCAGGTCCGCCTGCAGGCCGCCGGCATGCGTCCGATCAGCAACGTCGTCGACGCCTCGAACTACGTGATGCTCGAGCTGGGCAAGCCGACCCACGCCTACGACGCCGCCGCCGTGCACGACCACCGGTTCGTCGTGCGCCGGGCAACGGCCGGCGAGCGGATCGAGACGCTCGATCACGTCGAGCGCCGGCTGACGCCGACGACCTGGTCGTGGCCGATCCGGTCGAGGCCCTGGGCATCGCCGGGATCATGGGCGGGGCCGCCAGCGAGGTCAGCGCCACGACCACGGACGTGATCGTCGAGTCGGCCATCTTCGACCCGGTCGCGATCCGGCGGACGGGCCAGCGCTACGCCCTGCGTTCCGAGGCCAGCCTGCGCTTCGAGAAGGGCCAGGAGTTCCGGCTGGCCCGGATCGGCGCCGACCGGGTGGCCGGCCTGATCGCCGCCTGGGCGGGTGCCAGCGTTGCCCCAGGCCGGGTCGATACCGCCAGCATTGAGCCCGAAGCCGGCCGCCTGGCATTCCGGCCCGCCCGGATCAACCGGCTCCTGGGCACCCGGCTCGAGCCCGCCGAGCAGCGCGCCATCCTCGCCCGGGCCGGGATTGCCAGCGCTGAGATCGCCGGCGCCAGCCCGATCAGGGTCTCCGGCCAGCCCCAGCCGTTGACGGTCGACGCCGGTCCCGGGGAGGCCTGCTCGGCGGTCGTGCCAACCTGGCGGGCGGACCTTGAGATCGAGAACGACCTGGCCGAGGAGATCGCCCGGGTGATCGGCTACGAGTCGATCCCGGCGATGTTGCCCGACACCGCCATGCCGACGTTCATCGAGTCGCCCCTGGGCGTGCGCAACCTGGTCCGCCAGACCCTGGCCGGAGCCGGCCTGACCGAGGTGATCACGAGCGCCCTGGTCTCGCCCCGCCTGGTCGAGCTGTTCCAGCCCGCCGTTCCCGAGACCGCGTCCTGCCGGGCGACGATCGGCCGACGGGCCGCCCATCCGGGCGGTCAATCCGCTCTCTGCCGACCACTCGGTCCTGCGCCAGGGCCTCGTGGGAAGCCTGCTCGAGGTGGTCGCCACCAACCTGGACCAGGGCCGGCCGGACGTGGCGGTCTTCGAGCTGGGCAAGGGCTACGCCTACGACGAGCAGGCGAGCGCCGTGCACGAATGGTGGCGGCTCGGCCTGGCCCTGACCGGCGCCAGCCGGCCGGCGGCCTGGGACCGGGCGGCGAGGATTGGCTGCTCGACGACGCCAAGGGCTTGATCGAGCTCCTGGCCGAGCGGCTGGGCCTGGCCCGACCGGCTTGGACGCCGCTCACGGCCGAGCCGGTCTACCACCCGGGCCGCAGCGCGATTGGCCTGAGCGACGGCGCCCTCGCCGGTCGCGCCGGCGAGCTCCATCCCGCGATCCGGGCCGAGCTGGACCTGCGCGCCGAGCGGGTGGTCATTGCCGAGTTCGCGATCCGGGGCCTGAACGGCGGGCCGGCGCCGGAGGTCCGGGTCGAGCCGATCCCACGCTTCCCGCCGGTCGGGCGTGACCTGGCCGTGGTCGTTGACCGGACGATCTCGGCGGCCGCGGTCGAACAGGTGATCCGTTCCGCCGCCGGGCCCCTGCTCCGAAACGTCCGGCTCTTCGACATCTACCGAGGAACGCCGCTCCTGCCGAGCGAGCAGAGCCTGGCCTGGCGGCTCACTTCCAGGCGGACGACCGGACCCTGACCGACGGCGAGATCGAGACCAGCCTGGCAGCAGTGGCAACCGGCCTGGCCAGCGAGGTCGGTGGCCGGATCCGCAGCTAGGACCGCCGGGTCGCCCGGGCTGGAGCGGTTGGCGGCCGTTGCGGTTGGGTGTGGTCTGGATGGTTGAAGCGCGGGTAGGCCGCTGCTAACCTTGCGCCCCTTCTGCGCAGCGTCAGCACCGTGGAGTGAACGTGGTCGACTTTATCCAGAGCCTCAATTACTTCGACCTCCTGGTCGTGGTCGGGCTCGCGTTCATGTTCCTGCTCGGATTTATCCAGGGCACGATCCGGCGCCTGCTCGGGCTGATCGCGATCCTGTTCTCGTTCCTGCTGGCTTCAACCGTGCGCGACCCGCTGGGCACGTTCCTGGCATCGCATTGGCACCAGTTCCCGCCCGAGTACGCCTCGATGGTCGGCTACCTGACCGTGTTCGTGGTCGGCAGCGTGGCGTTCTCGCTGGTCATCCAGGGCTTCTACAAGCCGTCCCCGCTGTTCCCCAACGCCTCGTTCCTGGACGAGGTCCTGGGCGGCCTGCTGGGCGTCCTGGAAGGTCTGCTGATCCTGGTGGCGATCACGATCATCCTGTCCTCGACCTTTGCCGCCTCGCCGCCCGTGCCCAAGAGCGAGGCCGAGCTGCCCTTCCTGCGGGACTTCTGGAACGCCCTGTCCTCCTCGGGCACGTACACGATCCTCAGGGACACCCTGATCCCGGCGTTCTTCGCGGTCTTCGGCTGGGCCTTCTCGGATGACATCCGGAGCATCTACCCAGCCCTCTAGCTCGGCCGTCCGGCGGCGGGTTGGCCGCCCTCTTCGAGCACGACACCCTGGCCGTCGCCCGCGGCCTGCTCGGTACGCGCCTGGTGCGCTCCGATGAGCACGGCCAGCGGATCGGCCGGATCGTGGAGGTCGAGGCCTACCTGGGTCCGGATGACCAGGCCGCCCATAGCCGCTTCGGCCAGACCGCCCGCAGCCGGCCGATGTACGGCCGGGCCGGCAGTGCCTACGTCTATCTTGTGTACGGCATGTATCGCTGTCTGAACGTGGTCACCGGGCCCGCCGGGATTCCCCACGCGATCCTCATCCGGGCGGTCGAGCCGATCATCGGGGTCGAGCTGATCCGGGCGGCCCGGCTCGACGGCCGATGCCCGCACCCACCGGGCCTTCGGGCCGGCCGACCGCGAGCGGGTGCGCCGGCGCCTCGAACAGACCGCCCCGCACCGGCTGGCCAGCGGCCCGGGCCTGGTCGGGGCCGCGTTCGACGTGGAGCTGAGCCTGACCGGCACGGACCTGCTCGATCCGGCGGCCGTCCTGCGTCTCGAGCCGCGTCCGGCCGGCGAGCCGCCGGTCGAGGTCCGGACGACGCCCCGAATCGGGATCGCCTTCGCCGGGCCGCCCTGGACCGACGAGCCGTGGCGCTTCGCGATCGCCGGCGATCCCAGCGTGTCCGGCTGATGGACGCCAAGTCGATCGAGCTGCTCGAGTTCGGGGCGATCCGGGCGCGCCTCGCCGACCACACCAGCTTCGCTCCCGGCCGGCGCCTCGCCGAGGCCCTCGAGCCGTCCAACGAGCCCGCGATCGTGAGCCGGGGCCTGGACGAGACCGACGAAGCCCGGGGGCTGCTGGGCGAACGCTCCAGCGCCGGGATCGGCTCGGCCCACGACATCGGGCCATGGATCGAGCGGGCAGCCCGGGGCGGCCGCCTGGATCCGGCCAACTTCCTGGAGATCGCCGAGACCCTCGAGGCGACGAGCCGGCTGGCCGGGATCCTGGCCGAGGAACGCCGGCCGCTGCTGCGCGAGCTCTCGGCGAGCTCCACCCGCTGCCGGCCCTCAAGTCGAGCCTGGCCCGCAGCTTCGATCCCGTCGGCGAGCTGCTCGACTCGGCCTCGCCCCGGCTGGGCGGCCTGCGCGGCGCGGTCCGGATCGCCTACGACCGATTGCGCCGCCGGCTCGACGCCCTCGTCCAGGCCGAATCGGCCAGCGGCGCCCTGCAGGAGGCGATCATCACCCTGCGCAACGGGCGCTACGTGGTGCCGGTCCGGGCCGAGGCCCGCAGCCGGGTCAAGGGCATCGTCCACGACGCCTCGGGCAGCGGCCAGACCTTGTTCGTGGAACCGCTCGTGGCCGTTGAGCTGGGCAATGCCTGGCGCGAGGCCCAGGTCGCCGAACGGGCCGAGGTGGAGCGGATCCTCGACGAGCTGTCGGCCTTCGTCGGGGCCAACGCGCTCGAGCTGCAGGAAACGCTTGACGCGCTGGCCCGGTTCGACCTGTGGTCGGCCAAGGCGCGCCTGGCGGCCGAGATGGACGGCGTCCGGCCCGAGACGGTCGGCCGGCCCGAGGTGGTCCTGCTCGGAGCGCGCCACCCGGGCCTGAGCGGGCGAGTCGTGCCGATCGACATCCGGCTGGGCGACGGCTACGTCGCCCTGGTCGTGACCGGCCCGAACACCGGCGGCAAGACGGTCACGCTGCGGACCCTGGGCCTGCTCGCCCTGATGCACCAGGCCGGCCTGCACCTTCCGATCGAGGCCGGCGGCAAGCTGCCCGTGTTCCGCGACGTGTTTGCCGACATCGGCGACGAGCAGTCCGTGGCCCAGAGCCTGTCGACATTCTCGGGCCACCTCCGCTCGATCATCCGGATCGTCGAGGCGGCCGGGCCGGGCACCCTGGTCCTGCTCGACGAGCTCGGCGCCGGCACCGACCCGACCGAGGGCTCGGCGCTGGCCCAGGCCCTGCTCGACCACTTCATCCGGGCCGGGACGCTGGTCGCGGCCACGACCCACTATGCCGAGCTCAAGGCGTACGCCCACACGACCGACGGCCGCCCGCAATGCCTCGGTCGAGTTCGACCTCGAGACGCTCAGTCCCACCTACCACCTGACGATCGGCCTGCCCGGCGGCAGCCAGGCGTTCGCGATCGCCGAACGGCTGGGCCTGCCCGGCGAGATCGTGGCCGACGCCCGCTCGCGCCTGTCCGAGTCGGAGCGCTCGTTCGAGGCCACCCTGAGCTCGATCCGGGCGGCCGAGGGCGAGACGAGCGACCGGCTGGAGCAGGCGCGCCAGGCCGAGGCTCGGGCGGCGGAGGCCCTCCGGGTCGCCCAGGAAGAACGCCGCGCCGCCCGTCGCGAACGGGACGAGCTGGTTCGGTCGGCCCGGATCGAGGGCGAGCGCCTCGTGGCCGGTCTCCAGGAGGAGGTCCAGGCGACCCGCCAGGCGCTCGAGCGCGATACGGTCACCGGACGGAGCCTCGATGCCGCCCTCGCCCGGGCCGAGGCCGGGCTGGCCGAGCTGCCGATCGCCGCCGAGGAGCCCGACCTTGTGGAGGTCGTCCCGGCCGCGCCCCATGACTGGCGGCTGGGTGACCGGGCTCGGAGCCGGACCGGCGGCTGGGAGGGCCGGGTGGCGGCCCTCGAGAAGAATGGCCGTCGGGCCACGGTCGAGGTCGGCGAGATGCGGGTGATGACCGACGTGGACGACCTCGAGCTGCTCGAGCCGGCCCCCGCTGTCAGCCCGCCCGAGGAGACCCTCGCCGCCGTCTGGCCGGCAGGCCCTTCGCGGGCCAATCCGGTCGAGCAGAGCCGGCGTCGGAAGCGACGCGAGCCCGTGGGCGCGCCGAACGCCTCAGGTCCGTCCGGCTCGATCGCATCGGCATCCCGGCTCAAGCCTGCGGCTCGACCGGATCCGGACGGTGGCCTCCTCGCTCGACCTGCGCGGAGCGCGGGTCGACGAGGCCCTCGAGCTCTTTGGACGCTATCTCGACGATGCGTCCCTGGCCGGGCTCGAGCGGGTCACGATCATCCACGGGGTCGGTACGGGCGCCTTGCGCGACGCCGTTCGATCGGCCGCCGGCAGCCACCCGCTGGTCGCCTCGTTCCGGGCGGGGGAGCGCGGCGAAGGCGGCGACGGGGCGACCCTGATCAGCCTCTGACCGACCCGCCGCGCCTGGTCGCGTTACGGGGCCCGCGCTGGGCTTGTCCGATGGCTCGGGCGAACCGCTTGGCGACGGGCTGGGCGACGGACCCGCCGATCGGGCACTTCGGCCGCGGGCGCGAACGGGGCGCCCCAGGTGGCTCCGAACGGGAAGACGCTGCCGAAGTGGAAGTACTGGGTCGCCGTGTTGCGCGGACCGCCCCGACGCCCTGGCCGCGCCTGGCCCGGGAGACCCAGCCCTGGGTGTACTTGACCCAGGTGGGATGACCCGGTTCGACGTTCGAGAAGTCAAGGAAGCCCTTGGTCACCTGCGGGCCGAGGCAGCCGTCCTGCCAGAGCAGCCCGGTGGCGGAGTCGATCGAGACCCCGGTCTTGGTGTTGTCGGTCTGGTTGGGGACAGTGCCGTCGATGAACCATTCCTTGACCGTCCGGCCGGTGAACGGACCGGGCAGCAGGCCACTGTTGGCGTCGACGGAGGCCTGGACCACGCCCGCCGGGTGCGGGGCGAAGGCGGCCACGGGGGTGCCCTTGCTGGCGTCCTCGAGGAAGGCCTGCCACAGGCTGGCCGCCGTCTCGAGGGCGACCGTGCCGTTCGGCGGAGCGCTGTTGTCCGAGTTGCCCATCCAGGTCCCGACAGCCAGGGCCTCGGCCTTGGGGTCCTTGGGCGGGGCCAGGAAGCCCATCGCGGCCAGGTCGATCTCGTCGGTCGAGGTACCGGTCTTGAGGGCGGCCGGGCGGCGGACCTTGCCGTTGTAGATCGCGCGCTCGGACCAGAACGGGTTCTGCTTGGGGTCGGTGTTCGAGGCCAGGATGTCCTGCATGATGAAGGCGGCCTGAGGGCTGACGGCCTGGCGGGCCGGTCGGCAGGCCGCTGGCCGGCGGCCAATCGGCCTTGCCGTTGGGCTCGGTCACCGACAGGATCGTGGTCCGGGGCAGGAGCTTGCCGCCGTTGGCAATCGCGCCGTATGCGCCGATCTCGTCGATGAAGTGGACCTCGACGGTCCCGATGGCGATCGAGGCGCCGCCCGGGTTCTTCGAGGACTGCCACACGATGCCCATCTGCTTGGCGAAGTTGAAGACCTTGTCGGGCCCTTCGATGATCGCCGCCTTGATCGCCGGGATGTTGAGCGAGAGCTGGATCGCCTGGCGCAGCCGGACCGGCCCGCGTTCGTCGAGGTCGGCGTCGGCCGGCGTATAGCCGCCGCCGAAGTTGGTCACGACGTCCATGAACATCGTGGCGGCCGTCGTGACGTGGTCCTCGATCCCGGCCAGGTAGCCGATCGCCTTGAACGACGAACCGGGTTGGCGCCAGCCATTGGCGAGCACGTCGAACTGGGGCTGGAACTTCGCGCCGCGGGGCGACGCATAGTAGTCGGCCGAGCCGACGTAGGCCACGATGTCCCCGGTCCGGTAGTCGATCGCACCGAGGGCGGCGTTGTAGATGCCCCGGCCCTTGAGGTTCCGGATCCATTGCTGGTAGGGCACGTTGATCGATTTCAGGTAGGCGGCGGTGTCCTTCTGGTTGGGCGCGATGCCGGCCGCCTTGACCCACTTCTCGGCCTTCGTCTGGAGCCCGTAGTCGAGCGTGGTGATGACCTTGTAGCCACCGGTGTCGACCTTTTCGCAGGCATCCGGCGTGCTCGGGCAGAGGATCGTGCCGAGCTGGTGGCGGACCTGCCAGACGAACTGGGGCGCCAGCCAGTTCTGGGCCGGCGGCGGGGTCAGGATGACCGGCTCGGCCTCGGCTGCGGCGAAGTCGGACGCGCTGTACGAGGTGAGCGTGCTGTTCGTCTTCATCAGCTCGAGGATGTGATTGCGGCGCTGGTAGATGAGCGTGTTCTGGGGCACTTCGAGGACCGTCTTGCCGGCCGGACAGGCCGAACCTGTGGCCACCGTCACGAGGCAGGTCTCCTGGGCGTTCTGGACCAGGTCGTAATCCGTCGGCGACTTGGGGATGCCGGCCAGGATCGCGGCCTGGGCCAGGTCCAGCTTGGACAGGTCGGAGATTCCGAAGTAGCTTTCGGCCGCCGCCGCGATGCCGTAGCTCTGATTGCCATAGAAGTTCTGGTTGAGGTAGGCGGCCATGATCTGCTGCTTGCCGGCCACGCCCGGCGGCAGCTCCTGGGTCAGCCGGATCGACTGGATGATCTCGCGGATCTTGCGCTCATAGGTCGAGCCACCCAGGGCGTCCTGGGGCAGGAGGGCATTGCGGACGAGCTGCTGGGTGATCGTGGACGCGCCGCGGGGCTTGCCGGTGACCGTGTCCACCGCCGCCGAGACGATCCCGATCGGGTCGAAGCCGGCGTTCTGCCAGAAGGTCTGATCCTCGACACTGGTGGTCGCATCGACCATGACCGGCGGGATCTGGCTGTACTGCACTACGGTCCGCTTGATCGCACCGAAGCGGGCCAGCTCGATCGTGCCGGTCCGGTCGTAGACGACCGTCTCCTGGCTCAGCTGGATGTGGTCAAGCAGGGCCTTGGGATCGGGCAGGCCCGTGCTGTAGTAGTTGAAGGCGGCCAGAGCCGACCCCAGGCCAACGACGGCCAGGAGGGCGAGGGTCCCGAACAGGAAGAGCGGAAGGGCGATGGCAACTCGGGAAGCTGCCCCTCCGCCACCGGAGCCGCGACTGCCGCCATTTCGGCGGCGGCGCTGACGCCGTGCGAGGCTGGTCTGCATACGGTAAGTCACGATAGCATGGGTCGGACATGGACAGGTCTACCCCATCCCTCGCGTCTTGACGGCCAGGCAGGCTGGCCTGTGACGCCGCCCGGAGCGGCGGGTGGCGCGGCCGAGGGGCTCATCGACGAGCTCCGGTGGCGAGGACTGTTCAATAGCGCGACTCCCGAATCTGGCCACGCGCTTGGCCGATCCGCGTCCCGTGGCCGGCTACATCGGCTTCGATCCGAGCGGCCCGTCGCTCCATGTCGGCCACCTCGTGCCGATCTTCGGCCTGCTCCATCTGCAGCGCCACGGTGGCCGGCCGGTGGCCCTGATCGGCGGTGGCACGGGCATGATCGGCGACCCGTCGGGCACGTCGGCCGAGCGCAACCTGCTGACCCGGGAGATGGTCGTCAGCAACACGGCGGCGATCCGGGGCCAGCTCGAGCACTTTCTCGACTTCGATGGCCCGAACGGGGCGCTCATGGCCGACAACCACGCCTGGCTGGGCTCGATGCGCCTGCTTGACTTCCTGCGCGACGTGGGCAAGCACTTCACCGTGCCCTACATGCTGGCCAAGGACGCGGTCCGGGAGCGTCTCGAGGCCGGCCTGTCGTACACCGAGTTCAGCTACATGCTCCTCCAGTCGGCCGACTTCCTCGAGCTCCACCGGACGCTGGGGGTCGAGCTCCAGATGGGCGGCGCCGACCAGTGGGGCAACATCACGGCCGGCCTCGAGCTGATCCGGCGGACCCAGCCGCCGGCCGCCGACGGGAGCGACCTGGCCCACGGCTTGAGCTACCCCCTGCTCCTCGATCCAACCGGCAAGAAGTTCGGCAAGACGGCTGCGGGAACCTCGGTCTGGCTCGACCCGGCTCGGACCTCGCCCTATGCCTTCTACCAGTTCTGGCTCGACCGCGACGACGCGGAGATAGACCGCCTGGTCCGGATGTTCACGTTGCTGCCCGAGGCCGAGATCGCGGCCCTCCTGGCGGATGGCGCCGGACGCCCGGAGGCCCGCCTCGGCCAGCGTCGGCTTGCCGAGGACCTCACCCGAATGGTCCACGGGCAAGCGGTCCTCGAGCAGGTCGTGACCGTCAGCGAAGCAGTCTTCGGGCGAACCCTGCCCCAGCTGGGTCCCGAGATGCTCGCGTTTGCCTACGAGCAGTTGCCCAACGCGACGGTCCCGGCCGAGGCGCTGGCCGGCGGTCCGGTCGGCCTGAGCGTGGCGGCCGGCCTGTTCGCCTCAAATGGCGAGGCGCGCCGGGCGATCAGCCAGGGCGGCTTGTCGATCAATGAGGCGCGGGTGGCGTCGGCCGACGAGGCACTGCCGGCGCTCCTGCCCGGCGGCTATCTGGTCCTGCGCAGCGGCAAGAAGGCCTACCTGATCGCGCGGGTCGCCGTTTCCTGATCGGCCGGCCCGCGCCGGGCCCGGAGAACGGCAAGCACGGCAGCCGGCTCAAGGTTGCGCTCGGCGAGCAGCACCAACAGGTGGAAGACGAGGTCGGCCGCCTCGCCGGCCAGGGCGTTCGCGCTGTCCCTTCTCGGTTCGCGGGCCGCCTGGGCAGTGGCATCGTCCTTGGCGGCGATGAGGACCTCGGTCGCCTCCTCGGTGACCTTACGCCCGGCCGCGTCGACGCCGCCCTCGAGCAGGCTCGCGGTGTACGAGCCGGCTGGTCGTTGAGCCGCCCGGTCGGCAATGGTCGTCCAGAGTGTCTCCAGCCAGGCGAAGCCCTGGTCGGGACCCTGGGGCTGTCCCTGTCCCTGGAGCTGGCCCTGGGCCTCGGCTCGGGCGGCGCCCTCTTCGTCGAAGCAGCTCCGGGTCTCCCGGTGGCAGGTCGGGCCGGTCGGATCTGCCCGGATGAGGAGCGCATCGCCGTCGCAATCGAGCTCGATCTCGACGACGTCGAGGACGTGACCGCTCGTCTCGCCCTTGCGCCAGAGTCGGTCGCGCGAGCGCGAATGGAAATGGACCTGGTCCGTCGAAAGGGTGGCTGCGAGCGCCTCGCGGTCCATCCAGCCCAGCATGAGGACGCGGCCGTCGGACCGATCCTGGACGATCGCTGGCAGCAGGCCCGTGTCGGGTGGCCAATTCAGCCGGCTCGGGTCGAGGCTCATGCCACGCGCTCGGGCTCGAGCCGGACTGCAAGGCCCGCCGCGGCCATTGCCGCCTTGACCTCTCCGATCGTGAACGTCCGGCGATGGAAGATGGAAGCGGCGAGAACCGCGTCCACGTGCCCGTCCTGGACGGCGCGCACGAAGTCCGCCGGCCCAGCCGCTCCTCCGGACGCAATGACCGGCACGGGCACCCGCTCGACGATCTCCCGGAGCAGCTGGGTGTCAAAGCCAGCGCCCGTCCCGTCGCGGTCGATCGAGGTGACCAGCAGCTCGCCGGCCCCCAGCTCGACCGCGCGCTCGGCCCAGTCCAGGGCGTCGAGCCCGCTCGATTCGCGGCCACCCTTGACCCAGGCCCGCCAGGAGCCGTCGGCCGTGCGTGCCGCGTCGATCGCCACGACCACGGCCTGCCGGCCGAAGCGCGTCGCGCAGCGCCGGATCAGGTCTGGCTCGGCCACGGCCGCGCTGTTGAGCGAGACCTTGTCCGCGCCGGCCCGGAGGACATCCCGCATCTCGCCCACCGAGCGAACGCCGCCGCCGACCGTCAGCGGAATGAACACGGTCCGGGCGGTCCGCTCGACCAGCTCCAGGAGCGTGCCCCGGCCCTCGGGCGCGGCCGAGATGTCGAGGTAGACGAGCTCGTCGGCACCCTCCTCGGCGTAGCGCCTGGCCAGCTCGACGGGGTCGCCGGCGTCGACCAGGTCAACGAAGCGCGTGCCTTTGACCACCCGGCCGTTGGCCACGTCGAGGCAGGGGATGACCCGACGGCTGAGCATCAGGCGGCGGCCCCATCGGCCTGGCGCGCGGCGATCACGCTGAAATTGGCCAGCAGCCGCAACCCATCCCGGCCGCTCCGCTCGGGGTGGAACTGGACTCCGAGGACGGCCTCTCGCTCGATTGCCGATGGGAACCAGGCGCCGTGCTCCGTCCGGGCGAGGATGATCGACTCGTCCACGGGTGCCGCCGCGTAGGAGTGGACGAAGTAGAACGCCGCTCCGGGCGTGATCCCGTCGAAGAGCGCCGAGGTGCGCGTCGGCTCGACGTTGTTCCAGCCGATGTGAGGCAGCGTCGGTGCATCTGCCAGGCGGACGGAACGGCCCTCGAGCAAGCCCAGGGTTCGCGAGCCGTCCTCGTCCGAGCCGTCGAACAGGAGCTGGAGGCCGAGGCAGATCCCCAGGAACGGCCGACCGGACGAGATCCAGGCCCGGATCGGCTCGACCAGCCCGCGCCGGCGAAGCCGCTCCATGGCCGGCCCGGCCGCGCCCACCCCGGGAACGACCAGGGCACCGGCCGTGCCCATCGCCTTGGCGTCGCGAACGATGAATGGCTCGGTCCCGACCACCTCCAGCGCCTGGACGATGCTGACCAGGTTGCCAGCTCCGTAGTCGGCGACCGCGACCCGGATCACTTCAGCGTGCCCTTGAGCGAAGGCGACCCCGGCCCGGCGCGGGTCGAGCGTTGCTCCGGCCCGGAGCGCCCGGCCGAGGGCTTTGAAGGCGGCCTCGGCCAGGTGGTGGTCGTTCCGGCCCGTGCCGCTGAGGTGGATCGTCGCGCCAGACGTCCGGGCGAACGCCTCGATCGAATGCTCGATGAGCTGGAGTGGCAGCTGGCCCACCCGTTCGCCTCGGAAGGGCAGGTCGACGACGGCGTAGGGCCGCCCGCCGAGATCGACAACTGCGCCGGCCAGGGACTCGTCCATCGGAACCCGGGCCTCGCCGAACCTGGTGATGCCCGCCCGCTCGCCGAGGCCGGCGCTGAAGGCTGCTCCCAGGACGAGGGCGACGTCCTCGACGGTGTGGTGCTCATCGACGGCCAGGTCGCCCTCAGCCCGGATCTCGAGGTCGAACAGGCCGTGGTGGCCAAGCGAGCCGAGCAGGTGGTCCCAGAAACCAATGCCCGTCGCAATCGTCACGCGGCCACTGCCATCGAGATCGACGGTGGCCGACACATTCGTCTCGCGGGTGCGCCGGGTCACCGTCGCCCGCCGGCCGGCCAGGGCGCTGACCTCCATGACTCCGTCGACCGGTTTGGCCGAATTGGTCATGGCCGCAGTCGATCGACAGGTCGATCGACAGGTCGATCGACTCGGCAGCGGCGATCAGCCGGTCATCCTGGTCGCGGTCGCGAACGGTCAGCCGGAGGCAGTTGGCGAGGGGATGATCGGCCGGGAAGGTGCGCGGGACGAGGCCGCGCCCGACGAGCGCTGTGGCGACCGCGGCGGCCGATGCCGGGTCATCGAACGGAACGAGCAGGAAGTTCGTCACGCTCGGCTCTGGTCGCCAACCGGCCGCCAGGAGCGCGTCGGCCAGGCGGCTCCGCTCACTCTCCACCCGGGCCAGGTTGGCCGTGAGGACGTCAGGGTCGCCCAGGGCGCGGGTGACCACCGTGACCGAGATCGTCGAGACCGAGCCGGGCGGCCGGTACGGCTCGATCCGGGCCAGGGTCTCGCGCCGGGCGATGGCAAAGCCGACGCGCAGGCCGGCCAGGGCGTAGGCCTTGCTCGCCGTGCGGACCACCACCAGGCGCGGATAGGCCTGGCGAGCCGACACCAGGCTCAGCCCCACGAACTCGCTGTACGCCTCGTCCAGGACGACGACCGGGGCCTCGCGACCGGCAAGCCGGGCGTCCTCTGCCAGCTCGGCCAGGAGACCCACGACCAGGCCATCGGGCTCGAGCCGGCCGGTTGGATTGTTGGGGTTGCACAGCCAGACCACGGACGCTTCTCGAGCTGCGGCGCGGACGGCCGCGCGATCGATTGCCCGGCCTTCATCGGGCCCAAGGCGAGCGACGCCGACCACCCGGGCACCGCGCTGCTCGCTGACGACCCGGTACATGGCATAGCTCGGCGTGGGGATCACGGCGACATCGCCGGGTCGCAGGAACGCCTTGGCCACGAGGTCGAGGATCTCGTCGGCGCCCGCCCCAACCAGGATCTCGTCGGCCGGCACGGCATAGACGAGGGCGGCCGCCTCGGTCAGGCGCCGGTAGTCGGACGGCGGGTACTCGGACAAGCTGGTCTCGAACTCGCCCCGGGCCAGGAGATCAGCCACCAGCGGCCGGCGGAGCCGGCGAGGTATTGAGGTCGAATCGGACGATCTGCTCGACCGGCAGCCCGGAGCGCCGGGCGACCTCCTCGTCGGTTGCCTCCCAGCTGTACGAGGCCGGCGCGAGCGGATCGCTCATCGAGATCGGGGTGGGGCTCATGCCACGATCTTCTCAATCGGCAGCACGAGGATCCCCGATGCGCCGGCCGCCTTGAGCTGGGGCAGCAGGCTCCAGACGGCGTCGGCTTCGACGACGGCATGAATGGCGATCATCCCGTCGTGGGCCAACGGGATCACCGAGGGCGAGCCGAGTCCGGGCAGGAGGCTGGTCAGCTCGACCAGGCGTTCGCTCGGCGCGTTCATCATCACGTACTTCTGGCCCCGGGCGGCGATCACGGCCGAGAGCATCGTTTCGATCGAGCCGAGCTCCGATGCACGCTCGATCAGGGCGGTCGGGTTGGCCACGAGGACCGCTTCCGAGGCAAGCACATCGCCCACCTGGCGGAGACCGTTCATGACCAGGGTCGAGCCGGTCGAGACGAGGTCGACGATCGCGTCGGCCAGGCCCAGCCGGGGGGCCACCTCGACGGCGCCGGAGATCGGGATCACCTCGACGGCGATGCGCTGCTCCGCGAAGAACCGGCGGGTCGTGTTCGGGTGGGCCGTCGCCACCCGCAGCCCGGCCAGGTCGGCGATGCTCATCGCCGGGCTGTCGGTTGGCACGGCCGCGGCCAGGCGGCAGGTGCCGTAGCCGAGCGAGCGCAGGCGGGGCAGCTCGGCGGCCGTCTCGGCCAGCAGGTCGATCCCGGTGATTCCCAGGTCGGCCACGCCGTCGCCCACGAACTCGATCACGTCGTTCGTGCGCACGAACAGGATGTCGAGGGGGAAGTTCGAGACGCGCGCGACCAGGCTCCGATCGTGCTCCTCGAACACCAGCCCGGCGTCGTGGAGCAGGCCCAGGCTGGGCTCGACCATCCGGCCCTTGTTGGGTACGGCCAGGCGCAGGCGGTCCCTCATCTTCGTGCCGCAGCCTTGGCCGGACGCGCGGTGGCCTTGGTTGGACGCGCCGTTGCCTTGGCTGGATGCGCGGTGGCCCGCTTGGCGGCCTTCTTGCGCAGCCGAACGAGCATCGCCTGGTAGCCGCCTTCGCCGTGGCGCAACCAGGAGGCGATCCGGGTGATCGTGGCCGTGCTGGCGCCCGTGCGCCGCGAAATCTCGGCGTAGTGCAGCCCCTCGTCGAGCATCCGGACGACCGCCCAGCGCTGGGCCAGGTCGCGCAGCTCACCGAGCGTGCACAGGTCGCGGAAGAAACGCTCGGCCTCGTCGATCGACTTGAGGCTCAGGATCGCCTCGAACAGGTCGGCCGTATGCTCGGATCGCCAGTCGTCCGCCGTGATTGCCATTGCTTGCCCGTGACCTCGCCATGCTATCGTAGTAGCGTGCTAAAGCGCTAACACGCAGCCTATCGCCAGTCGAGGTGTCATGTCAACCAGCACTCCGCGGCCCTCGTTCGAGGTCCTGCCCGCCATCGACCTGCGAGCCGGGCGGGTCGTCCGCCTGCGCGGCGGAGACTTCGAGCAGGAGACGAGCTTCGGCGACGACCCGGCCGAGACGGCCAGAGGCTTCGTGGCGGCGGGCGCTTCGTGGATCCACCTGGTCGACCTGGACGGCGCTCGCGATCCTGCCCGCCGCCAGGTCGGGCTGATCCATCAGGTGCTGGGCTCGGTGGGGGAGGGCGCCGCCTGCGAGGTGGCCGGCGGCCTGCGCGACGGACCGACCGTGGCCAGCATTCTCGCAGCCGGAGCGGCCAGGGTCGTGATCGGGACGGCCGCGCTCGGACAGGCTGGCTTTGCGGCGACCCTGGTGCGCACGTTCGGCTCGCGCCGGGTTGTCGTCGCCCTGGACGTGCGCGACGGCCAGGCCGTGGGCCAGGGGTGGCGTGCCGGCGCGCCAGGGGTGCCAGTCGAGGCCGCCCTGGGGCGCCTGGCGCGGGAAGGCGTGACCCTGTTCGAGGTCACCGCGATCGAGCGCGACGGCGGGCTGGGCGGTCCGGACCTGGAGCTGCTGGGCCGGCTCGTTGCGCTGGAAGCGGGCGCAATCATCGCCTCCGGCGGGATTCGATCGGTCGATGACCTTCTCGCCCTGCGTTCGCTGGGCTGCGCCGGCGCGATCGTCGGGCGGGCCCTCTATGAAGGCAGCCTCGACCTGGCCGCCGCGATCGCGGCCCTGGCGACGTGAGCCTGCCGAGCCACGCTCAGCGCCTGGGCCAGCCGGACGACCGGGTGCGGCATTCTTCCGGATTACCAACCCCCGTGGTGGTAAGGAACAAGTCGAGCCTGGTTCCGGGCCAGCGACCCCTAGTCGACCCTGAGCTGAGCACGATTGGTGTCTGGTTAGACGCCGATCGCCTCGATCGGCGGCTCAATCCTTCGTTACCACCACCCCGGCTGGTAATCCGGAAGATTTGAGGACCTCAGCGAGGCTGGAGCAACTGGTATCGCCGGAGCGGCGTCTTACGCAGGTGAGGCTCATGTTGTCGGTCGCCCAGGGACGGATGCTTGCCGCGTTGGCGACGCTGGTCGTGCTCGCGGCCTGCTCGCCAGGGCCATCGGCTGTGGCCTCGAACGACCCGAACACGACGCCGGCCAATGCGCCGGGCGGGGCACGGCTCTTCGTCACGGCCAGGGGCCAGATCACCTGCCCAATGCCGTACGGCTGCGGCGCCTACGTCATCTTCCAGCCCGACGTGCCCGGCGTCTCAACCTCGCCGGTCTGGACGATCTCCCGGAACCAGCAGATCACGTTCACCTCGATGAGCACAGTGAAACAGGGCACATCCACGCTCGGCGCCTTGCCCCTCGATGCGCCGGCCAGGATCGCACCGGGCACCTACGACCTGGCTGGCGTCGTCGAGGTCATTTCTGACGTGTCGTCCACGGTGCCGTCGCCTGTTCCGTATCCGCTTGTGCCGACCTGCCTCGGCAGCATGACCGTCGTCGCCAGAACGAGCGTCACGATCGAGGCCAAATTCGTTGCTGGAGGCGGATGCACGATCTCTGTGGACACCGGGCCCGAGCCGCCCGAGCTATCCGGCGGCTTCCAGGGAGTCGTGCCGGCCGAAGCCATGACGGTCTCGGCCCAGAACGGCACGAACCTCTACGTCAACCTCTTCGTGAACGACGTGTACGTGACGACCTTCGCCCCGGGCGACTGCCTCGGTTGTCGCGGCGACGATGGCATCTCGGCCGGCGTTCTGCCGCCGTTACCATGGCAAGCGGAGATCCGAACCCAGAGCGGTCGAGTCCTGGTGGCGCTGCCAGTTCACGCCGGAGATGTGATCCAGACCGACAGTAGCCGCAAGGGCGACGCGAATCGGATCGACTTGTCTTGCGGCCGGATCGACATCTGGTCGGGTCCGCCGCTGCTCGGACCGGCGCCCGGGCCTGGGACTCCAGGGGACTGCCGGCCGTAGCGGGCGACCTGACCGCACCGCGGCTTGTTTCTTCCGGAATATCAACGGAGGGAGTGGTACGGAACAAGAAGCGCCCGAATCCGGCCGATGACCGGTCGTCGCGCCTGAGCTGAGCACGATCCCGGACCTGCCGGGGCGCTGGGAGCCTCGAATTGGGGCTCGGTTCGCCCGTTGTACTCCACCGGCTGATAATCCGGAAGAATTGCGAGACGGTAGACGCGTCCGCGGGGGCCACGCAGCGAACCCCTAGTGGGCTGCCTCGGCCTCGCGCTTGTGGGCCCCGATCACCTTCTCGGCGATGTGGCCGGGCACTTCCTCGTAGCTGTCCACGACGGCCGTGAATGATCCCCGGCCATGGGTCAGCGAGCGGAGCTCGGTCGCGTACTTGAAGAGCTCGGCCTGGGGCACGTGGGCCGAGACGACCTGATTCGTGCCGTCGGTGTCCATGCCCAGGACACGGCCGCGGCGAGTATTCAGGTCCCGGTTCACGTCGCCCATGTAGCGCTCGGGCACGGTCACCGACACGAGCATGATCGGCTCGAGCAGGGCTGGCCGGCAGTCCATCACGCCCTTCTTGAGGGCCATCGAGGCGGCGATCTTGAACGACAGCTCGTTCGAGTCGACCGGATGGAACGAGCCGTCGTAGAGGGTGGCCTTGAAGTCACTCAACGGGTAGCCGGCCAGGACACCCTCGGCAGCGGCCTCGCGGATGCCCTTCTCGATCCCCGGGAAGAAGCCCTTGGGCACCGAGCCGCCGACGACCCGTTCGCCAAACTCGACCCCGCCGCCGGGATTCGCCTCGAGCTCGATCCAGACGTGGCCGAACATGCCGTGGCCGCCGGTCTGCTTCTTGTACTTGCCCTCGACCTGGGTCTTGCCCCGGATCGTCTCGCGATAGGGGACGGTCGGGGTGTGGGTCACGATCGCCGCCCCGAACTTGCGCTTGAGACGCTCGCCGATCACGGCGATGTGGGCCTCGCCCATCGCCACGAGGAGCTGCTCGCCGGTGACGCTTCGATCGACCCGGGCGCTCGGCTCTTCCTCGAGCATCCGGCCCAGGGCCGCGCCCATCTTGTCGAGATCGGCCTTGGTCTGGGGCTCGATCGCGACCGCCAGCGACGGCAGCGGAAAGCGGATCGGGTCCAGCTCGAGCGGGCGTTCGCGGGTCGACAGCGTGTCGCCGGTGGCCGTCACCGCGAGCTTGGCCACGGCCCCGATCTGGCCGGCCTTCAGCTCGCCGACCGGCTCCTGGTCCTTGCCGTGGATGAGCAGGAGCTGGCCGATCCTCTCCTCCTCGCCCCGGTTTGAGTTCCAGATGTGGCTCTGGCCGTGCAACGTGCCCGAGAACACCCGGAGGTAGGTCAGCCGGCCGACAAACGGGTCGGCGGCGGTCTTGAAGGCGCGCACGAGGAGCGGCCCGGCCGGATCCGCAGCGATCGGGATGATGTCGCCCGATTTCGGCTCGTGGGCGGGCTTGTCCGGCTCGTCGGACGGGGCGGGCAGGTAGCGGATGAATGCGTCGAGGAGGGCCCGCAGGCCGATTCCGCGGATGGCGCTGCCGACCAGGACCGGGGCCAGGATCGATTCCTTGACGCCTTTCCGCAGGCAGGCCTCCAACTCCGGATCGCTCACCTCGGCCCCGTCGAGGTACTTCGCCAGGACATCGTCGTCCGCCTCGGCAGCCGCTTCGAGGAGCTGGTCGCGTCGCCGGGCGACCTCCGACTCGAGCTCGGCCGGGATGGGGATCTCGACCTCGACCTTGCCGTCCCATTGCCAGGCCTTGCGATGGACCAGATCGACATAGCCGGTGAACGTCTCGGCCGCGCCGATCGCGAGCTGGAGCGGCGCGACCTTGTTGCCGAACGTCGTTCGCAGGGCATCCAGGGCTGCGGTCGGATCGGCGTTCTCGCGATCCGCCTTGTTGATGAAGAAGCAGGCCGCCGTGCCGGTCTTCCGGCCGAGCTCGACGGCGGTCTCCAGGCCGGCCCCGATCGTGGGACTGGCGTCGACCACGAACAGGGCCCCGTCGCAGGCCGCGACGGCCGAGATCGTCTCGGCCACGAAGTCGGGATAGCCGGGCGTGTCGACCATGGTCACGATCGTGCCGTCGTCGTCGAAGGTGGCCACGGCCAGGGTCAGCGTCTCGCGCCGCTTCTGTTCCTCGGGCTCATGGTCGAGGGTCGACGTCCCGTCGTCGACGCGGCCCAGGCGGGGGATTGCCCCGGCTCGAAAGAGGAGGCTCTCGGCCAGCGTCGTCTTGCCCGAGCCGGCGTGGCCGGCCAGGACGACGCTTCGGAGATGGGCCAGGTCAACGCTCTTCGTCGTCATGACGCTCGGTCCCTTCGACTGCTCGTCGCGCACGATGGCGGAGTGGGCGGCGGGGCCCTAGCAGGGCCGGCTCGAACGGCACGATGGCTGCTTTTGGGCAAGCTCGACCGTCGGTCCAGCCATGATAGTCCGCTATACTCGGCCGCGATGTCCGGACATTCGAAATGGTCGACGATCAAGCGCCAGAAAGGCGTGACCGACGCCAAGCGCAGCGCGATGTTCACCAAGGTCGCCCGTGAGATCGCGGTCTCGGCCCGGACCGGCGGCGGTGATCCTGATGCCAACTACCGCCTGCGCCTCGCCATCGAGAAGGCGCGCGCCTTGAACATGCCGGCCGAGAACATCAAGCGCTCGATCGACAAGGCGACCGGCGGCGGGGACGCCGTGGAGTTCGAGGAGATCGTCTACGAGGGCTACGGCCCGGGTGGCGTGGCGGTGCTGGTCGAGGCGGCCACCGACAATCGCAACCGGACGGCGGCCGAGGTCCGCTCCATCTTTACCAAGGCCGGCGGCCAGCTGGCCGGCAGCGGCGCCGTTGCCTGGCAGTTCGAGCCGCGCGGCCTGATCACCGTCGCCTCGGGCGACCCCGACGAGGTGGCCCTGGCCGCGATCGATGCGGGAGCCGAGGACGTCGATACGGCCGCCGACCCACTTGAGATCTACACCGCTCCGCTCGAGCTCGAGCGCGTCCGCAAGCAGCTCGAGGCCGGTGGCATCGAAGTCGAATCCGCCGAGTCGGCGATGATCGCCAAGCAGACGGTCGAGCTCGACAGCTCGCGCGCCCGGCAGGCCCTGCGCCTGGTGGAGCTGCTCGAAGAACTCGATGACGTCCAGCGGGTGACGGCCAACTTCGACATCCCGGAGGACGTCTTCGCCGAAGTCGCCGGATGATCGTCCTGGGGATCGATCCCGGGACCGCGGCACTCGGATATGGCCTGGTCGAGGACACCGGCGGAGGGCTCCGCTCGGTTGAGTTCGGCTGCCTCGTCACGTCGGCTGACCTGCCCTTGGGCGAGCGCCTTCAGGCGATCCACGCCTGCGTGGCCGGGCTGATCTCGACCTACCAGCCCGTCCTCGTCGGCGTCGAGCGGCTGTTCTTCAGCCGCAACGTCCAGACCGCATTCGCGGTCGGCCAGGCCCGGGGCGTGGTTCTGCTGGCCGCCGCCCAGGCCGCGGTCCCGGTCCGGGAAGCCACGCCCAACGAGGTCAAGCTGGCCGTCGCCGGCTACGGCTCGGCCGACAAGGGGCAGGTCCAGCGGATGGTGGCGGCGATCCTCGGGCTGGCCGAGCCGCCTCAGCCCGACGACGCCGCCGACGCCCTGGCCATGGCGATCTGCGTCGCCCATCGCGAACGACCGGGCGACCTGACCGATGACCGGCTCAAGGCCGGCGTGCTCGACCGCGCTTCGATCGAGCCGATCACCCGGGGCCGGACTCCGTACGAACGGGCCGTCCGCGAGGCGCTCGCGCGCGAGGACGGCGGCCCTGCGTCGACCGCCGCCCGGGCCAAGCGATGATCGCCTCGGTCGAGGGCACTGTCGGGGCAGTCGCGCCCGATTCGCTGGTCATCGAGGTCGGCGGGATCGGCTATCGGGTCTACGTCTCGCCGGCGGTGATCAGCACCGCGGCGCCCGGCTCGAAGCTCAAGCTCCATACGTTCCACCTGGTCCGCGATGACCTCCAGGCCCTGTACGGGTTCCGCAGCCCGGAGGAGCTGGGCTTCTTCAACCTGCTCCTGTCGGTCACGGGGGTCGGGCCGAAGGTTGCCCTGGCGATCACGGGCAGCCGCCCGGTCGCCGATCTGCAGCTGGCGATCATCGAGGGCGACCAGGCGCTCCTGACGGCGATCCCGGGCATCGGCAAGCGCCTGGCCGAACGGGTGATCTTCGAGCTCAAGGAGAAGGTCGCCGCGGCCGGCGTGGGTGCCTCCATCTCGGCGGTGGGCGGCGGCGAGGACGATGTGGTGGCCGCCCTCCAGGCCCTGGGCTACTCGCTCAGCGAGGCGCGCGACGCTGCCCGGGCTGCCGCGATCGACCCGGCCCGGCCGGGCAACCTCGAGGAGCGAGTCAAGGCCGCGCTGCGGACGCTGCTCCGCAACTGAGCGCGGGTCAGTGGCCCCCGATCGCCTCTGGGTGGCGTCCGTGGGGATCGATCAAGGGGGTGCCCGGCCGAGCTGCCGTCTGGGCCAGCGTCTCCGAGTCGAGCAGCGACAGCATCCGGTCGCGGACCTCGATCATCGCCTCGCGCAACGAGCAGGTTGCCTCGTCCGGGCAGGAGCACGGCTCGTAGAACAGGAGGCTCGTGCAGCCAACCGGCGCCAGGGCGCCATCGAGCAGCCGGATCACGTGGCTGAGACTGGCGTCCGGCGCTCCGGGCGCCAGGGTGTAGCCACCGTGCGCCCCGAGCGTCGTCCGGACCAGGCCGGCGTGCTTGAGGGTGGCCATGATCTGCTCGAGGAACTTGGGCGGCAGCCGCTCGCGCTCGGCCAGGGTGGCCAGCGGCACGGGCCCCTCGTCCTGGTGCCGAACGAGGTCAATGAGGGCCCGCAGCCCGTACTCGGAGCGTCGTGAGAGGCGCATGGCCCCGATTGTACCGAATGCCCACCGGATTGCTAGGAGTTCGTTCCTGCCCCTCCTCGGCCGTCAGCTGACGGGCGGCGCTGCCTCGGGGTTGAGCTCCTGTCAAATCCTTGCTGTAGCGATGCTTATGGCGGTTCGCGGCCCGAATCGGCCCTCGTAGTGACCTGGCCCAACGGCGATTCACGCTCAGCAAGACGGCCCGACGAGCCCGAGTGGACTCACGAACGTGCCTAAGCCTCGTTTGAGCAAGGATTTGGCACACACCCGCCGCGCTGTCAGTACAGAACAAACGTGCGATATGGACGGAATCCATGGTAGACTGCCGGCAATGACGGACGACGCTTCCCGGATCCTCGCGGCGGACCTCCTGGACGAGGCGGACCAGGCCGTCGAGGGCACGCTCAGGCCGCACAGCCTGGCCGAATACATCGGCCAGCGCGAGGTGAAGGCCAACCTCTCGGTCCTCCTGGCCGCGGCCCGGGGCAGGGGAGAGGCCGCGGACCACGTCCTCCTCTACGGACCGCCCGGCCTGGGCAAGACCACCCTGGCTACGATCATCGCCCGCGAGCTCGGGGTGAACGTGCGCTACACGAGCGGCCCGGCGATCGAGCGGGCCGGCGATCTGGCCGCGATCCTGACCGCCCTGGACGATCACGACGTCCTGTTCATCGACGAGATCCATCGCCTGAACCGGGCGGTCGAGGAGATCCTCTACCCGGCGATGGAGGACTACGCCCTCGACGTGATGATCGGCAAGGGCCCGTCCGCGCGCTCCCTGCGGCTGACCCTCAAGCCCTTTACCGTCGTCGGCGCTACGACCCGGGCCGGCCGGATCAGCGGCCCGTTGCGCGATCGGTTCGGGGCCACCTACCGGCTCGACTTCTACGAGGAGGACGACCTCACCGCGATCGTCCTGCGCTCGGCCGGCATCCTCGGCGTCGACGTGAGCAAGGATGCGGCCGTGGCGATCGCCCGACGCGGCCGAGGCACCCCGCGCGTCGTCAACCGCCTGCTCAAGCGGACCCGCGACCACGCCCAGGTCCACGGGGACGGTCGGGTCGACGCGACCGTGGCCGAGGAGGCCCTGGCCGCCCTCGAGATCGACGAGATGGGCCTCGACACCACGGACCGCAAGCTGATGGCCGCGATCGCCCAGAAGTTCGGCAGCGGACCCGTCGGGGTGGCGGCCATCGCCGCGCTGCTGGCCGAAGAGGTCGAGACGATCGAGGACGTCTACGAGCCGTACCTGCTCCGGCTCGGCTTCATGGATCGGACGCCCCAGGGGCGGATCCTGACCGAGGGCGGCCGGGCCCACCTGCGCCGTCACGGCTACGAGGTTCCGCCACCCCGCCGGCCGGACGTGGACATGCCCGCCCTGTGGGACGGCACGGCGCTCGGTGAGCCCCTGGGCGATCCCGAGACCGAGCCGGCGGCCCCGGAGTGAGTCACGCCAGCGCCCCGGCAACGTTCAGCCAGGTCGTCCCACCGCCGACGGATGGCTCGACGCGGGCCCGGCTCGGCCGCCTGGAGCTGCCCCACGGGGTAGTCGAGACGCCCCAGTTCATGCCGGTCGGCACGAACGCCACGGTCAAAGCGCTTCATCCCGACGACATCGCCGAGGTTGGGGCCACGATCATCCTGGCCAACACCTACCACCTCTACCTGCGCCCGGGCCACGAGCGGATCGAGCGGCTCGGTGGGCTGCACCGGTTCATGGCCTGGGACCGGCCGATGCTGACCGACAGTGGCGGCTTCCAGGTCGTATCGCTGAGCGACCTGCGCTCGGTCGATGACGACGGCGTGACGTTCCGGAGCCATCTCGACGGCTCGGTCCATCGGTTCACCCCGGAGCATTCGGTCGCCGTCCAGCAAGCCCTCGGCGCCGATATCGCGGTCGCCTTCGACCAGCCCGTGCCACCCGGCGCGTCGTCGCGCGAGGTCGTCGCCGATGCGACTGCCCGGACCCACCGCTGGGCGGAGCGCTCCCTGCGGGCCCACGACCGGCCTGACCAGGCGATCTTCGGGATCGTCCAGGGTGGCCTCGAACCGGACCTGCGGGCCGAATCGACGGAGTTCATCGCCAGCTTGCCGTTCGACGGGATCTGCTTCGGTGGGCTGGCCGGTGACGAGACGCCGGACCAGCGCGACGCCGTGCTGGACCTGGCGGTGCCGCTCCTCGACGGCGATCCGCGGGTGCGCTACCTGATGGGCCTGGGCTCGCCGGCGGACCTGCTCGAGGCCGTCCATCGCGGGATCGACCTGTTCGACTCGGTCCTGCCCGCCCGGGTGGCCCGGACCGGCCAGCTGTGGGTGCCGGGCGGCCGGCTCAACCTGCGTAACCAGCGCTTCCTCGATGACCCCAACCCGATCCAGGAGGGCTGTCCGTGCCTGGCCTGCCGGACGTTCTCGCGGGCCTACATCGCCCATCTGTTTCGGGCGAAAGAGCTGCTCGCCTACCGCCTGGCGACTTGTCACAACCTGACCTTCACCCTAGACTTCATGGGCAGGATCCGGGCCGAACTGGCCGCCGGCACCTTCCCGTCGAGTCTCCCCGGTCTTCGCGCGCACGCCGGTCGGATGAGCGTCGATGAAGTGGAGGTGCAGTCGGCGTGAAGCCCGTCTGCGTAGCCTTCCATTTCGTCGCGGAGGAACCTCAATGGGGTCTCACGACCGGCCTGGCAAAGAGGCCAAGAAGAAGCCCAAGGACAAGGGTGCGGCCAAGCTGCAGCCCCTCTCGGACGCTCCCCAGCAGGCGGAGCTCATCCGGAAGGACCGCAAGCCGCGGCACACCTCGAACGAGTCCGAAGAGAGCTGATCGAACGGACGGTCGCCGTCAGGCGCCCCTCCGTCGAATGATGACGAGAGGAGCGTGACGGGAATGGCGACCACCAGCGAGCGAAGCCTGGAAGAGCGCAACGGATCGGAGCGGCCGGTCCTGGATCGGGCCGCCACCGAGCGGACCAAGGCGGTCGAAGCGGCCATCCTGACCATCGAGAAGCAGTTCGGCCGGGGCTCGATCATGAAGCTCGGCTCATCCGAGCGGCAGCAGGTCGACGTCATCCCGACCGGTTCGATCGCCCTGGATTTGGCCCTCGGCGTGGGCGGAATTCCGCGCGGCCGGATCAGTGAGATCTTCGGCCCCGAGTCGTCGGGCAAGACCACGGTCTGCCAGCACATCATCGCCGAGGCCCAGCGGCGGGGCGGGGTCGCGGCGTTCATCGACGTCGAGCATGCCCTCGATCCGGGTTATGCCCAGGCCTGTGGGGTGAACGTCGACGAGCTCCTGGTCAGCCAGCCGGACACCGGCGAGCAGGCCCTGGAAATCACGGAGACCCTGATCCGTTCGGGCGGGATCGACATCGTCGTCCTCGACTCGGTGGCCGCCCTCGTGCCGCGGGCCGAGATCGAAGGCGAGATGGGCGACTCGTTCGTGGGCATCCAGGCTCGCCTGATGAGCCAGGCCCTGCGCAAGCTGACCGGCGCGGTCAGCCGTTCGAACACCGCCCTCGTCTTCACGAACCAGCTGCGCGAGAAGATCGGAGTGATGTTCGGCAATCCGGAGACGACGCCCGGTGGCCGGGCCCTCAAGTTCTATGCCAGCGTCCGCCTCGACATCCGGCGGATCGAGACGATCAAGACCGGCACGGAGTCGGTCGGCAACCGGGTCCGGGTCAAGGTGGTCAAGAACAAGGTGGCGGCGCCGTTCCGGGTGGCCGAGTTCGACGTGATGTACGGCGAGGGAATCAGCAAGGAAGGCGGCCTGCTCGACGTCGGCGTGGCCATGGATGTCGTGACCAAGACCGGGGCCTGGTTCACCTTCGGCGACACCCGGCTGGGCCAGGGCCGCGAGGCATCCAAGGATTTCCTGCGGGCCAACGCACCGATCGGCGAGGAGATCGAGCGCCAGATCCGGACCAAGATCAACGAGGTCCCGGTGCCGGTCGAAGGGATCGTCGAGGCCGAGTAGGCCGTGGCGACCCGCGAGTCGCGGGCGGATCGGCAGGCCAGTCGAGCGGCGGTCGATGATCCGGAGGTCGTCCTGGCCGCCGGCCTGCGCTTTCTCGAGGTCCGCTCCCGTTCGGTCGCGGAGGTCCGCCGGCGGCTGAGCCAGGCCGGCTACCGGCCCGAGCTCATTGCCGGCGCCATCGAGCGCCTGACCACGATCGGGCTGCTCGATGACGCGCTGTTCGCCCGGCTGTGGATCGAATCGCGAGATCGGGCCCGGCCGCGCGGCGAGGCCGCCCTCCGTCGTGAGCTCAGCCTGCGCGGAGTGGATCGTGAGCTGATCAACGCCGCGCTCGAGGAGCGCCGTGACGAGGCGGCGTCGGCGGCCAACGAACGAACAGCCGCGGGCCTGGACGACGATGCCGACGGCCCGCTCAGTGGGTCCGCCGACGAGGCCGCCGCGCGCCGCCTGATCGAACGACGCCAGCGCGACCTGGACCGGATCGACGATCCTCGCCGGCGGCAGCAACGGGCCTACGCCCTGCTTGCCCGGCACGGCTTCGACCCGGGCGTGTGCCGGACGGTCGCCGCTTCGGTTGCGTCGGCCGCGACTCGGCCGTAGGCTAGGGCCAGACACCGAACGCGTCGCGATCCGGGGAGGAGCGCGGCGCTGGCCCACCGCCCCCGACGCGGCCTCGAGCGCGCATTGCCCTTCCGCGTCGTCACGTCGACTAGAGACCTCCGGTCGAGACACTCGATCGGGCGGGAGGAATAGCAGATGGATCCCGTCCTTGTGGCGGTGGTCGCGATTGCGGCCACGGCTGCCGGCGTTATGGTCGGATTCGTGGTGCGCAGCACCTTTGCCAGCCGGGCGATGAAGGATGCCGATGAGAAGGCAGCCCTGATCATCGAGAAGGCTCGGAGCCAGCAGAAGGACCTGATCCTCGAGGCGAAAGAGGAGAAGATCCGGCTCCAGCGCGAGGCCGAGGACGAGGCCCGGGCGAAGCGCAACGAGCTGTCGAACCTCGAGCGCAGGGTCCTCCAGCGCGACGAGCAGCTCGACCAGCGGGCGGACATGCTCGAAGGCCGCGATCGCAAGCTGATGGATCGCGAGCGCGAGCTCGACCGGTCACGCGAGGAGCTCGCCCAGGCCCACGCCGAACAGGTCGCCGCCCTCGAGCGGGTCAGCGGCCTGTCGGCCGAGGACGCCAAGGGGATCCTCCTGGAGGCGGTCCGCGAGGAGGCCGAGCACGATGCGGTCAAGCTGGCCAAGTCGATCGAGCGGCGCGCCCGCGACGAGGCCCAGGAGCGCGCCCGGGAGGTCGTCGTGACGGCCATCCAGCGGGTCGCCGCCGACCATACCGCCGAGCACACCGTCAGCGTCCTGCATCTGCCCAGCGACGAGATGAAGGGCCGGATCATCGGCCGCGAGGGTCGCAACATCCGGGCCCTCGAGCAGGCCACCGGCGTCGACCTGATCATCGACGACACGCCCGAGACGGTCGTGGTGTCGGGCTTCGACCCGGTCCGCCGCGAGGTCGCCCGCCTGGCGATCACCAAGCTCATCGCCGACGGCCGGATCCACCCCGGCCGGATCGAGGAGGTCGTGGCCAAGGCTCGGGCCGAGGTCGACCTGGTCATGCGCCAGGCCGGCGAGCAGGCGGCCTACGACGCCGGGGTCCCGGGCCTGCCGCCTGAGATCATCAAGCTCCTCGGCCGGCTCAAGTACCGCACGAGCTACGGCCAGAACGTGCTCAACCACGTGGTCGAGACGAGCCGCCTGGCGGCGGTCATCGCGGCCGAGGTCGGGGCCGACATCCAGATCGCCAAGATGGGCGGCCTGCTCCATGACATCGGCAAGGCCGTCGACCACGAGGTCGAAGGTCCCCACGCGGCGATCGGCGCCGCGATCGCCCAGCGCCACAACCTGCCGATGAAGGTCGTGAACGGGATCGCGGCCCACCACCAGGAGGTCGAGTACGCCTGCGTCGAGTCGCCCATTGTCCAGATCGCCGACGCGATCAGCGCCTCGCGGCCAGGTGCCCGGGGCGAGTCGATGGACACCTACGTCAAGCGCCTCGAGGACCTCCAGGCGATCGCCGAGAGCTTCAGCGGGGTCGAGCGCTCGTTCGCGGTCCAGGCCGGACGCGAGGTCCGGATCCTCGTCCGGCCCGAGGAGATCGACGACCTGACCGCGAGCCGGCTGGCCCGCGACATCGTCAAGAAGATCGAGGACCAGCTGACCTACCCGGGCCAGATCAAGGTGACGGTGATCCGCGAGACGCGCGCCGTGGAGTACGCGAAGTAGACCAGCCCGGGCGAGCTCCCAGTCATGAGCCCGGTCGCGTCCGCCTCGGCAACCCGGCCAACGGCAATGCTCCGCGCCCGGCGGGTGCCTGCCGGATCCTGATGATCGGCGACGTGATCGGCAAGCCCGGCCGTCTTGCCGTCGAAGCGCTGCTGTCCGACCTGCGCGGCGCGCGCGGGATCGACTTCGTCACCGCCAACGGCGAGAACCTGGCCGGCGGGATGGGCCTGACGGCAGCCACGGCCGCCCTCCTGTTCGGGGCCGGCGTCGACGTGATCACCTCGGGCAACCACATCTGGGACAAGCGCGAGATCTACCCGGAGCTCGAGCGCGAGCGACCGGATCCTGCGCCCGCTCAACTACGGCACGACCGACGTGCCCGGCCGGGGCTGGGCCGTCCACGAGGCGCTCGACGGCAGCCAGATCGCCGTGATCAACCTCCAGGGCCGGACCTACATGCAGCCGATCGACAACCCGTTCACCGAGGCCGATCGCCTGATCGACGAGGCGTCGGAGCCGTTGCCGCCGATCCGGCTGGTCGACTTCCACTGCGAGATCACGTCCGAGAAGAACGCCCTCGGCCTGCACCTCGACGGCCGGGTCAGCGTGGTCGTCGGGACGCACACCCACGTCGTCACGGGCGACGAGCGGATCCTGCCCGGCGGGACGGCCTACCAGACCGACCTGGGCATGACCGGCCCGATCCACAGCGTGATCGGGTTCAAGCCGGCCACGGTCCTGCCCCGGTTCATCAACGCCCTGCCGACCCGCTTCGAGGTCGGCGAGGGCCCGGTCGTGTTCAATGCCTGCCAGGTCGACATCGACCCGGCGACCGGCCGGGCGCTGGCGATCGAGCGGATCCAGCAGCTGGTCGAGGTGCCGGCGTGAGTGCCCGGCGCGACCGGCACACCGCGCCGGTCGATCCGGTGATCCCCAGCGGTCCGTCGCGGCTCGACCTCCACACCCACTCCCTGCGCTCGGACGGCGTCCTCGAGCCGCGCGAGCTCGTCGAGCAGGCAGCCGCGGCCGGCGTCCGCCTGCTGGCGATCACCGACCACGACGACCTGGCCGCCTTTCGGGAGCTGACCGCGCCCGGCGCGGCGGCCCTGCCGGACGGGCTGGAGCTGCTGCCCGGCGTCGAGATCAACTGCCTCGACCAGCGGCCAGCCCGAGTTCTGGGAGGGCGAGCTGCACGTCCTCGGGTTCGGCATCGAGCCCGACGACGACGGCCTTCGAGGCGGCCCTGGCCCGCCAGCGGCTGGGCCGCCGGATTCGGTTCGACAAGACGCTCGTCGATCCTGCGCGCCGCCGGGCGTGTCCGTCGACGCCGCGGCCGAGCAGCTCGACCTTGGCGCGACCGAGGCGCTCGGCCGGCCGACCGTCGCCCGGCTGATGATCGCCAGCGGGCTACGCCACGCTCGGTCGAGGACGCCTTCAGTCGCTGGCTCGGCCGGGGCTGTCCGGCCTACGTGCCGCGCGAGGGGATCGGGCCGGTTCGCGGCGATCGGCGCGATCCGGGCGGCCGGCGGCCTGCCGGTCCTGGCCCATTTCGGCGAGGCCGAGGCCCACGTATCGCTCCTGCGCGACCTCCAGCAGATCGGGCTGGGTGGCCTGGAGGTCTACTACCGGACGTTCGATCGGGAGCATGTCGACTGTCGGTCGGCCGGGTCGCCGACGAGCTGGGCCTGGTCAAGACCGGTGGCAGCGACTTCCATGGCGACACGCGGCTCGTACGCCGAGATCCATCGGCGCGACCTGGGTCCCCGAGATCGTCGGCGAGCGCCTCCTCAACGCCCTGGCCCAGCGCTCGGGCGAAAGCGTGGCCGTCCATGACTGAGCCAGGCCGTGACCGACCGCGCGTCGGGCCGCGCGCTGCCCATGCTCGAGCGTGGTCGCCGCCCACCGGCCGGGCCGGCGCCGCGGCCGTCGCCGCCGGACGAGCGGCTCGACGAGTTCCGGCCGGACGCGCCGAGCCTGCCCCGCTTTGCCCGATCTGGACGCTCGGCTGCCAGATGAACCGGAGCGACTCGGAGGAGATGGCCGGCCGGCTGCTGGCCGCCGGCTGCGACGAGGCGACCGGCCTCGAGACGGCCGACCTGATCGTGATCAACACCTGCGCGATCCGGGAGGCCGCCGAGCAGAAGGTCATCGGGCGGCAGGGCCAGCTGGCCAAGCTGAAGGTGGCCAACCCGGGCCTGCGGGTCGTCCTGACCGGTTGCTCGGTGCGGGAACCGGATCGGGCCGGCCTGCGGCGGCGCTACCCGGCCGTTGACCTGTTCCTGCGGCCCGGACGAGGAGCCCGAGCTCGTCGATCGGCTCGGCCTGGCCTCGGCCCAGGCGCCGTTGGCCTAGGCTCCGGTTGGCCGGGCCCGGCCTTCACGACGGGCGCCACGACCCGGGTCGGTCGGAAGGTCGTGGGCGCCGCCGATCATCTCGCCGCCAGCCGGTTGGCCGCGCTCGAGGGCGGTGCGGTCCGGCGCGAGTCGCCGACCTCGGCCTGGCTGCCGATCGTGTACGGCTGCGACAAGACCTGCACGTACTGCATCGTGCCGTTCAGCCGCGGGCCGGAACGGAGCCGGCCGTTCGACGAGATCCTCGACGAGGCCCGCCGCCTCGCTGCCGCCGGCTACCGCGAGGTGACCCTGCTCGGCCAGAACGTCAACAGCTACGGCCATGACCTGCCGGTCGAGGCCCGCTTCGAGGACATCGCCCCGGAGCGCTCGGTCGGCCGCCGCCAGGACCGCCGCGGCCGGCCCGACCTCGCCGCGCTGCTTCGGGCGATCGACGCGCTCCGGACGGCCGACGGCTTGCCGGCCATTCCCGCGGCTGCGCTTCGTGACCTCGCACCCGTGGGACCTGTCCGACCGGCTGATCGCGGCGATGGCCGAGTGCCCGTCGGTCTGCGAGCACCTCCACCTGCCGGTCCAGTCGGGCGACGATGCGGTCCTGCGCCGGATGGGCCGCCAGTACACGATCGAGCACTACCTCGAGCGGCTGGCCCGGATCCGCGAGGCGGTCCCGGGATCGCGATCAGCACCGACGTGATCGTCGGCTTCTGCGGCGAGACCGAGGCCCAGTTCCAGGCCACCCTGCGCCTGCTCGAGACGGTCCGCTACGACCAGGTCTTCGCTGCCGCCTACTCGGTCCGGCCGGGCACCCCGGCGGCCCACCTGGCCGATGACGTGCCGCCGGCCGTCAAGCGCCGCCGGCTGAACGAGCTCCTGGCGCTCCAGGAGGCGATCGGGCTCGAACGGAACCGGGCCAGGGTCGGGACGACCGCCGAGGTCCTGGTCGAGACGATCGTGCCCGCCCGAACGCACGGCCACGACGACGACGTCTCCGGCTCGACAATGGCTGGCCACTCCGGGGACGGTCCAGCTGACCGGCCGGAGCCGGGCCCACACGCTCGTCCACCTGGCCGGCTCGCCCGATCTCGTCGGCCGGCTGGTCGACGTCCGGATCGACCATGCCGGCCCGTATTCGCTGCGCGGAGTGCTCGCCTGACCCTCGACGCGCCAGGTCCGAGCTCGACCCGGCCCGGCCGCGTCCGCCGTTGATCGTCCTCGGCGGCCCGACGGCGACCGGCAAGACCGGCCTGGCCGTCGAGCTCGCCCAGGCCCTGGCCGAGGACGGCCTGCCGGTCGAGATCCTGTCGGTGGATTCGCGCCAGGTCTATCGCGGGCATGGATATCGGCACCGCCAAGCCGACCCTGGCCGAGCGGCGGGGCGTGCCCCACCACCTGCTCGACCTGGTCGAGCCCGACGAACCATTCTCCGTGGCCGACTTCATCCGGGCCGCCGAGCCGGTCCTGGCCGACCTCGCCGCGCGCGGACACGCCGCCCTGCCGTCGGTGGGACGGGCCTCTGGCTGCGGGCCCTGGCCAGTGGCCTCGACGTCGATGCCTCGCCTTCCGATCCCGGAGCTTCGAGCCCGGCTGGAGGATGAGCTGGCGAGCGGCGGACTGCCCGCCCTCGCGGCCCGGCTCAGCTTCGTCGCCCCGCAGGCCGCAGCCCGGACGGACCTCGCAACCCGCGCCGGGTGATCCGGGCCCTGGAGATCGGGCTCCTGCGCGGTGACGGGCCGCCAGCCGCCCTGCGCGGCTACGGCTCGCCGGTCCTGCGCCTGAACCTGACCCTCGAGCCCGCGCTCAACGCCGCCTGGATCGCGCAGCGCGCGACCGGCCCAGCTCGACGCGGGCCTGCCGGCCGAGGCGGCCCGCCTGCGGGCGGCCTACGGAACCGACCTCCGATCGATGAGCGCCATTGGCTACCGGGAGGCCTTCGACCTGCTCGACGGGCGGCTCGACCGGGCCGGCTTCCTGGCCGTGAACGTGGCCCGCAACGTGGCCTTCGCCAAGCGCCAGCGGACCTGGTTCCGGGCCGACACGTTCGGCGAGGTGCGCCTGGAGCTCGACGCGGCGGCCGAGCCCCTGCCCGTCGCGATCGAGGCCGCCCAACGGTTCCTGGCCGCCGAGCGGCTATCCTGACGAGCCGATGAAGACCAATGGAAGCTCCCCGAACGGCCTGATCGAGCTCGCGCCACCGGTCGAGCGCGCCTTCCTGCTGGCCGTCGACACCGACACGGACGACGGCTGGACGGCCGAGGACTCGCTGGCCGAGCTGGCCAGCCTGGCCGTGACCGCGGGCGCCGACGTGGTCGGGGCCGAATGGCAGAACCGACGCCATGTCGATCCCAACTGGTACGTCGGCAAGGGCAAGGCCGAGGAGCTCCTGAGCGCCAAGAGCGAGACCGGCTTTGACGTGCTCGTCGCCGATGACGAGCTGTCGCCGGCCCAGCAGCGGGCCCTCGAGGAGCTGCTCAAGGTCAAGGTGATCGACCGGAGCCGGCTGATCCTGGACATCTTTGCCCTGCACGCCCAGACCCACGAAGGCCGCCTCCAGGTGGAGCTGGCCCAGCTCGAATACCAGCTGCCGCGGCTGACCCGGATGTGGACCCACCTGAGCCGGACCGGCGGCGGGATCGGCACGCGCGGCCCGGGCGAGTCCCAGCTGGAGACCGACCGCCGGATCATCCGCGAGCGGATCAAGAAGATGAAGGAACGGGTCGACCAGGTCCGCCAGCAGCGCACGACCGCGGCCCGGGCCCGCGACCGCCGGCTCGTGCCCACCGTCGGCATCGTCGGCTATACGAACGCGGGCAAGTCGACCCTGCTCAACGCGCTCGTCGGCGAGGAGGTTGCCCGGGCCGAGGACAAGCTCTTCGCGACCCTCGATCCAACCAGCCGCCAGGTCCGCCTGGGCGACGGCCAGGCGGCGATCATCACCGACACGGTGGGCTTCATCCACAAGCTGCCCCACCAGCTCGTCGATGCCTTCCGGGCCACCCTCGAGGAGGTCAACCGGGCCGATGTCCTGCTCGAGGTCGTCGACGCCGCCGATCCGCACGCGGCCGAGCATCGGGCCACCGTGCAGGGCGTGCTGGATGACCTCGGGGCAGGGGAGAAGCCCCGGATCGTGGTCCTGAACAAGGCCGACCTGATCGACCCGATCGCGGCCAACCCCGCCCTGCCGGCGCCGATCGTGGCCGGTGCGGTCCGGGTCAGCGCAACGACCGGCTACGGCCTCGACGCGCTGCGGACCGAGCTCGGCGCGCTCATCGGCTCGCTCGGGGTCGAGGTCGACCTGGACATCCCGTACGCCGCCGGCGAGCTGATCGCCCGGATCCGGGAACGGGGCTCGGTCGAGCTCGAGTACGGCGGGACCGCGGTCCGGGTCCGGGGTCGGGTGGCCCCCGCCCTGGCCGGCGAGCTCGAGGCCGTGGCGGCCGCCGCCGGACTCCTCGAGGAACCGGCCCACGCCTAGGTCAGGCTATCTCCGACGGGCCGGCGCGTTGACGCTGCCGGACGGGGCCAGGCTGACCTGGTCGTGCGCCGACGGGTCGCGCGGCCGGCGCTGGCGCGGCCTGGCCACTGTCGATGGCGTCATCACCCATACCTCGCTCATCGAGGTCGACCTGGCCGGACGGCCGACGCGGCTCGAGCTCACGACTCCGGCCGGCCTGCTGACCCTCCATCCGTCGGCCGACGGGCCCGAGCTCCACGGCAACGTCGTTCGGTCGGGTGGCGACGGGGTCCGAGCCGCTGACCCTGCGCTGGGACCCAGGACCGTGAGATCGATGTCCGGGAACGGCCCCTCGCTCTCGCGGTCGGCCTCCATCGCCGGCAGAAGCAGACCCGGATCGGTGCACACGATCGAGATCGACGTCGTCGTGATCGGGCCTGGCCTGGAGATCACAACCACCAAGCGACGCATCGAGCGGGTGGGGGAGGGCGGTTGGCGGGTCCTGGCGGCCTTCGGCGCGAGCGAGCGCGAGATCGCGATCGATCCGGACGGCCTGCCGGCCGCCGGTTCAACACTGGCCTCTCGAATCCGGCTGATTCGGGGCCGTTGACCGGGCCCAACGTACTGGTGCTTCCGGACAAAGTCCTGTGGAAGACGCGTGGACAACGTGCTTGGCAACCCTCACCGAGCTTCCAAAGTCGTGGATAAGCCGGTTTACCCGCCATCGGCCCCGGACGTATTCTTCGTCTTGCCCGGAGGGGCCAACGGATCGGAGCCTTGAGGCTGTAGGTGCTTGCATTTACGGACTCGGAGTCGAGCCAGTGGTTCCTTCGGGCGTTTCGTTGTGCCCGGCGCCTGGCCCGACGCGGCGCCTGCCTGCTGGCCCTCGCCCTCCTGGCGGCTTGCGCTCCCGGCCCGACCGCGGTGCCCTCGGTGGGCGCTTCGCCATCCGTCGGCGTGGCCACCGTTGAGCATCAACAACGGCACGACGATCACGGTGAGCCTGCTCGTCAACGGGGTCGTGGTAGCCACCGTCTCGCCGGGCGTCCAGATTGATCCGCTGGCCGTCGAGCTGCCTCCGCGACCCTGGGTGATCGAGACACGCTCGCCAAGCGGGCGCGTCCTCTCGACCCTCTCGATCAGTGCGACCGACTACATCGACAACTTCGACGGGAAGCTCGTCCGCGTCGATCTGTCGTGCGGCCGCCTCGACGTGTGGTCCGGTCCGCAGCCGCATGGGCCCACGTACATCCCTGGGCCGTCGGGCGACTGCGACTAGGCTTCTCCACTCACCTGATTGACGGTCTGTTGGCGGCTCGTGGACAACTTCGCGAGATTCGTCAACGAATGCGGAATCTCGTTGATAACCCCGTATCGCCGGGGGAGGGGGCCGCATATAGTAGGTCTTGCCCGGAGGGGCCAACCGACCGAGATTTCGAAGAAGCCGGTGCTTGCATTGGTGGACTCGGAGCCTTGGACGAGTGGTTCCTACGGGCGTTTTTGTGTGTCCAGCGCAGCCAGGTTGCGGCGACCGGCGCGGGCTCGATAGCTCTCCTCGAGCCACTCCAGCAGGAGCTCGCGGTCCGGGCTCGACGGCCGGCCCAGCTGGATCGACACCCAGCCGGCCTTGCCCAGGCCATAGGCCGTCGGCCGGCAGGCCTCGAGCGACAGGGCGTAGTGAGCCGAGCGAGGCAACTTCAGCGACACCGACGGTTCGCTCGAGTCGTCGGTGCCCAGGAACGCGAAGACCTTGCCGCCGACCTTGGCCACCCGTTCGCCCCAGGGGAAGTCCTCGGTGGCGCCGGGATAGGCCGCGGCCGCGCGGGCCAGCAGCGCGATCACGGGATCCCGAGGTTCCGTCAGCTCGTCGCTCATGTCCGTTTGAGGCTACCCGTTTGATCGCAATGTTGGCGGCTCGTGGACAACTTCGCGAGATTCGTCAACGAATGCGGAATCTCGTTGATAACCCCGTATCGCCGGGGGAGGGGGCCGCATATAGTAGGTCTTGCCCGGAGGGGCCAACCGACCGAGATTTCGAAGAAGCCGGTGCTTGCATTGGTGGACTCGGAGCCTTGGACGAGTGGTTCCTACGGGCGTTTTTGTGTGTCCGGAGAGTCCCCTGTCGGGAGGCGGAATGCGCAAGATCGTGCTCTACACCCTGATGTCACTTGACGGTGACGTCGACGACCCGGGCATGTACTTCCGGGGCAGCCCCGAGCGTGGCGGTCCGCCGGCGTTCGACTCCGTGATGAAGGCGAACGAGACGCGGGTCGTCGGCACGCAGGACGCGGTGCTCCTGGGCCGGCACATGTACGACGAATGGTCGAGCTACTGGCCGACGGTCGACGACAACCCATTCGCCGACTTCATCAACAACGTCAAGAAGTACGTCGTGACCTCCAGCCCGCTCACGACCAAGTGGCACAACGCCGAAGCGGTCAACGGGCCGATCGAGGACCTGGTCCGCGATCTCAAGGCCCGTCCGGGTGCCGATATCGGCGTCCACGGCAGCATCACCCTCGCCCAATCGCTGCTCGCGGCGAATCTGGTCGACGAGCTGCAGTTGGTGGTCGGGCCGGCGTTCGGGTTCACGGGACGGCGGCTGTTCGGATCGGTCGACCAGGTCAGCCGGCTCGAGCTCATCAGCAGCACGCCCGCGCCGAGCGGGACCATCCTCCTGGGCTACCGAGTGGCTGGAGGCTAAGACTTGCGCCACTGAGCCTGTGTTGTAGTATCCTACGACACGGAGGTCGTGAATTGCTCACTGTTCCGGAAGCGGCGCGACGGGCGCGCCGCAATCCTGAGACGATCCGCCGCTGGATCCGTGAGGGCAAGCTGCGTGCGACGAAGGTCGGCACTCAGCATGTCCTGGACGAGAAGGATCTCGATGCGATGCTCGAGATGGGTTCGGACACGCTCGAGCTACCCCCCGAGTGGCAGTCCACGTTCTGGGGCGGCCAGATGCCCGATGTCGTGGCGATTCTTCGCCGGCAACGCACCGAACATTGAGTGAGGTCGTCGTCGATGCGAGCGCTGCGATCCAGTTTGCCCTCAGCGGGACGAGACCGACGGGTCTCAACCGGTACGCCTGCGTTGCGCCGCCGTTGATGTGGAGTGAGGCACTGTCCGTCCTGGCCGAAGGCGCCTATCGCGGCGACATTCCCGCGGGGACCGTTGGCGTCGCCCTCGACCGTCTCGAGTCGCTCGAAATTAGGCGAATCAATGTCGGCCAGGACCATCGTCGACGGGCCCTCGAATTGACCCAGGCGCTCGGCTGGGCGAAATCCTACGACGCCGAATACGTCGCCCTCGCGCAATTTCTTAAGTGTCCGCTCCTGACAATCGATGGGCGCCTCGCTCGGGGAGCAGCCCATCTGATTGAGTTCGTCCCACTGGCCGAGTTCGCTTGAAGCATTGACGGGCGAAGGTCGATCCAACTTCCGATAAGGTAAGTTATGTCGTGTCATACGTTAGGCTCAAATCCCTTCGCGCCTAGGTGCCACACCGGCGCTCATCGTCCCGCCTGGCTGATGGACGCGCGAAGACGCGTTGCTTTAGGAACCCAGGATGAGACTCTAATTCGGCTAGCGAGGCCTTCCGCACCTAAGTTCGTCTCCGTTCGGAAAGGCGAGTTCAGCGCGCCCGCCCGAGAAAGTCATCGAGTCCACCCAGAACCGCCTGTGCTACTCCTAACGCCTCCCGAACCTCCTGGTCAGACAAGTTTTGCGGCCTGTGGACGACGGTATTCCGGGCAGTTCGGACGACATCGATTTCCTGCGAGAAAAGCCCTCGCCAGTCACGAACCGCGGCGAGTTCGCGACTCGTAAGTTCGGATAGGCGTGCACGTGCTTCCGGCGACATCCGAGCACGCTGCTCGTTGAGAGGCACCAGATAGGTAGAGATCTCTTCAGAGGCGGCGATAAGTTGACTCTCGAGCTGTGCGCGTTCCGGCGATACCTTTCTGGGCTCGGTCTTCGGTCTGACCAGAAGAGCGTCAATAGTGAACGCTCCGTCGTGTGCCTTCTCCGCCTGTTCGGTCTTGTCCTCGGCCTCGCGTCGTGCGGGCGAAGGCTGCCGTCCTCGGGGGCCAACGAAGGCGGGTAGATGTTCTGATTGAGTGTCAGTTGCTGACTTGTGGCGAGAGAAATTGCCAGAGATCTCTCCAGGTATTCCTGGCGCTTCTCCACGTCTGCGACCCGTCGTTTCACGGTGACGAGGCCTGTTGAATTCCGAATTCGGATAGATCCGGTAGAAGCACAAGTGCGATCACAAGTAGACCGAGACCAACCGCCACCAAATCGCTGGGGTCTGCGGGTCCGCAGACCAGCACGACTTGCTGATTGCCAGAGGTCGCGACCTCTTGGCGACATATTGCCAAGGCGGGGACGAAGTAGGTCGCGGCGACGAGGCCTGCCAACAACACGGCAAGAATGAGTGCTGCCGCCCATGGGGAGCGGGGGCACTAGTGAAGGTCGCGCCTGGTCAACGGGCAAATCGGTCACGGCCTATTTCGCGCTCCAGTCCATACGCAGCCTAGTCTGAGCCGGGTTCGACCCTCTCGAACCTATCTGACAGCGGCCGGGGTTGGTCCGTCAAGGGCCGCTCGCGGCTGTAACTGCTCGGCGGACTATCTCCATCTCGCAACGTCGACTACGAGCGACGGGCGTCCGATCGTCCTTGCGTACTCGACGACGTCTCCCGTCCCGCCGATCCCCTGGGCCGGGCGACCGTCCCAAACTGCGACCAGGACGTCCGACCGGTCGACGACTGGCTTCCCTGCCGCCAGAAAGCACTCCTGAGCTGACCCACGGCAGTCGAGCGTCTCGATCTCGCTGGCTCGACGCAGCAGGCGACGGTAGGTCGCTCGGCTGTCGGGTCGTTGGAAGGTTCGTTCGTATCCCACAAAAGGCAGGACAACCGTCAAGTCGCCGCCGAGCTGTAGCAGCAGCCGCGCAAATAGCTGGTCGGCACCCGCCGCAAGAGAGGAAACCCCTATTAGCGGTGGCGTAGCGTGGCAAGGAACCGGCGGAGGCCCTGCTCGACCTCATGCCACCCTTCTGGGCTCGTCAACTCTTGATGGCCGCTAATGCCGAGTCGCACCGCTAGATGCGACCGTCGTTTGCCAGCCGCCAGTAACGCTGTCCAAGTGGGGTCAGCCGACAACTCTTGCTGTTGATCGCCGCGAAGTACATGTGCACTTCGCCAACGGGTTCAACAAGTGGCCGCTCGACATCGCTGAAGCACGGCGAACACTTCCTCATTCGCCTCATGCGCCGGTTTCGCTTCCGGCTCGAACGAGGGATCCAGAGGCATGTCCTCATCGATATCGGCACGCCGGTAGACGACGCAGGTCCTCTGGTCGGACTGCGGGTCGGTCACGCCGAAGCGATGTCATGCGTGAGACGTGCGACTTAAAGAGCGGCCGCTGATCCCATGGCCCAAGAGCCTCATCAACGTAGGCGTAAACCGCTGCGGCCGTCACGTCGCCCATTACGTCCGCGCTGCCGCCATCGATTGCCGCACAAAGAAGGGACGTGAAGACGCCACCCTGCGCCGTTTCCATCGATGTCTCACTGGCGCGACTGGCGGAGAGAACGGACACCCCTTCTCGGAGAACAGCCGCATCGTTGGCAAGCAGGAGTCGCGCCAAGGTGGCCGCTGTTACAGCAGTCAAGGACTAGGACGACCTGGTCGACCTTCGACTGATTCGCGCGGGCCAGGAGTTCTGTCATCGCGACGCCCTCGTGGTGCAGGGCCACATCGGGTGTGACAAGGTATCCGCCAAGATTGTTCTCGGTTCCGTGACCTGAGAAGTAGAACAGTGCGAGGTCGGCGGGCTGGGCGAACAGCTCGTCGATGTCTTGGCGAAGAGTACAGTGCCGTAATAGGCGAAGGTGGATCAACGATCATGGTCATAGTCAAAACAGATGTAGACGCGTATTGCCGCCATCGAGCCCCTCCTCCGAGTGGCTTCCCTGATCGTGCAGATCTCATCCCGAGGCTTCGCTCTGCGGACTGACGTTGGTTGACTCAGCCCGAGTGCCACCAACAGCCTCGTCAGGATGTTCGGCGACGAGCGGGCTTTGCGGTGCCTCATCGCCATCCGCGACGCAATTCTTCGGGCCGATCAGCGAGCCCTCGTCTCTCCTGAACCTTCTGCCTGCGCGTTCGCCCAGACCCAGGCCGGACGTAGAGCATCGTGCGGAGACCGCAGCCGGTCAAGTGCTGCCGCGCGCGAGCGGTTCGCGAGCGGACGACGCGGCGGGCGGCCTTCAGGCCGCGAACTAAATCGTTCGCCACCGAGTAGCGCCTCCCCTGTAGGCTAACTGGGGCTCCGCCACGAAGTCGAATCGGCTGAACTACGGACAAAATGTCCTCCTGCGTTGTTCCCGCCTTCATGCGGTTTCCGAAACCGATTGTGCGCCTCTGAACGCGTTGCCTTCAGGCAAGTTCCTCCCTGACGGGCCAGTCGCCCTCGTAAAATCCTGGGATGGAGCCCAGCGATTCCGGAGCACGCCTCCGCGCGGTCGACGGCGGATTCGGGTCGATCTTCCCTTCGATCCGGCCGTCGCCTGGGAGGACCGGGACGCGTATCACGTCGTCGGAACGATCGACGGCAACCGGTTCCGAGGACCGCTCAAGCCGGGGTCGCCATGGTCAGTTGAGCCGGCCCAACCTGGTGCAGGAGCCAGGCTTCGGCCCCGGCGACGAGGTCCTTGTCGAGATCGCCCTCGAAGGGCCGCAGTCCACGACGCTGGGTGACGACGTCGCCGAGGCGTTCCGGGCCGAGCCGGAGGCGGCCCGGTTCTTCGACTCGATGCCGACGTTCTACCGCAACAACGTCGCTCGCTCGATCGCCGGTGCGAAGCGGCCCGAGACGCGCGCCAAGCGGATCAGCGAGGCCGTCGCTCGGGCCAAGGCCAGGCAGCGCGAGGCCTGACGCTCCCCTACCCCGCCTCGAAGGCGAGTGCGAAGTCCTCCGAGGGCCCGGCGTGGCCGGCCGACTCCTCCGCCGTGTGGGTGCGGGCGAAGGCGAGGTGGGCCGCCTCGTGGCGGACGACCGCCCGGAGCTCCGCCCGGGGCGTCCAGTTGACGTAGATCCAGATGAGCGTCGGGTAGTCGGTGGTGTACGAGCCCTGGAAGCCGTAGTGCAGGCCGTATTTCGGCGGGTTTTCGACCGTGTCGACGAAGACGATCGAGGCCTCGGGTACATCGAGCTGTCGACAGGCTTCGGTCAGCGCCATCAGGGCCGCCTCGACGTACGCCGGATCTGGATGGGCGGCGCGCACCCGCTCCGACTGGATGTGCACGCCGAGGCGCGCGAACCGGTCGAACTCCGGGAAGTCCTCCCGGCCAATGGTGAGCGTGCCATCCGCCGATGCATGGGGCATCTCGGCGACCGCGACACGTGGCTCCATCCATGGATTATCCCGGACGCGCCTCGACTACTGAGCATTGGTCAGGATCGAAGAAGCAATTCGCTCGGGAATCCCTACAGTCGGAACAAGCAAGCACGATCGACGCGCCGCCCATGGCGCGTCCCACCGAAAGGACGAAGAGCCATGGCCAAGGCATCAGACAACGTCTTGACCAAGGAAGAGCGCGCGGCGGTCCAGGAGACCGCTGCGAGAGCGCAAGAAGTCGTCGAAGCTCAGCCCCGAGCAGGAGCGCGCCGAGGGCGAGGCCGACGTCCAGGCCAAGATCGCCGGGATGCCCGCGGACGACAAGGCGATGGCGACGCGGATCCACAAGCTCGTCCTCGAGACCGTCCCGACGCTCGTCCCCAAGACGTACTACGGGATGCCGGCGTACGCCATGGACGGCAAGGTGATCTGCTTCTTCAAGCCGAAGTCGAAGTTCAAGGTCCGCTATTCCACCTTCGAATTCCAGACCGACGCAGGGCTCGACGACGGCGATCTCTGGCCGGTTTCCTTCGCCGTCTTGAAGCTGACGCCGACGACCGAGAAGCGGATCGCCGAGCTGGTCAAGAAGGGCGCAAAGCGGCCGTAGGTATGGAGCCGAAGGAGCGGGAGGCCTTGCTGACGAGCTACGCGTGGGTCGAAAGCGTCGACCCGCGCCTCGAGGCGATGTCGATCACGCTCATCCAACCTGCAGATGGGTCTGCGCTCGCTGCCCTGCGCCCGCGTCGCGAGCTTCCCTACCGGCTCAGCGTTGCCGAGGCACTCGCCGAGACGCTCAACCTGGACGACTTCGCCTGGGGTTCCGTGCTCGCTCAGTCCGACCGCCTCGGCGATTGGGACGCGATCATCGAGCCCAACGGCTGGGCGGCAGCGGATCCTGAGACCGTCGTGGGTCTCTCCACGAATGGCGTCGCGGTCAATGCCTTCTGGAACGTCAATGCCGTCGTGACCTTCTCCCTCGCACGCCGGGGCGCGCCTGATTTGTACGTTCGACGCGCTGCTCTACAACGACGAAGGCCCTCCCTTGCCCGAGGAGCAAGGTCTTGCGTGGGGAGTCGAAGCCCCTCGGGCGAGTGCGCTCGCACTCATGGAGCGGATGACGGGAACGCCCATCGCGCGCGAATGGCTGCTGGACACGCCCAGGCGGTCCTTCGTCGTGCCGTTGTAGCCCTCGCCGCGGCCGGCGAGCCGGCCGTGGTCTACTGGATATCCTGCCGGTCCACTGCCTCAAACGAGGGGCTTCGATGGATCGCCCACGCTTACCCGCAGGAGGCGGACCGGCTCGGCGATGCCCTTGAGCGCGGCTGATCCGGCGTCCTCGAACGCAAATCCGTCGCCCAGCCGCTCGAGCGCGCCGTCCGCCGCGACCAGGAGCTCCCCTGCCCCGGCATGACCGGCGACACGGGCCGCCAGGTTGACGGTGTGGCCGTAGACGTCGCCGTCGCGGACGACGATCGGGCCGGCGGCGATTCCCGCGTGCGCCGGCGGTAGGCCTGCCGCGGCAATCGAGCCCATCAGCTCGCGGATACAGGCCACCGCGTCCAGGAGTGACGGGTAGCGGAGCATCACGCCGTCACCGAGCAGCTTGACCACCTGCCCGCGATGGGCTCGGGCCGACGTCGTCGCGAGCGTCTGGAGCGTCGATGCGAACTGCGCGGCCCGTTCGTCCCCGCCGGTAGCCGTCAGCTCGGTGTAGCCGGTGAGGTCCACAAACGCGATCGCCGGTTGCTCGCCGTGGCGCTCGCCGCGTCCGGCCTGGATCAGCGTCTCCTCGACGTAGCTCACGACGCGGCCGAACGTCTCGTGCTCAAAGTGGCGACCCTGGAGCCAGACCAGGAGCTCCGCGAGGACCGGCCGGAGCCGGAGCGCCGGCTGGATCGCCTCGGCCTCGGTCTTGCCCATCGCGATCTGGCGATTGGGCGGTCCGCCGAGCTCATCGAACAGGTCCTGGGTTGCACCCTGGATTTTCCGAACGCCGTCACCGGCGATGCGCGCGGCGCGGAGGTAGACCTCCGGACGATCGTCGACGAGGCTCCACAGCTCGACGAAATCGGTGACGACTCGTTCCTCGTCCTGGTGCATCACGCTCAGGGGCGAGGGCGGCGCGAGGCCGAGTGCCGCGTAGATCGCCGGGAGCTGCTCGGCCCGCTCGCCGAGCGTTCGCGAGAACTCTTCGAAGGTCCGACCGGTCGGCTCGCTGGCGGTCCATAACCGACCGACCCAACTCAGCTGAAGGGCGCCGCTGGCCACCACCGACATCAGGTCGTCGAGGTTGATGCCGCCCTCGGCGAGGGCCAGGGTCAGCCGGACCTGGGGCAGCACCTCGGCTGGAAACAACCCGTCGTCATCGGCCGTGATCGCCCCGGCCTGGACCAGCCGGTTGAGGTAGTCGGGCGTCGCGCCGGCCTCATCCGCCAGACGATCGGGGGTCAGCCTGCCCTCGGGATCATTCACGCTCCTACTATGGAGACACTGAGGACACGCCGCGTGGAAGAAAGGACGTAGCGAATGGCCGGAACTTCGGCAAAGACGCGCAGCGTTTTGAGCGACGAAGAGAAAGCCGCCATGCAGGAGACCGTCCGAGAGCGAAAGAAGGCGGCAAAGCTCAGCCCCGAGGAGCAGCGCATCGAGGGCGAGAAGGACGTCCTGGCCAAGATCGCCGAGATGCCTGCGGACGATCGCGCCATCGCGAAGCGGATCCATGAGATCGTCCGCGAGACCGCCCCCGAGCTCGTGCCCCGGACGTTCTACGGCATGCCGGCCTACGCGAAGGACGGCAAGGTGATCTGCTTCTTCCAGTCGAAAGCCAAGTTCAAAGTGCGCTACTCGACCCTCGGCTTCCAGCAAGATGCGCGTCTCGACGACGAGGAGATGTGGCCGGTCTCGTTCGCCCTGCTGAAGCTCACGCCGGCAAACGAGAAGCGGATCACCCAGCTCGTCAGGAAGGCGGCGAGCCGCAATTAGCGCCGGCGTCGACAGCGTCTACGAGGCCGCCGGCGGGCTCGACGGGCTGCGCCGGCTCGCCCAGGCCTGGCACGAGCGAGTCATGGCCGACGAGGTCGTCAGCCACGGCTTTCACGGTGGCGTTCGCGACGACCACGTCGAGCGGCTCGCCGCCTACTGGGCGGAGGCACTCGGCGGCCCGGCCGCCTATTCGGCGACCTATGGCGACGAGACCTCCGTCGTGCGCCTGCACAGCGGCCATGGCGAGCACGGCGAGATGGATCGCCGGGCGATCGACTGCTTCGATGCGGCCCTGGGCGACGCCGGCCTCACGGCCGAGCCGCTGCGCCGCGTCCTCCACGAGTACTTCGCCTGGGCCACGACCGCCTCGATGGCGAAGTACCACGCGTCCGCGGACGACGTCCCGCCCGGACTGGCGATCCCCCACTGGTCGTGGCAGGGCCTCGTTTCCCCACAGCCGTGATATCCGTCAGGCCCGCGCGACCGCGTCCTCTGGCCGGACGCCGAGCCCGGCCCGCAAAAGCTGGCGGTCCAGCGTGACGAGGCGACCACCACGCTCCTGGGCAATCGCGGCGCAGGCCGCGTCGTAGAACGTGAGCTGGTAATCCTTGGCGAGGCGGGCAGCCGTGATCCTTTCCGAGGCGCGGAGTGCCACCGGCTGGCAAATCTCGTTCAGCGCCTCGAGCACCTTGGCCGTCGCTTCCGGGCTAGCTCCCGCGGAACGAACCAGGATGTTGCCGATCTCGTAGGTCGTGAGGTCGAGGACCACGAGATCGATCCGGCGCTGGGCGAAGGCCTCGAGAATCGCCCGCGCCGGCTCGACGAACTCCTCTCCCGCGGCGTGGAACCACTTGAGGACAACGCTCGTGTCAGCGACGACGAACGGCAGCGTCATGTGTCCCGGTCGGCTCGGATCAGATCCTCACTCTCGAACGCCCCGAGGCCTGCGATTGCCGCGCGACCACGTCCAACCGCGGCCCGGATCGCGACGGGATCAGGCCTGGCGAGGGCGTCCCGAACGGCGCCTCGAACGAAGGCGCTGCGCGTCGTCAGTCGGCGAGCAACTGCGGCGTCGATCGTTTCGAGCAGCTCATCGGGTATGGAGACCAGGATCTTTGCCATGCGCCGCCGATATATCCACTAGATATCCTCGTCAACCGTCGCCCGCGGTGGGCCGGAGGTCTGGCGGCGGATCGACCACCAGACCACGGTTTGAGGAGGTTCTCGATCCACCCCGAGCACTCTAGCGACAGCGCTTTATCTCCCATGAATTTCCAACTTATCGCGGCATTCGACGCCGATCCCGTGGTCCCGGCCGACGGTCAGGGCAAGCGGCTGCCGACGAGGGTGGCGGCCAGGGCACTGGCGTTCTCAGAGCAGGCCGGGAATCCGCAGTACACCTCGAAGCCGACGTTGTTGTCGACGACGACCAGCCCGCTCACCGGGGCACCCTGGGCCGTACCGTTGCCGTAGCCGGCCCGGGCGTACGGTGGGATCGAGATATCGTCGATCGTGAGGCCGTTGGCGTTCGCCCGAGCGTCGTCGTAGAACGCGTTAGCGGCGGCGGCGTCGGTCGCGGGTGCGGTCAGGAACACCTTGACCTCGGTGGTGCCGCTCTTGAAGGTGCACACGCGCAAGGATTCGAGCGTGCTGCTCACGCCGGCACCAAGGGACTTGCCCATGAGCGTCGAAGCCTCGGTCTGGGTGAGCAGGGAGCACGGGTCGATGGCGTTGGGTGTGGGCGGGGGTCCGCTGCTCGCGTCCGGGCTGGCCGTCGGGCCGGTCGACGGCGCGGCTGACGAGCTCGCCGGCGGGACGATGAAACTCGCTGGGGGCGGTACGACGGCAATGGGCAAGGTCGGCACCACCGAGCCGGAGGCGCCAGCGCCGGTCGTGGTGCAGGCGCTCAGAACGGCGGCCAGGCTCAGGACCGCGACGAACCGGTGCTTGGAGCTCATGGGATTCCCTTTCAACGGCTCTGCAGGCGGAGGGTGATCGCGGTCGCGATCCGGTCGAGCGGGACGTCCGCCCGTTCGTTGACCTGGCGCGCGGCGCGCTCGTCGACGGCCTCGATGAGCGAAAAGACGACCTCGTCGGCGGGCATCAGGATCGACCCGACGTGCTCCACCGGCGTCCCCTCGGCCGTCATGGCCCGCGCCGCCCGCTCGAGGTTCGAAACCACCGTGCGGGCGATCGCCTCGTCGACGCCCGGCCAGTAGCGTTCAACGAGGAACGTCTGGGTCCGAGCAGGTTCGACGTGGTCGCGGTCCATCACGTCGGACCGTAGGTTCGGGACGCGGGCGATGAAAGGGGTGATTACCCCGATCTGTCGCGCTCGTTCCCCTGCTCTCGCTCTTGCCCCATCCACGCGCCGAGCTCGGCCCGCGAGTGGATCCCGAGCTTTTCGTAGACCCGCCCCAGCACGTTGCCGACGGTCTTGGGAGCCAGGAATGCCTGCTCGGCGATCTGCCGGCTGGTCAGGCCGGTCGCGGCCAGCTCCGCCACCCGACGCTCCGTCTCGGTCAGGTCGCTGGAGGCGCGGGGTCGGAGGCCCACCCGAGCCAGCTCGGCCCTTGCTCGGTCCGCCCACAAAGGAGCGCCGAGGGCTTCGAAGATCTCGAGCGCCCCGCGCAGCCGCTCGTCGGCCAGGCGCTTCTCCTTTCGGCGCCGGTGGACCTGGCCCAGGGCCAGGAGGGTGCGGCGCGCTCGAACGGCATCGGCAAACGCTCGTGGGCAACGAGGGCCCGGTTGAGCGAGTCGAGCGCGCCATCCACTTCGCCGCTGGCTGCCTGGACGAGACCGCGGCCGCGTGCCCCGATCGCGAGGGTCCACGGGGTCGGGGCCACCCGCCCGGCACGTTCGAGCCCGTCGACGATCGCGGAGGCGCGCTCGACGTCGCCAATCGCGAGCGCGGCCTCCAGGCGGTCGCCATCGAGCTTGAATCGTCCGGGATGGAGAGTGCCGCTCGTGGTCGCGGCTCGCTCGGCGGCCGTCAGCTGGGCATCCGCCTCATGGATGTCGCCCGTCGACAGCGCCTACGAACCCGAGGATGTGGCGGTGGTAGACCTCGAGGGCGAGGTCCCCGCTCCCAAGGGCGAGGACCAGGCCCTCGCTCAGCGAGTCGCCGGGCCTCATCGGTGCGACCGTCGTAGGCGGCGACCAGGGCCAGGCCCCGCAGCCGCCAGGACGGGAATACGTCCGCTCCCTCGCGTCCGTAACCCTCGTCGGCTGCCTCGGCGCTCCGCCGCGCGGCCGGCCAGTCTCCGCGGAAGAGCTGGAGACCCGACAGTGAGACGAGGTTGAACGGGTCGTCCCCACCCGGACCGGATTTCGACCCGGATCAGGTGCTCGGTCATCTCGATCGTCCGGTCCACGTCGTCGAGCTGGCGGGCCAGGCCGTAGGCGATGCCATCGGCACCGTCGTGCTCCCAAGAACGGCCGGTCTCGGTGATCAGGCCCGTGCCCCGCTCGATCTCGTCGGTCAGCAGGCCGCGCACGAGGCCAAGCTCCGAGCTGGCGTGCAGGAGGAGCACGTTCGCGAGCAGATCCGGGTCGACCTCCGCCGGCGCGTCGGGGCCCTCCAGGAGTCCGATGGCTTCCGCCGCGAGTCCGTTCCCGCGCGCGAGGTCGACCTGCATCACCAGGAATGCGGCTCGGCTCAGGACCCTGGCCCGCCGGATCGGATCCCTCCCGATCTCAGCCAGAGCCTGCTCACCGAGCCGCACGGCATCGGGGGTCTGGCCGTGGTAGTAGCGGACGGTCGCCCGGAGACTCAGTGCCTCCGCGCGGGACGGACCCGGTGGCGCCTTCGCGATCGCCGTCTCGAGGATGGTGTCCGCCTGGACGATCTCCGAGACATCGATGAACAGGCACTCGGCCGCCAGCATCGCCCGCCGGATCGCCTGGTCGGCGAGCGACTCGGGCGTCAGCTCACTGGCCCGCTCGTAGAGCGAGGCGGCATCGAGCGTCGCGCCCCGATCCCGGCTCGCGGCGGCCGCAGCCTCCAGGGCTGCAGCCACGTTCTCGTGGCGGCCCTCGGTTGCACCGGCGAGGTGGCGCGCCCGGGCGTCATCGGACGTGGCCGTCCGGGCCAGCGTGGCGTGAACCCGGCGGAGCTCGTCGGGATCGGCCAGGGAGATCACCGCCTGGGCCAGGAGCGGGTGGCTGAAGCGGATCGCCTGGCGATCGATGGCCACGATGCCTGCCTCGAGCGCGGGCTCGAGCGCAACCGGAGCCTCCGGATCCGCTCGGCGGAGCGTTTCGAGCGAGGGTTCAGCGGCCACGGCGGCCAGGAGGAGTGCCGCTCGAGTTGACGGCGGTACGGCCCCGATCCGCCCCTCGACCAGGGCGCCGAGCGACTCAGGGATCGGCAGGCGCTCGCCAGGCGTCACGGAAGCCCCGGATTGGGCGAGCTCGCGAGCAATCTCGAGCGCATAGAACGGGTTGCCGCCCGACGCCTCCTCGATCCGGACGAGCACCAGGCGCGGGAACGAGCGTCCGGATCGAACCAGGATTAGCTGGTGCAGCGCCGCCAGCGGCAGCGGACCGAGGTGCAAGCGCTCACGGTGCTCAGCGGGGACGCCGGCCGTCAGCTCGAGGACCGCCCCTGCCGGCTCGCCACGTACGGCCAGGAGCACGCCCGCCGGACGGTCGACGAGGCGTCGGACCGCATAGGCGAGGATGGCCGCCGAGGCGTCGTCGAGCCACTGGGCGTCGTCGATCGCAAGAAGGAGCGATCGCTCGCTTGCGAGCTCGCGCAGGAGGGTCGCCGTGGCTACCGAGAGGGTCCGCTGGTCCGGCAGCTGGCCGGACGGCTCGGCCCGCAGGATCGCGATCTCGAGGGCGTGCCGCTGCACGGCGGGCAGGACGGCGAGCTCGGCATCGGTGACGGTGGACAGCAGGTCGGTCAGGCCCCCGAGGGTGAGCGATCGTTCGGACTGCGCAGGCGCCGCCCGGAGGACCCGGACACCACGCTCGTCCGCCCGCTCGAGCGCCGCCCGCCAGATGGCCGTCTTGCCGATCCCGGCGTCGCCGTCGATGAGCAGGCTCGCGAGACCTGTGAGCGCCCGCTCGAGCAAGAGGTCGACCGCCTCGACCTCCATCGCCCGTCCGATGAGTTCCGTGTCGCCCATTCCCAGCGTGCTCGCCCGCTACGTCATTTGTGCCAAACGGCACTCTGATCCGTTACCGAGGTCCCTGTCTGGCCCGAGCGGGAACCCCCATGGTCCTGTGAACGACCAGCCCGCCGAGCCTGGCGCTCGACCTCAAGGAGATCCAGCCGTGCGATCCCATCGTGTGATCCCAGTATTCATTGGCGCTGCGATGCTCGTGGCGCTCTCCGCCTGTTCAAGCGCCGCAGCCGGTGGCTTTGCCTACCAGTCCGCTCCGGCCCCGGCGGCGACAACCAACGCGGTCACGGCGATGGCCGGCATGCCGGGGATGGCCGGAATGGCCGGAATGGGCGCCAGCTCACCCGCCCCGGCGAGCCAGGTCAATCCGGCGCCAGACGCCGAGCCCGCCCGGCTCGACCTGACCATCGTGACCGGCGACATGATCGGACACAACGAGTTTCCCGCGTTCCTTCCTTCGGACTTCACCCTGCCGGCGAACTCGACCGTGGTCGTCACGATCACGAATTTCGACGACGCCACGGCACTCCCAAAGGGTCAGGAGTCGTACGCCTCGGTACAGGGCACGGCGGACGGAACCTTCCGGGTCCAGGCGATCGATCCCAAGAACCCCAACGGCAACAAGGGTCTGGCACGGACCACGACCAACCTCGATCCCGCGACCGGGGTCTCCCACACGCTCACGATCAAGGCCTTGGGGATCAACGTTCCGATCGCGCCAATGAGCCGGACGACCTTCGTGATCAAGACGGGTGCGCCGGGTTCCTACATCTGGCACTGCTACGACCCCTGCGGTGACGGCGCCGATGGTTGGGGCACCGCGATGGCGGCCATGCAGGGCTTCATGGAGGGCACCGTCACGATCGCCTAGCTCCCTGAGGTAGAAGCCTTTCAGCCCGCGGCACCCGAGACATGGGAGCCGCGGGCGCTAAGGTCTTCCTATCGGCTGGCCTGGCTCGCTCGAGACGCGGCGTGAAGGCGCATGGCGCCGCCCACGCCCTTGAGCTCGACCGGGCCGATCTCGCGGAAGGTCACGTCCGCGCCCTCGCACGCATCCACGACCTCCTGGCTGACCAGCACCTCGCCCGGTCGGGCGTACTCCGCAATCCGGGCGGCGACGTTGACCGTCGCGCCGTAGTAGTCGCCTTCCTGGAAGATCACGGGGCCCGCGTGAAGGCCGACGTGGGCCGGTGGCAGCCCAGCCTCAGCTACCCCCTCGACCAGCTCCAGTGCCGCCACCACGCCGGGGCCGGGGTTCGGGAAGTAGAACATCACGCCGTCGCCCAGCGACTTCACCGGCCGGCCGCCGTATTTGATCGACGTGCGAAGGGCCAGCCGGCCAAGCCGGTCGGCCAGGTCAGCGGCCGCAGCATCGCCCTGTTCCTGGGTCAGGCGGGTATAGCCGGTGATGTCCAGGAAGCACATCGCGGGGGGATGGTCGAGACGGCTGTGCAGGCCGGCCGCGACCAGCGTCGACTCGAGGCTGTCGATGATGTTGACCGTCCAGGCGCGGGCCTGCTGCAGCCGATACAGCTCGATGACCGCCCGTTCCCCCAGCTCGTTCAGCCGGTTCACGAAATCCTCGCCGAAGACTTCGTTGGGAGGCTTGCCCGCCGCCAACGACGGCAGCATCACCTCGGCCTTCCACCAGGCGGAACCGGTCTCGGCCAGCCGCCACAGCGTCTCGCCCGCGGTCCGCAGCAGTCGCTCGATCGAGCCCGTATTGAAGCCGGCAGCCGTCTGAAGCTCGATGAATGCCGCGTAGGCCAGCTCGCCATCGCGAACCCGGTCGTCGGGCTGCGGCGGGGCGGATCCGGTCGCTTCACGGATCAGCATCAAGAGCTCGACGGGCACGCCGGTCTGCGCGGCAAGCTGGGTGAAGGTCAGGCCGCCCAGCGCCGAGAAGCGCTCGTACGAGGACTCGTCGAGAAAGTCGAGCGAGAGCTGGCGGCCTTGGATGGCCGCCCCCAGGCTCGTGATCGAAATGCCGGCGGTCGCCAGGGTTTCGACCAGCCCGGCCCGGCGCACGTCACCCCGCGTGAACCGGCCTTCGGCGTCCGGCGAGAGGATCCCCAAGTCAACCAGCTCGCCCAGCTTCTCGACGCTCAGGCCCGCCCGCTGGGCGGCCTCGGCGCTCGGGTACGTCTCCACGAACCTACTGTACCGGGCGTCCTGTGGCCTGGTTAGTGCCCGATCTTCAGTCGTCCGCCTTCAGGGTCAGCGTCCAGGGCTTGCCGGGTCGCTCGGGCTCTCGTAGGCCCGTTTGCCAGCGGTCCGCCAGGAGGCGCGCAAGGGCCTCTGGATCCTTGGGTTCCTCGCCCGATTCCAGGAGCTGGCGGGCCGCCTGCCCGCGAATTTGCTTGGCGACGACAACGCCGATTCCCCCTCCGTCGCCGGCCTTCATGTCGACGTGCAGGTTGACCGTCCGATCGCCGAGGCCGGTCGGCATCCCCATCGCCTGGTAGTTCGGCGAGCGCAGGTCGACGACGATTCCGTCGGACCCGGCGGCGTCGGCGAGCACGGGCCCGAGAACCGGCCGCCAGGTCGGCTTGAGCCAATCCATGCCCACGAGTCGTGAGCAGATGTGCAGGCGGTACGGCGGAATGCGATCGCTCGGCCGGAGCAAGCCCCACAGCGGCGACGCGACGACGAGGCTGCGACTGGCGCGCTTGGTTGCGGCCTCGGACAACGACCCGGCATCGAGCCCGGCGTGGAGCGGCCCCGTGTAGACGTCGAGGACAGGCACGGCCGGCAGCTCTCGCACCAACCCGTTCTGGGCGACCTGCGCGGCCACCGACGGACCGACCTGCAATCGCCTGGCCGCGTCGGGGCGGGCGCTGGTCGCGACCATTGCGTCGAGGACCTGGTTCCTCACGTCGGTCAGCTCGGGAAACGACAGGGCGTCCAGGTCGACCGGGTCTCCGTGACCGGGCGGCAGGCGTTTCGACTCCGACGGCGGCAGGATGATCAGCATGAGGTAACTCTAGGCCTAGTCCGCGGTTTGTGAGCCCGAGGCTCTGGTCCGAGGGCCCTGGCCTTGGCCCGCGGCCCTTGTTCCGAATTACCAGCCCCGGTGGTGGTAAGGAAGATCGCACGACCTGAGAAGCCGGTTGGAGGGCCCGACCGGGCCGATTCGTGCACGAGCGCTGGCCGCTAACCGATCAATACGACCCGGATCTAGCGGATTCCTTACGTAGTACCTCACCGGGTGGTATCCCGGAACATCCGGGGCCTAGTGGCGCTGGTCGGGCAGATCGGCGCCGGCCGCAAGGCCACGTGGCATGCCGGCTCGCCAGGCACCTGGCGTGACACCGGTGGCCCGTTTGAACGCTCGGCTGAACGCAGCTTCCGAGTCGTAGCCAGCGGCGTGGGCCGCCTCGGCCACCGTCGCCTCGGGCTGGCCGAGCCGGTCGGCTGCCAGGCGCATCCGCCAGGCCGCCAGGTAGCGCATCGGCGGCTGACCCACCAGGCGGTTGAACCGGTCGGCCAGCGTCGAGCGTGAGGCACCCGCCTCGTGGGCCAACGATGCTGTGGTCCACGACTGGGTCGGGGCCGCGTGGAGCAAGCTCAGGGCCCGCCCGACGACGGGGTCGCCCAAACCGTCAATCCAGCCGGGTGCGCCGAGCGCGAGGTGCGAGCGGACCGTCTCGATGAACATCGACTCGCTGAGGCGCTCCCGCACGGACGCCGCGCCGGCACCGTCGACCTCGGCCAGGGCGAGCTCCACCAGGCGTTCGAGGCGGCCGGCAGCGTGGCGGACGATGAGCATCCGGGGCAGGGCCTGGAGGAGCGGATTGAACGGCGGCGCGTCGCTGCCCAGGAAGCCACACACGAACTTCGTTCGATCGGCGTCCGCCGGACCGTGGCGGAAGCCCGCCGGGATCGATCCATCGGCCACCCCAGCAAGCAGGGTCCGCATCCCCTGAGCGTCCGCTCCTCCACCCGACGGCACGGCGAAGTCGTGCGCCAGGAAGTAGGGATCGCCGCGCGGGAAAGACCACGACGTCGCCCCGTTCGAGCGCGATCGGGAGCGGTCGCGCGCCATCGGGCGCTTCCAGGCCCGTCCAGCAGCCGCCCTCCACGATCACGTGGTACGACAGCACCGTTCGGGTGTGAGGGCCCAGGCCGGCCGCCAGCTCGGTCCCCGGTGGAACCTGGATCGCCGGCCATGGCCGCGCCGCATCGACCGTGTAGTAGACGGCCCGCGTGAAGTGGATCGCCCGCAGGGCCTCCGACAACGGGTCGGCCCCGGCGCCATTTGGACGGTCGGGCAGGGATTCCGGACGCTCGGTCATGGACACGGCTGGCTCCCCGCGCCGATCCTTCCGGCATGAACACTCCAACTCGCCACCGAGACCACTTCCGAAGCCCAAGCCCAGGTCCGCCGGCGCCTCGACGAGATCTGGCCGACCGCCGCCGCCAGGGACTTCGAGCGCCTCGAGTCGTTCCACCTGTACGGCCCGACGTTCACCGAATTCAAGGAAGGCAAGCCGCGCGGCGATGCCGCGTCGTGCGCCGCCGGCGAGCGGGCCTTCTTCAGCCGGCTCGAAAAGCAGACCGTGGCCATGAATGACCTGGCGATCAACGTCGTCGGCGACGTGGCCATCGCGACGTTCAACGGCCACTTCACCGGCCAGATCGCGGGCAATGCCGTGGGCGTCGAACAGCAATGCACGATGGTCTTCACCCGGGTCGGCGACGACTGGAAGATCATCCACGAGCACATGTCCCCAATTGGCGGACCGGGCGCTGGCGGGCCGCCTCCCGGCGCTGGCGGGCCACCGCGGACTTGATCGTCGCGCCGCGCGCGCGCACACCGTACTCCGGCGTCGCCGGGTCAGCTAGGCGGCTCCTCCGAACCAGTCGAGCACGCGCAGCGCGCGGAGGGTGTTCCAGCGGCTCGGCTGGCCCTCCCCCGCCTCCATCTCGAAATGGGACTCGCCCTCGTGGACGTTCTGGAGCGGCCAGCGGCCGTCGGGTCCCGATTGCCCTCGACGACTCCGATCGCCTCGGCGACCCGCTCGTCGGGCTTGACCCCGGCGTCGCGCAGGTAGTCGAGCCCGCGCAGGACGTCGTAGTGGTACCAGGTCGGGAACGAGAACTCGAGCCAGCTCGGGATCGATCACCTCGCCCGGTCGACTTCCGGCGGAAGAGGCGGCGCTCGAGCATGTATTCCTCGCCGCGTCGGCGTGCCTCGGCCACGACTGGCCGAGCCGCCGATCGCCCGCTCGTGCTCGAGCAGGCCCTCGAGGACGTTGATCGTCGTCCCGAACGACGACACCGTCGCGCCGTTCTCGACCTCGCAGTTCCAGCCGCCGTCGGGGAGCTGCTCGCCGAGGAGCCGCTCGACGAGCGGCGCCATGTCCACGCCGAAGTACGAGCCCGTCGCGACGACGTTGCCGTTGATGCACGGCTCGACCTCGCCCTCGAAGAAGCGATTGTCGGCCCACGGCGTCTCGAAGGCGGCGATCGCGCCAGGTGACGTGCTCGCGGACGAGGTCGACCGCCCGGCGGGCCTGCTCGCTCGCGGGTCGAGCCCGAACCGGCGCAGCAGCTCCAGGACGTGGAACGTGTCGGTCCAGTCGTGCGACCACGCCTTGCCGCCCCAGCAGGCCGTCGGGCGCCTGGAGCGCGAGCAGCCGCGCGCCCCAGCCCTCGGTCGCGATCCTTGCCCGTTCGGCGGCGACGACCTCTGCCGGCTCGTGCGGTCAGGTCGCGCATCACCTGCCAGCGGATCGCGGGATCGGAGTCGAGCAGCCAGTCGATGGTTGTCATGCTGCCCATCGTCGCAGGGAACGATGACGTGCGCTGTCATGAACCCGCGAGGGTGCCGCGCCATGCGTGGCACCAATCAGGACTGCGATGACCCGAACGACCACCAGCGACGTCGTCGGAACCCCCCGGCGGCAGCCGTCGTCGGGTATGTACGCCGGATATACGAGACTGCGATCCTCCGGGCGGGACCTGGTTCTCCTCCGACTCTCAGGGCACCGACCAGGTGGCCTGGTCGGTCTTCACGAGCGGTGCTCCGGTCACGTTGAGGCCAACCTTGACCAACGTCTGGCCGTCGGGGACCGGGAACGCCGCGCAGTAGGTGTATGTCGGTAAATCCTGTGGGGTGCCATGGTCTGCGTGCAGCCCTTGAAGCCGGAGCCGAGCACCACGGTCGCGTTTTGGTAGGTGTCCGTCGTGGTCACCGTGGTGCCGGCCGAGGTAACCGCGTCAAATCCACCGCCGTCGGTCTGGTAGTCCACTGGTCGTTGACGATCACCTCGGCGCCCACCCAGTGGGTCGCCGGGGAGAGCGGCGCTTGCGAGGTGTCATTCGGTGTGGCCGGGTCGTAGACCTTGACCAGGGTCGCGTCGACCGGATCATGCGCGAAATTCTCAAACGTCAGCTTGTCGCCGACGTGGCCGGTCACCGGCCCGCCGGCGCTGCCGGCTGGGCTGACGGCCGCAGAGCGTTCCACCGGGCGCCAACGTGGCCCCTCCACCGCCCGCCGGCTGGCCCCCTGCGTTCGTTGCGCCGCCCCCACCGCACGCGGCCAGGGTCAGGCTCACGGCCTGGCCGGCCCCGAGGAACGAATCGCACCGACATGTCGACTCCGATCGCTGATGAGCGGCGGATCAGGGCCGCCGGTCTTCAGAGTCGGCGGAACCGATCGCAGCACGATCGCATGGCGATCGCAGCGGAGGCGTGCCCGCGCCGGGATATCCAGGAGATATACCCCGTGAACACGCTCCCTGAGGCTGGCGGGAGCTGGTCCTAGGGCGTCGCTCCGCTGACGTCGAGGGTCAGGTCCGCGACGACCACGGCACCTTCCGACTCGGCGAAATGCTTGCGCCAGGTTGCGTGCCCTGGGCTTCCAGCCGCCGGCGGTCCGAACCCACCGGGCACCGGCGTTGCGTTCGGCGGCGCCGGGTCGCCGGTGCAGTCCCCGACCAGGCTGTCCATGCACGATTGGACGGAATAGGTGCCGGGCGCGAGGCCCAGGTTGCAGACCGTGCCGGTGACTGCGCCGCCGGTGTAGCTGCTCGTCGACGTTCGGTGGCTGTGAAGCCGCTCCACGCCATCGACCACGATCGACTCATTGAAGATGAAGTCGCTCTTGAGGGCCCAGGTGCCCCCGACCGAGCCGTCGGCAGCCACGACCAGGGTCACAGCACCGGAGCCGCTGCTCGTCGCGACGGTCTTGCCGAACGCCCCCTGGTCGATGATCTCGCTCGACGTGCTGGTCAGGTGCCCGCTGTACGTACCGGCGGCCACCGGGTTGGGGCCACAGGCACTCGACGGGGTCGGTGACGGGGACTGACTCGGCTTGGGCGATGCCCCCGAGTGATAGACGATGATCGCGGTGGCCGTCCCACGGGCATCGAGCAGGGCGTTGAGGCGTGCCTGGACCCCGCTGATGTAGGGCGCGAAGATCGCCGCGACGAAGGGCTGGAGAATGCCCGGGATGAACCCCAGCAGGGCCCCGGTCAGGTGGGCCCGGGCCGCTTCGACCTCCGGTCGATGGACCGCGACTGGCATCTGGTCCACCTGGTTCTGCTGCTCGCCCGTCGGGTCGCCCGGATCCGTGCTGGTCGTGAAGTCCCAGCTCGCCTGCCCGTTGGCGTCGGTCACGTCGTCGGTCTTGGGCACGTTGGGCGCGATCAGCGGGTTCGCGGCCGCCTGGAGCGGACCCCAGGTGAGGGGCACGTTCTTGGAGTGAAGATCGGCCAACGGGACCTTGGCCACCTTGGCGCAATCGGACAGGGCCGCCGGCCAGTCGGGCAGGTCGCCCGCACTCACCGTTGCCGTGAACGTGCCGGCCAGGGGATCCGGCCCAAGCATGAACGTGCCGCCGCCGGTCGGGCCGACCGCGACCGCCCGGATGCCGTAGGGCACGAGCGATGCGATCTGCTCGGCCACCGCCGCGATCGTGCCGGCGATGCTTCGGATCGTGCCCAGGACGGCGCCGGTGACCGTGTCGATGAGCCCTTGGACAAAGGCCTCGCCTGCGGACACGATCCAGTTCCAGATCGAAACCACGATCCGGCCGGGCAGGTTGTCGGGCGTCGCCACCTTCAGGGCGCTGAACAGGCCCGAGATCATGCTGTTGATCCAGTTCGCCGTGTCGGAGCAGACGCCACCACTGACCACGGCCAGCTGGATCGGCGGGTGGATGCTGTCGGGGCCCGCGAGCGCGAGCTCGGCAAATGGCAGGCGCGTGGCCGTCGCGCCAGCGATCGGGTCGGCGCCGGTCGCGCTCGACTTGCCGCCGTCCGTGGCCAGGTCGGAGGCGAACAGGACGAGGACGACTGCCGGGAAGCGCAGCTTCGTCGGAGCGAGCAGGTCCTGGCCAGCCATCAGGGCTCGAGACAGGGCGCCACCGGGCGAATTGGCCGCCGCCACATAGCCCGCCAGGACCTCGGACGTCGTCGGCATCACCGTCGCGTCGGGTGGCGTGGGCAGGACGGCATCGAGCTCGGAACCGCTGAACGTGCTCCCGGTCCACTCCCCCACGGCGAGCGCATGGACCTGGAAGTCGAGCATCCGGAGTGGACTGGCCGGGCCGGCCACCGGCTGCTCAGGCGTCGCGCTCGTCGTGTCGGTGTAGGTCCCGATGCCCGATCGGGCCAGTCCGGCCACCAGGGCGGCGGTCGTGTCGGCCGAGTAGGCCGGGGCAATCAGCCGGTCGGCGATGAGCCACGCCCCGGGATCGACGCTGGCCGCTGAGCTGCCCGGCAGCGTCCGCGAGGCGAGCGCCGTGCCGGCCAAGGGCGAACTGTCGGTCCCGACCGGCTTGGCGGCCCCGGATGCGGCCCCAGATCCGGCCGGACCTGCGGCCGGGGCGCAGCCCGCCAGGACCACGCCGGCAATGACGAGGGCGGCGAACAGGCCCCGCCTCAACTTCGGCCGGGGCGACATCACAGGTTCGGGAGCGCGACGTTGGCCAGGGTGACCAATGAGTCGCGATGGGCCGTGTCGGTCTCGGGCGTGAACACCCAGCCCTGGTTCTCGAACAGGATCGCGCGGGTCCCGCTGCGGACGAACAGGAAGCCGCCCGTCGGTGACCAGAACGCGTCGTCCCCGAGGCCGGCCACGTGCTGCCCCGTGTCCTCGACGCTGAGGTACAGCGCCATCGAATCCTGGGTGGTGAACAGCTGGACGGCGAGGAACTGGCTCGGATCGGTGTTCTGGAAGATGCACGTCCCGCCTGCGCCCAGGGCGGTGGCGATCGAGAAGCCGACGGCGGTGGCAACATCGGCCTTGGTCACCAGGGCACAGGCCGGATCCGTGTCGTCGCCGCCGGCCTGGGCGGTATCCGTGGGTGCCTGCTGCGAGGCCCCTGCCCCTCCGCCAGCGCCGGCCGCCGGCGGGCGACGTGGGCGCCGCTGCGGCCCCAGAGCAGGCACCGAGCACGATCGACAGTCCTGCCGCCAGGACGATGCCCTTGATCCCGAATCGGTTGGCCATGTCGTTCTCCTTGTTCATGACGGGATGAGTTGGCGGCGGATCGCCGCCAGGTCGTTCCAGATCGTTTCCGCGACGATCGAACCGGCGCGGACCTCGAGCAGCCACAGGACGCGATAGCTCAGCCATCGGCCCCGGCCGTCGATGTCGAAGGCACGGCCGGTCAGGCGACCGGACCAGACGTGCTCTTCGATCACGAAGCCCGTTCCGTAGCGGCGGCGAATCGGCGTGTCCCGTTCGTGGACGGACGCTGCGAGCAGCTCGCGATAGCGCTGCCGCACCGCCTCGAGCCCGCGGATCGGCTCGCCGCCCAGGCCGACGACCTCGTGGACGATGGCCGCCGCCATCGGGGCGAGGATCCCCTCGATGTCGCCGTCATGCTCCGCGCGCAGCTGTCCGTCCACGAGTCGATCGAGGTCGGCCCGAGCTCCGGATCAACGTCCTGCGGTGGGATCACGTCTCGCACGATCGGGTCGGCGCTGATGAAACGCTGATGGCCTACCCTTGGCAGGCTTACCCTTGGCAGGTCCCGGCCAGCCAGAGGAACGAACCTGCCCATCGAGTTCCGCATGCTCGGGCCGCTCGAGGTCCTCCGCGACGGCGTCCCGTTGAGGCTCGGCGGCCCCCGGTCCCGAACCCTCCTGGTCGCGCTCCTGATCGAGAGCAGCCGGTTTGTGTCGCGCGATCGACTGATCGACGAGCTGTGGGCCGACGAACCACCGGCCACGGCCGAGAACGCGCTCCAGGCCCAGGTCGCGGCCCTCCGCCGCCTGCTGCCGGGCCGGGTCGAGACCCGGGGCACCACCTACCGTCTCGACGCGCCGCCCGAGGAGATCGACGCGCGCCGCTTCGAGCGGGCCGTCATCGAGGCCCGGGGCTTGCTCGAGCGGCAGCCCGCGCTGGCGGCCACTCGGCTTGCTGCCGCGCTCGCCGAGTGGCGTGGGCCGGCGCTCGACGGGAGCACGTTGGGCCGGATGGCGGAGGCAGAAGCCACCCGCCTGGACGAGCAGCGTCGGTCGGCCCGAATCGAATGGGCCGACGCCTGCCTGGCCCTGGCCGAGAACGAAACGGTCATCGCCGAGCTGGCCGGGCTGGTCGCCGAAGATCCGACTGACGAGCGGCTCGCGGGCCGGCTCATGCTGGCCCAGTACCGGTCACGCGGCGCGAGCGTCGCGCTGGCGACGTTCGACCACGTGCGTGACGCGCTTGAGCTCGAGCTCGCCGCGGCTCCGGATACGGCGCTGCTGGAGCTTCGACGGGCGATCGAACGTCACGATCCGACCCTGGCCGGCCCGACGGCCGGCCTTCCCGCCCCGCTGACCCGGTTCGTTGGGCGCGAGCGGGAGCTGCGCGAGACCCTCGAGGTCCTGGGCACCTCGCGGATCCTCACCCTCACCGGACCAGGCGGCTGTGGCAAGAGCCGGCTGGCGCTCGAGCTGGCCCGATCGATGGCGGTCACCCGCCTGGCCGAGGTCCATCTCATCTCCCTCGCCGCCCTGCCGCCCGGCGGCTCGGTGACCCGGCTCCTGGCCGACGGCCTCGACGTCCGCGAGCGCCGGGGCGAGCCCCTCGTCGTGGGCATCCAGGCACGCCTGCGCAACGAACGGGTGCTGCTGGTCTTCGACAACTGCGAGCACGTGCTGGAGACCGTCGCCAGCCTATCCGCCGACCTGCTCGCGGCCGCACCCGGCCTGCGGATCCTGGCCACGAGCCGCGAGCCGCTCGGCGCGCCGGGCGAAGTCATCTGGCCCATCGCTGGCCTGGGCCTCCCCGCGCCAACGGCGTCCCCCGCCGAATCCCTCGAGGCGGAATCGGTCCAGCTCCTCCTGGATCGGGCGAGGGCCGCCCGGCCCGGGTTCGAGCTATCGGGGACCCGTGGCGGCCGCCGTTGCGCTGTGCCGGCGGCTCGACGGACTGCCCTCGCGATCGAGCTGGCGGCGGCACGCCTGCGGACCCTGTCGCTGCCCGCCCTCGTCGAGCACCTCCAGGGGCGAATGGACCTCCCGGCTGGCCGGGCCGGGACGAGCACGGAGCGGCACCGGACGATGCGCGCGGCGATCGACTGGAGCTACGACCTCCTGACCGAGCCGGAGCGACGCCTGCTCCGCCGGCTGGCGGTGTTCCGGGGCGGCGTCGAGCCCTCCGGGGCGCTGGCGGTCTGGGGTGAGCAGGTCGAGGGCATCGACCCCTCCGAGCTGCTCTACCGCCTCGTCGACCAGTCGATGGTTGTCGCTTCGCCGGGCGTCGCGGACCCGACCTCCTATCGCCTCCTCGAAACGATCCGGCAGTACGCCGAAGAACGACTCGCCGAGGCGGGCGAGCTCGAGCCGACGCGGGCGCTCCATGCGGCCTGGTGCGTGAGCCTGGTCGAGGCGGCCCGCGACTGGGGCGGGACCGAGCAGGAGGCCTGGCTGGTTCGGCTGGGCAACGCGCACGGCGACTTGCTCGCGGCCCTGACCTGGTTGCTGGGCGCCGGCCACGATCCCGAGGGCGCCCTGGCCATGACCGCCAACCTGTGGTGGTACTGGTACGTCCGCGGACACGTCGCGGAAGGGCTCGTCTGGCTGCGCCGCTCGCTCGCGGCATCGTCCGGAACCGCCTCGCGCGTCCGGGCCGTGGCCCTGCGCGGTTCATCGGCGTTGGCCAGGAGCAGTGGCGACTACGCCGAGGCGATCCGGGCCGGCGAGGAATGCCTGGCGATGTGCCGCGAGCTCGGCGATCGACAGGGTGTTGCGGGATCCCTCAACAGCCTGTCGGCCACGGCGCTGGCGATGGGCCGGATCGACGACGCGGTGCGCTACGGACAGGAAAGCCTGGCCGAGGTCCGCGACTCGGACAACCTGCGGGGACTCGGCGCTTCGTTGACCAACCTGGGCACGGCCCTCCGGAACCAGGACCGGTATGACGCGGCGGATGACGCACTGGGCGAGGCGGTGGCGGTCTTCCACAACCTCGGCGATGTGCGCGGCGAGACGTCCGCGATCATCAATCGGGCGATCCTCGAGCGCCGACGCGGCCGATTGGCTGATTCCCGGGCTTCGTGCGGTGAGGCCCTCCGACTGTGCGTGGCCCTGGGTCACGCGGAAGGCCAGGTCGATTGCCTGGACGTGGTCGCGACGATCGAGGTCGCCGAGGGCCGCTACGCGCCGGGCTTGCGCCTGTTCGAAGTCGTCGACGCCGCCCGGCGGCGGCTGGGGCTCGAGGTGGCCACTCCGGACGAGCGGCTCGACCGTGAGGCGGCGATCGCCCTGGCCCGGGCCTCTCTAGACCGGCCGACGATCGCCGCGATCGAAGCCGCGAGCGCGGTCCTGGACATCGCCACGACTGCCATCGAGGTCCTCGACGCGGCCGCCTGAGCGGGCCGTGAACGGGACTTGACGAACGGCGTGATACAACCGTATGGTTGTACCAATGACGCCGACACCCAACGCCGACCAGGTCTTCGCCGCGCTGGCTGATGCCACCCGGCGGGACATCGTCCTGCGCGCACTCTCCGGGCGCGAGGGCGTGGCCGAGCTCGCCGGGCACTACCCGATGAGCTTTGCCGCGGTCCAGAAGCACGTTGCCGTGCTGGAACGGGCCGGCCTCATCACCAAGGAACGTTCGGGCCGGCGCAAGGTCGTGCTGACCAACATCGAGGGCCTCAGCCTGGCTCGAAGCCTCCTCGACCAGTACGAGTCGCTGTGGCGCGGCCGGATCGAACGGATGACCAACCTCATCACGAGTAGCGAGGAGACCGAGGCATGACCGTCACTGCCGTCCGCAAGGACCCCAACGCCCTGACGATGACCCTGACCGCCGAGTTCGAAGCATCTCCGACGCGGGTCTGGGAGCTGTGGGCCGACCCGCGCCAGCTCGAGCGCTGGTGGGGCCCACCCACCTATCCGGCCACGTTCACGACCCACGACCTGGCTCCCGGCAGCCACGTCGAGTACTACATGACTGGCCCGAGCGGCGATCGGCCGCGCGGCTTTTGGGATGTCCTCGAGGCCGATCCCCCGCGCCGCCTGGTCTTCCGCGACGGATTCGCCAACGGCGACGGGACCCCGAACACGGACTTCTCACGCAACGAAGGACGGGTGACGATCGAACCGATCGATTCTCGGCGGACCCGGATGTCGATCGAATTCCACTACACGAGCAGCCAGGCGATGGAGCAATACCTGGCCATGGGCATGGAAGAGGGCCTCACCGGCGCAGTCGGCCAGATCGACGCGATCCTGGCGGAGGTGCCAGCGGCATGACCGGGACGCACGACACCAATCGGATCAATTCAGGGAGGCAATCATGACCACGATGACCGAGCCGACGACCCGCACCCTCGAGGCGCCTGGCGCCGTCCTGACCTACGACATCCGCTCCGGCGCGGCCACCACCGCTCCGGTGCTCCTCCTCATCGGGTCGCCGATGGGTGCCGGCGGGTTCGCGACCCTGGCCGGCCACTTCAGCGATCGGACCGTGGTGACCTACGACCCGCGCGGCGTCGAGCGCAGCACCAAGGCGGATCCGGCCGGCCCTTCGACGCCCGAACAGCACGCCGACGACATCCATCGGATCATCGCCGAGCTGGGTCTTGGACCAGTCGACCTCTTCGCGAGCAGTGGCGGCGCGGTGAACTCGCTCGCCCTCGTGGCTCGTCACCCGGAGCAGGTCCGGACGCTCGTATCCCACGAGCCGCCCCTCGCCGCGCTCCTGCCCGACCGGGAGAACGCGCTCGCGGCGTGCCGGGCCGTCCAGGACGCATATATGACCAGCGGCTTTGGTGCCGGCATGGCCCGGTTCATCGCCCTGGTCGGTCACCAGGGCCCCATCGACCAGGACTATCTGAGCCAGCCCGCTCCCGATCCGGCGATGTTCGGGCTGCCCACCGTGGACGACGGCAACCGGAGCGATCCGCTCATGGCCCAGAACATGACCTCGAGTACGAGCTTCGAGCCCGACTTCCCGGCCTTGCGGGCGGCATCGACGCGAATCGTGATCGCCGCCGGCGCCGAGTCCGGCGGCCAGCTGGCATCCCGCGGCGCCTTCGCGGCGGCCGAGCGACTGGGCACGACACCGGTCATCTTTCCTGGTGGCCACGGCGGCTTCCTCGGCAACGAGTACGGCCAGCCCGGCCAGCCCGATGCCTTCGCCGCGAAGCTCCGCGAGGTCCTCACTCAGGCTTGAGGATCCACGAGCGGGCAGGTCACCCGACCAGCGAGCTCTACGAGATCCCGATCTCGGTCTAGGTTACCGGAGCCGGCTGGCCGACAGGCCCGCCGGCTTCGGCGTCGTCCGGGGCGGTACGCTGTCTGGCGTGACCGAGCCAATGCGCGTGATTCTCGAGGTGGGCAAGAAGCGCCGAGTTGTCGCCGGTGCCATGGACTGGCCCGGGCTCGACCGCTGGGGCATCGCCGAAGACGAGGCTTTGGCCAAGCTGGCTGCCTATCTTCCCCGCTACGCCGCCGTCGCCGAGCGTGCTGGTCTGCGCGGACGAGCTGCCCCGGCCACTCGACGTGGATGTTGTCGAACGCGTCGCCGGGTCGTCCTCGACCGATTTCTGGGGCATTGCCCATGTACCGTCCGAGATCGAGCGGGAGATCTTGACGGGCCCTCAGCTCGAACGACGGCTCGCCCTGTTGCGGGCTTGCTGGGCCGAATTCGATGACGTCTCTGCTCGCGCCTCGGCCGACCTCCTCCCGGGCCCTCGCAGCGCCGGCCGCACCCGGGACCAGATCATTCGCCACGTGTACGCCAGCGAGCCCGAGCAGTTCTCACGCAAGGTCGAGGTCCGAACGCCGCGCGAGGTGGTCCTCACTCCTGAGGGGCTGCGCGACCACCGGCAGGCGTACCTCGAGGCGATCCGCGCCTACAACGCCGAGGGACGGCCGGCCCGGACCTGGCCGATCCAGTTCCTCATCCGGCGCACGGCCCACCACGTGATGGATCACGCCTGGGAGCTCGAGGACCGGGCCCCGGCCTAGGTGGTCACCTACGATCTCGAGCGCTTCGTCGCCGCCCAGGAGGGCATCTATCGGGGCGTCCTGACGGAGCTCCGCAGCGGCCGCAAGGCGAGCCACTGGATGTGGTTCATCTTTCCCCAGATCGCGGGGTTGGGGCGGAGCTCGATGTCCGAGCGGTACTCGATCGCTTCCCTCGACGAGGCGCGGGCTTACCTCGCGCACCCTGTTCTCGGTCCGCGCCTGCGTGAGTGCGCGGCGATCTTACTCGCCACCAATGGCCGCTCGGCCGCAGAGATCCTGGGTTCGCTGGACGCACTGAAGCTGCGCTCGTCGATGACCCTCTTCCATCGCGCCGCGCCGGATGAGGCCCTCTTCCGCCAGGTCCTCGATCGCTTCTACGGCGGCGTCCCCGACCCAGCGACCGACGCGCTCATTGCCATCGAGTGATGCCGGGACGGCGTTGTCCGACCAGGCGACCCGCGCGGTTCAGATCTCGCTGGAGTGGACGATGTTCTCGAACTGGCCCCACAGGAGCACGACCAGCACGGCCGATCCGGCGAAGGCGAACCAGAACGGCGCGGTGATCCCGAACGTGCTCGCCAGCAGGCCGCCGATCGGCGTGCCGATGACCAGGCCGCCCATGATCGCCACGCGGTAGACGCCGGTCACCCGGCCCAATAGCTCATCCGGGACCGCCCGCTGCCGAACGACAGTCGAGGTCGTGCCCCACACGAAGGCATGTCCGCCGAAGACGACCAGCGTGACGAGCGCCACCGCCGCCGACGTCGTCAGGGCCAGGATCAGGTGGGTGGCCGTCTCGATCAGCAGCCCGACTCGCATGATGTCGGCGAGGGCAGAAGCGCTTCTCGAGCCGGCCGTAGATCACCGTCCCGACCAGGCCGCCGAGCGCCACCGCGGTCGTCAGCAGGCCGAACCCGACGGGGCCCATCCCGAGCCGCTGGCTGGCATACAGGACGAGCACCGACCAGGCCGCCCCGAACGTGATGTTGAACGTGAAGATCGTCAGCGCGAGCGTGCGCATCGGCGGATGCGCCGCGAGCCAGCGCATCCCCTCGAGCATCTCGGCGCGCACGGACGCGTGCGGCAGGCGAGCCCGCCGGGCGTCACTGGCGAGGCGGGAAATGAGGACCACGCCAAGGAGGAAGCACACCGCGTTCGTGGCGAATGGGATCGCCGGTCCGACGGCGAACAGGAACGCCCCGATCGGCGGGAACAGGAGCTGGTTCGTGAGCAGCGAGCCACCCTGCGTTCCGCGCGTTCGCGATGCCCAGGTCCTCGCGCGCGACCAGGCCGGGCAGGAGCGTGCTGGTCGCCGAGTCGGCCAGCGTCTCGGCAGTACCCATCACGAACAAGGCGGCCAGGACCAGGGCGATGCTGACCGATCCATTCGCGATCGTGACGCACAGGACGGCCAGCACGCCGGCCCGGGCCAGGTTCACCACGATGACCATTTGGCGTCGGTCGAAGCGGTCGGCGGCAACTCCGCCGAGCACGCCGAACAGGAGCGTCGGCAGGTATTCGAAGAAAAGCGCCATCGACACGAGGAACGGGTCGTGGGTCAGGGACGCCACGAGCAGCGGCCCGGCCGAGACCACGACGCCGTCGCCGATGTTGTTGACGATCGTGGCGGACAGCAGCCAACGAAAGCCCGATCCGAGCCGCCTGGGCGCGATCGCCTCGGCGATCTGGCTGGTCACGTGCACCGGCGGCAGGATACCAGCCGGGAAGTGCTCCCTAGACTCGTCCGCTCACGGCCCAGGCTCGGGCAGGCACGACGAACGTGCCGTCCGGCAGCTGCTGACGGCAGGCCTCCCGCAGCTCCTCCCGGCTCCCGGCGTCCAGGCCGACCACGTAGGCACCAGCCGGCCCTACGCCTTGGGTGAATGGTTGCCACCAGTCGTCGAAGGTCGCGTGTTCAAGGTCGGCCGAGACGACGGTTTCCTTCAGGTCCCGCAGACCGGCGGCGGCGAACAGCTCGGCGAGATGCCCCTCGCGCGACCCGGCCAGGTCGGATTCGTCCTCGACCTTCGGATCAAGCTCACGGGCCGTCCGCCAGAACAGGCCCAGCGGGCCCATCCCGCCGCCGTGATCCCAGACGCAGGCGGCAACGATGCCATCAGGGCGGGTGACCCGCTTCATCTCAACGAGGCCGGCGATGGGATCGGCCATGAAATGGACGACGAGCTGGGCCAGGGCCGCGTCGAACCAGCCCTCCGGAAGTGGCATCTGCTCCGCTGACGCCTGGAGGATCGTCACTCCGGGAAAGCGGTCCCGGGCGGCCTCGACGAATGACGCGGACGGATCCACGGCGACCACATTCTCCGCTCCGACTCGCTCTACCAGCTCGCTCGTCAGCGCGCCCGGTCCACAACCGACGTCCAGGACGCGCTGGCCGGCCTCGACTCCAGCGATGTCCGCCATCTGGCCCACCAGCAGGCGTGAGTAGCGACCCATGAAGCGGTCGTAGGCATCGGCGGCAACATCAAAGCTCACCCGCCGACTCTAGCGCCTGGATCCCGCGACCGAGTTGCCACGGCCCTGATTTCTGGACGCGTACAGTGAAGCTAACGAGATGAAGCAGGAGGTCAGCTGAATGGATGACAGCCAGGTTCGAGAACGCGCTCAGGAGTTCTGTGACGCGGTCGTCGCGGGTGATGTCGACAAGGCCATCGAATTCATGAGCGCCGAGCTCCACCGCAACCTCGGCGAGGTGATTGCGCTGCTTCCCTTGCCTGCGACGGGCGCGTCGATCGACTCGGTCGAGGCGGGCGGCTCGGGCTACAACGTGGTCCTGAGCCTGGTCGGAGAGACCGAGACAGTCCAGATCCAGACCCGCTGGAAGGACCGTGACGGTACGCCCACGATCATCGAGGCGAGCCACCTGAGCAAGACCCCGACCCCGGCGAGCCCCGGCGCGGGCGAACAGGAGCCCGACGCCGAGAGCTGACTCCGAGTCCCGCTGCGGCTGGACGCGCCTATCCTGATGGGCCACCCAACGCAGCCCATTGGAGGACGGCAGATGGAATTCAACAGCATCCTGATCGGGTCCGACAACGCTCCGGCCCTGGTCGATTACTACACCAAGGTGCTCGGCGAGCCCGGGATGGTCTTCGACACCTACACCGGCTGGAAGATCGGCTCGGGCTACATCACCGTGTACCCGCACTCCGAGGTCCACGGACCCAACGCCTCGCCCGGTCGGCTCATGTGGAACATCGAGACCAAGGACGTCGCCGGCGAATTCGACAGGATGAAGGCGGCCGGCGCGATCGTCGTCACCTCGCCGTACGAATTCGAGGGCTCGCCGGGTTCATCCATTGCCACCCTGGCAGATCCCGACGGCAACTACTTCCAGCTCGTCAGCCCGATGGACATGTAGCCTCACGCTCCCCTTCATGAATCTCGGGCGGCCACCGTGCGTTCTGGCCTCGCCCGTCGTGTTTATGGATATGAGCGTTCACATGGCCGTCACCCGCGACGCTGACCTGCTGTACAACCGGGCGTTCGAGGCCCACTGGAACGACGTGTTCCGGTTCTCGCTCGCCTGGACGAACGACTGGTCAGCCGCCGAAGACCTGGCCCAGGACGCCTACCTGCGGCTCTGGCAGCATCGCCTGACCCTCGACTGGGATCGGCCGGTCCTGCCCTGGCTGCTGGTGGCGACCCGGCGCCTGGCGACGGATCGGTTTCGATCGCTGAGCCGGCGGATCCTGCCGCACTCGTCCGAACCTTCGTTCGACGAGGCGACCCAGGCCCGCTGGCTCGACGTTCGAGGCGCCATGAACAGGCTCTCGGCTCTCGAGCGAACCGCCCTCGTCCTCACGGCGATCGAGGGCTGGTCGTACTCGGAGGTCGCCACGGCATTGGGAACGAGCGACGGCGCCCTGCGCGCCGCAGTCAGTCGCGCCCGCGAGAAATTGGAGGTGGCGTGATGGCCCGTTCCCGCACCGATGAGCTCCTGGAGGCATGGAAGATGGTTGCCCAGAACGCACAGCGCCCGGCCGAGGCGCCTCACCCGCACACGCGCCGGAGTAGCGGACCGATCGGCCTGCTCGCTGCCGGTGCGGTGGCCGTGGTCCTGCTCGTCGCCCTGACCCTGCGCGGCGCCGGCCCCGGTCCCCAGCCCTCGCAGCCCGCCGTCGGGGCCAACCCGTCGGTCGGAACGAGTCCCTCCCCCGTTGCTAGTCCAAGTCCAGCCAGCTCGCCCAGTCCGAGTCCGAGCGCTCCAGCCGGGCCGTCGGCCTCCGCGCCCTCGACGGCCTTTGCCAACGCCGCCGTGGTCGTCGACGAGTACACCAAGGACCTGGTGGATGGCAACTACGCGGCCGCCTGGGCCTTGCTGGCGCCAGATGGCCCGTCGCGCGCCCAGACCTTCGCCAACTGGAGCGCCGAGCGCGCGCAGTTCTTCAGGTCCGTGGCCGGCCGGTACACCGTCACCGAGCCGCCAACGGGAACGGCGCCCCTCGCCAGCTGGCTGGCCAATCCCTGGAGCTCCTCGATCGACCAGGCCAATGCCGTCCTCGTCGAGGTCGACTATCCCGCCGTGGGCGGCAACGCGGGCTACGACGTGTACATCGTCAACCCGACCTCGACCGGCTACGCGATCTACGACGTCCGCTGAGCCGTCCTGGGCCACGCCTGCTATGGTTGCGTCTGCAACGATCCTTGTCAGACGCAACCGCAGGTGGCCCAATGCGCGCACTCGCAATCCTCGACGACGGCAACCCAGCAGCGATCCGTGACGTCGCGAAGCCGGAACCCGAACCGGGCGAGGTGCTCGTCCGGGTCCGGGCCGCTTCGATCAACGGCTTCGACGTGTTCGTGGCCAACGGCTACCTCAAGGGCATGATGGAGCACCGCTTTCCAGTGGTCATCGGCAAGGACTTCGCCGGGACCGTCGAGAGCCTGGGCGAGGGCGTCACGGACTTCGCCGTCGGCGAGCGCGTGTTCGGCGTCGTGACCAAGCCCTTCCTGGGCGATGGCTCGTTCGGTGAATTCGTAGCCGTCCCCGTCGCCGTTGGCGTGACCCGACTGCCGGATTCGATCGACTTCACGACCGGCGGAGCGCTCGGCGTTGCGGCCGAGGCGGCCCTCGCGGCCTCGGATGTCGCCAATTTCTCGGCCGGCCAGGTCGTGCTCATCTCGGGCGCCACCGGGGGCGTCGGCAGCCAGACCCTCGAGCTCGCCGTTCGGGCTGGAGCCCACGTCATCGCCACCGCTCACAGTGATGCCGAGCGCGAGCTGGTCACCTCGCTGAGGGCGGCCGAGATCGTCGACTACAAGGCCGACGTCGCAGCCGAGGTCCGCGCCGTCCGCCCCGGCGGCGTAGATGTGGCCCTCCATTTCGCCGGCGATCCGGCCAACCTGATCACGGCGGTGCGGCCAGGCGGCTCATTCGTGTCGACCCTGATGCGCTCCGAGTCCGACGTCCAGGCCGAAGGCATCACCGTCACGAAGGCGAACGCGAGCCCGGCGAGGGACGTCCTGGACCGAGCCGCTGCCAACCAGGCCGAAGGCATCACCCACGTGGTCATCCAGCGGACCTATCCCCTCGCCGATGCGGCCGAGGCACTCGCCGCATTCCAGGCCGGCACGCTGGGCAAGCTGGTCATCGTGGTCGACTGAACGGCGCCGACGCGGCGCCTGCGAATACGGGTATCTTCGGTCCATGACCCGGCGCGGAATTGTCCTGTTTGCCCTGATGTCCGTGATGTGGGGCATCCCCTACCTGTTCATCCGGGTGGCGGTGGCCGAGATCAGCCCGGCCGTGCTCGTCTTTGCCCGGACCGGCATCGGCGCCCTGATCCTGCTGCCCATCGCGATCTTCCGAGCCGACCTGCGGGCGATCTTCGGGCGCTGGCGCTGGGTGGTCGCCTTCGCCGCGATCGAGATCGCGATCCCGTGGGTCATGGTCGGCTCGGCCGAGCAGCGCGTATCGAGCTCGCTCGCCGCGCTCCTGATCGCCGGAACGCCGCTGGTCAGCGCCGCCCTCGCCCTGGCCACTGGTGGCGCCGATCGCACCAGCCGGACGGGATTGCTGGGGCTGCTCATCGGCCTGGTCGGCGTCGTGGCGATCGTGGGGGCCGACTTCCATGCCTCCGACGCGATCGCCCTGGTCGAGATCGGCATCGTCGTGGTCTGCTACGCCCTGGGCCCCGCGATCCTGTCGCGACGCCTGGGTGGCCTGCCGGCCGTGGGCATCATGGGCGTGTCGCTCAGCCTGGTTGCTCTCGTCTACCTGCCGATCGCGATCGTCCAATGGCCGGCCGTCCAGCCCTCGACCAATGTCCTGATCTCCATCGTCGTCCTGGGGATCGTGTGCACCGCCGCGGCCTTCCTCGTCTTTGCCGCGCTGGTGGCCGAGATCGGGCCGGTCCGCTCGACGGTTATCACCTACGTCAACCCGGCGGTGGCCGCCTTCCTGGGCGTGCTCGTCCTCAATGAGACGTTCAGCCTGGCCATGGCGATCGGCTTCGCCCTGGTGATCGCGGGCTCGGCCCTGGCCACTCGGCAGACTCGGGCTGCTCCAGCCGACGCACCGCTTGCGCTCAGCGAGGTTGAGGTGCCAGTCCCGGGCTGATCAGCGGCCGGCCCACGCCCGCCAGGGTGACCGGGCCATCCAGCCGGCAAGGTCGGCGGCCAGGAGGCGGGCACTCTGGCAATCCTGACGGGTGGCCACTTCGCGCTCGATGGCGCGCAGGAAATGGGCATCGAACGCGCCGCGGGGGAACTCGGCCATGACCTCCGATCTGACGTCGTCGACCAGCTCGTAGCCTTCGCCGCGAACGTCCAGCCCGGTGGCCCGGTCGAGCAGGACCGACTCCACACCGTCGGCGAGGGTCACGCCCGAGCGCATGTGCAGGATGATCGCGATCGCCGCCTGGTCGGCTGCTGGCGGATCCATGCCCGCCCGCTCCAGGAACGCCCGGCCGATCTCGGCCCCCTCGATCTCGAAGCACATCGTGTTCCTGGTGAGCCGGGTCAGCCCAAAGTCGTGCATCAGGGACGCGGTCCAGAGGACCTGGGTGTCGTAGGTCCAACCCTCCCCGGTGGCGATCGCCGCGCCCCAGCAGTAGGCGCGCACCGAGTGCCCCAGCAGGTAGCTCGGCAGGGACCGCTGGGCCCAGCGCCAGGTGGCAGCCGAGACCTCATCCTGCGGGACCGCGATCCCGCCGATCGTCGCCGGCAGCGCCCGCAGCGCGCTCGTCACTTCGTGGGTCGGGCGTCGATCTCGGCCATCCTTGCCCGCACGACGACGGCCACCAGGTCGTCCGGGATCGGCTCCTCGGGCGTGAAGTGGTACGTACCCTTGGCCACCGCAAATGTGGCCAGCTCGGGATGCTGCTCGACGACCTGGCCGCTCATCGGGAAGAGCGAGCAGTGGTCCTTGAAGGCCTCGTACGAGACGAGGAGCTTGCCCCGGTAGCGGAATCCCGGCATGCCGTAGCCGATCGCCTCCACCGCCTCGGGCACAACCGCGGCGATCGTCTCGCGCAGGTGCTGAAGGGCAGCCCGCTGATCTGGCGGCAGGGCCGCCAGGCGGGCATCGATGACGGTCGCAGACGGCTCCTTGTCGGTCATCTCGATCTCCCCTTCGTTCGATTGGTCTCGATCTTGATCTTGCGTCCCTCATCGTCAACCAGGCGCCATTCGACCTCAAGCTGGGTGTCCGCACCGTCGGCCAGGATTGCGAGGAGCTCGGCCGCTGTCGCGCCGGGCCCCCGGGCCGCGATCGCCCGCTCGAGCGCGAAGGCGGCAACCGCGGCCTCGTGATCGACGAGCTCCCGCCTTGCGAGCTCCTCACCGTCTGGGACGCCGGCAGCCGTGAGCTTGTCGATCAGGGCGTGCGCTCGCCGGCGTTCTTCGGGCTTGAGGTCCCGGATCCACTTCGGCTCTGGCGGCGGTGCTGGCTCGACCGGTTTCGGCGGCGCTTTGGGTGCCGCCTTCGGAAGGAGCCTGAGCGGGAGCGTTTCCGCGGTCGCCGCAGCGACCGGCTTCTTGCGGTGCTCCTCGACCTGGGCGGCGAGCGGCGACACGGCCGGTTCGGACGTGCGAGCGCCCTCGATCGCAGTCTTCGCGGCGGTGAGGCTGGCGAAAGGCCCGCGGACCAGCGGCAGGCCGAGGTCGTCGCTCTGCTCGGTGTCGACCACGACCCAGGTGCCCGACTGCGGCTCGATCGTGAAGCGCTCGTCGCGGGTCTGCCAGCGACCCCCACCGAGGCGCTTGAGGGCCGTCTCGTCCACGGCCTTGGCTGCCTTCTTCATGGCTGGAGGGCAAAGCGATTGGTTGCGTCAAGCAGGAGGCGATCCATCTCGGCGTCGCCTCGATGGCCACCCGACACGAAGTGAAGCTCTGAGCCTGGCCAGGCCCTGGCCAGCTGCCAGGCGACATCCGCCGGGCCCGCCAGGTCGAGCCGGCCATGGAGCAGGATCCCGGGGATCCCGGCGAGTCGACCGGCATTGGCCAGGAGCTCGTCGCCCTCGAGCCAGGCCGCGTGGGCAAAGTAGTGGGTCACGAGGCGTGCGAAGGCAATCCGGTAGTGCATCGTCCGCCCAGCGCGGGTGGGGGCTGACGTAGCCCTCCTCGAGCGACAGGATCGCATCCTCCCAGGTGACCCAATCGCGGATCGCCCGAAGTCGAACTCCTGGATCGTCGCTGAGGTTGATCAGGCGGTCATAGGCCGCCACCAGGTCCCCGTCGCGCTCCGCCTCGGGGACGCCAGCCCGAAACGCAGCCCATTCCTCCGGGAAGAACCGGCCGACCTCATGGCCCAGCCAGTGCACGTCCGAGGGCCGGGTCAGCGTGATCGACAGCAGGATCATCTCGGTCACTCGCTCGGGATGGCGTTCGGCATAGGCCAGTCCCAGGGTGACGCCCCAGGACGCGCCCCAGACCAGCCAGCGATCGATCCCGAGGTGCTCGCGCAGCTGCTCGAGGTCCGCAATCAGGTGCTGGGTGGTGTTCGCGGCAAGGTCGGTCTCGAAGCTGCCGGCATGCGGGCGGCTTCGGCCACAGCCACGCTGGTCGAGCTGGATGAGCCGGTAGCGGTCGGGATCGAACCAGCGCCGCCGCCCGGCGCTCAGCTCGCCGCCCGGCCCGCCGTGGAGTGCCACCGCCGGCTTGCCACGGGGATTACCCGATGCTTCCCAATAGATTGACTGGCCATCACCCACTTCGAGCATGCCCGTTTCGTACGGCTCGATCGGCGGATATGGCTCGACGCCAGCGCTCATCTGCCCAGTATCGCGACCGCGGGGCGGCTCTGGGGCGCGTCGAACGCTACGACCGAAGTCGGTAGACCCGGCCCTGCTTGTGGTCGAGGTCCTCCAGCTCGGTCGTGGTCCGAACGTCGTAGCAGGCGATCTCTACCAGCCCGCTCGCGGCAGGTAGCGCCGGCCCGGGTCGCCGACGAGGACCTCAATTCCGGCTCCTTGCGCTCGCTCCAGCCAGGGCATGACCCGCTCGGCCAGGGCAAGCTCGTAGCAGAAGTCGCCGGCGAGGATCACCTCGACATCGGGCGGCGGATCGTCGAGGACATCGCGCCGGATCGCCCCCACCCGCACCCGGTTCGCGCGGGCGTTGAGCTCGATCGCTGCCGTGGCACGCGGATCGATGTCGACGCCGCTGGCCGCGGCAGCGCCGGCGGTCATCGCGGCAATGGCGCACAGCCCGGAGCCCGAGGCGAAGTCGAGCACCCGCCGGCCGGCGACCGCCTCAGGGTGATCCCGCAGGTAGGTCGCGATGGCCAGTCCCCCGCCCCAGGCGAACGCCCAGTACGGCAGGGCTGCATCCGGATCATTGGTATCGACCTGGACCGCGTGCCACAGGGGCAGCACCTCATCGGCCATGTGGAGCCGGATGGGCTCGAGGCCGGGGACCGAACCAAGCCGGGTGTGGCGCAGGACGAACGCTCGTGACGAGGCTGCCATTCCCGCACTCTACCCGCGGCCGACCCCGCGATTTCGACTTCATCCTGCCGACGACCGATGATGTCGGCGTATTGAACGAATAGGACGACGGAGGAAGCCCAGTGAAGATTGGCGTGATCGTTCCCCAGGGCTGGACGGGTGACTACGACGGCTGGTCAGCGCTGGACGCCTGGCGCCGCACGACCGAAGTTGCCGTCCAGGCCGAGCGGCTCGGCTTCGAGTCCATCTGGCTGTTCGACCATTTCCATACGGTCCCCCGGCCGACCGACGAGATCACGTTCGAATCGTTCACCTCGTTGGCCGCCCTGGCCGCCCTCACGAGCCGGGTCCGGTTGGGTCATGTCGTGATCTGCACGGCGTTCCGGAATCCGGCCCTGACGGCCAAGATGATCTCGACGATGGACTCGATCAGCGGCGGCCGGATGGAGCTCGGGATCGGCGCCGGCTGGAAGGAAGACGAGTGGCTGGCCTACGGCTACGGCTTTCCCGAGACGAAGGACCGGCTCGCCCGGCTGGCTGACGACCTGGCCGTGATCAGCGCAATGCTGGCCGGCGACCGACATCAGCACGCCACCGCCGGTGGCTCCTACTCGCGGGTCACGGACGCGATCAACGTGCCCAAGCCCATCCAGCAACCACGGGTCCCGATCATGGTCGGCGGCAACGGTCCCAAGGTCACCTGGCGGCTGGCCGCGCGCTTCGCCGATGAGCTCAACCTCGATGGCCTCTCGCCGGCCGAGGTCCTCGAAGCGCTCCCCGTCATCCGCAGCCGCTGCGAGGAGATCGAGCGGGATCCGGCGACGCTGGCCCTGTCGGTCAACATCTGGAGGGAAACGTTCGAGGCCAGCGGCGCGGAGCGGGTCGACCTGCTCGCGGGCCATCGTGAGGCCGGGGTGGCACGGGTCATGGGCCTGCTCGAGAGCGCCGCTCGCACGGACGAAGCCCTCGAGTCACTACTGGAGGACGCTCGCGCCGCCGGCCTCGAGCTGGCCTAGCCGCCAGCGCCCGAGCGAGGCTCGTCAACGATTGGCAACCCCGCCGCGCCAAGGCGTTCGAACCGGCAGACTTGACCCGTGACCGCCGCCCCAGCTCCGCCAGCCACAAAGAACCTCGCCCTGCGTGCGTCGGGACTCGGCCGCCAGTTTGGGACGGCCTGGGCAATTCGGGACCTCGACCTCGAGGTCCAGGCGGGACGGGTGCTCGGCCTGCTCGGGCCGAATGGCGCCGGCAAGACGACGACGGTGCGGATGCTGACCGCCCTGATCTCACCGACCGAAGGCACGGCCACGATCGACGGCTTCGATGTCCGGGCGGAGCCCGATGCGGTCCGGGCCCGGGTCGGGATCCTGACCGAGACCCCCGGCCTGTACGACAAGCTGTCGGCCACCGCCAACCTCGACTTCTTCGGCCGGCTGTACAGCCTGGATGCGGCCACTCGCTCGGACCGGATCGAGCACTATCTGCGGCTGTTCGGGCTATGGGACCGGCGCGACGACGTCGCCGGCACGTTCAGCAAGGGCATGAAGCAGAAGCTGGCCATCGCCCGGGCCCTGCTCCACGAGCCGACGGTGGTGTTCCTCGACGAACCAACGGCGGCGCTTGATCCCGAGGCGGCCTACATCGTGCGCGAGGCGATCGAGGGCCTGCGCAGCGCCGGCCGCACGATCGTCCTGGCCACTCACAATCTGGATGAGGCCGACCGGCTGTGCGATGAGGTCGCCTTCATCCGGGGCGGCCTGCTCCGAATCGACACGCCGGCCCGGCTGCGCGGCTCGCTGGCCGGCGGGCGGGTCGAGATTCGGCTGGCCGGCGACCGCGGCGGTGGCCCGACGGACTTGCTCGCGATTGCCCGGGCGGTGCCGGGAGTCACGATGGCCCAGCACGACGGCGATCGATTGATCGTGGAGGCGCTCGACCCTTCGGCGGTCACGCCGGCGCTCGTCCACGACCTGGCGGCCGCGGGCGCGGCCATCCTCGAGGTCCGGCCGGCCGCCACGTCCCTCGAAGCTGTCTACTTCGAGGTCATGGGTGTCCAGCCGGGCGCCGGCGGCGAGGCCACCTGATGCGCCTCCGGATCATCAACACCGTCCTCCGGCGCGAGTTCGCCGAGACCATTCGCAACCGGCTGCTGATGGGCACGATCCTCATCCCACCGATGATCCTGACCGTCGCGCCGCTGGCCCTGGCCGGCGTGATCGGGAGCCGCTCCCTCCCGCCTGAGCTGGCCGCGTCGGTCCTGGCCCAGCGGCCCGAATGGGCGGATTCACCGCTTCGGAGCTGGCCGGAGCGTTCACGGTCCAGCAGTTCCTGGCCTTCTTCTTGCTCATGCCGGCCTACATCCCGCTGGCGATCGCCACCTTCTCGATCATCGGCGAGAAGCAGGCCCGCAGCCTCGAGCCGGTCCTGGCCGCGCCCATCCGGACGAGCGAGCTGCTGACCGGCAAGGCCGTCGCCGCGCTCGTGCCGGGCGTGCTCGCCGGCTGGCTGACCTACCTCGTCTTCGCCACCCTGGCCTCGTTCGTCTACGGGCCGAACCTCGTCAGCGTCGTGACCGATTTCGAGCTGGCTCGTCGGAGTCTTCGTGCTCGGCCCGGCGGTCGGCCTGGCGTCGGTCGTGGCCGGGGTCATCGTCAGCTCGCGCGTCAACGACCCGCGCGTCGCCCAACAGGTCGGCGGCGTCGTGATCCTGCCGATCATCGCGATCACCCTGATCCAGGCCAGCGGCACCCTGCTGGTCGGAGCCGAGGGCTACCTGCTGCTGGCCGTGGTCATCCTGATCATCAGCCTGATGGGCCTCCGCCTCGGCGTGCGCCTGTTCGACCGCGAGGCGATCCTGACGCGCTGGCGCTAGGCGGCACGACCACCGGTTCGAGGCCGGCAGCGCGACGCAACGCGGGGCAATTCCAAATGCGGGGCGCACAGGCACCACGCTGCGCACGACCCACGAAGAGCCGAGTACGGATGGGCGGTGTGGTGGGGGTACGAACGGTTGACGGTCCCGGAGGCCCATGGGACCATTCCGGCTCCGGGTTCGTGCAGCCTCTGGGCGAGCCCCGTGCCTGATCCCGGTCCTCTTTGACCGTTTCGCGACGCTGCCGATCACGCCGCTTCCGAGGCGGGGGTTGAGCGCCGCCCAATCATGGGATGACGCCTCCGTGCATAACCGCCACGCCATCGCCGCCACCGGCCGGAACCGCTTCCTGGTTGCCGCCGCCGTCCTCGCCCTGCTCGCCTCGATCCCCGCCGCAACCGTCGGCGCCGTGTCGAGCCCGGCTGCCCCGAGCACGAGCGCCGCTGGCTCGACCGGGGGCGGAGTCTCGGATTCGGCCGCCCAGCCGCTTGGATCGCAGACCAGCCGTCCCGCCGCCAGGCCCAACCCCGACCAGGTCCCGCTCGTTGACCATACGGGCGCAGGCACGGGCGCACGCCTGGTCCTGAGCGCCCCGAAGAGCGTAGCCGTCGGCCAGACGATCACGATCGCGCTCAAGGCGGCCGGGGTCAAGAACCTCGCCGGCTACCAGGGCGTCCTTCGCTTCGACACGGCCGCCGCCGAGTTCGATGGCCTGACCCAGCGCAGCGTGGCGCTGGCCGGCTCGGGCCGCGACGTCCAGCCGCTCGGCCCGGTCGACGTTCCCGCCGGCGAGGCATTCGGCCTCTATTCCTGCCCGATCGCCGGCTGCGGCGCAACCTCCTCGGCCACGGCGCCGACCCGCCATCCCGGCGCCAGCGGGAACGTCGCCCTGGCCAAGTTCACCCTGATCCCGACGGTCGCCGGTGACCTGTCGATCGGCCTCGGCTCGCTCCGCTTCGTCGACTCCGCGGGCAAGCCGTTGACCCTCAGCCTGCCCGGCAGCGTGACCGTCAAGGTCGGCACCGGCGGCTCTGCGCATCCGGCCCCGGCCGCCCAGGCCGAAACGACGGGCACGGCCCAGGCCGCGACGTCGCTCGACCTGTCCGGGGACGGGCTCGTCGGTCCGGCCGACCTGAACCTTGCCGCCCACGCCTGGGGCAATGCCCAGGCCGACGGCACGAGCTGCGCCCTGGCCGATGCCTCGGCTGACGTCAACCACGACGGCTGCCTCAATGTGAGCGACCTCCAGCTGATCGCCGCCCAGGTGGTGCCGGCTCCGGCCGCGCCGGACCTCGGACGATTTGCCGAACCGGCCGTGGCCGGCCTGTTCACGGTCGACTCCATCGCCGATACGGTCGACAAGACCCCCGGCGACGGCATCTGCGCGACGGCCGCGAACGTGTGTACCCTGCGGGCCGCCATCCAGGAAGCGAACCTTCATGCCGGCGCGGACACGATCAACTTCAACATCACCGGCGGCGGCGTCCACACGATCACCCTGGGTGGCACGCTGCCCACGATCACCGACATGACCGGACCGGTCACGATCGACGGCTACAGCCAGCCCGGCGCCAGCCCCAACACCGATCCGACCGTCGACAACGCCGTCATCGAGATCCAGATCACCTCGTCGGTCGCGAACAACTGCACGGCCAACCCGGTCAGCCCTCACTTCGCCTGTGACGGGATGGTCGTGACCTCGCCCAACAACGTCATCCGCGGGCTGTCGATGTACAACCTGCGCCGCTCGATCACGTTCGAGAACACGACCGCCGTCGGCAACACCGTGACCGGCTCGTTCATCGGGACGAACGCCGCGGGCACCTACTTCTCGCCCAACTTCGTGAGCGGCGCGAACGGGATCAACATGACCCTGGCCGCCAGCTACTCGGTCATCGGCGGGACCAACCCGGGCGATCGCAACGTCGCCTCGGGCAATGCCGCCAATGGCATCTCGACCTACAACGAGCAGTCAGACCACAACCTGGTCGAAGGCAACATCGTCGGCCTCGGGCCTAATGGCCAGCCGATCCGGACCTGCTCCGGGATCTGCTACGGCCAGGTCTCGCTGGGCATCGACATCAATACCGGATCCTCGTACAACGTCATCGGCGGGACCGCGCCGGGTGCCCGCAACCTCGTCTCCAACAACCGGGGCGAGGGTGTCGAGATCAGCCATAGCAGCACGACCGACAGCAACCAGGTCATCGGCAACTACATCGGGACCGACCCGACCGGCAACGCCGGCGCAACCAACCTGTACGGCAACGGCCTGAACGGCGTCCACATCGAGGACGGCGTCACCAACAGCACCGTGCGCGACAACGTCATCGTCAACAACGGGCTGCGGGCCGACGGTTCCGAGTACATGGGCGGGATCGGGATCGAGGGCTTCTACACCTCGGGCAACGTCGTCAAGGACAACAACGTCGGCGTCGGCGCCGACGGCGTGACCGCGATGCCCAACAAGTTCTACGGCATCAACGTCCACTTCAACGCCAGCTGGACGACGGTCGGTCCGGGCAATATCGTGGCCCACAACCCAACCGGCGTGATCGTCAGCGACGCCTCGGACCTCGACAACACGATCACCCAGAACACGATCTACGACAACGGCGCGGGCGGCACCGGTCGCGGGATCCAGGTGATCAATGGGGCGAACAACGCCATCGGCATCCCCACCCTGAGCCCGACCGGCGTGTCCCTGACCGCCGCCAGCGGCGCAGCCTGCGCCGGCTGCACCGTGGAGGCGTTCAAGGCCGATACGGATGTCAATGACGCCGGCAACGGCACGGCCGGCCAGGGCCGGACGTTCCTGGGCAGCACCCTCGTGCCGGCCAGCGGGGCGTTCACGGTCGGCTTCAACCAGACCCTGAGCCCCGGCGATCCGGTCACGATCACCCAGACCGACGCCCCCGGCAATACCTCCCAGTTCAGCACCAACGTCGCGGCCGCATCGGTCGGCCAGCCCACTCCGCCGCCGACGCCGGCCCCCACGCCCACCCCGACTCCGACGGTCTACGCCGCCGACACCTTCAGCCGGACGCTCTCCAACACCTGGGGCCGGGCCGACCAGGGCGGCAGCTATGCCGGCTTCTACTGCACCAACGACGACATGAATGTCACCGGCACAGCCGGCACGCTGGTCCTGCCGGACCCGCACAACCCTGAGATCTGCCCCAAGAACAGCACTCCGGATACCGTCTTCCGGGGCGGCTACCTGACCAACGTCAGCGCCCAGGACGTGGACATCCGGTTCAAGGTCGCCACCAACACCCTGGCGACCTCGGACAACATCAATGTCGGCTTTGACGCCCGACGCGTCTCGGGCTTCACCTCGTACCGCGGCCAGGTCCGCTTCGTCCCGACGACCAACCAGGTCTGGCTCCAGGCCGACACGGTCCTCAACAACGTCTCGACCGGCCTCGGCACCAGTACCCATGCCCAGCACGCGACCGTGGCCGCCGGCCAGTTCGTGTGGGTCCGGGCGCAGGTCCTGGGCACGAGCCCGACCACGATCAACATGAAGGCCTGGACCGACGGCACGGCCGAGCCGGCAAGCTGGGACTACACCACCACCGATTCGACCACGGCCCTCCAGGCGCCCGGCGCGGTCGGCCTCCTCGGCTGGCTGGCTGGCAACTGGAACCAGGGCCCAATCACGGTCACCTTTGACGACCTCAACGTGACCTCACAGATCGGCGGCCTCGTCCCGGCCGAGCCCCTGGCCGCCTTCAGCTGGGCCCAGACGGACGGCACGTTCGACGTCCAGTTCACCGACGGGACAACCGGCGGCGCGCCCGATAGCTGGTTCTGGGACTTCGGGGATGGCTCAACCTCGACCAGCGCGAGCCCGCTCCATACCTATGCCGCCGAGGGCGACTACACGGTCAAGCTGATCACCTCCAACCAGGGCGGGAGCACGTCTCAGACCCAGACGGTGACCGTCAATCCCAGTGCGCCCGGCACGCCCGTGGCCAGCTTCACGACGACCCAGACCGCGGGAACGCTCAAGATCAACTTCACCGACACTTCGACCAACACCCCGACCTCCTGGCACTGGGACTTCGGCGACGGCGGCACGTCCAGCGCCCAGAACCCGACCCACACCTATGCCAACCCGGGGCCCTACGCGGTCACCTTCAACGCGATCAACGCCAACGGCACCGGGACGACCTCCCGGAGCATCACGGTCAATCCCCTGCCCCAGGCCGGCTCGACCTACCATCCGGTGGCGCCGAACCGCCTGGTGGACACCCGCGGCGGCCTGGGCATCAGCTCGAAGCTCGTGTCCAAGAACTTCCGAACGTTCCGGGTCACCGATCTCCATCTGACCGACCAATCGATCAACATCCCGGATAGCGCGGTGGCCGTCACCGGCAACCTGACCGTGACCGGCCAGACCAAGGCCGGCTACCTGGCCCTGACCGCGGTCGGCACGAACGATCCGACGAGCTCGACCTTGAACTTCCCGGTCGGGGATGTCCGGGCCAACAACGTGACTACGCCGCTCGGCACGGGCCCCGGCGGACATGGCTACCTGAGCGTGACCTACGTGGGCAGCAGTGGTGGCGCGACGACCCAGGTGGTCTTCGACGTCACCGGCTACTTTGCCCAGGACGCCACCGGGGCGACGTTCCACAGCATGACCCCCAACCGGCTGGTCGACACCCGCACACCGCTCGGGCTGCCGGCTCGCCTCAAGACCGGCATCGCCCAGACCTTCACGGTCCAGGGCACGGGCTCGAAGCCCGATGGCACGTACATCCCGGCCGATGCGACGGCGGTGACCGGCAACCTGACCGTGACCGGCCAGACCAAGGCCGGCTACGTTGCCCTGACGACGGTACCGACCGATGCGCCGACCACCTCGACCCTGAACTTCCCGGTCAGCGACACCCGGGCGAACGGGGTCACCACGCCGCTTGGTCCGGGCGGCACGCTCAGCCTCACCTACGTCGGCTCGGCTGGTGGATCAACCACCCACGTCGTGTTCGACGTGACCGGCTACTTCCTGCCGAATACCGACGGGGCAAAGTACTTCACGGTGACCCAGAGCCGAATCCTTGACACCCGCGGGGCGGGCATCCCGGCTGGCCAGACGAAGCTGCTCTCCAGCCAGGCTCGGACGATCGCCGTGATCGGGGGCAGCTCGCCCATCCCGGCCGAAGCGATCGCCGTCACCGGCAACCTGACCGCGACCGGCCAGACCACGGCGGGCTACTTCAGCCTGACCACGGTCGCGACCAACGCGCCCTTGACATCGACCCTCAACTTCCCAGCCGGGGACACCCGAGCGAACGGGGTGACGATGCCCTTGAAGGTCCCGGCCGGGACCATGGGCGTGACCTACGTGGCTAAGGCTGGAGCCTCGGCGCACGCGGTCTTCGACGTGACCGGCTACTTCGCGCCGTAGTCGCGGCCATCAAGGCCCGGGTCTCCCTCCACGGGTGATCCGGGCGCGGCGGTCAGGCGGCGGGAGCGTCGACCAGGGGCTCGATGTCCGCATTGCGGCCACCACCGAGCTCGCCCCGGACGGCGGCCGCGCCATTGCGTCCGGACCAGTCCGTGACGGCGTCGGCAAGCTGGCTCGAATCCGGCCGGACCGAGAGCTTGTCATCGAAGCTGCGAACGCTCGCGCCAAGCTCGGCGATGACCCCGCGATAGGCGGGCTTGGCGTTCTCTGGCCGGGTGGCCGGCGGATAGACATCGAAATAGCCCTGCGTGCTCACGACGACGAGGGCTGCGGGCGTCTGAAAGGGAGTTCGGGCCACGATGGGCCGTCCGATCTGCCGTGCGCTGCGAGCAACTGGGTCGCAACCCGGCGCGTTTCGGCTCACCTCAGGGTGGGGCCGGCGGACCATTCGGTCAAGGCAGGCCCGTTCGGCCGGCGCCGGACAGGACGATCAGGCCCTCGCGCCATCGGCGCACAATGGGCGATCCTCGCCGCCGGTCAGCCTCGCCGAGGTTGACGATCGCTCGACTCGCACAGGGGGCCGGAACGTGGTCGACGGGAGCCCGCAACCGACCTCGCAACCGAGCACGCAACCGCCATCGGGCTGGATTCTGCCCGAGCAGATCACCGGCCCCGCACCCGGCTATGCCTACGCCGGATTCTGGCGCCGCTTCTGGGCGTTCTTGCTGGACGGCCTCATCCTGGCCGTCCCAACCTGGCTCATTGCCCTGCCGATCTTCCTCAACTCGGTCCCCCAGGCGACGCTCGACGCGCTCGGCCGGGGGATGTACAGCGTCGATCCGACCACCGGCCGGTTCATCGTGAACCAAGCCGCCTACACGGCCTATTTCGCCGCGCTCAACTCGCTCCTGCCGCTGGCACTCGGCGTGACGGTCCTCCTGGGCGTGCTCCAGATGATCTACTTCGCCTTCTTCTGGTCGCGCCGCGGGGCATCCCTGGGCCAGCTGGCCCTTGGCGTCCAGATCCGCAACGAGCGTGACGGCAGCCGGATCAGCTTCGGCCGCGGCTGCCTGCGCTACCTGGGCACCCTCGTTTCGATCTACGTCCTGTACATCGGCCTGATCTGGGCGGCCTTCGACGCCCGCAAGCAGGGCTGGCACGACAAGATCGCCGGGACCGTGGCCATCCGGCGCGTGCACTAGGGTGGCCCCCGACGACGAGATCCCGGGCTGGACTGGAGCCCAGGCCGGCGAACGTGGGGGTCTCCCCGACGAGCCCAATATTCCAGCCCGGCTGGGCTCGATCTGGCAGGTTTGCAAGGCCCGGCCGAAGCCGATCTTCGGGCTGGCCCTCCTGATCCAGGGCGTCGCCGGCCTCCTCGCCGCCCCCGTCCTCGTAAGCCAGCTCCAGAGCGTCGGACAAATCCTCGGTTCGAGCGATCCCAGTGGGGCCAACGAGGCGGTCGCGGCCACCCAGCTCCTGCACGAGCCACTGGTCGTGATCGGCACGATCGCCTCGCTCAGCCTGACCTACGGCTCGATCCTGCTGCTCATCGCCGCGCTGGCGGTGCTCGTCCTGTCCAAGCGCGACCACGAGGACACGATCCGGGGCGCTCTGCGGGCCTTGACGGGCCACGCCATGGACCTGCTCCTGCTGTTCAGCGCGGTGGTCTTTGGGGCAACCCTGTTCGTCTCCCTGGAGGCCGCCCTGGACAGCTCATCGGCCGCCCTGGCGGCTTCGGCTGCGGACTCGACCGATGCCCTGGGCCAGGCCTTCGGGATCGAGCTCCTCGTGTTCGTCGCCTTCGGAGTCGTCGTCTACGCCGCTGTTCGCTGGGCGATGGCCCTGCCCGCCATGGTCCTGGAGCGGATCGGCTTGCGGGCCGCACTGAGCCGGAGCAGCGAGCTGACCCGCGGCCGGCGCCTGTCGGTTGCCTTGACCCTGCTCGTCGTCGGCCTGATCGAAGGCATTCCGATCGCCGTCGTCACCTTTGGCTTTGTCTTCCTGGTTGGACCCGGCCACGGGCTCGACGCCGGCTTCGTCATCGCGACGCTGGTGACCCTCGTTGCCTGGATCGCCACCGCCCCGTTCCTGCCCCTGGCGATCGTCGTCATGTACCGCGACTTCAGCGCGGCAGGTCCTCGGCCCCCTCGGTAGCGTCCAGCGGGCGGGGCGTGAACCACAGGTAGGCCACGAACGCGAGCGCCAGGGACACGACCGAGGCGACCGATACGATCACGGACGCGCTCTCGGGCAGGTTCGACTGGAACATGACCACGACGACGGCCTGGGGCAGGCTCACGATGCGGGCCGCGATCGCCCACAGGGCGGCCCCCGAAAGCAACGTCCAGAACAGGGCCGGCGGTTCGTGGTCGAGCCAGGCGTCGACCACGATCCAGGCCGTGAATCCGCTGGTCACGGCAACCAGCACGGCCCACCAGCTGATCCCAGGGCTATCGAAGGCTGCCGCTCCAACGGCAATCTGGATGGCGACGAGCACCGGCTCGACCAACGCGAGACCGACCCACAAAAGAACGAGCAGGAGGAGCAGGCCCCGGCGTCCGGGCGGATCCACCCGCAGCTGCAGCAGGCCGTAGGCAATCAGGGCTCCCCCCAGGGGTTGCAGGTAGCCCAGCCATGTCGCGACGTCGATGACCCAGCTCGGAGCATCGAAGTCGGAGAGCCACACGTTCAGGACGACGCCCAGGAGCTTGAGCGCGGCCAACATCGATAAGCCCGCGAAGAGCGGGCCACGGGAACGAAGCGCCGACGGAACACGGGTGAGCAGGGCGACCGGCATGAGGACCACCAGCACCTCGGCGGCGGCATCGGCAAGTCCGCCCAGGAGCGAAACGCTCGACACCTCTGGCGTGGCCGAGGCCACGCTCAGCTGCCGAAGCCACCAGCCGCCCACGATCAAGGCCGCCAGCACGAACAGCAGGCTCAGCGCTCCTGGCGGGATGTTCAGCAACCGCCGCAGCGGCCGAAGGTCATCCAGGGACAGCGCCCCAACGACCTCTGACGGGCGATCCGGATCGAAGTCCGCTGGCGGCTCGGTCGACATTGGGCCCACAGTCTGCCGATCGTGCGCGTCCGTCAACCATCGATCAGCCCGTGAAGCGCCACCTCGTCGCCCCGAATGGCTCGACGCTGGCGACGCCATAGGCCACGTCGAAGACGAACCGGTAGAGGTCCCACGGCGGCGGACCGGCGCTCGGCGCGCTGAACGGAGCCGTGACCTGGCCGTCTCGGAACTCGGCCGGCCAACCGCCCGCCCGGAATCGAGCCAGGACCGCCTCGCCCAGGCCCTGCTCGCGCACGATCGAGGCCGTGCCCTCGACGACGACGTCGATGCCGGCCAGCCCGAGCGAGATGGCGCAGGCCGGATTGGCGGTCAGCTGCTTCGACTTGGCCGTGCCCGGTGCGCTGGTGAAGTACAGGTCGCCGTCGTACCAGACGGCCCCGATGCCGGCCGAGTGCGGTCGCCCGTCGGGCCGCACGGTGGACAGGAACATCGGCGTCCCCGGCTGCTCAGGCCCGGCGATCAGGATGCTCCGTGGGCGGCTCCACTCGAGCGGCGCTAGGCCGTAGTTGAACGTGTCGAGGTTGGTGATCTCGGTCGGTTCGCGGTCGGGCATCGGGAGCCTCCTCAGGCTGTTACGGGTTCAGCGGCCAGGTGCTCGGCCATCCGCTCGAAGAAGATCAGGTAGCCACGGAGCGCTCGCGAGTACTCGTTCGAAGGCAGGTGGCCGCCGTGCTGGGTGAATGTCATCTCCGTCCGCCCGCCGCCGAGGTCCCGGAAGACCGCCGTGAGGATGTCGACCGCGTCGTCGGCCGGCTCCGGCTGGTCGGTCAGGGTCAACACGACCCGTTCCGGCGGGACGACCTCGCGGAAGCGTCCCGAGAACGGGATCCGGGTCTTGTCCGGTCCGTGGACCATGATCGCGCTCCAGGCGCCGCCCGGCCGGGCATCCATCGACAGGGTCTCGAGCGGGATGGACGAGCCGTGCTCGCCGAACCAGGCGGCGAACCGGCGGGGCTCGGTCCAGGCCTTGAAGACGAGCTCGCGCGGGGCGTCGAAGACGCGCACGATCTTGAGTCCGGACGCGTCTGCCGCCAGGGCAACGACGCCGGCCGGTGGTTGCTGCTCGGTCATCCTTGAGCCTCCTTCTCGCCGCCGCCGGCGGCCTGCATCTCCCTGAGGTGGTCGGCCAGGCGATCGAAGCTGCCCTCCCAGAACCGCCGGTAGTGCTCGAGCCAGTCGGTGACCTCTGCCAGCGGAGCCGCTCTCAGCAAAGCCGGCCGATGCTGGGCCGCCTTCGAACGCGAGACGAGGCCCGCCCGCTCGAGGACCTTGAGGTGCTTGGAGACGGCCTGGACGCTGACGGCGAATGGTGCGGCGAGCTCGTTGACGCTCGCCTCTCCGCCGGCGAGGCGAGCCAGGATCGCCCGGCGCGTCGGGTCCGCCAGGGCCGCGAACGTGGCACTGAGTTGGTCGACAGCCATGCCCGTGTTCATCCTTCTAGTTGTGCAACCGTATGGTTGGATACTAGCCAGGTGCGGGCCAAGCTGTCAAGCCGGCAGACGGGCCGGGCCGGCTGGCATACTCGGCCGTGGAAATGGGTCGTGGAGGTGGAGTCATGGTGACATTTCGGGCAACCGTCGAACAGCGCGGCAAGACCGCCTGCGGGATCACCGTGCCGGCGGCCGTGGTGGAAGCCCTCGGCCGGGGCAAGCGGCCACCGGTCAGGGTCACGATCAAGGGCTACACCTACCGGAGCACGGTGGCCGCCTACACCGATGAGTACCTCGTGGGCGTGAGTGCCGAGCATCGCGCCGCGGGCGGCATTGCCCCCTGGGAGGTGGTGGACGTCACCCTCGAGCTCGATACCGAGCCCCGGGTCATCCAGGTCCCCGACGACTTCGCGGCCGCCCTGGCCGGCGAGCCCGCGGCGCTGGCCTTCTTCGAGGGCCTGTCGTACAGCAACAAGAGTCGGTTCGTGCTCGGCGTCGAAGGCGCCAAGACAGCCGAGACGCGCCAGCGCCGGATCGACAAGGCGATCGTCGCGCTCCGTGAAGGGCGACTCTGATCGACTTCCAGGTCTCGCTCCTGCGCGGGATCAACGTCGGTGGCGCGAATTGGGTCTCGATGACGGCCCTCCGCACGCTGTACGAAGGGCTGGGCGCGACCGAGGTCAGCACCTACATCCAGAGCGGCAACGTGATCCTTGCCTCGGCTGAGGAGCCGGCTGCACTCAGCCTGCGGGCGGCCGTGGCGATCGAGGAGGCGTTGGGCCTGCGCATCCGGGTCCTGGGCCGAACCCACGCGGCCCTGGCCCGAGTCGTCGAGCACAACCCCTACCCCGCTGCCGACGACCGCAGCCACCACGTGGCGTTCCTCGATGGACCGATCGCGGCGGACGGCCTGGCCACCCTCGAACGGCTGGCCGTGGACGGCGAGGAGTTCGCGATCGTGGACGGTGAGCTGCACCTGTTCCAGCCCGATGGGATGGGCCGGAGCAAGCTCGGCCTGGCCCTGAACGAGCGCCAGCTGGGCGTGGCCGTGACCGCTCGCAACTGGCGGACGGTGGTCGCGCTGCGGGACCTGAGCCAGCCGCGGGCCTGAGCCGGGAGCCCGAACCGGCGGTACCATCGAGGTCAACCCCCTCACCGCACCACCGGGAGACCTCGTGAGCGACGACGTCAACGAACTTGCGGCCGAGTACTACGACTTCCGGCATCGCGTCTCCCCGACCGCCGCCCACCTCGACGGCGACTACCGCTTCGCCGGCCAGTTCGAGGATCCCAGCCGGGTGGCCGAGGACGGCCAGATTTGGGAGGACCGCGACTTCGTCCGGCGAGCCGAGGCGATCCCGGAGTCGGGACTCAACGCCCAGGACCGGATCAGCCGGGAGATGATTGCCTGGGACGGCAGGACTCGGGCCGACCTGCTTGCGACCAGGATGGCCGAGTTCACGGTCAATCCGATCTCCGGTCTCCAGGCGATGTTGCCGGTCTACCTGCCCAAGCTGTCGATCCCGACGGTTGAGGTGGCCGAGGAGCTCGAACCGAAGTTCCGCGGAATCGGCTTTGCCTTTCGAGCCATGGCGGACCGCCTTCGGGCCGGCGCAGCCGGCGGCAAGGCGCCAGCCGCCTTCGCCGTGCGCGACACGATTCCCCAGCTGGATGCCTGGCTGGCCCTGTCGATCGAGGCCGATCCCCTCCTGAACGTGACCTTGCCGGCTGGCCTGCCCAACAAGGACGCCTGGCGGAGCAAGCTCGAAGTGATCATCGAGAGCGAGGTCCGGCCGGCCCTCCAGGTCTACCGCAACGTCCTCCATGACGAGATCCTGGCCCAGTCCCGCCCCGACGAGCACGTCGGCCTGAGCTGGCTGCCCGACGGCGCTGCGACGTACCGAGCCGCGATCCGGTTGTTCACCACCATCGACAAGACGGCCGAGGAGATCCACGAGATCGGCCTGCCAGCAGGTCGAGTCGCTGGCCGCCGAGTACCGCCAGCTCGGTCCGGAGGTCACCGGCTCGGACCAACCTCGACGAAGATCCTCGATGCCCTCCGGTCGGACCCGGCCCTCCATCACGAGAACGCCGACGACGATCGTGGCCGAGGCCAAGGCCGCCCTGGCCAAGGCCAAGGGCGGCGATGGGCGGCTGGTTCGGCATCCTGCCCAAGGCCGACTGCGGGGTCGAGGCGACCACCAGCGGCGCGGTCGCCTACTACTTCTCGCCGGCCCTCGACGGCAGCCGGGGCGGGACGTTCTTCATGAACACCAGCGAGCCGACCGGCTGGGGCCGCTTCCAGATCGAGTCGACCGCCTACCACGAGGGCATCCCGGGCCACCACCTCCAGCTGGCGATCGCCAGCGAGCTGACCGACATCCCCGACTTCCGCAAGCACGCCTTCATCGCCGCCTTCGGCGAGGGCTGGGGCCTCTACGCCGAGCGGCTGGCCGACGAGATGGGCCTGTACACGACGCCGCTCGACCGCATGGGCATGCTCTCGGCCGACTCGATGCGCGCCTGCCGGCTGGTCGTGGACACGGGCATGCACGCGCTCGGCTGGAGCCGCCGGCAGGCGATCGACTACATGCTCGCACAACTCGCCGATGCGCGAGAGCCACATCACGCGCCGAGATCGATCGCTACGTCGTCAACCCGGGCCAGGCCCTGGCCTACATGATCGGCCGGCTCGAGATCCAGCGGATCCGGGCCGCGGCCGAGGCCAGCGCTGGGCGAGCGCTTCGAGATCAAGGCCTTCCACGACACGGTCCTCGGCTCGGGCAGCATGCCGCTGCCCACGCTCGACCGCCACGTCAACGACTGGCTGGCCGCCAGCGCGGGCTAGCTCGGCTCGGCGATCACCCGTCCGTACGCTCGGGCACGCAGCTCGGTCCACACCCCCGTCCGGACGTAGACGTCATCGCGGAAGAGGTCGAGCGCCTCGGCCTCGCTGGCCGCCTGGACCAGCAGGATGGCCGTCGTGAAATCGAGGTAGCCACCCGCCTCGATCACCCGGCCCGACCGGAGCAGGTCGCCGATATGGCCGAGGTGCTCGGGCCGCGAGAACGGCCGGAGCCGCTCGGCGTCGGGGCCATAGGTCGCTTCGACCACGTAGATCGTCTCGACCCGCACGCCGGCCGGCACCCCGCTGCCGCCAAAGGCCAGGAACTCGCCCTCGGTCGTGCGCGGGATCGGCTGCTCGCGCAGGATGGCGGCCGGTGCGATCGGGCCGTAGATGTGGGGATAGATGCCGCTGTCATCGTCGAACCGCCAGGGCGACCCGGTCGCGTCGAGGTCGACGGTCAGGATCAGAAAGGATCCCGGCACCTCGCGATAGTGGCGATTGGCCGTGGCGACCATCGCGTCCGCGCCGTCGGTGCAGTGGATGAAGCCTTCGCCGGCCAGGCTGGGCGCGGCATATGGCGCCGCCGGATCGCGACCCCGCCAGGTCCGGTCTCGGGGACGAGGTGGTAGGTCGGCCGCATCGTCCGGTCAGGCCGGGTCGAGCACGCCGGCCGAGCGCCAGCGCCGGTCGATCGGCAGGTGGATCACGGTCGTGGTCCCGGCGCCAAGGGCGGCCGCCAGGGCCGGCTCGAATTCGGCGTCGGTGTCGACCCGCACCCCCCGGGCACCGAGGGCAACCGCGGCGGCGGCGAAGTCGACCGGTCCGAGATCGGTGGTCTCCCCTGCCCCGGTGCCGCGCCGGTCCTGGTGGACCCGGATCGTCCCGTAGCGCTCGTTGTCGAAGACCAGGGCGACGACGGTGGCGTGCTCGCGCACGGCGGTCTCGAGCTCGCTCATCGTCATGGCAAAGCCGCCGTCGCCGGTCAGGGCAACAACCGGCCGGCCGGGATGCTCGAGCGAAGCGGCGATCGCGGCCGGCAGCCCGTAGCCCATCGCTCCGGACGTCGGCCCGACGAACGTGCCGGGCCGGCGGAAGCGCAGGCCGCGCGACGCCCACCCGGCGAAGTTGCCGGCGTCCGTGGTCACGACGGTCTGGGGTGGCAGCAGCGCGTTGAGGGTCTCCATCACCCGGCCCGGGTGGACGCCGGGGCCGGTCCAGGGGTCGTCGGTCACCCCGGCGGCCGCCTCGTAGGCGGTCCGATCCTCCTCGTTGGCCGTCCGCCGGGCGTCGAATGTGTCGGCGGCCAGCACGCCCATCGATACCCTCCGGCGGGCGACGCGCAGGAACGTCCGGGCGTCGGCGGTCAGGGCCAGCTCGGGCCCGGACAGGCCGTTGGCCCCGACGCGCGGCTCGAGGTCGACATGGGCCCAGGCCTGGCCGCTGCCGGGCACCTCGTAGTCGAACGAGGCGACCTCGTTCAGGCGCGAGCCCAGGACGAGCACGAAATCGGCCGCGTCGAGGCGAGGCCGAACCGTCGAGGCGGCGGCGTAGCCCGTCATCCCGAGGTACAGGCGGTGATCGTTGGGGAAGACATCCGGCCGGCGCCAGGAGGCGATGACCGGCACTTCGAGAAGCTCGGCCAGGCGGACCAGGTCGGCCGTGCCGCGCGAGCGCAGGACGCCGGCCCCGGCCAGGATGACCGGCCGGCGAGCCGCGGTCAGGCGATGGAGCAACCGACGAACGTCGGCGTCCTCGGGCTCGACCCGGGCCGGCCGGAACGGCACAGATTCGATCGACTGGCCCGGCACCATCTCGTCGAGCAGGTCTTCGGGCAGCGAGATGAGGACCGGCCCCGGCCGCCCGGCCAGGGCATGACGGGTCGCCTCCAGCATGGTGGCCTCGGCCCGGCCGGCAGTGTCGATCTCGGCCGACCACTTGGCCAGGCGGCCGATCGAGCCGGGCAGGTCGATCTCCTGGAACGCCTCCCGGCCCCGGAACGGGCGGGCCACCTGGCCCACGAGCACGAACATCGGCGTGGAGTCGGCCCGGGCCGTGTGGATCCCGATGGCCAGATTGGCCGCCCCGACGGCCCGCGTCGCCAGGCAGGCCGCAGGCTTGCCCGTGAGCTGGCCATGGGCCTCGGCCATGAACGCGGCGCCACCCTCGTGCCGGGTCGTGACGACCCGGATGCCGGCCTCGGGCAGGGCGTCGAGGAGGCCCAGGAAGCTCTCGCCGGGCACGGTGAAGGCGACTTCGACCCCGGCAGCCCGGAGACAGTCGGCGATCAGCCGGCCAACGGTCCGCGGCGCGACGGGCTCGGGCTCGGGCTCGGCGACGGCTCCGGGCTCGGTGGCTCGCCTCGACGACGGGCTCGGCGGCGGCCTCGGGCTCGGTGGCCGTCTCGACGACGGGCTCGACCGCCTGGGACTCCACGCTCGGCAGCTCGGGCTCCGGCTGCTCGGCAGGCTCGATCATCTCGTCGGTCACGTCGCGGCCTAGCGGTAGTTCTGGAACTGGAGGGGGACCTCGAGATCGAGCTCGCGCAAGCGCGTGATGACCCGCTGCAAGTCGTCCTTGTTCTTGCCGGCCACCCGGATCGCGTCGCCCTGGACCTGCGGCTTCACCTTCGGGAACTCCTCCCGGATCAGCTTGGTCAGCTTGCGGGCCACGTCATCGGACAGGCCCTTGCGCAGGGTGATGACCTGCTTGACCGTGTTGCCGCCGGCCGGCTCGACCTTGCCCCAATCGAAGATCTTCAGGCTGAGATTGCGCCGGACCGCCTTCGACTCGATCAGGTCCTTGACCACCTTGGCCCGGAACTCGTCGTCGGTGATCAGGACCAGCTCGGTCTTCTCCTGCTCCAGGTCGACCTTGGCGCCCTTGAAGTCGAAGCGCTGCTGCACTTCGCGGCGAACCTGGTCGAGGGCGTTGCGCAGCTCCTGCTCGTCGAAATCGCTGACCACATCGAACGAGACGTCACCGGCCATGCACGCACTCCGTCACTGCGGCTCATTTGGGGATCGGCCGCCAATGGTACCCGCTCCGGTATCCTCGGGCCATGCGAGCTACCTTCCTGGGCCAGGCCGGGCTGTTCATCGAGACCCGAGCCGGGAGCATCCTGTGCGACCCCTGGTTCAGCCCCGCCTACTTCGGCAGCTGGTTCCCGTTCCCGGCCAATGATGGCATCGACCCGAGCCTGATCGGCAACCCGACGTACCTGTACATCTCGCACCTCCATCACGACCACTTTGACCCGGCCTGGCTGAGCCGCCACGTCAACAAGGACGCGACCGTCCTGCTGCCCGACTACCTGATCGACGACCTGCGCCATGAGCTCCACGCGCTGGGCTTCCGACGCTTCGTGGAGACCGCCGACGGCGAGCCGATCGAGCTGGCCGGCGGGCTCAAGGTGATGATCGAGGCCCTGACCGCGCCGACCGACGGTCCGATCGGCGATTCGGCGCTGGTCGTCGACGACGGCCAGACGCGCCTCCTGAACATGAATGACTCGCGGCCGCCCGACCCGGACAAGCTCCTGGCGATGGGCCCGATCGACCTGCTCTTCCTGCAGTTCTCGGGTGCGATCTGGTACCCGATGGTCTACGAGTTCCCGGAGCGAGCCAAGATCACCCTGGCCCACAAGAAACGGGTGGTCCAGCTGGCCCGGGCCCAGCGCTACATCGAGATCCTCGATCCCGCCTTCGTCGTGCCCAGCGCCGGGCCGCCCTGCTTCCTGGACGACGACCTGTTCGAGTACAACGACCTCGCCCGCGACCCGTCGAACATCTTCCCCGACCAGGAGGTCTTCCTCGACTACCTGGCCGGCAACGGGATCCGAGGCGGGAAGCTGATGCTGCCAGGTTCGGTCGGTGAGCTGACGCCCAGCTCGTTCGAGGTCAGCCATCCGATTGACTCGACCGCCATCCGGGCGATCTTCGACGACCGCGAGGCCTACCTGCGCGCCTACCAGGCGAGGGTCCGGCCCCTGCTCGACGCCGAGCACGCTCGCTGGCTCGGCCCGACGCCCGAACCGGGTGAGCCCGCGCCCGAGCCACTCGACCTCCTCACCGAGCTGAAGGCCTGGTTCGAGCCATTGATGACCTTCGGCGAGCTGACCTGCAGCGGGATCGGCGCGCCGGTCCTGCTCGACCTGCGTGGGCCGCAGGGGCTGACCACCGATCCCGGACGGCCAGCCGGCCGGGATCGTCCTCGATTTCGTCGACCAGCTCGTCCGGCCCTGGGACGGGGTCGAAACGCCCCGCTACATCTTCCGGATCGACCGGCCGCTGATCGAGACCCTCGTCCGCGAGCACGAGGTGGACTGGGTCAATTCGCTGTTCCTGTCGATGCGCTTCCGGGCCGCCCGCAAGGGTCCCTACAACGAGTACGTCTACACCTGGTTCAAGTGCCTCGACCTGGAGCGGCTCCAGTACGCCGAGGGCTTCTACGCCGAGAAGGCCAAGTCCGAGGGCTCGTTCGTGATCGACGGCTGGGAGGTCCAGCGGCGCTGCCCGCACATGAAGGCCGACCTGACCCGCTTCGCCACGATCGAGGACGGTGTCCTGACCTGCTCGCTCCACGGCTGGCAGTACGAGCTGGCGACCGGCCAGTGCCTCACCTCGGAAGGCCACGAGATCACGGCCCGGCTGCTGAGCGCGGAGGAGCTTCTCGCCCTCGAAGCGACCGCCGCAGCGGCGGGGCGACCGTGGCGGCTGCGGCGATCGCCGGCGACTGACCCGGACCGATTCAGGCGTCGCGGGCGCGCAGGCCGGCCACCAATCGATCGGCAATCAGCGTTGAGCGGCCGCCGCCCATGACCAGGACCACGTCACCACGCTCGAGCTGGGGCAGAAGGGCATCCGCGGTGGCCTCGACCGAGCCGGGGGCCACGGCCGGCGTGCCCCGGCGCTCGACCGCTCGGGCGAGGTCGGCCGCGGACACGATCGTGCGGTCCGGGTCACGCACGGCGTAGATGTCGGCGATGGCGACCCGGTCGGCGCTGGCCAGGACGTCCGCAAATGGCTCGAGCAGGGCAGCGGTGCGATGGAACGTCAGCGGCTCGTAGACGGCCCAGCGGCGCCGGCCGGGATAGCGCAGCGAGACCGCCTCGAGCGTGGCGGCGATCGCGGTCGGGTGGTGACCGTAGTCGTCGATCACGACGATCCCCCCGACGTCACCCTTGACCTCGAAGCGGCGGCCGACCCCGCGGAACGAGGCCAGTCCGGCCAGGATCGCCTCGGCCGGCAGGCCATAGGCGAGCGCGGCGCCCGCCGCACCGAGCGCATCGTCGGCATTGTGGCGGCCGATGAGGGCAATCTCGACCTCCGCTCCGGCTGGATGGCCGGGCAAGCCCTGAATGACGAGGCGCGCCCCGCCGTCGCGGGCCGTCGACGATTCGTCGTAGGCCGCGGTCAGGGCGCGGGCCGGGCCGGCTGCCGAGCTGCAACGTGGCCCGAAGCTGAGCGGCCAGCGCGGCAGGGTCCTCGCCCGTCCGTGCGACGGCCGTGGCCAGGATCTGGCCGGACCAGTCGACCAGGCGCGGCAGAAGCGTGGCCACGCCCGCATCGCCGGCGTTCGCGACCAGGGTCGGATCGGGCCCGAAGCGCCGGATCCAGGCCTCGAACGTGCCCACGACGGCGGCCCGATCGGGAAACACGTCGGGATGGTCCCAATCGGCGTTGAGCACGACCCCGATCCGCGGGCGATACGGGTCGAAGTTGCCGGCGTACTCGTCTGCCTCGACCACGAATGGCCCGCCGGCTCGGCCGATCCGGACCACCGAAGCCGCCTGGCCGCCGACGAGCGCGGCCGGCAGCAGGGCCCCCACGAAGGCCGAGGGATCCTCGCCGGCCTCGTTCAGGAGGTGAACCAGCCAGCCCGTCGTGGTCGACTTGCCGTGCGTGCCGGCGACGGCGAGGAGCGTGCCGCCAAGGCCGGCCGCGGCGTCGGCGATCAGCTGCTGGCAGCTCGTCGCGGGGATACCCGCGGCATGCGCGGCCAGCAGCTCGGGATGATCCGGATTGACCGAGGTCAGGGCCTTGCTCACCGCGATTTGGTCGGTCCGCGGCCGTCCGTCGCCGTCGACCACGTGGGCCGGGCGCGTGCTGCCAGGCGATCGGGATCCCCGCGGCTTCGGCTCCCAGGCTGTAGGCCGACGGCTCGCCCGAGTCGCAGCCGGACATCTGGCCGCCGGCCGCCTGGCCGAGCAGGAGCGAAGCGGCGGCGGCGCTGCCGGCCGCACCGATCACGTGGATCCGCTCGCCGGCTGTGATTGGCCGGGGCGGCCGACTGGGCTCGAGTCCCTCGGCCGATCTCCTCGACGCTGCGGGTCACCGGCCGGTCACCCGGTCGCGGCCGAGATCAGGAGCTCGATGGCGGCGGCAGCGCTCGCCCGCTTGTTGGCCGAACGATCAAAGGGCCAGACGAAGCGTCGAACCTCGCAGCCAGCCGGTCCGTCGAGGGCGATGTAGGTCAAGCCCACCGGCTTGGCGTCACTGCCGCCATCTGGCCCGGCGACCCCGGTCACGGCCACAGCCAGGTCGGCCGAGAGGCGCTGCCGGGCACCCTCGGCCATCGCCCGGGCGACCTGAGCGCTGACGGCACCGTGGCGCTCGAGCAGCTCGGCCGGCACGCCCAGGGCGGTCCGCTTGGTGGCGTCGGCGTAGGCCACGATCCCGCCCACGAAATAGCCGCTCGAGCCGGGGATCTCGGTCAGCTCGTGGGCGACCAGTCCACCCGTGCACGACTCCGCCGTGGCGACGCTCAGGCCGGCAGCCAGGCAGGCCGCCTGGAGCCGCTCAGCGAGGCCGGGCAGGTCGACCTCTGGCTCGGTCACGTATGGTTCGTCTTCTTGGGCGGCGCCGGCGGCGCGAACAGCCACGTTTCAGGGTTCGCCGCCGCGCCGAGCGAGCCCAGGGACTGGCCGTTCAAGGTGAAGAAGGTCACGCTCGACTTGCCGGTCCGGACCTCGATCGTGCTCTGGGCCGTGAACGTCAACGTCTTGCCGTCGTTGATGGTCTTGCCGCCGGCCCCGATCGTCTTGTCGACCACGCCATCCTCCCAGACCAGGATCCAGGCCGAGCCGCCCTTGATCGCGACGACCAGGTTGACGCCTTTGAAGGCCACCGTCACGGTCCGGGTCAGCGAGGTGGTCTTGCCGTCCGAACCGGCGGCGGTGACGGTCAGGGTCCACTTGCCCGCCGCCAGGGTGTAGGGCACGCTGAATGTGCCATCCGAGCCGACGCTGGCGCTCTGCATCGGCGGCGGCGCGGGACTGGCGGGCGCCTTGCTGCCGGTCCCGGTCCCGGTCGCGCCGCTGAAGGCCGCACTGACGGTCACCTGGGTCGCGTTCGTGGCCGAGCCCTGGACGAGGATCGCCCCGTTCTCGAACGTCGCGCCTTCGGCCGGCTGGTCGAGGGTCAGGCCGGGCGTGACGATCGTCGAGATCGGGACGTTGATGACCAGGGCATACGGCGTGTCCGCCTGTTTGCCCGTGTCGGGGTCCGTGGCGGTCAGGCTGAACTCGTTTCGGCCACGCCGGAGCTCGACATCGACCGTCCACGCCCCGCTGTCGCCAGCCGTGACCTGGATCGGCTGGTCGCGGCCTGGAATCGTGACCGAGACCGTTGCCCCGGCGCTGGTCGTGCCGCGCAGGGTGTAGGTCGTCGCCGAGTCGTCGACGGTGGCCACGGCCGTGCTCGGGTCGGTCACCGCGATCGTGGGCGGCTTCGAGAAGCGCACGAGCTGGGTGGCCACGTAGCCGACCACCACCACGACGACGAGGGCGAGCAGGAGCCCGCCGAAGACCCGGGGCGAGATCGTGATCCCCTGGCGCGGCGCATTGACCGTGCGCGGCACGACGGCACCGGATCGGTGCCGTGCCCTCGCCTCGCTCCCGCCGCCACTGGAGCAGGATCTCGTCCGGGTCGAGGCCCAGGTACAGGGCGTAGTTGCGCAGGAAGCCCTTCGTGTAGACCGCGCCGGGCAGCTCGCGATAGTCGCCCCGCTCGAGGGCGGCCAGGTAACGGGCCCGGATCTTCGTGTCGCGCTCGGCCCGGAACAGGTCGACGCCCTTGCGCTCGCGAGCCGCCAGCAGGCGCTCGGGCAGGCTCGCCATCGAGCTGCTCGCCGAGCTGGCACGGGCGCGACGACGGGCGCGTTGAGGCGTTTGCGGGGGCTCCGCCGCCGGGGCCGGTTCGGGCGGCATCGGCGCGAGCCTCTGCCGCGCGCCGGCTGGCCTGGTCTCGAGTGGTCATCGGGTTGCTGGTCGTCTCGGTTCGGATGGGTAAGGCGTGATCAGGGCCGCGCTGGAGGCCATCCGTCTGGCCGCGCCACCGGGGCCGGCCCAACAGGATACCCCGTCGTGTCGATGGTCCCGGCTGATCAATCGTCAGTCGCCCGGGTCGTCCACCGCTTCGAGGCTGGTCAGCCAGTTGTCCGAGCCGTAGACGATCCGGGGCGAGGCCGGGTTACGCGGATCCTGGGGCCCGATGATTCCGTAGCGCTCGAGCTCGTCCATCAGGCGCGAGGCGCGGCTGAAGCCGACCTTGAGCTTGGTCTGGAGCGAGGACGTGCTCGCCCGGCCGGTGCTCGTGACCAGCTCGGCGGCCTTGCACGACCATGTCGTCCTCGGCACATCTTGGCCAGCCAGCCGAACTGGCCGCTGCCGTTCTCGTCGCCGTCGACGAAGGCGAAGATCGACTCGTCGTAGAACGGCCCCTCGGCCTGCTCGCGCCAGAAGGAGGTGACCGCAGTGACCTCCTTGTCGCTCACGAAGACGCCCTGCAGCCGGACCGGCCGGGGCAGGTCGACCGGCTGGTAGAGCATGTCGCCGCGCCCGATCAGGTCCTCGGCGCCGGGCTGGTCGAGGACCGTCCGGCTGTCGACGTTGGAGGCCATCGCGAAGGCGATCCGGCTGGGCACGTTGGCCTTGATCAGGCCGGTGACCACGTTGACGCTCGGCCGCTGGGTGGCCAGGACCAGGTGGATCCCGACCGCCCGGGCCTTCTGGGCAATCTTGACGATCGGGTCCTCGACCTTGCGGCCCTCGCGCATGATCAGGTCGGCCAGCTCGTCGATGATCAGGACCACGAACGGCATCCGCTCCTCGGATCGACCTTCTCGTTGTAGGCGGCGATGTTCCGGACGGTGTGCGAGGCCAGGCGCTTGTAGCGGTCCTCCATCTCGTGGACCGCCCAGTTGAGGGCCGCCTTGGCCTCGTGTGGCTCGACGATCACGTGCTGGAGCAGATGCGGCAGGCCGTCGTAGGGCGCCAGCTCGACCCGCTTGAGGTCGACCAGGATCAGCCGGACCTCGTCCGGCCGGGCGTGCATCAGCAGGCTGGTGATCAGGGCGTTGATGCACACGCTCTTGCCCGAGCCGGTGGCCCCGGCCACGAGCAGGTGGGGCATCTTGGCCAGGTCGACGGCGTACGGCTGGCCGGAGACATCCCGGCCGAGGGCGAACGTCAGCCGGCTCGTCGCGGCGAGCATGTCGGCATCCTCGATCAGCGAGCGGAAGCCGACGATCTCGCTCTTGTGGTTGGGGATCTCGATCCCGACGACGTCCTTGCCCGGAATCGGGGCCTCGATCCGGATCGAGCGCGCGGCGAGGGCCATCGCCAGGTCATCCTGGAGGCCCTCGATCCGGGACAGCTTGACGTTCTTCTCGGGCCGGACCTCGTACTGGGTCACGACCGGGCCGGTGTTCGTGCCGACGACCCGGGCGTCGATGCCGAAGCTGCGCAGCTTCTCCTCGATGTCCCGGATGTTCTCGGCGTGGTCCATCCCGCCACCGGTCTTGCCCGGCGGCCGGATCTCGAGGATCGACGTCCCCGGCAGGGTCCAGGGCACGCTGCTCAGGGTCTCGACCGGTTCGATCGCGGCCGCCGCGCCAGAGCGACGGAGCCGCGCCCGGCCGCTCCGGCGACGCCGCCCGCCCCGAGCGCGGCCCCGGCCAACCCATACGGCCCGCCCGGCGCCCGACGCCGGCCAGGCCTCCGAATCTCGCGGGCGTCGCCTCGGCCCGCCCAGATCGTCTGGCTCATCTGGGCCGGGCTGGTTGCCCGCGTCCCGCTGCGCCGTTCGAGGCTGCGTCGCCGGTCGTCGATCACCGGCGGGCTCCGCGGCGGCAGCCACCGGCAGGGCGGTCCTTCGCGACGGACGCGGCGCCCATTCGCAACCGGCCTTGGCGTCGTCCTCGGCCGCCGGCGCGGTCAGGGCCGCGCCGACCGTCCGGGCGCCCCGGCCGAGGGGCTTGAGCAGCGTGGGCAGGGACATGTCGAGGGCCAGCAGGAGCCCGACGATGGCGAGCGCGACGCACACGACGAATGAGCCCGGGTGGGTGATCAGGCCCGCCAGGCCGTCACCGACGAATCGGCCGATCCGGCCGCCGTTCGCGATGTTCGGCCCGTCGATCGCGGCAAGAAAGCCGACGTAGGCCACGGCCGCCCCGAGCAGCGCCAGGCCCCACCGGCCGCCGTCGCCCCGGGCCCGCTGGACGAAGAGCCCGGCCACGATGAGGATCGGCGGCAGGAGCCAGCGACCGGTGCCGAACCACGGCGCGATCAGGTTCCGCCAGAGGTCCGTCAGCTGGCCCCGGCCGGGCAGGAGGAGCGCGATCAGGGTCACGATCCCGACGACGAGGATGGCGATCCCGACGAGGGACCGGACGACCTCGGGATCGACTTGAGGCTGCCCCCGCCGCCGCGCCGTCGAGGGCTGGACCGGGTGGTCACTGCGCGGCGCGGCCCGCCGCCGTGAGGTCATCTCAGATCTCGACGACGACCGGGAAGACCATCGGACGGCGCTTCGTCTGCTCGTACAGGTAGCGCGAAACGCCGTCCTTGATCTGGACCTTGAGCAGGGCGATCTCGCTGATGTGATTGCCCGGGTTGGCGATCGACGACATGACCCGCTCGATCGCGCCGGGGACCAGCGGATCCTGCTCGTTGCCCTTGACGAAGCCCCGGGTGATGATCTCGGGACGCCCGACGATGTCGCCGGTCTGCTTGTCGACGGTGACCACGATCATGAACATGCCGTCGTTGGCGAGCGCCTTCCGATCGCGCAGGACGATCTCGCCGACCTCGCCCACCGACAGGCCGTCGACGAAGACGTAGCCGGCCGGGACCGGCTGGCCGCGATGGGCGACTCCGTCGCCGAAGATCTCGATCGGCATGCCGTTCTCGATGATGAACACGTTGCCCGGCTCGACGCCGGTCTCGACCGCCAGCCGGCCGTGCTGGACCTGCATCCGGAACTCGCCGTGGATCGGGATGAAGTAGCTTCGGCTTGGTCAGGCCGAGCATCAGCTTGAGCTCTTCCTGGCTGGCATGGCCCGAGACGTGGGCCCGCTTGATCGTGTGGTAGAAGACGTTCGCGCCCGGCCTTGAACAGGTTGTCGATCGTCCGGCTGACGTATTCCTCGTTGCCCGGGATCGGGCTGGCGCTGACGATGACCGTGTCGCCCGGCTGGATCTCGACGAAACGGTGGTCGCGGTTGGCCATTCGGGCCAGGCCGGCCATCGGCTCGCCCTGGGCACCGGTCGTGGCGATGACCAGCGTTCGAGTTGCCGGCCTCGTTGATCCGGTCCTTGGCCACGATCATGGCCGGGTCGTACTTGAGGTAGCCCAGGTCGGTCGCGATCCGGAAGTTCTGCTCCATCGACCGACCGATCACGGCCGTCTTGCGCCCGAACGAAGCGGCCGCGTCGAGGACCTGCTGGACGCGGGCGATGTTGCTGGCGAAGGTGGCCACGATGACCCGGCCGTCGAGCGGCTCCATGATCTCGCGGAACGCCTCGCCGACCGTCCGCTCGGACGGGCGTGTAGCCCGGGATTCTCGGCCCGGGTCGAGTCTGACAGGAGGCAGATCACGCCCTCCTCGCCGAGCCGGGCCAGGATGTGGAAGTCGGACAGCTTGCCGTCGACCGGGGTGTGGTCGAACTTGAAGTCGCCGGTGTGGACGACGACGCCGACCGGCGTGCGCAGGGCGATGCCCATCGCATCGGGGATGGAATGGCCGATCCGGAACGGGATCACGGTGAACGGCCCGATCTGGATCTCGTCGCCCGGGTTGAGCGGCTTGAGCTCGTTGTTGTGGAGGCGATGCTCCTTGATCTTGTTGCCCAGCAGGCCGCGGGCCAGGGTCGAGGCATAGACCGGCACGCCCGGGAACTCGGGCAGGATGTACGGCAGGCCGCCGACGTGGTCCTCGTGGGCGTGGGTGATCAGGAAGGCCTTGACGTTGGCCCGGCGCTCCTTGAGGTAGCTGATGTCGGGGATGACCAGGTCGATCCCGAACATCTCCTCGTCGGGGAACATCAGGCCGCAGTCGATGACGACGATGTCCTCGCCGTACTCAAAGACGTACATGTTCTTGCCGATCTCGCCGACCCCGCCGAGCGGGATGATGCGAAGCGGCTTGGTTTCAGATGCCATAGGTGAGGTTGGTTCTTTCTCTCAGAAGAGGGTGAGCTGGTCGTCCGAGCCGGACGGGTCGGACGGAATGATGAAGCCTGGTGGAGGCGCGGCAGGCTCGGCGTGTGCCGGCTCGGTTGCGGTTGCCTCGGCAGCGATTGGCCCGGCAGCGATTGGCCCGGCTGGGTCGAGCCCGGCTGGGCTCAACTCGATTGGTGCCGGCTCCGGCGCGTCCGGGGCCGCCGGCGTGGCGGCAGCGGTGGCCGACGCTGCCGTCCGGCGGGTCCTGGATTCGACCAGGGCCGCCGGGATCCGGGCGACGTCGGCGTAGCTGGTTCGCTCGATCTCCGTAGCCCGGAGAGCGGCGGCAGGATGGTACAGGGCGAACGCCAGGGCATTGGCGGCACCGGTCGACGGATCGACCGGTCGGACCGTGCCGTGGGCCGCCGAGATCCGCTCGCCGGGCATGAACCGGCCGAGGGAATGCCGGCCGAGGGTGACAACGAGGGCCGGATCGAGGATCTCGAGCTGGCGCCGGAGGTATGGGGCGCAGGCTGCGATCTCGTCCGGCTCGGGGTCACGGTTCTCGGGCGGGCGGCATTTGACGATGTTGGTGATGAACACGTCGTCACGCTGCCAGCCAAGGGTGGCCAGGAACTTGACCAGGAGTGCCCCGGCTCGACCGACGAACGGGCGTCCCTCGCGGTCCTCGTTGAAGCCCGGGCCCTCGCCCACGAACACGACCTCGGTCTCGGGGTTGCCCTCACCGGGCACCGCCTTCGTGCGAGTCTCGTGCAGGCGGCAGCGAGTACAGGCGCGGACCTCGGCGGCGATCGTCTCGAGGGCTGCGCCGCGATCGGGCTCGGTCATGCCTTCCGGCCGGCCGCGGCCAGGCTCGCGCCGGTGCCTTGAGCCCGGCGCTCGGCTGCCGGCCGGATCCAGCCTCGCTCGGTGATCAGCTCGGCGATCTCGACCGCGTTCGTGGCCGCGCCCTTGCGCAGGTTGTCGCTGACGACCCACAGGGCCAGGCCGCGCCCGTCCGGAATCGAGGGATCCTGCCGAACCCGGCCCACGAAGATCTCGTCTCGGCCGGTGGCCTCGGTCGCCAATGGGTATTCGTGGGTCGCCGGGTCGTCCTGGACCACGACCCCGGGCACCGCCGCGAACAGGACTCGCGCCACATCGGGCGTGATGGGCTGGCTGGTCTCGACATGGACCGCTTCCGAGTGGCTCACGAAGACCGGGATCCTGACGGCCGTGCAGCTGATCCGCAGGTCGGGCAGGTGCAGGATCTTGCGGCTCTCGGTGACCACCTTCCATTCCTCGCGGGTGTAGCCGTTGTCGAGGAATACGTCGATCTCGGGCAGGGCATTGAATGCGATCTGGTGGGGGTAGACCGAGCTCGTGATCGGTTCGCCGGCCACGTATTCACCGATCTGCGCCTCGAGCTCGGCCTGGGCGTCGGCCCCGGTCCCCGAGACCGACTGGTAGGTGTCGACGACGACCCGCTCCAGGCCGACCCGGTCGCGCAGGGCCATCAGGATCGGCGCGAGCTGCATCGTCGAGCAGTTCGGGTTGGCGATGATCCCGGCATGGCCGGCCGCGTCGTCAGGGTTGACCTGGCTCACGACCAGGGGCACGTCGGGGTCCATCCGCCAGGCATTCGAGTTGTCGATCACGGTCGCCCCGGCACGAACCGCGGCGGGTGCCAGCTCCTCGGAAACCGAGCCACCGGCCGAGAACAAGGCGATGTCGACCCCGGCGAAGGCCTCCGGCGTGGCCTCGATCACGGGGTACGCGGCGCGGCCGACGCTGGTCGTCCGCCCGGCCGAACGTCCCGACGCCATAAGCCGAAGCTCACCGATCGGAAAGCCCCGCTCGAGGAGGACCTGGATCATCGTTCGCCCGACGAGCCCGGTGGCGCCGACGACGGCGACGGTGAGCGGCTGGCGCGTCATTGAGGCACGCCTCCACTGCTGCGGTCAGTCAAGGGCACGTCTCGAGTATAGCAGCGCCGTTGGGGCCTCCCGACCAAGCGTGCCGCTCGTTCCGCCGTCCCCGTCTCCCCGTCCCCGTCTCCCCGCCCCCGTCGCCCAGTCACCCTGCTTGGCTCAGCTTGTTCCGGAATACCAACCGGCGGAGTGGTATGGAAGCAATCGAGGCCCTCTCGCGGGCGTCCCGGCCGGCGCACGCGGATTCCACGCTCAGATCGGACCGATCCAGCCTCGCGACAGCCGCGCGTCGGGCCGATTCCTTCCTTACTACCTCCCGGGTTAGTAATCCGGAAGAACCCCGGCGATCGGCCGGCCGCACCGAGGCTCGGCCTGGCCGCACCGGCCACGGCACCACGAGAAAGAGCGAACCCACCCGTCGTGCTGACGAGTGGGTTCGTTGGGCAGCGGAGGGAGCCGCGGACGGACCGCGGCGTGGAGCGGGGAGCGAAGGCTT
>CAVQYU010000005.1:0-866561 GCA_963718285.1 uncultured Chloroflexia bacterium | reverse complement strand
GGCCGCCGGGAGCGGGCCATCGGCCTGCCGGCCCCGGCCGCCGGCCGGACCGCCCTGGGCGGTGTGCGCCGTCGTGAGCTCCACCTGGACAACCGTGTCGGCGCCGGCGGGCAGCGCTGCGCCGGTCGCGATCCGGACGGCGTGACCGGGCGTCACGCCGACGGACGACGGCTTGCCGGCCGCCGCCTCGCCGACGATCTGGAGCACGGCCGGGTTCGCCTCGCTGGCCCCGCTGAGGTCGGCGGCCAGCACGGCGTAGCCGTCCATCGCGCTGTTGTCCCAGGGCGGCAGGTCGGTGGTCGCCCGCGCCTCGGCCGCAATGACCCGGCCGAGGGCGGCCGTGATCTGGATCTCCTCAGCCGGCAGCGGTCCGTCGATGGCGGCCAGGATCTGCTGACGGGCGACCTCCACCGGCAGCAGCGGCGCGCCATCCCCGGACGGCCCGCCAGGGCCCGGCGGCTCCTTCCGGCGGGCCGTCATGCCGGGCTCGGGTCCTCGCGCCCGCCCGATGAGAGCACCGCGACCAATCCCGACAGGCCCAGGATCACGAGGCCGAGCAGGAGCGAGGTCTCGAACCAGAACTGGTCGGGAAAGAGCTGGATCAGCTTCGAGCTGGTGTCGAAGTCGAACGAGCCGGCCGGAAAGAACAGCTTGTGGAAGGTCTCGAAGACGGTGTCGAAGGCGACTGCGGCCAGGATCCCCAGGATGACGACGATGAAGGCGAGCACGATCGCCCCGTGCCGGACGGCGCGCCGAAACCAGGCCTGTTTTCGACCGACGATGAGCAGGTTGACCAGGATCAGGATCGCCAGCAAAGCCAGGGCACCGAAGGCAAAGAACACGTTTCGAACGTCGGCCATGTGGGCCTGCTCCCGCTCGCCCAGGACGGGCACGCCGGCGACCTGGACGTCGAAGTCGGGTGGCCCGAAGACGAGGTCGTGGAGGATCGAGTTGGTCACCCGTTGGACCGTCGTCTGGTCGTAGCCGGTCAGGACCGGAACGCCGGTTCGCTCCTGCTCGAAGCCGACGTAGAGCGGGTTCAGGAAGACCAGGATCGCCAGCGCCACGATCGTGATCATCGTGGCCAACCCCGCCATGGTCGCCAGCAGCGATCTGCCGATTCCGGGCTTCACGCCGATTCAGGCCCGTCGAGCGATTCGCTTGATTCCGGACTTCATTCGAAACGGCACGAGCCGCCAGGCCGGCCAGATGACTCGGTGACGAATTGTCCGCGACGTGGAACGCCGAAGCGCTGCGATCCACGGGCTAAGCCGGTGGCGCACATTGAACAGGCGAACCTGAACTCCCGTGCACGCGAACCGCCCGCCGGCCGAGGATCATCGAATAGAGGGCCGGGACTGGAATTGGCTCGTGCGGACCAGGCCGCTGGCGGGCGAGCAGGAAGACCCCGGGCGCGTCCGTGTCGGTCTCGACGGCGAGCACGTCCAGATCGGCGAAGATCGCCCGCATGTCATCTGGTTCGTACCGCCAGAAGTCGAATGGATATCCGTGGTAAGGGAACCCGAGCGAACGGGTCGTCACTAGCAGGATCCCGTTCGGCCGGAGGACGCGTTTGAGGTTGCTGACGACGGTCGGCCAATCGCGGACGTGCTCCAGCATCTCCGTCGTCAGGACAACGTCGAACGAGCCCACTCCAAATCGATCCACCAACCCGGTGGCATCGACGACCTCGTCGACCATGGGGCCGAGCTCGATGTCGACGCCCACGTACCTGGCCGGCGTGAGTGATTCGACGAACGGGCGAATCGATCCATTGACGTCCCTCGCGCCGACCTCGAGGACGTCCCGACCGCCGATCATGTCCGGTGCCAGCACCCGCTCGGCAAACGCGATCCCCGTGGAGTTGCACATTCGGGGCCTACTCGTCCTCGAGGGTGCGGGCCTGGTCCCACCACCCCTCGACCCGCAGGTCGTCGACCGTCTCCAGGCCGAGCTGGAGGGCGGGGCGTACGAGGCTTGCCTTGAAGGCAGCCAGGTCGAGGTCGACGATGCCCTTGAGACCGCGGATGCCGGCCTGGATCATGAGCTGGTGCTCGGTCGGCCCGAAGCTGGCCAGGTTGAGCATGAGGGCCTCGTCGCGCCAGGTGGCGACATCGTTGATCGTGGCCCCGACGTGGTCCGCCAGGCTCTGGCGGCGAGTTGGGGTCTCCGACACTTCGAGCAGGATTCCCGTCGTGAACACGCCCTGCTTCTCAAGCCGTTCCAGGTACACGGGCTCGATGCGGGTCAGCTCGTCGATCGGCGGCACGGCGGTGGTGGTCCTCCCGGTCTCGATTGGTCTTCGCCGAGTATCGCCGATTCGTGGGCAGGCCGGCAGCCTGCGGGCCGGGGCCGCGTGACTGATATGCGTCTGCAATGCTCGTTGGGCCCGTCGTTCAGGCTTGCGTCAGGGCAGCTCCTGTATGGTCAGGACACGCCTTGACCGGGAACAGTGCCTGGGGCACCCGGACAAGCCGAAGGTACAACGCAACGCCGACGGAACCGAATGCTGGTGCCGCCGGCGTTGCTGCGTCCGAGCCAATGCTTACGTTCCCTTTAGCCCCGGTTGCCTATCGTCCATCATCGCCGACCGCGTCCTTGTACCCCGAGGGGCGCGGTCGGCCCTTGGCACCCAGGCCGGCAGTGACGCCTCAGGGGCGCGCACTCCCTGACCTGAGCCTTTACCGGGACGTTATGCGGCCCTGGCTAACCTGCGGCGCCGGCCGCTCTCTCTGACCAGTCAGAGCGGCCGGCACTTGGCGAGCCCTCATGGGCGCGAAGAGGCCCGCCAGCGAGGGGGGATTTGCCGGCGGGCCTGCCATGAGTATGACCGCGAGGGCACCGGATTTCAGCGTCGGCGTGCGCGACGCGGCCCCGATCCGGTCGAGACGTCCAATCCTCTTTTTGTTGAAAGGGGAATGCAAGCCGCCTGTCAGGCGTGGCAGTATTCCCTCGACTGGTCACGGGTAAGAGTTGACGACGGCTCGCGGTGAGGCGGGTGCGCCGGGATTGCCTCCCATCCGAGACCAGGAGAAGCACGTGGAAAATCGCAAGGCGGCCGAGCTCCGCTGGATCGAAGAGGCGGACGAGCGCGAGCGGTCCGCCCGCCGCCTGCCCACGCTGGGCGAGGTCCTGCGGCGCCTGGAGACCCAGCCAACTGCCCCTCACCGGAACGGCGAGCGCCCGCGGACCGGGATCTTCGGAGCGAGCATGGCAGTCAGCTGGCCGAAGCCGGGATCGGGTGTGCGACTCTGGCGGGTTTCGCGGGCAGGTGGACCCACACCCGGGTTCGCCGCGCGCCGCCGGTCTCGCCACTCGGTTGAGGGCCTTGGCTGACGCAGCACCCATTCAGGGTCGACGTCGGCTCTTTTGCAATGCCCGGTGGGGCCCTCGAGGCGCTACCCTCGGCGCATGACCGACGAACATCGAGAGGGGTCCACGACGGCTGAGGCCCTCGAGAGCTGGCGCGAGGCCGAGCGAGCCGTTGCTGTCGCTCGACGCGGAACGTTGGCAGCCAGGCTTGCTGCCGAGGCAGCCGCCGAAGCTGCCGAGGCCGCCCAGGCGACGGCCGCCGCGGCCAAGGACGCCCTGGCCTCGATGACCCTGGCGGAAGCATCGGCGGCCCGGACCGCGACGGCCGCCCGACTAATGGCTGAGTCGACCGTCATCGAACTTGCCGACGCCACTGCCGACAGCGATATGGCCGACCTGACCGAACGATCCGCGCAAGGCGACTATCGAGCCGCGGAGCGACGAGCCTCGGCCCGCACCGACGACACCGGTCGATCCCGCTAGCACTGGGTCGACCAGCGCCAGCCCGGCTGGATAGGCCCGCTGACGGATGGCTTTCAGGGTTCAGGAAGGGGCGGCGGGACGGGCCGGTGATGGGCCACAGCCGCCTCGACCAAGTGCTGGTACTCCTCGCGCAGCAGATAGATCTCGACCTTGAGCCCGTCGGCATCGTGCGAATCGGCGGGCAGCTCCTCCAGGCGTCGTTCGACCTCCCGCCACTGGTCGAGGACGATCTTGGCCAAGCGCTGGTAGGGCATTGGCAGGATCCTTTCGGGATTCGCTTGATTGCGCCGTCGCAGCCAGCGCCGCGCCAGCCACCCCTTCCCCTTCTTGGAATGAGCCGCCGGCGCAACGCTGGCCGTCGAGGCACGTTGCTTGCCCTATGGAGGAACGCGGGTGGTTAGGTTTCGTTACGGGTAGTCGGAGCCACGCTCCGCGGGCACGCCCGGTGACTAGGCTGCCGGTACGTACCGCATCGCGACGGCCCCCGAGGCGTACTCCAGCCGGCTCACCAGCTTTAATTCGAGAGGCTTCGACAGGCCCGCGAACAACGTCCGGCCATGGCCCACGAGCCGGGGCTGGACGACGAACTCGTATTCATCGATCAAGCCCAGCTCCGCCAGGGCCTGTGGAAGCGTCACGCCGCCCACGAGCAGCCCCTTGCCGGGCTGAGCCTTGAGCCGCTGGACAGCCTCGCCCAGGTCCCCGCGCACGAGCTCGGCGTTCCAATCGACCTGTTCGAGGGTGCTCGACACCACGTATTTCTTCGCCGCGTCGATCGTCTTAGCGAAGGGTTCCATCCACGGTTCCATCCAGTCGGGCATCGCTCCCGACGGCGCCGACAGCCGCCAAGCTGACTCCATCATTTGGTAGGTCACGCGGCCGAAGAGAAGGGCATCGGCCTGGGCAAGCGTCTCGGCCGCGTGGCGGTGCAACTCTTCATCCGCAATGCCTTCGCGGTGATCGCAGCATCCGTCCAAGGTGACGTTGATGGAATAGCGAAGTGGTCGCATCCGGGCCTACTGTCTCCGAAGATCGTGTGCGAACCGCAGCCGGACAAGCGTAGACCCGGACCGTCCCATCCGCTCGAGGGCAGAGGATGGCCAGCGGTTGAACGGCCTATCGGGCAGGAGCAGACGCGCTCCTGGCGTCGTCGCGGATCTTGCTGACCGCGGCCTCCACGCCCCCGGTCCAGGGCTGTCCATGGCCGGGCAGCAGCCAGGCAGCCTCGATGCCGTCGAGTCGAGCGAGTGAGGCAACCGCGGTCGTCCGATCGGCACTCCACGGAGCGATCATCGGCCCTGTCTTGCCCGATGCGACCGAGACCGTGGCCATGGCATCGCCGACGAACAGCGTCCCCAGGCTGGGGACATGGAGCGCCGCGCTGCCCGGGGTGTGGCCGGGCAGGAGGATGACCCTCGGCGCTCCGGGCACATCGAGGGTCGCGCCGTCCCCAAAGGTGGACACCTCGACCGGATTCTTCGTCCGGAATGCGCCGTTGCGCAGGCCGAGGAGCATGAATCGAAGGAGCGGTCCGATCCGGATCGGGCCTGCACCCTTGGCCGGGTTGGGCGTCTCGCCCCGGGCCAGCGCCGCATCAACCTCGTGGACCGAGACCGGAACCTTCAGCTCGACCCGGGCTCGCTCGGCAAAGCCGATGTGGTCGGAGTGTCCGTGGGTCAGGACCACCGCCCGGACGTCGGCGAGCGAACGGCCCATCGCCCCGAGCTCAGCCGGCAGGTCGTTCCAGTAGCCGGGCATGCCGGCGTCGATGATCGTGACCTCGCCGCCCTCCTCGACCAGGTACGCGTTCACGAGTCCAGAACCGATCCGATGAACCCCTGTCGTGATCTTCATGCGGCCATCATCGGCCAGATGCGCTTTTCGTCCACTCCCAGGCATCCCGCCAGAACAGCTCCGAGCGTCGCCCCAGGCCACGGAGACGCGCCGCAGCCTCCCAGCGGGAGATCCCACGCCTCAGCGGTCCGGGGGCTCAGCCGCTGACCGCAGCGGCTCACGATTCGACCTCGAATTCGAGGAATACCTGGTCGCGAAGCGGGATCCCATCGAGCAGCAGCCCTTCCGGATAGCCCGTCGCTGGCCCGAAGGCGTCCTGCACCACCCGGAACATCCGAAAGCCGCGGCGTTGGTAGAAGCGGAGCGTGTCCACGGCAGCGGCGGCGGTCGAGACGATCAGCCGATGGCTGTTGCGCTCGCGACAGCGTCCGATCGCGGCCTCCACCAGTGCGCGACCGATCCCCTCGCCCTGGCGTGTCTCGAGAACCGCGAGACTCTTCAGCTCCAGAACGCCGGCTTCGTCCGAATCGACGATCTGGGCATGACCCACGATGTGCAGGCCATCCCGGGCAACGAGGATCTCACCGAGGGAGACATAAGTGGCGATATGGGCCGCCGAGTTATCCGCCAGCGCGAATAGTGACAGCAATGCGCCGCGATCAGCCTCATAACGCTCGATCCGCACCCGTCCTCCATCCGTGGCCGCTACGAACCCGCCGGGGCCGCGCCGCGTCGCAGGCCAAGGGCCCTGCGCTCCCGCGCGGGCCACGCCAAGGTACTCCTCAACCCCCGGTCGCTCCGACTCGGCGGCTTCTGCGGGACCCATTGCGCGCCGCCATCCTAAGCCCGGCAAGACAGCCCCGGCCGCTCCGGCTCGGCTGGCCAAAGAGGAGAGCAACGGTGAGCGATGAACAGGTGCCGCCTGAGACGAAGGGTGTCGCGGTCGAGCTTCTTGCCACGGTCGATCTTGGCCCTGAACTTGACGGCATGGAGGGACGCCAACTTCGAATGCGGATGGTGACCTTCGAGCCCGGAGGCGTCTTCGGACCGCTTCACGACCACATTGGGAGACCAGGCACCGTCTACGTCCTGCGAGGCACGATCACTGACCATCGAGGCGGCCGCGTCACGGACTACGGGCCGGGACTGGGCTGGCCCGAGGATCGGAAGACGAGCCACTGGCTCGAGAACAGGGGCACGACTCCGGCGGTGGAGATCTCGGTCGACATCGTCCGGCTCGAGTGAGGCGCCCGGTCAGGAGCCTCGGCTAACTCGGCGCGGGACTCTACTCGGCCAGCCGCCTGAGCGGGATCGCCGGCTGAACGCGGGGCCGGGGCGCGTTGGAGCTAGCCGGCGGTGCTTATCGGGCGCTTAATTCTCACCGGGATCTCCATCTGCCTCGCGCTCCGCGAGCACTCGGGGGCGGAGGTAGGACCACCAATCCTGGATCTGGTCACCCACGTGCTCGTAGATGAGCCCGCGGTCCATGTGGCCGCGCTGCGCCAGATATCCCACCCGTTGCCAGAAGTAGCCGACGTGGGATATGGCCCGATCCGGCAGGTCGAGCGGTTCCGTTCCCGCGTCGAGGGCGACGAGGACCGCGAGCTTGGCCCGGCACATCCGCTCGGACGACCACTCGTTCAGCAGGTTGCTCACCTGTTCGGTGGCCGCCAGATCACGCTGGAGCCGGAGCTGGCGGTAGATGGCGAAAAACGTGGTAGCAAGGACCAGGCCGCTCAGGGCCGTCCAGAACCACTCCGACCCTGGCCCGATGAACGCCATCCCGTTCGTGTTGATCAGCGTCATGTCTCTCCCTCTGCCTGCCGACTCCGATCGGCTGACGATAGGGACGGCCCGAGATGGGGGCAAGGGGAGACGCGGTCTGAGAAAACTCTGGCCCCGGTCGCTCCGGCTCGGCTGGCCGCCTGAGGCGGATCGACGGCCGGTCGCCGAGCCGAGGGGCCAGCACCGAAGGTCCACCGGTTTACTTACGAGGCCTCGACGCTGACTACTGGAGGTCGCGCCTGCCGACGCCGACAGAGCTCGAGTCGCCGACGACCCGTTCGAACAGGTCTGGCCGGGCTTCGAGGACGAGGTCGAGCGTCCAATGGACGACCTGGTCTGGGCCCACGACCTTGGCCGGGACGTGACCGACGGTCCGTCCGTGGCGATCCTTGATCCTCGGATGCGGGTGGGTCCATCGGGTGACCTGTCCTCTGATCGACCGAACATCGGTCCACGCCACTCGACCAGACCGGCCGTCCAGGTCCCAGCCAAGCCAGTCTCGCTCGATCGCCAGTCGGCCGGGTGGGAACCAGAACGCGGCCAGCCGCCCGCGCGGACCAACGACAATGAGCCCGACCAGGACGAGCACAGGTCCGAACCAGATCAACTGCCCGAAGTTCGAGACCTCGTCACCTTCGCCGACTGTCCCGGAACCCGTGACGAGCCAGAGAACGACGAAGCCCGCGAAGACGTAGGCAACGACCCCGATGCCAAGTAGGCCGAAGAGCCCGCCGAGGTCAGGGCGACCGGCCTGTCGGTATAGGAGATGGAGGTCCCCGAGGGGCTCTACGACCGAAGGCGGCCCGGCCTGCCTCGTGGTCCGCACGATTGCGTACCCAGCGACGAAGACCACCACCGTGGCGGCTGCCAACAGAACGACGACCACCCGCTGGTCCACGCGTCATACGCTACTTCGGGTTGGATCTCGACGCGGAGCCTTGAATGGCGGTCGGCGAACTTGTTGCACTCGTGTTCGCGGCGAGTGGCTGCATCGCCACGTGGCGCGATCAGAAGGACCGGTCGTGGCTTGTCGCCGGGATTGTTGTCCTGGCCGCGGGTGCCGTTGATGTCGCTGTCCTCGGTCTTCAGCTCGACGCCATCCCCGATCCGGTCATCGGCACAGCCGATCCTCGTCATGACCCTCGTTGGCCTATTGCTCTGGGCCCAGGTCCTCGGGCTGCCACGCTGGCTCGCGCTGATCCTGGGCATCGGCCTTACGAGCCGACCACTCCGGTTCAGCAATCGGTTGAGCGACCTGCGGAAGCCGATCAAGGCCCTGTCCGTCGCCGATCCGGCTCATCTGTCCGGTGCAATCAAGAATGCCGAGGCTCAGATCCGCCGCGTGCGGGCACTCCGGGCACCTGATCCAGCTTGGGCAGCGGTCCGGGACGACCTCGCAGACTGCGACAGTCGATGGATCGACCTTGTCCGGGCGGATGCATCCAACGAGCACCTCGGGGAACAGCTCGAGGCATACGCGCCGGTCATGGCTCGGTGGACTGAGCTACGCGACCGCGCCGCTTCTGACCAGCGTCAGCTCGCGACTCCCGCCCGCCGTCGGCGTGGCGCAATCGTGTGGTATGGCTCCGTCGGCTTCTCGGCGATCCTGCTCGGGGTTGCCCAAGTCCAGGCGCTCGACGTCCCGCCGTCAGGTCTTGGAGACCGCCACTTCTGGGCGGTCGCGCTTCCATTCATTGGCGCCCTGATCTTGTTCGGGATGCTCGCTTCAACGCTGCGGCAGGGCCGGGCATAGGAACACACACGCCCGAGCTACCGGGGCGCAAACGCCAGGCGCACGCGGGGGCGGATTGCGTCCCGCTTACTTCGAGCGAACGACGACCTCGAAGATCTCGGGGCCGTCGGGCTGGTAGGCGACTACGACTCTCCCGGTGGCCGGGACTTCCTGGACAACCCAGCCAGTAGCCGACTTGCCCACCGGCAGTGAGCCATCGGGGAGCGCCGGCTTAGGTCCGCTCAGGACGGCCGTCAGCCCGTCCATGACGTTGTCATCGACATAGACCGCCCAGTCGGCCGAGCCATACGTAGCGTTGGCTCCGGTCGCCTTGTAGGTCACATGGAAAGCGAGGTAGACATTGCCCTTGCCGGGTACGTCGTTGCTGTAGGTCCCGGTTGAGTCCTTGTAGAGCTTCGCGAACGTCGCCTTGTCCACGCTGACGTTCATGCAGTCAACGTCGCTGCACTGGATGTCAATCACGTCGCCGAGCTTCTGCTGGGTCGGGGCGGCGTCCGGGGCCGAGGACGGGGCGTCGCTCTGGTCCGCACCGTTCAGCGATGACGGATTGACGGTCGGGCGCTCGGTCGGCGCCCCGCCGGTCTTGGCGGAACAGCCAACAAGGACCGCCGAGAGCAGACCAACCGCAATAAGCAGGCGCATAGACGATCCCCCCGGATGATTTGGGCTGGGCACCTTTGGAGTGATACACCACTTGTGGGTCGGTGTCACTGCCAGCCGCCGCCCAACCTGTCACGCCCTCTGGCCTACCCTTCGGCCGTGTCCCGCCGACCCGACCCCGAGAAGCTGTACCAAGCCCATCGCGTCGGCCACCTATCCAGGCTGCAAGCGGAGGCCAGGATGAGGCCGGAGACTGCTGAGGAGTGGATCAGCCGCTATGAGGAGGATGCCCGTCTCCGTGACCTGGATCCGCTCTCGGAGAGCTACTGGCGAGGGTGCTGGGACTGGATCGCCGAGCACCCGAGATAGTCCGCCGCGGTCGCTCCGGCTCGGCTGGCCGCCAGGGCGGGATCGACTGCCTGACGCGGAGCCGGGGCGAGCTTAGGGATGGCCAGACAGCCGAGCAAGAGGTGGGAACACGGGAGCGAGAGCGCGGTCGCATTCGATCATGTGCAAGTCGGGCGCAACCGTCTCCCCGCGTACCTAGGATTGGGACGTAATATCTGCGTACCCCCGCTCGGCCGGACTTCCCCCCAGTCGGCTGAGCGGGGAGTTCATAGCTGATCCAGGAGGTTCTTCATGGCCAGCGAGCCGCCGCCGCCCATACGGGCCCCTGAGCCGACCTTCGGCCGATATTGGGAGACCCCTGCACCGAAGCCGGGGCACGCTCGGAGATGACCCCTGAGGATCCGGACCGACTGACGGCCGAACGGGCGGCCAGGCGTGGACTCGATCGACCCCAGGTGACAATCCGCCGCGTTGGATGACGGCCTCGCGTGACGGGGCGGCCGTACTTTCGGACGGTGGCCGAGCGCACCAGTTAACGGTTGGACGATCGTTAGCCAGGCTGAGGCAGCCCCATACTCTCGGCCCGGACGGCCCAGAGGTTGCTGTCATCGCCGCCCGTATCGCAATGATGGGGAGATTGCTGATGCGTGATCTGGCGGCCCGCCTGGGCCAGCTCATCCTCGCCGGCTCGGTCGCCACGACGAGCCTCGTGCTCGGGGCGGCCAACGTGGCGGCTACCGACCCCGGACCGATCCAAACCCCGATCAGCGTCCTGCGCGATCCGGGGCCGGCCAACTGCCCCGGCGGCCTCGAGGTCGCCCTGCCGGCCGATCCCGCGCTCGGCGGGCTTCCCGGCGTCGCGGTGTTCATCAACCCTGGTCCGATCGGCTGCGCCCCGGGCGTGACCGTCACCGGGGACCCAGGCCCGACCCAGACCCCCGGCACCGTCGCCGACCTGCCACTCAACGCCGCCGACTGCGCCGTCGGCACGGCCAGCCTCCAGGCGACCGCCGATGCCCTCGGGCTTGTCGTCGCCCCGCCCGATCCGGCGGCCGGGCCCGGTCCGACCGGCTGCGCCAGCGGCGACACGCTGACGACCGCGATCGCGGCGGTGCTCCGCGACCCGGGTCCCATCCAGTGCCCGTCTGGCGTGGCCGCAGGATCGGCCCGGGTCCGTTCGGGCGCCTGAGCCCGGGCCTGCTCGTGCTCCGCGATCCGGGACCGGTCAACTGTCCGTCGGGCACCGCCCTCATCCTCCTGCCAGCCGTCCAGGGTGTCGTCCGGGGAGCCCTCGTGCTCCGGGATCCGGGTCCCGTTAACCGGGCCTTCCGGATCGTGCCGGGTGGCTCGAGCGGCTACGGCCTGGTCAATCCGGGGCCACAGCAGTAAACCAGCGCCTCCTAATGACCCGCCTGGCCTCCCAGCCCGCCGGGCGGGTCATCGTTCCGCTCTGAGGCGACGGCCGACCTGTCACGCCGTCCGGCCTACGCTCTCGCCATGGCCCGCCGACCCGATCCCGAACGGCTCTACCAGGCCCATCGCGCCGGCCAGATCTCGAGGCTCCAGGCGATCGGACGAAGATGCCCGACGACCGGAGCCACCTTAGAGTGGTACGCCCATGGACAGGTGCGGGACAGAACGACGTAAACACCCCTTTCATCCCCCGAGGCCGCGTGTGTAAAGTCTGCTCGATGGACCGCGAGTGGCTTCGGCCTCGTCAGTCCAGGACCGCAGCAGTAGGGCGGGCCGGGAAGCCCGCGGTTCCCGCTGGAGACCTCAGTGGCCCTCTTCCAGATCGTGCGCTTGGCGATAGTCGTGCTCGCCGTGGCCCTCGTGGCGGGCTGTGGCAACGCCACCCCGATCCCGACCCCGACCGATGTGTCGCGCGTTGACGCGCCGTCGGCGGGTCCAACCCCGACGCCCGCGTCGGCCGCCTCCAGTCCCGCAACAAGCAGCTCGCCGATACCGAAGCCCCAGGCGACACCGCTCGTCCCACCGCTGTCCCCAACACACGTGACCTTCACCGTGAAGCCGATCGGGCAGAAGGACAGCACCGGGTACTATCCGAACTCACGACGCACCGTGACCTGGACGGAGGCGACCGGTATGGGCATCGAGATGCGCGTCTACGGCGTGACCAAGTGCCTCATTCCGGCGAAGCCAAGTGGTCCCAACCCGTGCCTTGTCCCGCACACGTCGCTGCCGTCGGCCGATCTCAAGCTGATCGCCAAGGCGCCCGCGGAGCAGGGTTCGGTGTCCTGGGTATGGCCGAGCACGGAGCTCCTTGGTGAGGCTTTCGACGCGGATGGCCATCAGGCCTACTACGCCATCGTGATCGCCGCCTACAACGCCGCCGGCCCGTCCAGGTTCGTCATCGTCGGTACTGGCTCGTCCTGCAAGGACTGCGTGTACTAGTCGGGCCTTCGCGCTTCAACAGGAGGCGAACCTGGCTGCTCTCCTCGGGTTGATCCTCACGGTCACCGGAGTCCTCGCTCTGGTGATCACGCTCGCTCGGGGACCGGACCTGGGCCTGCCGCCTTGGACCGGATATCTCGCCGGCGTCGTGTTGCTTGGCGTAGGCCTACTGCTCTTAGGGGTGGGGCTGCTCATGAACAACGCGTGAGTGCCAGCCGACCTGTCGCACTCCGCTTTTTACCCTTCGGCTATGTTCCCGTGACCCAATCCCGAGAAGCTGTACCAGGCCCATCGCGCCGGCCATCGGTCGAGGCTGCAGGCCGAGGCCAAGATAAGGCGTGAGGTCTGGATCGGCTTTCAGAGGGCTACTGGCGAGGATGCTGGGACTGGATCGCGGAGCACTCGAGATAGTCAGCCCGATCGCCCCGGCTCGGTTCGGCCGTCTGGGTGGGATGTGGCGCCTTCGGTCAGGGCCTTAGCCCGCAGCGACACCAGCCTCATTTTCACGCTCAAGTTTGGCGCTCTACGCCTTCTTGTCGCCGAAGATCGTGTAGTGCCAGTCCTTCTCCTGCTCGCCGGTCAGCTCGATCATCACGTGCTTGACCTGGGTGTACTCCTCGAACGAGTAGGCCGACATGTCCTTGCCGAAGCCCGACTGCTTGAAGCCGCCGTGGGGCATCTCGCTGGTGACCATCAGGTGGTCGTTGACCTGGACGTGGCCGAAGTTCAGTGAGCGCGCGGCCTCCATCGCCCGGAACACGTCACGGGTCCAGATCGAGGCGGCCAGGCCGTACTTCGTGTCGTTGGCCAGCTCGATCGCTTCGGCGTCGGTGTCGTAGGGCAGCACCACCAGGACCGGGCCAAAGACCTCCTGCTGGACAATCTCGCTGTCCTGCGTCGCGTCGGCGATCAGGGTCGGGGCGTAGAAGGCCCCGTTGGGCAGGCCCGGGACCGAAGGCCGCCGGCCGCCGGTCACCACGGTTGCCCCGGCGGCCCGAGCGCGCTGGACGAAGCCATCGACCCGATCGACCTGGGCCGCGCTGATCAGGGTGCCCATGTCGGTCGTCGGGTCGAACGGGTCACCCACCCGGACCCCCTCGAACAGCTCCTTCGTGCGGGCCAGGAAGGCGCCGTAGACGCTCCGCTGGACGTACGCCCGGGTGGCGGCCGTGCAGTCCTGGCCGGCGTTGGTCAGTGCTCCAGCAGTCGCTCCGCGGGCGGCGGCCTCGAGGTCGGCGTCGGCGGCCACGATGAATGGGGCCTTGCCGCCCAGCTCGAGATGGACTCGTTTGACGTTGCCGGCGGCCAGGGCCTGGATCTTGCGGCCGGTCTCCGAATTGCCGGTGAGGCTGATCAGGTCGACGTCGGGGTGGCCCGCGATGGCAGCGCCCACGACATCACCCCGCCCGGTGATCACGTTCAGGACGCCGTCCGGGATGCCCGCCTCGCTGGCCAGCTCGGCCAGGCGGATGGTGGTCAGCGGGGTGGCCGAGGCCGGCTTGAGAACGACCGAGTTGCCCGCCGCGAGGGCCGGTCCGATCTTCCAGATCGCCATCCACATCGGGTAGTTCCAGGGCGCAACCTGGCCGCACACGCCGATTGGCTCGCGCCGGATCATGCTCGTGTGGACGCCGCTGTACTCGGCCGCGGCCTTGCCCTCGAGGTTCCGGATCTGGGTGGCGAAGAAGCGCAGGTTGTCCGAGGCGAAGGCGAAATCGGATTCGCGCCGCAGCTTGTACGCCGTGCCGGTCTGGAGCGTCTCGAGATGGGCAAGCTCGTCGGCGTGCTCATCGAGCAGGTCGCCCAGCCGATTTATGATCGACACCCGCTCGGCCATCGCCATGTTCCGCCAGCGCCCATCGCGGAACGACGCCCGGGCCGCTGCAACGGCCGTGTCGACGTCGGTCAGCGTGCCCGCCGGGACCCGTCCAACGAGCTCGCCCGTGGCCGGGTTGTGGACCTCCAGCCAGGCACCGTCAGACGCCTCAGCGGAACGCCCATCGATGAACATCGGAAGGTCGCGGGCTAGGGCCACTGCCATGCTGGGCTCCTCGATCGGTGCGGATTGGTCTCGGGCCGAGTCTAGTCGCTGGTCTCGCCAGCCTCGGCCCGGGCCTGCTGGACGAGCCGGGCGGCAAAGCCCTGCAGGGCAACGTCGTCGATCGGCGGGTTGATCAGGCCACCCCGCGCATCGCGGAAGGCCCGCTCGATCCGCCCGGCCAGGAACCCCGGGCCGCCGGCGATCCGGAGGGCTTCGTCGGTGGCCAGGACGGCCGCATTCGTGGCGGTGAGCTTGGCCAGGACCAGGTCCGGCATCAGGCCCGGCCGTTCGGACTGGGGCGCGGCGTCCCAGCGGCGGGCCACGTCCTCGAGCACGATCCGGGCGACCCGCAGGCTGGCATCGAGCCGGCCCAGCCGAACACCGACCGTGGGCAGGTCGGCCACGGCTGTTCGACCGTCCCCGGGGCGGCGCTGGATCGCCCAACGAACCAGGTCACGCCGGGCACCCTCACCCACCCCCAGGTAGACCGCGGCGATCGTCGCCCCGAACCAGGCCGGCGGGGCAACCCCGCGCGGATCGGGCAGGCCCGGCCGGCGCACGGTCACCAGGCGCTCTGCCGGGACGAAGACCTCGTGCAAGCGGAGCCGGCCCGAGGCCGAGCCGCGCATGCCCAGGGCGTCGAAGGTGGCGCTCCGCTCGACACCGGTCTCGGCGAGGTCCACGACGAAGATCCCGATCTCGTCTCCGGGCTCGATGACCGCCGTGACCAGGACCGCCCGGAGGACCGGCAGCCAGGACGTCCAGGTCTTCTCCCCAGTCACTCGGTAACCGCCGTCAACGGCGACCGCCCGGGTCGCCGGCAAGCCGCCTCGGGACGGGCTGCCGCTGCCGTCCTCGGTGCTCGCGGCGTTGAGCAGGGCGCCCTCGCGGACGATCAGGTCCTCGAGCCAGGCCCTCAGGTCGGGCCGCCAGCCGCTCGAGTCGGCCAGCGCGCCCGAAACGTGGAGGTGCATGGCGAAGCCCAACCCGGTCGAACCATCGATCGCTCCGAGGGCCGCCAGGACGTCGACCGCTGTCGCCATCCCGGCGCCGAGGCCGCCGGCTGCCTCCGGCAGGCAGAGCAGGTGCAGGCCGTTTGCCACGAGGGCAGCCGGGACCGCTGGATCGAAGGCTTCGCCCGGCTCGAGGGCCTGGATCGCCCCCAGGGCGCTGGCCACGCGATCGGCAATTCGGGGGCCCGGGCCGGTCGCCACGGGTTGGGCGTCGACGGCCATCAGGCACGCACCAGGTGGGCGGCTTCGAGCCGGAGCAGGGCCCACGCTCGGGCGACGTGGCGTTCCTCCGTCCGCAGGTTGCCGATCGCCAGGCGAATCGTGAACCGGCCGGCCAGCCGGGTATGGGACAGGAAGACCTCGCCGGTTCGATTGACCGCCGCCATGACCTCGGCGTTGAGCTCGTCGAGGCGAGCGTCCGCTCCGGATTCGCGCGGATGGAACCGGAAGCAGACCGTCGAGAAGCGAGTTGGGGCGAGGCGCTCCCAGTCGGGGTCGGCCTCGATCCACGAGCTGAACTCGGCGGCCAGGCCGAGGTGCTCGTTGATCCGCGCCCGCAGGCCTTCGAGCCCGAACGTCCGCAAGAGGATCCACAGCTTCAGCGCACGGAAGCGTCGACCGAGCTGGGGCTGGTATTCGTTGTAGTCGCGGCCGGGGGCCGCCTGGTCCAGCGTCCGAAGGTATTCGGGCTGGAGGCTGAACGCGGCCCGGAGCTGGTCCATCCTGCGGCTCAGCAGGAGCGACGCGTCGAGTGGAGTGAACAGCCACTTGTGCGGATTGACCACGATCGAATTGGCCAGCTGCCAGCCCTCGAATGGCGCCCGCCGCTCGGGCAGCAGGGCGACTGGTCCGGCATAGGCGGCGTCGACGTGGAGCCACAGCCGCTCGTCGGCGGCGACCTGGGCGATGGCCGCGACCGGGTCGACCGAGGTCGACGAGGTCGTGCCGATCGTGGCCACGATCGCCAGAGGGATCCGACCGGCCGCTCGGTCCTCGGTGATCGCCGACGCCAGCGCCGCTGGCTCCATCTCGTAGCGCTCGTTGACCGGGATCCGGCGCAGGCTGGCCCGGCCAAGTCCGAGGGTCATGCACGCCTTCTCGATCGACGAATGGGCCTCGGCCGAGGCGTACACCCGGAGCCCGCCGGCCAGCTCCGGGCGGCCGGCCAGGCCCGCGGCGGCGGCATCCAGTCCGGCCGCCTCTCGAGCCGCGGCCAGGGCGATCAGGGTGGAGGTCGAGGCGGTGTCGGTCAGCAGCCCGTCGAAGGCGGCCGGGAGACCAAGGGCCTGGCGCAGCCAGTCGACAACGACCTGCTCGAGCTCCGTTCCGATCGGCGACGTGCGCCACAGCATCGGGTTCTGGCCGAGCGTGGCGGTCAGCATCTCACCCAGGATGCCGGGGCCTGAGGCCGTGGTCGCGAAGTAGGCCAGGAAGCCGGGGTGCTGCCAATGGGTGGCATTGGGCAGGATCAGCTCGACGACGTCGGCCAGGATCGTGTCAAGCGCCGCGGGGCCCTCGGGCGGCGACACCGGAAACAGCGCCCGGATCGAGCCGGGCTCGATCGCCGGCAGGACCGGGTAGGACTCGACCTCCTCGAGATAGTCGGCCATCAGGTCAGCGACCCGGTGCGCGGCGGCCCGGAACGTCGTCGGGTCGAGGTCGGTCAGGCCGGCCACACCGGGCACTGCGAGCAGGTTGTCGGACGGACGTCCAGCCATCGTTCGAGTCTACTGGCGATCGACCCGGTGCACCGACGCATCGGCCCTATCGTCTCGGCCCGATGGGACCATGAGATCGGGCCGGATGAGCGGAGCCGGGCCTAGGGTGGATCCATGTCCGTTATCCAGCCAGGGCGCCTCGGAGGCCTCGGGCGCACCACCGCTGCTGCCCTCCTGGCCCTGGCGGCCCTGATTTCCATGACCGGAGCGACCCTGGCGGCTCAGCCGGTGGCTCAGCCAACCCGCAATTCCTCGAGCGCGCCGGCGCCGGCTCGGCTGCTCTGGATGCGCGACTTCTCCGAGCCCGACACGTATGTCGGCCAGTTCACCTATTACCAGTGCGTCGCCGCCTCGATCCAGATGATGCGCAACATGATCACCGGAGATGCCGACCATTCGGCCGCCACCCAGCGCTCGATCTGGATCGGCTCGCGCGCCCTGAGCAAGTACACCGGTGACGGCGGAGCCGATCCGTACGGCTGGTCTCGCTACCTGACCGCGTCGGGCAGCGCCTACCAGATCTACGCCGGCAGCACGATGGACGCCACGCTCCACGCTGCCGCCCGGGCGATGGCCCAGAGTGGCCGGCCGGGCGGGATCACGGTTTACTGGGGCAGCCACGCGTGGGTGCTCACGGGGATCCAGGCCACGACCAACCCGGCCCTGACCGACGACTTCACGGTCCTCAGCGTGTCGGTGATCGATCCGCTCTGGACGCTGAATCGGGGCGGCAAGGGTTCGGTCGCCCCGCTCACCTGGCTGACGCCGGCCCAGCTCAAATCGAAGTTCACGCCGTACCACGATCCCCGCCGGGCGGCCTCACTCGAGGGGCACTACGTCGCGGTCATCCCGGTCCCGTCGGCGGCCGAGCTGGCCAACCCGGCCAACACCCGCCAGGTCTTCACCTTCAGCGTCGTCGGGGGCAGCCTGTCGGGCGCCAATCGCCAAGTGCCGAAGCCCTAGAACGAGGGCGCTTCCTCGGCCGGGCCGTCCGTGCTCCCGAGCGAGGCCAGGTGCTCCATCGCCACGATGACCATGAACGCCTGGACGGCGACCCCGCCGACGGCCGCGAACTGGTTGACGTAGAACGCGACCAGGGCGAGCACGGTCAGCGAGATGACCGAGCCGGCCAGGCCGAATCCTGGTCCCCCGGCCGTCGCGATGGCCGAGCAGGAGGGCGGTGGCGGCGATGAACAGCGCGCCGGCCGCAGCCGAGACCATAGCGTGGACATCGAGCCAGAGCGGGTTGCCGCTGAGCTCGGCCGCCGCGGCCGGGCTGATCAGCAGGTCGAACGGCGTCCGGATGGAGGCGGCCAGGCCGACCACGCCGAGTGACTCGACGATCGCCACGATCCCGCTGCCGAGGTAGCCCACGATCAGGACCGAACGCAGGTGCGGCCAGCGGGCCGGCGCGGCAGGCACCGGCACGAGCGGATCGCCGAATCGCTCCCGGACGACCAGCAGGATCACGACCGAGGCCATGAACACGGCGTAGATGATCGGCGCCGCCACCGGGAAGAAGTAGTCGTTCGAGGTGGTGATGAACTTGCCCACCTCGTCGATGAACAGGCCCACGCCCGAACCGATCAGGATCGCGGCCGCGTCGCCCGATCGGCGCGAGGCTCCGGTCAGCGCGATCAAGCCGCCGGCGAAGAGCAGGACGCCGCCCCACAGGACGTGGGCCACGTGGAACTCGCCACCGCCCACCTTGGGGTAGGCCGTCGCGCCCAGGAACGCCCGGGTGACGACGACCGAGACGCCGAAGCTGGCGACCACCAGCAGGAGCCGCCGGTCGGCTCCCGGCCGGAGGTTGAGCGGCGTCTGTCGAGCCACGCAGGTGGACCTCCGTAGTGGGCGGGCGCGCCGGACGATCGGCCTCGATGGTACGACCGGCAGGAAGCGGGGAGCCGCCCCGATACACTCCCCCGGTGACCCCGGCAGCAGTCGATCCGAACCGAGCGGGCTTGCTCCGTCGGGCGTTCCGCCTCGAGTACGCCACGATCACCTGGAACGCGCTCGAGGGAGTGGTGGCGATCGCCGCCGGCCTGAGCGCGGGCTCGGTCGCCCTGGTGGCCTTCGGGCTCGACTCGTCGGTCGAGGTATTTGCCTCGATCGTGGTCGTCTGGGAGCTGCGCGCGGCCGACCGAAGCGGCGAGCGGCTTGCTCTTCGCCTGATCGGGCTGGGCTACATCGTGGTCGCCGTCTACGTCGCCTGGGACACGGTCCAGGCCATCCTCTCGGCTAACCGGCCGGCGTCATCTCCCATTGGGATCCTCTTCCTGAGCGCCACCGTGGCCGTGATGGTGGCCCTGGGCGTGGGCAAGCTGCGGGTGGGCCGCGAGCTCGACAGCCCGACCGTCCAGGCCGACGGCCGATTCAGCCTGGTCGATGCGGCCCTGGCCGGCGCGGTCCTGATCGGCCTGGTCCTGTCGGCCGTCCTCGGTTGGTGGTGGGCCGACGCCGTCCTGGCCGGCCTGATCTCGGTGCTGGCGCTGCGGGAGGGTATCGAGGCCTGGCGCGACCACGGTCGCAAGCCACCGCCTGGCCCCTAGGCCTGGCCGCTAGGATTGAGCGATGCCCCGTTATGGCCCGGCCGATTCGCTCAAGTCGCCTCGGTTCACCGGGCCATTCACGTTCGCCCGGCTGCCCCACGTCACGGATCTCGAGGGCGTTGACCTGGCCGTGACCGGCGTGCCCTTCGACACCGGCGACGTCCTACCGGGTCGGCGGCCGGTTCGGGCCGGCCGCGGTCCGCGACGCGTCGATGATGCTCCGGCCGTACAACCCGAACGTGGGCATATCGCCCTTCGAGATTCTGTCGTGCATCGATCACGGCGACATCGCGATCGTGCCCGGTGCGATCGAACCGAGCTACGAGCGGATCGAGGCGGCGGTCGCTGAGATGGTCCGAGCCGGGGTCGTGCCCCTGCTCATCGGCGGCGACCATGCCTGCACCCTGGCCCACCTCCGGGCGATGCGCGCCCATGGGCCGGTCGCCGTCATCGACTTCGATGCCCACACCGACGCCTGGGACAGCTACTTCGGCCAGCGCTACAACCATGGCACCTGGATGCGCCGGGCGATCGAGGAGGGCCTGGTCGACGCTGCCCACTCGCTCGAGGTCGGCCTGCGGGGCACCCTGTACGGGCCCGATGACTGGTCGGTGCTGCGGACCGAGCTGGGCCTCGACTACCTGACGACCGAGGACGTCCTGGGCCTCGGGCCGGCGGCCACGGCCGAGCGGATCCGGGCCCGGGTCGGCGACCGGCCAGCCTGGCTCACGTTCGACATCGACGTGGTCGATCCAGGCTTCGCGCCCGGGACCGGGACGCCCGAGCCGGGCGGACTCTCGGCCCACGACGCGCTGGCCATCGTGCGCAGCCTGCACTCGATCGATTTCGTCGGCTTCGACGTGGTCGAGGTGATCCCGGCCTACGATCCGGCCGGGCAGACCGCCTTCCTGGCCGCGAACCTGGCCTACGAGATGCTGTCCCTCGTCGGCCCTCCGCCGCCGGTGAGCTTCGCCTGGCCGGCCGGGGCGCGCGCCGCGGCCTGCTTCACCTTCGACGTCGACGCCGAGAGCGCGATCCTGGCGGCCGAGCCGGCGTCGGCCGATCGCCGCTCGGTCATGAGCCACCAGGCCTACGGCCCGCGGACGGGCGTCCCGCGCCTCCTGGGCGTGCTCGAGCGGACAGGCGTCAGGGGCACGTTCTTCGTCCCCGGCTACACCGCCGAGCGCTGGCCGGATGCGATCCGGGGCATCCGCGACGCGGGCCACGAGATCGCCCACCACGGTTACCTCCACGAATCGGTCGCCGGCCTGTCGCCGGAGGCCGAGGAGCAGGTGCTCCTGCGCGGGCTGGCCGCCCTGGACGCCGTCGCCGGAGTCCGGCCGACCGGCTGGCGGGCGCCGATGTGGGAGGCGAGCTGGTCCTCGGCCGGCCTGCTCAAGGCGCACGGCTTTCGGTACGACTCGAGCCTGATGGACCGCGACGAGCCGTACCTCCTGGCAACCGCCGGCGGGCCCGCTCGTGGAGCTGCCGATCCATTGGAGCCTCGACGACTGGGAGGCCTACGTGTACCTGCCCGACTTGTCGGGCTCCGGCGTGATCGCGAGCCCGGCCGACGTCCTCGCCCGCTGGTCGCTCGAGCTCGAGGCGATGGTCGCCGCGGGCGGCCTGTTCAACCTGACCAACCATCCGTTCGCATCGGGCCGGCCATCCCGGGCGGCGGCCCTCGAGGCACTCATCGTCCTGGCCCAGTCGATCGATGGGCTGTGGATCGCGACCTGCGACGAGATCGCCCGTTGGGTCGAGACCCAATCGCTCGACCCGGTCGACGACCGGCGCCCGGAGCTGCCGGCCAGCTGACCAGGCGCCAGGCAAGGAAGAACCCCGCCCGATCGTCTCGAGCGGGGTCGTCCTGCACAGGCCGCGACGGGCGTCAGGCCGGGACGGAGCTCGGCGAGCCGGCGCTCGAGGACCGCAGTAGAGCACGCCGGCCACGATGAACCCGATCACGTAGGCGATGTCGGCGCCGCCCAGGTTGACCGCGACGAAGCCCTGGAAGATCGTGGCGTTCATGAACGGGATCGAGGCGACGAAGCCGATGACCAGGGCGATCAAGGCGTTCCGGCCGCTGGGCAGCAGGCTGAAGTCCGAGACATGGTCGGCGCCTGCGGCGGAGTGCTTGCGGAGCTGCCAGTCGACCAGGACGATCGCCGACCATGGCCCGATCCAGTAGGTGATCAACAGCAGGTAGTTCTCGAATGTGGTGCTGAAGTTCTGGCTGTACAGCCACAGGGTCGCGATGAAGCTGAGGACGCCGACGATCAGCGCCGACACCGGACGCCAGACCTTGATCCCGGCCGCCAGCAGGGACAGCGAGCCCGAATAGTCGTTCATCGCGTTGACCGCGACGGTCCCGAAGAAGATCGCGATCATGGCGACCGCGCTCAGGATGCCGCCCCCGAGCAGGGCGTCGATCTGGTGGACCGGGTCGGCATCACCGTTGCGTCGATCGCGCCGAAAACGGCCAGGCCGAGGACCTCGATCCAGACCGCCGAGACGCGCAATCCCGAGGAACGAATAGCCGGCGACCTTGGGCGATGAGGTGGCGGCGGGCAGGTAGCGCGAGTAGTCGGACGCGTACAGGGCCCAGCCGAGGTTGAAGCTGCCCACGATCGTGGTCAGCAGGATGAAGTTGCCGAGCGTTTCCGTGCTGCCGCTGAAGCTGAAATTCGCCTTCGGCAGGAGCGCGATCGTGACCACCGCGAAGAGGATCGCCAGGCCGATCGCGGCGTACTTCTCGAATGTATGGATCGCCTCGTAGCCGACGACGCTGAGGGCCGCCTGGCAGACGATGACGATGAGCAGGCCGAGCCAGAACGGGCACGGCGCCGCCGGTCAGGACCTGGATCGCATAGGCGCCGAAGAAGGCGTTGATCGCATCCCAGGCGATCGTGCTGACCCAGTTGATCATGCCCGGCACGACGATGCTCTTGCCGAACGACAGGCGAGTGATCGGCATCTGGCCGAGGCCAACCTTGGGACCGATCGTGCTCAGGATCGCGACGATCCCTCCGCCGATGATGTTGCCCACGATGATCGCCAGGAAGCCGGAGACGAACCCCAGGCCGAGGATCGCGCACAACGCGCCCAGGGCGAAGGCGGCCGGGACCAGGTTCGGCGTGAACCAGACCGTGAACAGCCGATAGACGGAGCCGTAGCGGGCGGCAGCGGGAATCGGCTCGATCCCGTGGCCCTCGATCGACAGGTCCCCTTCCCCGCTGGGCATCGTGTCCCGGGTGAGTGCTTCGACCACCATGCTGTTCAGCCCTCTTCCTTCGTATAGCTCACCGGGGTATCCCCGCCAGCGGCGTGGACGACCGAATGAGACGGCTCTGTCTCGGCAACGATGCGCCCGAGGCGTACGACCCAGCGCGCGGCGGGTCGGAGGCGGATTGCTTCCGCCTCATCCTCGCAATCGAGAACCACGAAGTTCGCCGGTTTGCCCTCCTCTACGCCGTACTCGACCTCGGCCGCGCGGGCCGCATTGGTGGTGATCATCTCGTAGGCCCGGAACAGCTCGCCCCGGCCGGTCATCTGGCCGACATGGACGAGCATCGACAAGGCGTCGAGCATCGAGCCGCGCCCGAGCGGATACCACGGGTCCATGATCGAATCGTGACCGCAGGCCACGTTGATGCCGGCCTGGTCGAGCTCCTTGACCCGGGTCATGCCGCGCCGCTTGGGATAGCTGTCGAAGCGACCCTGGAGGGCCACGTTGTCGAGCGGGTTGGCCACGATCGTGACCCCGGCTCGCTTGAGGATCTGGAGCAGCTTGAAGGCGTAGGCGTCGTTGTACGAGCCCATCGCGGTGGTGTGCCCGGCCACGACCCGGCCCTGCATCCCGCCGGCGCATCGTGTCGGCCGCGACCACCTCGAGGAAGCGCGACTGGTCGTCGTCGGTCTCGTCGCAATGGAGGTCGATGCCCTTGCCCGTCTCGGCCGCCAGCTCGAACAGGAAGTGGACCTCGTCGACCCCGTCCTCGCGGGTCCACTCGTAGTGCGGGATGCCGCCGATCACGTCACAGCCGAGGCGCATCGCCTCGCGCATCAGCTCCTTGCCGTTCGGGAACGACAGGATCCCGTCCTGGGGGAACGCGATCAGGCGCAGGTCGACCAGGTCGCGCACCTCGTCGCGCAGCTCGAGCAAGGCCTTGAGGGCGACCAGGTTCGGGTCGCAGACGTCGACGTGCGAGCGGATCAGGCCGGTGCCCTGGGCCACTTCCCACAGGATCGCCTGACGGGCTCGATCCTTGACGTCCTGGTGGGTCAAGGTCTGCTTGCGGTCCGACCCAGGTCAGGATCCCCTCGATCAGGGTGCCCGATTCGTTGTGGCGCGGCTCGCCGACGGTCAGGACCGCGTCGAGGTGGACGTGCGGGTCGACCAGCGGCGGCGAGAGCAGCCGGCCGGCGGCCTGGATCTCGTGGGCACCCTCGGCGACCAGCGTCCCGCGGGGCCGGATCGCGACGATCCGATCGCCCTCCACGGCTACGTCGACGGGCTCGGGGCGGCTGCCGCGGGTCGGATGGACCCGGGCATCCCGAATCAGAAGATCCACCGCCTCGCTCTCCCTTCGAAGCAGATCCGGCGTGGCTCCCCGTCACCACCGACCCGCCGCAGTGTCGGGCCGCGCACCAGCCGAAGTCAAGGCGGCAGGCCGGCTCAGTTGGTCATCGGCCCCGGGGAATGATCAGTGGGGCGGGACGATCTCCAGGACCTGGCCGGTCTGGCCCGTCGGGCCGAGCTGGTCGCGGGTCAGCAGGTACAGCTCGCCGGCCGCGTCCTGGCCGATGCCCGTCGACGAAGCCGAGGACGGGGATCGCCCTGGATCGACAGCTTGGCCCAGGTCCAGGGCCCGGAGCCGTGCGCGGGCGTCGCCGCCAGGACCGATCCCTGGCCGATCGGCGTCGTCGCCGGTCCAGTCGCGGGACAGGTCGGCGAAGACGTAGCTGCCCGGCGAGGCTGGGGATCGCCGCTGCCGTGGTAGATCGCAGCCGCCGACGATCGCGATCCCGACATCGGCATGGCGTGTACTCGAAGACCGGGTCGATCGAACGGGTCGCCCTGCTTGGTCGCTCGTCGCGCAGGTCGCCAGGTCCGACAGCGGCGCGTTGACGTCGACGCAGTGGCTGCCCTCGCGGACCGGCCAGCCGTAGTTGCCGCCGTTGACGATGACATCGACCTCCTCGTAGCGGCCCCAGCCGACGTCGTCGCACGAGGAGGCGATGCTCGCCAGCCGGGCTCCCACGAGAAGCGCCACGGGTTGCGGAGCCCATAGGCGTAGATCTCGGGCCGGCCACCGCCGGCCGCGAACGGGTTGTCGGCGGGATCGTGTAGGGCCCGCTCCCCGATCACGTCGATCCGCAGGATCTTGCCGTTCAGCTTGGTCGTGTCCTGGCCGTTGCCGCCGGCCGAATGGCCCGGCCCGATGTCACCCTCGCTGCCGCCATCGCCGACGCCGATGTACAGGTCACCGTCCGGCCCGAACCCGAGGCCGCCGCCGTTGTGGTTGGCCTGGGGCTGCTCGAACTGGAGGATCGTCTGCTCCGAGGCCGGATCGACCCGGTTCGGGTCGCTCGCGCTGACCTTGAACGAGCTGACGTCGTCGGTGTGGTCCATGCGCCGGCCGGCGCACCGGCCGCAGCTTGGCCGTGTAGTAGACGAAGACGCGGCCGTTCTGGCCGAACTCCGGATCGAAGGCCAGCCCGAGCAGCCCGCGCTCGTCGTAGTCGGCCTGCAGGGCCACGATCTTGGCGCTGACGTCCAGGAACGGCTGGGGCAGGATCGCGCCGTCCTTGAGATGATGAAGACCTTGCCCGTCTGGTCGAGCACGAACAGGCGGCCACTTCCATCGGGCGCGGCGACCAGGCCGTCCGGGGCAACCAGCCCGCCGACGACGGTCGTGATCGCGATGTCGCCCGGCAGCGTCGGCCGGGGCCGGGCCGTGGGGGCCGCCGTGGCTGCCGACGATGCGGCCGGCAGGCTGCTGAGCGGAGCCGCGCTGAACCCGCCGCCCGAGGGCGCGGTAGCCCCACAGCCCACCAGCGACACGCAGGTCGCGGCGAGCACGCCGATGGCCCGCAGCGACAGCGGGCCCGCTTGGCGAGACATCCATCCTCCTCGAAGATCGGCCTGCCACCGAGCATAGCGGACGCTGTTGGCCATGGGCTAGGATGGCTCAGCGAATGCCCGGCGCCACTGTCGCCCAGGGCCCAAAGCGACATCGAAGGAGTGACCTCGTGGCCCACCGAACGTCGACGATCGCGGGACTGATCATGGCCAGCGCCATGGTCGTGACCGCCTGCAGCAGCTCCGCGACCGCAGCGCCGGCCGGCAGCTCGGGCAACGCCGGCGGCGGTCCCGGTGCGTCCGCCGCCGACGGATTGGGCGCCCTCTCGTCCCTGGGTCTTGGTGGTCTCGGCGCACTCGCCGGCGGCAAGGATCCGGCGACGATGCTCACGGCCGACGCCGCGACGAGCATCCTGGGCAGTCCCGCCACGGCGGTTCCAGGCCTCGCGACCCCGATCAGCGCCTCCTATGCCGATGCCGCCGGTGACAGCGTCACTATCTTCATCGAGGCCCTTCCGGGCTCGGTCACCCAGGCGCTTCTGAGCAGCGCGTTGTCCCAGGCGAACGCCGATGGCAGCCTGGTCGCGATCAGCGGACTCGGTGACGCTGCGGGCAAGGAGGTCTCGGACACCTCGGCCACGGTGGGCTTCGCCAAGGGCGGCACCCTGGTCATCCTGAATGCCGAGTCTTCTTCGACCCAGAAGGGGTCCGACCTCGAGCCCAAGCTCGAGTCGCTCGCCCAGCAGATCGCCGGGGGGCTGTAGCCGGCCCGAGCTGGAACGCCGCGTCTTCGCGCGGAGCGGTAGTACGTAGCCCATCCGTCCCATGGACCCGGGCAGGGATGGTCGAGAAAATGGCTGGGCACTTATCCGCTCTCGAGGTTTTCGATGACTCGCGTGATCAGCTTCTTCTCGACCTGGCAGCAGAACCTGATGCTCCTGTGGAGGTCGAAGCGCCTTGTCTTCGTCCTTCAGGGTGGCCAGGGCCTGGCCGAGTACGCCTTGATCCTTGCCCTGATCGCGATCGTCGCGATCGTTGCCCTGATCTTCCTGGGTGGCCAGGTGTCCAAGATCCTGAGCAACGTCGGGCACAGCGTCTAGGGCTGGATGGGTCGGGCCACTCGGGCCCGGCACGACTGAACGAACGAGGCCCTCGGCGGATTGCCGGGGGCCTCGTTCGTTGCTCGAAGAACGCCTTCGCCAGCCGGCCGCTGAGATGCCCTGGCCGGTCCTGGCGATGACCCGCCCGGCAGGCTGGGTGGCCAGGCGGGTCATCATATTGTTGGACCCCTGGCGGTACGGCTTGGCGTGACAGCGGTCCGAGCCGCCCGGGGAGCGCGAGTATGGGCTGGCCCTGGGCGCCCCTTCAATGACTCGCAGGCCATAGCGGTGCGCCTCGCCACCAAGAAATGGCCGGCCAGAAGGCCCGGCGAGACTATGCTTCGGCCTCGAGTCGCGCAGGCAGGTCCCATACCCGAAAGGACAGTCCTCGATGCCGTACCAGCGCCTGGCCCAGGCCGTGCTGGAGGAGTGGCGCGAGGTCGAGCGGCGAGTCGCCGAGGCACCGCACGACTCGGCGGAGGCAGACGAGCTCAAGCTCGAGAGCTACCGGTTGCGCAACAAATACCAGGAGCTCATCGATCAGGCCGTCTCCGCCCACCGGCCCGAGCCGCCGCCGTTCCCCGAGGGCTGACTGTTATGCCGATGCAATGCCTGGCGGCCCGAGTGTCAGCCCGCCGAAGACAGGGCTTCTCCTATCGTCGACGATGCGTTTCGTCGTCGCACAGCAGCTCCGACGGAGCAGCCTCAGCGCCATAACCTCCAGGGAGATCTCACCGGGTCCACTGGACGGGCGCTAGCAGGTTCAAGGCGCCGGCCGTCTCCTCCTCCACCAGGGCGGCCGGCGCTCTGCTGTCCGGCGCAGCTCCGAGCCGACGGGAACCTTCGTCAGCTGCCGAGCTTCGATTGGCGATGCCGATGGGCCGTCGAACCGTCCTGGACGCGGCGTATGGCGAGACCCGCCCAGGCGACCGCTGCCGCCATGGGCAGGATCGGAAGGATCTCGGCACCCATGGACGGCGCTTCGAGGGACACCGCCAGGGCGAGCACGACGCTGCCCGCCAGCGTGATCGCCATGCTGATGAGGCCGATCCGCGCAGCCAGCAGACTCCATCCGAGCATCGTCGGATCTGGCGCCTGTGGCCGGATCATCCGCACACTGCACGCTGCCCCGGCCACCCACACGAGCACGGCCAGGAGCAGAAGCTGACCACCGCCGGCGAGGTTCTCCGTACCGGCACCGGCCACGCGCGCGAGCCATGCGACAGCGGCGGATGCGACGAGCCCGACACCGAGGATCAGGCTGAGCCGCAATGCGGTGTTCTCTCGGTCGGATCGTGGCCGACGCAATGACGACGATGCAGGCCAGGAGAGCGAGAAGGCTAATCGCACCCGCGACCTGGACGAGGCTGATCGCACGACCGATGTCGGCGTGATTCTCAAGGTCATTGGCGTGACCGATCGAGGAGCGCAAGCGCACGCTGAGCACCGCGGCCCAAGCCAGGGCGAAGACTGTGCCTGCGAGCAGCAACGCGACGAAACGAGATCGCAGCCGGCCCGAGTTCGATAGCATCGCCGGGGCACCGAGCTCCGTGTGGCGATGAGCATCGAGTGCGCCGATTGCGAGATCGACCAGCGTGGACAGCGTCACCTGATGCTGATCGAGGACCTCCTCGAGCTCGGGGCCATAGCGTGCCCGCCAGCTCGCTGGATACGTCGCCAGGACGAGTCCGCAGAGACGGCGGAGGAAGCCGCTGGGCTTCATGGCCGCACCTCCGACCGAACACCGTCCGATTCGTCGGCGTCCGACCGCGAGAACGCGTTCCATCGTCGCAAGGCGCGCCTCGAGCACGGCCTGACCTGGAGGCGTCAGTGCATACGGTCGTCGTCGGCCAGCCGGCTCGAGGGCGACGACCAGGCCCTCATGCTCGAGGCGGGCGAGCGCCCCATACAAGGTCCCCGGCTCGAAGCGCACGTGGCTGAAATCCGCTATGTCCTCCAGGATCCCATAGCCGTGCTTGTCGCCCCCCGCAAGGCTGGCCAGGATCAGGAGGCCCGGGTCGGACAGCCGACCGATATCGTTCTCCATGATGCACCGCTAGTCAGTGGTACGTAGTAAGTGCCACTGAGTATAGCAGTTGCCCTGCGATCAGGATGGCGGTCGGGTGTTCTGCTGCTGCGCGAGCTGCTTCTGGACCTCTTGGTCGATCTCGTTCTGGCGGCGCTGCCGAGTACGCCTGACGATGATCAGGCCCATGATCCACGGCCAGATGAGCGCCACCACGAGGCCGACGAGGATCGCGAGGGCCCAGTTGGGCGTGGCCGGTGTCGCCGTCCCTCCGGTAAGCCAATACACGATCAAGAACGCCACAATCCCAAGGACGATCCCGGTGATCCGTCGAATCATTGTGAGCCCTCCATCCCTCGAGCAGCCTCGCGCACACGGCGCAACTCCCTCGACCTGAGCCTAGGCGCCACCGGTCGGCGCGTCAACGGATCGAGCGTGTGAAGCGGCCGGATCCCGGCGTCATTCCAATGACAGCCGGTCCAGCAAGTTGAGCGTCCGACGTCGAACGACGTTCGCTCCGCCTCGGCTTCCCACGTCGTGAGACTGCAGGAGCCCTTCTAGCCGAGGCTCAGCGAACCCGATGGATCGTGGCCTGGGGCGGATGGAGTCCGCGCCTGGCCTCCCGTTCGCCAAGGAGCTGCTCCGGATCCTCGGGGATCATCTCGGAGCGCGATTCGGGCACTCTCGCGGGGCTCGCCCAGCTTCGCCCGAAGGTCGGTTCGTGCTTCGGATTGGGCGGTGGTGGCTCGCTGACCATTGAAACTCCTCGTCGTCAGGCAGCTGGCCCCGGACCCAGATCATAGGTGGGACTCGTAGGCAACGGTTGGCCAGAAAAGCGGGAAGGTGACACGCTGCAACACGATTCGACTGCGGGATCGACGCCGGTCGCGGAGACGGGGTAGTCGGTATCCTCTATTGGCCCGACGGATTGAGCGCCCGGGTCGGGACGTGGAGGCGAACGTGGCTCTGCTCGGCATCATCCTTACCGTCACCGGAGTCCTGGCCCTCGTCATCACGCGCCTTCGGGGACCGAACCTGGGTCTGTCACCAAGGACGGGATATGTCGCCGGCGTCGTGTTGCTTGCTCTCGGCATCGCGCTGCTGTTCTACGGCACGCGGTGAGCGCCGGCTGACCTTTCACGCCAGTCGTTCTAGCGGGTGGTGGCGACCAAAGAGAAGGCCCTCCGGATCGCCTGGAGGGCCTCTTCGTGCTCAAGGTAGTGGTTGGGGCGGAGCGATTCGAACGCTCGGCCTCCTGAACCCCATCCGTGCCGAGGCGTGCTCAGCCCCTCGATTCGTGCCGTCGAGTGAGTGCTAGTTCGTCTACCCACCACCCCCGTGGTCGGCGCGGGCGTTTTTCGTCGAATCTGCCAACCGCCTCCAACCAGCACTACCTGGTCGGAGTCATCCTGTGTACAAGCCACAGCGAGGCGGCCAGACGAGCGTGGAAACCATCCTGCCGGCAGCGGCGATCCAGGCGGCCGAGTCGGCCCTTGTGGAACGTGCCCGCCGCGGCGACCACGACGCCTTCGCGCTCCTAGTCGATGCGCGGCTGACGCCCACCTTTCGGACGGCTCTGGCCATCCTCGGCAACGAGGCGGACGCACGCGACGCCACACAAGAGATCTTCCTGCGGGTTTGGCGAAACCTGCCCGAGCTGCGGGACCCAAACCGCTTCGGGGCATGGTTCGGACGGATCCTAGTGAACACGTGCCGGACCGCGATCCGTGGCCGGCGGCGCCGCATCGTGCGCGAGATCTCGGTCGAGGCCCTGCCCGAAGAAGGCGGCCAGATCCCCTCGCCCCTGGACCGGCACGCCGACCAGTCCGCCGAAACCGACGTGCTGGTACACGCTCTCGACCGCCTCTCGGTGGCCGACCGGACGCTCCTGGCGCTCCATCACTTCGAGCACCAATCGCTCGAGGAGATCGGCGTCCGCCTCGGTCTGCCGGCAAAGACCGTGAAGTCCCGACTCTTCAGTGCCCGGCGATCGCTCGAACGCGCGCTCGAGGTGGAACGACGATGAACCGCATCGAGCCCCTGACCGACCTGCAAATCGAGGCAGCGTTCGAGCGGCGCGCCGCGCTGGGGTCCGTGGTCGGGCTGGACGCGCAGATCCTGACTATGACCGCGACGACGCGACAGCGCTCCGCCTGGGACCTTCGCCTCGCTCACTTCCGGCCGCGGACGGCGTCCATCCCCGCCTGGGTCGCCGTCGCATTGCTCGTGGCGCTCCTCGCGGTCGTCCTCGCGCTGACGCTTGTCGGCCGCCGACCACCGAACCCGCTGCCCACCGGCTTGCTCGCCTACGTCAGCGACGGCGACGTGTATCTCGCGCGGCCGGACGGCTCCGACCCCGAGGTCGTCCTCCACCAGGACGGCGTCGCCTTCCTTACCGTCGCCTGGTCCAGGGGAGGCGGCCGCCTAGCTGTGGATGGCGAGTCGGGTGCCGTCATCATCGATCCGGCTAGCGGCAGCGCGACACTCGTCGGGGGCTCCAACCCGACCTGGTCGCCCGACGGGCGACAGCTTGCCGTTCTGGATGGTTTTCCCGGGACAGCTGCCATGGGTGACCCTCACCTGCGCATCGTGGACGCTTCGACCGCAACGACCGTTCGCACCCTCCCATTTCCGGCCATCGGCGGGCTCGCCTGGTCACCGAACGGGCGCTGGATCGCCGCCACTGGCGGGCCGAACGGCGGCGGGAGCAACGGGAGCAACTCCCTGGTCCGGATCGATGTCATGACAGGCGACGTGACTGAGCTCGACGGCCCGTCCGGGATGCTCGACTCGGAACGCGAGCCTGCCTGGTCGCCCGATTCCCTCCACATCGCATTCATCCGATGGGGATCCGAAGACCTCCCAGGCTGCCACGGCGGCGACCCCCTGTGTGTCACCGACGTCTTCGTGGCGAATGCGGACGGCTCAGGACCCATCCGACTCAACGCGGAATCCGGCAAAGCCGATCAGCCGAGCTGGTCACCTGACGGACGTTGGATCGCATTCCGCCGGGTCGACCGAGTCCCCCGGCAGAGCGAAGCTCCGACAGGCATCGTGATCAGCCAGCCGGATGGGCGCGGCCAGCAAACGATCGCGGCCGACGGCGTCGAAGCGTTCGCCTGGGGTCCCGACAGCGATCGACTTCGGTTCATCAGTAGCTCCGGCCAGGGGTCCGGACAAACCGTCAGCGAGGCCGCTCTCGATGGGGCCGTGCAATCGGTCTCTGTGCAAATCGGCGCTGCGCCCAACCTGTTCAGTCGCACGGGCACCCAGTTCGATTGGCAGACCCTAGATGGCGGTGGGGAGGTGCCGGGACTGCCGAGTGTTACCGCGCCGGCGTCGCCAACCGCGTTTCCCGTGGTGACGCCAAGGCCGGCGGATCCCGCTGACCCGAGCGGCATATGGCCCACGCTCGTTTCCCAGAGCGACGATGGCTGCAAGCCGATGACCATCGCCAGCGGGGCGGGGGCGGTCACGACGATCGCCAACGTCTGCGACGCTAGCATCTCGCCCACATCGACCTACGGATGGTCGCCTCTGGGTTCCGTCTATGCCGCGATCATCGACCAGAACGGACCGCTGACGCTCGTCCGTCGCGATGGCCAGGTCAACAGCAAGGTCGATGAGATCACCGGCCTGGATAGCATCGTGTGGTCGCCTGACGAGCGGTGGCTCGGTGCCCTGGGCTCGCGCGATTACGTCTTGCGGCCCGACGGCAGTGGTCTGCGTGAGATCTCGGGCACGCCCACGTGGTCGCCCGATGGCCACTCGCTCGCAGTCGCAGCGCCAGACGGCCAGTTGCTCGTCGGCGGACCCGACGGGTCCAACCTTCACTCGGTCGGATCCTTCCCGAGTCCGATCTGGTGGTCTCCCGACGGGTCACGGTTTGCCTTTGTCCGCGACGGAAATGCCTGGACGGCGGCCAGGGACGGCACCGATCAACACAACCTGACCTTGCTCCCGCTTGGTGGCGCTTCGTCGGTTGCCTGGTCCACCGACGGTCGTTGGATTTCGGTCGCGGCCGACCACGGGATTTGGCTGTTGCCGACGAATGGTGGGCCCCACCGATGGATGGGACTCGGACTCGACGAGACGGTGCTGAGCGTGACCTGGTCACCCGGATCCACGCGACTCGCCCTCGAGACCAACCGCGGAACGGCCGGCGGGGCGCAGTCGTTCGTGTACCTCGTTGACCCGAGCGGGTCACCAACGATCCGTGTCGAATTCAGCGAGAACTCCGGCCTGGTCGCCGGACGGGCGCTTCCTGCTTGTCCTGCACGCCTCTGCCTCGAGCGGCGACGCGGCGGATGGCCGCCTCGAGCTCATGAACTCGGACGGGTCAGGCCGTCACGAACTCCCCGCCCCAGCCGGCCATGACCCGGTCATGTGGGCGCGATAGCGGCGCACCAATCCAGGGGAGGCCATGTCCAGGATCCGATGTGCCATTAGCTCGGTCGCCGGGATCGCCCACGATCATCTGATTGTGTCGTTGCCCAGAGAGCGGCTGTTGCGAGCCCATAGCGCGCGGCGTGGAGGTGGAAACATGAACCGACGGTCGGCCCAACTAGCCATGATCGGCCTGTCAGTGCTGCTGGGCGCGTGCGCTGGAACAGCGTCCCTACAACCGCCAACGACGTCTCCTGTCACGCCCACGCCGGCGACGGTCGCGTCCTCGACAACGACCCCGTCACCAACTCCAAGCCTGGCTCCGGGACCCGTATGGGCGGCCACAGGATCGATGATCGAAGGTCGTGTCTACTTTACGACGACGGTCCTTCCCAATGGCAAGGTGCTTGTGGCGGGCGGCTTCAGTAACGGCGACGGTAGCCGGCCACTCGCCTCTGCCGAGCTGTACGACCCGAGCAGCGGATCGTGGTCAGCAACGGGCAAGATGCACCAGGCCCGCGCCGGCCATACCGCCACACTGCTGTCCGATGGCACGGTGCTCGTCGCGGGCGGCGGCAGCAGCCCCTCCGACACCCTGCGGTCCGCCGAGCTGTACGATCCGCAGACTGGGTTGTGGAGCGCGACCGGAGCGATGATCGAAGCCCGCGCCAGTCACACGGCCACCCGGTTGGCAGACGGCGATGTGCTGGTCGCCGGCGGTGGCGCCGGCGCCAGCTCCTCTGGAATCTGGCGTCCGCCGAGCTGTATCACCCAGGCAAGCGCTCCTGGACAACCACGGGCAAGATGGGCGATGCGCGGACGCTGCATACGGCGACGTTGCTGGCTGATGGCAAGGTGCTCGCGGTCGGCGGCCAGAGTCCTGGCAACACCGCACTGGCATCGGCCGAACTGTATGACCCGGCCGCCGGGTCCTGGACGGATACCGGGAAGATGATCACGGGCCGCGCCAGTCACACGAGCGTGCTGACATCCGATGGCAAGGTGCTCGTGGCTGGCGGTGTCAGCGGCGGCTTCGCCGGTGACCTGACCTCGAGCGAGATCCTCGCATCGGCCGAACTGTACGACCCCGCCAGCAAATCATGGACCGCCACCGGCAGCATGTCGACGCCGCGCTTCAACTACCCGGCCGTGGTCCTAGGGGATGGCCAGGTATTGGTGGTGGCCGGCGATACGCTCGGCAGCGGCCCATTGGTCTCAGTTGAGTTATACCGCCCGAGCGTCGGGTCATGGACGGCCACCGCTGATGTGATCGACGGCCGTGCTGCGGCCAGTGCGGTGGTCCTACTCGACGGCAAGGTGCTATGCGCGGGCGGCGAAGGGCCCGGCGGTGCCGGACTTGACTCAGCCGAGCTGTATGGCCCATAGCTCCCAGGTGCTCGAAAGTCACCGTTCGATCGGCAAAAAGGCCAGCGGATTCTGGACGACGCCAGGGACCGCGACGCGATCCTGCGTCGCCGGAGGCTGTCTCGGGATGAGTTTGAGGGTAAGGATGGGGTACGGCGCCAAAACGAAAGGCCCTCCGGATCGCCTGGAGGGCCTTCTTCGTGCTCAAGGTAGTGGTCGGGGCGGAGCGATTCGAACGCTCGGCCTCCTGAACCCCATTCAGGTGCGCTACCAGGCTGCGCCACGCCCCGACAGGCCCGGAGTCTAGCACCCGGGGCGCGGACGAGCGACCGCGGGATGGGTCCGAGATGGACGTCGGCCGCGGCAACGTTGATCCCAGTGGGACAAAACGGGCCTTTCGGCGCGATCCAGGGGATGGGCGGCCCGGCTGTGCCGCGCATTCATCCCGAGCTGAGCGTGGGCCGGGATGAATCGCAGCGATTTCTCGGCCGTCGAGCTGGTCGGACTGGCCGAAACCGCCAGTTTGTCTCACCACGATCAACATTGGCCAAGAGGCGGCCGAGACCACGGCCCTTTCCCTACGAGTGGCTGGCCTTGGCCGGTCCGTGCGCGCGGACTCGGCTGCCGCGCCGTCCGCCGCCACGCTTGGGCAGCTCGATCGCGCTCCGTTCGCGGAAGAAGATCCGAATCGGGCGTGCCATCGAAGCCGTAGGCATCGCGGAGCTGGTTCTCGAGGTAGCGCTGGTAGCTGAAATGGACGCTGCCGGCGTCCTTGGCGAAGAACACGAAGGTCGGCGGCGCGACGGCCACCTGGGTGGCGTAGAAGATCTTGGGCCGGCGACCCTTCACGAGCGAGGGCGATTGGCGTCGAATCGCCTCGGCCACAAGGCGGTTCAGCTCGCCGGTGCCGATCCGGCGGCGCCGCTCGGCCCAGATGTCGACGGCCGCCTCGAGCACCCGGCCGACCCGCTGGCCGGTCTTGGCGCTGATCGAGATGACCGGCGCCAGGTCGATGAACGGCGCCTCCCGGCGCAGGGCGATCACGTACTGGTCGAACGTCTTGTCGGTCTTCTCGGTCAGCAGGTCCCACTTGTTGACCGCGATGACCAGGCCCTTGCCCTCCTCGACGACATAGCCCGCCACATGGGCGTCCTGGGCCGTCAGGCCGTCCTCGGCGTCGATCACGACGATCGCCACGTCGGCCCGGGCGATTGCCTTCATCGAGCGCAGTGCGGCATAGCGCTCGGCCGCCGGCCCGTTGGCCACCTTGCCCCGTCGGCGGATGCCGGCCGTGTCGATCAGGATGACCTCGCTCCGGCCGTAGGCCAGGGTGGTGTCGATCGCGTCCCGGGTCGTGCCCGGGATATTGCTGACGATCACCCGCTCCTCGCCGAGCAGGGCGTTGACCAGGCTCGACTTGCCGACATTCGGCCGGCCCACGATCGCGATCGCGACAGGCTGGTCGGAGTCGGCGGCCATCGCGGCATCCCAGCGGGCGGCCTCGGGGTCGGGCGTCGGATCGGCATCGGCGTCGAGCTCGGCGTCGAAGTCCGAGTCGTCGCCGGTCCCGGACTCGCCCAGCGCTGGGCCACTGCCCGAGCTTGGGCAGCACGAACCCGGCCGCCACGTCCTGCTCCCATGCCTCGGCCTCGAGCTCACGCTCCTTGCGGGCAAGCTCATCGTCGGATTCGGGCGGGAGCGCCCAGACCAGCGCATCGAGCAGGTCGCCGGTGCCCCGGCCATGGGCCGCGCTCACGGCGATAGACGTCCTCCCAGCCCAGGACGTGGAACTCGGCCGCCTCGAGATCGCGCTTCTCGTTATCGGCCTTGTTGACCGCGACCAGGATCGGCGACGTTGGCCTTGCGCAGGGTAGCCGCCGCCTCGAGATCGGCGGGCGTCGGGCCGCTGGCGGCGTCGACGACGAAGACGATCACGTCGGCCTCGTTGATCGCCAGGCGGGCCTGCTCCTGGACCCCTTCCTCGATCGAATCGTTGGGGTCCACCTCGAGCCCGCCGGTATCGACGACGACGAAGCGCCGGCCGTTCCATTCGGCGTTGCCGTACAGGCGGTCGCGGGTCGTCCGAGCCCGGTCTTCGACGATCGCCCGGCGGCTGCCCAGGATCCGGTTGAACAGGGTGCTCTTGCCGACGTTGGGCCGCCCGACGAGGGCGACGACGGGCAGTCCGGCCGCCACGCTCAGGCTGCGCCGGCGGCGATCGTCGGCAGCGAGGTGGTCCGCGCCGGCCGGAGTTGCGGCGGCCGGGCCAGGGCCGCCATCGCCAGTCTCGTGCGCATCGGCCGCCGCCGCAGCTTCGTCCCGGCCATGGCCAGGATCCGCTCGGCGACGACCTGGAGGTCCTCGATCGGGGTCGACGTACCACCGGTGATCCCGACGATCGTTGCGCCTTCGAAGACGGTTGGATCAGCCAGATCGGCCACCGACTCGACCTGGATGGCCTTCGTCCCGACGATCTCGCACAGGCGGGTGAGCTCCTTCGTGTTGGCGCTCGAGCGGCCGCCGACCACGACCATCAGGTTGACCTCGCGGGCCGTGTCGAGGGTGTCCTGCTGGCGCCTGATCGTGACCGGGCAGACCGTGTTGACGATCTTGAGCTCGTGGCTGCGCCCGACCATGAACGCCGCCAGCTTCTCGAACTTCCAGGGCGGCTGGGTGCTCTGCGAGATGCAGCGCCATCTTCTTGCGGCGCGGGATCGTCTCCCATTCGGGCTCGTCGTCGACCACGATCGCGTCCGGCGCGAAGCCGAGCAGGCCGACCACTTCGGGGTGGCGGGGCGTGCCGAGCAGGACGATCGTGTAACCCTCCTCGACGAGCTTCATCAGCTCGCGCTGCTCCTGGATCACCCAGGTACAGGTGCCGTCGATCACGTCGAGTCCGCGCTCCTCGGCGCGCTCCATCACGTCGGGCCGGACCCCGTGGGCCCGGATCACGATCGCGGCCCCGCGATCGACCTCGTCCAGGGTCTCGACGGTCTGGACACCGGCCCGCTGGAGGTCGGCGATCACGCCTTCGTTGTGGACCACCTGGCCGAGGGTATGGGTGACCCGTCCGCTGGCGGCGGACTCCTTGGCCTTGTCGATCGCCTCGCGGACGCCGTAGCAGAATCCGGTGCGCCGGGCGATCCGAATCTCCTCGACGGTACCCATTTCCGGCTGATTATCGCACCGGCCGTGACGAATCCCCGGTTTCGGCTGCCGGCGACTCGCCCGTAGACGCCTCGCTGGCGCGCCGGCAGGAGCTCGGCGATCCGGCCCATGATCAGGCCGCCGTGGCCGCCGCTCTTCGCCGCCCGTCGATCGAGGTCCGGCGGCAGGACATCGGCCAGCCGGAAGGGCCGGCCGACCCGCAGCTCGACCTGGCCGCCGATCCGCGGCGGCTTGCCCTTGGGCCAGAACCGATCCGTGTCGACGACCCCGACCGGCAGGATCGCGGCCCCGGTCTTGAGGGCCAGCATGGCCACGCCGTCCTTGGCGGCCTGCAGGCTGCCGTCGGCGCTGCGGGTGCCCTCCGGGAAGACGACGACGACATTGCCGGCCTCGAGGATCCGGATCATCAGCCGAAAGACCTCGATCTCGGCATTGTCCCGATCGACCGGATGGATCGAGCCGGCCAGGAAGATGTGGCCGAGGATCGGCCACTCGGTCATCTCGCGCTTGCCCAGCCAGTGGATCCGCCGCCCGAGGCGCGGCGTCAGCCATGCCGCCGACCACCACCCCGTCGGCGTTCGAGACGTGATTCGAGGCAATGATCAAGGGCCCCTTCGGCGCGGGATCTCGTCCGATGCGCCGCTGATCCTGACCCGGGTCAGGCAGCGGGTGACCGTGCGCACGAGCAACGCGGTCCCCCGGATGAACCAGTTGGCGTCGCTGCGCAGTCGCGGGATCAGCCGGGGGCGCAGCCGGCTCGGTGCCGGCCGTTCATCTGGCCGCTCCCACGGGGATCTCGCCGGCCTGCCGGATCGCGGCCACGACCGCGGCCACGGTCTGCTCGAAGGTATTGCCGTCGGTCACGATATGGACCGCGTCGGGGGCCGGCCGAAGCGGCGCCACGGGGCGATTGCGGTCGAGGTCGTCGCGCCGGCGCAGCTCGGCCAGGACGGCGGCCGCCTCGGTCCCGGCCGGGTCGATGCCGCGCTCACCCGACCGCCGTCGGGCGCGCTCCTCGGCCGACGCGTCGAGGAACACCTTGAGCCCGGCGTCCGGCAGGACGACCGTCCCGATGTCCCGGCCGGCCACGACGATCCGGCCGCCGCTGGCGATCGCCCGCTGGCGCTGGAGGAGCGCCGCTCGGAGCTCGCCGACCCGGGACACCTCGCTGACCGCCCGATCGACCTCGGCGCCATGGACCTGCTCGGTGACGTCGACTCCCATCGACCAGGACGCGGGCCAGGCGGCCCTGCGTCATCGGCGGACAGCTCGACCTCGGCGACGAGGGCGACCAGGGCGACTGGATCGCCCGGGTCGATCCCCCGCTGGAGGACGAGCCAGGTGATCGCCCGATAGAGCAGGCCGGTGTCGCAGAACCGGAAGCCGACCTCCCGGGCCGCGGCGGCCCCGACGCTGCTCTTGCCCGAGGAAGCGGGTCCGTCGAGGGCGACGACCAGGGGCCGGAGCGTCATCGGCGCGCCCCCGCCGGGCTCGGCGCCTTCGATCGCGGCTTCGACGGGGCCTCGGTCCCTGGCCAGCCCCGGCCGGCGCCGAGCGAGCGAACCTCGGGAGCGGTCAGGCGGCGGCAGCGACCGCTGGCCAGGTCCTCCAGGCGCAGGGTGCCGAGTCGGACCCGGACGAGCCGATCCACCGGCGCACCCACGGCAGCGAACATGCGCCGGAGCTGGCGCTTCCAGCCCTGCTCGAGCGTCGCCCGATACCAGGCCAGCTCGGGCGGCGGCGGGGCAAGGACGGACTCGAGCTTGCGGATCTCGACGGTCGTCATCAGCCGCAGGTGGGTCAGCGTCGCGAGGCCCTCCTCGAAGCGGATTCCGGCCCGGAGTGCCGCCTGTTGGCCCTCGTCCAGCTCGCGCCGCAGGCCGAGGGCGTATTCGCGCTCGACCCCGAAGCGGGGATGCAGCACGCGCTCGGCCCAGGCGCCGTCGTTGGTCAGCAGGATCAAGCCCTCGGAGTCCTGGTCCAGCCGGCCCACCGGGTAGAGCCGCGCGCCCGAAGCCAGGGCGGTAGGCACGAAGTCGAGCACGGTTCGCTCGGCGTGCCGGTCGCGCACGGTCGAGACGACGCCGGCCGGCTTGTGGATGACGAGGTGCACCGGGCTGGCCGCTTCGCCGATCGCCCGTCCGTCGACGAGGATCGCCGACGCGACCGGATCGACCGGCTGGCCGAGGACGGCGATCTTGCCGTCGACGGTCACCCGGCCGGCCGAGATCATCCGCTCCGCCTCTCGCCGTGACGCCACGCCGGCCGCGGCCAGGACCTTCTGGAGCCGTTCGGTCGCCATCAGCGCCTGCCGCCGGCCCCTCCGGCTCGCCTTCGAGCCGTCGCAGTCGGTCCGACCGGCCGCCGTCGCTCGACTCTCGTCATCGGTCGTCTCGACCAGCCGCCCGGCGATCTCGGCGTCGAGTGCCGGAAGCTCGTCCAGGCTGGTCAGCCCGAATCGCTCGAGGAAGTCGAAGCCGGTGCCGTACAGGAACGGCCGGCCGGGTGCCTCGAGCCGCCCAGCTCGACGACCAGGCGCCGGTGGAGCAGGCTGCGCAGGCTGTAGTCCGAGTCGACTCCCCGGATCCGCTCGACCACGGCCTTGGTCACCGGCTGGCGATAGGCGACGATCGCAAGCGTCTCGAGCGAGGCCGGCGACAGGCGAATGGCGTCGGCGCCGACGTAGCGCGCGATCAGCGCCCCGGCCTCAGGCGCCGTCGCCAGCTCGACCCGGTCGGTCGACAGCACCAGCCGGATTCCCCGTCCAGCCAGGCTGACCTCGAGGTCGCCCAGGCGGGCATCGACCGTCTCGCGATCCACCCCGGCGATCGCTCCGATCTCGCGCCGGCTCAGGGGCCGCTCGGCGACGAACAGGAGGGCCTCCAGCGCGGCTTCGCTCAGCTCGGCCTCGGTCGGCAGGTCGCCTCGACTCGTTTCCTCGGCTCGCGCCTGGGCGGCTCCGTCGACCGCGGCGGCCTCCGGCTCGATCACGCGAAGTCTCGAGCCGTTCGTCGATCGGCCCGGCCGGCCGGGCCGGCGCCGCCGGCCGACTGCTCGGCTGGGGTCGTCCGCCGGGCGACGATCGGGCCCCATGGCTCGGCCTGCTCGACCACGATCTCGCGCCGCTTCATCAGCTCGAGCATGGCCAGGAATGTGACGGCCAGGACCACCCGGTCGCGGACGCCATGGAGGAGCTCCTGGAGGACGACGAACGGAGCCAGGCGGAGGGCCGCCCGGATCACGTCGGCCCGCTCTGCGATCGTGATCGAGCGGGCGACCAGGCCCGGGGGCGGCGGAGGCGGCGGCACGAGACGCGAGGAGCCGGTCGAGCGCGCGCGGCAGCCTCGCGACGTCGAGGGTCGGCGCCGGCAGCCTGGCTGGCCCCGGCCCGGCCGGCCGCCGCGGCGACCGCCGGATCGCGCCGGAAGACCCCGATCCGTTCGGCGGCCACCAGCTGGAGCCGGGCGCCCGCGTCCCGATAGGCCCGGTAGAGCAGCAGGCGGGCCCGCAGCTCCGCCTCCGGATCCGCCTCGTCCTCGACCGGTCAGCCGGCCCGGCATGACGGGCGCTGCGCGGCAGCATCGCCCGGCTCTTGATCAGGATCAGCTGGCCGGCGACGGCCACGAACCCGGAGACGTTGCCGAGCCGGTCAGATCCCAGCCCGGCCAGGGCCTCGAGGTAGGCCCCCGCCAGCGATCCGAGGGATACGGTCAGGATGTCGAGCTGGCGCGATTCGATCAGGTTCAGCAACAGGCCGAGCGGCCCCTCGAACGACTCGACCCGGACATGGGTGACGGCGGACCGGCGCGCGGGCCCGACCAGGGCCGATCTGGACGATCGGCCGGCTCGGCATCCGTGATCATCGGTCAGTTCGCCTCGTCGGCGAGGTGGAGCAGCTCGCCCGCCCGATCGGCCGGGACGTGGTCCTGGTCGCGGATCAGGCTCGGCCGTCCGAGCGCTCCCTCCGGCCGCCAGGACCAGCGCGGCCGAACGTTCGGCGTGGTCGCGGAGCTGGTCGAGCGCGGCCCGGTAGCCCGGGCAGGTGGCCGGCGACGCGGACGCTGGCCGGCCCGAAGACCTCGCCCAGCGACCAGGCGACCCGAGGTCGCGAGGCCGACGCCGCGTCCGTCCGACGTGCTCTTGCCGCAGTCGTGCAGCAGCCCCGCCAGGAGCAGCTCCGGATCGTCGCCGCCGTCAGCGGCGCGCAGGCTGGCCACGACATCGAGGCCGTGGCGCCGGTCGGCGACCGGCATCGCGTCGAAGAGGGCCAGCAGCGCGGGCCGGCACCCAGGTCTCGAGGGCCGCCCGCTCGTCGAGCCTCGACCCGCGGCCGTCACATGCGACCGAAACTGGCGCACCTTGGCCGCCCACCACGCAGGACCCCCAGGTCGTCGCTCGCTCACAGACCTGTGATCAGGTTGACCATCGGCGTACCGATCGTGGTCGAACACGAACTGGATCGGTCCGTTGATGTGGACCAGGAACGGAATGAAGATGATCGCCAGGAGGACGTACGCGCCGTACTGGTACAGCAGCGGCTCGTACTTGAAGGCGACCCGCGGCGGCAGGAAGGCGAGCAGGACCCGGGTCCCGTCAAGGGGCGGAACCGGGATCAAGTTGAAGATGAACAGCGAGACGTTGATCTCGACGAAGATCAGCAGCGATTTGAGGAGGTTCGACCTGGCCCGGGGTCGGATCCGGCGGCCATCGAATAGGATCCGGAACACGACGCCCGCCGGCGATCGCCAGGAGCACGTTCGAGACGGGCCCGGCGGCGGCGACCATCGCCTCGCCCGTCCGCCCGTTGCGCAGGTTGGCGAAGTTCACCGGGGTGGGCTTGGCCCAGCCGATGCCGATCCCCGGCGTACGACGAAGGCAGCAGCATCAGGCCGCCCAGCGGGTCGAAATGGACGATCGGATTGAGAGTCAGCCGGCCGAGGTAGCGCGCCGTCGAGTCGCCCAGCCGGTAGGCCATCCAGGCATGGGAGAACTCGTGGACCGGGAACGAGACGAGGATGATGATGACGGCCGCGATGAGCGACTGGGTGGTCTGATCCATCGGGCTATCGTACCCGGCGCCGTGATCCGGGACCCCGGCCTACAGCCGGGCCAGCAGCTCCGCCTTCTTGGCGTCGAACTCGGCCTGCGTCAGCGCCCCGCTGTCGAGCAGCTGCTTCAGCCGATTGATCGAATCGGCAACGTCGGCCGAGCTTGGCGCGCCAGCGGCGGCTGGGCCAGCCGGGCTTGTCGCGGGAGCTGGTCCCGGCTCGGGTGGAGCGGCTGAGCCGATCGCCGGATCGGCCCCACCGCTGCCGGCCGGAGCGCCCGCCCGCAGGGGCGGGCTGGGGATGTGCCCGGTCGATACCTGCAGCTCCAGGTCGTGCTTGGCATCGGCCATCGAGCGCTTGAAGCCGGCCGCATCGATCAGCATCCGCATCTTGGAGATGCCGTACTCGGATGAGGTGAGGATCTCGAGGTCGCCGAAGCCCAGCGCTCGCCCGAAGATCGACTCGGTCAGGACGGCATCGTTGATCTTCTCGAGTGAGGTATCGAGGGCCTGCTTGTTGACCACCCCGCTGACCTGGACCACCCGCCGGTTGGTCAGGAGGTAGATCAGGCTCCGCCAGCGGATGTAGTGGAAGACGGAGCTGACGACGATGAAGATGACCAGGGCGAGGACCACCCAGCCGAGCAGGCTGTTGATTCCTCCGCCGATCCCCTCGTTCCCGAAGTCGCCGCGTACGATCAGGATCACCACGGCCAGGACCAGCGCCAGGATCGCCCACTTCGCCCGGTCGACCAGGACCAGCCAGTGCTGGCGCCGCTCGAGCAGCACCGTCTCACCGGACGACAGCAGTGAATCGGTGAAGCTCGCCATTGCGACTCGATCCTCCTCAGGCCCGCGGATGGGCGCGAGCATAGACCTCCCGGATCCGTTCACCAGTGAGGTGGGTGTAGAGCTGGGTCGTGGAGATACTCGCATGCCCGAGCAACTCCTGAACGATCCGCAGGTCGGCGCCGCCTTCGAGCAGGTGGGTCGCAAACGAGTGGCGGAGGGTGTGCGGGGTGACCCGGTCCGACAGGCCGGCGTCGCGGGCGGCCCGCTTCACGATCGTCCAGGCGGCCTGGCGCCCGAGCCGCCGCCCCCGGGCGGTCAGGAAGACCGGCCCGCCCCGGGGCGCCCGCTGGTCCGTCCCGCTCGGCCGGCACCAGCCAGGCCGGTCGGACCTCGTCGAGGTAGCGGCCGAGCCAGTCCAGGGCGACCTCGCCGACCGGCACGAGGCGCTCCTTGTTGCCCTTGCCGATCACCCGCACGAAGCCGCCCTCGAGCGACAGGTCCTCGCGATCGAGGTTGAGCGCCTCGCTGATCCGCAGGCCGGCCGCGTAGAGCAGCTCGAGCAGCGCCCGGTCGCGGATCCGGGCCGGGCCGGTGGCCGCATCGTCCCCCGCCTGGCCATCGGCCGGGCTTCCACCGCTCGCCTCGAGCAGCCGGTTGGTCTGCTCGACGTCGAGCGGATCGGGCAGCAGCCGGCTCTGGCGGGGCAGGTCGATCCGGCCGGCCAGGTCCGTCTCGATCAGCTCGTCGCCGTAGGCGAACCGGTAGAAGCCGCGGATCGAGGCCGCCCGCCGGCGCAGGCTGGTCGAGCGCAGCGGCCGGGCGCCCGGGCCCTGCCCGATGGTCGAGCGCGACAGGTAGCGGGTTGCCGGTTCGGCGGACGTGGCCCAGCCGGCGGCGACGGCCGGATCGGCGGCGAACGCGGCCAGGTCGCTGCCGTACGCCTGGAGGGTCGCCGGCGCCAGGCCCCGCTCGACCCGCAGATGGACGAGGTAGCCCTCGATCGCGGCGTTGAGCCTGGCCGCGTCCCGCCCGACGGACCGGCCTCGCCGGCAGCGGTCATCGAGCGACGGCCTGGCGCTCCCGCCAGGCCTCCGCCTGGCCGAGGAGCTGCTCCGCCCCGGCCCGCGCGGCCGCTCCCCCGTCGGCTGCCTGGCTGGCCTGCTCGCCGCCGAGCATCAGGGCCAGCTCGTCGAGTCGGGCGCTCCGGATCGAGCCGCTCGACCTCGGTCACGGTCCGCCCCTTGCGCTGGCGCTTCGAGATCCGGAAATGGGCGTCGGCATGGGCCGCGATCTGGGGCAGGTGGGTCACGCACAGGACCTGGTGGCGTCGGGCCAGCGTCCACAGGCTGCGCCCGACCGGATCGGCGCTCCGGCCGCCGATGCCCGTGTCGATCTCGTCGAAGACGAGCGTCGGGGTCGCGTCGGCCGCGGCCAGGACCTCCTTGATTGCCAGGGCCACCCGGCTCAGCTCGCCGCCCGACGCGATCCGGGCCAGCGGCCGGGCCGGCTCGCCTGACGTTCGGGGCGAAGCGGAAGATCACGTCGTCCATGCCGCTCGCGTCGAACTGGAGGGTCTCGCCGTCGAGCTCCACGGTCGGCACGTTGCCATCGCTGGCCCGCCGGACGACCGCGACCCGGAACTGGGTCTGGGCGAAGCCGAGCGCCTCGAGGGCCATAGCGGCCGCCTCCGCCAGCGCGGCGGCGGCGTTCGAGCGGGCCCCCGACAGCCGGGCGCTCGCCGCGCCCGACTGCGGCCAGCAGGCCGGCCGCCTCGGCCAGCCGCCGGTCACGCTCGCCTTCCAGGTCGCGCAGCCGAGTGGCCTCGTCCGCCATCCGCCGGCCGTGCTCGATCACGCTGCCTCATCGTCGCCATAGCGGCGTTCCAGGGCGAAGATCAGGGACAGCCGCTCCTCGAGCTCGAGGCCGTGACCGCCGGGTCGTGCTCGAGCTGCTCGGCCAGGTTGCGGGCCTCGGCGGCGATGTCCTCGGCTTCCGCATCGAGCCCGTCGAGGCGTAGGGCCAGGCCGTCGAACCGGCCGTCGAAGCGGGCCGACCTCGGCCGCGGCATGGCGTGCGCCGGCCAGCCCGTCGCGGACGTCCCGACGCCGCCTGGCCCTGCCCTGGCCGATGAGCGCCTCGCGGATCGCAGCCGCGCCGCGGGCGATCGCCTCGCCGTGCTGGGCCGCCCCGAGTCGGCCCTTGATCTCGGCGGCTTCGCCGGCCCGCAGCTGGGCCGCCTCGATCTCGGCCGCCTCGTGCTCGGCCAGCTCGAGCCGCCGGACCAGCTCGCGCGGCTCGAGGGCCAGCTCGCCCAGGGCGGCTTCGTTGGCGCGCCACGCCTCGACCGCCGCGCGGACGGCCAGCCGGGGCGCCTCCAGGCCCCCGTAGGCATCGAGCAGGTCGCGCTGGTGGCTTCTCGTCGAGCAGCTGCTGCTGGTCGTGCTGGCCGTGGATCTCGACCAGCGGTCCGGCGACCTCGGCCAGCCGCGCCGCGGGCACCGCCTCGCCGTCGAGGCGAGGCGCTCGATCGGCCGCTGGCGCCGACCTCGCGGACGCACAGCAGGTCCCCGCCGGCTCGCTCCATCCGGGCCGTGACCCGGGCGAGTCCGCTCCGTGGCGGACGAGGCTGCTGTCGGCGCGAGCTCCGAGGGCCAGGCCGAGGGCATCGATCAGCAGGCTCTTGCCGGCCCCGGTCTCGCCCGTGATCACGTTCAGGCCCTCGCCAAAGGCGAGCTCGAGCCGGTCGATCAGGGCCAGGTCCGCGACCGTCAGCTCGAGCAGGCGTCCAGGTCGGGTCATCAGCTCGGCAGCAGCTCGACCTTGTGGCGGAGCAGGTCCCAGAAGGGCAGGGCGCTCTTCGGCTCGACGAACCGGATCGGCCGCTCCCGGGCCGCGACCTCGACGACGTCGCCGACCTGGAGCGGGATGTCCTCGCCGCCGTCGACGCTGAGCAGCGCCTCATAGGCGTCGACGACCCGGATCCGGACCGTCTGGAGCGGGCTGACCACGACCGAGCGGATGGCCGACAGGTAGCCCGCGATCGGGGTCACGACCAGGTTGCGGCTGACCGGGTCGAGGATCGGGCCGCCGGCCGAGAACGAGTAGCCGGTCGAGCCCGTCGGGGAGGCCACGATCAGGCCGTCGGCGATGAAGGTGGCCAGGTGCGACGGCCCGATCGCCACGTCCATCCGGACGACCCGGGCGAGCGAGCCCCGGGCGACCACGATGTCGTTCAGGGCGAACACCTCGTGGCTGCCCTTGCGGCCGCCGGCCGGCAGGATCAGGCCGCGCAGGGTCATCCGCTCATCGATCGAGAACGATCCGCCGGCGATCTCCTCGAGGACCGGCTCGAACTGGTCTGCCTCCACCTTCGACAGGAAGCCGACCTTGCCCAGGTTCACCCCGAGGAGGGGCACATCCGCGTCGGCCACCGCCCGGGCGGCGCGCAGGAACGTGCCATCTCCACCGAGCACGATCAGGGCACTCGTCGTGGCCAGCTATCGGCGCAGCCCGGCCAGATCACTGGCCGGCTCCGCCCAGGCGTCGACCTCCCTGGTCCGGCACCAGCCCAGGGCCCGCTCGCGCAGCTCGACGGCCGCGTCGCTGGTCGGGTTGAAGGCGAAGCCGAGCCGGCGCATCCTGGTCATCCGAGGGCGATCGCCCGCAATCGGGCAGTCGAGCGCGTCGGGCGGCGGGCAGGTCCGGCAGCGGGCCGTCCCCAGGCGTGTACAGGTCGAGCAGGAACTCGCGATTGCCCTGCGGTCCGAGCAGGGGCGAGGCGATCGCCCCGGCCACGCCCAGGCCCTGCGCGCGAGCCAGTGCGACCACCCGTTCGAGGACGGCCAGGTGGACCGCCGGGTCGCGCACGACGCCGCCCGGGACGGCCTCCCGGCCCGCCTCGAACTGGGGCTTGACCAGGGGCACGATCCGGCCGCCGGCCGGGCCGAAGCAGCGCTGCGACCGGCCCCAGGACCAGCGCCAGCGAGATGAACGCGACGTCGATCACGGCCAGCTCGACCGGCTCGGGCAGGACGCCGGCGGCCAGGGTCCGGGCGTTCGTGCGCTCCATCGAGACGACCCGCGGATCGGCCCGCAGGCGCTCGGCCAGCTGGCCGCGCCCGACATCGAGGGCGTAGACCCGGCGAGCGCCGCGCTGCAGGAGGACGTCGGTGAAGCCGCCGGTCGAGGCTCCAACATCGAGGGCGGTCAGGCCGGCCGGATCGAGGGCGAAGGCATCGAGCGCGGCGATGAGCTTGTGGGCGCCTCGGCTGACGTACGGATCCCGCTCGACGACGGCGATCTCGACCGAGGTATCGAGCAGGTCGCCGGCCTTGCGGTCGAAGCGAGCCGCGCCGCCGTCGCCGACCCTGACCTGGCCGGCCAGCACGAGCGCCTGGGCTCGGCTGCGGCTGTCGACCAGTCCCCGCTCGACGAGCTGCTGATCAAGTCGCTGGCGACTGGTTGGGCTCACCGGGCGATCATGCCACGCCGCCGGTCGTCGCAGTGCGTGGCAGCCTCTGGCCGCAGTGCGTGGCAGCCTCTCGCCGCGGGGGGTCCGAGCTTGTGCCCCAGGGGACCGCGGCGTGGCCACGGTCCACGGACCGTTCAGCCCTGGCGGACCTGGGTCGCGCCCGCCCCGGGCAGCGCATGGAGGGTCACCAGGGTCTCGCGCACCTGGGCGGCAATCCCCTCGACATCGAGGCGGATCAGGTGGCGCAGGTCGGCCACCGAGCCGTGCTCCACGAAGCGATCGCCCGGGATGCCCAGGATCTTGAGCACAGTCTCGCGGAAGACCGGGTCCACCGCCCGTGCCTCCTCGAGCAGCTCGAGCACGCCGCTCCCGAAACCGCCGACCGTGACGCTCTCCTCGAGGGTGACCACGAGACGCTTGCCGCGGGCCTGCTCGAGGATCAACTGGCGATCGAGCGGCTTGGCCCAGCGGGCGTTGATCAGGCCGACCGACCAGCCTTCGGCGGCGAGCAGGTCGGCGACCTGCCGGGCCCGCTCGACGATCGGCCCGAAGCCGATGAGCAGGAGCTCGCTGCCATCGCGGAGCAGCTCGGCCTGACCCACGGGGATGGTCCGGGGCTCGACCGGCGGCAGGTTGAAGCCGGCATCTCGGGGGTAGTGCAGGGCGAATGGGTGATCCTGGCTGAAGGCCGTCCGGAGGAGGGCCCGCAGCTCCTGCTCGTCCTTCGGGCTGGCGATGACCAGGTTCGGGATCTGGCGTTGGGCGGGCAGCGTGAACATGCCCTGGTGACTCGTCCCATCCTCGCCCACCAGGCCGGCCCGGTCGACCGCGATGAGGACCGGCTGGTCGTTCTGGCAGACGTCGTGGACGACCTGGTCGAAGGCACGCTGGAGGAAGGTCGAGTAGAGGGCCACGACCGGCCGTTCGCCGCCCATGGCCAGGCCGGTGGCCATGGTCATCGCGTGCTGCTCGGCGATGCCCACGTCGAAGAACCGGTCGGGGAACTCAGCCTGGAGCTTGTTCAGCCCGGTTCCAGTGGGCATGCCCGCCGTGATCCCCACGACCCGCTTGTCGTGCCGGGCGATCTCGATCAGCTCGGCCACGAACACGGCCGTGTAATTGGGCGCCTTGGCCGCCGGATTGGCCGGCCGGCGGGTCGCCGGTGCGGCGTCGTCCGCCATCGATTCGGTCGGCATGGTCACGGCCGCCCCGGCGACCCCGTGGCCGGCGCCGTTGTGGGCCGCTTCCACCCCGGGCATCGGCGGCAAGGCCGCTCCATGGAAGGCCACCTGGTCCGTCTCGGCCGGCCGGAAGCCGTGGCCCTTCTGCGTCCGGACGTGGACGATGACCGGCTCCTTGAGCTGGAGCGCCCCGGCGAAGGTCTGGAGGAGGGCCCGCAGGTTGTGGCCGGGCACGACCCCGATATAGGTGATCCCGAGGTCCTCGAACAGCTGGCCTGGCTGGGCGAAGTTGACGACCGACTTGCGCAGCCGCTGGCTGAGCTCGAGGGCCGTTCCGCCGATCGACCGGGATGCGCTCGACGGTCCGGTCATAGGCGCTCTTGCTTTGCTTCCAGGCCGACGACAGCTTGATCTGGCTGAGGTACTTGCTGAAGGCGCCGACCGTGGGACTGATCGACATCTCGTTGTCATTGAGCACGATCAGCATCCGCGTCCCGCGCTGGCCGATGTCATTGAGGGCCTCCAGGGACAGGCCGCTCATCAGGGCCGCGTCGCCGATGACCACGGCGATCCGCTCCAGGCCGTGGCGCAGGTCGCGGGCTTCGGCCAGGCCCTGGCCGATCGACAGGCCAGTCCCGGCATGGCCGCCGTCGAACACGTCGTGGGCGGATTCGGATCGACGGGGGAAGCCGCCGATTCCGCCCAGCGAACGAAGGGTGTCGAAGCGGGCGTAGCGGCCGGTCAGGAGCTTGTGGGGATAGGCCTGGTGGCCGGTGTCCCAGACGATCCGGTCGCGCGGCGACTCGAGCAGGCGGTGGAGGGCGATCGTCAGCTCGACCACGCCGAGCGATGATCCGAGATGGCCCCCGGTCGTGGCCACCGTCTCGATGATCTTGGCCCGGACCTCGTCGGCCAGCTCGGCCAGCTGCGCCTCGGTCAGCCCGCGCAGGTCGGCCGGACCGCTGAGCGTCGGGAGAATGGCCAAAGGTGGTGCTCCTGGTGCGGCTCCTGGTGCGCCGGTGTCGTGTGGCATGCGCACGGATCGGACGCCGGGATCCATCTGGCCGGTTCGCGGCGCCGGGCCGAGTCTACCCCGGGCCGTCCGGACCCGGCCTCGTCGTCGGTCCGCAGCTCGATCGCCTCGATGGCCCCGCCGGCTCGTTCGACCAGCCGCCGGACGCGCAGCTCGGCATCGGCCAGCAGGACGGCACAGCGCTCGTGCAGGGCGACCCCGCGCTCGTAGCCCGCGATGGCCGCTTCGAGCGGCCCGCCGCCGGCCTCCAGCTCGGCCACGGTTCGCTGCAGCTCGGCCAGCGCCTCGTCGAAGGTGAGGCTGGCGATCTCAGGCGGAATCGGAGTGGTCAACTCGCTCCTTCTCGGCGCGCTCGGCCAGACTGCGCTGCTGCCAGCGATCGATCCGGACCGCGATCATCCTACCAATCACGTAACCAGCGACCGCCACGACCACGACAGCCACGACCAGGATCGCCAGGGACTCGATCATCCCGTATCCAGCGGGCCGCTCGACGTCGCCGCCCAGCTCCCCGGCGGCCAGCCGAATGGCCAGGCCGGTGCCCGCCGGGGCCTCGTCCGACCGGCGCAGGATGCGGCCGTCATCGGACCGTCGGACGATCGCGTAGCCCCGGTCGAGGGTGGCCTGGGGCCCGAGGACGGCCAGCGCGGCCGCACCTGAATCGAGAGCGAGCCTGGCCGCGGCAAGCCGCCCGCCGACCACCGGTTCGAGCCGGCCCCGGGCCTCCCCATCGGCGGCCCGGGCCAGGTTGACCCGATCGAGCACGGTTCGGGTCGCCCGGTCGAGCAGGACGCCGGCCCGCTCGCGGGCCTGGGCCAGCCGGTCGGCCGGGCGCAGGCCGTCGAGGGCCCGCCGCTCGGCGTCGAGCTCGCGCCGCGCCCCGGCCACCGTGCGCTGGGTCACGCCGGCCAGCCGGCGGGCCTCGCCAGCGATCGCGGCCGCCACCGCCACCCGGTCCGGCACGACCAGCTCGGCCGCCGCCGACGGCGTGGGCGCACGCAGGTCGGCGGCGAAGTCGGCCAGGGTCACGTCCGTCTCGTGGCCGACGCCGCACACGACCGGCAGCGGGTGGCCGACGATCGCCCGGACGACCCGCTCGTCGTTGAACGACCAGAGGTCCTCGAGCGAGCCGCCGCCGCGGGCCAGGATCGTCACGACGGGCGCCTCGCCGGCCCGGCCGGCCGCGACGCACTGCTCGGCGTAACGGCCAATCCGGCCGAGGGCCGCCACGACGCTGGCCGGCGCACCGTCGCCCTGGACCTGGCAGCTGGCGAAGACGACCCGGGCGAGCGGCCAGCGCCGCTCGAGGACCCGCTGGATGTCGTGCCAGACGGCTCCGCTCGAGCTGGTGGCCACGGCGATCACCGCCGGCCGCTCGGGCAGCGGGCGCTTGCGGCCGGTCTCGAACAGGCCCTCCGCCGCCAGCCGGGCCTTGAGCTCCTCGAAGCGCAAGGCCAGGTCGCCGAAGCCGGCCGGTTGGACCGCGCTGACATAGAGCTGGTAGACACCCTGCTGCTCGAACACGTCGATCCGGCCGCGGGCGACCACCCGCAGGCCGGTCCGAGGCTCGAACGGCGAGCTGATCCGGTCGTCCCGGAACCAGACGCAGGACAGCTGGCTGCGCTCGTCCTTGAGGGTGAAGTAGGCATGGCCGGCCGACGACACGGTCACCCGGCCGACCTCGCCTTCGACCCATAGGTCGCGCAGCCGGTCGTCGGCCCGGACGGCATCGCGGATCACGTGGCTGAGCTCGGTCACGCCCATGATCGCCGGGCGGGTGGTGCCCGGGAGTGGGGTCTCCAGCGGCAATTGCGAGGGGACGGGCGATGACGCAGGCGCTGGTGACGAAGCCAGTGGCGCGCTCGCGCGCCGGGACCGGTTCATCGGTCAGGGCGTCCCAGGCCGGCAGGGCCCAGTCGGGCGGCTCGGAACGGCCCATGGTGGCGCGGGCCTCAGACCCGGGTCTGGTACTCGCCGGTCCGGGTGTCGACCCGGATCGTATCGCCCTCGTTGACGAAGATCGGCACCGTCACGACCAGGCCCGATTCGGTCGTGGCCGGCTTGCGGGCACCCGTCTGGGTATCGCCGGCGAAGCCCGGCTCGGTCTCGGCCACGCGCAGGTCGACGGTCACCGGCAGCTCGATGCCCAGCGTCTCGTCCTGGTAGCTCGTCCGCTCCAGGAGCATCCCGTCCTTGAGGTAGTGGACGGCGTCTTCGAGGAGCTCGGCGGTGAGCATGAACTGGTCATAGGTGTCGGTATCCATGAAGTGGTAGTCGTCGCCGTCCCTGTACAGGAACTGGACGGGCCGGCGATCCAGCTGGGCGCGACTGAACTTCGTGCCAGCCTGGAAGCTGCGCTCGACCGTGCCGCCCTTCTTGATGTTGCGCAGCGTGATCCGGACCTGGGCCGAGCCTCGACCGATCTTGATGTGGTGGTAGTCGAGGATCTGGTACAGGTCGCCGTCGAGCTCGATGGCGACGCCTTTGCGCAGTTCGCCGGTGCTGATCATCGGGCGGTGGGCTCCTGGAAGGCAGGCTGGCGGCATGCCCCGAGGGTTCGCCGCAGTCAATAGGTCGGTGGAGCGGATTGTAGCCGAGGCCTGACGGGCCGGGCCCAGGCTCGACTCTCGAGCGGGCATGCGCACACACGCCGGCCCGGTGGGGTCGACACTTCGCCCGGGAGGCTCAGCCGCCGACGACGACCACGTCGCGTGGGAAGCGGGTCAGCAGCTCCACCCTGGCGGCCGCCAGGTCGACCGCCACGAGGTCCTCGATCCGGACCCCGGTCTGACCCTCCAGGTAGACCCCGGGCTCGACCGAGAACACGGTTGGGCTGGGCAGGCTCGTCGAGGCGGCCCGCTTGCCCAGCCCGGGCAGCTCGTGGGTGGCCAGGCCGATCCCATGGCCGGTGCCGTGGCCGAAGTGGTCACCGTGACCGGCCGCCACGATCACGTCACGGGCCAGGGCATCGGCCTCGGGTCCGCTGGGCAACGATCCCCCGCCCCGCACGGCCGCCTCGATCCCCTCGATCGCCGCCGACTGGGCGCGCAGGACCAGCTGGTAGATCTCGAGATCGCGCGCCGCCGGCTCTCCCACGAACAGGGTCCTGGTCATGTCGCTGCGGTAGCCCGCGACCTGGGCGCCGAAGTCGAACAGCAGGACGGCCCCGGCCTGGACCGGCCGATCGCCCGGCGAGCCATGGGGCAGGGCCGCCTCAGGCCCGGCCAGGCAGGCCACGTCGAACGCCAGCCCGTCGGCACCGCCGGTCCGCATCAGGACCTCGAGCCGCCAGGCGAGCTCCTTCTCGGTGACGCCCGGCCGGATCTCGGGCAGGAGGGTGGCCAGGGCCCGGTCGGCCGCGGCGCACGACGCCGCGACGCGTTCGAGCTCGGCCGGCTCCTTGACCTGCCGATCGGCCTCGATCCAGCCGACCGCGGCAGGCCGCCAGCGACGGCCGGGCCAGGTGGCGTGCTGGCGGCCACGAGCTCCACCTCGGGCGCCGCCGCGGCCAGCTCGGCCCACGTTGCGTGGCTGACATAGCCGGCCTCGACGGCAACCGTGCGAACCGGATTGGAGCCGCCAGCCCCTGGGCGAGCCGGGCCAGCATCTCGGGCCAGCGTGCCGCCAGGTCGCCGTAGACCGGCTCGATCCGGGCCTCGGTCGCCTCGCGACGCGGCCTGGACCGTGTAGCGGCTGTCGGCGAACACGACGACCTCGGCCGGGCTGACCAGGAACCAGCCCGAGACGCCGGCGACCTTCTCCTCGCCATCGCCCAGGACCAGACCCGTCAGGTAGCGGGTGTTCTCGGGCCGCACCCCGAGGTAGGCATCGACCCCGGCGGCGGCCATCCGCGCTCGCAGGCGGGCGAGGCGGCCGGGCGGGCGGCCCGATCGGCCGCGTCCCAGCGGGCCCGGTCGGCGGCTGAGGCGGGACCGGCGAAATCCGCCGGGGCAGGCCAGCCCGACGGGCTCACGAGCCGTACTTGGCGATGTTGGCTTGGTGCTGGGCGTAGGTCTTCTCATACACCGTCGTGCCGTCCTTGGTGGCCAGGAAGTAGCAGTAGCCACCGCTCGTGTCCGGGTTCAGGGCGGCCTTGATCGAGGCCACCGACGGCGTGCAGATCGGACCCGGGATCAGGCCCTTGCTGGTGTACGTGTTGTAGCCCTGGAGGTCGGCGGGCAGGGTGGCCGGCAGGGTCGTGCCCTTGGCCAGCGGAGCCCAGAACAGGTAGTTCTGCCATTGGTTCAAGGGCAGGGCCGCCAACTGCAGGGTGTCGTGGATATAGAAAATCGTCGGATCGGACCCGAGGAAGCCGGCCGTCTCGTGGTTCGGTTTCGACCGGTTCTGGTAGACGCCCGGCGATCTTCGCTCGGTCGGGGTCGTTGCCCGTCTCGCGCTCGACGATCGAGGCGAGCGACAGGACCTGGTAGAAGGTCAGGCCGCGGGCGGCCGGCACGTCGAGCAGCGCGGCGCCGACCTGCTCGTGCCAGGCGTCGAGGAGCATCCGCACGAACTCGTCGGCCGTGATGTCGGGCGGGACGGTGTAGGTGGCGGCAGCCAGGAAGCCCTCCAGCGAGGCGCCCTTTGGGCAGAACGCCGGTCAGCCAGGGGTAGTCGTTGAGGAGGGTCGCCGGCGGGTGCTTGACCTCGTCGTAGAAGGCCTTGACGTCCATCGTCAGGCCAGGGACCGTCTGGAGCTTGGCCGTGATCTGCTCCAGGCGCAGGCTCGGCCGGAGGCCGATCGCGACGGCGACCTGGTGGGACACGAGGAGCGAGGTGACGATCTGCTGGGGCGTCATGTTGGTCCGCAGGAAATACGTTCCGGACTGGAGGCTGGTGGTCAGGTCCTGCTCGGTCGCGATGAAGATCAGCGAGCGGGCGTCCCGGAGGAGGCCGGCCCGCTGCAGCCGGGTCGCGATCGATTCGGCGGTGTCGCCGTCGATCACATCGAACTTGACCTCGGTCGCGCTCGTGCTCGGCGCGTCGGTCAGGGCAGCGCCGAGGTCCTCCCGGACGAGATCGGCCACGAACGGCAGCTTGAGCGCGCTCGGATTGTTCGTCGCGTAGTCCACGACGGCGTGGCTGATCACCGGCCGGAGAACGGTCAGGCCGGCCACGAGGACGACGCCGGCCAGGATCACGATGAACAGGATCAGCTTGAGCAGGCCGCCCAGCCCGCCCAGGCCGCTGCCGCCGGATTCCCGCCGGCCGCCCGACCGGGATGGAAGGGCGCGGACCTCGCTCGGCGATGGTGCCCGCGCGTAGTGGTCGTCGTCGATCGGGACGTCGCCCAGGGGTGAGCCTGGCGCACGCCCCGGTTCCACGAATCCGGATCCGGGCCACCCGCGTCCCGGGGCGAGCCGCCGCTCCGAATCGTCACGATCCGGCCGACCTGGTCAGGCCGGCGGCGGCCGGGCGTCGAGCTCGTCCTGGAGGATGACCGCGGCGGCTTCCCGGTCCAGACGGCCGCGATAGGCCTCGCGCTGGGCGGCGCTGGGCGGACCGCCCGACCGGCCCCGCTTCATCGGCCCCAGCCGGCCTTCGGCGACGTGGCTGGACAGGCGCTCATCGCGAAACCCGACCGTGACTCCGCTGAGCAACGGCGCGACGGCCTCGACCCAGGTCCGGGTGATGGCCACCTGCGGGCCCTCGGAGCCATTGGCTTCGAGCGGCAGGCCCACGATCAACTCGCCGACCGCGTGCTGGTCGATGAGGCGCTGGATCGCCGCTGCGTCCACGCCCGGGGTCCGGTCGCGACGAAGCGTGACCAGGGGCAAGGCTGGGCCATCCGATTCGGCCAAGGCAATTCCAATGCGGCGTTCTCCCAGGTCCAGGCCGAGCAGGCGGCTCACGGGTTCGCTGATCCCGCGGCTGGGCCGCTCGAAGGTGGGGCGGAAGGCGGGTTCGATGGCGCAAGGGTCGGCTCGACCGACGCGGGCACCGTGGGGTTGGACGACGGACCGGCCGATGGCGTGACGCTGCTCGTGTCGATCGTCAGGGTCAGCCGCCAGCCCAAGCTCGGAATCGAGTTCACGAAGCCCGGCCAGGTCTCGATCTGGACGGTCCCGAACTCGGCCAGGATCGCGCGGGCTTCGTCGACCGATTTGCCCTGGACCATCTGGCGCAGGGTGTCCGGATCCAGGTGGCGCACCTGGCTGGCCGTCACGGTCACGGGAAAGACCGCCACCTGGCCATCCGCCTGGGCCGGACCGATCACGGCCTTCTCGCTGTCGGGCACGAGGCTGTACTGGGCGGGAACCTCGGCCTGAATCCGGCCCTCCGCGAGGGCCGTCACCGTTGACTCGTCGACGGCCGTGACATTGCCGGTCGCGGTCATCGTCAGCTCGAAGTTGGGCTCGGCCACGCCGATCAGGGTGGCCGGATCGGTGTCCGCCGACGCGGCCGAGAGCGTTCCGGTCTTGGGAAACGCGGTGCTGCCCGGCGGCAGGGCGTCGGGCGCCAGCAGCCAGGCCGCGTACTGCTGCTTGACGGCCTTGGTCAGGCTGGCGACGGCCGCATCGGTGTCGGCCTTCTGGACGATCACCGTGCTGGTCGTGGTCCCGCCCGTGGTCGCGGCCGGGTTGGTCACCGAGTAGAGGTAGCTCGGCTTGTCGGAGGGGACCTGGTTGATCGTGCCGGCCGCCACGTTGCCGGCCGTGCCCCCCTTGACCGCCTTCACGCCGACCGAGCCACTCGGTGCCTGGTGGCCGAACTTGGCCCTCGGCAGGGTCAGGTCATCGGTCAGGGCAAACTGCCGTCCGTCGGTGGTCGAGACGACCGAGCCGGCCGTGAAGGTGACCGAGCCCACCGTGTTGACGCTGGTGAACGTCACGCTGCCCGTCGCCGGCGTCGTGGTCGTCTTCTTGCCGGTCGCGTTGAACGTGCTGACCGAGGCGAAGTCCTTGCTCAGCTGGATGGCCGGGACCACGCCGGCGACCGGATCCGGCGAGGTGGCCGTGGGGTCGGCCCGGACCGTCAGCTGGAGGGGTCCGACCCGCTCGACCTTGGGCGTGATCGTGATCGTGGAGCTGGGCAGGACGAAGGCCCCGACCAGGCCCAGCACGACCAGGATCACGACGACGGCCAGGCCCGTCGCGACGAGAGGGATGGCGCTGCGCGAGGCCCGGCCAGCCGGCCGGGTCGCAGCGGCCGAGGTTGCCGAGGAACGGGCACCGACGCGCGGATCGACCGGGCTCGTTCCGGTCCGGGCTCCTGCCTGCGTTCCGGCCTGGGCCCCGGTCGCGGGCGATCCCGAGCCAGCCGCTCCGGACCCTCCGGCGGCCGCCCCGGCCGCAGCTCCGGCAACGCTCGCGGCGGCGACTGCCCGGCCCGCGCCCCGGCCCGTCTTCGTTGATTCCGCGGGCGGCGGCGTGGTTGGCGGGAGTGGCCCGGCCAGCTGGTCGCCCTGGTCCGCCTCGTATTCCCCGACCGTGGCGTAGACCGGCAGTCCGGCCGAGGCCGCCAGGGCCCGGGCGGCCGGGTCCGGGGACACGATCGAGAGCGCCCGGTTGCGCTCGACCGCCTCTCGGGCGAGCAGCCGGAAGTTGATCCGGGAGGTGGCCATCCTGGATCCGGGCGGCACGACCAGCCCGACGCGGGGGTCCTCCGAGGCCCGGATCCGAGCGGCCGCGGACGTGATCTCGTCGTCCACGTCCAGGTAGAAGACGCTGGCCATCGCGGTCAGCCTAGACCTTCATCGCACGCAGGACCCGGCGCAGGGCCGCGTCGAGCGGATCCTCGGTCGACTGGAGCTCGATGGCCTGCCAGGCCAGGCCGAGCGGCGTGACGTCCTGCTGGTCGACCAGCAGCTGGGTGTCGTCGCGAATCGCGTTCGACCATGTCCGGACCCATGATCAGGACTTCCGGTGGCCGGGCGAACGGCAGCTGCTTCCAGAACCGCTCGGCGGCAAGGTTGGCCTTGATCGCCGGCAGGCGCGAGCCGCCGCCGCACAGGTAGATCCGGCCGGGCAGCAGGTCGCCCGCGGCCAGCTCCTCGATGACCAGCTCGACCCCGGCCGACCAGACCGTGATGTCGTCGCCGATGATCCGCTCGATCTCGGCCTTGCGCTCGACCTTCAGGCCGCGGGCGTAGTCGACCTTGAGCGCCTCGGCCCGGGGAAACGGCAGGTCGAGCCGGTCGGCCAGCGACTTGGTGAACGCCCGGCCGCCGAGGGCGAACATCCGGGTGCCCTCGATCCCGCCCTGCCGGACGAGGGCCACGTCGGTCGTGCCGCCGCCGATGTCGATGAAGATCGCGCCCGCCTGCTGGACCTGCTCGGTGCCCAGGACGCGGGCGACCGCGTAGGGCTCGGCGACCACCTGGAGCAGCTCCAGGTCGAGCTGCGAGGCGACCGATCTGGAGCGCGCCCAGGTGGACCAGCGGCGCGAACGCGTTGAAGATGCCGATCTTCACGTAGCGGCCCTGGAAGCCGACCGGGTTGGTGACCGTGTAGCCGTCGATGCTGGCCGAGGTCACCGCCGCGTGGACCAGCCGGACGTCCACGTGGGGCAGGCCGGTCTCCCAGGTGATCGACCGCTCCGCCTCGCGCAGGGCCGCCTGCTGGACGGTGTCGATCAGCTTCTGGAGCTCGGATTCGGTGATCGGCTGGTCGGGCCGCTTGCGTTCCTGGTCCTGGCTCGTGGTGAAGCCCTTGACCAGCTCGCCGGCGATCCCGATGACGACCTGGGTCGGCCGGAAGCCGGCCATCTCCTCGGCTTCCTGGAGGGCGATCGAGCAGTTGTCGACGACGGCCGAGATGTCGGCCACCGTGCCCGACTGCATGTGCGACAGGCCCTGGCGCTTGCGACCGACGCCCTTGACGATGCCGCATCCCGGTCGGGATCGATCTCGAAGACGAGAGCCTTGGCGAACTCGGTCCCGATATCGAGGGCGGTGCACGCGGCCGGGGCCGTCTCGCCGTCGCGACCCCAGATCCGGCGCAGGAACGTCACCCGGGCCGCCCGCCGGGTGCCGTGCCGGCCACCCCGAGCTGCCGGCCAGGCACGCCGCCCGGGACGCCCTCGAGGGCAGCCGCCAGCCCTTCGCGCCGGGCGCCCTTGCCCTGGGCCATCTCGGCCCGGCCTCCGCCCCGCCCGTCCATCGGCGCCATGGCCGCCTGGACGAGGCTCCCGGCGAGGACGCCCCGCTCGACCAGGTCGGGCGACACGGTCACGAACAGCTGCGGCTCGTCGGCATCGAGGCCCAGGGCGATCACGCCGCTGGGCAGCAACCCACGGAGATCCCGAGCCACGCCTTTCATCGTCTCGATCGACTCGAACGGGCCGCCGAATGTGACGACGGCGACGCCCGGCGCCACCTCGCGGGCGGCCGCGGCCAGCTCGGCCGCCTTGGGCAGCGCCCCGGCCGAGCCGGCCCGGGCTCGCCGCCGGGCGTCCTTCAGCTCGTCCTGGAGGGCGGTCACCCGGTCGGGCAGGGTCTCGATCGCGGTCGCGCCGGCGGCCGCCGCGGCCCGGCGCACGATCGTCGAGGCGCTCGGCCACGTAGGCGATCGGCACCATCGCCGGTGAGCGCCTCGATCCGGCGCATGCCCGAACCGATGCTCCGCTCGCCCGTGATCAGGAAGCCGCCGATCTGGCCCGAGGCACGGCAGTGGGTGCCGCCGCACAGCTCGTGGCTGTAGCCCTCGACCCGGATCGTGCGCACCGTCTCGCCGTACTTCTCGTCGAAGAAGGCATCGGCGCCGGCCTCGATCGCCTCGCGTCATCGACATCCGCGCGGCGGTCACCGGGCGGTCCTCGCGGATGACCCGGCGGACCTCGACCTCGATCGCCTGCCGCTCGTCGTCGGTCAGCGCCTCGATCGAGCGGGAAGTCGAAGCGCAGGCCATCGGGGGTGACCAGCGAGCCGGCCTGCCGGGCACCCTCGCCGACCACGTTGCGCAGGGCTCGGTGGAGGAGGTGGGTGCCGGTGTGGTTGCGCATCGTGCCGGCTCGCCGCTCCGGATCGACCTCGGCGGTCACGACCGTCGCCGACCGCCAGCCGGCCATGGAGTCGGCCGCGATGGACGATCAGGCCGCCGGCCGGACGCTGGGTGTCGGTCACCTCGAACGACGCCGGACTGCCGGCCGACGGGGCCGCCGTCGGCCGCAGGACTGCCCTGGTCGCCGACCTGGCCGCCGCCCTCGGCGTAGAACGGGGTCCGGTCGAGCACGACCTCGGCCTCGGCCGAGGGCTCGGTCCGGAGCTCGGCGTCGCCGACCGATTCGAGCGCCTCGTACTCGAGGCCGTCGCGCAGGATCGCGATGACCCGGCCCTCGGCCGGCGTCGTCTCGTAGCCCAGGAACTCGGTGTCGCCGTGGCGCCGGGCCAGCGACGTCGTAGAGGGCCATCAGCTCGGCGTGACGGGCCAGCTCGGCCTTGCGCCCGCCACGGCTCCGGTCGCGCTGCTCGGCCAGGGCCTGGTCGAATCCGTCGCGGTCGACGGCCACGCCGTACTCGGCCGCCAGCTCGACCGTCAGGTCGACCGGGAAACCGTAGGTGTCGTGCAGCCGGAAGGCCGTCGCGCCGGCCAGCACCGGGGCGTCGGCGGGCAGGTCCTCGGCCCGCCGCCCGACCACCCGCTCGGCGCCGGTCAGCGGGATCAGCGCCTCCTCGAGGTGGATCGTGCCGGCATCGAGGGTCCGGGCGAACTGGACCTCCTCGCGGACCGATCGCGGCCAGGATCGCCGTCGCGCCGCTCGACGCAGGTACGGGATAGGCCTCCCCCATCGTCTCGATCACGACCTCGGCGGTCTCGGCCAGGAACGGCTCGGTCCGGCCCAGCAGCCGGCCGTGGCGGACCGCCCGCCGGACGATCCGGCGCAGGACGTAGCCGCGCCCCTCGTTCGAGGGCAGGACCCCGTCGGCGATCAGGAAGGTGATGGCCCGGGAATGGTCGGCGATCACCTGGTAGCTGAACCGCTCGGCCTCGAAGGCGTCCGGGTCGTGGCCGAGCAGCTGGCGCATCCGGGCGTGGATCGGGGTGAACAGGTCCGTGTCGAAGTTGCTGGGCACCTGCTGGAGGACGCTCGCCAGCCGCTCCAGGCCGATGCCCGGTGTCGACGCTCGGGAACGGCAGCGGGACCCGGCCGGCCGGCCGCTGGTCGAACTCCATGAACACCAGGTTCCAGATCTCGAGCCAGCGTGGGCAGTGACTCGGAGTGGTCGGGCACGCACTCGGGGCCCTCCGACAGCTCGGCGCCCCGGTCGAAATGGATCTCGCTGCACGGCCCGCACGGGCCCGGTCTCGGCCATCCGCCAGAAGTTGCTGTCGTCACCGGCGTCGACGTCGCCCCAGACGGCCATCCGCTCGGGCGGCAGGCCGATCTCGTCGCGCCAGATCGAGCGGGCGACCTCGTCATCCTTGTAGGTCGTGGCGGCCAGCCGCTCGCCCGGGATGCGCCATGTCGCTGGTCAGGAACTCCCAGGCGAAGTGGATCGCCTCGCGCTTGAAGTAGTCGCCGAAGCTCCAGTTGCCGAGCATCTCGAAGAACGTGTGGTGACGGGTGGTCCGGCCCACCTCCTCGAAGTCGTTGTGCTTGCCGGCGACCCGCAGGACGCGCTGGTAGTCGACCGCCCGGCTGTAGCTCCTCGTCTCGGCGCCGGTGAAGACGTCCTTGAACTGGACCATCCCGGCGTTCGTGAACAGGAGCGTCTGGTCGCCCGCCGGCACCAGGCTGGCCGAGGGCACGGCGGTATGCCCGTGCGCGGCGAAGAAGTCGACGAACCGGCCCCGGATCTCGGACGACGGCAGGGCCTGGATCCGCGGATCGTGGCGGTCTGGGGCGGTCACAGTGGGCTCATGGTACCGAACGGGGACCCTGCGGCGGCCGCCCGCCGGATAGCTGCCGGTCCAGCCTCGCTTGGGCGGAACGTCCCGAATCGTCGCCACAGGGTCGAGCCGGCGATCACGGCGCCGACGATCAGGCCGATCGTCAGGCCCCGGACGAATCGGCCGGCATCGGGCCCATCGGGGCCGTCGGTCATCCGCGGCCACGCTCGCCGGTGCCCCGGCCGTCGGTCATCGCGTCCTCCGTCGCTCGGGTCCCAGGGTCGCCACGATCGCCACGAAGGCGATCCCGGCCCAGGCCATGATCGAGGCGCTGAGCAGGTGGAAGTCGCCGACCCGGAGGATGTCGAAGCCCAACCGGGCACCGAGCGCATCGCCGGCCCAGGCCCCCAGGCAGGCGGCCACGATCAGCACCGGCAGCTGGCCCCCGGCACTGCCCCGCATGATCACGAACAGCGACACGTGAAAGATTCCCGACGAGGATCGCCAGCAGCGGCGCCGGTCCGATCAGCATGGTCCCGAGGATAGTCGCGTTCACGGGCGGGCGATCCGTCCGCCGCCGAGGACGACGTCGCCGCTCGTACAGGACGGCCGCCTGGCCGGGCGCCGCGGCCCACACCGGCTCGTCCGTCTCGACCTGCCACGCGCCGCCCCGGGCCGGCTCGTGCGTCCGACGCCGGCCGGACCCAGGCGGACACGGGCCGGGCGCGGTGGCGGATTCGAACCTCGGCCCGGAAGGCGCCGGACGCCCTCCCGGGCGGACCGCCGGCGACGAACCTGGCTCGCTCGAGCTCGACCGAATGCGGGTCTCGAGGTCGGCCCGGCGGGCCAGGGTGATCGTGTTGGTCGACGGATCGATCCGGCTGACGAAGCGCGGCTCGCCGACGGCCACGCCCGAGTCCCCCGCGCTGGCCGACCGTGAAGCCGGCCGAACCGCCGATGGGTCCCCAGGACCGCCCCGGCCTCGTCACCGGATCGCGCCGGCCTCGGGCCGCCAGCCGGCCCGCTCGCGCAGCGCCTCGCGATAGTCGCCCCCCGGCACGAAGCAGATCTCCTGGCTCTCGGGCTTGTCGGCGGTGGCCAGGCCGAGCGCGCGGGCGACGGAGCGCACCTCGGGCTTGGTCAGCTCGCCGAGCGGGAACCGGGCGTGCCGCAGCTGGTCCTGGCGCAGGCCATACAGGAAGTAGGTCTGGTCCTTGTCCTGGTCAACCGGCCCGGTGCAGCTCGACCGTGCCGTCCGGGCCGATCGCCCGGCGGGCGTAGTGGCCGGTGGCCACGGCGTCGCAGCCGTAGACGTGGCGGGCCCGGCCGAGCAGGGCCCCGAACTTCACGTACGTGTTGCAGTCGACGCACGGACTGGGAGTCTGGCCGTCGAGGTAGGCGTCGAGGAACGGCTGGAGCACGCCCGCGTCGAACTCCCGCTCCAGGTTCATCACGTAGAACGGGATGCCCAGCTGGCCGGCGACCCGGCGAGCGTCGTCGGCGGCATCGGCGGAGCAGCAGCTGCGCTTGAATTCGGAATAGCTGTCGGCCACGTCGTGGAGGCGCATCCAGACTCCCGACCGGCTCGTCCCCGGCGTCCTGGACCAGGGCCGCGGCCACCGATGAATCGACGCCGCCGGACATCGCGACGAGGACGCGGGCCATGGCCGCGCTGCCGGCCTCAGGCCCGCGCCGGGACCCCCTGGCCGAGTGGATCTGCCGCGATCGCGGCGCTGCCCAGCCGGAGCATGGCCAGGCTGCGCGGGATCGCCACGAAGGCCGCATCGACCTCGGCCTGGCTGGTCGTCCGGCCGAGCGACATCGCGCAGGGCCCCCCGCGACTCCTCTTCGGGATAGCCCATTGCGCCAGGACGTGGCTGGGTTCGGGCGACCCGGTCGTGCAGGCCGAGCCGGTCGCGACCGCGAATCCTTCCAGGTCGAGGGCCTGGCTGACCGACGTCCCCGTCGGTGTCGCGGGCGACGATCGAGACGATGCCCGGCAGCCGGTCGCGAGGATGGCCGGTCAGCTCCACCCCGGGCACGGCCAGCGAGCGCGTCGCGGAGCTGGTCGCGCAGGCCGGCCAGGCGGGTTGCCGTCTCGGGCTGCTCCGCCCGGGTCAGCTCGTAGGCCACGGCCATGCCCGATCGCCGACGCCACGTCCTCGGTGCCGGCCCGGCGGTGGCGCTCCTGGGCGCCGCCCTGCTGCTGGCCGAGGAGGTGGGTGCCGTGGCGGACGAACAGGGCGCCGATCCCCTTGGGCCCCTCGAACTTGTGGGCGGCGATCGAGAGCAGGTCGACGTCCAGCTGGGCCAGGTCGATCGGCAGGTACGGCGCCGCCTGGACCGCGTCGACGTGGAAGACGACCCCGCGGTGGCGGTGGACCCGGTCGGCGATCTCGGCGATCGGCTCGATCGTGCCGACCTCGTTGTTGGCCAGCATGATGCTGACCACGATCGTCCCGTCGTCGATGGCCGCCTCGAGCTCGTCGGGGTCGACCCGGCCGTAGCGGTCGACCGGCAGCTCGACCATGTCGAAGCCGAACTTCTCGAGGTAGCGCAGGGCGTGGCCAACGGCGTGATGCTCGATCGAGCTCGTGACGATCCGGTGGCCGCGGGCCTTGCCGGCCCAGGCGGCGCCCTTGAGGGCCAGGTTGTTCGCCTCGGTCCCGCCCGAGGTCAGGACGATCTCGCGGGCCTCGGCGCCGAGGGCCGCGGCGAGCCGCTCGTGGGCCTCGTCGAGGCCCGGCCCGGGCCGCCCGGCCGAAGGAGTGGCCGGAGCTGGGATTGCCCCAGTGCTGGGTGAGGTACGGCAGCATCGCCTCGACGACCTCCCGGCGAACCGGCGTCGTCGCGGCGTGATCGAGGTAGATCGCCATCCGGCCGATTGTACGTCGGCCTATTCGGCCGAGCGGCTCAGGTCCTCTTCGCGGCTGTGCTCGCGCCGGCGATCGTGGTTCGACAAGAGCCGCTTGCGCAGGCGGATCGAGAGCGGGGTGACCTCGACCAGCTCATCGACCGAGATGAACTCGATCGCCGATTCCAGGGTCAGCGGCCGGGGCGGCGTCAGCCGCAGGGCCTCGTCGTGGGCGTGGGTCCGGATGTTGGTCAGCTTCTTCTCCTTGGTCGCGTTCACGTCCATGTCGCCGGGCCGGGAGTTCTCGCCGACGATCATCCCCTCATAGACCTGCTCGCTGGCACCGATGAACAGCTCGGCCCGCTCCTGCAGGTTGAACAGGCCGTAGGCATTGCTCAGCCCCTGGCGGTCGGCCACGATCACCCCGCTCGTCCGATGGGTCACCTCGCCGGCCCACGGCCCGTAGCCCTCGCCGATCTGGTGCATCAGGGCGGTCCCTCGCGATTCGGTCAGGAGCTGGCCGCGGTAGCCGATCAGGCCCCGGACCGGCACGATGAACTCCATCCGGACCCGGCCGTCCTGGTCGGTCGACATCTGCTCGAGGCGGCCCTTGCGGCCAGCCATCGCGGCCTGGACCTCGCCGATGTAGTCGGGCGGAATGTCGATCGTGATCCGCTCGTAGGGCTCCTGGGTCTGGCCGTCGACCGTGCGCAGGATCACCTCGGGGCGGCTGGCCTGGAGCTCGAAGCCCTCGCGCCGCATCTGCTCGATCAGGACGGCCAGCTGGAGCTCGCCCCTGCCGCGGACCTCGAACGTGTCGCCCGAATCGGTGGCGTGGACCTCGATCGAGACGTTGCCCAGGATCTCCCGATCGAGCCGGGCCCGAATCTGCCGGCTGGTCACGAACTTGCCTTCCCGGCCGGCCAAGGGCGAGGTATTGACCCCGAAGGTCATCCGCAGGGTCGGGGCATCAACATCGAGGCGCGGAAGCGGTCGCGGATCGGCCGGATCGGTCAGGGTGTCGCCGATCGTGACGTCGGGCAGGCCGGCGACCGACACGATGTCGCCGGCGCTCGCCTCGGCGATCTCGATCCGTTCGATGCCGTGGGCCGTCTGGAGGCTGGTGACGGTGCCGCTCAGGACCGTCGTCCGGCCCGGTTCGACCGAGCCGTCGGTCGCTTCTTCGTCCGCCCGGACCACGGTCAGGCGCTGGCCCAGGCGGATCGACCCGTTCCAGATCCGGCCGACCGCCATCCGGCCGACGTACTCATTGGCCGACAGGTTGGTGACCAGGAGCTGGAGCGGGTGGCCAGGGCTGAACGTGGGCGGCGGGGTCAGCTCGACGAGGAGGTCGAACAGGGGGCGCAGATCGGTGCCCGGCTCAGCCAGGTCGCGGGTGGCCGTCCCCAGCCGGGCATTGGTGTAGACGACCGGGAACTCGATCTGGGCGGCGTCCGCGCCAAGGTCCATGAACAGCTCGTAGACGGCGTCCAGGACCTCTTCGGGCCGGGCATCCGAGCGGTCGATCTTGTTCAGGGCCACCACGACGGGCAGGTGCCGGGCCATCGCCTTCTGGAGCACGTAGCGGGTCTGGGGCAAGGGACCCTCGGCGGCGTCGACCAGGAGCAGGATCGCGTCGACCATCAGGAGGGTCCGCTCGACCTCCCCGCCGAAGTCGGCGTGGCCGGGCGTGTCCACGATGTTCAGGCGGATCCCGTCGTAGTCGACGGTGGTCTGCTTGGCCAGGATGGTGATGCCCTTCTCACGCTCCAGGTCGCCCGAGTCCATGACCCGGTCGACCAGCGGCCTGGTTCGCCCGGAAGGCGCCGGTCTGGCGGAGCATCGCGTCGACCAGGGTGGTCTTGCCGTGATCGACGTGGGCAACGATGGCGATGTTGCGCAGGTCGAGCCGGACGCCGGGCACGGTGGTTGAGGGGCTGCTGGTCATGGGAACGAGGATTGTCTCACATCAGGCTGGGAGGACCGGTTCCAGGGGCCGGTCTCCCGTCTGTTGCGCCAAATGCACCACTTCCAGCCCCCCATCGGGCCCGATTCGACGCCGCAGATTGACCGGGCTCCGGTCCGCTCCGCTACGTTCAGCTCCAATGATTCGGGCCACGGGAGGGAGCCCCAGCTTCACCTCTTCGCTGGAACCGAATGCCACCTAGATTGAGAAAGGGGGTTCGCCGAGAACCACGTCTCTCGTCCCCGAGATTCATCGTGGTATCCCATTCGAGAGGTCCAATCGCCCATGTCTTCAGGTTTTCGCCGGCGCGTGCTGGTCTCGGCCACCGCTGCCGCGTTCATCCTGTCCCTGCCGCTCGCCGCGGTCACCTCGGCGTCGACCACCTCGGGCATCAAGCCCAACCGGGTCAGCGTCGATCCCGAGCTATACCAAGACCGTCAAGTCGGCCGGTGCGGCCCGCTTCAACTGCCAGGATGTCCGCCCCGGCCATCCGCTCTGCTACAACCCGCAGCAGATCCAGAACGCCTATCAGATCGCGCCGCTGCTGAAGGCCGGAATCAACGGCAAGCACCGCACGATCGTGATCATCGACGCGTTCTCGAACCCGTATGCCGCCTCGGACATCAAGATCTTCGACAAGACCTTCGGCCTGCCCGACCCGATCTTCAACCAGGTCGCCCCACAGGGCGTCCCGACGTTCGACTTCAATAATGCCGACCAGGTCGGCTGGACGGTCGAGAGCGACCTGGACATCCAGTGGTCGCACGCCATTGCTCCGAAGGCCAACATCTTCCTGGTCGATGCCAAGTCCGACCAGGACATCGACATCTACAACGCCACCAAGTGGGCAATCGACCACAACATCGGCGACGTGATCTCGCAGAGCTTCGGCGAGGCCGAATCGTGCGTCGATCCCAAGCTCGATGCGATGCAGCACGCGCTCTTCACCAAGGCCGTGAACAAGGGCATCACCCTGTTCGCCTCGGCCGGCGATGACGGCTCGGCTCAGCCCACCTGCGACGGATCCTCGTTCATCAAGAGTGCTTCGTCGCCCGCCAACGATCCGCTGGTCACCTCGGTCGGCGGGACGAACCTGACGGCCAACACCACGACCGGCGCCTATGGCTCCGAAGTGGCCTGGAACGACAGCTTCAGCGGCTGCGGTCCCGACGCCACCTACGGCTGCGGCGGCGGCGGCTTCAGCAAGATCTATTCGCGACCGGCCTACCAGCAGAATGTGGCCGGCACCAGCCCGACCCGGCGAGGCGTCCCTGACGTCTCGTACAACGCCGGTGTCGACGGCGGCGTCCTGGTCCACCTCGGCGTGATCAACGTCCTCGAAGGCCTCGACCCGACCGACGCCACGGTCTTCTTCATCGTCGGCGGCACCAGCGCAGGGTCGCCCCAGTGGGCCGGCCTCGGCGCGCTGGCGGACCAGCTGGCCGGGCATCGCCTGGGCAACATCAACCCATCCCTGTACGCGATCGGCAAGACGGCTGGCCTGCATGGGCAGGCCTATCACGACATCACCGTGGGGTCGAACCGCTTCGGCTTCGTCGATGCGTCGAACAACGACGTCACCATTCCGGGCTTCAGCGCCAAGGTCCGCTGGGATGCGGCCACTGGCTGGGGCACGCCCAAGGCCAACGTCCTGGTTCCGCTCATCGCGGCCCAGTACCACTGACCTGGAACGATCGCGCTGAGCCGGCTCGACCTGGCCCAGCGCCTCGCTGAACCTCGAACGGCGCCTTTCCGGGATCCCCGGGACGGCGCCGTTCGGCTGTCCGGTCCATGATCCGAGGCAACGGCTCGACCGGCTCCGCCGGGAACCAGGATGCTCCCGGGAGCGTCCGGCCAAGGTAAGCCGCTCCTCCAGGAGACCGTCATGACCCACCGTCGTGCGCGCCTGCCGGGCACCCTGGCCGGGATCGCCATCGTGCTGACCCTGGCCGGCTGCAGCTCAGCTGCGACCAACCTCCTCCAATCTGCGGCCACGGCCGTCCCGAGCGCCCCGATCCCGGCGGCCACCATCGGGCCCACCCTCGAGCCGGCCCTTACTCCGGCTTCGGTTGCGGGCGGCGGCACGCCCAGCGGAACATCGAGCGGTTCTGGCAAGCAGCCGGGCACGATCGTATGCGGCCCCCAGACGGCCAGCCAGGCCAGTGCGATCTGCGTCGCCCCAGCCGACGAACCGTACGTGGCCGCAGCCGAGAAGCTGCTCAGCCCCGACGAGCTGGCTGCCGCCACCGGGGCCAAGGTCAGCCAGGGCGCCGCGATGTGCGCCGCGCTGCCGGCCGCCGACTGCACTACCAATCCCCCGACCGCCCTGGTCACCTTCGAGCGCGCCTCGGCCGCCCCGATCGAGGTGATCGTCCGGCGTGACGCCAGCGGCCAGCTGCAGGCCACCCGAGCCTGACGCCCGGGCGCAACGCTGACGTCCGACCAGCCTGGCGATCCAGGTCGGGACTGCTACGATCGAGGCGTGACCGTCGCCGCCGTCGTCCTCGCCGCCCGTCCTGAATCGGCCCTGGCCGACGCGGACGGGCTGCCCTCGGCCCGCCGGATCGCGGAGGCGGCCTGGTCGGGCGGCGCCATCCCGGTCGTCGTCGTCTGTGCCGATCCCGACGGAGCGGTGGCCGGCGCTCTGGTCGGGACGGAGGCCGCCCTGTTCGAGCCGGCGCCGGTCACGCTCGGACCCGTCGGCCAGATCTGCCGGGGAATCGACGCGGCCGTCGGCCTGGTCGGTGAGACGGACGCCGCCCTGGTCTGGCCGGCCGGCATGAGCTGGCCGGACCCGGAGACGATCACCTCGCTCATCGAGGCCCACGGCACGGACCCGGCGGCGATCCTGCGGCCCGAGTTCGATGGCGAAGCGGGCTGGCCGGCGCTCGTCCCGATCGAGCTGCTGGAACGGCTGCGCGGCCTGTCGGCTGACCGTATGCCCGACGAGCTCGTCGGCGATCTGGCCAGTGCCGGCGAACGCGTCCGAACCCTCGACCTGGGCGATCCCGGCACGACCCACCCCGGCTCTACTCGGCGGGCCGACCTGCCGCCGTATCGCGGGCCGAGTGAGCCGGCCAGCGGCCATGCCCACGAGTGGGGCGAGTCCTCGGCCGACCTGGCCTAGTCGTCCACCTCTAGTCCAACAAGGGCGCGTCGGCAGGCGGCAGGTCGGCGATCGAGCCATCCGGCGTGCGCAGTCGCTCGAACGGGAAGACCGCGATCGCCAGCCCGGCGAGGACGAGCCCGATCCCGGCCAGCTGCCAGGGCGAGGGATCCTCGCCCAGGATGATGACCGCGAGCACGACCGTGGCCGCCGGCTGGATCAGCAGGAGCAGCGAGGTGACCACGCTGGGCAGGCGCGGCAGTGACACGTTGATCAGGAGATAGCCGGCCACCTGCGAGGTCAGGGCCAGCACGATCAGCCAGGCATGGCCGGGCAGCGACGGCACGGGGTCGAAGTCACCGACGATGAGGCCGCCGACGGCGGCGGCGATCGCGGTCGCCAGGGTGGCCCAGAACAGGGGTCCGGCCAGGCGCCGGATGTCGTGCTGGCCGCGCCGGGTGACGATCAGGTAGCCGGCGTAGCTCACCGCAGTGAGCAGTCCGGTGATGACGCCGAAGACCGGGTCCGCCCCGTACGGGCTCGACCCCACCAGGCCGGCGATCAGGATCACCCCCACGATCACGATCGGCAGGGCCACCAGGATCGATCGCCGTGGCCGCTCGCCGTAGAGCAACCAGGCGACGATGCCCACGACCACGACCTGGAGGTTGCCCAGGACCGTGGCCAGGCCGGCCCCGACCGCCTCGATCGAGTGGGCCCAGAAGGTCAGGTCGGCGGCGAAGAAGCAACCGGCGATGAGCGACAGGCGGATCGTCCGGCTGCTCAGCGGTCCATAGCGGCGCTGCTCGGCCCAGGCGAGCAGGGCCAGCAGCGGCAGGGCATACAGGGACCGGAAGACGGCGGCGGTCGAAGGCGATGACGGCCGCTTCGCTGACGAGGATGCCCGAGAAGGCGATGCACAGGGCTCCGGCCACGGCCGCCAGCCGGGGTCGATCGAGGACCGGGGCGAGGCCGGCCGGTGGGGCCACCTCGGCGGACGGTGGCGCGACCGCGGGAGCGGCAGGCGGCTCGATCATGCCCGGGCCGGGCCGACGTACCTCAGTCCCAGCTCGGCGTACTGGCCCGGTTCAGGCTCGGACGGGGCATCGAGCATCAGGTCGGCGCCGGACTGGGTCTTGGGGAATGCCATCACTTCGCGGATCGTGGTCTGGTCGGTGAGCAGGGCCGCCCAGCGGTCGATCCCGATGGCGATGCCACCGTGGGGCGGAGCGCCGTACTCGAAGGCCTCGAGGACGGCCCCGAACTTCTCGGCCATGCCCTCGGATCGACTGGCCCTGGAGCCGGAAGCTGCGCTCGAGCAGGTCCCGATGGTTGATCCGGATCGATCCCCCGCCCAGCTCCCAGCCGTTGAGCGCCAGGTCGTACTGGAGTGCCCGCGCCTGGCCGGCCGGGTCGCCCGGGCGACCGCTCGGCCAGGTCGCCCGAGGCCGTCGTCAGCAGGCCCAGGTCGTCCGGGCGGACACCACTGAACGGGTTGTGGGTGGCGTCCCAGCGCCGGTTGTCCGGCGTCCCACTTGTACATCGGGAACTCGGTCACCCAGCAATAGGCGAAGACGTTCGGATCGGCCAGGCCCAGCCGGCCTCCGAGCTCGGTTCGCAGCCGGCCCAGGACGTCGGCCGTGCGCGCGGCGTCGTCGGCCACGACCAGGATCAGGTCCCCGGGCTGGGCACCCGCCCGGGCAACGACCGCGGCGACCTCGCTCCGGACCCAGGAACTTGGCGATCGAGGATCGCACCGAGCCGCCGGCCTCGACGGCCAGCCAGACCAGGCCCTTGGCGCCCCAGCCCCGGGCCAGCTCGGTCAGCTCGTCGATCTGGGAGCGGCTGGCGCCGGCCATCCCCGGGGCGACGATGGCCTTGACCCGGCCGCCGCCCGCGAGGGCCTCGTCGAAGACCCGGAAGCCGATCCACCGGCCTCGCCTGGCTCGTCGACTCGGACGAGGCGACCAGGGCCGGGGCCAGGTCGACCAGCTCCATGCCGAAGCGCAGGTCGGGCTTGTCCGAGCCGAAGCGTTCGATCGCCTCGGCAAAGGTGAAACGCGGGAAGGGCACCTGGAGCAAAGGCCGGCCGGGCACGACCGCGGCCGTGACCCGGATCGCGAGGTCTTCCACGAAGCCAATGACCATGGCCTCATCGACGAAGCTCATCTCCAGGTCGAGCTGGGTGAACTCCGGCTGGCGGTCGCCCCGGGCATCCTCGTCCCGGAAGCAGCGGGCGATCTGGAAGTAACGGTCCAGGCCGCCCACCATGAGCAGCTGCTTGAGCTGCTGGGGGCTCTGGGGCAGGGCGTAGACGCTGCCTGGCCGCAGGCGCGAGGGAACGATGAAGTCGCGGGCACCCTCGGGCGTCGACTTGATCAGGTTAGGTGTCTCGATCTCGACGAAGCCATGGGCGTGATGGAACTCGCGGATCGACTGGACCAGGCGCGACCGGAGCAGGAGGCGCTCCTGCATCGGCTCCCGCCGGATATCGAGGTAGCGATAGCGCAGCCGGAGGGCCTCGTCGATCGGCGCGTCGGGTTCATTGATGTAGAACGGCGGCGTCTTCGCCTCCGCGAGGAGGTCCACGGTCGTCGCCCGCAGCTCGATCGCACCGGTCGCCAGGCGGGCGTTCTCGGAGCCGGGCAGGCGAGCCGCTACCGTTCCGCTGACGCTCACCACGAACTCGGTCCGCAGCGCGGCTGGCCGCGGCGTGCGCCTCGGGCGCCTCGGTCGCATCGACCACCACCTGGGTCAGCCCGTAGCGATCGCGCAGGTCCAGGAAGATCAGCTGGCCGTGGTCGCGCCGGCGGTGGACCCAGCCCGCCAGCCGGGCGGTTGCCCCGCATCGCTCGCCCGCAGGGCCCCACAGGTATGGCTGCGATAGGGCGTGGCGAAGCTCGAACTCGAATCGGTCATGGCCGCCGTATCGTAGCGGTTCGCCTCGTCCGGCCGGCTCGCCGGGACTGGCCGCTCAGCTCGTCGCCCGGCCCGTGGTGATGGCTGCGATGCGCGCTGATCAGCTTGCGGGCCAGGTCATCGAGGGCGACGAGCTGCTGCGAGCCCGCCTCGAGGTCCTTGAGCTGGACATTCCCGTCGGCCAGCTCATCGCCGATGATCACGACAAAGTGGGCATGATCGCGGGCGGCCGAGTCGAGCTGCCGGCCCAGCTTGCGCGGGCCGAGCTCAGCCCGGGCGGCGATGCCCGCGGCGCGCAGCTCGGTTGCCACCCGGAGCCGGATCGCGGTCGCCCCGGGATCGGCGCCGACCACGACCGCCACGGGCGCCATGCCGGCGTCCGTGCCCGGGCCGCCGCTCTGAGCCTGGAGGGCCAGGATCGACCCGGTCGAGGCCGAGACCGAAGCCGATGCCGGGCGTCGGCCGGCCACCGAGCAGCTCGACCAGTCCGTCGTAGCGGCCGCCGCCGCCGAGTGCCTGCTGCTGGCCTTCCCGGCCGGGCAGGTAGAACTCGAACGCGGTCCGGGTGTAGTAGTCGAGGCCGCGCACGAGCGACGGTTCCAGGCGATAGCCGATGCCGAGCAGCGTCGAGGTGGGCCCGGACTGCCGCGAAGTGAGCCTGGCAGGGCTGCACAGGCCGTCGGTGATCCGCGGCGCGCCGGCGTTGAGCTCGGCCATCGCGGGATCCTTGGAATCGAGCAGGCGCAGGGGGTTGCGGCCAAGTCGCTCACGCTCGACCGGCGGCAGCCGGTCGGCATGGGGCGCGTAATACGCGGCCAGGGCCGCGACATAGGCCGGCCGGCACTCGGCGTCGCCGATCGAGTTGAGCAGGACTTCGACCCCGTCAAGGCCCGCGTCGCGATAGAAGGCCCGGCCGAGCTCGATGATCTCGGCATCGACGGCCGGTCCCGGGATCGCCGATCACCTCGATGTCGAACTGCCAGAACTGGCGGTAGCGACCGGCCTGGGGCCGGTCGTAGCGGAACATCGGCCCGGTCATCGTCAGCTTCACCGGCTGCGGCCAGGTCTGCATCCCGTGCTGGATGTAGGCCCGGACGATGCCCGCCGTGGGTTCCGGCCGGAGCGCCCACGACTCGCCCTCCTCGGTCCGCGGGGCGAGCCGGAAGAGCTCCTTCTCGACGACGTCGGTGACCGCGCCGACGCCTCGTTCGAAGACGGCGGCCTGCTCGAAGATCGGCGTCTCGATCTCGCGATAGCCGTAGCGCCGGGCGAGGTCGCTCGCGATCGCCTCGAGGCTGCGGAAGGCGGCCCGCTCGGCCGGCAGAAGGTCGCGGGTGCCGCGCGGAGCTCGGAAGGTCGGCATTGGCGCGAAGTCTAGCGGGCGGGCCGGGCGCGCGCGCCGGCTCAGCCCAGGTCGCGCTGGACCGAGATCACGTCCTTGAGGCCCTCGATCCGGCTCATCACCTTGGCCAGCTGGCTGACCGCGGCGACCTGCAGGGTGGCCGTCACGATCGCGATGTGGTCGGGCAGGACCTTGACCGAGGCGGCCAGGATGTTGACCTTGTTCTCGGCCACGACCTGGGTGATGTCGTTGAGCAGGCCGGTCCGGTCGTAGGCCTCGACCCGGATCGCGATCGGATAGGTCTGGGTGGCGGCGGCCTCCCATTCGACCTCGATCAGCCGCCCGACCTCCCGCTCGTTCATCACCGTGGGGCAGGACTGGAGGTGGACCGTGACGCCCTTGCCCCGGGTGATGAAGCCGACGATCGGATCGCCCGGGATCGGGTGGCAGCACTTGCCGAAGCGGATCAGCAGGTCGCCCACGCCCTTGACCCGGACGCCGCCGGTCCGGACCGGCTGGCTCGGGCGCGACCGTGGGCAGGGCCAGCTCCGCGTCGTCGACCACGCCCAGGCGCATGACGACCTGCTGGGCGCCCACCGCGCCGTAGCCGATGGCCGCATAGAAGTCGTCGAGGTTGTCGTGGTTGTACGACCGGGCGACCTCGGTGATCCGCGTCGGGCCGATTGCCTGGATCGAGGTCCGGGCCAAGCGGCGCAGCTCGCGCTCGAGCGACTCCCGGCCGTGGACGATGTTCTCGTCCCGCTCCTGGCGCTTGAACCAGGCCCGGATCTTCTCCCGGGCGTGGCTCGTCCGGACGACATTCAGCCAGTCGCGCGAGGGCCCGTGGGCGGCCTTGGTCGTGACGATCTCGACGATGTCGCCGTTGTGCAGGCGGTAGTCCAGGGGGACCAGCCGGTTGTTGACCTTGGCGCCGATGCAGCGATGGCCGACGTCGGTGTGGATCCGATAGGCGAAGTCGATCGGCGTCGAGCCAGCCGGCAGGTCCTTGACGTCGCCCTTGGGCGTGAACACGAAGACCTGATCCTGGAAGATGTCGAGCTTGATGCCCTCGACGAACTCGGTCGCGTCGGCCACGTCGCGCTGCCAGTCCATGAGCTGGCGCAGCCAGGCCAGCTTGGCGTCGTACTCGCGATCGACCTTCGAGCCTTCCTTGTAGCGCCAGTGGGCGGCGATGCCGACCTCGGACACCTGGTGCATCTGATGGGTCCGGATCTGGATCTCGAGGGGCTTGCCATCCATCGCGATGACCGCGGTATGGAGGCTCTGGTAGAGGTTGTTCTTGGGCATCGCGATGTAGTCGTCGAACTGGCCGGGGATCGGCCGCCACAGCGAGTGGGCGATGCCCAGGGCCGCGTAGCAGTCGCTTGACCTCGTCGACCAGGCAGCGAATCGCGTAGACGTCGTAGATCTCGTCGAACTCGGCGCCCTTGCGCTCCATCTTCTTCCAGATGCTGGTCAGGTGCTTGGGCCGGCCCTGGATATCGGCCTTGATCCCGGCCGCCTCGAGGGCCGGCCGGAGCATCTCGATCGCCTGCTGGATGAACGCCTCGCGGCCCTGCCGGCGGGTGTCGAGCAGGCGGGCCAGCTCGCGGTAGCGCTCCGGCTCGAGCGTCTTGAAGGCGAGGTCCTCGAGCTCCCACTTCATCTGCCAGATCCCCAGCCGCTCGGCCAGCGGGCGCGTAGATCTCCATGGTCTGGCGGGCGATCCGGGTCTGCTTCTCGATCGGCAGGGCGGACAGCGTGCGCATGTTGTGGAGCCGGTCGGCCAGCTTGATCAGGACGACCCGGATGTCCTCGGCCATCGCCAGGAACATCTTGCGAATGTTCTCGGCCTGCTGCTCCTCGTGGGAATGGGTGCTGAACTTGGACAGCTTGGTCACGCCGTCGACCAGCCGGGCCACCTCCGGGCCGAAGCGGTCCTCGACGTCGGTCAGGCTGTACTCCGTGTCCTCGGGCACGTCATGGAGGAGCGCCGCCTGGACCGCCACCGGGTCGATGCCCAGGTCGGCCACCGTCTGGGCACTGGCGATCGGATGGATGACGTACGCCTCGCCCGACGCCCGGAGCTGGCCGGCATGGGCCTCCACGGCCAGGTCGAAGGCCCGGTTGACCGCGTCCAGGTCGGCCGCCGGGTAGTGGCCGCGGAGGCGGGCCAGGAGCGGCTCGCGGAGCGCCTCGATGGGATCGGCCCGGGCCGGCCCCCGGGTCTTGCGTACTCTGGCCGGCGGGGTTGCCGGCTCGGCCGGTGCCGCGGCCGGCGGCGTTGCCTGCGGGGCGGCCGCGGGTTGCCGTCGCCGCGGCGGCGGCGTTGCCGTTGGGGCGGCCGTTGGGGCTGCCCTTCGGCGGGTGGTTTTCGTGCTCGGTACAGGTTCGATGGTCATCTCACCCAAGAATAGCAGTGGCCGCGCGGCGCCCCCGTGAGCGTGGCCCGCGTCCCCTGGCCGCGCGTGGCGACGGGTGACCGCTCAGGCCGCCAAATCGTTCGTCCAATGCCGATGTGACCACGGTTCGGGAGTCTCCCGCCCCCAGATCAGCATTTCGTTCGTTGTTCGTGGCTTAGGCAACCAAACGACCTGTGAGACCGGCCCGACCCGTGTATGTGCCTCGATCCACGTGCTCAAGTCGCTGCTGGACCAAGCATCGCGACCCCCGAGAGCAGCTTTGGCGTTGCGTACGCCTTGATCCATGAACGATTTGACAGCTTGAGGCGGCGGGGGCGGCCGCCGCGGCCTACACGCTCGGGCAATCCCCGGTTGATCGCCCGGTGAGGCCTCCGGGCCATCCTTCCGGCAATGGACGACGCGCGTTTCGGTCGGCTGATTCGATTGCTTCGCCAGCGCCGGGGTTGGCGTCAGGTGGATCTCGCGGCTCGGTCACGGGTCGGCATAAGCGTCGTGGCTCGAATCGAGGCAGGCCGCCTCGGGCCGATGCGGATCGGAACGCTCCGGGAAGTCACGTCGGCATTTGGCCTGAGCTTCGACCCGGCTTTGCGTGGGCTCGGCGCGGATCTGGACCGTTTGCTCGACGAGAAACACGCCGTCCTGCTCGGGACCTGCTCGAACTGGCTCGCCCGGACTGGCTGGCTGCTATCGGCGGAGGTCTCCTATTCCGAGTACGGGGAGCGCGGCTCGATTGATCTGCTCGCTTGGCACGAAGCGCATCGATCTTTGCTCGTGATCGAAGTCAAGACCGAGCTGGCCTCCCTCGAGGCGACCCTGCGCAAGCTCGACGAGAAGACCCGACTGGCACGAACGATTGGTCGTCGCCAGGGCTGGGACGCAGAGTTCGTCGGCCGGCTGCTTGTCCTGCCCGAGGATCGAACCCAGCGGCGGCAGGTGGACCGACACCGCCCCATCCTCGATCTCGCGTTCCCGCTTCGGGGTCGCGCCGTCCAGGCCTGGTGTCGCGGTCCAACCGGACCGATGTCGGGTCTGATCTTCCTGAGGTTGCCGGCGAATGCGGGAGAGCCCGGCCGACGCCGAACCCGGGTTCGTGCGGCTTCATCGCCAAATCCATCGGCGATCAAGGCTTAGGCGAGGACCGGAAGTCGAACATGGATCGGCGGCTCCTTCGAGTGGCGGACCTGAGCACGAATCCGGGCGGCCGGTGCCCGGCTGAAGGGCAAACGGCACCTCCGTCGTGCCCAGGCCGCGATCAACTAACGATCTGGCAATGGACGGCCGGTCGAAGGACGGCCGCGGCTGCAGGGCGGTGGCCAATGCCGACTTGCGAGCCGCAGATGCGGTCAGGCTCGCCTGTAGCCCAGCCGGGCCAGGGCCGCCTCGATCGCCGCCCGTTCGTTCCAGGGTTGTGGGCCGGCCGGGCCGATGATCGAGCGCTCGTGACCCTTGCCGGCGAACAGGACCACGTCGCCGGGGCGGGCTCGCTCGAGCGCCGCCTCGATCGCGGCCACCCGATCCGGAATGAGGAGCAGGTCGCGGTCGCGCCGCCGGCCGGCAGCTTCGGCGCCCCTGCCAATCGCCTCGAGAATGGCCAGGCGATCCTCGCCCCGCGGATCCTCGTCGGTGACCACGACGAGGCGGCAGCGTTCGCCGGCGATCCGGCCCATCATCGGGCGCTTCCCGGTGTCCCGTTCACCGGCCGAGCCAAATACGGCGATCAGTCCCCCACCGGCAGCCGCGGCGACCGGGCCGAGAAGGTCCAGGACGGTTTCCAGGGACACCGGCGTATGGGCGTAGTCGACGATCACGGTGAACGGCTGGCCGGCCTCGATCCGCTCCATCCGGCCGGGAACGCCGGTCACCCCCTCGAATTCCCGCGCGGACGGCTTCCGGATCGAGGTCGAGGCCTTCGCCCAGGGCAACCACCGCCAGGGCGTTGTGCACATTGAAGCGGCCGGCCAGCTTGAGGCGCAGCTCGGCGGGGCCTGAGGGAGCGTCGTAGCTGACGGACAATCGGCGGGCATCCTCCTCGATCCGCCTCGCTCGAATGTCGGCTCCAGGGTCCGCGCCGTAGGTCAACAGCCGCGCTCCGGCCTCGCGGGCGACGGCCATGAACAGCTCGGCTGAGCCGTCATCCCGATTGATCACCGCGAGCCGGGGCCACGCCAGGTCGGCCGCCCCGCCTGATTTCGCCGGGCCCCGGGCGGCCAGGCGCTCGAACAGGCTGAGCTTGGCGGCCCGGTAGGCCTCGAACGAGCCATGGAGCTCGAGGTGCTCGTGGCTGAGGTTGGTGAACACGGCCGCGTCGTAGGCGATGCCGGCCACGCGTTCGAGGGCCAGGCCATGCGATGTCGTCTCGAGCACCGCGGCCGCGTCGCCGGCGTCGGCCATCGCCCGGAGGAGGCGCTGGAGCTCGGGCGCCTCGGGCGTCGTCTGGTGCTCGGGGGTCGGTTCGGCCGTGCCTCCGATCCGCAGCTCGACCGTCCCTACCAGGCCGGTCCTGACTCCGGCCTGCTCGAGCGCGGCAGCGGCCAGGAACGAGGTGGTTGTCTTGCCGTCCGTGCCGGTGATCCCGATGATCCCGAGCTCGCGGCTCGGATCGCCGAACCACCAGGCGGCGGCGCTGGCCAGGGCGGCCCGACTCCGATCGACGACGAGCTGGATGAGCCCGGCCCCGGCCACGGGCTGCTCGACGATGGCTGCGATCGCCCCGGCCGCTGCGGCCGCGGCCACGAACTCGTGCCCGTCCTGGTGGTCGCCGGCGACGGCGACGAACAGGGCGCCCGGCCGGCTCGCCCGCAAATCGGCGACCACGCCCCTGATCAGGACCCCGCCAGCCGCGCCCCCGGCTGCTCCCCGGCCGCCAGGCCGGCGGGCGCGAGCGGCCGGCCGTCGGCGGCCCGGATCCCCCTCAACCGCCCCTCGCCGACGAGCCGGTCGACGAGCTCGGCCAAGGGCATCGGCGGTCGCGCGGCGTCAACCGCGGCGAGGCGCTCGGCCAGGGTCATTCCGGACCGGGCCCGGGGCCGGATGGCGCGGAGGATCCGGCGCGGCGCGGGCCCCGATGGCTCTCGGCAACCCGGTACAGCCGAGCCCCGAGCGAGCGCAGGTCCAGGTCGAAGGCGCCGATCAGGCGGACCTCCCGGCCACCGAAGCCTTCCTTGAATTGGCGAATCCCTGGATGGACCAGGCCCCACATGTCGTAGGACGTGCCGCCGGCGGCACGGGACGAGCGTATCGCCTCCCATTTGAGCAGATAGTTGGCCCGTGACCCAGCCCCGGCCGCGGTCATCCCGCCGTACGGCTCGACCACGCGGCTGCCCGCCCGGATCAGGAAGAGGACGGCCTGGGGGGCTCCGTCGGCATCGAGGGCGAACAGCAGGCGCACCCGGCCGGCCGGGGCAAAGGCATCCCAGATCGCGCGATACGACGCTTCGGTCCGGATCGGGCTGCCGGCTCGCGCCGACGTCTCGGTCATGATCGCGTGGAACGCCGGCAGGTCCTCCCGGCCACGCTCCTCGATCCGGATCCCGCCACTCCGGGCCCGGTTCACGTACTGCCGCCATTTTCCGCGGAGGTCGCCCCATAGCGCGGCCTCTTCCCCGGTCAGGTCCACGATCCGGGTGACCCTGGGCTGGACCTCGGGCGCCGGCCGCCAGCCGAGCTCGGCCAGGTTGCGCCGGGTGCTCCCATCGGGGTCGTCCGGTCCGTCGAGCTCGACCTCGGGATCCACCCGCAGGTGCGAGATCCGACCCGACCGGGCGCCGTCCACTCGGACCCGCTCGGTGAAGGAGGCCAGGCTGGCCCGATCCCACGTCGTCGCCAGCGGCCCGCGCGGGGCATAGGCGAAGGTCCAGGGCACGCCGGCAGGGCGCCGGAGCAGGATCCGAGCCCCGATCCCAGGTGTCGCGTCGAGTGGCCACGGGCGCCAGCCGTTGGCGGCCTTGGTCCGGGCCCAGCCGCTCAGCTGCAGATAGGTCGCCCGCGGATTGGCGTCGACGAAGGCATCCCAGGCGAGGTCGGCCGCCATCGCAGGATCGGGCGCCGCAACGTCGGGCGCCGCGGCACGTTCCGGCGCTTTGCCACGATCGACCGGGCCATGCCCCTGCGGCAGGCTCATCGGCGACCACCCGGCAGGCGGCCGGTGGCTCGCCCGAGGGCATAGCGCCAGGGCCGGGCGATTCGCTCGTGGTTGCCGGACAGCTCGATCCAGGTCGCCCCGAACGACTTCTTGAAGCTGTACAGGCCGGCCATCTCCTCACCCTCGGCGGGCTCCCGCCGGGCACCCCGGACATCGACCCCGGCCAGGTCCACCTCGATCATCGACTCGCGCACGGCCAGCTGGATCGCCCGCCACAGGAGGAGGTGGATCACCCCGGGGTAGGCCCGCCGCAGGTCGGCCCGGTCGCCGGAATGGGAGTAGGTCAGGCGACCGCCATGGCGGTAGAAGCTCGCTCCGCCGATCAGCTCGTCGTCGGGCGTCCGAATCTCGAGCAGGACGACCAGACCGGCGGCCAGGCCGGCCGTCGACCAGTCGACGTAGCCGCGGCGCGAGGCGAGGCCGAAATTGCGCCGGGCTGCGGTGATCTCGAGCAGGTCAAAGAACCGGTCAAAGGCCGTCCTCGGTTCGACCGCAGGATCCGGCCGCTCGAAGCCTTCCCAGGCGCTGTGCCTGACATCCGGCCGGGTGTCCCAGCGGACCACCCGGAGGCCGGCCTTCTCGGCCTGGCGCACCCGCTGGCGGGTCGACATCGCGAAACCGGCGAAATAGGTGCCCTCGGGCTCGTCCGCCTGGAGGGCCAGGGCGACCCGGTGGCGGGACGGCTGGACCTCCTCGATCGGCCGAAAGCCGCGGGCCTCGATCAGGGCCGGGTAGCCGCTGGCGGCCGGGATCTCGGCGTCCGAGGCCACGACGTCGACGCCCCGTTCGAACAGCCAGCTCGCGGCCGCCTCCAGGCGCTCGGCCGTCAGCTCGACGGGCTCACCGGCGGACACCGGGCCCTTCGACAGGTAGGCACCCGATCCGCCCACGAGCCGCCATGGCCGCTCGAGCGACAGCAGCCGGTAGCCGTCCTCCGCAACCAGGAAGCGCGGCCGCCAGCCAAGGCGGGCCCGCTGCTCGGCCCACACCCGCGACTGGTACACGTTGCCACCGGGCACGTCGACCGCATGCCGGTCCCAGTCGGCCAGTTGCTCTGGGGTCGCCTCGCCAAACCTCATGAGGAGATCGTACGGCGGCGCACGAGCCCGCTCGTGAGGCGCCAGATCATGGCCATCTCGGGGGTGCCCAGGACCGAAGCCAGGGCGGCGTAGACCAGGCCACCGGTCAGGCCCATCAGGGCGAGCTGGACGAACAGGAGGATCTTGCCCGGGTCCTGGCCGACGACCGCGGCCACGCCCTGGCCAACCAGGTACGCAGCACCGGTCGCGAGCAGGCCGGTTGCCAGGGCCACGCCCGCGGCGCGCACCAGCAGGCCCGGCTGGAATGTCGGCCGGCGATACCACAGGATGACCACCAGGATCGTCATCTCGGCCCACGATCCGAGGCTGATCGCGAGGCCGATCCCGGGCAGGCCCATCGGCCCGGACAGGGCAACCGCCAAACTGACGTTGATGGCCACCGCCACGATTGCGGCAGCGACCGGGGTGGCCGTGTCGCGCCCGGCGTAGAACGCCCGGGCGAGGATCGCGATGATCGATTCGGAGGTGATCGCGAGGAGCAGCCAGCCGAGAGTTGCGGCGGTCCATTCGAGCGCCTGGTCGTCCATCCGGCCGTAGTCGAACAGCAGCCGGACCACGCCGCCACGGGTGATGATCGCGAGGCCGGTCAGCGGGATCATCACGAACAGGATCAAGCGGATCGCCTGACGGACGAGGCCCAGGAAGCGCTCGATCTGGCCCAGGGCAAGCTCGCGCGACATCGATGGCAGGGTGACCACCCCAAGGGAATCCCGAGCAGCCCGATGGGCAGCTGGAAGATCGAGAAGGCGAAGGTGAAGGCGGTCACGGCGCCCACCCCGAGGCCCGTCGAGACGGACACCGCGACGAGGAAGGTCAGCTGGCTCGCTGCCAGGCCGATCGCCCGGGGCACCATCAAGAGGAGTGCCTCGCGCGCGTCGCCATCGTGCAGGTCGATCGCCGGCCGGTAGCGAAAGCCGATCTGGCGGAGCGGCGGGACTTGGACAAGGAAGTGGCCGGCGGCCCCGATCACCACGCCCACGGCCAGGCCCAGCACGCCCATCGACGGGGCCAGGAAGACGGCCGCCAGGATGATCATGACGTTGTAGACGATCGGGGCGATCGCCGCGGCGCCGAAGCGACCCTTGGCATTGAGCAGGCTGGTGGCCAGGGCGCCACAGGCGAGCAGGATCGGGCTGAGCAGCATGACCCGGGTCAGCTCGATCGTGCGTTGGGTCTGCTCCGGCGTGAAGTGGCCGGTGATCGCGGGGACGATGACCGGGGCGAAGATTGCCACGAGGGTCGCCAGGACCAGCAGGATGGCCAGCATCAAGTTGGCCACGGTCGAGGCGACCCGCCAGGCCCGGGCCTCCTGGTCCGTCGCCAGCAGGCCGGCGACCACCGGGATGAGGGCCGAGCTGAGCGCTCCCGCCGCGACCAGCTGGAAGATGAAATCGGGGATCCGGAAGGCAGCCAGGAACGCGTCGAGGTCGGCGCTGGCCCCGAATTGGGCGCCGATCACGATCAGCCTGACCGAGCCCAGGACGCGCGCCACGAAGAACGCGGTCGTCACGATCAGGCCGGCCCGGGCGATCCCCCGTGAATTGGTCATCGAGGGCGGATCAGTGCGCTTGGCGAGCGCGCGGATGGGCCCCTTCGTACGCCGCCCGCAGCCGGCTGGGCGAGACGTGGGTGTAGATCTGGGTCGTGGCCAGGCTCTCGTGGCCGAGCAGCTCCTGGACGACCCGGAGGTCCGCCCCGCCGTCGAGCAGGTGGGTCGCGAAGCTGTGGCGCAGGGTATGGGGCGAAACGCCCAGGGGCAGGCCCGCCCGCGCGCGCAGCCCATCGAGCCGGAGGCGCAGCCCACGCGTGCCCAGCGCCCGGCCGCGATGGTTCAGGAAGACCTCGGCGGGCGGGTCGGTCGAGGCGTCCGCCCGAGCGGCCAGGACCGGTCGGCCCGCGGCGAGGTAGGCGCTGAGCGCCTCGCGAGCCGGGCGGCCGAGCAGGCCGACCCGTTCCTTGCGACCCTTGCCGATCACCCGGATCTCGCCCCGCTTGAGATCGAGCGAGCCCAGCCGCGCGCCGGCCAGCTCACTGATCCGAAGTCCGGCTGCATAGGCCGTCTCGACGATCGCCCGGTCGCGGAGGGCCAGCGGATCGGCCGGGCTCGGATTCGATCGCGTCGAGCAGCCGCTCGACCTCCTCCACTTCGAGCACCCGGGGCAGCCGGCGAGGCATCCGGGGCGTGGCAATCGAGCGCCACGGGTCGCCTTCGGTCCAGCCGTTGCGCGTCGTGAACCGGTAGAAGGAGCGCAGGGCGGCCAGGCGCTGGCCAACCGAGCTGCGGGCCACGCCGTCGCTCAGCCGGGCGAGGTAGGCGCGCAGGTCGGCCCGGGACGGGCGTCGCCAGTCGACCTCGCGCTCGTCGAGCCAGGCCAGATAGGCCCCCACGACCGTGGCGTACGCCCGGCGTGTGTGGGGCGACGCGTCGCGGGCGGTCAGCCCTTCGAGGAAACGCTCGCGGGCTTCGGCACCGGTCACGCCCCGGGGGCGCTCCCGGTTGCCGTCGAGCCACGGCTGCGCGTGGTGCGCGCGGTGCGCGGCGCGGCGCGGCCGGTCCGGGCGGTTGATGCCCGGCCGCGGCCCGCTGGACGGCCGCCCCGGCCGGGGCGCTGGAGCGCTGATGGGTCGGCCGGTCCGCCGCTCAGCGACTTCCCGCCCACGTCGCCCGCCGGCAGCGGGATGGTCGCCCCGCACTTGAGGCAGATCCCGGTCGGGCTCGGTCCGGGTTCGGCCGGGTCCGCCGGAGCGTCGGCGGGCCCCGGCGCGCCGTTCCGGGCGATCGGCCCGCCGTCGGCATCGTGGACCGCTCCCACCGGCTCACGCGAGGTCGTGAAGTCGCACTTGGGGTAGCGCGAGCAGCCCCAGAACACGGTCCCGGTCCGGCGCGCCCGGCGAGCGGTGAGATGACCCTGGGCGCACTTCGGGCAAACCACCTCGAAGGGCAGCTGCTCGGGCGGCGGTGGTCCGTCCTTCTTGATGTACTTGCAGTCGGGATAGCGGGCGCAGCCCACGAACGGCCCGAACCGACCACGCTTGGCGACGAGCGTGCCGCCAGCGGTCGGGCCGCATTCCGGACACGGCTCGCCCACGCCTGCCAACTCCGCCGGAGGCTCGCCATTCGGCCCGACTTCCCCGCCGGGCGGTGGCGCGATCGGCCGGGTCTCCTTGTGCTCGGGGAAGTTCGAGCAGGCCAGGTACTCGCCGTAGCGGCCCGCCCGGATCACCATGGGGTGACCCTCGGAGCACAGCTCGTCGGTGGCCAGGCCGATGTCGGCCGGTCGAAGCTCCTTCTGCTTGGCCGCGACGGTCGCTTCGAAGGGGGTGTAGAAAGCGCGGACCAGGGGCACCCAGGGGCGCTTGCCGCTGGCCACCTCGTCGAGGTCCTCCTCCATCCTGGCGGTGAACTGGAGGTCGACCAGCGAGCCGAAGTGATCGACCAGGAGGTCGGTCACGATCTCGCCGACCGGCTCGGGCCGGAGGCGGCGTTCCTTGACCGTGACGTAGCCCCGATCGAGGATCGTCGAGATCGTGGCGGCGTAGGTTGACGGCCGGCCGATCCCGTGTTCCTCGAGGGCCTTGATCAGGGTGGCCTCGGTGTAGCGCGGCAGGGGCTCGGTGAAGTGCTGGGTGGGCGCGACCGCCTCGACCGACGTGACGTCGCCCGCCCGGAGAGCCGGCAGGATCCGCTCCTGCTCTTCGGCCGCGTCGTCCTGGCCCTCGGTGTAGACGGCGCTGAATCCGTCGAAGGTGGTCCGGGTGGCCGATGCGCGCAGCTCGAACCGGCCGGATTCGAGCTCGACGCTGGTCGTCTCGAGCTCCTTCTCCTTCATCTGGCTGGCCAGGGCCCTCTGCCAGATGAGGCGATACAGGCGGGCCTCGTCGCGCGGAAGGACCTTTTCGAGCTGGTCCGGCGATCGCCCGAAGGAGGTTGGCCGGATGGCCTCGTGGGCCTCCTGGGCGTTGCGGGTCTTGGTCTTGAAGGGGCGGCCCTTGGGCATCGTGTACTGGTTGCCGTAGCGGGCCGCGATCACTTCGCGGGCCTCACCCATCGCCTGCCCCGAAAGGGCGACCGAGTCCGTGCGCATGTAGGTGATCAGGCCGACCTGGCCCTCGTCGGTCTCGAGGCCCTCGTAGAGGCGCTGGGCGACGCTCATCGTCTTCTTCGGGCTGAAGCTGAGCTTGCGACTGGCCTCCTGCTGGAGGGTGGACGTGGTGAACGGCGGCGCCGGGCTGCGCTTCGACGTCTTGAGGCCGACGTTGCGGACAACCGGCCGGCCGGCGCGCAACTCGTCGGCATGGGCGAGTGCCGTGGCTTCGTCGGCGATGACCGGCTTGGCGCCTTCGATCCGCACGAGGTCGGCACTGAACGGCGTGCCGTCCGGGGCGTGCAGGGTGGCCTCGATCGTCCAGTACTCGACGGCCGTGAAGGCCCGGATCTCGCGCTCGCGGTCCACGACGAGGCGAACGGCGACCGACTGGACCCGGCCGGCCGACAGGCCTGAGCGGACCTTCCGCCAGAGGAGCGGGCTCAGGGTGTAGCCGAAGAGCCGGTCGACGATCCGGCGGGCCTGCTGGGCATCGACCAGGTCGAGGTCGATCTGGCGGGGATGGGCGAACGCCTCGCGGATGGCACTCTCGGTGATCTCGTTGAAGGTGACCCGCTTCGTGCGAGCGGGCACGAGCCCGGCGGCCTCGGCCACGTGCCAGGCGATCGCCTCGCCCTTCGCGGTCGAGGTCGGTGGCCAGGAAGACGGTGTCGGCGGTCTTGGCCGCCTTCGTGATCTCGGCCACCTGCTTGCGCCGGTCGGCGACGATCTCGTAGGTCGGGGCAAAGTCGTGCTCGACGTCCACGCCCAGCTGATCCTTGCCCAGCTTTTCGGGCAGGTCGCGGACGTGACCGTAGGAGGCCAGCACCCGATAGCCGGGTCCCAGGTAGCGCTCGATCGTCTTCGCCTTGGCGGGCGACTCGACGATCACCAGGTTTCCACTCATGACGACGGGGAGTCTAGCATCCGATTCTTGGCCGGCGATCATCTGCGCCTTCGGCGCCGCGCGTCGCGAGCGCGCGGATCAGGCGTCCCGGATTCGCTTCAGGAACTCCTCGTCAATCTCGATGTCGGGCTCAACCGGGACGACCGGCGCGGTCGGTCGGTGACGGCTCTGGCCGGCCGCCGCACCTTCAGTCAGGCGATCGGCCCCGGGCGGGATCTCGATGAACCGGATGTGGGCGAGCGGCAGCAGGAAGGTCGAAATCGGTCTGATCGATGAAGACCGGTCGCTTGCCGTCGGGCGTGCGCAGGTTGGTGCAGACGATCGCCACGTCGCGCGGTGACGGGATGCCGAAGAGGTCGGCCAGGACCGGCTGTTCGTTATTCAGGTGGATGACGACGTTGCGCAGGACGACCGTGGGCAGCGCGACGTCGGAGACCGGGCGATCCTCGGGCGCCGCGGCGTCGGTCAAGGCGTCCAGAAGTCCACGACGAGGCGGACCCGGTCGCCGATGACCCAGATCCCGATGCCGACCTCGGTCATCCGGGGATCCATAATGTTGGCCCAGTGGCAATAGTTGCCGCACGGCTTCTCGTCCTGGAAGTAGATGTGGGTCCCCAGGACCGAGGCATACGGGTTGCTGGCGCTGCGACAGCCGATGTTCTCGCGATAATCACCGGGGTAGCCCGCGCGATGGAGGCGGTCGCCCGGGTTGCCGTCGGCGAAGTGGCTGCAGATGTTCTTCTGGGCCAGGAACTTGGCGTACGGCCGGGAGACCTTGTTCGAGATCCCGGCGTTGAGGATCAAGGGCTTGATCCCGCTGCCGCCCGGACTGCTGCACTTGCCCGATGCCAGGACCCAGCCTCCGCCCCTGGTGCAGTTCATCAGGCCGAGGTAATAGACCTCGACCGCGTGCCAGGCGCCGGCCCCGACCGATCCCCCCGCCAGGCGGCCGGGTGACCTTGGGCGGCTTGGCCTTGACCTTGACCTTGGCCACGGCCGCCGGCGCGAGCGTCTTGAACGACACCGAGCGGGCCGCGCCGAGGGCGGTCCCCGAGGCCGATCGAGCCGCGGTCGACACGGTCATCGTGACGGTCGCGCCGGGGGTCAGCGCCGCCGTCGGGCTGAAGACGAGGACGGTGTTGCCCTCGGCCCAGGCGACCTTGCCGGCGATCGCCTTGCCCGCGATCGACGCACTGAATGCCGGGCCGGTTGCCTTTGGATTCATGGCCTGGGTGAAGCGCACCGACAGCTTTGACTGCGCTCGACACGTTGGCGGCCCCATTGAGCGGCCGGAAGCGGACGATGCCGGGCGCGACCGCGGTCTTGATCCGGAGTGGCAGCGGCACGACCACGTTGGCGCCGTCGCTGTCGAGCAGGCCGCCCTGGACCGCGATCGTATAGCTCGTGTCCGCGGCCAGGGGCTGATCCGGCTGGAAGGTCACGGTCGTGCCCGCGTCATCCGTCGTCAGGTCGACCAGGCTGCCGCTCACCGTCGGGCTGATCGCCAGGAGGGCGTCGGGTGACTGAGGGGTCACGGCGCCGTCGAACGAAACGGTGAAGCCAGTGGCCGGTGATGCTCCGCCCGCCGCCGGGTGGGTCAGGGCCAGGTGGGCCGCCGTCGGGGCACGCGTGCTGAAGAGCGCATGGGCGGGCTGGGCAAGCGCCTGGCCGGCCACTTCGTGCGCCGTCTGGGCGACCTTGATCGTGTAGTACGTGCCCGCCTGCCACATGTGCTGGGGGCTGATCGTGAGGGTCTTGCCGGCGCTGTCCCAGCTCGTCGTGTACGGCGTGACCGGATCGACCGTGAGCGCGGCCGCGACCGACGCCTTGTCCATCGGGTTGGCGAACTGGATCGTGGCCGGAGCGTGCAGGCCGTGGTCGGCGTCAACGGCCTCGGCGAACGAGGACGAATCGAGAGGCGACACGGGGCTCGGAACGGTGGCCGTTGTGGCCCTGGGCGACGTGAGTGCGAAGATCCCCAGCCCCACCAGCCCCACGAGACCGATCCCGAGGGCCAGCCGCAGTGCGATGCTCCGACGCAGGAGGAGCGGCACATAGAGCGTGGCAAGGACGGGAAGGGCGAGCGCGGTGGCTGCGAGCTTTCGCAATAGACAGTCTCCTGGCTAGCTGCTGGGGGTCAGCGGCATCGTGCGGCTGTCAACCGGACATTCGCCCGGACGGTTCGCGTCAGGGTAGCACTGGCTGTCGAGAGGCAGCAAGCATGGCGGCTGAGGGGACTGGGGTGGCGTTGAGTGCAGCCAGGCTGCCGGCGAGGCGGTATCGGCCGGCTCCGCTGGTTACAAATCCGCGCAGCTCGAGCACGGTCAGCGTGCCCAGCAGGGTGGCGACGGGCAGGCGCGAGGTAAGGGCGAGGTCGTCGACGGTGGCCGATCCGCCGCTCAGGGCAGCGGCGACGATGGCCTCCGTTTGGCCGAGGCTGGCCAGGATCGCCCCGGGCGCCGGCGGCCCAGCCCGTCCCGGGCCGCCAGGCACGGCGCGGGAGGGGGCCGGATCCGCGGCGCCGATCCGCTCGAGCAGGCCGAGATCCTCGATCAGCTCGGGCAACCCGGCCACGATCCGGACCTGGCCGGGATACTCGCGCAGGAAGGCCAGGCACCCGGCCGAAGCCGGTGCGTCGATGGACGCGGGCACAGCGAAGCACTCCCGGCCCTGCTCCAGCGCCCAGGCAGCGGTGATCAGGGCACCGCTGCGGGCAGCCGCCTCGACCACGATCGTGGCATCCGCCAGGCCGCTGATCACCCGGTTTCGACGGGGAAACGTTCCCCGGGTGGGGACTGCCCGGGGTGGCAGCTCCGAAACGAGGGCGCCTCGTTCGGCCACGATCCGCTCGGCCAGCCGGACATGGGCCGACGGAAAGAGCCGCTCGTGGCCCGACCCAAGGACCGCGACCGTGCAGCCGCCGGCTTCGAGGGTGGCGGCGTGGGCAGCGCCGTCGATCCCAACCGCCAGGCCGGACACGACCGTGACCCCCAGCCGGGCCAGGGCATCGGCGATCCGGGCCGCAATCCGCCGCCCGGCGTCCGTTGGCCGGCGGGTGCCGACGATCGCGACTGTCGAAGCCGCCCCGAGCGCCGCCGGATCACCACGTGTGAACAGGACCGGCGGCGGCATCTCGAGCGATCGAAGGCGGGCCGGGTAGGTCGGATCTTCAACGGTCAACCAGCTGATTCCCTGCCCGGCCATGCGATCCACGACCACAGGCGCCGAAGCTGCCAGGGCGGCCAGGTCGTCGACGATCCGGCGCGGTCGTTCTGCCGGCGATCGATCCCCCCGCTCGCTCCGCCAAGCGAGCCCGCGAGGGTGCGGGCCAGAGCCGCCCGACCGGCAGGGCTGCCGGCGAGGGCAACGGCGGCGGCCGCCGAGCGGTGTGCTTCGAGGAGCCGATAGAAGGTGGCCGGCCCGATCCCCTCGACCGTCATCAGGAGCATTGCTGCCTGACGCTCGTCCTCTGCCGGGGGCGTCGCCGCGGCCTCGTGATCCAGCCCGAGGGGACCCTGCCGCCCGACGCCAAGCACGGTCAGACCGCCAGCTGCACGACCGGTCGGACGCCCAACGCCCGAAACCGACCGACCTCTTCGAGATGGCGGCGGCCAACCAGCTCGGATCCGTCCAGGTCCGCAACCGTGCGCGCTGTCCGGAGCAGCCTTTCGACGCCCCGAGCAGACAGCTCGAGACCCTCGGCCAGGCTCACGACCTGCGCCCGCTCGCTCGCGCCGAGGCCGCAGGCCGCACGCAGCCGCCCGCCGCTGAGCACGGCATTCAGCCCGCCGCGCCGCTCCACCTGGAGCTGCCTGGCCTGCCCGATCCGGGTGGCAACGGCCGCGGACGTCTCGCCACCGGTCAGCAGAGACGAGGCTGCCCGGGGGAACGCGTGGCAGTTCGACCCACAGGTCGATCCGGTCGCGCAGCGGGCCCGAGACGCGACCCGCGTAACGCTCGGGCACGCCCGGCCGGCAGCGGCAGCCGGCGTCCTGGCCAACTGGGCCGCCGCAGGGGCAGGGATTCATCGCCGCCACCAGCTCGAACCGAGCGGGCAGGATCACCGAGCGTCCGACCCGGACGATCGCCACTCGGCCCTCCTCCAGCGGCTGGCGCAGGGCTTCCAGGACGTCCCGGCCGAACTCGGGCAGCTCGTCCAGGAACAGGACGCCCTCGTGGGCGAGCGTGACCTCGCCCGGGGCGATCGACGGGCCGCCACCGACCATGCCCGCATAGGAGATCGTGTGGTGAGGAGCGCGGAACGGTCGCCGCCGATCGAGCCCCTCGATCGGGCCCTCGCCGGCGGCCGAGCGAATCGCCGTGGCAGTGAGCGCGTCGGCCTCGCCGAGCGGTGGCAGCAGGCCCGGAATCGTGCGGGCCAGGAGCGTCTTGCCCGAGCCCGGCGGACCGACCAGGAGCAGGCCATGGCCTCCGGCTAGGGCGATCTCGAGGGCCCGCCGGGCGACCGCCTGCCCGCGGACGTCAGCCAGGTCCGGAACCTCGCCCGGCCCGGACAGAGCTGGGCTGGAGCCCGAGCCCGGTGGGGCCGGCCCGGCCGCCGGACCCACGAGGTCAATCCGGGCCGGGTTGGCCCGATGCGCGACGGTCCGGCCCGAACGCAAGGCGAGCAGCGCCGCGCCCAGGTCGGCCGCCGGGTGGATCTCGATTCGCTCGACGAGGCCGGCCTCCCGGGCGGCTTCCTCGGGCACGATCACGCGGGCCACTCCTCGCCGGGCGAGGGCCACGACCATCGACAGGATCCCGGGCACGCGGCGCAACTCCCCGCCCAGCGAGAGCTCGCCGATGAGCGCCCATGGTCCATTCGCCCGGGCCTGTTCCGAGCCCAGCAGGATGGCGACCGCGATCGCGGCATCGAGCGACGCGCCGGTCTTGCGCAGGTCGGCCGGGGCAAGGTTCACCGTGATCCGGCGCGGCGGGAAAACGAGGCCACTGTTGCGAATGCCCCCGCGGACGCGCTCCCGAGCTTCCTGTAGCGAGGCGTCCGGGAGACCCACGATCGTGAACCCGGGCAGGCCCGGCGCGACGTCCACCTCCACCCGGATGACCTTGCCCTCGATGCCCTGAAGGGTGGCCGAGAGGACCGATGCCAACATGCCCGAAGGCTAGGCGGAACGAATCAACCGGCCGTTATCAACCTCTCATCGGGCCATCTCAGCCTGGCCTTGACAGGCCGGCTTGGGCGTCGCTAGGTTGCGGCCATGGATGAATTCGAAGGGCAGCCGGCAGAGGGCAGGTATTTCAGGGACACGGTCGACCTGCTGGGGCGTAGCCCGGCGGTGCTGCGCGCCCTGCTCTCCGGATTGCCCGAACCCTGGACGGCCGGCCCGGACGTCGCCGGCGGCTGGCTGCCGCGCGACGTGGTCGGTCACCTGATCACCGGCGAGCTCACCGACTGGCCGACCCGCGCCGGCCTGATCATCGAGCACGGCACCAGCGTCCCATTCGAACGGTTCGATCGCGTGGCGATGTTCGAGCGCGACGCGGGGTTGAGCCTGGAGGCACTCATCGAGCGCTTCGGCCAGCTCCGGAGCGCCAACCTGGCGCTCGTGGCTGAGCTGGCCGGTGAGGCCGACCTCGATCGTCGCGGACTTCATCCGGCCCTCGGCGAAGTCACCTTCCGGCAGCTCCTCGGCGCGTGGGCCGTCCATGACCTCGACCACATCAGCCAGATCTTTGCCGGCCTGGCCGGCTCGTACGACGCCGAGGTCGGTCCGTGGCGAGCGTACCTGGGAATCCTGCTCCGGCGCGACGACCCGGCCGCGGTGGCCGGTTAGGCGCCGCTCTCGCCCGGAAGCGGTTCGTCGGACGCGCGACTCGGGCCACGTCGCCAGGGCGGGATGCCCTCGAGCTCGATCTCGAGCGAGAACGACAGGAACGTCCGGACCAGGACGATGACGCCCAGGGTGGCGGCGTTGACCAGGGTCAGGTCGACCGTGATCGTCTGGACGATGTCGGCCACGATGAGGATCTCGAGGCCCATGAGGATCGCCCGGCCGAGGTCATTGCGCAGGGGCCGGTAGGCCGCCCGGCCCCGGCCCGCGGAGAGGGCCCGGAAGTACGGCACGAACGCCGCCAGTGACCCGACCACGAGGATGAGGACGCCGAAGACCTCAACACCCTTGGCAACCGTTTCCATCACGTCACTGAATTGCACGTTCAGCCTCGAAGGGATGACCGCAAGGCAGCGGCTAACGCGATTGTAGGAAGCGCACCAGCCCGGCGCAGGGCCTGGGCGTGTCCCGACCCGAACGGCTCAGGACGGCTGGATGCTCGCCCGCAACGCCCGTCCCAGGATCAGGCCAAGTCGATCCACCTCGGCCTCGAGCCGGCTCATCGGCGGCCGGCCGGCCTCGACGAACCAGGCGATTCGAACGTCATCGCCGGCCAGCTCCCAGGTCCCGGAGACGACGCCACGGGCGACGACGATCGGCGCGATCCAGCCGCTCTGCTTGCTGACCGCCGGGCGCCGTCCGGCGGGCACGATGTGCTCGTCGTCCGTGCCCGGCCCGAGGACGTACTGATCGAATCCGGCGAGGAGGCGAACCGCCGACGAGGGACGGGCGGCCAGCAGGCCATCGATGTCCTCGGCCAGGACCAGGCGTGCCTCGCCACCGACCTCCACCTCGACCAGCCGCGGCCCGAGCTCGGCCAACCAGGCGCGGACCCGCCGCGCGCCGATCCAGCCCCGTGCGAGCCAGCTCTGGAAGTTGTCGAGGGTGGCCGGTCCAAAGGCCTTGAAGTAGGCCGCGATGGCCAGCGGTCCGGCCTCGTCGGGCTCGGCGATGCCGGCCCAGCGCGAGCTGGCGGCCTCCGGGCGCATGAAGGTGACCCGGCTGCCCCGATTCGGCCCGAAGCACAGGTCGCCCTGCCAGGCCAGCGGCTTGAGCAGCGTTCCCCAGCCCTGCTTCAGCGCCGGGCCGAGATGATCGAGCCCTGGCTGGTTCACGATCGCGGCGATCAGCTCCTCGCGAGTCAGTGGTCCCTCGGCGAGGGCCTCGCGGACCACCGGACGGAGGACCGTCCAGGCTTCAACGGGCATTCCGAAGTAGCGCTGCCAGCTCGGCCGCTCCCACGTCCGCCCGGCCGCCATCAGCGACAGGACCGACCCAGCCTGTTCGGGCGTCAGCAGGTGGAGCGTTCCGCGCATCGCCCACGTCTTGATCAACCGGCCATCGGCCAGGGCTCGCCCGACATCGCCCGCTCGAGACGACGCCTGGCGAAGGCGGACCGCAAGCTCGGCCGAACGAAGCGACCTGGGCCTGAACCCCGCACAGGCGCTCGACGACGTCCTCAACGGCTGGATCGGCGATCGGGTCGAGCAGCTGCCGCTCGAGGCGCCAGCCGAGGGCCTGCTGCCAGCTGAGCTTCTCGACCATGGCCCAAGCCTACGCATTGCGCCCGATGGCAACCTGCTGCCCAGCCGGGAGCGCCTCTCTCAGGGGCTGGCCTGGCGCCGGTCCGACGAGTCCTCGAGGCCGTTCTCGGCTGCGCTCGGATCATGCCCGGAGCGAACATTCACCCAGCGCCCATCGCGGTAGACGTACCAGATGACGATCGGCTCGGCCACGATCTCGCGCGGATGGACCGCGATCCGGGGGTACTGGGGACGGAGGCGATCGGCAAATTCGACCGGCGATTCGACGCCCTCGTCCAGGACCCGCTCGGCGTCGGCCCGAAAGACCGGATCGTCCGGCGGGTTGACCACGAGCGACGGCTTGGGCACGGGACTCATCCGGCCAGCATGGCCATCACCCTGCCCGCTGGGAATGCCCGGGCTGCGCCCGAGATGCCAACCTCGTGACAAATCATCAGCCGGCCCGCAGGTCGGCGCCGACGGCCGGCCTGGGCACCAGCCGCGGTCGGCCGACGCCCCGGCGTCCCTCCCCACTCCGAGCTGGCAGCGGGCCGCGATAGACCTCGCGCCAACTCGCGTCGGGCGGGCCGAGGCAGGCGCGGTGGTAGGTCCAGATCGGATCGACCGGACGGGTGGCCTCGATCGGGACGAGCGCCATGGTCATGACAACTGGCTCGCCGGCGCCGAGCGCCTGACGGCAGCCGTCGCAGGAATCCTGGGTGGGGGTACGACTCATCGATCTCCTCAACGGGCCGTTCGAGGCTACGGTCGGCCCGGGCGACGGGGCCTGCCTGGCGGCCGGAAATCCCTTTCAAACGCCTGTCAAGGCGGGGCCTGCGCAAGGGCGAACTGGCGTGCGGCTGTAATGCGCCGCCGGAAGTTGTGGTCCGACCGTGGTCGCCGGCCTTGAAGAATGGTCGAAGCAACGGCGCCCTCCGTGCCGTGCCCGAGGTCGGGAGCGCAACATGAACACAAGGAGCCCCGAGGCCGCGAGCGCCCGGGCCGAGACGGTCCTCTGGTTCGCCCGGGGGGTCGGCTTGGTGGCGGGCGGCCTGGTCGTGTTTGGCGCTGCCCAGGCAGCCATCGGCGCGGCCAACGTTCTCCTGCTCGTGTTCCTGGCGATCCTGCTGTCGGCGGCCGTTCGCCCGGTCGTGGAGCGCGTCCGGGGCCTGCTGCCGGTGGGACGGCCGGTCGCGATCCTGATCGTCTACCTCGCGTTCTTCGGCGCAATCGTCGGGATCGGACTGCTCCTCGTGCCGGTCCTGGTGGACCAGGGCAGCCAGCTCGGCGCCCAGATGCCGGCCGTGTTCGAGCGGTTGAAGGCGTGGAGCGCGGGCTTGCAGCCGCGCGAGCTGGCCTCCAGCGTCGGCGGCCTGATCGCGTCCGCCCAGAATCTGCTCAAGGCCGGTCAGGCGCCCGAGGCCGACGTCCTCGTTTCCGCCGGGCTGACCGTGGCCGATGTCGCCATCTCGATCGTGACGATCCTCGCGCTGCTGTTCTTCTGGCTCACCGAACGGGAGCACCTCCAGCGGTTCTGCCTGAGCTATCTGCCGGCGGACCGCCGGCCGGGCGTTCGCGAGGGCTGGAACATCGTGGAACTGCGACTTGGGGCCTGGGTTCGGGGCCAGCTCATCCTGATGGTCGCCCTGGGCACCGCCACCGGCCTGGCGTATTCGGTGATGGGACTGCCGGCCGCTCCCCTGCTCGGGCTGATCGCCGGCCTCACCGAGGTCGTGCCCCTGATCGGGCCGGCGCTCGGCGTCATCCCCGCCCTGCTCGTGGCGGCCGCATTCCGGCCGGACCTGGTCCTGGTCGTGCTCGTCGCCTACGTCATCATCCAGCTCGTCGAGAGCAATGTTCTCGTGCCGATCGTGATGCGCAATGCCGTCGGCGTGTCGCCCTTCCTGCTGACCGTCAGCCTCCTGGTCGGCGGCGCGCTGGGCGGCCTCGTCGGCGCCCTCATCGCGGTCCCCGTGGTCGCCGCGGCCGAGGCGATCCTTGAGCGGCTCCAGGACCGGGACACGCCGATCAGCCAGGACGCTGCCAGTGGCCCCGCCAGCGCCCTGGTTGCGGGATCGGATGCAGAGCTGTCCGGAGCCACGTGACCAACCCAGCCAGGGCGGGCGCGAGGGCGGGTCAGGCGGTCCGCCCTGTACCCGGGCCGGTGCCATGGGTGCGCCGATTGTGCGCCGAGTGCTTTGGGACCTTCGCCCTCGTCTTTGTGGCGGCCGGCGCGGACACCCTGGCGACGCTCAGCTCCGGTGAGGTCTCATCCGCCGCGCGTGCGGTCGCACCGGCGCTCATGATCGCGGCCTTGATCTATGCGATCGGGGACGTATCAGGGGCGCACTTCAACCCCGCCGTGACCCTCGCCTTCGCGGCCCGGGGCCTGTTCCCCGCCCGCCTGGTCGGGCCGTACTGGGCGGCCCAGCTGGTGGGCGCCGTCGCCGGGGCGTTGCTCCTCCGGGGGATGTTCGGGGCAGCGTCCCTGGCGGGAATCTCGACCCCTCACATTGCAGCCGCGACGGCTGTGGGCCTCGAGGCGATGTTTACCCTGCTCCTCGTGACGGTGGTCCTGGGGACGGCCGACCGCGCCAGGATCGTCGGCCCCGACGCGGCCCTGGCCGTCGGCGCCACGATCGCCCTGTGTGGCCTGATCGGGCTGCCGGTCGAAGGCGCCTCGATGAATCCGGCCCGCTCGCTCGGCCCGGCCATCGTCGGCGGCGATCTTTCGAACGCCTGGATCTACGTCGTCGGCCCGATCGCGGGCGGTCTGCTGGCCGTCGCCCTGGCCCGCCTGCTGCACGGTCCGCCGGCGACCGAGGGCGAAGCCGCGGAGGCGGCCCAGGGCGGCTAGGCGCCCCAGGCCCGGCCGATCGGAGCACGTCGAATTGGCGATGATCCGGGAATCAAGCGCGCAACGACAGAAAGGGACCTGGATGACCCAGCACGGTGAAAGCGGTCACGACCGGAACAAGCGCAAGGAGCACGACCGCAAGGCGCGCCACTACGAGTCGACGACCAGCAACCCGTACCACCTGTCAAAGACGGGTCGGATGGCCATCCTCGCCCTGACCGTTCTCGTGGTCGTGGCCCTCACCTGGCTGTTCGCCGTCGGTGTGTTCAAGTTCTAAGCTGGGGGCCTACTTCTTCCAGCCGCTCATGACGATCGTGCCGGGCGTGCCGGGGGCCCGGGAGCACGGCGGAACGGTGCCACCAGGTCCTTTGGCCGCGACCAGGCGACCGCCATTGGCGGGCAGCACGAAGGCCACCGTGGTCGGCAGGGCGGGCGCGGCTCCGCAGTAGTTGTCGGCATTGACCTGGGTCGTCAGGGCGCCGAGGTGGGCCAGATGGAAGGCTGGGGCGCCCTTGGCGATATGGGGCAGGCCGGCTGGGCCACTCGTCTGGGAATCGATCAGGATGTTGCCCCGGGCATCGACCAGCTCGACCTCGGGCGTGCCCTGAACGGTGCACACCTTGCTCGACGTGTTGGTCAGGGTGACGTTGGCGATCTGGTGGCCGGTCGCACCCTGCCAGCCGGTGACCTTGGCCGCAAGCTGAGCGGCGAGGCACGCCGCAATCGGCTTGGGCGTGGGCGATGGCGTTGGGTTGCCGTCCGGGCCCGTGCTCGGCACGGCCGAGGCCTGGCCGATCGGTCCCGTAGAGGGTGCGGCCGAGGCGGGACCCGCCGAAGCCGGAGCTGACGATGGCTCGAGGGTTGGCGGACTGGCGCAGCCGGCGACGACCAGGGCAAGACCGGCGAGGAGCACGGACAGGCGCATGAACAGGGACCCCATGGCTCGGCTGATGGATACACCTGGGACGACCCACCCCGGTCCTCGGTGACGGACTGCCAGGGCGACCGGCGCGGCGGCCCAGGATCGGCCATCCTTCGACCATGACCGACCCGCTCGCGGCCATCGTCGGCTACCTGATCGGGTCCCGCGCGGGATTCCGGCCACCGGTCGGGATCGAGCACTGGCTGAGCGAGACGGCCCCTGTCGATCCGGACGATGCCGGCAGGCCGCCGATCTTGGCCGCCGCCTTCCTGGTCGCCCTGGCCGGCCCGGGCCACCCGCTCGAGGCAAGGGCCCGGGACATCCTGGACCGGACGGACGGCGCTCCGCTGCCGACACTGGCCAGGCTGTTCAGTGCCGGCGCACCGGCCATCCAGGCCGAGGTCCGCGGCCGGCGCGCTACCGATCCATCGTTTGGGGCGACGCTCGACCGGGCGGCCTCCGGCCTGGCCGAACCGGGCCTCGATGCGCCGGGCGCCCGTGAGGCGATCTGGTCCGTCCTGTTTCCGGAGGGATGCGGCCTGCTGGTCGATCCGCCCGTCGCCATCGCCGCCCTTCGCGGCCACCGGATCGTGGAAATCGATCGGCCCAACCCGGCGCCGGTGACCGATGCCGCCCGCCAGATCCTGTTCAGCTCGAATGTCCTGCTCGGGCTGCCGCTCGAAGAGCCCGACCAGCCGGGCGTCACCCTCGATCCGATCGTCGCCGCGGCCGTCGAGCGAGCGAGTCGGGCGCCCCAGCGCTACTGGTTCGACCACCCGATCCCGATCGGAGTGGCACCGGCCGCGAGCGAGCTCCTGCACGGGCTGCAAGGGCTCGACCTGGCCATGCAGGCCGAGCCAGCGCTGGCCGCGTCCGGTGGGCCGGCCAGCCCAAGGAGAATCACCTGCCTCCTGTCGGTTTCGGTGACCCACTACGAGCTGCGCGAGATCGCCCGCCACTACGTCGAGGGCGAGCTGGCCCGGATCGACCGGCTCGACCATGTCAAACGTCCTGGTCGCGAGCGAGACCGACGTTCGTCGCCTGGTGGTCGAGGTGCTCCTGCCGGCGCTGGCTCGGTTCGGACCAGGGACCAGCGGCTCGGTCCCGATCGACTTCGATGTCCTGGGCGTGGACGGTGAGTACGGCCGGCACTACTCCTTCCTGAAGGCCATGGCGGCCATCTGGCAGGTCCTGATCGATCCCGGCCTGAAAGGCACGTTCAAGATCGACCTCGACCAGGTCTTCCCCCAGCCGGCCCTGCTCACCGAGACCGGTCGGACGGCCCTCCAGCATTTCGAGACGCCGCTGTGGGGTGCCCTCGGTCGCGACTCGGACGATCGGCCGGTGGAGCTGGGCATGATCGCCGGGGCCCTGGTCAACGCCGGCGACATCGAGGCCGGTCTGTTCAGCCCGGACATTCCCATTCCGGCGCCCCCCAGCCGGGCCTCAGAGCATGTCTTTTTCAGCGCCCTGCCCCAGGCGATCTCGACCGAGGCCGAGATGATGGAGCGCTATGCCACAGCCCGCCCGGACGGACGGACGACAGCCCTCGAGCGCGTCCACGTGACCGGCGGCACGAACGGGATCCTGGTCGACGCCCTGCGCCGCCACCGCCCGTTCACCCCGTCATTCATCGGTCGCGCGGAGGACCAGGCCTACATCGTGTCGGTGCAGGGCGATCCCGGGCCGCGTCTGGCCTACGTCCACGCGGCCGGCCTGATCATGCGCCACGACAAGGAGGCCTACGCCGGCGCGGCCATCGATGCCGGGCTCGTGGGCAAGCTCGTGGGCGACGACGTCCGGATCCTTGGCTTCTCGGCCTACGCGGGCGCCGTCGCCGGCCGCCACCCAGGCGACGAGGTCAGCGTCGACACGATCAAGGCCCTCCTCGATCCATTCACCGGGAGCTTCATCTCGGACCTGCCCACGACGGTCGTCCTGCTCCGTTTCGCCCTGCGCATCCTTGAGCTGTACGGCACCGGCCAGGCCGAGCTCGGAGGTTCCTATGCCGAGATCGGGGCGCGACGCCTGGCCGAGACCTTCGACTTCGCCGGGGATGGACCTGGCCTGCAGGGCCAGGCTGGACGCCGAACGCGCCCAGTGGCAGGCGCTCTACGACACGCTCGACGGCCTGGAGGGTGCTCTTGCCGGCGGCGATCCCGAGGCCGTCGCGCTCCAGGCACGGGCCCGCGTGCTGATCGACGGCTGGCGCGCCGGACCCACGGCAGACTGATGGGCGACTGAGATGGTCGACGACTTCGTGGCCGGCAACCAGCGCTTCCGGGCGGACTTCGCAGCCCGTGAGCGGGCCTCGCTGGCCGGGCTGGCGTCCCACGGCCAGCGGCCTGCCGCCGTGTTCATTGGGTGCTCCGACTCGCGGGTGATCCCCGAGCTCCTGACCGACGCGAGGCCCGGCCAGCTGTTCGTGATTTGGAATGTCGCCAACCGGGTCCCCGGCCCGGGCGAAGGGGATCGGAGCGTGCGAGCTGCGCTTGCCTACGCACTCGACCAGCTGGCCGTACGAAACGTCATCGTGTGCGGCCACGACGACTGCGGCGGGGTCAAGGCCGTCCTCGATGACCTCCTCGGGCTGGACCCCGCTTCGGACCTGGCCACCTGGCTCGTCCCGCTGCGGCCAGCGGTCGAGGCCGCGCGCGCCGCCAGTCGCGATCCCCGGATCCAGCTCGAGCGGGCTGTCGAAGAGAACGTCCGGGCCGGCGTGGCCACCCTAGCCCGGGAATGGCCCGAGCTCCGCGTGCACGCCTGGGTCTACGGCCTGGGCGACGGCTCGCTGCGGGTCTTCGACGACGAGCAGGCCCGGTTCGTCCCGGTCGCCGACGCTGGCCCTCAGGCAGATTTGCCCGGAGCGAGCCATCGATAGTCAGGCCCGGCCGACGCCAGCCAGCTGTTGACCCCGGTCAGGCCGCGCTGGTTGAGCAGCCCGTCATGAATCGCAAACGCGCGAATTGGCCGGACCGCCTGCAGGAATTCGATCGCCTCGGCCATCTTCAGCCACGAGGCCTGGGCCGGCACGAAGAGCGTCTCGACCGGTTGGTCCGGCACGTAGAGCGCGTCGCCCGGGTGGTAGATCTGGTCCTCGACGACGTAGCCGAGATTGGCGCAATCGGGCCGACCGTCATGGATCAATGCGTGGCGGCCGCCGACGGCTCGGATCCGCAGGCCGGCCGCGCTGAACTCCTGGCCCGGGGCCAGGCCCGTGAAGGGCACGCCGGCGATCGTGGCCGAGGCCGGCGCATAGACGGGCGCGCCGAGCCCGGCCAGGCGGAGCCGATCGACGTGGTCGGTGTGCTCGTGGGTGACCAGCACGGCATCCGCGCCGAGCAGCGCCTCGGGCTCGCTCCAGATGCCCGGATCGATGACCAGGACGCCGCCCGCATGTTCCAGCCGAATGCAGGCGTGGGTGTACTTGACGATCTTCACCGGCCCAGCCTACCTCGACGGCTCGTCCGGCAGGCTGGCCAGCTTGGCTGGGTCCCCAATCAGGTCGATCGCGTAGATCCGGCCCTGGACCACGGAGAAGGCTGCAACGACCGGGGTCTGGCGGGGCACCCTGATGATCACCCCGGGACCGCCGTTGACGACCACCGCCTGGCCCAGGCCGATGAGGCCGGCGAAGATCCGGGCCTGGGCAACCACGGCTGGCGCCCCATGGACGGGTGGCCGGGCAAGGGGCCCACGGCCGCCACCATCGGTCCGGAGCACCACACCCGGGTCGAGCACGGCCAGCAGGGCATCCAGGTCGCCGGTCCGGGCAGCGGTCAGGAAGGCATCGACCACCCGCCGCTGCACCGCCACGTCCGCATCGGCCGGCGGTGCTTCGGTCCGGACCCGGCGCCGGGCCCGGCTGGCCAGCTGGCGGACCGCCATCGGGCTCCGGCCTATGACGTTCGCAACCTCTTCAAAGGGCACGCCAAACACGTCATGCAGGACGAAGGCGCAGCGCTCGGCCGGCGACAGCAGGTCCAGGACGACGAGGAGGGCCAGGCCCACGGAATTGGCCGTGATGGCGGAGGTCTCAGGGTCCTCGGACGGATCGATGACGACGATCGGCTCGGGCAGCCAGCTGCCGGCGTAGAGCTCCCGCCGGGAACGCCGGGTCCGGAGCATGTCGAGGCAAATTCGACCAACGACGACCGTCAGCCAGCCGCGCAGGTCCTGCCCGCCGGGGTCACGTCGATCCAGCCGCAGCCAGGCCTCCTGGACCGCATCCTCGGCCTCGCTGACCGACCCCAGCATTCGGTAGCCGACGGCCCGCAGGTGCGGCCGTTGCCGCTCGAACTCGGCGGCCAGCCAGTCTCGTCGATCCAACCAGTCTCCTCGCTGAGCCACCGACCCCCAAGCCTGAACGAAGCCGGCGAGCCAACTGTGACAGGCATGAGTGGGTCGGGCCGCCGGTCACGTTCCGGTGATCCGCTGCGTGTTTGAGTTGAACGGCTCGCATCTGGCGCGCCGACACAGGAGTCAACGATGAACCCCGACGCCACCAATCCTGCCACCGCCCAGGCAAAGCCGATCCCGACCCTGGTCCAGACCCTCAACCCGCTCGTGCGGAGGCTGCTCCGACTCGGCCTGCCGATGGGCCAGAACGCCCTCCTGACCGTCCGCGGTCGAACGAGCGGCGAGCTCCGCTCATTTCCAGTCACGATCCTGGAGACCAACGGCCGGCGCTACGTGTTCGCCGCCTTCGGCGAGGTCAACTGGGTACGCAACCTGCGGGTCGCCGGCAGCGCGACCCTCAAGCAGGGCCGGCGCTCGGTGGCCGTGACCGCGACCGAGCTGGCCCCCGAAGCGGCCGGTCCGATCATGGCCCTGGCGTTCGAGCCCTTGTTCAAGGTCAAGGGCTTCGGCGCGATGATCGGCGGCTGGTATGGCGTCGATCCCGGCTCAACGGCGGCCGACTACGTCGAGTCGGCCCGCAGCCATCCCGCCTTCGAGCTTCAGCCTGACCGGCGCGATCGATAGCGCCGCATGATCCGATTCACGTCACCAGGCGTCAGGAGCCCGTCGTCGCGGAGGGCGTGCTCGACCCGCCCGACCTGGTTCGATCGGCGCTCGGGCCCGAGATAGGGCGGTCCGCCACCGAGGGCTGCCACCAGGCGCTCGGCGGTCGCCACCGTCGGCCGGCGCTGATCCCGGAGGAGCCTGGAGATCGTCGATGGGTGCAGGCCGGACAGCTGGGCCAGCTTTCGCCCGCTGAGCCGGCGACCTTCGAGCTGCCCCGCCAGCCAGCGCCCGAACGGGGCCGCAGGCTCTGGCGGCAACGTCGGACCCGGGAACTCCACGAAACGACTAGTTGACGAGCTTGAGGACGTAGGAACCCAGGAACCGAGGGCACGCTCCACCCGAGCAGTTGCCAATGGTCAGGCGCTGGCTCACGAAGTTGCTCTTGAAATAGCCCGTGATCGTCTTGGCCGGGCCGCCGTCGGCACTGACGATGTGGAGCGTCGCCCAGCCCTGGAAGTTCCCGTTGTCATCCACGACCGGGACCGGAACATCCTGGCCGGACAGGTACTGGTCCACGTCACCGAACAGGGCGGTGTGGTTGCCGTTGTTGTGCTGCCCGATGTACTCGTTGAAGGCGAGGGTCTTGTTGATGATCGAGCGAGCCCTGGATAATTTCGTCCACGACATGCGTGTCAACGTTCCCAGTTCCATAGTTGGTCCACGCAATGTCCGTCGCGTCGTTCGGGACGTCGCCGTTGCCGTCACCGAACGCGAACGGGTGGGCCGCATCGCCGTATTGCGAGAGCGGCGTCCCATTTGTTCCGAACGCATGGATGCTGAAGATGATCGGAGCCGCGCCCTCGGCCGTGTCGGCGAAGCCGGTCAACGCGGTCGCCGTCGTTGCTACCGTCCAGGTCGACATCCCGATCACTGAGGCGAATCCGTTGGCATGGGGCGCCTGGATGTCGACCTTCACGGATGCGCCATTGGAGGTGTCAATGGTGACGTTCACGATCGCGCCGGAGGCACCGTTGGTGTAGCCGTTCTGGGCGGCGACGGAACGGGCCCGGGCGATCGCCGATGCCGAGTTGTTGTTCAGCAGGTAGTCGTTGGCGCCGGCAAGGGCCGCCAGATCCGCGGAGTTCTGCTCACCACGGCGCTGGGCGAACGTCCCGCCTCCGTCAAGCACGAGGCCCACCATCGCCATCAGGGCGACGAGGCCAAGGGCGAACAGGACAACGATCTGGCCGTGTTCACTGGAGTGTCCTGGCTTGCTTGTACGCATTGCGCTTCGCCCTTCCTATTGAATCTGTACGAGGCTGACGGATTTCATGTTCCAGGTGCCCAGTAGGCCCAGCAGCGGGGTGACCGCCGAATACGGGGCCACGATCGTTACCTGGACAAAATTGCCCGGCAGGCACGGTGCGGCCGTCACTCCATCGATCTCGAGGCACTTGATCGTTGGGTCCTGCAGGTTCGGGACAAGCTTCTTCTGGGTGTTGACGACATCGATCATCTGTTGCGACCACGAAGCCTTCGCCGTCGGGTCTGTCCCGGGGTGGACGCTGGTAACCCGGGCAATCTCGCGGGCGGCCTGCGACACGCCGTTGAACATGTAGATCCCGCGTCCGAAGTCGAAGACGCCCATGATCAGGACGAGGAAGATCGTGACCCCCAGGGCGAACTCGACAAGGGCTTGACCGTCGCTTCTGAATCGCCGTGGCCGGTACATCAGTGCAGCACGATCGTAAGCGTGTAGATATGGCTGCCCGCCGAATTCGACGCCCCGAGCGTTACGGTCACCGTCTGTCCGGCCGAGGCATGGCCGTAGGTGTAGGACGGTGAAGCCGCTGATGAAGCCCCAGACCCGTCACCGAAATTCCACGAATAAATCGGGCCACAGGATGGGGTGCTCATGTTGGTGACGCCTGAGCTGCTGAACACGAATTGCGTCCCTTGCTGGCCTCCGTTGTTCGCGGCATTGCCCGACGGTGGGTTGACCGTGATCGGCCCGCCGGCCGGTGCCAGGCAGACCGGCGGAAGGGTCGGCGTGGGCGTTGCCGTTGGGGTCGCCGTGGCCGTAGGAGTTGGAGTCGGCGTAGGCGTCGGAGTGGGCGTCGGGGTCGGGGTCGGGGTCGGAACGGCTCCGACCGGCGCCACGATCATTTGGGCGGTGGCGGTCGATGAAAGGGTGATGTTCTGACCCCCGAAGAACAGGCCAAGCAGGGGCGTGATCAGGGTGAAGTGACCCAGGACCTTGACGGAGACCGTATTCCCCATGGCCGGTATCGTCGGCGGACATGGAGTGGTCGAGCACGTCAGCGAGATATCCGCGGGCGCGACGGTGACGAACGCCCCTTTGGACTCATTGACGGCACGACAGACCACCCGATTGGTCGTTGAGTTGCAGGCCTGGTTGGCCTGATACGAGATCGCCCCCTGGGCTGAATCACTCGACGCTTCGAGGGCAGCCTGCTGGGCAGCGTTGGCGATCGTGATCTCGGAGTAATAGAGACGGCCGAGGTCGAGGGCCGCGGCGAACAGGAGCAGCAGGATCGGAACGACCAGGGCGAGCTCGACGAGGGCCTGGCCGCGTCGCGACGATCCACCGCGTAGACGCCTAATTCTTGTCATGGCCCTTGGCCTTTCCGTTGCCGTTTCCATTGCCGTTCCCGTTCCCGTTGCCGTTGCCTTGCCGTTCCCGTTGCCGTTGCCGTTGTTGCCGTTGCCGTTGTTGCCGTTGCCATTGCCGTTGCCATTCCCGTTGCCATTCCCGTTGCCGTTGCTCTTGCCCGGCTTGGCGGTCGCAACCGGGACCGGCGTGGGCGCCCGGGTCGGCGTCGGATTGGCGACCGGCCGAGGTGACGCTCCAGGAGCGGACTTGGTGGGCTTGGGGCTGCCTCCGTCCCGGGGCGCTGGATTGGCGCTGCCCGCGGGAACCGGCGAGCCGAGCAGGGTCGCGTCAACCGTGAGCGGGCCCGAAATGAGCTGGACAAGCCCGGCCGCCGGGGTCGATTGGGACGCCGTGACGGCGGTAAGCTCGGCCGTCGCCTTGGCCAGGGCCGCCTGCAGCTCGCTCGTGTTCGCCGCGCCCGTGCCGACCTGCGCCACGAGGTCATCCAGGTCGGCCTGATAGGCCGTGATCGCGTCCTCGAGCGCGTCCGGGTCCGAACCGAGCAGCCGCCGTTCGGATATCGCCCAGCCGGGCATCGAGGCTGGCCAGCTCCGCCTCCCACCTGGCGCGAGGATCGGCGGGCCGAGTCAGCGCTTCGAACTGGAGGCGGGCCCCATAGAAGGGCTGGCCCGGGCCGCTGTTCAGGGCGCCGACGACGCCAACCAGGGCGAGGACGAGGCTCGTGCCGAAGACGAACGCCAGGGTCTGGCGCAGCCGACGGCCGCCCTTGGCGTCGGCGCTCCTGCATTGCGTTCTGGTAATTCGCGAGGACGGTCTTCCGGACTCGGGCAATGCGCTCCGGATCGGGCGTCACCGCCCGATCGAGCCGTCGGAGCGTCTCCGGAGAAAGCTCGCTCGACTCGAATGCGTCGTCCGACTTCCGCGGGTTTCGGCTGGCCGAGCGTTTTGAGGGCGGGCGCGACGTCACTCGATCGATCCGATCGATCCGGCCGAAGCGGCGTCCCTGATCTGGCGCGGTTGCCTGGTCATCGAAAGTACTAACGGAAGGCTGACCCATTCGTTATGGCAGTCGGTGCCGGCACGCACCGCAGGGGCAACCTCACGATCGACCCGCGACCGCCAATGGTCCCGTTCGCAAGCCGGACAGCAAGGTTCGACCCGTAGGATTTGAGGCCAAAGGCTCTACAGAGGTCCCCGATTGGCCGAGACACTCACGGTACGGTCCTGGGGCGGACTGGCGACCAGCAGCGCAACTGATCCTGTCTGGGTCGAGGAGCTGGTCCTGGCCGCTCAGGCTGGCGACGCCGCCGCATTTGGCAGCCTGTACGACGTCTACGCGCCCCGGGTCTTCCGATTCCTCCTCGCCCGGGTGCGCGAGCCCGCCGACGCCGAGGATCTCCTCCAGCAGGTCTTCACCCGGGTCGTCCAATCGCTCCCCCGCTATCGCAGCCGGGGCTTGCCGTTCGCGGCCTGGCTCTTCCGGATCGCCCGTAATGTGGCCGTCGATTTCGCCCGGGACCACCGTCGAACGGACCCGATCGATGCAGCCGTCGACGCCGTCGACCTGGCCCTCGATCCGGCCGTCCAGTTCGAGCTGGCGGTCGACCAGCAGCGCGTCCGCGGCGCCCTCCAGCACCTGACCCCGGACCAGCGCGACGTCGTGATCTGCCGCTTCTTTGCCGACCTGTCAAGCGCCGAGACGGGGCTCGTCATGGGCAAGCGTGAGGGTTCGATTCGAGCCCTTCAGTTCCGGGCGATCGCCGCTCTCAGGGAAGTCCTCGAAGGGCCCCAGCCCTAAGCGCTTCCGAGTTCCGAATCAGCCGGAGACGTCCCAGCTGGCCTCGATCGGTGGCGGCGTGAGCAGCGTCTGGAGGACGACGCAGTAGCGCTCGGTGCGCTCCTTCAGCCGGGCCAGGCGGTCCTCGGGCACGGCGCCGTCCAGGGCGAAGCGCACCCGGATGGCCTCGAAGCCAACCGGCACCTCGGCCGTGCCCAGGGTGCCCCGCAGGTCGAGATCGCCCTCGATCGTGACGGACACCCCAACCCCGTCCAGGCCCATGTTGGCCGCGACCATCTGGCAGGTCAGCTGGGCACAGGCGGCCAGGGCGCCCAGGAGCAGGTCACCCGAACAGGCGGCCGTCCCTTCGCCGCCGACCCCGGGATGGGCGCCGGCGGCGTACAGGGCCCGGCCGATGTCGACCGAGCAGCTCATCGCGCCGTCGGCCATGACCCCGGTCGCTCGCAAGGTGATCCGGGCAGCCTCCGGCTCATCCTGGTAGCGGGCCTTGATCGGCTGCTGGATCTCTCTCAGGGTCATCGGGTCTCCTCGCCGGACAGGTTCACCACCATCGTACGAGGCGCGAGGCAATAGAGTGGTCGAGTGCCGCTGCCAATCGGTCCTCGGGTATCCTTCCTGTTCACCGACATCGAAGGATCGACCCGCGCTCGAGCGAGCGGCCGGATCGGCTGCCTGGGCGACGATCGTGGCCCGCCACGACGACGCTGCTGAGGACGGCCATCGAGGGCCACCGGCGGGGTCGTCGTCAAGACCGAAGGCGACGCCTTCTTCGCGGCCTTTGCCGCAGCCCGAGGACGCCGCGGCGGCGGCCGTGGCCGGCGCAGCGCGCCGTCGCCGCGGAAGGCTGGCCGGCGACGGGTCGCTGATCCGGGTCCGGATGGGCCTCCACCTGGGCGAGGGACGCCTGCGCCAGGGCCTTCTCGACGGGAGCCGCCGAGGACTACGTCGGGATCGACGTGAACTACGCGGCCCGGATCACGGCCGCGGGCAATGGCGGCCAGATCGTCGTGTCGGAGCCGTTCGCGGCCGCCCTTGGGCCGATTCGTGGTTCAAGTCCGGAACTGGCCGGCGCCGAGCTGTCCGACGAGGGCCTGCGAGCGGTCAAGGACTTCGAGGAGCCGGCCGCCCTGCACCGCCTGGTGGTGCCCGGCGCGGCCGACGATTCGCGCCCGCTGCGGACGCTCGATCCGCCATCCAACCTGCCCGGCGAGGTCACCGAGCTCGTCGGCCGGAGCAGCGAGATCGCGGCGCTCCGCGGCGATCCTGGCGGCCAGCCGGATCGTGACCCTGACCGGCCCCGGCGGCAGCGGCAAGACCCGCCTCGCCCTGGGGGTGGCGCGAGCCAGCTCGGACCGCTTCCCGCACGGCACCTGGTTCGTCGACCTGGCCGCGTCTGCGCGATCCCGGCGCTGCTCGAGACCGTCGTCGCCGTCGACCCTGGGGGTTCGCGAGTCGTCGGAGCGGACCGTCGCGGAGGCCCTCAGGGCGCACCTGCGGGACCGCACCGCGCTGCTCCTGCTCGACAACCTGGAGCAGCTCCTGCCGGCCGGCGCCGAGTCGTCGTCGGCCCTGGCCCGCGACGCGCCCCGGATCCGGCTGCTGGTGACCAGCCGCGAGCTGCTGCGGATCGGCGGCGAGCGGGGCTATCCCGTACCCCCGCTCGACCTCGAGGCCGGGATTGCCCTGTTCGTCGAGCGCGCCCGCGCTCACCGGCCCGACCTGGTCCTGGGCACCGACGCGATGGACCGCGATCCGGGCGATCTGCGAGCGCCTCGGCGGCCTGCCCCTGGCGATCGAGCTCGCGGCGGCCCGGATCCGCATGCTCAGCCCGGCGCAGATCCTCGATCGGCTGGGCCACAGCCTCGACCTGGCCGGCGGAGCCCGCGACCTGCCCGAGCGCCAGCGCACCCTGCGCGCCGCGATCGCCTGGAGCCACGACCTGCTGTCGGAACCCGAGCGCCGGCTGTTCCGGCGCCTGGCCGTCTTCGCCGGCGGCTGGACGGCCGACGCCGCCCAGCTCGTGACCGATCCGGCCGGCGACCTGGGCATGGACCTCGTCGACGGGCTCGAATCGCTGGCCGACAAGAGCCTCATCCGGGTCGAGCCCGCCGTCGCCGGTGAAGCGCAGCGGGGCCCGCAGGCGGACGAGATTTCGCTTCAGCCTCCATCCCCTCCTGCGCGAGTTCGGCCTCGAACGACTGGCCGCAAGCGGCGAGGCGGCCGAGATCGAGGCACGCCTGCCGCGGTCACGCGCCGAGGTCGCCGAGCGGGCCGGCCGCTCGATCCTGGGACCCGCGGGCGAAGCCAGCCTGCGAGCGCTCGATCGCGAGGAATCGCAACATCCGCGCGGCGATCGACTGGTCGCTGGCCAGCTACGAGCCCGCGGTCGGCCTGCGGATCGTTGGCGGCGACCTGGCGCTGGTATCCAGCAGCGGGGCCGGCTGCGCGAAGGCCGCGGCGCTGCTGGCCGAGCTCCTGCGCCTGGACCGGGGCGAGGATGTCGCGGTGCGGATCGCCGGGCTCGCCGCTGATGGCGGCCTGGCCTACTGGATGGATGACTTCAGTGGCGCCCGCCACGCCTACGAGGAACGGCTCGAGCTGGCCCGCGGCACGGGCGACCCGGGCACGATCGCCGACGCCGCACTACGACCTGGGCTTCCTGTCGATGGTCGCCCAGGATGGGCCGCGGCCTGCTGGAGCACGAGCAGCGCGCGCTCGAGCTCTACCAGAAGGCGGGCCGCGACCGACGGCGTGATCCGGGCCCGGCAGGGACTGGTCCTGGCCGCACTACCTCAGCGGCGATTTCGCCCAGGCGCGCGACCTCGAGCTCCAGAACCACGAGGGATTCCGGGCGGGCGGCTCGAACATCGAGGTCGCCGACAGCGCTCACGCTCCTCGCCGCGATCTTCCTGCGCCTGGGCGATCCCGCTGGCGGCCTGGCAGCACGCGATCGAGGGCCTCCGCCTGTTCGCCGGCAATGACCGGCGTCGGGCCTGGCCCGCTCGCTGGGCATGGCCGCGATCATCCAGCTCCAGGACGGCGACCCGGAGTTCGGGGCGCGCCTGGCAGGCAGCACGTATGGAGCTCGTCCGCGAGAAGGGCGTGATGCTCGCCCCGGTCAAGGTCCTGCACCTGCCCGATCCGGCCGAGCTGGCCAGCCGGACGCTTGGTCCGGAGCGCGCCGCCGAGCTGATGGCGGTTGGTGCCTCGACGGCGCGCTCCGAGATGGTTGCCGCGGTTCTCGCGACGAGTCCGCCTACTTCGTGATCGGCGCGTCCAGGTTGCCCGCGACCGACCGCCGGAAGTGGCCCGTCGGATCGCGCTGGGCGATCAGGTGCGCGCCCGCCGTCCGATGGGACGGATAGGCGATCAAGGGCGTGCTGGTCACCGACTCCGACATGAAGATCGTGCGCGCGGTGGTCTTGCCCGCGAACAAAGCGGCCAGGATGTAGCCCACGTCTCCGCCAGGCTCGGCAAAGACGACCTTGGCCCCGACGGTCAGGAAGCCGGCGGCAAAGTTCTCGATCCGCTCCCGGCCGCCCTCGACCGTCGGCACCGGGTTGCCCGGCTCCGAGTTGCCGGCCGTGTAGCACATGCCGTGCAGGATCACGACCGAGTTGGGCGCCAGGTGGATGTACTTGCGGATGTAGTTCGCCCCGTAGTACTTGAGATCGAGGTTGCCACCGTTGAGCTTGGCGTTCAGCCCGAAACCGTCCTTGGTGTTCTCCTGATACGGCTTGTACGGGCTGGGCCAACCGTTGCCGTGGCCCATGTCGATCAGGATGTTGGCGCCCTGGGCGGCCGCGTCGACCCGGGCCCAGGTCGCATTCGGGCTGTAGATCTCGGTCACCGTCGCGCCGTAGCCGCGGGCCTGGGCGGCCAGCTTGCGGGCATCGGCGATGTTGGCGGCGGTCCCGCTGCCGGTCGGGCCAACGATGATCACGACCTTGACCGGAGCTGTGGCGGCGGGGGTGGCCTCGGCGCCGACCGATGGGCTGAGGTCAGCCCTGGCTGAGCTCGCCGCAACCGGCCCGGCGACCACGCTGCTGGCTCCGACCAGCAGGCCGGCCAGGATGAGCGCCCGAGCGCCCGTGTACAGATTTGACGCCCGATGGGCGCCGTTTTCGAACCAACCCAATGTCCTGCCTCCTCACTACCAGAACGTCGCGCTTCCTGCGACGAACGCTTGACGCGGGCCGGGACAAGGCGGCGGGCACACGGGCGTGCCCGGGATCAGCGCGAGGGTGGTGATCCGCCCTGTCCGGGGGCCACAGGACGCCGGTCAGCCCCGTCAGCGGCTGGACGTCCGCCAAAAGTCTGGCCGCTTCACCGGAATTGTGCCTTGCACTTTGGTACCGCCGGTCACCCGACCATCCAGCCACGGCGTCGCCCGGACCGGCCCGGACCTCACCAGCCGACGCACCGGTCGGACGATTTCGCCTCTAGGGCAACCGCCGCGAGCGGATCACCACGACAACAGCGCTGCTGAACGAGCCCAGGCCCAGCAGGGCCGCCAGCAGGAGTCCGGCCAGGGCGAGCCGGCGCGATTTGGCCGGCTGGACGCCGGCGGCAGGTAGCGCGACCGGCTTCGAAGACGGCGCGGGCGCACCGATGGACGGTGGGGCGCTCGGATCTGGCCGGTGCCGCCGACCCGTGGACGTCGCCGGAACGCGACGGCCCTGGCGAACTGGCCGGCATCGGCGCAAGAACGACGCCGGGCGGCGGACTCCAGCCGTCGGGACCGGTGATCGGCCCGCCCGAGCTCGTCCCCGGCAGGGGCGACAGGCCGTGCAGGATCTGGCTCGGGCTGATCGCCGCCGTCCGCCCAGAGTTCCAGGCAATACCCAGCATCTCGGGGATCGTCACGAACCGGTAGCCGCGGGCCTGGTAGAACTGGATCAAGGGCGTCAACAGGAACGGGGTCACGTTCGGGCCACAGTGGAGCAGGATGACCGAGCCGTTGCCGCCCAGCTCGCCGGCAGCCAGCATCGCCGGTTCGTGTCCGGTGGGCGAGGTGTCCCGATCAGAATTGCTCCAGGTCAGGACCGTCGAGTAGCCCGCCTCGCCGGCCGCACTCAGGGTCGTGGCGTCGTAGGCGCCGTAGGGCGGCCGGAAGACGTCGATCGTGGCCCGGCCCAGGATCGATTCCTCGAGCACCCGGGCCGTCTGGATCTGGCGGACCTGGGCGGACAGATCCAGCTCGGGCATCTCCGGGTGGGTCAGGCTGTGGTTGCCGACCGGGTAGCCCGCCTGCCCGACCAGCTGCCAAAACGATGGATCCAGGCGCATCGCCTCAGCCAGGGGGAAGAACGTGGCCGCGATCTTGTGCTCCACCAGGATCGCCAGGATCCGGCGGCAGTTCGCCGGGCTCACCCCGTCATCGAAGGTCAGGGCGATCTCGTGCTCGGCCGGGTCGCCGTGGCTGACCACCGCGACCGAGCCAGCCTGGACCCGACCGGCCAGCGGGCCAGCCAGGACGACCGCGAGCGGCCCGATCAGGACGAGGGCAAGGACAGCCTTGACCGAGCCCCCGAAGAGACCGGCCCGGATCGCTGGCAACTAATGTGCGGCCACCCAGCCGTTGGTCGAGATCACGGCCGGCGCCGGGCCATTGCAGGGCGGGACGGCGAACGCATCGTCCGTGCCCGGGGCGGGCTTGGCCACGACCGTGCCGGCCCCGGCCGGCAGGACGAACGCAACCGTGACGGGCAGGGCCGGCGCCGGGCCACAGTAGTTGGAGGCATCGACTTCGGTCGTGACCGCGCCAACCGACGCGACGTCGATGGCTCCCGTGCCCGAGCCTGACGGAGCACTGCCCCCGTTGGTCGACGAGTCGATCAGGATGGCGCCGTCCGATCCACGCAGCTGGACGCCGGGATTGCCGGCCAGGATGCACCTCACCTGGCCCTCGTTCGTCACCCGAACGGTGGCGATCCGATTGCCTGCCGCGCCCTCCCAGCTCACGATCCTGGCGCTCAATTGGGAGGTCAGGCAGGGTCGGTTGGCGGCCAGCGTGGGCACGGGCGTGGCCGGGGCCACCGTCGGGCCGGCCGTGGACGGGGTGGACGGGGCCGTGGACGGGGCCGCGACCGATGAACCGGCCGATGGACCGGCCGATGGCCCGCTCGACCCGGTTCCCGCGCCGGCCCCGGCTGAACCGGCTGCACCCGGTCCACCGGCCTGGTTGGTCAGGAAGACCCCGGCCACGATCACGACCAGGGCTCCGGCGGCCAGGCCGCCGAACAGCTTCGGCCAGATGGACGCGGCCCGGCCCGGCGGGCTCGACCGCATCACGTGGTCCAGGATGTCGTCGGGATTGGCGCCATTGGGCTGATCCGCTCGCGCCTCGAGCATGTCCCGGATCTGGTCGTCATTGGGCGTAGTCATCGGTGTTGCCTCTGTAGGGCTCGTTCGAGCGATTGACGGGCGGCATAAAGCCGCGACTTGGCCGTGCCCACGGGAATCGACAGAATCGCGCCGATCTCGTCGAGCGACCGGCCTTCGAGGTGGTGGAGGACGAGGATCGTCCGCTCATCGACGCTCAGGCGTTCGAAGGCGGCCTCGACCGACAGCCGGTCGACCACGCCCTCGGGCCCGGGCTGACGGCTCACCGGATCGTCCGGGCCGGGCTCGGGGTTCAGGCTGATCTCACGGACCCAGGTCCGGGAGCGACGCTTGAGGGCGGTCCGGCAGGCATTGACCACGATCCGGGTCAACCAGGCGTCGAACTGGTCGGGATCGCGCAGGCCAGGCATGCCCTGCCACGCGCGGGTGAGGGCGTCCTGGAGCGCGTCGCCGGCGTCGGCGTCGTGGCCAAGGATCGCCCGGGCGGTCCGCATGAGGCGATCGAGGCGCGGCCGGACCAGGGCCGCAAAGGCCTCGGGATCACGGTCCCGGGCCGCCTCGACGAGGTGGTTATCGAATGACGCGTTCAAGGTGGTCACACTCATAGGACCAGCGCCACGCGCCCCAGGTTCGATCGAAATGGCCGGCCTGCGCCGAAGCTTCGGGCGCGGGGCCCCTGATCGTGCTCAGCCGCCGCTGCCCCGCGCCGCCCTGGCCTGGGCCAGGATGTCCGAGACCTGCTCGAGGTGGGCGTCGGCGTGGAGCAGGCCGCCCAGGAACCGGGCCAGGGCGTTGCGGGTCGTGCCGCGCGAGGTGGTGAACACGACGTCGAGGTGCGGCTCGTCGGGCCACGAGTCAAGGCTGGCCTCGAGCATCCGCTGGCTCTCGGCCAGGCGCGCCCGGCCGGCCGCGATCGTGGTCAGGGTGGGCCAGGGCACCTCGTAGCGGGATCGCCCGTGGGGCTCGACCCCACGCGCCAGCTCTGCGGCCAGGAACGCGGCCTCCTCGGCGCTGGCCGTGAGATGGACGATCACGTGGCCGAGGGTCCAGGCCAGGTCGACCTCACCGGAATCGTCGGCAAACGTATCGTTGGCCTCGGGATCCTGGGGCACGAAGGTCAGGTCGGCATCCTCGGCCAGCTCGAGGCGGTCGAGGAGATCGCCGGTCAAGGCCCGACTGGCCCCGACCAGGTCTGCCTTCGTCAGGCCCAGGGCCAGGTCGGCCAGCTCCAGGCCGCCGTCCCGGACCGGCCCGAAATCGATCATCTGGCGAACGTCTGGCAGGTCACGGCCGGCTGGCGCTGAGCTGCTCGAGCATCGCCTCGATGTGCTTCACCCGGACCGCCAGGTCGTCCTCCTTCTGGTCGCCCTCGGCGGCCTCCTTGGCCGCGTATTCGAGGGTGGCCCGGTCGCGAGTGGCGGACTGGTTGGAGGCCAGCAGGATGAGCGGTGCGGCGTAGGCCGCCTGGGTGCTGAAGGCCAGGTTGAGGAAGATGAACGGATAGGGGTCGAAGTGGAAGACAAGGTAGATGTTGCCTGCCACCCAGGCGCCGACGATGATCGTCTGGATGATGATGAACTTCCAGGAGCCCATGAACCCCGTGACCGCGTTGGCGACCCGCACGCCCGGGCTCGCATTCGCATGGAGCGCGATATTCACGGGATGGCGCCAGCGCGAGACGCCGGTCCGATAGGCCTGCATCGAGATCTCCTTGGCTCGTTGACCTGCCCCAGTTGGCCGACTCTACTCTGACCTGGGCTAGCCCGATCAGGGGATGGCTCGGGCGCCCGTTCGAGCGTAACAATGCGCTCGCCGGACCCGTCCGACGACATTGGCTACCCTTAGCCCCAGCCCTGACTGCCATGACTTGATCCAGAGGTACTCGATGCCACGCCGAATGCTCACCCTCCTGGCCGCAGTCGCGATCGTGATCGCGGCCTGCAGCAACGGCCCGGCGGCGACCCCCGTTCCGACCGACCCCGCGGCCATCCTGGCCGCGACCACGGCCTCCCTCCACGACGTCAAGAGCGTCCACTACAAGGTGGCCGTGACCGGCAGCCTCAACACCGGCGGCCTGCTTGGCGGCGACAGCGCCAGCTCGGGCCCATCGGGCAGCGGCTCGAGCCTGGACCTGGCAGGGACCACGATCGAGGGCGACCTCGACGTCGTGAACAGCGCCGCGACCGTGACCGCGACCGTGCCGGCCCTGCTCAACCTGACGGCCAACGTGATCGTCGTCGGCGGCGTCGCCTACATCAAGACGAGCCTGACCGGGGCCCAGTACGAGAAGCTCGACACCTCGAGCCTGACCGGCGCCCTGCCGATCCCGAGCACGGCCGTGGGCGGCTCCCCCGCCCCGGAGGCCTCGGCCGTGCTGTCCGAGGTTCAGGCCGCGCTGGCCAAGCTGCCGCCGCCGACCCTTCTGGCCGACGAGACGGTCAATGGCCAGGACTGCCACCACATCCAGGTGAAGGTTGCCAGCAGCGATGTGCCCATGGCCAGCGGCGCCCTTGATGGCGTGAGCGGCAGCGCGACGGTCGATGTCTGGAGCCAGAAGTCGGATGGCCGGCCGAGCCGGCTCGTGATCGCCGTCGACGGCGCCTCCCAGGGCACCCTCTCGCTGACGATCGACCTGACCAACTACGACGCCGCCGTGACGATCGCGGCGCCGCCGGCGGACCAGATCAGCGACCAGCCGTTCACGATCCCCGGCCTCGGCCAGTAACCCGGCGGCGCGCCGCCGCCGCCTCGCTCAGGAGTTGATCCGGGCCATCCAGCGCTCGGGATTGGGCAGCGGCTCGAACCCGCCATGGCGCCGATACAGCTCGCCCGCGTCACGGGTGGCCAGGATGAACCGGCGGATCCCGGCCAGGTCCGGCTCGGCCACGATCGTTTCGATGAGCCAGATCCCGAGGCCCTGGCCGCGCGACGCCTCGTCGATGAAGACGTCGCACAGCCAGGCGAACGTCGCGCCGTCGGTCACCACCCGGGCGATGCCCAGCTGCTGCGGACCGCGATAGACGCCGTAGCAGACCGAGCCATCGATCGAGCGCTGGATCGCCGCAGCTGACCGGCCGACCGACCAGTAGGCTCGCTCCGAGAGGGCCCCGACGAGCCAGGCGAGGTCCAGGCGACCGCGATCGGTGCTGATCTCGAACGGGCCGCGGCGGGCTCGAACGCCGTCGGGCAGCCGCGAGCCGGGCCGCTCGACGAGCTCGATCCGGTTGTCGAACGGGTCACTCGCATGGAAGCGGCGCCGACCGATATCGGCAGGGTCGTCGGCGACCGGCACGCCGGCGGCGAGGAGCGCCGCGCGCGCCGCGTCGAGATCCTCGACGCCGAGGGCGACGTGGGCCTTGCGGGCCGGGGTGAAGGGTTGCTCGATCCCAAGGTGGAGGGACAGCCCCGGGCCGCTGAACCAGCAGCCGCCCCGGCCGGCCAGGGCGGGCGGCTTGGCCACTTCGGCCAGGCCGAGCAGGCCGGCGTAGAACGCCCGGGCGGCCTCCTCGCCACCGGCCGGAATCGCAAGCTGGACGTGATCGAGCCCGGTGACCTGCACTGACTGCCTCCGCTGCGGTCGACCGGACCATCTTGCCAGCCACAGCCCGTCTGGCGCCGGCTGTGCGGCGCAGGCGGCGCGGCCCGTATCATCGACCGATGGCCTCCGTCCATCTCCTTCACGCCGGCTACGCCGGCGACCGGGTCGCCAGCAGCGTCGTGCTGGTGCTCGACGGTGACGCCCGAATCATCGTGGATCCGGGCATGGTCGCGCGGCGCTCGCTCATCCTGGAGCCCCTGGCCGGGCTGGGCATCACGCCCGAGTCGATCAGCCACGTCTTCCTGAGCCACCACCATCCCGACCACACGATCAACGTCGCCCTCTTCCCGGCGGCGGAGGTGGTCGACTTCTGGGCACGCTACGTGGGCGACGAGTGGCTCGACCACGATGGCGATGGCTACCACCTCGGCCCGAGCTCGGAGCTGTGGCTGACCCCCGGCCACACGGATCAGGACGCCTCGCTGATCGTGACTGCTGACGATGGCACCTATGCCATGACCCACGCCTGGTGGCGCGGCGATCGGACGCCGGAGCTGGATCCCCTCGCCTCCGATCAGGCACGACTCGAGACGAGCCGCGCCCGGATCCTGGCAGCGGCCGACATCGTCATCCCGGGCCACGGCGAAGCGTTCCGGACGGGCCGCTGAGAACCCGTCCGGAACCCGTGACGGCCTAGACCTCGGTCAGGCCCACGATGTGGCCTTCGGGATCGGCCACGAGGGCCAGCGTCGCGCCGCCGCCCGGGGAGAACTTGGGCATGATCACCCGGCCGCCGGCCGCAACGGCCTTGGCCACGGTGGCGTCGATGCTCGAAACGGTGACGTAGCCGGTGACATGACCGGCCGAGCCGTCGGGCGTCGCGCCGACGCCCACGACAATCCCGGTCGTGGCTGGATCGGTCATGCCGTAGCCGCCCGGCGCGCTCGTGTCGAACTTCCAGCCGAACACGTCGCTGTAATAGGCCTGGAGCGCCTTCTGGTCCTTGCCCCTGACCTCGAAATGGATGACCTTCGCGTCTGCCATGGTGTCGATCTCCACTGCCCGGGGACCGAGGTTCTGGTGCCTCGTTGACCCTCACCTGTACAACGAACGCGAGTCAGGAAATCGACAGGGGCCAGGCCGTTTCTTCAGGCGCCTCCGAGGACGGCCAGGATCTCGGCACCATAGCGCTCGAGCCGGGCCGGACCCATGCCCTTGACCCGGCCCAGGGCGACGCTGGAGGCGGGCTGCTCCTGGGCGATCGAGCGCAGGGTGGCGTCATGGGCGATCACGTAGGCCGGCACGGCGTCGGCCCGGGCTCGCTCCGAGCGCCAGCGCTTGAGGGCCTCGAAGCGGGTCGCGTCGGCGCCCGACAGGGCTTCGAGGGTCGCTCCGGGGCTGCCCGGAGCAGCCTGGCCGGCGCGGGGCCTGGTCCGCGCGACGGCTCGTCCGCGGGCCTGGTCCGGCCCGATCAGGTCGTCGACGAAGCGGGAGCGATGGCGGCTGCCCTCGCGACCGCCCGGACCGGCCCGGCGCTCGGCCCACGACAGGGCGAGATGGCTGCGGGCCCGGGTGATCGCCACGTACAGGAGGCGGCGCTCCTCGGCGATCGCCGCCGGGTCACCGGCGGCCTGGCCGGCCGGCAGGCTGCCCTCCTCGAGGCCAGGCAGGAAGACCGCATCCCACTCGAGGCCCTTGGCCCGGTGGATCGTCGAGAGGGTGAGCCCACCGGCCGAGTTGGCCCGTTCGGCCGCGTCGCGGCGGGCGAGCTCTGCCAGGAGTTCGGGGGCCCCCGGCTTCGGTTCCGTCGAGCTAGCCTGACCAGCCCCGCTGGCAACGAGGTCGCGGGTGATCGCCAGGAGGACCTCGAGGCCCGCCGCGCGCTCACGCTCCTCGGTGCCGGTCGCGCTCGCACCGGGGTCATAGCCCAGGGCCGACCCGAAGACCGCCTCGACCGCCCCCGGCAGGTCCCGGCCCAGGGCGGCGATCCCGGCCCGCTCGATCGCGCGCAGGGCAGCCCGGATGTCCGGCCGCTCGTAGAAGCGGCCGCCCCGGACGACATACGGCAGGCCGGCCGCGGTCAGGGTCGCCTCGACGGGCGCCAGCTGGGCGTTCATCCGGACGAGCACGGCCATCTCGGCCGGGTCGATCCCCTCGGCCAGCCGTGCCCGGATCGCGCGGACCAGGCCGTCGAGCTCGGCATCGGCATCGGCATAGGCGGCAAACGATGGCGACGGGCCGGAGCCGCGGCTGGTGGTGAGGACCTTGGTCCGGCCGTCGCCGGCCAGGAGGCGGTTGGCCAGCTCGAGGATCTCAGGAGTGGAGCGGTAGTTCTCGGTCAGGGCGATCACGCTGGTTCCGGGATGGGTTCGAGCAAAGTCGCGCAGGTACTGGCTCGAGGCACCGGTGAAGCTGTAGATCGTCTGGTCCTCGTCGCCCACGACGCAGATATCGCGGCTCGACCCAGCCCACAGCTCCAGGAGCCGCTCCTGGAGCGGATTCGTGTCCTGGTACTCATCGACGCTGAACCAGCGCTTACGGCCGCGCACGATGGCGACGGCCGCCGGGTCGCCCTCGAGCAGGTCGATCGTGGCGCCCAGCATGTCCTCGAAGTCGATCCGGCCGGAGCGTTGCCGAGCCCGCTCGTAGTCGGAATAGGCCCGGGCCATGAGCTCGACCGGGATCGGCGGATCGCGTCGGGCGGCGAGGGCGGCGGCGGGGTAGCCGGCCGGGCCGATCCGGCGATTCTTGGCCCACTCGATCTCGGCCGCGAGATCCCGGGCAGGCGTGAAGCGATAGCCGCCGGGCAGGCCGCGCGCGATCCGGCCGACGATCGGGAACTTTGACTCGAGGATCGCCGGGGCGGCGGCTCCGTCGTGCCGCGACGGCCAGAAGTGGCGCAGCTGGGAGAGGGCGTGGGCGTGGAACGTCCGGGCCGTCACCCCGGGCTGGCCGAGCTGGCGCAGGCGCTCGGCCATCTCGGTCGCGGCCTTGTCGGTGAAGGTCACGACCAGGACCTCGGCCGCCGGCACGACCCCGGTGGCGATGGCGTAGGCCGCCCGCCGGCTGATCACCCGGGTCTTGCCGGTTCCCGCGCCGGCCAGGATCGCGACGGGCCCGGAGGTAGCCAGGACCGCCTGGCGCTGCGCCTCGTTCAGGCCGCCGAGGATCTCCTCGGGCCCGGCCCGCTCGCCGCTCAGCGCGTACCGAGGGCCGGCTGGGGTGCCCCGCCCGAGGCGGTCTTGTCGATCGTGCGACCGAATTCGAGGAGCGATCGCCCCAGCGGAGAATTGGCCTTGGTGTACATGAACGGAGCGCCGCTGTTCAGGGCACTGATCGCGCCCCGGTACTCGTTGATCACCTGGAACTCGATCGTCCGCTTCAGGGCGCTCTCGGCGTTCTTCATGCTGATCCCGGTGAACGCGTTCGAGCGGTTCAGGACCAGGTGGACCTTGCCCGGCTCGACGCCCAGGTGGGCGATGGTCTCGAGCACGAGGCGGACATTCTTGAGGCACGACAGGTCGGCGGTCATGACCACGAAGAACTGGTCGGCCTGGTCGAGGATCTTCAGGTTGATCTCATCGAGGCGCTTGTCGATGTCGAGCACGACGTAGTCGTACAGCGAGCGGAGCTGGTCAAGGATCTGGGGCAAGTGCTCCTCGGTCACCAGCTCGGCCGTCTCGGGCGACGGCGGGGCGAGGAGCAGGTCGACCCCGGAGTCGTGGTGGACGAGGACCTGCTTGACCAGGTCCACGTCGATCGTCGGGGCGGTGACGATGTCGATGATGCTCTTGCGGTCGAGGCCCAGGTCGAGGAAGACCCGGTGGTCACCGAACTGCAGGTTGGCATCGACCAGGACGACCTTGCGGCCGAGCTCGCGCTGGAGGGCGATCGCTGCGTTGATTGCGATCGTGGTCGTGCCGACGCCGCCCTTGGCGCCGTAGAACGCCAGCACCCGGCCCATCGGTGGGCGCCCGACGAGGAGGTCCCGCGGGGCGAAGCGGGCGAGGAGGCTCTTGATCCGAGCGAGCAGCTCGGCCGGATGGAAGGGCTTGATCAGGTAGTCATCCGCGCCGGCCCGCAGGCCCTTGACCTTCTGCTCGACCTCACGCTCGGCCGTCAGCATGATGATCGGCACGTGGGCGGCGGAGCCCTCGTCGGTTCGGATCTTGGCGGCCACCTGGTAGCCGTCCAGCTTGGGCAGCATGATGTCGAGGAGGATCAGGGCGGGCGTCTCGGCGCTCCACAGGCGATAGCCTTCCTGGCCGTCGGACGCGACCAGAACCTCGTAGCCTTCCTGCTTGAGGGTATAGGTCAGCAGCCGCTGGACATTCGGGTCGTCATCGACGACGAGGATCTTGGCGGCCATCGCCTCCCCAGGTTTGAAGCCGCCCATCGGCTCGACCGCCCGATTATAGGCGCTCCGCTCAGCCGGCCGGGTCGTCGAGCTGTTCGAAAATGAGCTGGCTCCAGGTCTCGAGGTGCGGGGCGACCGTCCGGACCTCGGCGGCCGTGGCAAACGAGCCGCGCAGCTTGTCGGTTTCGCGGATCGCCAGCGGCCGGCCCCGGGCGTCGGCCGAGAAGACCAGGCCGAGGTGGACCCGGCCGACATCCGTCGTCTCGTCGTTGAGCAGGCCGAGGAAGCGCGGCTCGGGATCGAAGTCCGCCTCGATCTCCTCCCGCCACTCGCGCACGAGCCCGCCCTGGACGCCACCGTCGCCCGGGTTGAGGTGGCCACCGACCCCGATCGTGAGGACGCCGTGGAGCCGGGCATCGGCCCCGGCCGCGGTCCGTTGCATCAGGAAGTAGCGGAGGCCGTCGCGCACGATCAGGTACGGGATCACCTGCTTCCAGTGCGGATCGGACTCGACCTCCGGGCGTGGCTCATAGCGGCCCTCGCGCAGGATGGCCGCGAGGAGGCCGTCGACCTCGAGCGTCCGGAAGCCCTGCCAGCTCGCTCGGCCGAGGACACTGGCCCGGGGCACGACCAGGACCTGCTCGGGCAGTGCCCGGGTCGCGATGGCGCTCAATCGCCGGCCAGGGTCATGCGAGCCGCGTCGAGCCGGCGGCCGATCCGCTCGGCGGTCGCGGCCGGGTCGTCGGGCGTGGCCTCGAGGTCGGCCAGCCAGCCGTCGAGGTGGGTCCGTGCCGATCTCAGGCGTCGGGCGAGCTCGGGGGCATTCGTCGCGGCGATCCCGGCGCCCATCGCCACGTCGCCCCGGGCCAGCCGGGTCGAGCTCTGCCAGCCGCCCGCCGCCAGCCCGGCGGCCAGCGCCCAGTCGTCGGCCTCGCCGACGCTCTCGACCAGGGCCGCCGCCAGCGCCAGGGGCAGGTGGCTGATCCCGGCTACGGCCCGGTCGTGCGCATCCGCGCTCAGCCAGTGGCGGGTGGCCCCGCAGCGCTCGACGAGGGCCTCGCACCGCTCGAGGTCGATGGGCCGGGCGTGCGCGCCGGGGCACAGGACCCACGGCCGGCCGGCGAACAGGTCGGCCCGGCCGTGGCCGTAGCCGGCCAGCTCGAGACCCGCCAGCGGATGACCGCCGACATAGGGCAGGCCCAGTGCGTCCGCCGTTCGGCCGAGCAACGCTTTGGTGCTCGCGACATCGGTGATCGTGGCCGGCTCGTCCGCCGGCGGCAGGCCCGCCAGCTGGTCGAGCAGGGCGAGGCAGGTCAGGGGGTCCGCGGCCAGCACGACCATCTCGGCGCCCTCGACGGCGCTGGCCAGCGAATCGGCCACCCGATCGATGACGCCGCCGGCCATCGCCTCGGCCGGCCCTCGGCCAGCGGGGCTCCAGGCGACGATCGAATCTGCTTCGCGGAGGGGCCCGGCTGGGTCAGCGGTGAGCGCCTCGTGGGCGCGCACGGCGCGTACGACGGAGCCCCCGATCAGGCCGAGGCCCAGGAACGCCAGGCGCACCGCTGGTCGGCCTAGTCGATCCAGCCGGCTCCGCTGCCGGCCGGTGCCGACGTGCGTGCCCCGTCCTTGCGGCGCGGGGCTGCTTCCCGGCGGGTTTCGGTGCGACGCTCCTCGGCGCTGGGCGGTCCCGGCTCATCGAGCGGGTTCTCCCGCCGGGCGACCGTCCGGCGGTCCATCTCGCGCCGGTCGTTGTTGAGGTTCGCGCCGCAGCGCGTGCAGCGACGCTCCTCGGCGAACAGCGCCTCGACCGGAACCGTTGCGTAGATCTGCCGCCCGCACGAGCGACAAACGAGTTTGGGCACCGATGGATCGTACCCCTGATTCGACGTTCCGTCGCGCCCTGCGATGCGCCGGTGCACCGGCCTTAGCGCGGAGCAGTCAGGGTGACCTCGAGGTGACGCACATAGCGGGCCGGGCCGCCCCCGGTCTGGCTCTCGAACAGGACCAGCCGGTCGGCCTGCCAGCGCAGGTCGAGGTCCGCCGCGGCCGTCAGCAGGCGCCGGGCGACGAGCGCGCCGGACGCGACGCCGTCGCTGCGGGCGAGGGTCAGGTGGGGCCGCACGGGTCGATCGTCGTGGGGCCAGCCCCGCTCGGCCAGTGCCCCCGAGAGGCGGATCGTGAGGGCCTCGAGCTGGTCGATCCCCCGCCCGATCCCCAGCCACAGGACCCGCGGCCGGGTGGGATTGGGAAAGACGCCGGCGCCGGCCAGGCCCACCTCGAACGGAGCTGAGCCAAGGACCGCGGCCTGGACCGCTGCCTCGGCCTCCGGCAGCCGGCCGGGATCGGTCGGACCGAGGAAGCGCAGGGTCAGGTGGAGGCCGTCCATCCGGACCCAGCGCACGTCGAGCGGGTCGCGCCGCTCGCCTGGGCCTGGCTCTGGGGCGAGCCGGACGCCGGCGACCAGGTCGGCCACCGCGGCCATCGCCTCGGTCGGCAGGGGCATGGCCACGAACAGGCGCGGCCCGTCAGGCTCGCCGGCGGGCGGACCGAATCGGCGGGGACGGGCGTCGGTCACGCCTGAACGGTCTTGGCCCGGATCTCCCTGAGGTAGCGCTCCCGGTCGGCCAGCAGGATCTGGCGGGCCTCCTCGGCCTCGCGCCAACCGACCACGTCGGTCTCTTTGGCCTCGAGCAGCTTGTAGGTATCGAAGAAGTGGCGAATCTCGACCAGGCGATGCGGCCGGACCTGGTCGAGCCGCTCGACATGGGCCTGGTGGGGATCGTCCACGGCCACGCACAGGACCTTGAAGTCGGGGCCCTTGTCATCGCGCATCTCGAGCCCGCCAATCGGACGGCCCCAGACCCGGCAGCCGGTGAACGTGGGCTCGTCGATCAGGAGGAGGGCGTCGGTATGGTCGCCGTCGCCGGAGCGGGTGCCCTCGATGAAGCCGTAGTCGAAGTTGTAGAAGACGGCCGAGGACAGGACCCGGTCCAAGCGGAAAACACCGGCCGCCTCGTCGAACTCGTACTTGTTGCGGCTTCCCCGCGGAATCTCGACGACGATCTCGACGATCGCCGGAAAGGAGCCGGCCCGGCCGGGTGGCTCAGTCGTTGTAGAGCCGCTCTTCGATCAGCTTCTCCTGGACGGTCCGGCCGTTCGGGTCGAAGCACGAGAACTCGAAATGCTTCTCGAACTCGAGGTCCACGTTGTCCTGGCCGCCCCGGTTCTTCTCGACCGACACGATCACCCAGTCCCGGAAGCGCTGGGCCTGGTAGGGGTTGAACTCGATGTTGACCTTGGCCACCACGTTGTACTTCTCGTTCAGGATCAGGATGATGTCGGCCTCGTAGTTGATTGCCGACGAGCCGCGCAGGTGGTGGTTGCGCAGGCGGGCCGCCTTGAGCCCTTCCTTGTCGGCGGCCACGATTGCGATCATCGGGACGTCCTCGGACAGCGAGATGTCCTTGAGGCCGTTGATGACGTAGGTCACCTTCTCGGCCTCGGTCGGCGGCTCGGGGATGACCGGCACCTTCTGCATGTAGTCGACGATGACCATCAGGCGCCGGTCGCCGGACAGCTCACGATGCTGGCGGACCAGGTTGCGGATGTTGTCGACCGTGCTGGCGGTCTGCGAGCCGCGCAGCAGGAACAGGTTCTGGCCGTAGCGGGCGATCCGGTCGAGCGACGGGCGCAGGCGCGGGTTATTGGCCAGCTGAGTGCCCGACTGGCCTTCGGCCAGCCACGAGCCGAGGATCTCCTTGCGGACGTCCTGGATCTTGATCGCGCCGGTCTTGTGGGGCAGATGGGCGAGGGCCGATTCCATCGCGATCATCCGGTTGAGGAGGTACTGCTCTTCGTGCTCGAAGCAGATGTACAGGACGTTGGCTTGGCCGGCCGAGGCCACGTTGCGGGCCATCTGGAGGGCCATCGTCGTCTTGCCGGTGCCCTGGGCGCCGCCGATCAGCAGGAGCTCACCCGGTCGAAGACCGGATCCGATCGTCTTGTCGAGGGGGGTGAAACCCAGCGGAATGGGCTGGAACTCGCCGACCTTGCCGCTCGTGACACGATCGTTCAGGTCGACCAGGACGTCCAGCGCCGAGCGCGGCGCCATGCTCCCGTTCGGAGTCTCGAGACGCCACACGCCCTTCTGGCTGGTGGCCGGCTCGGCAGCTTCGGTGCTCACGCGAATGGATCCTCCCGGTGATGGCAGTCACCGCATCCTAGCACCCGGGAAGGCCCGAATCACCCTCCCAGACCCCACATTTCCGCACAGCCACGGTCGGGATCAGCGCGGCAGGGCGGCCAGCTCGTCCCAGTACAGGGCCACCGTCCGGATCGCCGTCTCCTGGTTGGCCAGCGACATCGACTCGTTGGGGGCATGGGCGTTGTCATCTGGCGGCGTGAATCCGAGGAGGACGACGGGCAGGCCCAGGATCGTCTCGAAGCTGGCGCAGACCGGGATCGAGCCGCCCTCGCGGATGTACACGGGGGCCGTCCCGAAGGTCGCCTCCAGCGCCCGGGCCGCGGCCTGGGTGGCCGGATGATCGATCGGGGTGAGGCTCGGCCGTCCCCCGCCGAGGTCAGACACCTCGACCAGGCAGCCGGGCGGGGCGACCTCCAGGATGTAGGCCCGGAGCAGCTCGAAGATCGTATCGGGATCCTGGGCCGTTACCAGCCGGCAGCTGATCTTGGCGTGGGCATGAGCCGGGATGATTGTCTTCGCGCCCTCGCCCTGAAAGCCGGCCCACAGGCCGTTGACGTCGAGGGTGGGCCGCCCGCCACGGCGCTCGAGCGTGCTGTAACCTGCCTCGCCGACCAGGGCTGGCAGGCCCAGGTCGGTGCGGTAGCGCTCCTCGTCGAACGGCAGCGCGGCGAAGCTGGCCCGGTCGGCCTCGGTCAGGCTGACCACGTCGTCGTAGAAGCCGGGCACCCGGATCCGGCCGTCGGGGCCCTTGAGCGCGGCGATGATCTGGGCCAGGGCGTTGGCCGGGTTCTGGACGGCTCCGCCGAACTGGCCCGAGTGGAGGTCGACCGCGGTCCCGATCACGTCGACCTGGACGTAGCAGATGCCGCGCAGGCCCACGGTGATCGCAGGCAGGTTGCCGTCGAAGAATCCGCTGTCGCTGATCACGGCCAGGTCGGCCGCCAGGCGCTCCCGATTCGACTCGAGCCAGGCGTCCAGGTTGATCGAGCTCGATTCCTCTTCCCCTTCGAACACGAACTTGAGGTTGACCGGCAGCGAGCCCCGGGTGGCCAGGATCGCCTCGGTCGCCCGCAGGTGGATATGGATCTGGCCCTTGTCGTCGGCCGACCCCCGGCCAATCACCCGGTCGCCCTTGACGAACGGCTCGAACGGGGCCGTCTCCCACAGGTCGATCGGATCGACCGGCTGGACGTCGTAGTGGCCGTAGACGATGACGGTCGGCGCATCCGGCGCGTGCAGCCAGTCGCCGTAGACGATCGGATGGCCGCCCGTCTCGCTGACCTCGATGTTCTCGACGCCCATGCCATGGAGCTGGCCGGCGATCCACTCGGCCGCCTGGCGACAGGCGCCGGCGTACTCGGGCTGGGCGGAGATGCTCGGGATGCGCAGGAACTCGAGGTACGACGCCAAGCGTCGGTCGGAGGTCGTGTCGAGGTAGGCGTCGAGCTCGGTTGTCATCGCGCTGGGTGGCCCTCCTGGGACCGGCTCGCGTTTCGGCCGAGCCTGGCTCTGGTCAGTGTACCGACGCGCGCCGCGACCCGGAATCAGAACGAGCGAGCCGGTCTGGCTCGCTCGTCGGGATTGCGGGATTGGGACTGAGCGCGTCGCTCAGATGGGCATCGGCGATGGTTCGATGGCCGGCCCGGTATCGCCCGGAGCGACGATCGAGCCGTGGGTGCGCACGTCCGTCTTGGGCGGCAGGTCGGCAAAGAGCGCCTCGAAGCCGTCCGAATCGACGGTCTCTTCGGCAACCAGCTTGGCCGCCAGGCGGTCGAGCCGTTCGCGGTTCGTGGTGAGGACCTCGTGGGCCCGCTCATAGGCCCGATCGATGATCGCCCGGACCTCTTCGTCGATCTCCTTGGCAACCTCGTCGGAGTAGTTGCGCTGCTCGCCGAGGTCGCGGCCGAGGAAGACCATCTCTTCGCGCTTGCCGAAGGACAACGGCCCGAGCCGCTCGCTCATGCCGTACTCGGTGACCATCCGCCGGGCCAGGTCGGTGGCCTTCTCGATGTCGTTGCTGGCACCAGTGGTCGTGTCGCCGAAGACGATCCGCTCCGAGGCATTGCCCGCCAGCAGGCCGGCAATCTGGTCCTCGAACTCGGTCTTGGACTTGAGGTAGCGGTCCTCCATCGGCACGCCCATCGTGTAGCCGAGGGCCATGCCGCGGCTGATGATCGTGACCTTCTGGACCGGGTCGCACTTGGGCAGGACGCGCATCACGACTGCGTGGCCACCCTCGTGGTAGGCAATGATCTTCTTCTCGGCGTCCGAGATGACCCGGCTGCGCCGCTCGGGACCGGCCACGATCCGCTCGAGCGCCTCCTGGAACTCGGACATCCCGATGACCTTCTTGTTACGCCGCGCGGCCAGGATGGCCGCCTCGTTGACCAGGTTGGCCAGGTCGGCTCCGGAGAAGCCCGGCGACTGACGGGCGATGCCCTCGACCTCGAGGCCCTTGTCGAGCGGCTTGCCCTTGGTGTGGACCTTGAGGATCGCCGTCCGGCCCTTCATGTCCGGCCGGTCCAGGATCACCTGGCGGTCGAACCGGCCCGGCCGAAGGAGGGCCGGGTCGAGGACGTCAGGTCGGTTGGTGGCGGCCACCACGATCACGTTCGTGTTCGTGTCGAAGCCATCCATCTCGACCAGGATCTGGTTGAGGGTCTGCTCGCGCTCGTCGTGCGAGCCACCGAGGCCGGCCCCGCGCTGGCGGCCGACCGCGTCGATCTCGTCCACGAAGACGATGCACGGCGAGTTGCGCTTGGCCTGGTCGAACAGGTCCCGGACACGGCTGGCGCCGACGCCCACGAACATCTCGACGAACTCGGAGCCGGAGATGCTGAAGAAGGGCACCCCGGCCTCGCCGGCGACAGCCCGGGCCATCAGGGTCTTGCCCGTGCCGGGAGGTCCGACGAGCAGGACGCCCCGCGGGATGCGCGCTCCGAGCGAGTTGAACTTCTCGGGGTATTTCAGGAACTCCACGACTTCCTGGAGCTCCATCTTGGCCTCGTCCACGCCGGCCACGTCGGCGAACGTGACGACGGTCTTGTTGCCCAGGAACATCCGGGCCCGGCTCTTGCCGAAGCTGAGGGCCTGGTTATTCGTGCCCTGGGCCTGGCGCATCATGAACAGGATGAAGCCCACGATCAGGATCAGGGGCAGCAGGGTGGTTGCGAGCAGGCCGATCCAGGACGTGTCGGGCGCGTCCTTGGCCAGGAACACGTCGGCGCGCAGGGTCTGGTTGCCGGCGGCTGCCGCGGCGTGCATCTGGGCATTGACGTCGATCAGGATCGTGGGCACCGTGACCGAGTAGGTCGAGGCGGGCGTCTCGGTCGTGGTCACGGTCAGGTTGGACTGCTCCTGGACGACCTGGCTGACCTTGCCGTTCTGAACGTTCGTCAGGAACTGCGAGTAGCCGATGGAATTGGGCTGGGTGGGCTGCCCGAGCAGCTGCCACAGGAGCACGAGCGTCCCCGCGACCAGGACCAGCATCACGATCCCGTTGCGGGCAAATTTGGCGTTCAAGAAGGAGCCTCCGAATCGTTCAGCCGGCGACCGTGCGCCGACCTCAGCCCGAGTATACCCTCGGCCGGTTTTCTGGCCCGCTGACCAGTCGTTATCCAGCGCACACCGTTGGTACGGGTAGAACGCTCGGCCGGATCGGAACCGTTCGCTCGAGGCGCCGCGCGTTCCGAAGTGGCGGCGGCGTTGCGCCAACGCTGTTTGCCGCGCGGTGCTGCCAGGTGGCGTCGCGTGAACCGCTGTTTGCCGCGCGGCGTTGCCAAATCGTTCACCAAACGAGGCTTACGCAACTTGGCAGGCCAGGATTCCGTGTTCGGGCAGGATCCAGGCGCGTCGGCTGAGCGTGGAATTGGACATGCCGGATGTCGCGGGCCGGTCAAAGCGCCCCGTCGGTTGCCTAAGCCGTCAACTGGGAAGGATTTGGCAATTTCGACGAACAGCCGCGGCAGGCGGCCGGCGCCGGACGCGGCCTGCTGGGTGGGATTGGAAGATTTGGTAGCGGAGGCAAGAATCGGACTTGCGACACAGGGCTTATGAGTCCCCTGCTCTACCACTGAGCTACTCCGCCGCGGGTCAGCCCCGGTCGCGAATGGTACCCAACCCTCGGTCGGAGCGCCAACCCGTCAGCCGGCTGGCTCCGTCCCTTTCATCCAGGTGATCGCGTAGCGCGAGTAGACCGCCGGATCCAGCGGCTCGAGGAATGCGGCCAGCCGGTCGGCCTCCTCGGCGACCTCCGCGGCGACGTCCGGCGCCAGGGGCGCGAATGGGAGCGGGCTGATCCGGGTGCGGCCGGCCACGACGTCGGCCCGCCACAGCCCGGCGACGAGGCCGTCGACCATGAACGAGGGCAGGAAGTCGCCGTTGGGCTGGATCACTCGTCGTCGGTAGGGCTCCGGCAGGACCCGGCTCCGATTGCGATAGGCCAGCAAGAGGCTGTCCCACATCGGCAGGAACCGGACCGGGGCGGGCAGATCGCCCGGCGGCAGGAGACCGCCGGGTACGTCGAACAACCGTCGGCCGAGCTCGTCCTCGAAGGCCACGAGCTCCTCCTCGAGGCCCGCCAGGGCCAGTCTCAGGACCGACGTGGGGACGTGGGTGAATTGGTGCAGGTCGTCCACCCCGGCCGGCCCGAACCCGGTGAGGTAGCGTCGGATGAGGTGATCGAGGCCCTCGCTCGAGGGAGCCAGGTTGGCCTCGAGCCAGGCCGGGGCAGCGACGAACCGGGGCCGGCGCCCGAACGACCAGGGCGGTTCGCCGGGCGCCATCAGGAACGGCAGCAACGGCCGGATGGCCCACCACGCGTCCGTCTGGCCGGCCGGTCCGACGCCCGTCGCGAGCCTCGGCAGGTGCTCGCTCATTTCCTTGCCCGTCCTCGGCTCGCTTCCAAAGGCCGCCGCCTGGGCAGCCAGCCGCTCGAGGTCTGGCTCGAGGGCCAGCTGCCGGATGATCCTCGAGCGCCATTGCCGGATGCTCGGCTCGACGGCCGGCCAGTAGCGCAGGTAGTCGCGGGCGCTGACCGCGTGGAGGGTGACTCGCAGGAGGGTGCCCTTGACGACCCGGCGAGCATCGAACGCTTCGTTCAGGTCAGCCGCCCGATAGTCGGCGAGCCTCGACCACAGCGCGATGTGGGGCGATGCCGGCTCCTGGGCCTGGAGGGCGACGAGACGCTCGATGGCCAGGGTGGGGTCGAGCCGGGCACGCTCGAGCAGGAGCTGCCGAGCCAGGGTTGCCCGTGAGAGCTGGGCAGCGGTCAGGACGGGCCGGTGCATCGGCTGATCGTGCCATCCGAGCGGCTCCGCCGTCGGGGGGCTAGCGCGACCGGGCGCGAGCTAGCGAGACGGGCTAGTGGCCGGGACCGAAGAGCAGGTCGAGCCAGGCGTCGAGTGGGCCGGTCAGCGTGGGGCTGGCACCGAGCGCCGCCGAGGCGCTGCCCGGCGCGTCGGGCGGCAGGGACGGAGCGTCCGCGGCCAGGCTGAAGGGACGCTCGTTGCGGCCACCGAGGCCGTGGGCCCGGGCCTCGATCTCGATGTAGGTCTGCTGCTGGATCAGCGTCCGCTCTTCGGTCAGGGTCTGGATCTGAGCGTTCAGCTGCTGGTTGGCCGCGCCCAGCTGGCGGGCCCGATTCGTGGCGTCGGCCGCTTCGCCGACCTGGCGTGACAGGGCCAGCACGATCCAGGCGCACAGGAGGGCCGCCATGAGGATGGCGATCCGGCGGCGGGTGATCCCGGCCACCGACAGGCCGGCCAGGTCACGACCGCGGGCGAGCAGGCCGTCGCCCGGATCCTGGTTCGTGGGAGCCGGGTCCCGAGGGTCGTCGGGCAAGTCGCGCGGTTCGTCAGGCCGGCCGGTCATCGGCGCAGCGTAGCTGACGCGCAGCTCGACGTGTCAAACGCAGCCGTCTCTCGGGCCCCGCTCGTGGCGTGACACCAAAGGTGTCGCAACCGCGCCGCATCGTGCTGCTAGACTCCATCTGTTTCGCACATCCGTTCGATATGGAGGACCCCGATGCGGACCTACGCTCCTGCCACTGTCGATCGGGTCCTGGATGACCTGCTCGCCGAGCCGTCGATGGCTCGGGGGGTCGTCCATCACGAACGGATCCCCGCCCGGGCCGCCCGGATCGCGCCACTGCCGGACTGGCTTGACCCCCGGATCAAGCACGGCCTCGAGCAGCGCGGGATCACCAGCCTGTACACCCACCAGGCCGAGGCGATCGAAGCGATCCATGCCGGCCACGACGTGGCGATCGTCACGCCCACGGCCTCAGGCAAGTCCCTGTGCTACACCCTGCCCGTTCTCCAGGCCCTGGCCGACGATCGCTCCGCGCGGGCCCTGTTCCTGTTCCCGACCAAGGCCCTGGGCCAGGACCAGGTCGCCGAGTTCAGCACGCTGGCCGCCCTGTCCGAGCTGGACGTCTCGACGGCCACCTACGACGGCGACACGCCGGCGCCGATTCGCTCGGCCATCCGCACGGCCGGTCAGGTGGTCGTGACCAACCCCGACATGCTCCACGCGGCGATCCTGCCCCACCACACCAAGTGGTTTCAGCTGTTCGAGCAGCTCCAGGTCATCGTGGTCGATGAGCTCCATACCTATCGGGGCGTGTTCGGCAGCCACGTCGCCAACGTCCTGCGCCGATTGCTCCGGTTGTGCGCCCACTACGGCTCGAAGCCGCTGATCGTGTCCTGCTCGGCCACGATCGGCAATCCGCTCGAGCTGGCCACGACCCTGACCGGGCGCACACCCCGGCTGGTCGACCGGAACGGCGCGCCGGCCGGCGAGCGCCATCTGTTGCTGGTCGATCCCCCACTGATCGACGCTGCCACCGGCGCCCGCGGCTCGGCCCTGACCCTGGCCAATCGCTGGGCTCTGCCGTTCCTGCGGGCGGGTCGCCAGACGATCGTGTTCGGACGCTCGCGGACCTCGGTCGAACTCCTGCTGACGGGCCTGCGCGAGTCGCTCCGCGAGCATGCCGGGCCGCGCTCCCGGGTCCGGGGCTATCGCGGTGGGTACCTGCCGACCGAGCGGCGCTCGATCGAGCAGGGCCTCCGCAGCGGGGAGGTCCTCGGCGTGGTCGCCACCAATGCCCTCGAGCTGGGGGTCGACATCGGACGGCTCGATGCGGCCGTGATCGCGGGCTATCCCGGCTCGGTCGCCGGTACCTGGCAGCAGATCGGGCGGGCGGGCCGGCGGAGCGGGGTGAGCGTGGCCGTGGTCATCGCCAGCGGCTCGCCGGTCGACCAGTACGTCATCCACCACCCGGAGTACCTGCTTACCGGAGCGCCCGAGGAGGCCCGGATCGATCCGGACAACCTGCACATCCTGCTGGCCCACCTGAAGGCGGCTACGTTCGAGTTGCCGTTCGAGCCGGGCGAGGTCTTTGGCCCGGGCCCGGCTGACGACCTGCTCGCCTTCCTGGCCGAGGAGCACCACGTCCGGCAGGCCGGCGATGGCCGCTGGTACTGGTCGAGCGAGAACTTCCCGGCGTCGTCGATCTCCCTTCGAACGGCTGCCTCGGAGAACGTCGTGATCATCGACACCACCCCCGATCGGCCCCGGGTCATCGGCGAGATCGACCTGTTCGGGGCGCAGACGGCCGTTCACGAGGATGCGATCTACCTCCACGAGTCGGCCCAGTTCCACGTCGACCGGCTCGACTGGGACGAGCGCAAGGCCTATGTCCGGCGGGTCGACGTCGACCACTACACCCAGGCGGACACGGCCGTCACCCTCAAGCCGCTCGACGTCTTCGCCTCGGCCGGACTGCCGGGCGGCCGGCGCGAGCACGGCGAGGTCATGGTCGCCAGCCTCGCCACCATCTACAAGAAGCTCAAGTTCATCACCAACGAGAACCTGGGCTGGGGCCGGATCCACCTGCCCGAGATCGAGCTGCAGACCACGGCAGCCTGGCTGACCCTCGATCCCGCCCAGGTCACCACCGGGCCAGGCGGAACGTGGCGCCGGAACGAGCTCGACATCGGGCTGGTCGGGGCAGGCCGCGCCCTCCAGGCCGTGGCCAGCTTCCTGCTGATGGTCGACCCGCGCGACCTTGGCCTCGTCAGCCAGGTCCGCTCGCCGCATCACGAAGCACCCACGATCTACCTGTACGAGACCGTGCCCGGCGGCGTCGGCCTCGCGGAGCGCCTGTTCGAGCGCACCGATGAGCTGATCGCCGGGGCGGCCGACCTGATCGCGGGATGTGATTGCGAGGGCGGCTGTCCGAGCTGCACGGGTCCCCGCCTCGAACCCGGGATTGACGCGCGGGCCCTGGCCTTGCGCCTCCTTCGAACCCTGGCCGCCGCCACACCGGTCGTCGCCGCCTGAGATGAGCGACGCGGCGATCCTCGAACGCCGGCTCGGTCGATTCCGGATCGCCCGCGATGCCGAGCGAGACCGGGTCACAGGGGGCCTGCGTCCGCCAGCCGAACCGGCCTGGTCGGGCCTCGCCCGGTCCGCGGACGCTCGTGCCCAGCGCCTCGCCGAAGCCCTGGGCGGCCGCCGGGTCAATGGCCCAGGCGGTGGCCACGTCCTGATCGAACCGTCGCCGGTGGCCTTGCCGATCGACCGAGATCGGAGCGCAAGCCTGCCCGGCCACCCAGGCCCGGAGGTCAAGCTGGTCTGCCTCGATACCGAGACGACCGGCCTGGCGACCGGGGCCGGCACCCTGGCCTTCCTGGTCGGCCTCGGCTGGTGGGAGGGCGATCTCTTCCAGCAGGCCCAGCTCCTGCTCCCGGACGAGGCTGGAGAGGCTGGCCTGCTCGACGCCCTGGCCGGATTCCTGCCGCCCGAGGCATGGCTCGTGACCTACAACGGGCGAAGCTTCGACTGGCCCCTGCTCGTGGCCCGCTTCCGGATGAACCGGCGCACGCCACCGCCGCTGGCCGGGCATCTGGACCTGCTCCCGTTTGTCCGCCGGATCTTCCGCCACCGGATGAGCGACGCGCGCCTCAAGACGGTCGAGACCGAGCTGCTGGGGATGCGCCGCGGACACGACATCGACGGCTGGGAGATCCCGGGGCGCTACCTCGAGATGCTCCGCGGCGGTCCGGTGCAGCCGATCGCCGAGATCGTTCGCCACAACCACGAGGACGTCCGCTCGCTCGCCCGGCTGCTGGCCCACATGGAGCAACGACTCGGCGCGATCTCGCAACGGCGCCTCGCCCCGGCCGGGGACCTGGTCGGCCTGGCTCGTGCCTTTCGCCGAACTGGGCGTGACAACGACGCCCTCGACTGCCTCGATGCCGCGCTCGAGGGTCCGCCCCGTCCGATCGTCGCGGCCCTCGCCGGCCAGGCGAGCCAGACCGATCGCTCGGCTCCGCTCCGGCGCTCCTGGACCACGATCTTGACCACTCGGGCGGACGCCGCCGAGACCGGCCCATGTCCGCCCCGGCTCGACATCATCGTCGAGCGGGCACGGCTCCTTCGACGCCTCGGACGGCACCGCGAGGCGCTCGAGGCATGGCGGGATGTCGCCCGATCAGGGGGGCCGGATGCCGCGCTGGCCTGGATCGAGGTGGCCAAGTGCCTCGAACATCGAGAGCGTGACCCGGCTGGCGCGTTGGGAGCCTGCGCCGCCGCCGACCAGCTGGCCCGCCGTTCGCGGTTCCTTGGGCGTCCCCTACGGGGCATCGAGGCAGACCTCGGCCGGCGACGAATCCGGCTCAACCGGCGGGTCAACGTGTCCGGCCGCGGCTGAGGGCTATCCTCGGACGATGGTGACCCTCCGTCCGATGTCCGCGGAGAGCTGGCCGGCCTGGGCCGCGCGGGCGAACGCCGCGCATGTCGAGGAGATGGTCGGGCTAGGCCGCTGGCCGCCGGAAGGCGCCGAAGGCCGCTCGGCCAAGGAGTTCGAGAGCCTCCTCCCAGCCGGCCAGGCCACGCCAGGGCATGCCTTCCTGTGGATCCTGCGCGACGATGGCGCGACGGTCGGCTCGGTCTGGGTCGGCGCGGACACTGAGATCGGGCTGGGCTCGCTGTTCATCTGGGACCTGCTGATCGAGGCCGAGTTTCGGGGCCAGGGCCACGGCCGGGCGACGATGGCAGCGCTCGAGCCGTTCGCCCGAGAGCTCGGCTACAGCTCGATCCGGCTGCACGTCTTCGGTTCGAACGAGGCAGCCCGGAACCTGTATCGCTCGAGTGGCTATCTCGAGACCGACGTGACAATGCTCAAGCAAATCTGATGGCAGTCAGGCGACTGAAGCCGGATGAGTGGCAGGCCTATCGCGTCATCCGGCTTCGAGCCCTCGGTGACTCGCCCGACGCGTTCGGGGCCACTTTGGCCCACGAATCGAGCCTGACCGACGAGGATTGGCAGCGACGGGCGAACCGACCCGACGGCGCAGTGTTCGTGGCGGACGGACCGGACGGGCTGGTTGGACTCGCGGGCGGGGGCCCGGCGCCCGCGCGACCCGGTGTTGCAGGGCTGTTCTCGATGTGGGTCGACCCGATTGCACGCCGGCAGGGCGTCGGGGTTGCGCTCGTCGACGCCGTCAGAGAGTGGGCGATCGCGGCCGGGTATCCCGCCCTGGGCCTCGGCGTCACGACCACGAACAGCGCCGCAATTGCGCTCTATCGAAGCCTTGGATTCGTCGAGACGGGCGACCAGTACCCGCTCCGGGACGACACCGACCTGGCGATCCAGATCATGGTGATGCCCCTTGAGGGCCCGTCCTGAGCTGACCGTCGCGCGGGGCGGTCAGGATGGTCGGGCGGCCAGCTCCATTCGTTCCAGGACCTCGTTTCGATTGGGGACGGCCGGCAAGCCGATCCGCTCCACCGCAAGTGCCGCGGCCGCCGCGGCCCAGCGCAGGGCGGCGACCTCATCGATCGGCTCTTCGGCCGGGCCCTCGAGCCACAGGGCGGCGACGAGCGCGGCCATGAAGATGTCGCCGGCCCCGGTCGGGTCCACCTCGGTCGCGTCCAGCGGCCGGTAGTGCCGGCCCTGGGGCGGCTCGCGCTCGAGGTCCGGGGCAACGAGCAAGTGTCCACCGGCCCGGCCGTTGGTCACGACCAGCTGGGCGCCCGGCTGGAGCATCGTGGCCAGGTCGTGCACGTCGGTGCCGGGCTCGAGATCGTTCCGGCTGACGCTGACCAGGTTGGCCCGCCGGATCAGCGGCGTCGAGGCCGGTGGCAGGCGGCGCACCCGCTCGCCGGCGATCAGGACCCGGAGCAGGCCCTGCCAGCCCAGGCCGAGCTTGGCCTCGGGCGGGATCGCGGCAGCCCACTCGTCCCGGGTCTCGTTGGCCACCGGAACCACGAGCCAGACCGGGGCCGCGAGCCAGCTCTCGGGCAGGGTCACCACGGTCACCGGATCACCCGGATCGAGGCAGGTCTGGACGCGCCCGGTGGGCGTCTCGACATTGTCGAAGACCGGTCCGTGGGCCAGCTCCTCGATCCGGACGACGACACCCGCGTCGCGCAACAGCTCCAGCTCGACGGCCTTGCTGGCAAGCGCGTCCGCCCCGATCAGCGCTGCCGTGCGCAGGCCGAGGCGGGCCGTGGTCAGCGCGGCATAGGTGACGCCGCCGCCGAGGCGCCAGCCGCGCGGATCGTCCGGGGCGAGGTCGCGACAGGCGCTCGCCACGTGGACGACATCGAAGTCGCCGCGCTGGGGGTATCGTGACGTCATGTACTTCTACGAACTCCACGAGGGCGAAGGCGACATCTTCTCGGACCTCATTCTCGTCCATGAAGAGCGCTTTGAACCGGATGAATTCTTCGAGCTCGTCCAGGCGGCCAGCGTCCGGGTGCGTGAGTCCTTCGAGGACGACACCTTGATCGCCGCCGTGGCCCGGATCCTCGAGGAGGAGCAGGGCTTCACCCCGGTCACCGATGACCGCCTGATCGCGTCGGTCTTCGTCAGCCCGAACACCGAGGACACCAAGCTGACCCCGATCGAAGCGGCGGCCGACGAGGGTCCCGATTGGGGCGACGAGGACATTGACGAGAACGACATCGACGAGGACGACCTGCCCGACTACCGGGCGGTCATCGCCGAGCTCCGCCCGAACCGCGATCCGAACCTGAACTAGGCGGGCCTGGGCCGGCGAAGACCGGAGGCGCGGATGGGCCGCTACGTGCTGCATTTCGATGAGTCCGACGCGACTCAGGTCACGCTCATCGGGGGCAAGGGCGCGAACCTGGGAGAGCTGTCGCGGATCGACGGCATCCGCGTGCCGCCTGGCTTCTGCGTGACGACGGACGCGTTCCAGCGGGTGATGGCGGAAGCGACCTCGATGGAGGGCCGGCTCGATCGGCTGGCGAACCTGAAGGCCGATGACCGGGAGGCGATCGGCGCGCTCAGCACTGAGATCAGGCGAATCATCGAGGCGGTCGCCATCCCCGACGACGTGGCAGCCGAGATCACGGGATCGCTGGCCACGTTCGGCGAGCGGACCGCCTACGCCGTCCGCTCCAGTGCCACCGCCGAGGACCAGCCAACGACCTCATTCGCGGGCCAGCAGGACACCTACCTGAACGTCACCGGGCCGGCCGCGATCCTTCAGCACATCAGCCGCTGCTGGGCTTCACTCTTCACTGAACGGGCCGTGACCTACCGCCAGCGGAACGGCGTGAACCAGCGCACGGTCCGGATGGCTGTGGTCGTGCAGCAGATGGTGGTTCCGCAGGCGGCCGGCATCCTGTTCACGGCCGACCCCGTCACGGGCAACCGCAAGGTCGCTTCGGTCGAGGCCAGCTACGGCCTGGGCGAGGCCCTGGTCTCCGGCCGGGTCAACCCTGACACCTACAAGGTGCGGGACGGGAAGGTTGTTCACAAGGCGATCGGCACCAAGCGGCTGGCCATCGTCGCCTCGGCGGCGGGCGGAACGCGCGAAGAGGCGATTGAGCTGCAACGACAGGACGCGCCCGCCCTGACGGACGCGCAGGTCGTGCGGCTGGCCCAGCTCGGCCGACGGATCGAGGCACACTTCGGCCGTCCCCAGGACGTCGAGTGGTGCCTGGTCGACGATGCCTTCGCATTCGTCCAGAGCCGACCGATCACCACCCTGTTTCCCATGCCGGAGGCGGGTGACGGCGAGAACCACGTCTACGTCTCCGTCGGGCACGGCCAGATGATGACCGACCCCATGAGGCCGCTGGGGCTCTCCGTGTGGCAGATGACCACCCGACGTCCGATGGCCGAAGCCGGTGGGCGCCTGTTCGTCGACGTGACCCGGGCCCTTGCTTCGCCGGCGACCCGCCCGGGCCTCCTCGATGTGATGGGCAACGGCGATCCGTTGATCAGGGACGCGCTGGAGGCCGTCCTCGAGCGCGGCGACTTCATCCCCTCGCTCGTCGCCGACAACAACGGCGGGGCTCCGGCCGGCGCCACGCCCTCCCCTGTCGCGGCGCCGCTCGAGACGGATCCGGCGATCGTGGTCGAGCTCATGGCGCGCAGCCAGGCCTCGATCGCCGCCTTGAAGCGCGACATCCGGACGAGGTCCGGACCGGCACTCCTCGACTTCATCCTGGCCGACTTCCAGGAGCTGAGGCGGATCCTGTTCGATCCGCGGAGCACCGAGGTGTTCATGTCGGCAATGGAGGCCGCCTCGTGGCTGAACGAGAAGCTGCTCGCCTGGCTGGGCGAGAAGAACGCGGCCGACACGCTCACCCAGTCCGTGCCCCACAACATCACCTCGGAGATGGGGCTTGCGCTGCTGGACGTCGCCGACGTGGTCCGCCCGCATCCGGAGGTCGTGGCCTTCCTGGGCCTCGCCGAGGGCGAAGGCTTCCTCGACGAACTGGTCGCACTGCCGGGCGGGCGGGCGGTGCGCGATGCCATCCGGGCCTGGCTCGAGAAGTACGGCATGCGCTGCGTCGGGGAGATCGACATCACGAAGCCCCGTTGGAGCGAGCGCCCATCCACGCTCCTGCCCCTCATCCTCGGCAACGTCAGGACCTTCGAGCCGGGCGCCGGCGAGCGGCGCTTCGAGGAGGGACGGCAGGCAGCCGAGAAGAAGGAGCGGGAACTCCTCGAGCGGGTGCGGGCGCTGCCGGACGGTCCGCGCAAGGCGGAATAGGTGAAGTCGAAGATCGACCGGGTCCGCACCTTCATCGGCTACCGCGAGTATCCGAAATACGGCATGGTCAGCCGCTACTTCGTGTACAAGCTGGCCTTGCTGGAGGAAGCCGAGCGCCTCGTCCATGCCCGGGTACTCCGTGAGGCGGACGACATTTTCTACCTCAGGTTCGAGGAGATCCAGGACGTTGTCCGGACTCGGCGGGCCGAGGAGCAGCTCATCCGGGAGCGCAAGGACGCGTTCGCGTCGTTTCAGGCGCTCAGCCCGCCCCGCGTGCTCACGTCGGACGGCGAGGCCGTCACCGGGGCGTACCGGCGCGAAGACGTCCCGGCCGGCGCGCTCGTCGGCCTGCCGGTTTCCGCCGGGATCATCGAGGGCCGGGCCCGGGTCATCCTGGACATGGCCGAGGCCGATCTCGAGGCCGGCGACATCCTGGTCACGGCCTTCACCGATCCGAGCTGGACGCCGCTCTTCGTCGCGATCACGGGGCTCGTGACCGAGGTGGGCGGCCTGATGACCCATGGCGCGGTGATCGCCCGCGAGTACGGTTTGCCTGCCGTCGTGGGTGTCGAGCATGCCACCCGGCTGATCCAGGATGGCCAGCGGATCCGGGTCAATGGCACGGACGGCTACGTCGAGATCCTGCCCTAACCGGAGGGGCTACTTGCTGAACAAGACCTCGAGCACGTCGCCGTCCTTGACGATGTAGGTCTTGCCCTCGGAGCGCAGCCGGCCGTGCTTGCGCGCCTCGGCCATCGAGCCCAGCTCGAGCAAGTCCTCGTAGGACACCGTCTCGGCCCGGATGAAGCCGCGGGCCAGGTCGGTGTGGATCGCCCCGGCCGCGTCGACCGCGGTTGAGCCCTGCGCGATCGGCCAGGCCCGGACCTCATCTGGACCGGCGGTCAGGAAGCTGACCAGGCCGAGCAGGCGATACGACAGGGCGATCACCCGGTCGAGGCTCGAGCCGTGGATCCCAAGCTCGTCCATGAACGCGCCGGCTTCGTCCGGCTGGAGCTCGCCCAGCTCCATCTCGATCCGGGCCGAGAGGGCATCGACGATCGCCTCGCGGTGCTCGTAGCGATCGGCAATCCCGGCGACGATCTCGGCCTCGCGGGCGATGTCGCCCTCGCCCACGTTGAGCAGGACCAGGACCGGCTTCTGGCTGAGGAAGCGGAAGCCACGCAGGGCCTTTTCCTCGTCGTCGTCGAGCTCGACATCGCGGATCGGCGAACCGGTCACCAATCCGGCGTGGATCCGGCTCGAGGACCGCCTCCTCGCGCTCATTCGACTCGCGCTCGGCGGGCGTGCCGTGCCGGCCGGTCGCCTTGAGCCGCTCGAGCCGGCGCTCGGCCATCGACAGGTCGGCCAGGACGAACTCGAGGTCGAGCCGTTCGATATCCCGCCAGGGATCGACCGATCCGTCCGGATGGGGCGCCGAGGCATCCTCGAACGCGCGCACCACGTGGAGAAGGGCATCAGCGTCGCGCAGGCGGGCGAGGTGCTCGGCCGGCAGCTCCTCGGTCCCGATCCGGCCGTCGGACGACGCCGGTGGCGCGGGCAGGTCGGCATAGGTGACGTCGGCCTGGACGATCTTCTTGGGCTTGAAGATTGCCGCCAGCCGGTCGAGCCGCTCGTCGGGGACCTTGACCACCCCGACGTTGAGCTGCATCCCGCCGAATCCACCGGTCTCGGCGTGGCCCCGGGTCAGGGTATTGAAGACGGTGGTCTTGCCCGATCCGGCCAGACCCACGATGGCGATCTGCATGCCGCCCGATTGTCGCCGATGACGGCGGCCGCCGTTCGCTCAGTAGCCGGCGGCCGGATCCACCACGTTGACGAGGGGCTCGCCGACGGCGTAGCGGCGCAGGTTGGCGCAGAACAGCTCGACCGATCGATCGAGCACGCGGTCGCTCGACCATGATGTGTGGGGCGTGACGATCACGTTGGCCAAGTCGTAGAACGGCGAGGACGACGACAGGGGCTCGTCTCGGAACGTGTCGAGCACCGCTCCGCCGAGCTGGCCGTCGCGCAGCGCCCGGATGAGCGCCCGCTCATCGACGAGGCGGCCGCGGGCGACGTTGATCAACCAGGCGCCGGGCTTCATCGACTCGAGGGCGGCCGCATCGATCAGGTTCTCGGTCGCCGCCGTCAGCGGCGCGGCCAGGACCACGAAATCCGACTCGGCAAGGAGCTCGGGCAGGCCGTCCGGGCTCAGGACGCGATCGAGGACCAGGGTATCCCTCTCGTCCCCCTCCGACGACTCGCCTTCCGAGGCCGGGCCGGTGCCCGCCTCGGTCCGCCGGCGGGTGGCGATCACCCGGCAGCCGAACGAGCTGGCCAGCGCCGCCACCGCCCGGCCGATCGAGCCGAGGCCGACGATCCCGACGGTGACGTCGGCCATCTCGGCGCCACCGAGCGGCTGCCAGGTCCGCTCGCGCTGGAGCTCGAGCAGCTGGGGCAGGCGGCGGCTGACGGCCAGGACCATGAGCATCACGTACTCGGCGATCGGGCCCCGAGAAGACGCCCCGGGCATTGGTGATCACCAGGTCCCGGCCCAGGCTGCCCGGGGTCAGGACGCGTTCCACACCGGCCGTGGCCGAGTGGACCCAGGCCAGGCGCGGGGTCCGGGCCAGGAGTCGCTCGAATGCGTCCGCGCTCAGGAAGCCCCGCAGGAGGACCTCGACATCCTCGACCGGGCCATCGGCCAGGCCCTCGACCGAGATCGTGACCAGGCGCGAGCCAGGAGCCGCCGCCCGGATCCGTTCCAGGTCACGAGCCCGGTAGCGGGCCGACAGGATGGGACTGAGGGCGATTGCGGCGGGCACGCCGTGGGGACCGCGACCCGGTCCGGCGACCCGGCGGATCTGGGTCAAGCGTCCTGCCTCGCTCCGATGACCCTCGCCAGCCAGCGTTCGGGCGCCTCGATCTCGCCCGGGACCGGCAGGGTCTCGGGACCTTCCCAGAGCCGATTGAGGGCGGCCGGGCCGCCGGCCTGGGCGATCGCCGCGACAAAGCGCTCGCCCTTGCGGTACTGCTCCATCTTCAGGTCCATCCCGATCAGGCGCATCATCGCCCGCTCGACGCCGGTCTTCTTCTGGTCGCGCCGGGCGTGGAAGCGCTGGCTGATCTGCTCGATGCCGGGCACCAGGTCCTTGCCGTATTCGTCCATGACATAGTCGCTGAAGCCCTCGAGCAGGCTCATGACGGCCTGGGTCTCGCGGAACAGCCGGCGCTGCTCGCTGTCCATCAGGCGTTCCATCCAGTTCTCCGCGCCGCCCTCGCCCCGGAGCGAGCGGCCGAGCCGCTTGAGGCCATCCCGGCTGAGCGACGCGGCCCCGTTCGAGAACGCGGTCAGCTGGCGTTCGAGCCGGTCGGCCAGGTACGGCCGCAGCCAGGGATGGGCTTCGAACTCGAAGGCATGGGTCGTCTCGTGGAGGGCGATCCAGGTCCGGAACGGGTCGACCGGAACGTCGAGCAGCTTGGCCGTCTGGCGGATGTTCTCCTCCACGAAGAGCAGCCGGCCCGGAGTCGTCTCGGCCGCGAGCAGGGCCAGGTCGTACTGGCCGAGCACCCGGCCACCCATGAAGCCGAGCAGGTAGCCGATCTGGTGGGTGGTCACCCAGCGGTTGGCGATGGCCATCGTGGCCGGCACCAGGCCCCCGCCCTTGGGCACGACCTGGTCCAGGAGCTGGCCCTCGAGCCGGCCGATCAGGTCGGCGAAGCTGGCCGAGTTGGCGCGCACCCAGCCCGCCCGATCGACGACACCCACCCGGTCGACGATCCCGGGCAGCTCCGTCCCGAGCGCTTCGGCCAGGCGGGGCACGACGACGGCCATGGCTGCGGTGTAGGCCGCCTCGGACCGGCGCAGCTCGGCTGGGTCCAGCGTTCCGGGCGCCTTGCGCAGGCGGCCGATGGCGACCCGTTCGGCCTGGCTCCAGTCGACCAGGCCCTTGCGCGGCGGACAGCTCGGCCCGGCGGCCCAGGACGGTCACCGCCGCCCCGATCGCCGAGCCCACCAGGAAGCCGGCCTGCCACAGCCGGTCGTCGCGGCGCGGTCCGGTCATCCGACCGGGACCCCGAGGGCGACGCCCTCGACGTCGACGAAGCCCTCGCCAAAGAGGCGGCCCGGCCAGGTCGCGGAAGGCGTCGAGCGAACCGGTGGTCAGCTGGCGGTGGGTCACCGGGCCGAGGGCCTCGTCCGGCCGATCGTGGCCGAAGTGACCGGGGTCGGCCGCCGTCCCGCGGGTCGTGCCCGGCGCCTCGAGGCCGTTGATCGCAAGCAAATCGTCGAGCGCGCCGGCCGTGGCCGTGGCCGAATCGACCATGGCGATCCGCTCACCGCTGACGGCCCGGATCGCGCCTTCGATCAAGGGGTAGTGGGTGCAGCCCAGGAGGAGCGTGTCGATGCTCGCCGAGGCGGGCTGCGGCCCGACCGGCAGGCCGTCCGCGTCGCGCTCGCCCAGCAGGCCGGCCAGCTCGTCGCGCACGATCGCCTCGACCAGGGGCCCGTGGAGCTTGCCGGCCTCGACCAGCGGGACGAGGGCCGGCGTGGCGTGCTCGAAGACCTCGATCGCCGGATTCTCTTCCTTGATCGCGTTGAAATAAGCGTGCGAGCGAACCGTGGCCGAGGTCGCGATCACGCCTACCCGGCGGGTCCGGGTCGAGAGGGCAGCGGTCACCGCCCCCGGCCGGATCACGCCCAGGATCGGCAGGTCGTGGCGCCGGCGCAGGTCGGCCAGGGCGATTGCGGTCGAAGTGTTGCAGGCGATCACGATCGCCTTGACGTCGCGTTCGGCCAGCCGCTCGATCGCCTGCCGGCTGAACAGCAGGACCTCCTCGTCGGAGCGCGGTCCATACGGCGCCCGGGCGTTGTCGCCGAGGTAGATCGTCGATTCGGCCGGCATCCGGCGCAGGATCTGGCGGAGCACGGTCAGGCCGCCGACGCCGGAGTCGAAGACGCCGATGGGACGCGGGTCGGACATCGGGCCTAGTGCCGCGCTCCGACCGCGACCGGCTCGCCCATGAGCAGCTCTTCGAGCACCCGGGCGATGTCCAGGCTGACCTGTGCGCCGGGCTCGGCCAGCACGAACGGCAAGCCGCCGTTGTTGGCCTGGATCACCAGCCGGCCGTCGGACACGACGTAGTGCTCGGGCACCCGGCCGATCATCGCGGCCAGCTCGTTGACATCCAGGCCGCCCGACGAATCGGCCCGGTTGACGAGGTAGCGGACCTTGCTCGGCGGGTAGCCGATCGAACGGAACGTGTCGGCCATGGCCAGGGTGTTGTGGATCGTCGTCGAGTCGAAGGTCACGATCTCGATGATCGTGTCGCAGGCGTCCAGGAAGCTCAGGGTCGTGTCGGTCAGGGCGGCCGGAGTGTCGATCACGACGACCTCGTAGACCCGGCGCAGGAGCGACAGGATCTTGTCCACGTCGCGCACGGTGACCATCTCGGCCTGCTCGATCCGGGGCGGGGCGAGCAGGATGTCGACGCCCGATGGATCGCGCCACAGGACATCGGCCAGGTCGCTCTCCTGGACCCGATCGGTCGGCAGGTCGAGGATCGACGGGGCATCCGGTGGCACCTTGAGCAGGGAGCGCAGGTCGCCGAACTGGAGGCTGCCGTCGATCAGGGCGGTGCGCTTGCCGATCTGAGCCGCGGCGACCGCCAGGTTGAACGCGATCGTGGTCTTGCCCACGCCACCCTTGGGTGCGAACACGGTCAGGACGCGCGAGCTGGCAGCTTGCTCACTGGCCTGGAACGAGCGATGGACGCCGGACACCTTGTTCATCAGGTCGAAGCCCGAGAAGGGCATCATCAGGACGGCCTGAATACCCCGGATCGGGTCGGGCTCGATCGGGTGCTGGGGCACGGTCAGGACGATCATCGGCAGGCCGATGCCCGCTTCGTGGAGCTGGTCGACGAGCTGGAGGCCCTTGACCCGGCCCTGCAGGAGGGCATCCACCACGACCACATCGGGCCGCAGCTGGCCGATCTGGCCAGCCGCCTTGGCGCCGTCGGTGAGGACATCCAGGAGCTTGATCGCGCTCTGGGAATTGAGCAGTCCCCGGATGTATTGGGCTACCTGCGGGACGTCCTCGACGATCAGCAGCCGGATCTGGTCCTTGGCCATCGATCGACGATACCATGCGCATCGCGCTCGCCTAGCCCGCCGAACGGGCCATCCAAGCGGCCGCCATCGAGGCTATGGACGCCGGGCCACCAGGATCGCCCGCTCATCGCCCGGTCCGAGCGGATCCAGGCCGTAGTCGCCGGCCAGGATCTCGACCTCGAGGCCGGCGGCCGTGGCGTAGTCGACCAGCTCGCCGGCGCTGACCAGGCGCAGCGCGTCGCGTCGAATCCAGCGCCGGGTGGGCTGGCCGGGCAGGCCCTCGTCGTAGATCACGTCGAGCAGGACCGTGGCGGTCGCGGCATCGTGGACGGCCGAAACGGTCTTGGTCACGGTCAGGCCCGACTCGGGATCCACGCGAATGTAGTCGAGCAGCAGGCGCCGGTCGTAGCGAGCCAGGTCGGCTGCATCGGGCAGCCACACGTCGACCACGGCCAGGCCACCCGGCGCCAGGGCGGCGGCGAGGCTGGCGAAGGCAGCCCGCTGCTGGTGCCGCTCCGTCAGCAGGAAGAGCGAGTTCAAGCCCAGGATCGCCAGCCGGAACGAGGCCTGGGCGGGGCGCCAGGTGATCAGGTCGGCCTCGACCAGGCTGATCCCGGCCGTCCGGCTGCCCGCCAATCGGGCGAGCATGGCCGGGTCGAGGTCGAGGGCGGTGACCGGGTGGCCGGCAGCCGCGAGCGGCCGGGCGATCCGGCCCGAGCCCGCCGCGAGCTCGAGGATCGGGCCGCCAGTCCGCCCGGCCAGGGCCAGGTAAAGCTCGATGTCGTCGCCCGGGTCCTGGCTCAGGTCGAGGTCGTACAGGCGGGCCAGCGCCGCGGCCGTGGCGGCGGTGGCTGCCTCGTCGCTCGGGCTGGAGGCGGCGCTCATCCCGCGGCCGGCTCCCAGCGGATCGTTGCCCCGTCCCGCTTCTTGACCGCCAGGGCGCTGATCGCCTCGAGGGCGGCCCGGTTGGCGGCCATCGCGGTGGTCTCGGCCTGGTCGTAGGGCGGCGAGACCTCGACGATGTCCATGCCGCACAGCTCGACGGCGCCTACGATCTGGCGGACGGCCCGGAGGACCTCCCGGGTCAGCATCCCGCCCGGCTCTGGCGTGCCAGTCCCGGGGGCCATGCCCGGATCGATGACGTCGATGTCCAGGCTGAGGTAGACCGCATCGGGACCATCGAGCGCTTCGGCGATCGCGTCGGCAATCACCGCCTCGGCGCCGCGCTCCTCGATCTCGGTCATGAAGTGGTAGCGCAGGCCCTGCTCCTTCATCCACTCGAAGACCTCGACCGGCGGCCAGTAGCCGCGCAGGCCGACCTGCACGAAGTTGCGACCGGCGACGGCGCCGGACTCGATCAGGCGGCGCATCGGCGTGCCGTGGCCGGCCATGACCCCCCGGTCGATGTCGGCGGTGTCGGCATGGGCATCGAAGTGGACGATCCCGATCGAGCGCGGCCGGCGGATCTCGGCGATCGCGGTCGCGGCCGGCCAGGTGATCGAATGGTCGCCGCCCAGGATGATCGGGATGGCGCCGGTCGCGGCGACCTCGTAGACCTTGCGATAGATCATCGCGTGGCTGCGCTCGAGCAGGGCCGGCACGATGTTGGCGTCGCCCGCGTCGACGACGTCGAGGACCTCGAACGGCTCCACGCCCAGCTGGAGCGAGTTGATCGAGCCCGACGTGTACTGGGCCTGGCGGATCGCCCGCGGACCGAAGCGGGCGCCCGAGCGATGGCTGACGCCATCGTCGAACGGGGCACCCACGATCGCCACGTCGGTCCGCCGGCTGCGCAGGGTCTCGGGATCGGTGATCCAGGGCAGGTTCATGAACGTGGCCGGCCCGACGTAGGTGGGCAGGTCGAAGTCCGAGAAGACCTCGTAGTCGCGATCCCAGCCGTTGGCGGCCGCGAAGCCTGCGGCCGGGGCTGGGTCATGGCGCTTGGCCATCGGGACCTCCGGGAGACGGATCGCGGCCGCGGGAACCCGTCGGGGCGGGCCACGGGACACGTCTTCTGGGGACGCCGCCGGTTCGCATCGGGCGTCCAGCGGGGCGAGCCGGGGCCATCCTAGCATCAGGCCCGAGCACCAGGCTCAGGCCCGTCGGCGGCGGCCGGCTCAGGTCGGCCGGCTCAGGGCTCGGCGCGGAACTCCTGCCAGGCCGCCTCGACCAGGGCCGGATCGGTGAACAGCTCGTAGGCCGTCTGGGCCACCACGGTCGCCACGACCAGGCTCACCTCGTCGGCGTAGGCCAGTCCGGCTGCATCGCGAAACTCGATCGAGTGGCCGGGCACGCCGGCCTCGCAGATCGCGACCTGTGGGTGGATCGTGGGCAGGACCTGGCTGACGTCGCCCATGTCCGAGCTGCCCAGGTTGTCGGGCTGCGGACCGGCGACGATCCCGTAGGCGGCGAGATTGGCCCCGAAGCGCCCGGCCAGGGTCAGGTTGTTGCGCATCGTTGACGACCGGCCGCTGAAGACGACCTCGACCTGGCATTCGGCCGCCAGCGCGGCCGCCCGGCACAGCTCCTGGAAGCGGATCCGCATGCGCTCGTATTCGGTCTCGTCCGAGGAGCGGATCATGAACCAGGCCAGGGTCCGGTCCGGGATGATGTTGGCCGCCGTGCCGCCCTCCAGGATCACGCCATGGACACGGGCGTCGGGCCGCAGCTGCTGGCGCCACAGGCCGACCGAGCTGAACAGCAGGATCATCGCGTCGAGGGCGTTTCGGCCCAGCCAGGGATCGGATGCAGCATGGGCCTGGAACCCGTGGAAGGTGACCTCCACGTCCTCGCTGGCCAGCAGGCCGCAGGTCAGGTGGGTCACGTCCGAGGGGTGGAACAGGAGCACGGCGTCCAATCCCTCGAAGAGACCGTCGGCGAGCATGATCGCCTTGCCCGAGCCGCGCTCCTCGGCCGGTGTGCCCAGGAAGACGATCTCGCCAGGCAGCTCGGCGCGCGATGGCGGCCAGGGCAATCGCCGCGCCAACGCCCGAGGCGGCCATTGTGTTGTGGCCGCAGCCGTGGCCCAGGCCGGGCAGGGCGTCGTATTCGGCCAGGATCCCGATCCGCGGGCCGTCCCCACCCGTGCTCCGGCCGCCCCGCAGGCGGCCTCGAACGGCGGTGGCCAGGCTGCCCGCGGGATGCTCGACGGCATAGCCGTGGGCCCGCAACGACGCCGCGACCCAGCCCGCGGCCTGGACCTCTTCGAAGGCCGGCTCCGGGATGGCTGAAGATGTCGTGGCTCAGGCCAAGGATCTCGGCCCGGCTGGCTTCGACCGCGGCCGCGATCCGCGCCTTGGCCGATTCGCCCGGCCCGGCGGGTTTCGTTCCGACCAAGGGTCGCGTCGCGCTCGGTGGTTGGCTCATGGCGGGGGTCCTCTCTGAACCTGCTGGTCGGGGCTCAGCGGTCGACCGAGAGGGTGGCTTCGGCCACCCCCACGATCACCAGCACGAACAAGGCAATCGGCAGGCTGAACGCATTCTCCAGCCTGAGGAGCACGAACAGGGCGACCACGAACGCGACCCACGCCCCCCGCCGGAATGCCCGCAGCCAGTCACCCCGATAGGCGATCCGGGCATGCCGGCCGAACACGACCAGCCACAGCAACGGGACGGTGGTCAGCCCGATTGCGACCCCGATCGAGAGCGCCCCGAAGAAGACGACCTGGCCGCTGTCGCGCGGATCCTGGGTGGTCACGATGAGGATCACGACGATCCAGGCCAGGCCGGCCGCAAGCAGGGTGGCGATATTGATGAGCCGGTCGCGCGCCTCCATGGACAGGGAGTCTAGCGGCGGGCCGAGCGCCGTCAGGGCCGGCCCGGAAGGGCTCAGCCCGATTCCCAGCTGGCGAGGGCCGGCTCGAGCTCGCTCAGCGTGTCGATCTCCAGGTCCGCCACGGTCGTGCCGTCCGGCTCGGAGGCGGGCAAGGCCGAGCCAGCCTGCTGGCCGCGCAGATACGCCACCCGCCAGCCGGCCCGGCGAGCGCCGAGCACATCGGCCGCCCAGTCGTCGCCGACGTGGAGGATGGCCCGACCCGATTGCCCCAGGGCGGCCTCGGCCGCGGCGAAGATCGCCCGGTTCGGCTTGATCGAGCCGACCCGCTGGGAGACGACCACGGCCCGAAAGAATTGAGCCCAGCCGGCGGCCTCGAGATAGGCATCGATCGTGCTTGCCACCGGCCAGTTCGAGAGGACACCCAGCTCGTACTCGCCTGGCCAGCCGTTCGAGCATTGATCTGATCCGCGGCCGGACGGGGCAGGATCGCCACGAACGCCCGGCTGTAGGCATCGATCGCCAGGGCGACTTCGCCGGCGCTCGACCAGCCGGCGGCCGCCGCGTCGTCCCAGCGCTCGTCCGCAGACGGAAGTGGCATCCCCCGCAGGCGAGCCAACACCCGCACGGTGCGCCGGTCGAGCTCGACCTCGCGGCCCTCGGGCACGTCCTCGGCGAACTGCCGGTCGCGTTCCTCGGCCCAGGCCGCCCGGAACGAGGCCAGGTCGAACGGGCCGCAGGCCGCGACGACGGCCTGGGTCATCTCTTCGACCACCGCCGCGAGCTCGGCCCGCCCGACCGGCACGAGGGTGTTGCCGAAGTCGAACGTGATCGTCGAAACCCGACCGAGGTTGGCCATCGTCCTCCCGTCAGCGCCGGGCAACGCTGGCCGGGCAGATCTCCCGGAAGGCGCAGTAGGAGCAAGCCAGCGGATCCGGCCGGGGCTCGAAGTCGCGCGCCCGGATGCCGCTGGCGGCCGCCTCGATCTGGGCCCGCCCCTTGGCCAGGCGGCGCTCGTCGACCTGGGCCCGGCCAACGAGGCCGGATTCCAGGAAGCTGAGCTGGACGGCATCCGGGAGGCGGCCGGTCATCGCCTGCCAGCCCATCGCGTAGATCGTGAGCTGGAGCGAATCGCGGGCGCGCTGGCGGGCCTTGTCGGGATCGCGGACGTCGCTCGACTTGTAGTCGGTGATGGTCACGATCTCGGGCGGCAGCAGGGCCAGGGTCGGTTCGACGACGTCGGGCTGGAAGCCCGCCTCGAGCCGGCCGCCGCCGTCCTCAGCGCCGGTTGCCCGTGCGCCTGGGGCTTCCGCCGGGTTGCCCGGCACGACGTCGACCCGATCCCAGCGGCCGCGGATCCGATCGCCGTTGAGGGTGAACGCGAAGTCTCGCTCGACGTAGGCCGGGATGACGGCATCGGGCTCGAGCTGTTCCAGGCGGAAGCGGCGCAACGCTGCCCGGCCGGCCTCCAGCCGGGCCGACTCGTGCTCGCGGTTGAGGAATCCCTCGTTGATCCACGCCGCCTCGAACGAGGCCAGCAGGTCGGCCTCGGACATCACCTCGCCGCGGGCGTGGCGCCGGTGGAACTCCTGGACGGCCCGGTGGAGGGCCGCCCCATAGATGATCGAGTGGTGCGGGGCGATCGGCACCCGCAGGATGTGGACGTACTTGTACTTCTGGGGGCAGGTCAGGTAGTCGTCGACCTGGTAGAAGCTGAGCGCCAGCGGCTCGTCCGTGGGCGGCCGCAGGGGGTTGGCCGGCGTCTGGACCGCCTCGAACGAGGTCAGGCGCTCGAGCGGCGAGGTCGTGGCTGGGGCCAGGCGCGGGACCGTCCGAGGCGATCGGCAGGTCGAGCGCCTCGAGCACGAACGGCGACATCCGCCGGGCACGCCGGCCGCCATAGTCCGACGGCGTGGCTGAGGATCAGCTCGTCGCGGGCCCGGGTCATCGCCACGTAGAACAGGCGACGCTCCTCCTGGAGGTGGTGATCCCCGGCGGGTGGCCACGGTGCCGATCAGCTCATCCGGGATCTGCAGCCCTTCGCGCCGCCCGGTGGCCGGAAAGCGCCCATCGACCAGCCCGGCCAGGTAGACCGTCGGGAACTCGAGGCCCTTGGCCTTGTGGACGGTGAGGACCGCGACGGCATCGGCGTCGCCGTCGAGCTCGACCGTGGCCGGATCGTCGCCCGCCTCGATCAAGGTCTGGAGGTGGGCCGCCACGAACACGGCCCGGTCGTCGGCCAGGAGGACCGACTGGCCGCGCACGATCTCGAAGAAGCGGGCGACGTTCTGGAGCGCCTCCTCGCCACCGGGCGTGCCGCCCGAGGCGTAGCGCGCCAGCAGGCCCGAACCCTTGAGGAAGGCATACAGGACCTCGCCGGCCGGGCGCTCGTGGGCGAGCTCGCTGTAGCTGCGCAGGTCGGCGACCAGCCGGCCAAGGGTCGCCCGTGAGCCCGGGCGTCAGGCGGAGGAGGCCCGGCTGGCGGTCGAGCTCCTCGAGGATCTCCCACAGGCTCCGGCTCCGCCGCCGGGCGCTGGTCATGATCGCGGTCAGGTCCGGGACCGTGGAGGCCGTAGACGTCGCTGGCAGCCAGGCTGTACACGTCGATGCTGGACGACAGGTCGGCGATCGCCCGCAGGAACGCCGAGCAGCAGCCTGACCTCGGGCCGGGCATACAGGCCGGACGTTCCGCTGAAGCGCCAGGGCACGCCGGCGATGTTCAGGCTGCGCAGGATCGGCTCGGCGCCGGCATTGGCCCGGACCAGCACGGCGTGGTCGCGCGGGTCGGGCACCGGCCGAGATCCGGGCCGCGATGTCCGCAGCGATCCAGTCGGCCTCGTCGGCGGCCGTGACGAACGACTCGTGGCGGACGGCCGGCGGCATGCGCCGGCCGGCTCGGGTCGCTCGGCGCCGGAGCTGCTTGGAGATCCCGGCCCGGACCTCGAGCCGATCCGGGTCGTTGAATCGGATCAGCCGGCGGCTGGCGTCGAGGATCTCGGCGCGCGACCGGTAGTTGCGCCGGAGCACGACCAGGCGGGCCCGCTGGTAGCGCTCGCCGGAACTCGAGGATGTTGCTGATCGCGGCTCCCCGGAAGCGGTAGATCGACTGGTCGTCGTCGCCCACCACGGTCACGTTCCGGTGGCCCTCGGCGAGCAGCGCCACGAGCTCCGCCTGGGCCGGATTGGTGTCCTGGAACTCGTCCACCAGGATGAACCGGAAGCGCCGCTGGAGCTCCAGCCGGGCGGCCGGCGACTCGCGCAGGAGGCGCAGGGCCAGGCTGACCTGGTCACCGAAGTCGATCAGGCCGGCCTCGCCCAGGAGGGCCTGGTAGCGGGCGTAGGCCCGAGCGAGCTCGAGCTGGCGCCGGGCGCTCGTCGGCCGCAGCCGTGGCGGCCGCCAGCCGGCCGGCCGCCCGGCGCGGATCCGCACGGCTGACGCAGCCGCCAGGCGCTCCGCTTCGCCGACCGAGCCGGTCGGCGCAGGCGAGGTATGTCGTCCGGGCTGATGTCCTCGTCCTTGCACCGGCTGAAATGGCCGGCCAGGGCGGCCAGGAACCGGGTCGGGTCGCCGAGGGGCCGATAGGCGTCCAGCTCGAACTCGAACAGGCGCTCGCGCAGGAAGATCACGACCTCCGGGCCGGGACAGGACCCGGACGTCGGGCGGCAGCCCCAGCTCGAAGCGCGAATTCGCGGATCAGCCGGTCGCCGAACGCATGGAACGTGGCGATCGTGGTGTCCGCGTAGCCGTAGGGCACGAGCTGGTCGACCCGGACCTGCATCTCGGCGGCCGCCTTGTCGGTGAACGTCAGGGCCGAGGATCTCCGAGGGCCGGGCGGCCCGCGAGGCGATCAGCCAGGCGATCCGGCGGGTGATCACCTGGGTCTTGCCGGTCCCGGCCCCGGCGACAACCAGGAGCGGACCGCGAGCCATGGACCACGGCCCGGCGCTGGTCCGGATTGAGCCCGCCGAGCAGATGCGTCGAAGCCTGCCGACGCGGCCGCGGGCGGGACCTCTGAGCGACCGGACCGGTCGCCGGGCTGTGCCGAGCGTGGCCCCACATCGGCACCTGCTCCAGGGGCCGGAGCCGACGCCGGTGGCTCGTCCTGCCGAGTGGCCGGGCGGGTTGATCGGGTTTGGCTGGGTCAGGACTGAAGGGGGCATGCCCGCAGAATGGCCGTCCGTCGTGACAGCTCTGGCGTCACCGGCTCGGCTGGGCAGCAGCCGGCGCGCGCAGCACGGCCACGGATCGCCACCTCGACCGCCCGTCGCGTCGCGGGCCAGGCCGAGTGCCTCGGTCTCCTCGTCGGACAGGGCCGCCTCGGGCCGGCCCGCGGCCACCGCCTTGGCATAGATCCGGGTATTGCCTCGGGAATGGAGGCTCGAGATGCACGATCCCGTCCTCCTCCGCATCGAGCAGCGCCAGGGCGAAGCTCTGATTTCCGCCGGTATCCTCGAACGGGTTGAACCGGACAAGGCCGATCCGCTGGAAGGCCCGGCGCCCTTCGACCTCCAGGCGCTCGGTGCGGCGGCCGAGATCGACCAGATCCGCCTGGGCCGTCGACGACCCGGCCGAGGTGGGTCTCGAGGACGCCCTGGAGGCTCTGCGCCGTCCTCGCCCCGGGTGATCCGGTCGAGGCGGCCGCGGAGGCCGCGACCCGCCGCCAGAGGACCGCCAGGCGCGACCAGGCAGACGCAGCAGGGCGACGACCAGGGCGAGCGTCAGCGTCGCGGAATCGGGCACGCCGCCGAGTCTAGCAGGGCCGGGTGCTATCCTCTGCCGTCGGCGGACCGCCGCCGAATCCGACGCGGAGGAACCAACGGATGCTGATGGCCAAGCGTGCGCGCGGGACGACTCGGCCGGGCCAGCGCCCACCGATCCAGCGGTCAGCCCGGCCGGCCGGCAGCCAGCCGCGCCGGTGGTCGCGCCCGCCGGCGCCCTGTCGGACGCCGAGTTCGGCCCGCGCCGCCGAGCTCGGAGGCCGCGATCGTGGCCGGCGAGCGCGGCCGGGCAGGCAGCGCCGGCCGGCGGACGCACGCGTCGCGGCCGAAGCCACCGGCGCGAGGCGCCGCGCGCGCCCGGAGCCGCCGATGGGCACGCGGCCGGCTCGCCGCGGAGGCCGCCGAGGAGTATCGCTACGTCGCCCGGGATGTCCGCCGGATCGCCCTGATCGGCGGCTCGATGTTCGTCATCCTGATCGTCCTGTTCGTCCTGCTCGAGGTCGTCGGCGCGCCGGCCACTGAGCGGGCGCGGCCAGGGCCGGATGGCCCCTGTATCCCCCGAACGGCCTATCGACAGGCCCATTCAGGGCCACCTACGGTCGGGACTTCGGGAATCCCGTAGCGCGAGCGCCCTCCTTGTCGAGCATCCTGTCCGAGCGGTCCGATTCGCCGCTCACGGCTCCTGCTGGGCGTCCTTGGCGCAAGCCTCGTCCTGGTTGCTGCGACCGGCGTCGCCCTTGCCGGCGTGGTCAGCCGGAAACGTCCAGGACGCCGCGATCTCAGCGCGTCCGTCGGCGGCCGACAAGTCGCTGGCCATCGGCCTGTTCCAGTCCGACCTGCAGGCCGCAGACCTGACGATCGACCGGCGTATCCGGACGGCCGGGTCGCCCAGATCGAGGCAGCGGCTGACCTCGCTGATCCAGACCGACGGCATCGTCCACGTCAAGATCTTCGCGCCCCGACCAGACCGTCCTGTACAGCAACCGGACCGACCTGCGCGGCAAGAACCTCGGCCCGGACGACGACCTCGAGGCCGCCTTCGACACGGGCCAGGTGGCGCCCTCGATCGTCGGCGCCGACGACCCCGACGCGGCGACCGCGGGCTTCCCGCCCGACGGCCAGCTGCTCGAGGAGTACGTCCCGATCCCCGGTCCCGAACGGCACCGTTCCCGGCCGTGTTCGAGATCTACCGCAACGCCCAGCCGATCCTGGACACGGTCGCCAACACGACCCGCGAGGTCGCCTCGTGGTCGTCCTGGCCGCGGCGCTCGTCCTGGGCCTGCTGCTGTACTTCATCTTCCAGGCCACCCAGCGCCGGCTGACCCGCCAGACCCGGGCCCTTGTCGATGCCGGCCGGCGCGACGCGCTGACCGGCCTGCTCAACCATGGCACGGCGGTCGCCCGGCTGGCCGACCTGCTCGAGCAGACCCGCGGCCAGCCGATGGCTCGATCGGGGTCGCCCTGATCGACATCGACAACTTCCGGCTGGTCAACGATACCCACGGCCACCAGGCCGGCGATCGGGCCCTCCTCGAGGTCGCCCGGCTGCATGCGCGCCGAGTTCGACGAGACGTCGATCCTGGGCCGCTACGGGCCCGATGAGTTCCTGGTCGTGGCCCCGCCCGACCACAGCGCCGACCTCGTCACGCGCGATCGACCGGCTGCGCGACCGGATCGCCGAGCTCAGCCTCCAGTTCGGGGCCTCCGAGCGGCTGCCGGTCACGGTCAGTGCCGGAATCTGCTACGCGCCCGCCGACGGCGATGCCGCGACCGAGCTGCTGGCGGTGGCCGCGGTCGTCCTCGGCGAGGCCAAGGCCAGCGGCGGCAACGGGGTCCGGGTCGCCGATGCCGCGCCCAGCGACCTCGGCCCGGCCGAACGCTCGAGCTTCGACGTCCTGGCCGGCCTGGTCCTGGCCGTCGATACCAAGGATCGCTACACCAAGCGCCACTCCGAGGATGTCGCCCGCTACGGACTGTTCCTGGCCGACCGCATGGGCCTCGACGTCGAGCTGCGCCGGACGATCGAGATCGCCGGCCTGCTCCACGACGTGGGCAAGATCGGGATCCCCGACGGGATCCTGCGCAAGCCGGGTCCGCTGACCGAGGACGAGTACGCAATCGTCAAGCAGCACGTCGCCCTGGGCGACTCGATCGTCCGGATCGTGCCCAACGTGGGCCTCGTCCGGGCCGGCGTACGCCACCACCACGAGCGCTGGGACGGGCAGCGGCTACCTCGACCGGCTGTCGGGCGAGGAGATCCCCCTGATCGCCCGGATCCTGGCCGTCGGCGACGCCTTCAGCGCGATGACCACGACCCGGCCGTATCGCGTGGCGATGTCGATCCAGGAAGCGCTCCACCGGCTCGAGGATGCCGCCGGGACGCAGCTCGATCCGACCCTCGTGACCGCCTTCGTCCAGGGCATCGAGACGGCCGAGAACGCGCCACTGCCGGGCGACGGCCGGCCGCTGCGCCGGATCTGGACGCCGGGCATGGGCCTCGAGAGCAGCGTCGCCTAGCAAGCCCGGCCGGTCGTAGACTGACCGGGTGCCGACCCGCAGACCCAGCTCCCGACCAGCAGACCGCCCTCTTCCAGCCGCCGCCCGGCGTCCAGCCGCTGGCTGCCCGGATGCGACCGCGCGACCCTGGCCGAGTACGTCGGCCAGGAGCACCTGGTTGGAGAGCACGGGCCCGCTGCGACGTTCGGTCGAGCGCGGCTACCTCGGCTCGATCCTGCTGTGGGGCCCGCCCGGGACCGGCAAGACCAGCCTGGCCCGGCTCCTGGCCGAGGCAGTCGGCGCCGAGTTCATGAGCCTCTCGGCGGTGATGAGCGGCGTCGCCGACATCCGCTCGACGGTCGCCGCCGCCCGCGAGCGGCTCAGCCTCGACGGCGCCCGGACCGTCCTGTTCATCGACGAGATCCACCGCTTCAACAAGTCCCAGCAGGACGGCCTGCTGCCCCACGTCGAGGACGGCACGGTGATCCTGATCGGGGCGACCACCGAGAACCCGTACTTCGAGCTGAACAGCGCCCTGCTGTCGCGGCTCCGGATCTGGCGCCTCGAGCCGCTCTCCGACGACGACGTCCGGATCGTCGTCCAGCGGGCCCTCGACGATCCCGAGCGCGGCCTGGCCGGGCCGCTCGGTCCGGCCGGCGGGGTGGCCCTGCCCGACGATGCCTTCGAGCACCTCGTCGGCGCTGGCCGGCGGCGACGCCCGCCAGGCGCTCAACGTCCTCGAGGGGGCAACGGCCCTGGCCGATTCCGCCGGCGTGCGCGACCCGAGCGGCCGGGTCACGCCCGCGGCTGGTCGACGTCGAGACGGCCGCCCAGCAGCGGGTCCTGGCCTACGACCGGGCTGGCGACGGCCACTACGACACGGCCTCGGCGTTCATCAAGAGCCTGCGCGGCAATGACCCGGACGGCGCCCTGTACTGGCTGGCCACGATGATCGCGGCCGGCGAGGACCCCCGGTTCATCGTCCGGCGCCTGATCATCAGCGCCTCCGAGGATGTCGGCAACGCCGATCCGCGGGCCCTCCAGGTCGCCGTCGCGGCGGCCCAGGCGCTCGACCACGTCGGCCTGCCCGAGGCCCAGTACGCGCTGGCCCAGGCGACGACCTACATCGCCAGCGCACCCAAGTCGAATCGCTCCGGGGCGGCCTACTTCGCGGCGGTGGCCGACCTCGACGAGCACGGCGCCCTGCCCGTCCCGCTCCACCTTCGGAGCGCCGGCCACCCCGCCATGAAGCACTACGGCCACGGCGTGGGCTATCGTTTTCCGCCCGAATTCGAAGGCTCCGACATCGACCAGCTGTACCTGCCCGAGGAGCTGGCCGATCGCCACTACTACCAGCCCGACGACCAGGGCTACGAAGCCACGATCGGCGCCGGATGGCGGCCCGGGCCGAGGCGCGCCAGGCCGCCCGGCTGGCCGGCCGGCAGAAGCGGGTCGCCCAGCCCGGGCCCGGCGGTCGACTCGATGAAGGCGGGCGCCTCGATCATGCGCACCCGCGAGGCGAATCGGAAGAAGCTGGCCGACACCGAGAAGAAGCGCGACGCCGAGCGGCAGCTAGCGGGCTGGCCCTGGCACCGGGGTCAACGGCGGGCGTTCGTGACAAATTCGCGCCAGAGCGGTCTTATATTCGCCGCTCCGGATCGTCGGCTTGCCCTGAGTTCTCGGACTCGAGGCTACCTGAGCACGACGCGAAGGCCGAATGCGGCGGCCAAGCCATTCGAGCCTCGAGTCGCACCGTCGACCGGCCATTAGCATCGCTGGGCGCGAATTTGTCACGAACTGCGGGCGGGCGGACGAGGTCGACGGACAGGAGGGCGCGGGCGGCCCGCGGCCGACGGGCCGAGAGGGCGCCGGCAGCTTACAGCGCGGGCCGCTGCCCTCCCGCGGAGAGCCGGCATCGGCCGCTGCCGCGGCTGGCCTGGAGCGGGCCCAGGTGATCGAGCAGGTTGTGGGCGCGCACACGACCTGGCCGTCGTGGATCGCCAGGATCGTGATCCCGGTCAGACCAAAGGCGATGGTCCAGAATCGCTCGAGGGGCAGGTCGAGGAGGGCCAGAGTGACGAGCTTGAACACGCCGTCGTGGCCGACCAGGAGCGACCAGGCCGGGCTGGACATCGGCGGCGGGTAACCCGAAGCCGAGGTGATCGCGGCGTTGATCGGCGGGCTGGCCAGGGCGAGCCGGTCGAGCATTGCCGGCAACGCGACTCGAACGCGCCGGTCGGCCTCGACGAGGCTTTCGCCCCCCGGTGCGTTGTTGAGGTGGGGCGCTCGCCGCCAGGCCTCGAGCTCGGGCCCGAAGCGAGCCTCGACTTCCGACCGCTCGAGCCCGTCCCACGCTCCCTGGCCGATTTCGTACAGGCCGGGCTCGGGGCGCAGCGCGGGAGTCGCCGAGCCGTAGGTCGCGCGCAGGGCGGCCTCGGCGGCAGCAGCCGTGGCCGCGGTCCGGGCGAGTGGCGAGTGGGCGATCTCGACCGGGGCCGTCGTCGGGACCGCGATCTGGGGCGGCCGGCCGGGATGGGCCAGGCGATCCCCGGCGAGCTCGGCCTGGCGCTCGCCGAGCGGGCTGAGCGGGGTGTCCAGGCGACCCTGGAACCGGCCTTCCGTGATCGCCACCGACTCACCGTGGCGGAGGAGGACGATCGTGGCGTGCAGCCCGGCCGGGACCAGGCGCCCGCTCAAGGTTCGCTGCCGAGGTGGATCAGCCACAGGTCGAGGACGGCGGCATCGGCCCGGATCGCCTCGGCGACCGGCGCCGGGACGTCGTCGTCGAGGGCCAGGATCATCAGCGCATCGGCGCGCGGCTCGGACCGGGCCAGATGCATCGCGCTGATGTTCACGTCGGCCTGGCCCAGGATCGACCCGATCCGGCCCATGGTCCCGGGTTGGTCGTGGTGGCGGGTGACCAGCATCACCGGGCTGAGGGTCAGATCAGTGCGATGCTCGCCCAGGCGGGTCAGCCGGGGCTCGCCGTTGGCGACCGTCCCGGCAATCGTCGTGGTTACCCCGTCGCCCTCGGCGGTCAGGCTGAGCAGCGAGCTGTACGCCTCGGCATCGGGCGTCTTGCGTTCGACGATGGCAATGCCCCGGGCCTTGGCCAGGGCGAACGCGTTGACCAGGTTGACCCGCTCGGTCGTCGATCCCTCGAGCAATCCGCGCAGGACCGCCGCGGTCAGCGGTGCGCCATCCTGGCCGGCCAGGTCGCGGGCCAGCTCGCCGCCGATCTCCAGGCTGAGCCGGCGGATCCCGGTCCGGCTGAACTGGCTGACGAACCGGCCCAGGATCTCGGCCAGGGGCAGGAACGGGCCCACGGCCAGGGCCGTTTCCGGGGTCAGCAGCGGGGCGTTGACCGCGTAACGCGCCGAGCGGCCTTCGAGGACGTCGAGGACCTGGGCGGCGACCTCCTCCGCGACCAGGACCTGGGCTTCCTCGGTCGATGCGCCGAGATGCGGGGTGAGCACGGTCCGCGGCGCGTCCAGGAGGGGCGAGCCGACTGGCGGCTCCGCTTCGAACACGTCGATCCCGGCGCCGCCGAGATGCCCGGAGCGGAGCGCCTCGGCGACGGCCAGCCTCATCGAGGATTCCGCCTCGGGCGACGTTCAGCACGAACGAGCCAGGCTTCATCCGGGCGATCTGGGCGGCGCCGATCAGGCCCCGCGTCTGGCGGGTCAGCGGCACGTGGACGGTGATCGCATCGGAGCGGCTGAGGAGGGCGTCGAGGTCGACCAGGTCGACTCCCTGCAGCGCGGCTGCCTCGGCCGACACGAACGGATCGACCGCGATCACCGTCATCTCCATGGCCCTGCGCTCGCTGCGCGATCGCCTGGCCGATCTTGCCCAGGCCGATGATCCCGAGCGTGCGCCCACGCAGCTCGACCCCGACTGAACTCGCTCCGCTTCCATTCGCCCCGCCGGACCGATGCGTCGGCCGCGGCGACCCGCCGGGCCAGCACGTACAGGAGCGCCAGGGTGTGCTCGGCCGCAGCGATCGTATTGCCGGTCGGGCGCGTTGACGACGGTGATGCCGGCCCGGGTGGCTGCCTCAAGGTCGACGTTGTCGACGCCCACGCCGGCCCGGCCGATCACCACCAGGCGCCGCCCCGCCTCGATCAGGCCGGCATCCACCTGGACCTGGCTGCGCACGATCAGGCCGTCATAGTCGGGCAACAGGATCCCCGGTATTCGTCGGGCCCGAGCCCGATCCGCTCTTCCGACCTCGTGCCGCTCCCGGAGCAGCGCCGAGGCCCTCGGGGGCGACCTTCTCGGCGACCAGGATCCTCACCCCGCCGCGCCGGCTGGCACGGCGCGCGAGCTGGCCGCCGGCCCGATCCCCATCCGCTCCAGCGCCGCCGCCTGGGCGGCGGCAATGCCCGCCCCCGGCAGGACAGCTCGCTCGAAGCGGATCGAGACCTCCTCGAGCACCCCGATCGCATCGAGGATCTCGCCCAGGGTGACCGAGCCGAGGTGGCCGAGGCGGAAGATCTGGCCGGTCAGCGGTCCCTGGCCGCCCGCCAGGACGACGCCCTCGGCCTTGACCGCGGCGTTGATCGCCTTCCAGTCGAAGCCCTCCGGCACCCGGGCGGCCGTGACCGTCCGCGAATAGTGAGCCGGATCGGCGAACAGCTCGAAAGCCGAGCGCGGCCAGCCCGGCCCGCGTGGCGGCGGCGCAGGTCTCGTGCCGGGCGAAGATCGCCTCGGCACCCTCGGCCGCCATCAGCTCGAGCCCGGCATCGACCTGGTAGACCACCGCAATCGCCGGGGTCCAGGGTGTCTGGCCCAGGGCATGCGACTCGCGATGCTTGCGCAGGTCGAGGTAGAAGCGCGGCATCGTGGCCGTCTCCATCGCCGCCCAGGCCCGCTCCGAGGCCGCGACCATGGCCAGCCCAGGTGCCGCCATCCAGGCTTTCTGAGAACCGGTCACGACCACGTCGACGCCCCAGGCATCCATCTCGAAGGGCACCGCGCCCAGGCCAGACACGCTGTCGACGATGATCAGCGCTTCGGGCTGGACCTCGCGCATGACGGCCGCCAGCTGGGCGATCGGGTTCATCACGCCGGTCGACGTCTCGTTGTGGGTCAGCAGGACCGCCCGGTAGCCGGGTTGGACCTCGAGCTCGGCGCGCAGCTCGGCCGGCTCGGCTGCCTTGCCCCACTCGATCGACAGCTTGGTCACGTCGGCCCCGTAGACGCTGGCGATCTTGGCGATCCGATCGCCGAACGAGCCGATCGACACGCCCAGGACGCGATCGCCCGGCGACAGGGTATTGACGACCGCCGCCTCGAGCCCGCCCGAACCGGCACAGGACAGGATCGCGACGTCGCTGGTCGTCCCGAAGAACGGCTTCATCCGGGCCAGGATCCGGCCGAGCATGGCCGCGAACTCCGGCCCGCGATGGTTGATCATCTGGCGTCCGCCGGCCTCGCGCACGGCGGGTGGCAGGGCCGTTGGCCCGGGGATCCGGAGGTTGGGCTCGAAGCAATTCACGGGGCGGCTCCAATGACGATGCGGGCCGCCGAATCGTGCCATGGATTGCGCCCGCTCGATGTAGAGCGCCGGTAGCCCACCCGGGAACGCCGCGTTCGTGACAAATTCGCGCCGGAACGATCCTTATGGTCGCCCACACGGCGATGCCCGAGGTTCGACGCCCGAATCGGGCCGCCTGGGCGGTCAATTCGTGCTCAGCCCGACCAGAAAAGGGCCTGTGCGACGGTCGGCGAGCAGGCCGAACCGCCATAAGACCCGCTGTAGCGCGAATTTGTCACGAACCCGCCGCAGCCGACGCTCCGGGACGCGGGCCTGGAACGCCGCGGGACGCGCGCCTGGCCGCGGACCCCGAGACCTAGCCGGGTGGCCGGTTGCGGCCGCGAGCCTTGCGTTCCGAGCGCCGGAAGATGAGCCCGAGCAGGGCGATCCGAAGATGGCGCTGGGCCAGGCGCAGGGCGTCGATCCGGGACGGCTCGAGGGTTCGCCGGCCGTAGGCGACCTCGACCTTGGCCACGGCCACCGTATGCAGGTCGGGCCGGGCGCTGGGCAGGACGTCACCCAGGGATCCGGCGTATTCGTAGACCGTCTGGTTGGGCCGCGGGCCGAAGCCGAAGCGCCGGGCCAGGCCGACGACGCCGCCGTAGACCCGGTCGGGCTCCTGGGGCTTGCGCGGCCCGCGCTGCCAGGCGACGAGCACGAGCGCGCCCATGATCGCGGCGAGGAGCAGGCCGATCACGATGAAGCCGCCACCGCCCGGGCCGCCCGTCGAGCCTGCGCCGAGCCGTGCCGGTGTTATCGCCGACGTTCGGCGTCCGCCGCAGGTCGGTGGCGTCGGGGTCGATCGAGCCGCCCGGCGCCGCGCTGATCGTGGGCAGGGGCGTGACCTTGGGCCCGCTGAGGATCGCCTGGGCCTGGCCGACGCCGCCGCCGGTCGGATCGAAGGTGATCCAGCCGTAGCTCGGGAAGTAGACCTCGACCCAGGCGTGGGCGGCGCTCTTGCGAGATCAGCTCCACGCCGTTGGCGTCGGGCTTGGTCGGCAGGAAGCCCTCGACGAAGCGGGCCGGGATGCCCTGCATCCGCAGGAGCACGACCATCGTGCTGGCGTAGTACTCGCAGTAGCCGATCTTCGTCCGCGGCGAAGCACTCGACGACCCCGTCGCTACCGCAGTCGATCTTGGACAGGTCGGTCTTGTAGTGGAAGCCGCCCTCGCTCTTGAGGTAGGTCTCGATCGCCTTGCTGATGTCGTACGGGTTCCTTGGCATCGGGATGGGCCGCCTTGATCGAGGCCAGCAGGGCCAGCGTGTCGGGGCCCTTGGCCGCGACGATCGGATCGAGCTGGAGGTAGTAGCCCAGGACCGCGGCCGGATAGTCGTTGCCGGCAACCCGCAGCTTGTTCGCGGTCAGGCCGTCGGGATCGGCGGCACCGGCCGCGACGGTCGCGAAGTCGGGCACCTCGGCGGTGACCGTGTAGTCGTTGGCGCCGGACTTCGTGACGAAGCCCGCGAACCGGTTGGGTGACGTCCCCAGGTAGCCCACCGAGGTATCCACCGAGACCTTGATCGGCGTGGTCGGGCGTAAAGATCGCGGCCGGGTCGTAGTTGATCTCGCTGACCTCGAAGGTGAGCGACTTCCGGTCGAGCTGGCTGGCCGGGTCGTCGAGCGAGTCGGTCACCAACGCTTTGCCGGCCGCGACATCGGCGTTCTGGGGATTCGTCATCGTCCAGCCCTGGCCGTCGAAGTTGTCGTAGGCGACCGCCCGCCAGTGGTAATCGCCCCCGTCGGGCACCTTGATCGACAGGACCGGCGTCTCATCGGTCACCCATTCGCCGGTGATCCGGGTCGACGACAGGAAGTCGACCGGCGAGATCCGGGTACCCGAGCCGCCGCCCCGGAAGACCGCCTCGAGGCCGTGGGTCAGCTCGACCAGGCGCTGGTCGACCCCGCGCCACAGGCTCGCCAGGGGGGCCGAAGCGGCCGTCGAGGTCAGGATCAGGGCGCCCACGACGGCCACCGTGATGAACGCCGCCCCGCCTCGAAGGTAGAAGTTGGACAGCGAGCCGGCATCGCCCAGGCGATGGCGCAGCCAGGTCGAGCGCTCGTCGAGGGCGTGCAGCCGGACCAGCAGGAACAGCGCCGCCAGGCTGAACCAGATCAGGATCCCGAGCTGCTCGTCGAGGGTCAGGCTCATGTTCAGGACGAGGGCGATGCCGGACATGATCACCGCGTTCAATGGGCGGTGGTGGCCGAACACGGCGTAGCTCGTGAACTGGCCGTTGGCCCAGCACATGATCCCGAGGATCAGCATGAAGTGGCCGTACTCCTGGGTGAATGCCATGCCCCGGAAGGCCAGGTCGAGGTAGGCCTCGATCGTCGAGCTGGCGGTGGCCACGAAGGCCGGTCCGGGCGTGAAGTCGCCCAGGAGCAGGACCCCGCCGACCATGATCGGCAGGAGCAGCCCGGCGAAGACCGCCCCCAGGAGGTGAGCTTGCCAGCGCGACCAGCCGGCCTTGGCCGAGATGAAGCCCCAGGCGACGCCGCCGGCCGCCGCGAACGGCAGGAACGAGGTCAGGTCGCCCCGCCCGATCACCCAGCGGGCATCGGAGATCGACCAGGCCAGGCAGCCGGCCATGACGAAGACCAGGACCAGGCTGATCCAGCCCTCGGCCGGCTGGCGGGGCAGCGAACGCAGCCGATCGTTCATCGGCCGACCCGGGCGAGCTGGGCGCCGAGCGCTCGGTCCGGACTGATCGGGTAGGTCTGGAGCTCGTATTCGGCCAGCGCGTAGCCGAGGGCCTTCGCCCCTGCAGTGGCCTCCGGGTCGGGCGCCGGGTCAGCCGGGCGGACCGCCACGACGACGGCGGCGACGCCGCGACCGCGCAGGCTGGCGAGCGGCCGGACCCACGCCCGATCGAGCGAGGGCGTGATGACCACGGCGGTCATCCCCCGCCGCAGCCGGGGCAGGCTCGACAGGAGGCCCTCGACCAGCGGGCTGCCCCCGTCACCCTCGACGGCCGCCAGGAGCTGCATCATCTTGAGGTACTGGCGGCCGCCCCGGTCGGCGGGCAGGACCGCCATTCGCTGGCCGTAGGCCGTCAGCCCGACCGCCCGGTTCTCGCCCAGCGACTTGGCGGCGATCGAGGCGGCGGCCCGGACGGCCAGCTCGACGCTCGACTCGTTGCCGCTGCCGGTTTGGACCCGGCTCTCGAGATCGAGGAAGAGCCACACGTCGGCGGTCTGCTCCAGGTCGAACTCCTTGACCTGGATCTCCCCCTGGCGCGCCGTCGACTTCCAGTGGATCCGGTTGAAGCCGTCGCCCGGCGCGTAGGGCCGCACGCTGGTCGCGAGTGGGCTCGTCTGGAGGGTCCGCTCGGGGGCTGCGTGACTGCCTTCGATGTTGGCCGAGGGCAGCCGCCACAGGGGCAGCGTGTCGATCCGCGGATAGACCACCAGGCTGATCGGCTGGCCGACCACCGCCGAGGCCTCGAAGAAGCCGAACGGGTCGCCGGTCCGGACCTGGAGCGGCTCGATCCGGAAGTGGCCCCGGCGGGTAAGCGGCACCCGGGCGATCCACGAGCGCTCGGCCCGCGAGCCGATCCCGATCGCCCGGCCGGGGATCGCCACCGGCAGGCTGGTCGGGTTGTGGACCTCGAGCCAGGGCTTGGGCAGCCGGCCGGCGTTGCGCAGGGTGTACGTCACCTTGAGCTGCTCGCCGACGTGGCCGGTCACCTGGCCGACGGCGTAGCCGGCCTCGAGGTCGGCCAGCCCGAGCCGGGTCAGGACGTAGCTGCCGCCGACGACCAGGATGCCCAGGTAGAGCAGGTAGAACAGGAAGGGCAGGCCGGACGAGAACGCGGCCAGGACCAGGACGATGGCCAGCGCGATGATCGACAGGCGTCGGACCATCAGGCTGAAGGCTCCTTAGCGCGCCAGTCGCTCGGCGGGACTCGGGTCGGCGACGGCCGCCGGGATCTCGCGCGGGCCGTGGAGGGTCGGCGAGGGTGCCCCGACGGGCACCGTGTCGAGCAGCTCGCGCACGATCTGGGCCGGCAGGACATCGTGGATCGTGGCACTCGTCTTGATGATCAGGCGGTGGGCCAGGGCTGGCTCGGCCAACGCCTTGATGTCGTCCGGGATGACGTAGTCCCGGCCGAGCAGACCGGCGTAGGCCTGGCTGGCCCGGTACAGGGCGATCGAGCCGCGGGGCGAGGCACCCAGGTACACGTCGGCGTGGCTGCGGGTGCCGTTGACGAGGCGGACGATGTACTCCGAGACGGAGCTGTCGACGTAGACCTCGCGAACGGCCGCCTGCATCTCGCGCAGCTCGTCGTTGGAGCAGACCTCCTCGAGCTCGTCGAGCGGGTGGCTGCGCTTCTGCTCGTCGAGGATCACGATCTCCTCGACCGGCTGGGGATAGCCCAGCCGGAGCCGGAGCATGAACCGGTCGAGCTGGGCCTCGGGCAGGGCGAACGTGCCTTCGTACTCGATCGGGTTCTGGGTGGCGATGACCAGGAACGGATCGGGCATCGGGTAGGTGGTTCCGTCGATCGTGGCCTGGTGCTCTTCCATGCACTCGAGCAGGCTCGACTGGGTCTTGGGCGTCGCCCGGTTGATCTCGTCGGCCAGGACGACCTGGGCCATGATCGGACCCGGCCGGAACTCGAACTCCTGGGTCTTCTGGTTGTAGATCGACAGGCCGGTCACGTCGGAGGGCAGCAGGTCGGGGGTGAACTGGATCCGCCGGAACGTGCAGCCGAGGCTTCGGGCGAGGGCCTTGGCCAGGACGGTCTTGCCCGTGCCGGGCACGTCCTCGATCAAGAGATGGCCGCGGCACATGAGGGCGACCATGGCCAGGCGCACCTCGTGGTGCTTGCCCACGATCACGCGCTCGACGTTGGCGACGACCTTCTCGCCCGTCTCCTGGATCTTCGTCATCGGGCTCCCTCGGTGACGGGTGCCGGTCGACTGGGCCGACCGGACGGGGCTGAAAACCGGCCGGGGAACCGGTTCTTGGGCTTTATGTGTCGGGTGATCCTACGCCACGGACGTTCATCCGGTTCATCTCGTGACGGCCGGCCCGCCCGGCAGCACAACGCCGTCCGACAGGGCACGATACGCCGATGACGCCAGGGGCCGAAGCCCGAGCCGAACCGGGAGCTCGATGCCGAGCACATCCGCCTGGCCGAGCGAGACGCCGGCACGGCCCACTGGGATCGCTGGGGACCGTACCTGTCGAGCCGCCAATGGGGCACGGTGCGCGAGGACTACTCGGCGGACGGCCAGCCGTGGACCTTCCTGACCCACGACCAGGCTCGCTCGCGAGCCTATCGCTGGGGCGAGGACGGCCTGCTCGGATTGAGCGACGACCACGGCCGCCTGTGCTTTGCGCTGGCCCTCTGGAACGAGCACGATCCTATCCTCAAGGAGCGGCCCTTCGGCCTGTCCGGGCCCGAGGGCAACCACGGCGAGGACGTCAAGGAGCTGTACTGGTTCCTCGATGGGACTCCCAGCCACAGCTACCTGAAGGCCGCCTACGCCTATCCCCAGGCTGCGTTTCCGTACGCCGACCTGGTCGCCGAGAACGCGAGGCGGACGAAGGACGATGACGAGTACGAGCTCGTCGACACGGGCGTCTTTGCGGACCGGCGCTGGTTCGACGTCCTGGTCGAGTACGCCAAGGCGGGCCCGGACGACATCCTGGTCCGCTTCCGGGTCACCAACGTCGGTCCGGAGACGGCCCCGATCCAGCTCCTGCCCACGCTCTGGTTCCGCAACACCTGGGCGTGGGGGCGAGGCGGCAGCCGCCCCCGCCTGCGGCCGGCCGAGGCCGCTCCGGGGGCCGGCGGGGAGCGCCGGAGCATCGTGGGCGAGGACGCTCGGCTGGGCCAGATCCGGCTCGACATCGACGGACCGGGCGAGCTCCTGTTCACCGACAACGAATCCAACGCCGAGCGGCTGTGGGCCAGCCCGAATCCGGAGCCCTACGTCAAGGACGCCTTCCACCGGCGAGTCGTCGACGGCCAGCCTCGACGCCACGAATCCCGAGGAGGTCGGCTCGAAGGCCGCCAGCCGGCACCGATTCGAACTGGCCTCGGGCGCGACTGCGACCCTGCGCCTGCGCCTGCGCCTCGGTCCCGCGGATCCGCTCGACCCGTCGGCCGTCGACCCGTTTGCCGGCTTCGAGGCCGTCTTCGAGCGGCGGATCGCCGAGGCCGACGCGTTCTACGCCGGCTTCGGCGGTCAGGACCTGAGTGCTGACGAGCGACTGGTCCAGCGCCAGGCCTTCGCCGGAATGATCTGGTGCAAGCAGTTCTATCACTACGACGTCGACGAGTGGCTCGACGGCGACCCAGCGTCGCCGCCTCCCCCGGACACCCGGCGGGTCGGCCGGAACGCCGACTGGCGCGAGCTCAACACGCGCGACATCATCTCGATGCCCGACAACTGGGAATACCCCTGGTTCGCGGCCTGGGACCTGGCCTTCCATGCGGTCACCCTGGCCGTGATCGATCCGACGTTCGCCAAGAGCCAGCTGCTCCTGCTGACCCGCGAGTGGTACATGCACGCCAACGGCCAGCTGCCCGCCTACGAATGGCGCTTCGGCGACGTCAATCCGCCTGTCCACGCCTGGGCCGCCTGGCGGGTCTACCAGATCGACCGGCGTCTCAATGGCAAGGGCGACGTCGGCTTCCTCGAGCGAGTCTTCCACAAGCTCCTGCTCAACTTCACCTGGTGGGTGAATCGGAAGGACCTCGACGGCGCGAACGTGTTCCAGGGCGGCTTCCTTGGCCTGGACAACATCGGCCTGTTCGACCGCGACGCCCCCCTGCCCGGCGGGGCCCACCTCGGCCAGGCCGACGGGACGGCCTGGATGGGCATGTTCTGCCTGAACATGCTCTCGATCGCCCTCGAGCTGGCCCGGGAGGACCGGGTGTACGAAGACATCGCCACGAAGTTCTTCGAGCATTTCCTGTACATCGCGGGGGCCCTCAACAACCTGGGCGGCAGCGGGGTCTCGCTGTGGGACGAGGCGGACGGCTTCTACTACGACGTCCTCCACTTCGACACCGGCCAGGTCATCCCCCTTCGGGTTCGATCGCTGGTCGGGATCATCCCGCTGCTGGCCGTCCAGGTCCTCGAGCCCGAGCTCGTCCAGGCGCTGCCCGACTTCGAGCGCCGGATGGGCTGGTTCCTGGCCAACCGGCCAGAGCTCGCCCACAACGTGGCCAGCTGGACCGAGCCCGGGGTCGGCGAGCGACGCCTGCTGTCGCTCGTCCACGACGACCGCCTCCAGGCGGTCCTGCGTCGGATCGTCGACCCGGACGAGTTCCTCAGCCCGCACGGGATCCGCTCGCTCAGCCGGGAGCACCTGGCTCAGCCGGTCAACCTGACCCTGCCCGAGGGGATCATGGCCTCGATCGACTATGAGCCGGCCGAATCGCGGACCGGCATCTTCGGCGGCAACTCGAATTGGCGCGGCCCTGTCTGGTTCCCGATCAACTACCTCCTGATCGAGGCGCTCCAGACGTTCCACCACTACCACGGCGAGACGTTCCGGGTCGAGATGCCCGCCGGATCCGGCCACTTCCGGGAGCTCGACGATCTCGCCTGGGACCTGGCCGATCGGCTGGCCCGCCTGTTCCTGCTGGATGCCGATGGCCGCCGGCCGGTCCTGGGCGTCGATGCCCGGCTGCAGCCCGATCCGGCCTGGATCGACCGGATCCCCTTCTACGAGTACTTCGACGGTGATAACGGCCGGGGCGCCGGGGCCAGCCACCAGACTGGCTGGACGGCGCTGGTGGCCAAGCTGCTCGAGCAGACGGCCCGGCGCCGCCGGCGCGAGCGCGCCGGTTGAGGGTTAGCCCCGAAGGAGGGTCAGCGCACCGACCCACAGGGTCATCGCGCAGCCGATGCCGCCCATGACCGCCAGGAACAGCTCGCCCCCGATCCAGGCCGCCGCGGCCATGGCCCCGAACAGGCCGCCTAGGACCAAGGCGATGACGGCCAGGCCGATCCGCTCGAGGAGTGGCCGCTTCTCGCGTGGTGCCCCGGACGGGGCGGGCGAATCATTCACCGATTGAGCGTCTTGAGCCACAGGCCCATGAGCGAGCCGGCAATCGGAGCGGCCCGGGCCGAGCCGTGGCCGCCCTGCTCGACGATCACCGCGATCGCCACCTGCGGATTGTCGGCCGGGGCGTAGCCGATGAACCACGAGTTCGGCTCGGCGGCTCCGCCGATCTGGGCCGTGCCGGTCTTGCCAGCCGTGGGGATGCCCGGGATCGCGGCGCCCGTCGTGAAGATCCGGCCCCAGTCGCTCTCGACGGCGAGGCGCATCGCCTGGCCGATCGTGCCCGCCACCGACGGCGGCATCACGGTCCGCCAGACCTGCGGCGCGATCGTGCGCGTCCCGCCGGGGCCGGCAATCGCGCTGACCAGCTCGGGCTGCATCAGGATTCCGCCGTTGGCCACGCTGGCAGCAACGAGGGCCATCTGGAGCGGAGTGGCCAGCGTCTCGGCCTGGCCGTAGGCGGCGTTGGCCAGCTCGACGTCGTCCTTGAAGCCGCCACCGAACGACCCCCCACCGTTAGTGACCTGGCTGGCGGCCGTGGGCAGGTCGAATGGGATCGGTGCGCCAAAGCCGGCCCGGGCCGCCCAGTCGGCCAGCGCGGCGCCGCCGGTGCGCAGGCCGGTCAGGGCGAAGTAGATGTTGCAGGAGACCTGGATCGCCTGGTAGTAGTTGAGCGCCTGCGAGCCGGTGAAGTCATGGTGGCCGTCGTGGATCCGGAAGCCGGACACGAGCAGGCCCGTCTTCTCGGCTGGCGGCTGCTGGGCATAGGTGGTTGACGGGCTGATCGCCCCCGAGCCGAGGGCCGCGATCGAGGTCACGATCTTGAAGATCGAGCCGGGCACGTACAGGCCCATCGTCGCCCGATTCAGGAACGGCTGGCCCGGCGCATTGGAGATGCGCTTGAAGGCGGCCTGGGCGGTGACCGGGTTGGCGATCGCGCTCGCGTCGTAGGTTGGGGTCGAGGCCAGGGCCAGGACCCGGCCCGTGCGCGGGTCGAGCATGACCACGGCGCCACGATCCGTCCCGAGGGCCTTGACCGCGGCCTGCTGAAGCTTGAGCGACAGGCTCAGCTCCAGGTCGTCGCCCTTGCTCTGGCGAGGGCTCAGCTTGTACAGCAGGTCATCCAGCGAGTTCGTTCCGCCCAGCCCGGACAGCTCGGCGTTGTAGGCCCGCTCCAGGCCGGCCGTGCCATAGATCGTGGAGGCATAGCCCACCACCTGGGCCAGCGAGCGGTCGGCGTAGACCCGGTAGGGCTCGCCGTTGGCGTCGTTCCTGTTCGACGCCAGGACCGCCCCGTTGCGGTCCAGGATCCGGCCCCGAACGGAGTTGCGGCTGGCCGCGATGACGAGTGGGTTGTCCGGTGCCCGGCTCAGCTCCGAGGCCCGCACGACCTGCCAGTAGCCCGCCCCGACCGAGATGAGGGCGAACAGGATCGTCAGGATCAGCCCGACCCGGGCAATCCCCCGCCCGATCGGCACCCGGTCCTGGGGCGTCATCGGGCCCGCCGGGGCGGCGGCGGCGGCTCGACGCCGCGATCGGACAGGGCCAGCAGGAGCCCGACGGCGACGCCGTTGGCGAGGAGGGACGATCCGCCGTAGCTGATGAACGGCAGGGTGACCCCGGTCAGTGGGATCAGCTTGAGGTTGCCGCCCGCGATGATGAACGCCTGAACGCCCACGACCAGGGTCAGGCCGGCGGCCAGGAGCGACCGGAAGTCGTCGGCGGCCGAGGCGGCGATGCGCAGCCCGCGCTCGATCAGGACCAGGTACAGGCCCAGGATCGCGACGACCCCGATCAGGCCGAGCTCTTCGCCCAGGGCGGCCAGCGGGAAGTCGGTATGGATGGCCGGGATCGGCAGGCGACCGCCGACCAGGGGCAGTCCGCCTCCGAAGCCGGTGCCCAGGATCCCGCCCCGGGCGAAGGCATACAGCGACTGGACGACCTGGTAGCCCTTGCCGCTGGCATCCAGGAACGGGTTGACCCAGATGTCCACCCGATCGCGGACCGTGCCGAAGACCTGGTAGGCAAGGAAGCTCCCACCCAGGAACAGGAGGACCCCGATGACCACGTAGCTGGCCCGGGCCGTGGCGATGTAGACCAGGGCCAGGAAGACCGCGAAGAAGAGGAGAGCGGCCCCCAGGTCGCGCTGGATGACCACGATCCCGAGGGCGATTGCCCACATCGCCAGCATCGGCAGGAGGTACGGCAGCGGCGGCAGGTTGAGCGGTCCGACGCGCATGTTGGCGTCGATCAGGAGCGGCCGGAACTCGGACAGGTAGCCAGCCAGGAAGATCACCAGGACCACCTTGATCAGCTCAGTCGGCTGGCCGCTGAACGGTCCGATCTGGATGGTCAGGAGGGCCCCGTTGACCTCGTTGCCGAGCACGAAGGTGAGGAGCAGGAGGCTGATCCCGGCGGCCGCCCAGGTGTACTTGTAACGGCGCAGCCAGGCATCCGAGCGGACGACGATCCCCAGGATCGTGATCACCGCCAGGGCCAGCAGCAGCCAGCCCAGCTGGATCGAGGCCAGGCCGAAGTTGCGCCCACCGATCGATTGGGAGACGAGGGACTGGGGGAGCCGTTCCATCAGGAGCAGGCTGATCCCGCCCAGCAGGCCGACCGTCGGCAGAAGGACCTGGTCCGCCCGCCGGCCGGCCAGGATCAGGGCGAGGTGGGCCAGCAGGAGAGCGCCCAGGTAGATCGCCAGCTGGCCCGCGTCGGCCGGCAGCCAGCTGAGCTTCTCGCCGGCCAGCTGCCGCTCGGTCAGGCCAAGCGACAGGCTGCCCAGGACGAGCACGACCGCCACGATCACGAGGAGGCCCGACTCGCGCCGGCGGCTGCGGGGCCGGACCTGGCTGATCGACCAGCGGCTCGTGGTGCCCGCGCCAGCCGTCATCGACGCGCCCGCTCGAACCGGAACCGAACCCGCCCGACCTGCAGCTCGTCGCCGTAGCCGAGCGGATTGAGGCCCTCGATCCGGGCTCCGTTGAGGAACGTGCCGTTGGTGCTGGCCAGGTCCTCGACATACCAGGCCCGCCCGCGAAATGCGATCGTGGCGTGCTCGGTGGAGGCAAAGTCGTCTTCGACCACGATCGAGTTGTTGACGTCCCGTCCGATCGTGGCCACCGCGTCCAGGCCGAAGACCGTGCCCCGCGGCGGCTCGGGCACGTCCGAGCCGATCACGACCAGCCGGGCCAGGGCGCCGCCGGGGTTGCGGGCGGCCGCCCGGAGGTCATTCAGGAGGAGGCGGGCCACCCAGAACATGAACAGGTACAGGCCGGCCAGGAAGGCGATCCGGACGATCCAGATCGCGACGACGTAGGGGTCCATCAACCGGTCGGGACGGCTTCGACCACGAATACGGTCATGCCGAACTCGATCCGGTCACCGGCTCCCAGGGCCACCTCCTGGACGGCCACGCCGTTGACCCGCGAGCCATTGGCACTGTCCAGGTCGGTCAGGACGAGCATCCCCCGGCGGGCCTGGAGCCGGGCGTGGTGCCGGGATACCCGCCGGTCATCGAGGACGAGCTGGTTGTCCGGTGCCCGGCCGATCGTCAGGAGCGCACCGTCGACCACGATTCGACGGCCCTGGCCGTCGGGCCGCTGCTCCTGCAGGGCGGCCAGCGGGGCCTGCGCGACCGGAGCGTCGAAGGCCCGGGTACCTTCCAGGGCGTCTTCGGCCCGGGGTTCGCCAGGGTTGGGCTGACCCTGGCTGCCCGGCCGGTCGACGCTGACCCGCACTTCGGCCGAGGGCACGCTCCGATCGGCCACCAGCTCGACCGTGGGCGAGTGTTCGAGGGTATAGCCATGACCGCGGGCGAAGCCCAGGGCCTCGTCGGCCAGGCTCGCGGCCAGTGCCCCGGCCCGGGATCCGAGTGCGCTGATGTCCGTCGGAGCGAGGTGGACCCGGTACCGGTCGGGCACGAGGGTCCGCCGCCCGACGGTCCTCCGGTTGGCCTCCATCGCGCGCTCAATTCGACGTTGAATCTGGATCGGTTGGAGGGGCGAGTGGAAGAGGCGAGCGGTGGGACGCTCGAGCAACCGCTCGAGGAATCGCTCGACCGCGGCGATCGGCTGCATGGTCGGCCGGAGTCTAGCAGGCTGCCCGGAACGCCGGCCGAAGCGGGCGGCTCGGGGAATGCCCAAAGCCCGCCGTAGCCGTACGATCAGGAGCAACCGGGGGTACGAGCGGCTCAGGGCCCAGCTGGACCCCTGCGATATACTCTCGCCCCGCTCGGGGAGCGCGATTGCCCCGAGTGAGTCCCACGCGTGGAAGTCGCATGACCGAGATCATCACCGAGTCGTTCTGTGAACGGTGTGGCACCCGCTACACCTTCGAGGCGGCCATTCCGAAGAAGCGCCGCATTGGCAAGCTGAAGGTCCTGTCCAAGGGACTCAAGAACTACGTCCTGAGTGACGATGCCTCGCTGGACGAGGCGCTGGCCGAAGCTCGCTCCGACGAGCAGCGCGAGCTCAGCGGCGGCCAGCTCGATGCGTTCCACCAGACGTTCCAGTTCTGCATGTCCTGCCGCCAATACACCTGTGCCAATTGCTGGAACGAGCCCGAAGGGCGCTGCCTGACCTGCGCCCCACTCTCGGTCGCCGCGCCGGGCTTGCTTCGCTCGCCGCTGGACGACCTGCTCGCGGGGGGCGGCATGTCTCCCCTGGTCAGCCCGGATCCGGTCGCAGGGGCGGCGCCGGCCGAAGGCCAGCTCCTGGTCGGAGCCGGGCCGCTCGACGAGGTCGCGCCAGCCGCCGTCGTCGGCTCGGCCTGGCCCACGATCGACCTGTTTCGCGCGCCGGATGCCGAACCGACCGCCGAGGCGTCCGAGATGGCAGCCGAGCCGGAGCTCGCCGCCGAAGGCGCCGCCGAGGCTCGCGAGCCGGCCGCCCAGGCCGAGGCCGTCCCGGAACCGGCCGAGCAAGCCGAGCTCGCTTCGGCCGCCGAGTTCTGGATGCGACCCTTCACGGGCTATGCGCCGGTGGCCGAGCCAACCAACGGCAACGGCAATGGGCACCACCACGATGAGCCTGCGACCGCGCTGGCGGCCGAGGCAGTCATCGTCAGCCACGAGCCCGACGCCGCCGTTGCTCCGGCCGCCGAGCCGGAGGCTGCCGCGATCGCCGAGGTGGTCCCTGAGCCGGTCAGCGAGCCGGTCGCGGTTGCCGAACCTGAGCCCGAGCCGGTCGCGGTTGCCGAACCTGAGCCCGAGCCGCGCGTTGCCGAGCCCGAGCCGGTCGCGAGCTTGCCGAGCCGGTCGCGGTTGCCGAGCCCGAGCCCGAGCCGGTCGCGGTTGCGGAGCCCGAACCGGTCGCTGTGGCGGATCCAGTCGAGGATCCTGCTGCGGCCCAGCGGGCCGACGAGCTGGCCGCCCATACCACGCGCCTGCTTGGCCGCTTCCGGGCGGGAACCCCCGGCAGCAAGTCGACGCCCCAGATCGAACCCGAAACGCCCGAGCTCCTGCCGGCGGCTGCCGTCGCCGCGCCCGAACCTGCTGTTGAGGACCGAGCGCACGCTGCCCCCGCCGTGGCCGCCGCGGCAGTGCTGGCGGCCGCCTCGACCGAGTCAGCCGGACCGGGCACCGATGTTGTCGAGATGCCCACCTGGCCGGTCGTCGACCGGCGTCGCCCGGTCGCACCCCCGCCGGCTGCCGAGCCCGCGGTCGCACCGGTGCCACCGGTCGGTCCGCCGGCCGAGGTCCCGCTCCAGGCCCGGTCCGCCGCGGCGCCCGTCGTCACCCGTCAGACTGCCCCACCGCAGTGGCCTGCGCCCCGAACGCCCGGCCCCGACCTCAGCGTGCCGCCCTTCTGGGCCTCGGGCGACGGGGGCCGAGCGAGCCGTGAAGCGGACCTGTGGAATGCATCGGCCCAGGAGGTCATCGGCTCGTCGAGCCAGGTCGCGCCACAACCTGGCGTCCAGTCCTGCGTGAAGTGCGGCCTGTCCCTGTCGGCCAACGCCCGCTTCTGTCGCCGTTGCGGCTCGCCGCAAGGCTAGGGCCCGACTACAGCTCCTCGAACAGTCCCGGCTGGAGATCGTCCGACCGGACGTGGCGGGGCGCCGCAATGAGGGCCCGGATCTGACCCCGCCGGACATAGCGCCGGCCGCCGAGCTTGATGCTCTGGAGCTTGCCCGTCCGCGCCCAGGCCCCGATCGTCGCCGGCCTGAACCGGACGTTGGCGGCGGCCAGCAGCTCGGCCGCCTGGGCCAGCGTGATCCAGTCCGATGGCGTCGGCACCGTCAGTCCCCCGCGGCGCCGGTCGAACCGGCTTTCGAGGACTTCGGGCTCGACGGAGGTTCCTTGGAGACGGGCTTCGGGCCAGCCTCGCGCGCGGAGCCCTTGTCGCGGCCGTCGGCCTTGCTCGAATCCTTTGCGTGAGCGCCGGACGAAGCGCCGTCGCCGCCGTCCGATCCGCCGTCCGATCCGGCGCCGGAGGTCGAGTCCGACGAGCTGGTCGACCCGTCCGAGCCGCTCGAGCCGTTCGTGGAGGCCGACGAATTGGCGGCCCGGCTGGCCTTGGCGTGCGACGCGCTCCGATCCTTTTTGGCCCAGCCCGAGCCCTTGAAGTGGATGGTGGGCGGATTGAACTCCTTGCGCAGCGTGCCCACGGCACCACACGCCGGACAGGCGCTGGGTGGTCCGCTACTGATCGAGTGGACGATCTCGCTGGTCTTGCCGCAGCTCGAGCAGGTGTAGTCGTAGGTGGGCATCGAGTGGGCGGCTAGCCTCGCAGGAGGCGCATGCCGCACTTGGGGCAGTAGAACGCCCGCTCGTGCGCGGAAGCGAAGCCGCAATGGGCGCACACCACGCCACCTCGGCCGGCTGCCGGAACCGGCCGCTCGAGGGCGGTCAGGCCCATCGAATACTGGTTGGCCATGATGTTGGTGAGCATCCCGCCCAGGATCCGGGCACCGGTCCGATCGGTGTCGCCGCGAACGCCGCGACCGCCCCAGCCGACCACGGCCCGCAGGACGAGATCGCCATTGGCCTCATCCCAGTGCGAGGCGATCCCGCCCACGATCGCGCTGTATTCCGGATAGCCCGACGTGTCGGTCTCGCCGTCGAGCAGCCCGCACACGAAGGTGTCGAAGGCGAGGTCAATGGCGTCGATCGACTCGAGCACCACCAGGGCATGTCGGGTGATCGGGGCGTTGGCATGGTGGGCGTTCAGCCACTGCATCGCCTCGGACGGATGGACGATGGACGGCGTTGCCTGGCTGAACTCGATCGGCAACGGCTCGACCATCTCGACATCGCTCTTGGCGATGCCCGTGAGCATGCCCGGGATCTCGTCCATCGTGCGCGGTCCCGCCTTGAACCTGACCCCGGCACTGCTCTTACCGGCGTAGTACAGCTTGAGCTGATACTCCTGGGCCGTGGTCTCGTCGGGCAGGGCCGTGGCTGGCGCGGGTTCGGGCACCGGCGCGGCGCCAGAGCTCTTTCGTCGCAGGAATTCAGGTGGCACGCACTACTCCCCGTGGTCTCGGCGGGCGACCCACGTCAGCCAACCTGAGGCCGATGATAACCCGGAGGCCGACCCGCGGATCGCGAACGGGAGCCGGCCGCCTCCGGCTCAGGCGCGCAGCCGCTCCGTCAGTCGCTGGACCTGATCGGCCAGCTCGTCGGCGCGAGCACGGGCTCCATCGACGACCGCCGCCGGCGCCCGGCTCGTGAATGCCTCGTTGGCCAGCCGCGCCCGGGCGGCTTCGAGCAGCCCCTGGGCGACCAAGAGCTCTCGTTCGAGGCGCTCGCGATCGAGCGACGCGGCAGCCGAGCCGGCGGCCCCGTCAGCACTCGCCGGCCGGCCCACCACGGCCTCGGTGGCCGGCCCGATGACGGTCAGCCCGCCCGACTCGGTGGCCGCCTCGAAGGCGGGACGCGAGCCGTGGATGACCAGGGGCCGGGCCCGGGCGAGACGCTCGACAGCGGGCCGGAGCGCCTCGACCGCTCCGGCGATCGCCGGCTCGGCCAGGAGGTCGACCGGCAGCCAGGCAGCGGGCTCGAGATGAGCCTCCGAGCGGGCGTTGCGGATCCCCCGGACCAGCTCGATCACGAGGTCGACCTCGACCTCCGCGGCGGGGTCGTGGCGGGCGGCCACCTCGGGACCCGGCCAGTCCGCCACGATCAGCAGGTCGGGGTCCTCCGGCCCACGTGGCATCGCCGTCCAGATCGCCTCGGTCACGAAGGGCAGAAACGGATGGAGCAGGCGCAGGTCGACGTCGAGGGCCTCGACCAGGGTCCACCAGGTTGCCTCCCGGACGGCCGGCGGGAGGCTCGCGTCGGTCAGCCGGACCTTGGCCAGCTCGAGGCCCCAGTCACACAGCTCGCCCCACACCGCGTCGTACAGGAGCCGGGTTGCCTCGCCGTAGGCGTGCTCGCTGAAGGCGCGATCGACCACCGCCGCCGTAGCCGCGGTCCGGCTTCGAATCCAGCGCTCGGCCGGCCCCAGCTGGGCGGCGTCGGGGGCTTCGCGGGGCCGGTCGGCCGGGACCGTGGCCGGTCGCGCCCCGAGCACGAACCGGGCGGCATTCCAGAGCTTGTTGGCGAAGTTGCGGGCGGAGTCGATCTTCTCCTGCGAGAACTTCTGATTGTTGCCCGGTGACGTGCCGTTGATCAGGGTGAACCGAAGGGCGTCGCCACCGGTCTGCTCGATGAGCTCGAGCGGATCGATCACGTTGCCGGTCGTCTTGGACATCTTCCGACCGACCGTGTCGTTGACCATGCCGTGCAGGTACACGGTGTGGAACGGCGGCTCAGCCATCAGCTGGATTCCGAGCATCATCATCCGGGCGACCCAGAAGAAGATGATGTCCGAACCCGTCTCCAGGACCGAACCTGGGTAGTAGCGGGCCAGGTCGTCGGTGGGATCGGGCCAGCCCAGGGTCGAGAACGGCCACAGGCCGCTCGAGAACCAGGTGTCGAAGATGTCCTCGTCCTGGCGCAGGTCGGCCGCAGGCCGGCCGCACGCCTGGCAGGCGGTCGGGCCGGCCGGTTCGTCGGTCACGGTGATGTGCCCGTCGGGGCAATACCAGGCCGGGATCCGATGGCCCCACCACAGCTGGCGGCTGACGTTCCAGTCGCGGATCTCGGTCAGCCAGTGCTCCCAGACCTTCTCGAAGTGGCCGGGCACGATCCGGGTCTGGCCGCCCCGGGTCGCAGCCAGGGCCTTCTCGGCAAGGGGCTTGGTCCGGATGAACCACTGGGTCTTGAGGCGCGGCTCGATCACGTCGTTGCTGCGCTGGCACCGCCCGATCAGCATCTCGTGGGGCACGGCCGCCACCAGGTCGCCCCGGGCGTCGAGCTCGGCCAGGATCCGGCGGCGCGCCTCGGCCAGGTCGAGGCCGGCAAAGCCGTCGCCACTCATGTTGATCCGGCCCAGGTCATCGAACACGTTGATCATGGCCAGGTCGTGGCGGCGGCCTGTGGCGTAATCGTCGCTGTCGTGGGCCGGCGTGATCTTGACCGCGCCGGTCCCGAACTCCGGCCGGACGACGTCGTCGGCGATGATCGGCACGACCCGCTCGACGAAGGGCACGAGGACGTTCCGGCCAACGAGCCCGCTAAATCGCGGGTCGTCGGGGTGAACGGCCACGGCGACATCGCCCAGCAGGGTCTCGGGCCGGGTCGTGGCGATCTCGATCGAGTGCTCGGGGTCGACCCTGCCATCGGCCGCCAGCAGGTGATAACGGATGGTCCAAAGGGTGCCCTTCTCGGGGGTCGGCACCACCTCCAGGTCACTGACCGTGGTCTGGCAGCCGACGCACCAGTTGGCCAGGGCCTCGGTCCGGTAGGCGAGGTCGTCCTCGTAGAGGCGGGTGAAGGCGGTCCGGACGGCCCGTGCGCTGACCTCGTCCATGGTGAACCGGAGGCGGCCCCAATCGAGCGACGAGCCGAAGCGCCGGCTCTGGCGCAGGATCGTGTCGCGGGTCTCATTGACGAACGCCCACATCCGCTCCAGGTAGCGCTCCCGGCCGAGGGACGCCCGGGACTCACCCTCGCGATCGAGGATTCGATCGAGGACGACCTGGGCGGCGATCGAGGCGTGGTCCAGGCCCGGCAGCCAGAGGGTCGGCCGGCGATGCATCCGGGCATGGCGGACCATCACGTCCTCGACGTCGGCCGTGAAGGCGTGGCCGAGGTGGAGGGCACCGGTCACATTGGGCGGCGGCTGGATGATCACGAACGGCTCGGCGCCGGGTAGGGCCCGACTGCCGGCGCCGTCGGGCGCGAACACGTCGGCCGCCAGCCAGCGCTCGTAGATCTCGCCCTCGACCACGGCCGGGTCGTATACCCGGGCGAGATCCCTGGCCTGGTCGCTGTCTGCCACGCGAGCTGCTCCAATCGCTCCGCTCGTGCGGAGAATATCGGCGAAGAACCAAAAACGACCCGTTCGTCCAGCGGACGAACAAGGTCGTGGTACCACCTGCTGGTTCGACCCTCGGCACGCCGGCTCATCGCAGGCGCCTCGTCCGGAGGTCCTCTCGGCGCGCTATCGGGCGCCAGCCGCACGGCTCGCGGGCGACATTCGCGGCCTGGGCCCTGTCCGGCTTTCACCCTCCCGGACTCGCTGCTGGTCCCGCTGGACGCTACTCTTCCCGGTCGCCACCGTGAGGCGCGAGTGTAGCACGCGATTCCGGGCGTTCCTGCAGGAGTCGCTCGGCCAGGCGGGCCGCCTGGACCCGCAGCTCGGGCACCGCCGTCGACTCCCACAGGTCGCCCCGGCGAATCGAGCCGAGCGTGAACAGCGACGTCGAGGGCAGGCCGGCGCGGTCGAGCAGGGCACCGTCATCGGCCGTCAGAAGGCCCAGGCCGAGGGGGTCCGCCTGGGCCAGGCCGGCGGCCAGCAGGCCGTCGATCAGGGCCTCGCCGGACGAGCGGATGTCGCCACCTGGCCCGATGGTGTTGACGATCCGGGCGACCAACAGGACGAGCTCCGACCCGGTTCGGCGCTCACGCAGGGTCACCTCGGCCCGAACTTCATCGGGTTGTCCGGCCTTGCTGGCCGAGACCAACCGCCCGGCATGGACGACCAGCCGGCCGCTCCGGCGCATCTCGTCGATCAGGGCGGCGACGTGCGGCGCGGCGCGGTGGCGATGGACGTCCCAGTACGGCCGCAGGTGGCGCACGAAGCGCCGCCGCTCAGCGATCGGCAGGGCCGCCCAGAGGGCCTGGGTCCGCGGGCGGAGGGCGTCGACCACGGCTCGCCAGTCACCGCCAGCGGCCGACGTCCGGGCCACCTCGGCGCGCACCGCCCGGCTGAGGCCAAGCGCCGTGGGCGGGGCCGCCGAGATGGCCTCGCTCAGCACGACCGGCTCGGCCGGGCCGTGGCTGCGCGGGACGAGGCCGCGCCGGGAGACGGCATGGATCGTGCCGCGATGGCCCTGGCGACCGAGCGAGAAAGCCCAGTCGACCATGGTCAGCCCGGTCCCGATCAGGAGGATGTCCGCGTCGGCCGGAATCGTCCGGACCGCCTCGGTATCCCAGCCGTCCGGCAGGTACAGGTCGCGGCCGGCCTGGCTGAGCTCGGCCAGGCTGCCCCGCTCGAGGGGCGGATCTCCGGCCGGCAGGTTGCCCAGGGCAAGGACGACCTCGTCGGCGGCCAGATCCTGGCCTGAGGCCAGGCGAACCTGGTACGAACCGCCGGTTTCGGGCGAACCGATCTCGACCGAATCGACGGATCCGGTCAGGCGCCGCAGCTCGACACCTCGGTGCGGCCAGCACCTCGGCCTGGGCGAGCAGCGCCTGGAGGTACGTGCCGTACCAGATCCGGGGCACGAAGCCATGCGCCGCGAACTCTCCGAACTCGGGTTCGAGCTCCTTGAGCCAGCGCTGGAAATCGTCGACCCGGTCGGCCTTGGCGCCCATCCGGGCGGCCGGCACGTTCAGCACGTGGGTGCCCAGGGTGGTCGAATAGGCCAGGCCCTGGCCGATGGCCGGCCGTCGCTCGATCAGGCTGATCTCGAGCGGGGAGGTGGCTCGTTCGAGCAGGTGGACAGCCACCATCGTGCCCGAGAATCCCGCCCCGACGATGACGATCGAGCGGACGCCCGGCCGGCGACCGGCCGGGCCGGGGGCTGAGCCGGAGGGGCTCAGGCGCTCTCGCTTCGCTCGGCGAGCCACTCCTCGTAGTTCGTCTCGTCGACGCCCTTGTCCAGCTCGACCTTGGTCAGCAGGAGGGGCAGCCGGCCGCTCCGGATCGTCTCCTCGGTGATGATGCATTTGCGGATATCGGTCCGCTCCGGGATGTCGTACATCACCTCGAGCAGGGCCTCCTCGACGATCGAGCGCAGGGCCCGGGCGCCCGTCTTGCGGTCCAGGGCGACCTCCGCGGCCGCCCGCAGCGCGCCGTCGGTGAAGGCCAGCTCGACCTTGTCCAGCGACAGGAAGCGCTGGAACTGCCGGGCGATCGCGTTCTTGGGCTCGGTCAGCACCCGGACCAGGTCGTCCGCGGTCAGGGCGGACAGGGTGACCACGACCGGCAGCCGGCCCACGAACTCCGGGATCAAGCCGAACTTGAGCAGGTCCTCGGGCATCAGGTGATCGAGGATCCGGTTGCGCTCGACCTTCGACACCTGGGCCTCGGCCCCGAAGCCGATCGACTTGCGCCCGATCCGCTCCTCGACGATCTTCTCGAGGCCGTCGAACGCCCCGCCGCACACGAACAGGACGTTGGTCGTGTCGATCTGGATGAAGTCCTGGTGGGGATGCTTGCGGCCGCCCTGGGGCGGTACGTTGGCGACGGTGCCTTCGAGGATCTTGAGGAGCGCCTGCTGGACCCCTTCCCCGGAAACGTCCCGGGTGATCGAAGGGTTGTCGGCCTTCCGGGCGATCTTGTCGATCTCGTCGATGTAGATGATCCCGCGCTGCGCCCGGGCGACATCGAAGTCGGCCGCCTGGATCAGCCGGAGCAGGATGTTCTCGACGTCCTCGCCCACGTAGCCGGCCTCGGTCAGGCTGGTCGCGTCGGCGATGCAGAAGGGCACGTCCAGGACCCGGGCCAGGGTCTGGGCCATCAGGGTCTTGCCCGAGCCGGTGGGGCCTACCAGCAGGACGTTCGACTTCTGGAGCTCGACCTCATCGACGGTGTGGCCGGCATTGACCCGCTTGTAGTGGTTGTAGATCGCGACCGACAGGACCTTCTTGGGCCGCTCCTGGCTGATCACGTACTGGTCGAGGGCCGCCTTGATCTGGCGCGGGTTGGGCAGCTTGGCAGCGGCCGGCCGGGCCTTGGGTGCCTCGAGCATCTCCTCTTCGATGATTTCCTGGCAGAGGTTGATGCACTCGTCGCAGATGTAGACGCCCTGGCCCGCAATCAGCTTGCGGACCTGCTCCTGGCTCTTGCCGCAGAAGCTGCAGCGATACGGAACCTTGGGTCCCTTGGACGTCGTCGTCGTGGTCATTCGGGTCTCCTGACCCGTCGCCTGGGCACGTTCAGTCCTTGACCTTCTTCGGTGCCGGCGCCTCGTCGGGCGCCGCAGATTCGTCGTCCACGGCCTTGATCTCGCCGCCGCTCACCCCGGCATCATGCGCCTGGGCGATCAGCGAATCACCGGTCTGGGTGTACACCTCGTCGATGATGCCATAGTCCTGGGCCTCGCTTCCCGACATGAACAGGTCGCGATCGGTGTCCTTGACGATCTTGTCGAGGGGCTGGCCGGTGTGTCGGGCCAGGATCTCGTTGTTGACCACCACCAGGCGCTCCCACTCGCGCATCTGGATCATCGCGTCGGGGGCGTTGCCCCGGAATCCACCCGAGCCCTGGTGGATCATGATCCGGCTGTTCGGCAAGGCGTAGCGCTTGCCCTTGGCGCCGGCCGCCAGGAGCACGGCGGCCATGCTGGCGGCCATGCCCACGCACAGGGTGCTGACCGGGGCGCGCAGGAACTGCATCGTGTCGTAGATGGCCAGGCCTGAGGTGACCACGCCGCCGGGCGAGTTGATGTACAGGCTGATGTCGCGCTCGGGATCCTCGGACTCGAGGAAGAGGAGCTGGGCAATGATCAGGTTGGCCATGTGGTCGTCGATCTGATCGCCCAGGAAGATGATCCGTTCCTTGAGCAGGCGCGAGTAGATGTCGTAGGCGCGCTCTCCGCGGCTCGACGATTCGATGACCATCGGTACGAGCATTCGGGTTCTCCTGGTGTCGCTGGAACGTATCTGGGCGGTCTGGGTGGTCCGGCTCAGGCCGGGTTGGCGGCCGGCTCGGCCGCGTCGGTGGCCGGTTCGGCAAGGTCAGTGGCCGCTTCGGCGGCCGGCTCGGCTCGGCGGTGGCCGGCTCGGTCAGGTTGAGGGTGGTCCCGGGGTCGGTCGCCCCGATGGCGGCGTTGGCGCCGGCTGCTTCGGAATCGATGGCTGGGCTGGCGTCGTCTTCCAGGTGGGGCAGCGCCGGGTGATCGGGATGGACGGCCAGCCAGGCGTCGACCAGGCTCTCGGCGGTGCGCGTCCGGCGGAGGGTGCTCCGGATGAAGTTGCGGCCCCGCTCGGATTCGAAGTAGGCGAGCGTCTTGGTATCACCGGCGTAGCGCCGTCGGGCGGCTCCGACCTCGGCCTCGACCGCCGCGTCGTCGACCGTGATCCCCTCGGCATCGGCAATCTTGGACAGGACGAGCAGGGTCTTGACCCGGTCCTCGGCCCGGGGCCGGAACTCGGTGTGGAGATCGGCTTCGGTCTGCTCGGTCGCCTTGAGGTAGGCCGCCTCGCCGATGCCCTGCCGGGCGATCGTCGCCCGGAACTCGTCGTGCATCACCTCGACCTCCTGGTCGACCAGGATCGGGGGCACCTCGAGGGTGGCATTGGCGACGGCGTACTGGATGATCCGGTCGCTGAAGGTGTGGCGGGCCCGGTCCAGGGCGTTCCGCTCGAGCCGCTCCTGGATGCCCAGGCGCAGCTCGGCCACGTCCGCGAACTCGCCCATCTCGGCCGCGAACTCGTCGTCGACCGGGGGCATGACCTTCTCGCGCAGCTCCTTGACATCGACCGCGAAGTGGGCCTGCTGGCCGGCCAGGCTGGCCTCGCCGTAGTCGGCCGGGAAGTCGATGTCGAACTCGAGGTGGTCGCCCACCCGGCTGCCCACGATGTGGGCCTCGAAGCCCGGGATCAGGCGCTCCTCGCCCAGGATGATCGGCATCCGGTCCGACGAGCCACCTTCGAAGGGCACCCCGTCGCGGGTCCCGACGAAGCCGACCACGGCGTAGTCGCCGTTGGCCGCCGGCCGGTCCTCGAGCGGGCGCAGGGTGCTGTTCTGGTCGCGCAGCTCGGTGATCACCTGGTCGACCTTGGCCTCGTCGACGGTGTCGATCTCGGGCGCGAAGTTGAAGTTGCGGTAGTCGCCCAGGGTGACCTCGGGCGGCACCTGGACGGTCGCCTTGAAGATCAGGGGCTGGCCCTCGACGGCCTGGACCACCTCGACGCTGGCCTCGGTCAGAGGCACGATCCCCTGCTCGACGAGCGCCTCGCGGTAGGCCTTCTGGATCGACAGCTCGACCGCCTCGTCCAGGACGGCCGACTCACCCAGCACCCGCTCGAGCATGAAGCGAGGCGCCTTGCCCGGCCGGAATCCGGCGACCCTGGTCCGTCGGGCGAGCCGTCGGGTGGCCTCGTCCATCGACCGCGCGAGGTTCTCGGGCGGCAGCTCGATCTCGAGCAGGATCGTCGAGTTGGCAGCGGGCGTGGCAGTGACATTCATCGTCGGGGAGTATAGGCGGCGCTTCCCGGGGCCGCCCGCCGGGACCGCCGGGCTGGTGGGCGAGCAGAGACTCGAACTCTGACGCCGCTCACGCGGCACCGGCTCCTAAGGCCGGCGCGTCTGCCATTCCGCCACTCGCCCCCCGGGAGTCTAGCGGCCCACCCGGGGGCTGGGACGCGCTAGGCGCTCTCGGCGAGGTCGTGTCCCGGGCCGTGGCTCCGGTTCGGCCCTGGCTCCGCCCCGGCGCGCCTGCCAACGTGACAAATCGTTCATCAATCGATGCTTAGGCACCGGGAATCGGGCAGGATTTCGTCCTGGGCCGCTGGGCCGGCGAGCGGATCGAGCACGAAACCGGGCGGCTGCGACTCGAATCGGGGCCGAATCGGACCCCGGTCTGGCGTAAGCCTCGATCCATCAACGATTTGGCAATTTCAGCGGACGGTCCGCGGCGCCAAGCGCGGGCGAGGCCACGGACGAGCGAGTCCCGGAACGACGAGTCGAGAAGCCCAGGAAAGACGGGGCGACCGCCTCGCTAGCGCTCCGGCGAGGTCGTCGAGGCGGCGGCGAGGCCGCCGGGCTGGCTTGCGGCGCCACCCGGAGCGCCGGCGGGGTGGGTCCGCACCCCATCGAGGGCCTTGCGCATGTTGACCTGGTCGACGTCGGCCAGCTGGCCGATCAGGCGCTTGACCAGGGCCTGGCTGACGGGCGCGACGAGGCCCGCGGCCATCGTTCCGGCCACCGTCCGCAGGGGGCGCCTGCCGCGATCCGGCTTGTGCAGCTCGAGGTAGTTGGCGAACTCGCGCTCGAGCGCGCCGCGCACCTCGGAGGCCGTCATCGCCCATGGCCCGGAGGGCGGCATCGACGTCCTTGGGCAGGAGCGACGGCGGCAGCGGGTTCCTTCTTGCCCCGGACCACGCCGGCTAACGCCACGGGCCACCCGGCGCGGGCCGCCAACTGCCAGGAAGCCCGCGCCGGCGGCCACGCCGGCGGCCCGGGCGGGGTTGCGCTTGATCTTGGCCTTGACGTCGACGGCATCCCGGCCGGCCTCCTCGAGGCGAGCCAGCTCGACCGAGAAGGCCTCGCGCGACGCTAGGACTTCGGCCCGAGCGGCCTCTGCGTCTGTAACCACTCGATCGTCTCCTTCGTCGTCTCGACGGTGAGTCGCGGATAGAACCGGTTCTTGAGCTCGTCCAGGTCGACGCCTCGCCGGCGCGTGTCCAGGGCGACCAGGGTCGGCCAGACCGCCAGCATGCACGGCCAGGCCGAGGGCGACGGTCACGTTCGGGCTGTAATCAATCGAGAGCAGGGCGCCGACGACCAGGAACAGGACGGCCAGGCCGACCACGGAGCCGATCGTGCCGCCGATCCCGCGGCGCCCGACGATGCCGAGCACGAGGCCCACGATCGCGCCGACGCCGGCCCCCACGAGGAGGCCCACGACGAGCGGCCGGACGCCCGGATTCGATCGAGCTCAGGACCGAGTTGCCGATCGTGGTGAAGGCCTGGTGGGGCAGGTTGAAGGCCAGGACGACCGCGATCGCGATGCCCGCCACGAGGGCGATCGCCAGTCGCTTCACGATCCGGTCGGCCGGCACGTACAGCGCGTTGAGGACAAGGAGGACGGCCGCCCCGATCGCCAGCTCGGTGCCCAGGAGGAGGCCCCAGCCGATCGAACCGAACAGCCACTCGCCGACGAACAGGGTTCCACCGACCGGGACGAAGACGAGGACGAACAGGACGAGCGCGGCGGCGATGCCGGCCAGGACCCCGACCCGTTGGCCCTCGGCCAGGATGCCCGCGAACTCCGCCCGGGCCAGCGCAACGTGGGCACGGCCGATCCGGAGACCGGCTGCAATCGTGGCGGCCAACTGGTCCCGGAGCCCGGGCGGCGACGGTGGTGGAGTTCGCGGAGCCGGTCCCGGCGCATTCGGGACCTGCTGGGGATCGTCCAGGATCGGGCCTCCAAGAACGTTGGCAAGAGCGATGGCCGGAGCGTCGGATTGCTCGACGAATAAGCGGTCCGATCATACCCCGCGCAACCGCCGTCTCGTCCCGGTTCGACCCAGCGGGGCTGCGCTACGCTCTCACGGTGAGCCCAGCTGCCCCCTCCCATCGGGCGCTCCGGACGGCCGAGCTGCTGGCCGTCGGGGCCGAGCTGACCGTCGGCGATACCCGCGACACGAACAGCGCCGAGATCGCCCGCAGCCTGACTGAGGCCGGCGTCGCGATCAGCCGGATCACCGTCCTGCCCGATCGGCTGGCCGTGGTCTCGGGGGCCTTCCGGGCGGCCCTGCGGCGGGCGGACCTGGTCGTCTCGACCGGCGGCCTGGGCCCGACGCCCGATGACCTCACCCGCGAGGCCCTGGCCGCGGTCGCCGGCGAGACGCCCCTGGTGGACCCCGAGCTGGAGGCCTGGCTGCGGACCCTCTGGACACGCCGGGGCATGGCCTTCCCCGAGATCAACCGGAAGCAGGCCTGGCTGATCCCCAGCGCGAGGGCCCTGGCCAATCCCAACGGGACGGCACCCGGCTGGTGGGTGGACCGACCCGACGGCCGGGTCGTGGTCCTCCTGCCCGGCCCACCCCGCGAGATGCGCCCGATGTGGCTCGAGCAGGTCCTGCCCGCGCTCGAGCAGCGCGGCCTCGGCAAAGGCCTGCTCAGCCGGACCCTGCGTCTCATCGGGATCGGCGAGTCGCAGGTTGCCGATGAGCTGGGCGAAGCCATCCTGCGCCGGACCAATCCGGAGATCGCGACCTACGCCCGGGCGGACGCCGTCGACGTCCGCATCTCCGCCACCCGCCGCCGGGGACGGTCGGCGGACGCCCTCGCTGGACGAGGCCGAGGCACTCGTCCTCGATCGGCTCGGAGCGTACGTCTGGGCCCGCGGCCGGACGACCTGGGTGGAGGCGATCCAGGCCGAGCTGGACCGCCTGGATTGGACCCTGGCGATTCGGGAGACGGGCACCGACGGATCGCTGGCCACCCTGCTCGGCGGGCTCACCCGGCTGCGCCGGCTGGAATCGCTGGCCGGGACCAATCGGACGGCCGGGACATCCGGGACGGTCGAGGACGACGCCCGGACCATCGCGCGCGAGGCCCAGGCGGACGCAGGCCTGGCGGTCCGGGCACGGGCCCGGGGCGACGACATGGTGATCACCATCGGAGTGGCCACGCCGGGCGACAGCCGGAGCGAGCGCCGGCTGGGGTTCCTGGGCGGGGCCCAGGGCCGGTCCAGGGCGGCGCTGCTGGCGGCTGCTGCCCTGCTGCGCCGGCTGCGGGCCGTCGGCGCCGAATGAGCGGTCAGGAGATGGACAGCACCGGGGCTTCGTTGCGGGCCGCGGCCACGCTCATTCGGGCGGCCACCTGGCGGGCCACGTCGACGAGGGCCCGGGCCGCCGGGCCCGGTTCGCGTTGGGCAACGGCCGGGATGCCCACGTCGGCCCCCTGACGAACGGTGATGTCGAGCGGAATCGAGCCGAGGTAGTCGATCCCGTGCTCGCGGGCGAAGCGCTCGCCCCCGCCCCGGCCGAAGATCTCGGTGACCTCGCCGCAGTGGCCGCACACGAAGGCGCCCATGTTCTCCAGGATGCCGGTCACCGGTACGTTCATCCGGCGAAGCATGGCCAGGGCCTTGGTCACGTCCAGCAGGGATACCTCCTGGGGGGTCGTGACCAGGACGGCACCGGAGATCGGCACGGCCTGGGCCAGGGTGAGCTGAGCGTCGGATGTCCCGGGCGGCAGGTCGACCACGAGGTAATCGAGGTCACCCCATTCGACATCGCGCAGGAACTGCTGGATGGCGCCGCCGACGAGCGGCCCACGCCAGACCACCGGCTGGCCCTCGGGCACAAAGAACTGGATCGAGATGACCTTGACGCCGTGGCGCTCGAGCGGCGTGATCTTGTTGTTGGGACTGGCCTTGGGCTGGCCCTCGATGCCCATCATCAGGGGGATGTTGGGGCCGGTGATGTCGGCGTCCAGCAGGCCGACGGAGGCACCCGCCTGGGCCAGGGCGACGGCCAGGTTGACGCTGACGGTGCTCTTGCCAACGCCGCCCTTGCCGGAGACCACCGCGATGATGTTCTTGACCCCGGGCAGGAGCTGCTGGGCCTGGGCCGGAGCGGCCCGGCGAACCATCGCCCCCCAGGTGATCTCGATCGTCTCGGCGCCGATGGCCTGCAGGGCGGCCCGGGCATTGCCCTCGATCTCATCCTTGAGGGGACAGGCCGGCGTGGTCAGCTCGATCGTGAACGCCACCCGGCTGCCGTCGATGGCCACGCCCTTGACCATGTTGAGGGTCTCGATGTCCCGGCCCAGCTCGGGCTCCTGGACCGTGCTCAGCGCCGCGTGGACGGCGTCCTCGGTGAGTTGGATCATGGGCTTGAGGTCCTCGGGGCGCAGGTCTGCTGGGGCAGGTTCTGACGTGATTCGCGTCGCAATCGTAGCGCGGCCCCGCGGAACCCGCCGCCGACGGGCCGGCCATCCCGGACGAGCCGCGCATTCCGTGGCCGAAGGCCGGTCGAACCGCACGATTCTCGTCGCGGACGGGCGACAACAGTGCGAAGAACGCACCCCGAACCGTTCTTGACACCCCTTTCGGCGCGGCCCTATCCTGCGGCATCGACGGTGATCGCTGGAGGAGCGCCGCCATCGATGCGCGCTCGCCGCCCCCCGGGGACTGGTCGAACCCCATGTCGCAGGAGTCCGTGGAACCTGTGTCCGAGATCGATGTCCGCCTCGTCGACGTCGTCAAGCGATTCGGCGACAGCACCGCCGTTGACCACATCAGCATCGACGTCAACGACGGCGAGTTCTTCTCGCTCCTCGGCCCGTCCGGCTGCGGCAAGACCACGACCCTGCGGATGATCGGCGGCTTCGAGCAGCCCACCAGCGGCCTGATCGAGCTGCAGGGCCAGGACGTCACCTGGCTGCCGTCCTACAAGCGCAACGTCAACACCGTCTTCCAGAGCTACGCCCTGTTCCCGCACCTGACCATCGAGGAGAACGTCGCCTTCGGCCTGCGCCGCAAGAAGGTCAAGGGCCCGGAGGTCAAATCGCGGGTCACCGACATGCTCCGCCTGGTGGAGCTGCCCGGCTTCGAGAAGCGCAAGCCCAACCAGATCTCGGGCGGCCAGGCCCAGCGGGTCGCCCTCGCTCGGGCCCTGATCAACCGGCCGGCCGTGCTCCTCCTGGACGAGCCCCTGGGCGCCCTCGACCTCAAGCTGCGCAAGCAGATGCAGGTGGAGCTGAAGCGGATCCAGCGCGAGGTCGGAATCACCTTCATCTACGTGACCCATGACCAGGAAGAAGCGATGACGATGTCGGATCGGATCGCGGTCATGAACAAGGGCAAGTACGAGCAGCTGGGCGATCCGGAGAGCCTCTACGAGCGGCCCCAGACCCGCTTCGTGGCGAGCTTCCTGGGGATCAGCAACCTGATCGAAGGCACGACCGATGGAACGGCCGACGCCTACGCCCTGATCAAGCTGGCCGACGACACCCGGCTGCGGGTCCCGGCGGCGCTGGTCGATGGCAACGCCTCGATCGAGGTCGGCATCCGACCGGAGAAGATCCGCCTGCATCGCACCGAGGATGCGGTCCCGGCCCAGGCCAATCAGCTCGAGGGGACCGTCCGCGACGTGTCCTACGTCGGGGTCAGCACCCAGTACATCGTCGAGTTCGAGGAGCGGGATCGCGATGACCGTGTACGAGCAGAACGTCGAGCGAACCAGCCAGGGCTCGCTCTACCGAGCCGGCGACGCCGTCCGCCTGTCCTGGCTTCCCGAGCATACTTTCGTGGTCCGCGGCAGCACGCCGCCGGCCTCGTGACCCGGCCGCGCGAAGGAGACCGATGAGCACCAACGACCAGTTCCCGGACCTGCCGATGATCTCTCGACGACGCTTCCTGCAGGGCACGGCCCTGGCCGGGCTGGGCGCCTTCCTGGCGGCCTGCAGCGCGCCGGGGCAACCAGCGGGCCGGCGGGCAGCGCCGGACCGCCGGCCAGCAACGCGGCCATCCCGACCCTGCCGCCGGCCACGCCCGCCCCGTCCGTCGCGCCGACGCCCAAGGTCGTCACCGGGCCGCTCCACTGGGCCCAGTGGCCGGCCTACATCGACCTGACCGGCAAGGCCGCGACCAACCTGAAGTACGCGCCCGGCTCGTCGCCGACCCTCGAGCAGTTCAAGGCCAAGTACAAGGTCGACGTCGACTACGAGGAGAAGATCGAGGACAACAACACGTTCTACGCCACGATCCAGCCCGAGCTGCTGGCCGGGGCGCCCACTGGCTGGGACCTGATCGTGATCACCGACTGGCTGGCGGCCAAGGTCATCACCAAGGGCTGGGCCGAGGCGATCGACCAGTCCAACGTGCCCAATTGCATCGGCCAACCTGCGCGATCCGCTCAAGGGCCAGGTCTGGGATCCCAAGAACGACTACCACTACCCGTGGCAGTCGGGCATGACCGGCATCGGCTACGACAAGACGTCGCTCCTGTCGGCCAAGATCGCAGCACCGGCCAGCCTGGTTGACCTGTACGCGATCGACCCCAAGAAGGTCTCGTTCCTGTCGGAGGCCCGGGACACGTTCGGGCTGGGCCTGCTCAAGCTGGGCAAGGCGGCCGACCCTCAGACGACCACCGCGGACGACCTGCAGGCGGTCCACGACGACATCAAGCCGCTGGTCGCCGGCGGCCTGACCTTCACCGGCAACGAGTACCTCCAGAACTTCGCCGCCAAGAAGACCTGGGCCGCCATGGTCTGGTCGGGCGACCTCGCCTCATCCGGCTCGGCCGACCAGATCTTCGTCTTCCCGACCGAGGGGACGATGCTGTGGACGGACAACATGGTCATCCCCAAGGGCGCGGTGAACATCTATACCGCCGAGCTGATGATGAACTTCGTGTACGACCCGATGGTCGCCGGGCAGATCGCGAACTTCGTGTACTACGTCTCGCCGGTCAAGGGCGCGGACGCGGTGGTCAAGTCGCTGAATGCGTCGGCCCCACTCGATCCGGCACTGTTCGCCCTGCTCTTCCCGCCCGACGACGTCGTGGCCAAGCAGCACAACTTCCAGTTCCTCTCGGATGACCTCGAGATGTCCCTCAACACCTTGTACCTCGACCTGGCCGGCGGCTGAGCCACCCCCTCGATCGCCCGAGCCACCGATGACCACGTCGACCGTGCCGATCAAGGCGGGGCCCGACCGGGCCCAGCCTGCGCCAGCGCGTCGGCCGGGCCACGCCCTACCTGCTGCTCGCGCCGGGCATCCTGTGGCTGGTCATCTTCTTCATCCTGCCGTCGATCCAGATGTTCCTGACCTCGGTCTCGACTGGATCGCTCGACGATGGCTTCAAGCTGACCTGGTCGAGCGCCGCCTACGTCACCGCCCTGACCAAGTTCGGGCCCGCAGTTCGTCAACTCGATCCTGTACGCCGGGATGGCCACGATCCTGACCTTCCTGGTCGGCTTCCCGGTCGCCTACACGATCGCCTTCCGCGGCGGGCGCTACAAGAACTTCCTGCTGTTCATCGTTATCGCGCCGTTCTTCACCAGCTTCCTGATCCGGACGATCAGCTGGAAGGTCCTCTTCCTGGACGACGGCCCGGTGCTCATTTCATGCGCAACGGCCTGCACATCCTGCCGGCCGACGCGTCGGTGATCGGCACCCCGATCGCGGTGATCGCCGGGATCACCTACAACTTCCTGCCGTTCATGATCCTGCCCCTGTACGTCGCCCTCGAGAAGATCGACCCGCGCCTGGTCGAGGCGGCCAACGACCTGTACGCCAGCCGCTGGGGCGCCTTCCGCCGGGTGACGATCCCGCTGGCCCTGCCGGGCATCTTCGCCGGGACCCTGCTGGTCCTGATCCCGGCCCTCGGTGACTACGTCAATGCGGCCCTCCTCGGCGGGCCCCAGACGGTGATGATCGGCAACGTGATCCAGAGCCGCTTCCTGCTGCTGGGCGACTATCCGGTGGCCGCGGCCCTGTCGTTCCTGCTGATGGCAGCCATCCTCGTCGGGGTCTCGATCTATGCCCGGGCGCTGGGCACCGAGCAGCTGACCGGATAGGCCCGATGACCGCCGTCAGCCAGCCGATCACCGAGAGCGAGACGCGGGCCGCCGCGCGCAGGCCGCCGCGCAAGTTCCTGCACTACGTGGACCATTGGGCGCTGCCCTTCTTCACCTTGCTGGCGATCTGCTACCTGCTGCTGCCGATCGCCGTGATGATCATCTTCAGCTTCAACGACTACCAGGGGAAGTTCAACTTCGTCTGGCACGGCTTCACCCTGCAGGGCTGGCTCCATCCGTTCGACTGGCCGGGCCTGCCCGACGCGATCCGGACGAGCCTGACGATCGCCCTGCTGTCCTCGATCGCAGCCACGGTCCTGGGCACGTTCATCGGCCTGGCCCTGACTCGCTACCAGTTCCGCGGACGGGGGCCGATCAACGGCTTGATCTTCCTGCCCATGGCCACCCCCGAGATCGTGATGGGCGCCAGCCTGCTGACCCTCTTCGTGAACTCGGGCCTGCACGGCGGAATCCTCAATGGGGTGGCGCCCAAGGGACTGCTCTTTCCGCTCGGCTTCAGCACGATCCTGATCGCCCACATCATGTTCAACATCAGCTTCGTCGTGGTCACCGTCAAGGCCCGGATCGCCGGACTCGACCGGCGCCTCGAAGAGGCCGCCATGGACCTTGGCGCCGACGAGTTGACCACCTTCCGCAAGGTCACCTTCCCGCTGATCCTGCCGGGCGTGCTGGCCGCGGGCCTGCTGGCATTCTCCCTGTCGATCGACGACTTCATCATCACCGAGCTTCGTGTCGGGCACGACCAACACGTTCCCGATCTGGGCCTACAGCATCATCAAGAACGCGCTGCCGGTGCAGATCAACGTCGTTGGCTCGATGATCTTCCTCGGCGCCGTCGCGATCGTCGGCGCTTCCAGCATCCGGCAACGCCCGGAAAGCCAACCGCTAGCAGATCGCCCGGTCACGGGCCGGGCCGGCACGGAGGCCACCCATGGTCGACATCGCTTCCCAGCCCGAGCCTTCAGCCGGCGCTGGCCCGGACCCGGGCCGTGGCCCGACCACTCGGTCATCCCGCCCGTCTGGAGCCGGATCACCAACATCGAGGTCGAGCGAGGCGAAGGCAGCTGGCTGATCACCCCGGCACGGCGAGCGCTACCTCGACTACAGCTCGGGCATCGGGGTGACCAACACGGGCCACGCCCATCCGCGGGTCGCCGCGGCGATCGCGGCCCAGGCAACCAAGCTGATCCATGGCCAGCAGAACATCGTCTACCACGAGCCAGGCCTGCGCCTCCACGAGCGGCTCCAGCACGTCCTGCCCGGCGAGGGCTGGCAGGCGTTCCTGTCGAACAGCGGTGCCGAGGCGATCGAGGCCGCCGTGAAGCTGGCCCGGATCGCCACCGGCCGGCCCGTCGTCATCGGCTTTCGCGGCGGCTACCACGGACGCACGGCCCAGACGATGGCCCTGACCACGGCCAAGGACGTCTATCGCGGCCACTTCGAGCCGCTGCCCGGGTCCGTCTACCACACCGCCTACCCGTATTGCTATCGGGCCGCCGGCGGTGCGCCATGACCCGGACCGACTGCACGTGCGACTGGGAGGAGCAGCTCGACCTGACCTTCCACCAGCTCATCTATCCCGAGCACGTGGCCGCCATCGTGATCGAGCCGGTCCTGGGCGAGGGTGGCTACATCGTGCCGCCGCCCGGCTTCCTGCCCCGCCTGCGCGAGATCACCCGCCAGCACGGGATCCTGCTCGTCGCCGACGAGGTCCAGACCGGCTACGGCCGGACCGGCCGCTTCTTCGCGGTCGAGCACTGGGCGGTCGAGCCGGACATCCTGGTCATGGCCAAGGGCATCGCCTCGGGCCTGCCCCTGAGCGGCATCCTGGCCAAGCGCGAGCTGATCGAGAAGTGGCCGCCGGGCACCCACGGAGGGACCTACGGCGGCAACGTGGTCAGCTGCGCGGCGGCCCTGGCCACCCTTGACGTGATCGAGGACGAGCACCTCGTCGAGAACGCGGCCGCAGCGCGGCGACCAGTTCCTGGCCGGCCTGCGCGGCCTCAGGACGCCACCCGTCGATCGGCGACGTCCGCGGCCTGGGCCTGATGCTGGCGCTCGAGTTCGTCAAGCCGGGCGAGGGCGACGGCCGCGTCCCCAATCCGGACCTCACCCGGCGAGTCCTGGCCGAAGCCCTCGAGCGCAAGCTCATCGTCCTCTCAGCCGGCACCTACGCCAACGTCGCCCGGATCATCCCGCCCCTGGTGACGACGGCGGCCGAGGTGGAGCTGGCCCTATCGATCCTCGACCAGAGCCTGGCCGCGGCCGGGGCCTGACGCGGTCCTCGCAGCCGCGCGGCCTACAGGCCGGAGGTGTCGACGACCTCGAAGTCGGAGCCCTTGATCTGGCCAAGGGTGTGCAGCACGTCGTCGTTCCAGTGCGGGTCCGAGGCGCCGCTGATGTACCAGGGCGAGCCGTTGTCGGCCAGGATCATGCCGTAGTCCTTGAGCGCCTGGAGGATCACCCGGGTCTGGGCCGAGAAGCCCGAGATGTCGACCGACGCCTTGAGCCGGACCCGCAGGCCCATCGGCGGCTCGACGCTGCATGAGCCGCTGCCGGCCTGGTGGCGCGCCGGCGCGATGTAGCCGGCGCACGACTTCGAGGCCGTGAAACGCAGGGCATGGCGATGCCCCGGCGTGGTCCTGGTCGTAGCGGGCCAGGCCCGGGAAGATCGGCAGGCCGGCCGCATCGGCGCTCGTCCAGCCGGCCGGCCGCAGGGCGTTCGAGCTCAGGTTCCAGGTCGCACCCGAGCCGGCATGCCAGCTACCGCCGCTGGACGTCGCGTCGAACAGCTCGTACAGGTGGCAGGCGCTGGTATCGATCATGAGCAGGTGCCGGTCGGAGCCGGCCTCGATCTTGGGGCTGCTTGGGATCGGGTAGCCGACGTGGTCCGACTCGGAGCTGTACTGGAAGGTCACGCTCGAGCGCGGGGTCGAGCTGCTCACGATGTTGTACGGGATGCCATAGCCGGCGAACGAGCCGAAGTCGGGATGGAGACCGGTCGTCTTGCCGATGGCGGCGATCATCGTGGCCGAATTGCCGCGCTGACGGGCAAGCTGGTGATGCGCTGATTCCAGGGGTTCGAGGCCGGGAAGATTTCGCAGTTGCTGAGCGGCGGGATCGCCACCGGCTTGGGCGTCGGCTTCGGCGTCGGCTTCGGGGTCGAGAGTGGCGTCGGCCGGGGTGGGCCAGTGGAATCGGGCGCTGGCTGGGCGTCGGCGTCGGCCCCCGGTCGTGGGCGCCTTGCCGGCCCTGGCTGGCGCCGTCGAGGGCCCGTCCCGGACGAGGCCTGGGCGATCTGACCTGGGCCGGCGAATGGGCCGGACCACGCCGCCGGGCTCGCTCGAGGCGTACGTGCCCGGGGCCAGCCCCGCCGCGATCGCAGAGGCCGGACGGCGGGTTGGAGCCCGGTCCGATCGCCGCTGGAGCGCAGGCCACGATGAGGGCCACGATCACGGCGGTGCCGAGGGCGAGGCGAGCCCGCTGTCGATCCATGCTCAGCAGCCTAGCCGGGGCCGGACCCGCCCGACCGCATCTGATCGTCCCGCGCCCGAGGGGTCATCGGTACAGGCGGGTCAGCCGGCCAGCCTCGCCAGGACGGTGTCATGGAGGAGGCCGTTGCTGGCCACGAGGGTTCCCGAGTCGATCAGCCGGCGGCCGGCAAAGTCGGTCACCCGGCCGCCGGCCTCCTCGACCAGGACCAGCGGCGCGGCCATGTCCCAGGCCGATAGCTCGACCTCGATGCAGGCCTCGGCGGCCCCTTCGGCCAGCAGGGCATAGCCCCAGAAGTCGCCGAAGCCCCGGTCGCGCCAGACCTCGCCCAGGAGTGCCGCGAAGCCCGGGGCCCGCCCGGACGCCTCGATGTCATGGGCCGACCCGTACAGGATCTGGGCATCGGCCAGGTCCGCGATGGCCGACACGTGAATCGGCCGGGCGGCCTCGCTGCCGGCCGCGCCGACGGCCCACGCTCCCCCGCCCCGGCGGGCATACCAGCGCTCCCGGAGGGCCGGGGCCGAGACGACTCCCAAGCTGCAGCTCGCCGTCCACTTCCAGGGCGAGCAGGGTCCCGAACAGGGGTACCCCCCGGATGAAGTTGTGGGTGCCGTCGATGGGATCGATGTACCAGCGGCAGCGGGCGCTGCCGGCCTCGGAGCCATATTCCTCGCCGACCAGGCCGTGGTCCGGGTAGGCCGCCAGGATCCGCTCGCGAATCAGCCGTTCGATCGCCTGGTCGGCGACGGTGACGAAGGAATGGTCGGGCTTGGTCATGATCTCGAGATCACGCCGGAAGTGGCCCAGGGCGAGGCCGTCGGCCGCGTCGCAGGCTGCCTGGGCGAAGGCCAGCCAGCCGTCCAGCTGAGCCGCGCTCGCCCGAGCACGCCCCGCGCTCCAGTCCGGTGCCGGCCGCCACCGCTTCGGCCACGGCCGGATCGAAGCGAGGCTCGGTCATGCTCGGCTCATGCCCGGATCCGTTCGCCGCTCGGGTCATAGAGCGGTTCGGCCGAGACTTCGAAGCCGATCCACTGCCCGAAGACCTCGATCTCGCCGCGCGTACCGACGCGGCCCGGTCCGGCGGCAGGTAGGCATAGGCAATCGAGCGCTCGACCGCGAAGCCGTAGCCGCCGCTCGTCACCCGGCCGACGATCGCCTCATCGATCCGGACCGGCTCGTTGCCCAGGCAGACCGAATGCGGATCGGCCAGGACCAGGCAGCGCAAGCGCTTGCGTGGGCCGGCCGCCCTGGCCGCGACCAGCGCCTCGCGGCCGATGAAGTCACGCGGCCGGCCGTCGGGGCCGTCGAGCCGGACGGCGAACCCCAGGCCGGCCTCCCAGGGCGTCTCGTCCGGGGTGATGTCGCTCGACCAGACCCGGTAGCCCTTCTCGATCCGGAGGGCGTCGATCGCGCGATAGCCGCCGGCCACAAGGCCCTGGCCGGCGCCGGCCGCCCACAGGCTGTCCCACAGGCTGGCGCCGTATTCGCTCGGCGGATAGAGCTCCCAGCCGAGCTCGCCGACATAGGTCACCCGGAGCGCGAGCAGGGGCACGTTGCCGATCGTGATCCGGCGTGCGGTCAGGTAGGGAAAGCCGGCGGTGCTGATGTCGTCCCGGGTTACCTGCTCGAGGATCGCCCGGGCATTGGGGCCCCACAGGCCGAAGCAGGCCAGGGCCGAGGTCAGGTCGTTGACCAGGACCCGGCCTCGGGCGGCCGGATCGTCGTCGAGCTGCTTGCGGATCCAGCCCAGGTCGTGGTTGCCGAACGCCGTCCCGGTCACGATCAGGAAGCGATCCGGGGCGAGGCGGGTCACCGTGAAGTCGGTCTCGATCCCGCCTCTCTGGTTGAGCATCTGGGTGTACACGATCGCGCCGACGTCGCGGGCCACGTCGTTGGCGCACAGCCGGCCCAGGAAGGCGGCCGCCCCGGGTCCCGCGATCTCGATCTTGGCGAAGCTCGATTCGTCGAACAAGCCGGCCGCCCTCCGGGTCGCCAGCGCCTCGGCGCCGATCGCCGCCGACCAGTGCTCGCCGGCCCAGCCCCGTGGTCGCCAGTCCGCCCGGCCGGCCGCCTCGTTCGAGGCGAACCAGTTCGGGCGCTCCCAGCCGGACTTCTCGCCGAACTCCGCCCCGAGCTCAGCCAGCCGGGCGTAGGCCGGTGACAGGCGGAGCGGCCGGCCACTCTGGCGCTCCTCGTTGGGATAGTGGATGTCGTAGTACTGCTGGTAGACCTCGACCGTGCGGGCCAGGGTGTAGGCCTGCGAGCGGTACTGGCTGCCGAACCGCCGGATGTCCATCTTCCACAGGTCGAGCTCGGGCTCCCCGTCCACGATCCAGCTGGCGACCTGGCGGCCGATCCCGCCGGCGCCGGCGATGCCGTGGGCACAGAAGCCTGCGGCCACGAAGAAGCCGCGTACCTCGCTCTCGCCCAGGATGAACTCGTTGTCGGGGGTGAACGCCTCGGGCCCATTGATCATCCGGTTGATCCCGGCGTCGGCGATCGGGGGGACGCGCCGGACGGCGCCGTCCATGATCTCGGCGAAGCGCGGCCAGTCGGGCGCCAGCAGCTTTCCGTTGAAATCGTCGGGCACGCCATCCAGGGACCACGGCGCCGGGTGACGCTCGTAGCCGCCCATGCACAGACCGCCAACCTCCTCCCGGAAATAGCACAGGTTGTCCGGGTCGCGCATCGTGGGCAGGCTGGCCGTGACTCCTTCGATCCGCTCGGTGAACAAGTACTCGTGGGCCATCGGGATGATCGGGACGTTGACCCCGGCCAGCCGCCCGATCTGGGGCGCGAACATGCCCCCGGCGTTGACCACGACCTCGGTCCGGATCGTCCGGCGCTCGCCGCCCTTCTCGACCTGGACGCCTTGGACCCGGCCGTCGACGACCTCGATCGCCAGCACCCGGCTGCCCGTCTCGATCCGGGCGCCCCTGGCACGCGCGCCGGCGGCCAGGGCGAGGGCCAGGCCCGACGGATCGAGCCAGCCGTCGGTCGACAGGAAGACCGCCCCCAGGACGCCCTCGATCGACATCAGCGGGAAGAGCGCCTTGGCCTCGTTCGGACCAATCAGCTCGAGAGGCAGGCCGAAGGTCTTGGCCCAGCCGGCCTGTCGCGATAGCTCCTCCAGGCGGGCCGGTGTGGAGGCCAGCCGCAGCGAGCCGACCTCGTGCCAGGCCGGGTCCGTGCCGGTCTCGTCCTTGAGCCGGCGGTAGAGGGCCACGCTGTCCATCATCATCCGGGTCAGGGTGACGCTCGAGCGGAGCTGGCCGACCAGCCCGGCGGAGTGGAACGTGGAGCCCGAGGTGAGCTCGGCCCGCTCGAGCAGGACGACATCCCGCCAGCCACGCTCGGCCAGGTGATAGGCGATGCTCGTGCCTCCCACGCCGCCGCCGATGATCACCGCCTGGGCCTGGTCCATCGGGGCGTGCTCCTCGTGTGCGGGTGGTGTGCTGGGAATGGATCGCCGACTGAGCGCGGACGCCCTGCCGGACAGGGTATCGGCTGCCAGAATGGCCCGCATGCCTCCCGACGCAGCGAGCCCCACGATCGAGGCCGTGGTCGCCGCCATCCCGGCCTGGCAGGGTCGCCCGGTCCGGATCGACCCGATCTCGGGCGGCCTGACCAACCGGAACTACCGGGTCGAGGTCGAGGGCGGGCCGTTCTTCGTGCGGATCCCCGGGCCGGCCACCGAGCTCCTGGCCATCGACCGGGCCAACGAGCTGTTCAACACCCGGGCAGCCGCTCGAGCCGGGGTTGGGCCGCCGGTCGTCGAGGCGCTGCCCGGCTGGAACGTGATTGTCCTCGAATGGCTGACCGCCCGGACGATGTCGGTCGAGGCGTTCGGGACGCCGGACAGCCCGGACCGGATCGGCGCCGTGCTCCGCCGGCTCCACGCCGGCCCGCCGTTCAAGCTCGACTTCGACATGTTCCGCCTGACCGAGCGCTACCTGGCCGTCGTCGACGAGCGGGCCCTGCCGATCCCGGCCGGCTATCGCGAGGCCCTGCCGGCCGTCGCCCGGATCGAGACGGCGCTGGCCCACCGTCCCCTGGCCCTCGTCCCCTGCCACAACGACCTGCTGGCCGAGAACTACCTCGACGACGGACGGCAGCTGTGGATCGTCGACTACGAGTACAGCGGTAACAACGATCCGACCTTCGAGCTCGGCAACACCTGCCAGGAGCTGGGCTTCGACGACGACCGCGCGGCCCTCCTGTGCGCGGCCTACTTCGGCCCGACCGAGTTCGCTGCCTCAGGCCCCGAGCTGCTCGCCCGGATGCACCTCCAGATGATCATGTCGGACATTGGCTGGACGCTCTGGGCGGCGATCCAGGCCCGCGTCTCGAGCATCGACTACGACTTCTGGGGCTGGGCCGAGGAGCGCTGGGCGCGGGCGGCCGGCAACCTGGCCCGGCCCGCGTTCGAGGAATGGCTGGCGGCCGTGAGCTAGCCGCGCATCCGCAATCCGGCTGGGTCGACCAGCACGTCGGCAGCCGTCTCTGCCCGGACCCGGCGGCCGAAGACATCGACCTCGAGGGGCGTGCCGGGGGCCATCCCGGCCGGCAGGTAGACCGTCCCGATCGTGCGCCCAATTGTCGGTCCGTAGCCCGCGCTGCGCAGCCGGCCGACCACGGCGCCCTCGCGCCGGACGGCCTCGCCCCCGTAGACCGTCACGTAGTCATCCGCGCCGATCGTGACCGTGGTCAGCCGCCGCGACGGGCCGGCCGGCTCGGCTGCCCGGCGGGCGAGGATCGCCTCGCGCCCGACGAACGGGCCCTTGTCCATCCGGACGAACGGGCCAAGGCCGGCTTCGTCGGGCGAATCGAGCATGGTCAGGTCCGTGCCGAAGTAGCGATAGCCCTTCTCCAGCCGGAGGCCTTCCAGGGCGCGATAGCCGAACGGCTCGAGGCCGATCGGCTGCCCGACGGCCATCAGCCGATCCCACAGCTGAATCGCCCAGCGCGGCTCCGCGTACAGCTCCCAACCGAGCTCGCCGGCGTAGCTGATCCGGGCGGCCAGGGCGGGCACGCCGGCCAGCCTGACCGCGCCGGCCCGGCGCAGTGGCAGGGCCCCGTCCGACACGTCATCCGTCGGCGACGGCCTCGAGGATCGTGCGGGCCAGGGGGCCCCACAACCCGAGCACGGCCTGCTCCTCGCTGGCGTCGCGCAGCGCGATCGCCGGGTCGCCCGGCTCGATCCGGGCCCGCAGCCAGGCCAGGTCGCCGGCCACGTTGCCGGCCCCGGTGACGACCCGGAAGCGCCCCTCGGCCAGCCGGGCGATCGTCACGTCGGCCACGATTCCCGCCCGCTCGTCGAGGAACTGGGTGTAGACCAGGCTGCCCACCGGCCGGTCGACGTTGTTGGCCGCGACCCGCTGGAGGAGGCTCAGCGCGCCCGGGCCCTCGATCTCGATCTTGCCGAACGAGCTCAGGTCGATCAGGCCGGCTCGTTCGCGCACGGCCCGGCCCTCGGTGATCACCCGGTCGAGCCAGGGCGGCCGGGTCCAGCCCCAGCCGGCCTGGTCCCGGCCGGCCCGGCGCCACGGCCGGCCCGGCTCGAGATAGTCGGGCCGCTCCCAGCCGGCCTTCGTGCCGAAGACCGCTCCGAGCTCCTGCTGACGGGTATGGACCGCCGACAGCCGGCGCGGCCGGCCCGCCAGGTCGGCGTCGAACGGATAGCGCAGCCGGTAGTAGTCCGAGTAGGTCTCGCGCGCCAGGCCGGCCGAGAACTGCGGATCGCGATAGGTTTCGGCGAACCGGCCGGCTCGGTAGGGTCCGATGTCGACGCCCGGGTCGCCGCTGGTGATCCAGCCCGCGATCGCCCGGCCGATGCCACCGCCCCCGCCAAAGCCATTGAGCGACAGCCCGGCCGCGACCCAGAAGCCGCCGACGCCGGGCAACGGCCCGACGAGCGGGTTGGCGTCCGGGGTCATCGCATCGGGGTGGCAGACGAGCCGGATGACCTCCGCATCGGCCAGGAACGGGAAGCGCCGGATCGCGCCGGCCATCAGCGGGCCGAAGCGCTCGAAGTCGGCCGGCAACGACTGGGCGGCATGCTCCCAGGGCACGCCATCCTCCCAGCGACTGACGGGCTCGAGCTCGTAGCCGCCGAACAGCATCCCGCCGTGCTCGCTCTTGCCGTAGACCAGGTTGTCCGGATCGCGGAAGCAGGGCATGTCGGCCGGCAGCTCGCGAGCCGGGCACGGCCCGCAGGGCGATGTGCTGGTGATCGACCGGCGTCGACGGGATGAACCCGCCGGCCATCGCCGCGACCTGGGGCGCCCAGATTCCGGCTGCGTCCACGACCAGCTCGGTCTCGATCGGACCGTGGTCGGTCAGGACGCGCTCGATTGTTCGCCCGCGCCGACAGGTCGAAGCCCGGTCACCCGCACGCCGGTTCGGATCCGCACCCCGAGCGCCCGCGCCGCGTCGGCCACCGCATGGGTCGCCCGATGTGGGTCGAGGTGGCCATCGACGGGCAGGAAGACTGCGCCGTAGAGCGACTCGGACGAGATTGCCGGCATCAGTCGACGCGCCTCGGCCGCCGACACGACCCCGACGTCGAGGCCGATCCCGCGCGCCCGGCTGGAGGCCCGCTCGAGCTCGAGCAGCTGCTCCGGGCTGGATGCCAGGCGGAGGCTGCCCACCCTCTCGAAGACACCCAGCCGCTCGTACAGCTCCACGCTGTAGCGGCGGAACTGCATCATCGTCGAGGACGGGTTGAAGACCGTGACAAGGCCGGCCGCGTGACAGGTCGAGCCGGCCGTCAACTGCGCCTTCTCGACCAGCACGACATCGGTCCAGCCCAGCTCGGCCAGGTGGAAGGCGACGCTGCAGCCGGTGATGCCGCCGCCGATGACAACGGCGCGAGCGTGGTCCATCGGCTGCCGGGACCCGGCTCAGGCGCCGGCCGCGTCGTGCAGCGCCCGATCGAACGCGGGCGTCGCCGGCGTTGGCCAGGAGCCGCTCGAAATGCTCGCTCGCATAGCCGACGAAATCGACGTCAAGCGTGCTCACGCCCTGCTGGAGCACGCCCCACATCGCTTCCCGGAAGTCGGACACGATGCGCATCAGGCTGAGCCGCGCCAGGCGATCGGGCCGCGCCGTGCCGCCGTCGTAGGCCTCGAGCAGGATCCGGTCCTCGTCCGGGCGTCAGGCCGTGGTTCACGCTGAAATTTCCGAGGTCGAAGAACGGGTCGCCCATGCCGGCGTACTCCCAGTCGACGATCCGGATCCGGTGGCCATCGTCGATGAAGTTGCCGTTGAGCAGGTCGTTGTGGCACGGCCGGAGGTCGATCGGATTGCTCAGCAGGGCCAGCTCGATCCGCCGGCCGACGGTTGTGGCCAGGCCGTAGTCGATCGGGATCGGCACACCCCGGGCCTGGGCCAGGGCCCGATATGCCTCGACGATTCGGAGCGGGATGAACAGGCCAGGGATGGCCGGACCTTCGTGGAAGCGCCGGATCGAATTGGCCACCCGCCGAATCGTCTCGGGTTGGTGGACCGCCTCGTCGCTGACCGGAGAGCCCACGATGAACCTGGTCACGAGGAGGCCCTCGGGCCGGATGAATGCGACCACCTCCGGCCCGACCCCGACGCCGGCGGCGGCCACGGTCGCCGCGTGCTCGACCTCCCGGCTGATCCCGAGCAGGTGGGTGTCGTTGCCGGCCAGGCGAATCACGTAGCGCTCGGTCTCCCCGGCGACCTCGACCAGGAAGTTGCGGTTGGTGATCCCGCCCGAGAGCGCGGTCAGGGTCAGCGGCCGCCCGGCCAGGTCGGGCACCCGCTGCATCGCAGCCATGAGATCGTCATGGCGCTCACCTGCACCCGGCAGCGGCGTCGGGGCTGTGGTCCTCGGTCATCGTGCCTCCCTCTTGGCGCCGTTGCACTAGCCGTCGCCGTTGGCGCCGGCGCCGGACGCGTCGACGGCGCGACGATACCTCGCCACGCCGTCGAACATCCAGGCATCAGGCGGGGTCAGCCGATCGTGGCCTCACCGGTGGCCGCATCAGCCTGTGACCGGCACGACATCGAGCCGGCCGCGCCCGGCGACCAGGTAGTAGATCCCACCGACGACCACGATCAGGCCGAGGGTGAACTCGAACAGGGGGATCGGCGGCAGCCACGAGACGGTCTTGCCGCCGAGGAAGGTCAGCGTGTTGAGCAACGGGTTGGTCAGGTCGCGGAAGTTCCAGACCGCCGCGGCGGTCGTGCCCGAGGCCGGGATCGTGTACGACATCGAGCCGAAGGCCCCGAAGATGGTCGAGTTCCAGATCGCGAAGTTGATGATCATCGCGCCGCCCCAGACCAGGGCCAGGACGTTGATGATCGTGCCCCACGATCCGAGCTTGAACCAGGCGCCCTGGTGGGGCCAGCCCTGGCGTCCGGGCGATCAGGACGCCGAAGTTGCACAGGAAATAGCTCGTGTAGATCAGGCCGGTCGCCCCGATCGCGAGGGTGGCCGGACTGTCGCTCACGAGCAACGGGATCGCGGCCAGCACGCCCACCGCGACGGCGGCATTGGCCGGCGTCCGGAACCGGGTGTTGACGTGGGCCCAGACCCCGACCGAGGGGCATCCGCCGATCGCGGCCCATCGAGAACATCAGGCGGGTGGTCGCGCCCTGGATCGCCATCGTGCAGACGTATACGGCGAAGAGGATGACGGCGAGGTAGATCTTGCCGAAGTCCTGCATGTTGGCCAGGATCGTGTCGCCGATCGGCAGGCCGAAGGCCTGGGCTGAGGCGATCTCGCCCGGGACATCCTTGAACGACAGGATGATCGCCAGCAGGAATATCGAACGCCGACGGCGCCCGAGAGCAGGATGGCCGCCAGGATCCCGCGCGGCGCCTGGCGGCCGGGATCGACCGTCTCCTCGCCGAAGGTCCCGGCAGTGTCGAAGCCGTAAATCACGAACAGGGACATGAACATCGCGACCAGGAAGACCGCGGTATAGCTGCCACCGGGCTGATTCTCGAGACCGGCCGTGGTGGTCAGGACGGACAGCGGCTGGTTGTGGAAGAAGATCAGCAGGATCAGAGCGAAGACGAGCATCCCGATGATCTCGGCGGCCACGCCCAGGTTGTTGATGATCGACAGGAGCCGCACGCCGAAGGCGTTGATGAAGGTCGTGCTGATCAGGGTCAGGATGGCCCAGAAGATCAGGTTGTTGACGGCCGGCAGCGGCGATGGCGCGCTCAGGGTGAAGCCGAAGATGCTCGACAGCACGAGGGGCACCGTTGCCGCGACGGCCGTGACGGTCAGGACCCCGGCCCAGAAGTAGATCCAGCCGGTGAAGAATCCGAGGGTCCGGTTCGAGAGCCGCTTCGACCACTGGTAGATCGAGCCTGCCACCGGGAAGTGGCTCGACAGCTCGGCGAAGTTAAGGGCCACGAAGAGCTGGCCGGCGACGACCAACGGCCAGGACCAGAAGAACGACGGGCCGCCGACCGCGAGGCCCAGGCCGATCAGGGTGTACGTTCCAGTCGAGACGCTGATGTAGGCGAAAGCGACCGCAAAGTTCGACAAGAAGCCGAGCGACCGTTTCAGCTCCGGCTTGATGCCCAGGCTCTCAAGGTGCGCATCGTCGCGCGCCGCCTGATCCGCGACGTCGCTGGTTGGACCCGACACGAACAACCCTCCTCCTGCGCCTCGCGTCGATTGGGGGATGTCGGGCGAGGCATGACCCGTCAAGAGCAGTGAAAGCCGCGAGGAATCGCCGGGATCGCGGGTCCGGCTCCCTCTTCCGGACATGTTGGCCGCAGGATAGGTGGGCTCTGGTGCAGAGTCAACGACGATTCGCATGAGGCGCATCAGCGTCATGGAGTGTGCCTCGGACCCCCGGCCCGCCCCGACGTGCCCAAATCCGTCCATTGAACGCTCGGTCTTGCCCATGTTCGTCGGGGGTCGTTCTAACGCGTCTTGCGATCCGGCTCCGCCAGGCCGGGCCGTCCGTGCACGACCATTCGAGCCCCACGGCGTCGCTGGCGCTCGCAAAATCGGCGCCACCGCGAATAGCCCTCGTCAGTTACGATCTCTGGCAACTGGCCCGCGGCCGCCGGAGAGCACTGGCCAACGGCGGGCCGAGCGGCCGGCTCCGGCCGTCGGCTGGCGTCAGGACGCGGCGACGGCCTCGCGCAGCGCGGCCGGCGCCTCGCGGTGGTGGACGATCGGCTGCATATAGCGATCGACCATCGAGCGCGTGTCGAGCACCGCCAGCTCCTTGAACAGGAAGGCGATCTTGGTCGCCTGGTCGGCCAGGATCTGGTCCTTCTGGGGCAGGTCCCACAGCTCCCGTTTGAATGGGCCGATCGCCTTCTTGCGGGGGTGTACAGGAACTGCTCGTCGGTCTGGCCGGCCTTGCGCTCGTCGGCCGTGTTGGCCTGGCACCAACCGTCGATCTCGCGGGTCAGCTCGGCCGGAAATGCCGGGTTGTCGAAGAGCGCGTTCTGGAAGCCGGTGGCGAGGTGGATCTCGGCCGTCTCCACTGCCGGGAAGTGATGGAACAGGTCGTCGGGCAGGGTGCTCGCCCCATGCTGGACTGCCCCGGCCAGGCCGTACTCGCGGGCAACTTCGCCCAGCCGGCGGATGACTTCGAAGTCGAGCTTGACCGCGGCAATCGAGCCGTCGGGCAGGGGCACCCCGCCGTGACTGGTGCCGGTCTGCAGGCTGACCTTGCTGATTCCGACGGCGCCCGGCCGGCGCCGTTCGAGCTCCGCCCGGAACCCGTCGAGGTAGGCCCGCAGCTCCGGCTCGGTCGAGTTCTGCTTGCCGACCTCGCCGATCTCGCCCCCGACGCTGATCGTGATCCCGGCCGGCTCGAGCTCCCGGATCAGGGCGGTCAGCTCGGCCGCCCGTTCGTAGTTCTGGCCGCTGCTCGAGGTCGACGTTGGGCTGGGACAGGTCGACCAGGGTCGAGCTGTCGATGTCGATGTTGCGGTAGCCGACCGTGATCGCCTGGCGACAGGCCGATCGGATCTCCTCGGTCATCTTCTCAGGGTCAGCCTGGTATTTCGCCGCGTTGAACTGGTAATGGTCGCCCTGGATGAAGACGGGATGCTGCCAGCCGGCGGCGATCGCCCCGGCCAGGACGCTGGTGGCGTACTCGGCCGGGCGCTGGTAGGTATATGTCTGCTCGCTCCGGGCCAGCTCGAGGATCAGGGCGCCCGACCCCAGCCCGCCTCGGCCGTCTCGAAGATCGTCCGGGCCATGTCGAAGGTCTGGGCACGCAGGTTGATGGCCGGAACGGTGAAGCCGTGGACCTCGCCCCGCGAGCGGGCCAGGTACAGGTCCTGGATGCTGGCCGAGTGGGCGCCGAGCTCGAGACTGGCCTCCCACACGAGCCAGCGGGCGGTCTCGACCGTCGCCTCGTCGCCGGCAAACGCCGCGGTCCAGGCCAGGTCGCGGATCGTCGTCGAGCGGAACGTGGCCTCGTCGGCGATGACGAGCCGGCCTTCAATCACCGTGCGCCCGGCGCGAGCAGGGCCGAGGAGCCCGGCCACGGAATCGGCGACGGTGGGCATCTGGACTCCTCGGTTGGCCGCGGCTGCGGATCGGCACATAGATGGACGCAGCCACGATTCTAGACGCCGGGGTCTCAGTCCCGGCGGTGGACCGTCCGGCCGCGCACGAAGTCGACCAGGACATACTCGCCCAGGTGCTCCGGCTCGGCAAAGAATGCCCGGCCGCGGTTGAGCCGGGTGACATGGGCCACGAACTCGGTCAGCGCGCGCGACCGCTCGAGCATGAACGTGTTGATCGTGATGCCGGCCTTGGTACAGCGCTGGACCTCGCGCAGGGTCTCCTCGATCGTCCGGCGGGTCGGTGGGTAGTTGAACTCGACCTGGCCGTCCTGGAAATGGGCCGTCGGCTCACCGTCGGTGATCACCACGATCTGGCGATTGGCGGCGCCCGAGCGGGCCAGGATCCGGCGGGCCAGGAGCAGGCCGTGCTGCAGGTTCGTGCCGTATTCGTAGCCGTGCCAGGACAGCTCGGCCAGGCTGCCCGGTCGCAGCTCCCGGGCGTAGTAGGCGAAGCCGATCACGGCAAGGTCGTCACGCGGGTACTGCGTCCGGATCAGCGTGTCCAGGGCGACGGCGACCTTCTTGGCCGCCACGAAGCAGCCCCGCAGGAGCATCGAGCGGCTCATGTCGAGGAGGAGCACGGTCGAGGTGCGGGTCGATTCCTGGCTGCGATGGACGGCGAAGTCCGACGCGGCCAGCCGGATCGGACGCCGGCCTCGGGCCAACGGCGCGTTCTCGGGCCGCTGGAGGGCGTTGGCCAGCGTCTCCCGCAGGTCCAGGTCGAAGGGATCGCCGAACTCGAACGGCTTGGTCCCCTCGGTGCGCTCGCCGCTCCGCCCGGCCCGATCGATCCGGTGCTCGCCGAAGGCGTCGCTGCGAAGGCGAGCAAACAGGTCGTCGAGGACTTTCTGGCCGATCCGCCGGCTGCCCCGCGGGGTCAGCTCGAGGTTGTCACCGTCGCGGGTCAGGTAGCCGGCCGCCTCGAGCCGGCCGGCCAGCTCGTCCAGGCTGCGAAGGTCGCGGGCCGAGTCCTCGTCGAGCAGCTCGGCCAGCTGGTCCGAGTCGATCCGGGCCAGGTCGGACGCCGACTCGACATCGCCCAGCTGGCCCTCGAGGGCTTCGAGGCGACCGAGCGTCTCGAGCTGGCCCAGAGCACCTTCGAGGCCCAGCTCCTCCTCGCCGCTGAACCTGAAGCGCTCGCCCAGCCCGTCGGGCAGCAGCTGGTCCAGCGTTGCTGCGAGCTGGGCCAGGTCCCAACGCAGACGGTCGTCGCGGAGCAGCCCGTCGACGAGCGAGTTGAGCTCGGAGCGCTGGTCGGCGGTCATCGAGCGCAGGAGCGACTGCATGGCCGACATCCGCTCGGCCAGCTGGTTGATGATGTCGTCGACGGTCCTGGCGCCCGGGAAGAAGGCGCCATGGCGAGCCAGGAATGCGGCCGGGTCGGGCTCGGCCCCAGCGAGCTGTTGCTGGAGGAGCTGGTCCAGGTCGCGGACCATCGCCCGGTTCGCGGCGAGGTCCTCCGGGCTCATCCCGCGCACGGCGTCGGCCATGCCCGCGGCGTAGCGGTCGAGGACCGATCGACGGAGGCGCTCGACCAGCGCCTCGAAGCGCTCGCGGGCGCCCGCGTCGAGGAAGTCGTATTCCTCCAGGGCCCGGATCCGATCGCCCAGGTCCTCGGGCAGCGCGTCCAACCGTTCCAGGCGCTTGCCGATCGTGTCGCGCAGCAGGTCGTTCAGCTCGGGCGACGGCGCGTCCGCCGGAGCGCCCGCCCCGGTGGTCCCCAGCCGCCGGTCGAGACCGCCCCGTTCGTCTTCGACGATCTGGGCCAGCTCGGCCCGGACGTCGCCCAGCACATCGCCCAATCGGTATCGATCGAGGAGCTCGTCGCGCCGGGCGCGGAGGCGCTCTCGCAGGGCGGCCAGCCCGGGCAGGTCGGGCCGGCTCGAGTCAGGCGAGCGCCAGCCCCGTTCCATCAGCCGGCGCAGGGCCTCGCCCAGGTCGCCGTCGGCCATCATGTCGTCGGCCAGGGCCGAGACGATCTCGTCTGCCGACAGGTCGGCGAGCTGCTGGCTGCCGTCCCAGCGGCCGAAGCGGGCCTCGTGGACGAGTGGACTGGCCGGCCGGCCGGTCAAGCTGGCTGGACCGTCCGTCGAGCCGGCCGCGGCCGGACTGCCGCTCGAGCCGGCCAGCGACGGCCGAGCCTGGCGGCCGTCGTCGAGATCGCGCCGGTCGGGTGACCAGTGGCTCATCGGCGGTAGGTGACCGAGCCGCCGATCCGGTCCTTGTTCAGCCGCCGGGCGAGGTGCAGCCCTTCGAGCAGGAACTCGACCGCCGATGCGACGAGGGCGGCTTCGGCCTGCGGCCCGAGGCTCGTTCGCTTCGGACGACCGGCGTCCGTGGTCGTGGCCAGGACGCCGGTCCGCTGGACCGCATCGGCCAGCCCGGGCACCTCGCCCACCCAGCGAACGTATTCGTTCGAGCGGACCTGGTCGCCGGTGTCGAGGGTCAGGCCGTTCTCGAAGGCATCGACCAGCGGCTCGAGCTCGTCGATGCCGACCAGCCGGTTGAACGTGGCGTAGACGGCCTTGGTGATCAGGCGCTCGACGATCCGGTCCTCGGGCGATTCGTCGCCAGCGGTCTCCAGCTCGATCTTGCCGGCGGTCGAGGCGACCACGGCGCCGAGGTCGCTGATCCGGGGCGCAGCCGCCGCCTCGCCCAGGCGAACCGCCCGCTTGAGGGCAGCCGCCTCGAGGACCTCGAGGTTGGCGATCGAGACCCGGACGCTGACGCCGGAGCGCTGGCTGATCTCGCCCGAACGGCGGGCCAGGTGGGTCAGCTCGGCCACGATCTCCTCGATGAAACGCGGAACGTGGACCGAAGGCACGCCCTCCTCGGCCGGGAAGGCGACCTTCTCCTGGCGGACGATCGCGATCTCGTCGTCGAGGGTGCGCGGATAGTGCGTCCGGATCTGAGAGCCGAGGCGGTCCTTGAGCGGGGTGATGATCCGGCCGCGGCTCGTGTAGTCCTCGGGATTGGCACTGGCCACCACGAACAGGTCGAGCGGCAGACGGATCGTGAAGCCGCGCACCTGGACGTCGCGCTCCTCCAGGATGTTGAGCAGGCCCACCTGGATCCGCTCGGCCAGGTCGGGCAGCTCGTTGATCGCGAAGATGCCCCGGTTGGCGTGCGGGATCAGGCCGAAGTGCAGGACGAGCTCGTCCGACAGGTAGCGGCCCTCGGCCACCCGGATCGGGTCCACCTCGCCGATCAGGTCGGCGATCGTGATGTCGGGCGTGGCGAGCTTCTCGCTGTAGCGCCGGTCGCGGGGCAGCCAGGCGACCGGCGTCTCGTCACCACCTTCGGCCAGGAGGGCCCGGGCCGCCGGGCTGATCGGCGCGAAGGGATCGTCATTCAGCTCGCCGCCGGCCACGATCGGCAGCCACGGATCGAGCAGGCCCACGAGCAGCCGGGCCAGGCGGGTCTTGCCCTGGCCGCGCTCGCCCAGGAAGACCAGGTCGTGGCCGGCCAGGATGGCATTCTCGACTGCTGGCAGGACCGAGTCGGCGTAGCCGACGACGCCGGGAAAGACGGCCGCTCCCTCGACCAGCCTGGCCAGCAGGTTCGTGCGCAGCTCTGCCTTGACCGTTCGTGGTCGCCAGCCCGAGGCGCGCAGCTCACCGAGGGTGGCCGGCTTCGGTGGTTCGCCCTTGGGCGGTTCGACGGATTCGTCGCCGGTCTGGCGACGGGAGCGGGCGGGACTGGAGTCAGGCTGGGACATCAGAACCTCGGATCGAATCGTGCCCGGACGCGGGCGGCTGGTCAGTGGCGATGGGCGACGGTTCGATTCGGTCGGCCGGGCGGCCTCGATGGCCAGCCTGACCGCGCCGGGGTCGTCAACGGCGTGGGCTACCAGGCCGGCCAGCAGCTCCGTCCGGGTCGCCAGTCTTGCCTCGAGGTCGCCCGCCCGCTCGTCGACGAGGACGGCCAGCTCGGCCAGGACGCCCCAGGCGAAGTGCTCGAAGCGCTGATGGTCGGGGTCCCACGTAGCGAGGACAGCGGGGCCCTGCCGCTGGACGTGACCGTGGCCATCGCGCAGCGGCGGCCGGAGGAGATGGGCCGCCCCGATCCGCCAGGCATCGGCCGGCGGGTCGGTCGCCAGGATCACGACGATGGCCACCCGAGCTCCGGCGTCGTCGACCGAATCGAGGCTGAGCAGAGGCATCCGGGCCAGGACCGCCTCGAGCGAGTCCGCATCGACCGTAAACGGTGCCGGCGTTCGGGTTGGGGGCTGGGGGGCGAGGCCACGGGTCACGAGGGTCCGCCCCAGGGCGTCCCGGACGAGGGTTCCGCTCCAGCCCCCGGCCTGTCCGCTCGAGGGTGCCGCGACGACGAGCGGCAGTCCATGCTCGACCATGACCGTGACCAGGGCGGCCAGCTCCGGGTCAAGGGTGCCCGCCCGGATCCAGCCGGTGATCGAGGCGGGCCAGGAGGGCTCTGCCTGCTCGGCAGCCGCGGCCCCGGCGATTCGGTCTGATCGGTGGTCCACGCAAAGCTCCGCAGGATTGAACAGCACTCGGAGTCGCCAGCCTAGGACCGCACCCCGGGAGCGTCAAACGCCCGTCCGCGGGCTCGGCTGGAAGCGCGAGCGGCCCCCGGCCGCCATGACCATCGTCTGACTGGACACGCCGGGTCCGGGGGCTAGAGTCGGCCGATGATGAACCAGCGGGCCGCTCCCGGGACGGACGTCTGTTGATCGGCCTGCCCGGTCGGATCGCGGCACAGGTTCGCCGGCTGGCCACGATCCCCGGTCGGCTCCGGACGAGTGAATACCAGGTGGTGGGCCAGTCGGCCCGCTTCCGGGCGATCGGACGTCGGCGGACCCGGACGGCCACCCGGGCCGGCGTGGCGGTGGTCGCCCTGGCCGTCGCGTTCGACGCGCTGGCCCTGTTCGACCTCCAGGCGGGCAGCGTGTCGTTCGCCCTGGCGACCGATGCGGCGATGCTGGTCATCGCCTGCCTGGCCTGGTGGTACCTGCCCCGAGACCTGCGCCACCGGCCGGAGTTGGTGGCTGCGATCGTCACCCTGTGCCTGGCCGGTTCGACCATTGCGACCGGCGTTGCCGTGCCGACCCTGGCCGTCCAGACGGTCGGCTACCTGCTGGTCATCCCCGGCCTGATTGCCCTCGTCCTGCCCTGGCGGACCCGGGTCCATGCCCTGTGGCTGCTCGGCTACGAGTGCATCGCGCTGGCCTACCTTGGGCTGGACCCGAGTGGCCGCTTCTCGCCCGACGAGCGGGGCGACCTGGTCGTGGTCCTGGTGATCGCCCTGGGGGCCAGCATGGCCGGGCATGTGCTCCTGAAGGCGGCCCAGATTCGAAGCTTTGCCCAGCTCGAGAAGATCCGGGCCCTGCGCCGGCGGGCGGATGCCGACATGGTCGAGCTGGAGCGCGTCCATCACGCCTTGGAGCTGACCGCCCGGATCGACCCGCTCACCGGGGCCGGCAACCGGCGCCGGTTGGACGAGGACCTGCGCGCCGTCCGGGCCCACATCAATCGCTCTTCGATGACCTACGGCCTGGTATCGATGGACCTCGACCGGTTCAAGGCGATCAACGATCGTTCCGGGCACCAGGCCGGCGACGAGGTCCTGCGCCGGCTGGTCGCGACGATCCAGCAAACGCTGCGGGCCGAGGATGCGATCTACCGGATGGGCGGCGAGGAGTTCCTGGTCATCCTCCACGTGGCCAGTTGGGATGGCTTGCTCGCTGCGGCCGAGCGCCTGCGGGCAACGGTGGCTGGACTCCGGATTCCGCTGGCCGAAAACGACCCTCACGGCATCGTGACGATCAGCCTCGGGGTGAACCTGATCGGGCCGGATGACCTCGTCCTGACCGACAGCCAATGGCTGGAGCGCGGTGACGTGGCCCTGTATGCGGCCAAGGCGGCTGGCCGCAACAGGGTGGTCGCGGCCGACCATGGCCCGCTCGAGGCCGGCCAGCACATCTCGGCGGCCTGATCAGCCGATCGACCCGCCGGCCGTGCCGTTGGCATGGGCGGTCATGTCGAGCCACGGGTAGGCGTGCTGGATGCAGCCCAGGTTGGGCGACAGGCACAGGCTGAAGTCGGCCTGGGTCCACGATCGGAAGCTGGCCTGGCCCGCCCCGCCCCAGACGTGATCGGCGGCATGGCTCCAGGTCCAGAACGGGAACGCAACCGTGCCGTAGTTCAGGAGCTGGGGCGGCCCGATCATGGTCAGCCCGTCGTCGCACCAGTCGATCTCCTGGACGTACGCCCACAGCTTGAACCCGAGCAGGTTGTAGGCATCGCGTTCCCAGCGCCAGGTCCAGCAGCCAGCCCCACTGGCCAGGCTGCGTACCAGCGCCCTGGCGCCCGGCGGCCCGGACCGCCTCGTGCGCACCTCCGAAGAGCCGACGCGGGCAACCGACAGGTAGCCCTCGACCGACTGCCGCTCGGTCGGCGAAAGCCGGCTGAAGCTGGCCGAGGGATCGGCCGAGGCGGCCAGGCCGGCCACGAGCACCGCCGGGCCCCCGGCCGCGGGGACGCCGGACGTTGCGGCCGCCACCGGCAGGGCCGCTGGCAAGGACAGGGCCAGCGCGGAGCCGACGAGGAGGCCCGCCAGGGCGGTCCGGCGACGCCGGCCCGGTTGAGGGTGAAAGAGCGTAAGAAGGTTCATTGGTCGACCGCTCCCGTTGCGGCGGATTTCCGCTACGTGGACCCTACGGACCGACGCTCACCCGGCGGTCACGGCCGTCGTCCCTCGGGATCACCGGCGGGTCGCCCGTGCCTCACCCTGTGGATCGCCTTGCGGATCGCCTCGGACTCGCCCTCGCATCCGCCCGAGCTCAGCCGGGGCAGGTCGCCGGGTCGAGCGGATGGACCTGGTAGATCTCGACCGGGGCAACGGCGGTCGGGCCCCCGGCCGCGACGGTCACGGGCAGGAACGGCACGAGCTGGTAGTCGACCCGGGTGGGAACGAGGTCGGCCGGATCGAGGCGCAGGATGAAGACCGGCCGGCTGCAGATCAGCGAGGCAATCCGGGCTTCGCGCGTGCCCCAGTTCTCGTACACGATGTTGGTGTCGTCGACGACGAGCACGTCCGGCCGGAGGTGCTCGACCTGCTGGCCGTACCACAGCGGCGTTGATGCATCCCAGTAGGACAGGATCGCCGCATCGCGGGGCAACGCGGTCATGACCGCGTTGACATAGGTTGGGCCGGAGGTGTTCTGGCTGAGGTCGTTGGCGGCCCAGTTCAGGCTGGCCAGGGCGACCGCGAAGACCAGCCCGAGCGAGCCGAGCAGGGCGCCGCTGGCCAGGCGGGTCCGGCCCTTCACGTCGGGGGCGGGCGCCGGCGGCTCGCTCGGCCGGCGGATCCGAACGACGAGCCAGGCCAGGACCACCGCCAGCGCCCGGGCCAGGCCCTCGAGGCCCATCGCCAGGCCGATCCCAAGGACCAGCCAGGGGACCAGCAGGTAGTGCTCGAGCTCGAGGTAGTTGGCCCAGATATAGGTCGCAGTGATCATGATCCCGAGGCACATCAGGCCGAAGGCCGGCTTGCGCCACACCAGCCGGGCCAGGCCGAGTCCGCCGATCAGGGGCATGACGATCGTGGCCCGGGCCAGGATCAGCGTCCACAGGTTGGGCAGGGCAGCCACGAAGTCGCCCGGACCCTGGCCGTCGAGGAAGTCGAATTGGCCCCGGAACTGGGTCCCGCTGACGAGCCAGATGACACCGTCGAGCGTGGTCGGGTGGTTGTAGGGCAGGGCCGGATCGAACGAGGCGGCAATCGGGATGTACAGGTAGACCAGCAGGCCCAGCAGGGTTGCGCCGACGGCCGCCAGGAGCAGCCACGGTCGGGCCAGCAGCTCCCGACGGCCCGCCCACAACACGAACAGGACGACGAACGGGGCAACGAACAGCATCAGCAGGTGGTTGCCCAGGCCCAGGCCGATGAGCAGTCCCCCGATGACGATATCGCGGGTCGCCCGGCGATCGGCCCAGACCAGCGCGCGATGGACGAGCAGGGCCACGAACATGAGGTGGAGCGGGTTGACCTCGGACACGTCGGCAGCGATCCAGACCGTGCCCACCAGCCCCAGGGCGAGCGCGGCCACGATCGCCAGGATCGGCCGGACCCCGAGCCGGAGCGAGATCAGGCTGAGGGTTGCCAGGGTGATCGCCACATAGATCGCCGACAGGAGGTTGGCCCGGAACGCGACCGAGCCGATCGGCACGAGCTCGGCCAGCCAGGCCATCACGATGTAGGTCGGATAGCCGGTCGGATGGGCGATCCCGAAGATGTGCGGCACGGTGGCCATCTCGCCCCAGTCCCCGAAGCCGACCCCCGGCATCATCGTGCGGGAGAAGACCAGCAGGCCGCCCAGGCCCGAGACGACGGGCACGTACCAGCCCGGCTGCCTCAGCCGGTTGGCCCGGGAGGCCCCGCTGGGTGCGGCTGCGCTCGGTTCGGCGACAGCGACGGAGTCCACCGGCGGCAGTCTAGGGCCTCCCGACGTCACAGTCCCCGACCGGCCGGACCATCACCGGCGCAACTTTCCACCCGTCCGGGCAGATCAGGGTTGACGAACGGGTCGCGGTCGGCCTATCCTGCCCAGGCACCCGCTGGGTGCCCGTGTAGATCGCGAGTTGAGGAGGCGTCGGCATGACTTACGACGTCCGCATCGCCAGCCCGGCCAGCGCCCTCGGCGTTGTCCGCGGGAACGTTCCTGCCCATCTCGTAGATCAGCCGGCGGCCAAGGGCCGTCAGGAGAACACGAGCCGTGGGCCGGAGCCGGTCGCACGGTTTTTTGTTGCCCTTTCCCAGGGTGGCCGGAGCCGCGAGACCGCCGATGTGCTGACATCGCCGACCCGCGGCTCTTCTGATTCGCGGGCCGAAGCTCCGGCCAACCACCTGGCCCGCTGGAGCCTTCGATGACCGGTCGTTCGCTCGACGACGACAACGACCACCAGGAAATGGAGGAGACCGATGAACCGAACTGAGTCCGCCGGAGCGTCAGCGCTCCACCGTCCTGCCCGAACCGCCTACTCCAGAAAGGAGCCATCCGCGATGTACCACCACTACGCGCTGGCCCGGGTCATCCACGCCGAACGTCTCGCTCGCGGCATCGCCGAGCGCGAGGGCGATCGGCAGGCCCGCCGGTCATCGAAGCGCCCGATTTGTCGGGCGATCGGCCGCTCGATGGTGCGCTTCGGCGCCCGCCTTGCCGCCGAGCCGAATCTCCGCCCGGTCCGCACCCGTTAAGGGCAGCGGGCCGGGCGCCCTCCACCACTGGAGACTACTCCCGTGACCTTGACCTTCGATCCTGCCCATCCCAGCCTCGAAGCGCTTGGCTGGACGCCGGCCCTGGCGGCCGCCCAGCTCGAACATGGAACAGCCGGCCGGTTGGCTGCCCGGGTCGTCGCCGAGGACCGCGGCCTGTACCAGCTGCTCGGACCGGAGGGCGACCGGAGGGCGTCGGTCAGCGGCCGCTTCCGATTCGCCGCGGGCGCCGATGCGGAAGCCTTCCCGGCCGTTGGCGACTGGGTCGTCGTCGACCCGGAGCCATCGGGCGATGCCGTGATCCAGGCGGTCCTGCCCCGCCGCAGCGCCCTGATCCGGCAGGCCGCCGGCCGGCGGACGGAGGCCCAGGTGGTCGGGGCCAATCTCGACGTCGTGTTCGTGGTGGCCTCGCTCAACGGCGACCTCAACCTGCGCCGGCTGGAGCGCTACGTCGCGGTCGCCTGGGACAGTGGAGCGGAGCCGATCGTGCTCCTGTCGAAGGCCGACCTGGCCGAGGATCCGGCCAGCATCCTGGCCGCGGTCGAGGCGATCGCCGCAGGCGCCTCGGTCCTGGTCATCAGCTCGTTCGACGGGCGCGGGATCGATGCCGTTCGGGCCCGGATTTCGACCCGGCCAAACGGCCGCCTTCGTGGGCTCGTCGGGCGTCGGCAAGTCGACCCTGCTCAACCGGCTGGCCGGCGAGGAACGGGCGGCCACCAGCGAAGTCCGGGCCGGCGACGACCGCGGCCGGCACACCACGGTCCGCCGCCAGATCCATCTGCTCCCCGACGGCGGCCTCGTCCTGGACACGCCCGGTATGCGCGAGCTCGGCCTGTGGGACGGCGATGGCCTCGAGTCATCGTTCGCCGACATCGAGCTCCTGGCCCAGGACTGCCGCTTCGGTGACTGCGCTCATGCCGCAGAGCCGGGCTGCGCCGTGCAGGCTGCGATCCAGGTGGGCAGCCTGGCCGCCGACCGGCTGGAGAGCTGGCGCAAGCTCGAGCGCGAAGCCCGGCACCATGCGCGCCGGGTGGATGCCCTTGCTCGCGAGCAGGAACGCAAGCACTGGAGGACGCTGGGCAAGGCCGTCGACCGCCACATGACCGCGAAGTACGGAAAGGAGGGCCGGTGACGGATGACCGAGCCAGCAACGACGATCAATGAGTCCTCGCCCAGTCTGGCGATCCCAGGCCTCCGTTTCCGGCCGTTCGAGCCCGACTCCGACTACGGCGCGCTCAGTGCGCTGACCCGTGCAGCCGCGCTGTTCGACGAGCTCGACATGGTCCTGACCGCGGACGAGCTCCGGGTCGAGCACGAGCACATCGCCGGCTTCGATCGGCGTCAGGACATGCTCGTGGCGGAGATCGACGGCACGATGTCCGGATTCACCCAGACCCACGTTCGGGTCCATGGCGGACGGCCAACCCATCACGTCGACGGCTCAGTCGCCCCCGCCTGGCGGCGCCATGGCCTGGGCCGGGCGCTCCTGCGCTGGTCTCATGCCCGCGCAGCAGCGGTCGCTGCGAGCGCCAACGACGGCCGACCGCACGACCTCCAGTCGTGGATCCTGGGCGACCAGCCCGCGGCGCGCGCCCTGCTCGAATCTGAGGGCTACGGCGTCATTCGCTACGGCCACGAGATGGTCCGCAACCTGTCCGAACCGATCGAGCCCCGCGGCCTTCCCGGCGAGCTCGAGATCCGGCCGGTCGAGCCTGGCGACCATCGCCGAATCTGGGACGCCGACGTCGAGGCGTTCCGGGATCACTGGAACAGCACCGATCGAACGGAGGAGGACTATCTCGGCTGGTTCGCGCAGCCCGGCCTCGACACGCGCCTGTGGCGGGTCGCCTGGGATGGCCCCGAAGTCGCCGGCTCGGTGATGACCGCAATCTTTGCCGAGGAGAACGAGATCCTCGGCGTCCAGCGCGGCTGGCTCGAGCATGTCAGCGTGCGTCGACCCTGGCGCCGGCGCGGGCTCGCATCGGCCCTGATCACCGAGGCGATGCTCGGCCTCCGGTCGATCGGGATGAGCCAGGCCCACCTCGGAGTGGATTCCGAGAACCCCAATGGTGCGGTCCAGGTCTACGAGCAACTCGGCTTCCGGGTGGCCCGGACCTCCAGACTCTACGCGCGGCCGCTCTGAAGGTTGTTCGACTCGAGCCACGCCGGCTGGCCGGCTTCACCCAGGTCAGGCGAAGAGCTGGCCGGACTGGCTGACGAGCTCCATCCAGGGGCTCTCGCGGCCGATCGTGGTCGACGGCCCGTGGCCGGGTAGCACCCGCAGCCCCGGATCGAGACGGCCGAGCCGGCTGATCGAGCCGGCCATCTGCTCGGCCGAGCCGCCGGGCAGGTCCACTCGGCCCCAGCCGCCGGCGAACAGGGTGTCGCCACTCAGCAGGAGCCCGTCGTCGGGCGCGAGCAGGCAGACCGAGCCCTCGGTGTGCCCGGGCGTGTGGAGGACCTCGAGCCGGAGCGAACCGAATCGGATCAGGCCGCCTTCAGCCAGCTCCACGGCGGGCACGGACGGCGGGATGTCGAACGGGGCCATGATCGGCTCGGGCCGCAGTAAGCGGGCCCGATCCAGGGCGTGGACGGCGATGGGAGCCCCGGTCTGGGCGCTCAGCGCGGCGTTGTCGCCGATGTGATCCCAGTGGCCGTGGGTCGACACGATGAGCTTGAGCGTCCAGCCCCGGGCGGCCAGCTCGGCTCCGATCCAGGCCAGCGACGGGATGGCCACGTCGATGGCGATCGCCTCGTGGCTGCGCTCGTCGGCCAGGATCTGGACGTTCGTGGCAACGGGCCCAACCGCCCGGCTCAGCAGCTCCATGACGGGACGTCAGGTCGGGGCGGCCCTATCGCGATCAACCTTCGAGCTTGGTCTTCATGCATACGAACGTCTGGCCGATCATCTTGTTGGCCGTGCCCTCGATCAGACGGGCGCCGAGACTGGCCAGGGTGCCCGAGATGTTTACGTCGGCGCTCCAGTTCATCGTGGTCCCGCCGCCCGAGTCGTCGCTCAGGCGCATCGTGGCCGTGCCATCGACGGCGCTCCCGGGCGCCTGACCGTGGGCTTTGACCTCGGCGACCTCGTTCTCGGTCACGGTAACCATCTCGCCGTCGAACACAAAGCGGGCATTGATGAAGCCGATCCCGACCTTGGCCCTTGCCTTGAAATGGCTGGCGTCGCTGGGCTCGACCGACTCGACCCCGGGCCCACACGAGCCGGCCGAAACCGGGTCGGTCACGAACGCCCAGACCTTCGGGCGCGGCGCGGCGATCGCGACGGTGCCTTCGAAATGCATCGAATTCCTCCGGGATCGGCGGGCTCAGCCGCCGCTGTGGACGCCGCTGCCGACGTAGGCTGCGGGCTCGCGAACGAAGCTCGAGCGGCAGCCGATCGAGCAGAACGCATAGACGATCCCGCCATGCTCGGCTAGATGACGGGCCGCCGCCCGATCAACGGTCATCCCGCACACCGGGTCAAGCAGGATGATGTCATCAGTGGCGACCGCGCCGGGCAGCGCAGCAATCCCTTCAGAGCCGGCGCCGGCCAGGGTAGCCGGTCCGGGTGCCGCCACGAAGCCCGCTCGGCCGTGGCGGACCTGGACGAGCTCAGCCAGGATCGACACCGCAACTTCGGCCGCCTGCTCTGCGCCGAGATCGATCCCGGCAGGCGCCCGCACCGCCGCGACACGCTCCGGCGAAACGCCCTCGGCCAGCAGCCAGGCCCGGACCGTCTCGGCCCGGGTCGGGCTTGCCACGAGGCCGACGTAGGCCGGATCAAGCCGCAGTGCCGACAGGACCGCTTCCTCGTCCCAGGTGCCCTGGCTGGCCACGATCACGTAGGGCCCGACGGCCGGCTTGGGCAGCTCGCTGAAGTCATCACCGGCTACGATCGTGACGGCTCCCGGCAGGAGCCCGGCCTCGGCGACCGGGTCGATGATGGTCACGGCATAGCCCATCACGGCACCGAGCTCGGCGGTCGCCATTGCGATCGGGCTGGTGCCGGCGATCCACAGGGCAGGCGCGGGCAGGTGGGGTTCCACATAGATCTCCAATGTGCCGCCGGAGTGGCAGGTCATGATCTCGTCGACCACGCCGTCACCTCGGCGCGAATCGGAGGGCAGCTCCTTGCTGATGCGAAGCAGGCGGGGCTGGCCGTCCGCGAGCGCCCGAAGCCCCTCGCGGATGACCAGGGGCCGGGCACAGCTGCCACCGACGAAGCCCTCGATCGACCCATCGGGATGGATGATCCCGCGGGCTCCGGGCCGGGCCGACGTCGGCCGACGGACGGCAACGACCGTCGCAAGGGCGAACGAATTGCCCGTCCGCTCGAGCTCGACAACCCGTTCGAAGAGGGAACCCGTGGCTACGCCGTGACCCCCTTCTCGTTCAGGATTGCCCAGATCTTCTGGGGCGTCATCGGGATGTCGACGTTGCGCACGCCGAGATGCCACAGGGCATCGACGACCGCGTTGGCAATCGCCGGCGGCGCGCCGACCGTGGCCGACTCGCCGACGCCCTTGGCTCCGATTGGGTGATGAGGCGATGGCGTGACCGTCTTGGCGACTTCCCAGGCCGGCGTCTCGACCGCAGTCGGCAGGAGGTAGTCCATGAACGTTCCGGCCAGGTTGTTGCCCAGCTCGTCGTAGGTGATCTCCTCGTACAGGGACGGGGCAAAGCCCATCGTCAGGCCGCCATGAATTTGGCCGTCGACGATCATCGGGTTGATGATGTTGCCGCAGTCATCCACTGCCACGAAGCGCCGGACGGTGACCTGGCCGGTGCCCCGGTCGATGTCCACCACACAGATGTAGTTGCCGAACGGGAAGGTCAGGTTGGGCGGGTCGTAATAGTCGACCGCCTCGAGGCCGGCCTCCATGCCGGCCGGGTGATTGGTGTAGGCGGCAAAGGCGATCTCCTGGATCGTCTTCGACTTGTCGGGCGAGCCCTTCACCGAGAACTTGCCGTTGGTCCACTCGAGGTCTTCCTCGCTGGCCTCGAGCAGGTGGGCCGCGATCTTGCGCGACTTGTCCCGAATCTTGCGGGCCGCGATCGCCGTGGCGGCCCCGGCCACCGGCGTCGAACGCGAGGCATACGTGCCCAGGCCGTAGGGCGCGGTGTCGGTATCGCCGTACTCGATCTTGATATCGGCGACCGGGAAGCCCAGCTCCTCGGCGATGATCTGGGCGAAGGTCGTCTCGTGACCCTGACCCTGGGTCTGGACGCCGATCCTGGCCAGGACCTTGCCCGTTGGATGGACCCGGATCTCGCAGCTGTCGAACATCTTGATGCCCAGGATGTCGAAGTCATGGGACGGGCCGGCCCCGACGATCTCGGTGAACGAGCTGATACCGATGCCCATCAGCTCGCCTTTCGCCCGCTTCTCGACCTGTTCCTTGCGCAGGTCGTCGTAGCCGATCATGTCGAGCGCCTTCCGGAGCGCCCGCGGATAGTCACCCGAGTCGTACGACCAGCCGGTCGGCGTCTTGTACGGGAACTGTTCGGGCTGGATGAAGTTCTCCATCCGAAGCTGGGCCGGATCCTTGCCGATGTCGTGAGCCAGGATGTCGACCATCCGCTCGATGGCGTGGACGGCCTCGGTCACCCGGAACGAGCAGCGATAGGCGACCCCGCCGGGCGGCTTGTTGGTATAGACGCCGTCGACCTCGACGAACGCGTGGTCAAAGTCGTACGAACCGGTGATGACGTTGAACAGCCCGGCCGGGAACTTGGAGGGGTCAGCGGCCGCGTCGGTATAGCCATGATCGGCGATCGTGCGGACCTTGAGCGAGGTGATCTTGCCGGCCTTCGTCGCGCCGAGCTCGGCGTGAATGTGGTAGTCGCGGGCGAACGAGTCGGCCTGGAGGTTCTCCGACCGGTCCTCGATCCACTTGACTGGCTTGCCGGTCAGGAACGAGGCCGCAACCGCCAGGACGTAGCCCGGGTAGACCGGCACCTTGCCCCCGAATCCACCGCCGATGTCGTGGGTCTTGACCCGGATGTTCTGTTCGTAGATCGGCAGGCCGGCGCCGCCCGCCACGAGCGCCAGCACGGTCCGGATGGCGTGCGGCGCCTGGGAGGTCATGTGCAGGGTGAGCTGCTGGCGAACGGGATCCCAGTCGGCGACGCAGCCACAGGTCTCGATCGAAGCAACGTGGATCCGCGGGATGTAGATGTCCTCCGAGACGCGCACCTCGGCGGCCTCCATGGCCGCGTCGGTGGCGTCCCGATCGCCCGATTCCCAGTGCCAGATGTGGTTGTTGGCCTTGTCCGGCCCGCGATCGGGACGGAGGACGAAGGCATCCGGCTCGAGTGCCTTGAACGGGTCGACGATGACCGGGAGGGGCTCGTAGTCGACGAGGACCGCGGCGACACCGTCGGCAGCCGCATAGCGGGAGGTGGCGATGACCGCAGCCACTTCCTGGGCCTGGTACATCACGGTGTCCACCGGCAGCACCATCTGCATGTCACCGGCCAGGGTGGGCATCCAGGCGAGCTTGTAGCCATCCAGGTCCTTACCCGTGACGACTGCGGCCACGCCCGGGACCTTGAGGGCTTCGGACGCGTCGATCGACTTGATCCTGGCGTGGGCATAAGGCGAGCGGACGATGTCGAGCCAGAGCTGACCGGGCAGGTTGACATCGTCGATGTACTCGCCCTGGCCGCGGATGAAGCGCGGGTCCTCCTTGCGCTTGACGGAATGGCCCATGCCGCCGACCGCCTCGGTGGTCTGGGGAGTCTCCTTGAGTCCGGCGTCGGCCATCGTGTCGCCCTCGCTCAGCTGGCCGCGGCCGGCTCGGCCGGCGCGTCGTGGGAGGCGCTCGCCCGCAGCTCGCCGGCTGCCTGGTCGATCGCCTTGACGATGTTCACGTAGCCGGTACAGCGGCACAGGTTGCCGGCGATTCCCTCGCGGATCTCGGTCTCGGTCGGATCCGGGTTCTGGGCCAGCAGCCACGATGCCTGCATGATCATGCCCGGGGTGCAGAAGCCGCACTGGAGGCCGTGCTGGTCCCAGAACGCTTGCTGGAGGGGATGCAGGTTTGCCCCGTCGGCCATCCCCTCGATCGTCTTGATCTCGTGGCCGTCGGCGCTGACCGCGAGCATCGTGCACGACTTGGCGCTCTCGCCATCGACCAGGACGGTGCACGCGCCGCAGTTGCTGGTGTCGCAGCCGATGTGGGTGCCGGTCAGGAGGAACGTGTCGCGGAGGAGGTGGACGAGCAGGTAGCGGGGTTCGACGTCCGCCTCGCGAATCTCGCCGTTGACCGTCAGGCTCATGTGCTGGGTGGTCATCTCACACTGCTCCTACCGCTGGACCTGCGCGCGGCCGGCTGCCGTGCGCAGGGCCCGGACGACCATTTCCTTGACCATCGCTCGCTTGTACTCCTCGGGACCGTGCGAGTCGGAGCCTGGCCGGGACTCGGCGGCCGCGGCGATTCCGGCCGCCTGGAAGGTAGCTTCATTCGGTTCCTGGCCGACCAAGGCCGCTTCCGCGCCGGTCGCGGCAAAGGGCGCCTCGGCGACGGCCGTCAGGCCGATCCCGGCCGCCGAGATCCGGCCGTCGGGCCCCAGCGACATCGTGGCCGCAACGCCCACCGTGGCAAAGTCACCTGCCCTCCGCTCGAGCTTGGCGTAGGCCTCGCCCGATGGCTTCGGCGCGGTGGGGATGAGAACTTCGGTCAGCAGCTCAGTTGGCTCAATGGCCGTCTGGAAGGTATCGAGGAAGAAGTCACGGGCGGCAAGACTGCGCTCGCCCGAGAGGCTGCGAAGGAAGATCGTGGCCCGGGTCGCGATCAGGACAGCCGGCCAGTCGGACGACGGGTCAGCGTGGGCGCAGGAGCCACCGATCGTGCCCCAGTTGCGAACCTGTGGATCGCCGATGCCGCCGGCCGCGTCGACCAGGAGCGGGTGGCGGGCCTGGACGGCCGGGCTCTCATGGATGCGGCGGTGGGTGGCCCGACCCCCGATCCGCAGACCGTCGTCGGTTTCAATCACTTCGTCGAGCCCATCGAGGTCCTGGATATCCACCAGCAGGGTCGGTGAAGCCAGGCGCAACTTGAGCAGGGGCAGGAGGCTGTAGCCGCCGGACAGGACCTTGGCCTCGCCTTCACGATCGGCCAGGATCTGGAGGGCCTCGTGCATGGCCGCCGGCCGGACGTAGTCGAACTGAGCCGGGATCATCCGTCCTCCTTCGCGTCGTGTCGGCAAGACCGTCGCCAAGCGCCGATCGTGCGGTCTGGCCGGCGACTCGGGCGGGCGCCCGACAGGAGTGGTCGGGTCGGCGGCCGCGGGGAAGGGGCGTTGGCGCCAGGGTCGTGGACCGAGGATAGGCCCGGGTCGTTCACCCGTCAACGAGGTTTCGAGTTCGAAACCTGTAGGGCCCGGTCGGCCCGGATCGCGTCCTGTTCCGACCGCGACAACCCCGCGATCCGCGCCGCCTCGATGAGATAGCTCGCGTACTGGCCGGGCGGCACCCGTTGCCCGGGCACGGCCGTCAGCCAGCGTGCCCGCTTGGTGATGCCGGCACCCTCGAGCGCCCCATCGTGGTTCGACAGAAGGACGCCCTGGGGAAATCCGAGGTGGACATGCTCGGGCTGGACCATGAGCCAGGCGATGAACGGCCTCCGACGACCGAGTGGGAGGTTGTAGCCGATCACCCGCCAGCCCGGCCGGACGGCCTCGATGACCTCCGGGAGGGCGCGCGACACGACCAGCCGCACCTGCTCGGCCACCTCCCGGATGGGTTCGCTGTAGTCGGCCAGGAGGGCCTCCGGCGGAAAGAGGTCAGCGCTCACGGCGTACCTCCTTCGACGGTTCCCAGCTGACGATCCCCACCACGCCTTCAACCTGACTGGCCAGGCGGACCCCAGCCCCGGTTTCGATCGTGACCGCCTCGAGCTCGTCGACGAGGCGCCGATCGCGCTCGCTGCCCGCCTCGACGAAGAGCTGCTGGCGGACCCAGCGTAGGAGGTCGGCCCGGGAGGCGTAGTCGCGCGGCCGGCGCTCGACTTCGGTCGACTTCCGGCGCCCGGCCGCGCGCGCGCAGGAGCTCCACGAACTCGGACAGGCCGGGCAGCTCGGCCCGTTCCTCGCCCCAGGTGGCTGGCCAGAAGGCCGACGCACCGCGACGCCGGCGACACGTCGTTCAGGACGGCCAGGCACAGCCGCCCGCTCGCCCGCTCCAGCGCATCGAGGAACGGCCCGATCGCCTCGATGTCGTAGCCAACATGGGCGATCAACCCGCAATCGGCTCGCAGTCCGCCGGGTGGCAGCGGACGGCCAGCGGGCCTCGATCGGCTCCACGTTCGGGATGCCAAACTCGGCGGCCAGCTCGCGCAGGGCGGCCAGCATTCCGGGCGAGGGATCGAGGGCGATGACCCGGCCAACGTGCAGGGCCACGCCCAGGGCGTAGCGACCGGCGCCGGCCCCCACGTCGAGCCAGGTTTCGGCCGGCCGGGCATGGGCCAGGAGGGCCGCTAGAACGGGATCGTCCGTCCGGCGTGGATCGGCCCGGAACAGGCTCGTGACGGGTCCATAGAAGTCGGCCGGCTCGGGCCCCTCGCGGACCCGCTCCGCCTGGTCCCGGTTGGCCCGGACCCGCAGCCCCCACTCCAGCGCCGCGAGATCGCCCGGCGTGTCCACGTCGGGATTCTGGCCGGCGACCGGGATCTCCACGACCAGCTCGGGATGGGCCCGGATCAGCGGTCCGAAGCCCCGGTCGCCCTCGAGGGCCGCCGCCAGCGACCAGGCCCCGGCCCGGAGCAGGACCGGATTTCGTCCCCGGTCACGGGCATAGGCCGGCACGACGATCGGCCGGGCGGGGTCGGACGGCGCATCCAGGAGCGCCCGGAGCACCTCCAGCTCGAGCAGGGGCTGATCGCCCAGGACGACCAGGGCGGCCTCCGTCGCAGGCCCGAGGACGGACAACCCGATGCGCACGGAGCTCGACAAGCCCCGGGGTGGATCCGGGTTTCGGATGGGCCGCTCGGACCGCCACTCGATCGCCGACTCGAGTTCGGCCGCGTCCTCGCCCAGGACCACGACGATGTCCGTCAGGCCGGCCTCGGCCAGCTGGTCCAGGACACGCTGCAGGATCGGCCGGCCGCCGAGCGTCGCCTGCAGCTTGGCTCCCCCGAACCTGGAGCCAGCCCCCGCTGCGAGGACGATCGCGGTCGTCCCAGTTCGGGCCGCGATCCCGCTCGGGCTCACCCCTGGGCTCGCTCCCGCAGCGGCTGGCCGGTCCCGCCGCGCCGCTCTGCCACGATCTCGGCCATGATCGCGAGAGCCATCTCGGCCGGGGCCCGGCCACCCAGGTCCAGACCAACGGGGCCGCGCAGCTGGTTCAGCTCGTCCGAGCTCAGGCCGGCCTCGCGCAGGCGCTCCTGCCGGTCACCCTGGGTCTTGCGCGAGCCGACGGCTCCGACATAGCGGCAGTGGCGGCGCAGGGCCTCGACGATGGCCGGCTCGTCGAACTTGAGGTCGTGGGTCAGGACAGCCACCGCGTCGGTCGGACCCAGTCCGATCTCGTCGGCCACCTCATCCGGCCAGCCCACGATCAGCTGGTCGACGTCGGGAAAGCGGGCCGCCGTGGCAAACGAGGCCCGGCCGTCGACCACGATCGTCTCGTAGCCCAGCTCGCGGGCGAAGCGGACCAGGTAGCGGGCCACCTCCACCGCCCCGACCACGACGAGCCGGGGGCGGACGGGATAGGCCTCCAGGAACACCTGGCGAGCACCGACGCTGATCGTGCTCGACTCGCCCCGCTCGAGCGCTGTCATGGCGGCCGCCCCGAGCGCCGCGTCATCGGCGGCGGATCCGAGCGAGCCGTTCAGCGATCCGTCCGGGCCGACCAGGATCACCGCCGGCATCGGCTCGCCCTCGCCCGGGGTCGCCGGGCCGAAGTCCGCCGTCGGCGAATCCGCCGGCAGCGGGATCGCGACGCACATCCCGGGCTCGCGGGCCGCGCCGATCACCTCGGCCCGAACCCGGGGCTCGACCAAGACATCGATCGTGCCGCCGCAGGCCAGGCCGACATCCCAGGCTTGCTCGTCGCTGATCCCATAGCGAATGACCCAGGCCCGGTCGGCCGCCCTCGCCTGCTGGATCTGTTCGAAGGCGGCGCCCTCGACGCAGCCGCCGCTGACCGAGCCGGCCAGTCGCCCGTCGGCCGCGGCGAGCAGGACCGCGCCGGCGGGCCGAGGGGCCGAGCCGAAGGTCCGCACGACCACGGCCCGGCCGAAGTTCGCACCCTCGGCCTGCCAGGCATCAATCGTGTCGATCAGCTCACGCATGGGGTCCTTTCTGCCGGCCGCGCCGCCGGGCAGGGGGCGAGCCGTGGCCGCCAGGCCGAAATCGCTGGCTGCGACGCTGGCCAGCTGCTGGACCTCGGGCCGGACGCTCACGATCCGGGCCGGCCGTGGTGCTCCGGGCAGGGTCCTCGTCGACGGCGCCCGGCTGGGCGACGCGACCCGATGCCCTCCCCCGCCCCGCGCCCGGCGAGCGGCTTCGCGCCGGGTCGAGGCATCGGACAGGAGCACGCCCAGGCGCTGCAGGCTGGCAATCGTGCCGGCCGGCACGAAATCGTCGATGTAGGGCATGGCCGCCGACATCCCCGCGGCCAGGGGCTGGTAGCCCGGCGCGCTGGCCAGTGGGTTGAGCCAGATCAGGCGATGGCAGCTGCGCTGGAGGCGGGCCGTCTCGACCGCGACGAGATCGGGATCGCCCCGGTCCCAGCCGTCGCTGACCACGACGACGACGGCGCTGCTGCGCATCACCCGGCGCGCCCAACGCAGGTTGAACGTGCGGAACGACTCGCCGATCCGGGTGCCGCCCGACCAGTCGCTGACGGTCTCCGAGACTCGGGTCAGGGCCCGGTCCCGATCCCGGTCGCGCAGCAGGCGGGTGACGCGGGTCAGGCGGGTCCCGAAGACGAAGGCCTCGGTTCGGACGGACGATGCAGCCAGGGCCTGGCTGAAACGGAGCAGGACGCGGGCATGGCGCTCCATCGAGCCCGAGATATCGCAAATCACGATCAGCTGGCGGGGTCGCCGGACCGGCCGGCGCCAGACCCAGTTCAGGACATCGCCGCCGGTGGCCAGGCTGCGTCGGAACATGGCCCGGGGCGCGACCGTCCGGCCGTGGTGATGGAGCTCGCTCCGGCGGGTCCGGCGGCGTTCGAGGTTGGGCAGGAGGAGATCGATCAGGCGCTCGGCCTCGCGCAGCTCGGCGGCGCTCATCCGGTCGAACTGCTGATGCCGGTCGACCGCGCCCTGGCCGTAGGCGAGCTCGGACACGGCCAACCCATCGATCGCGCCCTCATCATCCTCATCCTCGCCGTCGTCGGCCGCTTGGGCCGATCCTTCCGGGGTCGACTCGCGAATGTCCTGGCTGGCGCCCTGTTCGCCGGCGTCGGCCGGTTCGTCGTCGACGCCGGCTTCGTCGCCTGGCAGCTGGGCCGGCAGGGGCCCTTGCGGGGCCGGCAGGCGCGTGCCGCGCGCCCGCCAGAATCGGGCAAAGACCTCGTTGTAGATCTCGATCTCGTCCCGGCGCCGGACGAATACGGCCTCGCCAGCCGCCCGTACCTGCTCGCGGTCGCCGATGGCCACGATCCCCAGGGCCCGGCTGAAGTCGATCGCGGCGCCCAGGTCCGTGGCCAGCCCGGCCAGCCGGAGCTCCCGGGCGAAGCGCACGGCTCGGCCCAGGAAGCGCCGGCCATCGACCGCCGAGCCGCGGCCCCGACCCGGGGCGTCGATGGACACGACCCACGCCGGGAGGTCACGGCCGTCGTTCGGGCGTCCCACGGGCTCGCCGGGTCTGTCCACCTCGTCTGCTCGCCGCGGCTAGGCGCCGGGAGCGAGCTCCTCGAGCAGCTGCCTGGCCATCTCGCCGCGCACGCCCCGGACGTCCTCTTCGTACTTGAGGACCACCCCGAGCGTGTCGTCGACGACCGCCGGGGTCAGCTCGGCCGCCCCAAGCGCGAGCAGGGCCGCGGCCCAGTCGAGCGTCTCGGCCACCCCCGGCACCTTGGTCAGGTCGGCCTCCCGCAGGCGATGGACGAAGGCGACGATCTGGTGGGCCAGCCGGGCCGGTGCGGCGGGCACCCGGGTGAGCACGATCTCGAGCTCCCGCTCGAACGTGGGGTAGTCGATCCAGTGGTACAGGCAGCGCCGCTTGAGGGCGTCGTGCACCTCGCGGGTGCGGTTGCTGGTCAGGATGACCCGGGGGGTCAGCTCGGCCCGGATCGTGCCGATCTCGGGCACGGTCACCTGGAAGTCGGACAGGATCTCGAGGAGGTACGCCTCGAACTCTTCGTCGGCCCGGTCGATCTCGTCGATCAGCAGGACCGGGGCCACCCCGCCCGAGGCGTCGAGCGCCTGGAGCAACGGCCGGCGGATCAGGAAGTCGGGGCCGAAGATGTCGTGGGCGGTGGCTCGATCCGCCTCGCCGCGCGCTTCGAGCAGGCGGATCTCGAGCATCTGGCGCGGGTAGTTCCATTCGTAGACGGCACTCGTGACGTCCAGCCCCTCATAGCACTGGAGTCGAATGAGCGGCGCGCCCAGGGTGGCCGCCAGGACCTTGGCCAGCTCCGTCTTGCCGACTCCGGCCTCGCCCTCCAGCAGGAGCGGGCGTTCGAGCTCCAGGGCGAGGAAGACGGCCGTGGCCACTGACCGATCGGCGATGTAGTCGCGTTCGCGGAAGGACGCCTGGATAGCCTCGACCGAGGTGGCTCCGGCGGCAGGCTGACTGGATCGGGCTGGCGTCATGGCTCGAATCTACCGCCGCACCTGTTCAGCCGTCGGGCGCGTCGAGGTCCCGGGCGTAGTCCGGGAACCTGAAGCGCATCTCGTGCGACAGGACGCCGCCATGGCCCAGGCCGGCCACCAGGGCACGCGAGACCCGCTCGCCGGTCAGCAGGCGAGGCAGGATCAGGTCGGCCGCCGTCGCCTTCGAGTAGGCCCCACAAGTGGGCAGGCCGATGATATCGACCCGGCCGATCCGGGCGAGCCACAGCATCGACCCGGGGTGAGCCGGCACGCCGTGTCGCACGACCCGCCCACCGAGCTGCTCGATCGCGCCAAAGAAGGCATCAGCCGGATCCGTCGAGGCCGAACCCGCGGTCAGGATCAGATCGGCCCGGCGACTCGCCTCGGCCAGCGCCCGGGCGACGGCCTCGGTCGAATCTTCGACATAGCCAACGTCGACCAGGCGCGAGCCGAGCGCCTCGACCTTGAGCCGAACGCTCGCCTCGAACCGCTGGCGGGCGGGCGGATGGACGGATTCCTTGACGATCGCGACCACGCGCCGGACCACGAACGGGGCCACGTCCACCAGGCCCCGCGGTCCGACCAGCGCGGCGGCGCGATCGAGCACGGCCGCCGGAACGAGGTGGGGGGCGATCTTGGCGCTGGCCACCAGCTCACCAGTACGCACCGTCTGGCCGTCATAGACGGTGAAGACGTCGATCATGTCGAGCCGGTTGAGCCTCTCGAGGCGACCGATCCGAACGTGCACGACGCCATCGACGGCGGCCAGCAGGTCGACTCGGCTCTCGGCCGGCCCGCGCCTGGTCAGGCCACCACCGGCCACGAGACCGGCCAGCCGCAGTGCCGCCTCGTCCTCGTGGACGTCATCGGCGTCCGGGATCAGGACGGTCAGGCCGCGCATGTCCAGGCCGCGACGGGCATCGATGACGGTGTCCGGGCTCATCAGCAGCTCGAGGTCGGCCGGACTCAGGCGGCGGCCCTTTGGCCAGCGGCTGCCGGCCACGACCAGGTCGCGTGCCAGTACCCCACCCGTGAGGTTGTCTGCCGGGCGCACGCCGGGAATGAGCTGGGCCGTCCGCACTGCGGCGTGCCCTCCGTTCGGCCGGTCAGATCCGGCGTGTCGATACCCAGAGATTGCTCGCCAATGCTGGCACTCCGGGGGGCCCCTGACAACCAGCCTCAGGGGCGCCGGCGGGCAGGCCGCTCTGATGGCGGCGTCCAGCGGCCGAGCGCCGCGCTGCGGGCGTCGATCGCGCGCGGATCGAGCTGGGCCTGGATCGGGATCTCGCCGCGCGCCTCGACGATCCGAGCGGATTCCCCGAGGCGCTCGATCTTGCGCCGGGCGACGGCCGGATCAAGCCCGGCCAGGCTGCCGGCCGGAGCGACCCCGACCCGCTCGAAGCCCCGGCCACCGCTGGCGGCATACGAGGCCGCCCACACGATCAGCTCCTTGTCGTCGATCTGGGCGGCGTGCGGGTCGACCGCGCCGCAGACGATCCCCCGCTCGCTGGGCGCTCGGGTGATCAGTCGCCAGTTGTCGGGCCCGTCGATCAGGTCGAAGAAATAGCTCTCGTAGGGAGCCGTGAAGAAGGTCGGCGGACCGGCCGTGTCGGCGTTACCGCCGCTGATCGCCAGGTTCCGGTGGAAGCCCGCCGTGGCGTCGGGCAGGCGGTCCAGCAGAATGGTCTGGGCCTCGACGAACAGCTTTCGCTCGACCCCATCGGTGCCGATCCGGATGGCGTCGTCCTCCTCGACCTGGACGAACGGGCAACCGGCTCGGGCCAGCGCCAGGAGCTCGGCGTTGAGGGCCCCGGCCAGGGCGATCGTGAGCTTGCGCCGCCCGAAGTTGCCCCGCCTGAGGCGGCGGCCGAGCGAGTACGGACCGACGAGGCGGGCCTTCACGGCCAGGTCGGTCAGCTCCGCCGTCGACCGCCACGCGTCGACCAGGCCCGGTCGTTCCCAGGCCGGCAGGCTGACCACCCGCGGCGGCTCTCCCGCCACCCGACCGACGGCCGCGGCTGGACTCGATCCCGGCCAGGCCGGCGACGGTCGCGGCCAGCAGGTCGGGCGTGCGCAGGCCACCGTCCGTCAGGAGGGCCAGGCCGGCGGCAGCCTGCGCCTCGAGGACGGTCGCGACCGCCCAGTCGACGGAGGCCGGATTGGTCGAGTCGAAGGGCGCGCTCGGGTAGGCTCCGTGGAGGGTCGCGAACATGGGCCGATCCTACGGCATCAACCCCGTCTTACACGCCGCTTACACCCGGGGGCCATGGGCGACACACGCCCGGGTATCCTCGGCGCGATGAAGACGATCCTGGTCGTGGACGACGAGCGCAACATCGTCGAGCTCCTCCGGCTCTACCTCGAGAAGGAGGGCTGGACGGTGATCAGTGCCGGCGACGGCGAGGAAGGCCTGGCCCTCCACGCCCGGCACGAGCCGGACCTGGTGATCCTTGACCTGATGCTGCCCAAGATCGACGGCTTCGAGGTCTGCCGGGAGCTTCGCCGGCGGGGCGACGTGCCGATCGTGATGCTCACGGCCCGCGACGACGTGATCGACTCGATCGTGGGGCTCGAGCTCGGCGCCGACGATTACGTGTCCAAGCCATTCAACCCGCGGGCCCTGGTCGCCCGGATCAAGGCAATCTTCCGACGGACCGAGGCAACCGGTCGCGGAGGCCGGCCGATCGAGGTCGGCAGCCTTCGGATCGACCCACGCCGGCGGGAGGCGACCGTCGGGACGCGCCGGCTGGAGCTGCGGGCGCGTGAGTTCGACCTCCTGGCCGCCCTGGCCCGGGATGCCGGCCTGGTCCTCACCCGCGATGCCCTGCTGGAGGGCGTCTGGGGCACCGATTTCCCGGGCGAGACCCGCACGATCGATGTCCATGTGGCCGAAGTCCGCAAGAAGCTGGGCGAGGACGGGCCGTCGATCGAGACGATCCGGGGCCTGGGCTATCGGCTCGTGCCACCCGGGCGCGAGCCGGTGGCGGGTTAACACCAGTGCCGCGCAGCCTGAGTGGGCGGATCATCGCCGCCTTCGCCGTCCTGTCCCTGGCCCTCCTGATTGCCATCGGCGGCACGGTCTTCGTGGTCCTGCGCGACCTCCACCGGGCATCGACCGAGAGCCGGATGGCCGACCTTGCCGACAGCCTCCTGCCCCAGCTCCGGCAGAGCATTGCCTCGGGCAACCTGCAGGGTGCCCTGGCCGATACCCAGACCCAGCTCGCGGCCAATGACGTCGACATCCTGCTGGCCACACCCGACGGCGTCCTCCATCCGATCAACGGCGCGACGTCCGTCCTGGGCACGATCGACCTGGCCACGGCGAGCCTGCGCGGCCAGGACGTCCACGGCACGAGCGAGTTCGCCGACGGCAAGCTCCATTCGTGGGCGGCAACCAAGGTCAACGCCCGGTCGGTTGTCTTCGCGACCCTCGATCGATCCGGGGCCGAGGCTCTGGGCGACCTCGCCCGGGCGATCCCGATTGGCCTGCTGGCCGTGCTCCTGGTCGGCGGCTCCCCTGGCCCTCGTCCTGTCCCGCTCGGTCACCGGGCCGCTCCGGCGGCTGCAGGTCGCCACGGCGGCCCTGCCCACGACCGGTCAGGCGGCCTTGCCCGTGGAAGGGCCGCGCGAAGTCCGCGAGCTGACCGAGCACTTCAACGCGATGACCGCCGAGCTGCGGGCGGTGCGCGAGCGCGAGGAGCAGCTCCTGGCCAACCTGCGCCACGACCTGAAGACGCCGCTGACCGTGATCAGCGGCTTCGCCGCGGCGATCGCCGACGGCACGGTCACGGGGCCCGAAGCGGTCAAGGCCGGCCAGACCATTGGCCAGGAAGCCGACCGGCTGGAGCACCTCGTGGCCGAGCTCGACACGATGGACCGCCTGCGGAGCGGAGCCGGGGGCCTTCGTGCCGAGCAGCTCGACGCCGGGACCATTCTCGACCAGACCGTCCAGCGGTTCAGCGCCAGGGCCACCGCGCAAGGCGTCGAGCTGGCCGTGATCGGCGCTTCGGCGGCCGGCGATCAAGTCGGGGCCGCGCCGCTGGACCTGGGCTTCGGCGCCGATCGGGTGGCCGTCGACCGGATCCTGGGCAACCTGATCGAGAACGCCCTCGCCGTCGTGCCCAGCCCGGGTGGCCACATCTGGCTCGAGGCACGGGCCACGGCCGAGGTGCTGACCCTCCTCGTCAGCGACGACGGGCCGGGCTTCCCGCCCGGCGAGACCGAGCGCATCTTCGATCGGTTCTACCGGGGCGATCCCGCCCGGAGCGGAACGAGCAGCGGCCTGGGCCTGGCCATCGTGCGCGAGCTTGCCCGTGCCCACGGTGGCGAAGCGCGGGCGGAATCCCTGGCTCCCCGGGGCGCCCGGGTCATCATCGACTTGCCCCGCACGCCACCCGTCGCCAGCTAGCCGAGCTCGTTCGGGTCCTGGTGATCAGCCTGGGACGAACCTTGCAGGGTCGCTGCCCACGATCACCCCGGCCACGCACACGGCCAGCAGGGCACCCACGGCCAGGACGCGCAGCGCGTCCGCCGCCCGCGGATCGCTCGGCAGCCGCAGGCCATTCGTCCGGATCCAGCCAGTGGCCAGGGTCGGCACGCCGCGCGGGACCAGGACGAATCCCAGCCAGGCCCCGGCCACGAGCCCGCCCAGGTGGGCAAAATTGTCGATCGAGCCGGCCCCGACCGTGAAGTCGAAGATCAGGTTGAACAGGATCAGGGCGCCGATCTGGGTCGTCAGGTTGCGGCTCTGCCGGTCGAGCACCGGTTTGTAGATTCGGCCGGCCACGAAGAGCACCCCGAACAGGCCGAAGATCGCGCCCGAGGCGCCAACCGACTGGACGTTGGGATCGCCCAGCACGAAGCTCGCCACGGACGCGGCCAGGGCGCAGGCGAGGTACATGAACAGGAAGATCTTCCAGCCGTAGATCCGCTCGACGATCGGTCCGACCAGGTACAGGGCGTACATGTTGAAGGCGATGTGGATGAGGCTCTCGTGGAGCAGCGCGACCGTGAACAGTCGCCAGTACTCGCCTGAGGCAACCGCCTGCTTGTCCAGCAGGAGGCGGTTGAACCACTCGCTGCCCGGCTGGGCCAGGACGTAGGCCGCGATCGTGATCACGATGATCGCGTTGGTCATCGTGAACGGCAGCCCGTCGCCCCGGCTTCGGGCGAAGTAGCGGCGCGCCGCCCCGCTGTCACCCGTCTCCTTGGCCAGCCAGCCCAGGCGGCTGGCGATCTCGGGCTTGTCCGCCGCCGGTGCCCGTCGATCGGCTTCGCGGTAGGCCTTGATCGCGTCGCGCAGGCTGCCCCGCCGGACCAGCTCGGCTGCGATATTGCGCCAGGCCGGATAGGTGCTGGGCGTCTCGCCGACGGCCACCGCCGCCCGCCAGCTGCTCAGGGCCTGGTCCTCCTCGCTGGCCCGAAACCAGACGTTGCCCACGCCCAGCATCGCCGCTGCCGTGATCGCCGCCTCGGGATAGCCCACGACCCGCGAGTACAGGTTGGCCGCGTCCTGCAGGTCACCCGAGCCGAGCAGGGCGTCGGCCCGGGCCAGGTGGTTGAGGGCCTCAACCCGGCTCAGCGTTCCCTGCGGGGCGCGCTCACGGCTGGGCTCATCCATCGCCGGACGATATCAGGCGCGCTGCTAAAATCGATTTGATGTGCGGCCGGTTCACCCAACAACGGCCGACCGCCGAGCTGGCCGAGCTGTTCGAGGCCGAGCCGGCCCCCGAGGCGCTAGAGCCGCGCTACAACCTGGCACCCACCGACGAAGCGGCGGTCGTGGTGGAACGAGGCGATCGGCGGGCGATCCGGGCCTACCGCTGGGGCCTGATCCCGTCCTGGGCCAAGGACGAGCGGATTGCGGCCAAGCTGTTCAACGCCCGGGCCGAGACGCTCGATACGAGTGGCGCCTTTCGCGACTCCTTCAAGAAGCGCCGCTGCATCGTCCCGGCCGACGCCTTCTACGAGTGGCAGCGCACCGACGGGACTCGCCAGCCGTTCCTGATCCACCGGCCCGACGGGGCGCCGCTGGCCCTGGCCGGCCTGTGGTCCGGCTGGCACCACCCCGAGACCGAGCAGGTCGTCCGCTCATTCACGATCATCACCACCGCCGCCAACCAGGCCCTCTCGGGGATCCACGATCGGATGCCGGTCATCCTCGGGCCGCGCGATTGGAAGCGCTGGCTGGATCCCACGAACACGGACATGGGCGAGCTCGGCGCTCTGCTCCAGCCGGCGCCCGACGACGAGATCGAGCTGTATCCCGTTCGCCCGCTCGTGAACAGCGTCCGCAATGACGGGCCCGAGCTGATCGAGCCGGCCTGAACCTCAGCCGGCGCTGACCTGCCAGCCGGCGCCCGCGGTCGCCTGCTCGAGGGCCTCGGCCCCGGGCCTGCCCTGGTCGAGCGCCGCGGCGAAGCGGCCGACGGTCCGCCCGAAGATGCCATCGGGATCGGCATCGGGCGCCTCGAGCACGGTCAGCCCGTCCGACACGGGATCCACCGGCCAGCCCGGCTCGATGATCAGGACGAGGTGCGCATCGGCATAGCCGGCATCGGCCCGGACGACGGCCAGGGCATCGGCATCCAAGGGCTCGGCCACCACGACCACCGCATGATCGGACAGGTAGCGCAGGGCCAGGTCAAGGTCGCCGGCATCAACCGTTGGTCGGGCGCCGCCCGGGTCGGCCGGCAGGACCGGAGCGTCATCCTCGCCCAGGAGGTCGTCGAGGTCCCCGGCCGCGGTGATCGGCACGAATGGCGTCGGACGGGCGTGATCGCGCAGGACCGCGGCATGGCCGATCCCCAGGTCGGCCAGGGCGAGCATCAGGCCATCGCCGGCTGGATCGTCGCCGATCTTGCCGACCAGCTCGACCGTGGCTCCGCCATCGATGGCACCCCGCGCCACGTCGACCGAGCGACCAGTCGCATGGGACGGCTGACCGGGCTCGCCCAGGGCGACGGAGGGCGAGCCGATGACGATGATCATGCCAGCGAGGATACCCGGCGATCCGGCTAGTGGTCGGATGCCTGCCGCCGTGGTCATCGGACGCGGTTGGGGTGGGCGTCGCCGCGGCGGTCGGGCTAGCGATCGGCCTCGTCCGGATCGTCGCGGATGACCTCGAGCGGGCCGAGGGCGGCCGCCTCGAGCTCGGGCAGGATCCGGCCGGCATCGCCGACCATCACGATTGCGACCTCGTCGGGATGGATCCGAGCCCGTGCGACGGCCTGGATATCGGCCGCGCTGACTGCCTCGATCCGGCTCCGATACGTGGCCAGCTCGTCGTCCGGCAAGCCATGGACGACGATGCCGCTGAGCGAGCCGACGACTGGACCCGGGGTCTCGAATCGGAGCGGGAAGACGCCCACCAGGAAGTCGCGCGCGGCATTCAGCTCGGCCGCACTGACCGGCGCTTCGCCGATCTTGCGCAGCTCGGCCAGCAGGTCGACCAGGGCCGGCACGGTGACCTCGGTATTGACCGCCACCCGGGCCGCGAACGGGCCAGCCGCCCGGCGCGGATCAAAGCCGGCCGAGGCGCCATAGGTGTAGCCCTTCTCCTCGCGCAGCTTCATGTTCAGGCGCGAGTTGAACAGGCCGCCCAGGATCGCGCTCATGACGCTGAGCGCGGCATAGTCGCTGATGCGGCGGGGCACGCCGACATGGCCGACCCGGATCTCGGTTTGGACCGAGCCCGGGCGGTCAAGCAGCCTGATCCGCTGCCCTCCACCGGAGGCGCTGTCGGACACGGTCCCACCGGCCGATGCGCCGGGGCCGGCCGACCAGCCGCCGAGCAGCCGCTCGGCGATCGCCTCGGGCTCGGCGCCGGCCAGGTCGCCGGCCAGGATCAGGGTCATCCGGGCCGGGTCGAAACCCCGGGCCCAGGCTGCCGCCAGCCGCTCCCGGTCGAGCAGCTCGACCGTTTCAGCCACCCCGCCCGACGGCCGGCGATAGGGCGAGGCCGGCCCGTAGATCGTGCCGATGAAGGCTTCCTCGACCCTCCGGCGTGGCTCTGCCCTGGCCTGGAGAAGGTCGTTCAGGCGCTCCTCCCGGAGGCGCTCGACCTCGCGCTCGGGGAAGGTCGGATGGGCGGCCAGCTCGGCCAGCAGGGCCAGGGCCGGCTCCAGCCGTTCGACCGGGACCTCGACGCTGACCGTCGAGGCGTCCCAGCCGGCATCCGCGTTGAGGGCGGCACCCAGCCGCTCGGTGGCCTCGACGAGGGCCACGGCGTCGTACTGGCGGGTCCCCTCCGAGAGGGCCCGGCTGGCCAGCACGAGGGCTCCCCCGTCGGCGTCGGAGTCGTCGGCGGCCCCGTTCCGGATCACGAGGGAGCCCGTGATCAGGGGCCGGCCGGCCATCGGGGCCACGATGACCTCGAGGCCGTTGCCCAGCTTCGTCCGGTTGAATGCCGGGAACTCGTAGGGGCGCGGATGGCCGGGTGTCGGCCGGGTCGCGATCACGGTCGACTCGCTCATGCCGCGGTCTCCTCGGCGCCACTGTCGGCCGGCAGGTAGGTCATCACCAGGCGGTTGTCGGCCCGGAACACATCAGCCGCAACGGCCCGGATGTCCTCGGCGCTGACGGCCAGGTAGCGTGGCAGCATCGTGTTGATGAGGTCGGGATCGTCGAACAGGGTGGCGTACATGGCCAGCCGGTCGGCCCGCTCCTCGACCCGGCTGAGAGCACCCAGCTCCTCGGTCTCGATCAGGGCCTTGGCCCGAGCCAGCTCGTCGTCGGTGACCAGCTCGCGGGTGATCCGGTCCAGCTCTTCGAGATAGGCCGCCTCGACCCGCTCGAGCTCGATCCCGGGCCGAGCCGTGACCCAGCCCGAGGCCATCGAGCCGCCGCCCACGAAGCCCAGCACGAAGGCCACGACGTCCTGGGCAATCTGGTCGTCCCGGACGAGCCGTCGCTCGAGCCGGCTGCCCTTGCCGCCGGCCAGGATCTGCATGGCCACCTCGAGGGCGTCGAGCCGGCGATCGCCCATGACCGGCGCCCGGAAGCCGAAGTACAGGCGCGGCAGCGGGACCTGGTCGATGACCGTCTCGCGAATCTCTCCGCCAAGCGTCGGCGCCAGGCTCATGTCGGCCACCGGCGGGATGGCTGGATTTGGCTGGAGCCCGCCGAAATACTTCTGGGCCAGCTCCCGGACCTGCTCCGGCTGGACGTCGCCGACCACGGCCAGGACCGCGTTGTTGGGGGCGTAGTAGGTCCGGAAGAACTCGGACACGTCCTCGAGCGAAGCCGCGTCGAGGTCGGCCATCGAGCCGATCGTCGAATGGTGGTACGGGTGGCCTTCGGGATAGAGGTGGGCCTGGAGCTTCTCGGACCAGCTGCCGTAGGGCCGGTTGTCGTAGGTCGAGCGCTTCTCGTTCTTGACCACTTCGCGCTGGTTGTCGAGGTTCTCCTGGCTGAGCGCGTCGAGCAGGGTGCCCATCCGGTCCGCCTCGAGCCACAGCGCGAGCTCGAGCTGGTTCGAGGGCAGGGTCTCGAAGTAGTTCGTGCGGTCGAGCCAGGTGGTCCCGTTGATCGTGCCGCCGGCCGCCTGGACCAGGGCGATGTGCTCGGCCTTCTTGACGTTGCGCGAGCCCTGGAACATGACGTGCTCGAAGAGGTGGGCGAAGCCGGTCTTGCCCGGAACCTCGTTCTTCGAGCCGACCGCGTACCAGATGTTGACCGCCACGACGGGGGCCAGGTGGTCCTCGGCAATGACCAGGCGGAGGCCGTTGGGCAGGCGCTGGTCGGTGAAGGAAACAGTGGGATTGACCATGGCGCGAAGGGTACCGCAGGCGGCGCCCGACGCGGCGCTTGACAGGTGGCCGGTGCGTGTTAGATTACTGTCTAACATCAGTAAGAGGGTAATGACACAGGACATGGCCCGAGTCGTCGAGCGTCGCAGATCGGAATCCAGCCCGGCGGAATCGCACGGGCCGGGCGTTCGCGTCCGCGGCTTCTCGGGTGCGGGCCGCTCCAGGTCAGCGTCGAGTTCGACGTCCGGACGCTCTACGACTTCCTGTTCAGCCTGTCCGAGGAAGCCGGCTCCACCGACGACCTGCCGGCGGCGGACCGCGCCTGGCTGCGCGCGGCCCGGGCCGACCTGAACCTCGAGCTCGAGGGCGTCGGCGGGCTTGCGCGCGGTCGAGGTCGCGATCAGCGTGGCCGGCCTGGCGATCGACCGGCCCGAGGTCAGCACCGCCGCCGACCTGGTCAAGTTCGTGGCCGGCCTCGATCGCTCACGAGGTGGTCCGGCTCGTCCTCGCCGAGCCATGACCGATCCGCGCATGCGCGAATGCCTCGAGAACGGCCCTCGCCGGCTCGGCCGAGGCGCTCGAGGAGTTCGAGGGCGCGGTGCCCGACGACGTCCGCGCGACGGCCGAGGCGATCCTCCGGATCCGGCCGGCCTGGTGGCCCAGATGGTCCGGATCCTGGAGGCCTGGCTGCCTCGCTTCCAGGAGATCGAGCCGCGGGTCCGGGCGATGATCGAGCGCGACGTGACCCTCCGGGCCGCCGATCGGCGGCGGCTCGAACCGGCGGCCCTGATCGAGGCGCACGACCGGCGGGATCCGCTGGCTGTCGGAGCCGGGCATGCGCCGGGTGATCCTCGCCCCGTCGTACTTCAGCCGGCCCTACAACGAACTGCTCGGGGGCGACGGCTGGCGCCTCTTCGGCTACCCCATCGCCGACGCCGCGCTCGACGGCGTGGACCCGGCCGCGCCGCCGCTCGAGCGTCGTCCGGCTGCATCGGGCCCTGGGCGACGACACCCGCCTGCGAATCCTGCAGCTCCTGTCGCTGCGCGACTGGTACCTGACCGAGATCGCCCAGCAGCTCGAGCTATCGAAGCCCACGATCAAGCACCACCTGGCGCTCCTGCGCGTCGGCCGGCCTGGTGACCCTGACCGAGGAGGGCGGGCTGTCCTACTACAGCCTGCGCCGGCGACGACGATCAGCGCGGTCGGCGGCTCACTCAGGGAGTACCTCGGCATTCCACTGAGCCGGCCAAGCCGACCCGACGTCGGCGCGTCCCAACCCGATCAATGAACAAGCACCGAACTGAACCAACGGGAGCGAGTTAGATGAACGATCTTACGAGAGGAAGCATCTCATATGACCAACGAATCCCGAGATCGGGGCCGTGCATCGGGCCTCACGTCGGACGTTCGCCGGACCACCAGGACGACGCTGCTGGCCGAGGCGGAGGCAGAGCGCCAGGCTCGAGCGGCGAGCCCACGGCGAGCCCGCAGCCGGGATCCGGCGAAGCGTCGGCCGGCCCTGGTCCGGATCGGCCGCTCGATCGCGGGCGAGCCGTCGCGGCCGACGAGCCCACCGGCCGACCGGACCCACCCGACCTGAACCTCATGAGCCGGCGGTGACCAGGCTCCGGCCGGGCACCCACTCGCCCAGCGAGCGGACCTCGGCCAGGCGGCCGGCGACGGCCGGATCGAGCGCCTCGGCGGCGGCGACGGCGGTCTCGATCGCGGTCAGGCACAGGATCCCCTCGGCCGTGGCCGCCAGCCGGATCTCGACGGCGTCGCGGACGCGCACCCGACTGCGGGCGTCGGGGTGTTGACCACGAGGCGGACCTCGCCCGAGCCGATCAGCTCCAGGATCGGCAGGCCGTCGCCGACGTCCGGCACGGCCGTCGTCGCCGTCTTGGCGACGAGCCGGGCCGGGTAGCCCAGGCGCGGCCAGGGCCGCGGCCGTCCCGGTCGGTCGCGCTCAGCTCGAATCCGGCCCGGGTCAGGGCCGCGGCGAGGCGGCCCAGGAGCGGCTTGTCGCGGTCGGCGATCGACAGCAGGGCCAGCGAGCCCCGACCGGCCACCGGGCCGGGGCGGCACCAGCGACGCCGCGACCAGCGCCTTGGCCAGGGCGACCGCCGGGTCACGATGGATCCCGATCACTTCGCCGGTCGACTGCATGCCCGGGCCGACCGACGGATCGACGCCGCGCAGCTTGGCCGTCGAGAAGGCCGGCGCCTTGACCGCCACGTGGTCCGGCGGCTCGAGCAGGCCGTTCTGCCAGCCGAGCTCCGGGCAGGGTCGCCCCCAGGGCGATCCGGACGGCCAGCTCGACCATCGGCACCCCGGTCACCTTGGACAGGAACGGCACCGTCCGCGACGCCCGCGGATTGACCTCGATCAGGTAGACCCCGTCCTCGCGGACGATGAACTGGGCGTTGACCAGGCCGCGCACGCCGAGGGCCAGGACGATCCGCTCCATCGTGGCCACGATCAGGCCCTGGTCGCCCGTCGCTGACCGTCTGGGGCGGAAAGACGCCGACCGAGTCGCCCGAATGGACGCCGGCCCGCTCGACGTGCTCGAGCAGGCCCGGGATCAGGACATTCGTCCCGTCGCTGATCGCATCGACATCGACCTCGACGCCCTCGAGGTAGCGGTCGATCCGGACCGGCCGATCGGGATCGACGATCGTCGCCGCGGCCAGCTGCCGGACGAGGTCCGTCGGGCGAATAGGCGAAGTCGATCGCCAGGCCGCCGATCACGAAGCTCGGCCGGACGATCACCGGGTAGCCGATCCGCTCGGCCAGGGTCAGGGCCTCCTCGGCGCTGTGGGCCATGCCGCCCTCGGGCTGGGGAATGCCCAGCCGGTCGAGCAGCGCCGAGAACCGGGTCCGGTCCTCGGACTGGTCGATCGCCTCGAGGTCGGCGCCCAGCAGGGTGACCCCGGCCGCGGCCAGCGGCGCAGCCAGGTTGAGCGGCGTCTGGCCGCCGAACTGGACGAACACCGGCAGGAGCGCCTCGCCGGGCGGCGTCTCGGCCTCGATCACGTTCCGGACCGACTCCGGGTCGAGCGGCTCGAAGTACAGCCGGCTGCTGGCGTCGAAGTCGGTCGACACGGTCTCGGGGTTCGAGTTCATCATCAAGGCGTTCCAGCCGCAGCCGGCGGAGGGTGTCGGCGGCCTGCACGGCGCAGTAGTCGAACTCGATCCCCTGGCCGATCCGGACCGGCCCGGAGCCGATCACCAGGGCGGCCGGCCGGCCGATCGGCGGCGCCTCGGGCGGCGAGCCGGCGGCGGCGTAGGTCGAGTAGAAGTAGGGCGTCTCGGCCGCGAACTCGGCCGCGCAGGTGTCGACCATGGCGTAGCCCGGCACGAGCCCGACCGCGCGCCGGGCCGTCCGGATCGCCTCCGGCTCGACGCCGGCCAGGGTCGCCAGCTCGCGATCGCCGAAGCCGGCCCGCTTGACCGTCGCCAGCAGGCGCATGGCCGCGCTCGTCGCCCGGATCGGCAGATCGCGCCGCCGGCCTCGGCGACCGCCCGTTCGAGGGCGACCGCCCGGCCGAACTCGGCCAGGAACCACGGCGCCGATGCCGGTCGCGCGCGCCGATCGTCGCCTCCGGCACGCCGCGCCGGAGGAGGGCCAGGACCCGCCACAGGCGGGTATCGGACGGCGCCAGGAACTGGCGCAGGACGATCGGGGCGGCGCTGCGCTCGGCGAAGCGGGTCGATTCGCAGGCCTGGCCCTCGGCATCGATCCAGCGGATCGGGGCCTCGTCGGACCAGTCGTCGGCCTCGGCCCGCGAGTCAGCCAGCGGTCCGCGTCGTCGTCGGCTCGTCCCGGGCCGGGATAGACCGCCGCCAGGTAGGCCAGCGTGGGCGCCCACGTCGGGGTTCTCGGCGAGCGGGCCGACGCCGGCCTGCTCGAGGCCACGGAGGGCCTTGTTGAGGGCCGCGCCGAAGGTCCGGTCGATGGCCATCACCTCGCCGGTCGCCTTCATCTGGCTGCCCAGGGTCCGATCGGCCAGCGGAAACTTGTCGAACGGGAAGCGGGGCAGCTTCACGACGACGTAGTCGAGGGCCGGCTCGAAGGCGGCGACCGTCGTGCCGGTCACCACGTTGGGGATCTCGGCCAGCCGCCGGCCGGCGGCAATCTGGGCGGCAACCCGGGCGATCGGATAGCCGGTCGCCTTGCTGGCCAGGGCCGACGAGCGGCTGACCCGGGGGTTGACCTCGATCACGGCGTAGTCGGCGTAGTCCGGGCTGAGCGCGAACTGGACATTGCAGCCGCCCTCGACGCCGAGCGCCCGGATGATGTCGAGGGCCGCGCTGCGCAGGCGCTGGTGGACCGCGTCGGGCAGGGTCTGGACGGGCGCCACGACGATCGAGTCGCCGGTGTGGACCCCGAGCGGATCGACGTTCTCCATCGAGCACACCGCGATGCACGTGTCGTCGGCGTCGCGCATCACCTCGTACTCGATCTCGCCCCAGCCGACCAGGCAGCGCTCGACGATGACCTGGCCGATCGGGCTGGCCCGCAGGCCGGTCCGGATCCGCTCCCGGTAGGCCGGTCTCGGTCTCGACGATGCCGCCCCCGGTGCCGCCCAGGGTGAAGGCCGGCCGGACGATCGCCGGCAGCCCGATCTCGAGCAGGGCCCGGTCGGCCGCCGTCCCGCCGCTCAGCCGTCGGTCGCTCCGTCGACGATCGCCGATGGGGCGTAGGGCTGGCCGATGCCGGTCGAGCAGCTCGCGGAAGCGCTGGCGATCCTCGGCCATCTCGATCGCCTCGAGCGGCGTGCCGACGAGGCGGACGTTGTAGCGCTCGAAGACGCCGGCCTTGGCCAGCTCGACGGCCAGGTTCAAGGCCGTCTGGCCGCCCAGCCCGGCGAGGAGGCCCTCGGGCGCTCTCGCGGGCGATCACCGCCTCGACCGCCTCGACGGTCAGCGCCTCGAGGTAGACGACGTCGGCGACCTGCGGGTCGGTCATGATCGTGGCCGGGTTGGAGTTGACCAGGATCGTCCGGACGCCCTCGCCGCGCAGGGCCCGGCAGGCCTGGGTCCCGGCGTAGTCGAACTCGGCCGCCTGGCCGATGACCACCGGCCCCGAGCCCAGGATGAGGACCGAGGCCGGCTTCATCGGCGTCCCGGCAGCCGGCGACGAAGCGATCGAAGACGGCCAGCGCATCGAGCGGGCCCGGCGCGCCCTCGGGGTGGTACTGGACCGTCTCGATCGGCAGCTCGCGGTGGCGCAGGCCCTCGACCGAGCCGTCGTTGAGGTTCACCTGGCTGACCCGGAAGCCGCTCGCCGCCGGGCAGCGTCTCGGCGACGACCTGGACCTCGTGGTTCTGGGCGGTCACCTGGACCAGGCCGCTCTCGACGTCGCGGACCGGATGGTTGGCCCCGTGATGGCCGAAGCGCAGGCGGCGGGTCTCGGCGCCGGCCGCCCGGCCGACGATCTGATGGCCGAGGCAGATCCCCAGCACCGGCCGGCCGTCGGCGATGGCGGCCCGGGCCAGGGCGACCGGGCCGGCCAGGCGGGCCGGATCGCCCGGGCCCCGGCGAGAAGACCAGGCCGTCGATCTCGGGGGCCAGGGCCTCCTCGATCGGAACGCGTATGGGGCAGGATCCCGACCCGGACGCCGCGGCGTCGCAGCGAGCGGACGATGTTGGCCTTGAGGCCGAGGTCGACGATCCCGATCAACGGGCCGCCCTCGCCCGGTCCCCGACATCGGTGATCGCCGGTGGGCGACACCAGGCCCACGAAATCCTCGTCCTCCCAGCGTGGCAGGGCGCGCACCGCCGCGACCGCGGCTCGGCGCCGTCGACCTCGCCCGGCGCCGTCACGATGCCCGGGATCGAGCCGTGGGTCCGCAGGTGGCGGGCCAGCGCCCGGGTGTCGATCCCGGCGATCGCCGGGATGCCCGCCTCGCGCAGCAGCGTCGCCAGCTGGCGGGCGTCCTCGAGGACGGCGGCCGTGGCATTGGCCACGACCAGGGCCCGCAGCCAGGGCCGCTCGGACTGGTCATCGGAGCGCAGCCGGCCGTGGTTGCCGATCAGGGGATAGGTCATGACCACCACCTGGCCGGCGTACGAGGGGTCGGTGCAGACCTCCTGGTAGCCGGTCTGGCTGGTGTTGACGACCAGGTCGCCACCGGCCGCCAGCGGCGCGCCGAAGGCGATCCCGGGAAAGACCGTGCCGTCGGCGAGGGCCAGCAGGGCCGGGCCGTGGTCACCCACCCGTGGGTCGACGATCGAGCTCGAGAACGGCCTGGGCGGGGCGACGGCCAAGGTGCACGGGAATGGTCGATCCGGCCATCAATCGTCCGTCCGGCCCGGGCTGTCCCGGAACGCGGACCTGCGCGGAACGACATGGTCGATCGAGCCTCCCTTCCGGCCTCACGGGACCGGTACACCGGCCTCACGGGACCGGCTCCAAGGACTGCCCGAAGGGTACCACCGGGCCCGGCCCGAGGAGCGACCCAGCCCGGGCCGAGACGAGGCCGGTCGAGTCGCGCTACCGTGACCGGACCGGTCAACGCCGATGGAGGACAGGGCATGGCTAGCTGGGACGAATTCGCCGCCGCATCGCCGCGGCTGGCTGCCGACGGCCGTCAGGCACTCGAGCGTTCGGGCCACGGCCAGGCCTTCCTGGCCACGGTGCGCGGCCTCAACCCACCCCGGATCAACCCGGTCAGCCTGGCCATCGTCGACGGCCACCTGCTGGTCTTCCTGATCGTGGGCTCGGCCAAGCTGGCCGACCTGGAGGCCGATGGGCGCTATGCCCTGCACGCGCACCAGGATCCGGCCCGGCCCCACGAATTCCAGGTTCGAGGCCACGCCCGCGCGGTCGATGACCCTGCCCGCAGGGCGGCGGCCGCCGCGACCTGGTCCTTCGAGGTCGACGAGGGCTATCGCCTGTTCGAGTTCTCGGTCGAGCAGGCCGTCTACGGCGAGCGGGCCGACCCCGACGAGTGGCCGCCGCGCTACACCTCCTGGCGGGCCTAGGGCTCGGCAGCGGTTCGGGGCGAGGCTCGGTCGAACGGGATGAGCAGCTGCGCCGCGACCGCAGCGACCAGGCAGGCTCCGATCTCGATCGCGATCGCCGCATCCAGGGAGTGGGCCACGACCACCACCCCGGCCAGGCCGGTGCCGATCGGGAAGCCCAGGAAGTTGAACGACATCGAGACGGCGAAGGCCCGGCCCATCCAGGCCGGATCCGTCCGCCGCTGGCGGAGGGTGAACATCGCGATGTCGGTCGGGCCGTTGAGGATTCCGAACAGGATCAACCCGATCAGGACCGGGGCCAGTCCGGCATCGGGCAGGAGCAGGCACAGGATCGCCGCGGAACCGAGCATCGGGTAGACCAGCATCCGGTGCTCACGGCCGCGGGTATCGACCCGGCCGAACAGCGCCGACGAGATGATTCCGCCGATGCCCTGGGCCGCGAACAGCAGGCCGATGAGGACCGGTCCCCCGCCCAATCGGTCGAGGACCAGCAAGGGGATGACGATCGCGTTGATCCCCCACACGATGTTCAGGACGCTGAACGAGATGCCCAGGCCACGCAGGGTCCGGTTCCGCCAGGTGTAGACGAGCCCGGCCCAGGCGGCGACCAGCAGGCCACCCCGGGAATCGGGGCCAGCCCGGGCTCGGGAATGCCGATCATCGAGACGGCCGCCACGACGAAGACGATGCCGATCACGGCGATCGCCTGGGCAGGACCGGCCACGACCACGAGCAGGCCGGCGAGGGGCGGCCCGACCACCGTGGCCAGGACATAGCCAACTGAGTCGGCCGCATTGGCTCGCTCCCACAGGGGCCGCGGGACCAGGATCGGAAAGAGGCTGCGCAGGCCGGCGGTGCTCAGCGGTGACGTCAGCGACGAGACGCCCGCGATCAGGACGAGCAGCCAGGCGGGCAGGGCGCCGGCAATCGCCAGGCCGGCGATCAGGCCCAGCGACGCGGCGGCCACCAGGTAGTCGAGGGTCACCAGGCGCATCCGGCCATGGCGGTCGAGCAACGCGCCGGCGATCGGCGAGCAGACGATCCCGGGCAGGGTCAGGGCGACCCCGACCAAACCAGCCAGGGGCGCCGAGCCGTAGGTGCTCAGGGTGAACAGGACGGCCGCGACGTTGACCATCGACTGGGCGATCCGGGCGACCTGCATGCCCAGCAGGACGCGCCCGATCGAGGGCACCGCGAGGAGGGCCCGATACGAAAGGTCGGGTTCGGTTGGTGGCACGATTCCGACGATAGCAGCGCGCGGGCGGGCCGTTTTCGGCAGCGAATTCGCGGCGTCGGCGACACTGCCCAGCCGACCCACTTCGATGCAGGACCCCCTCGATGTCAGCCAGCTCCAGTCCGTCCGCCGCCGCGCCACCCTGGACCGTCCGGGTCGCCCGGTGGAGCGCCCGCCATCGCTGGCCGGTCTTTGGCCTGTGGTTCGTGCTGACGATCGGGATCTTCGTGGCCAGCCTCAATGCCGGCGGGATCCGGACCGTGGCCGCGACGGGCGGCGTAGGTCGGCTCGAACACGGAGGCCCGCCAGGGCGCTCAGGCGATGAGCTCGGCGGCTCGGCGGCCAACGCGGCGAGACGGTCACGGTCGTCGTCAGCAGCCCGACCATGAAGGCCACCGACCCGGCGTTCAGGGCACCGTCGCCGACGTCGTCGGGCGCCTGGCCTCGACCGCGGCCGTGGTCGACGGGTCGAGTGGTCCGGCCCTCGCCGACGTCGTGGACCCATACCAGGCCCCGCGCCAGCGCCGGGCTTGTCTCGCCCGACCTGGCGGGCGTGATCGTCAGCGCCCAGATGGCCGGCTCGACGAGCCAGCGCGAGACGCGCTCGCAGGCCGTTGCCGCCTCGATCGGCGAGCTCCAGGCCGCCCACCCTGCCTTCGCGATCCATGCCGTGTCGAACACGCTGACCAACGACCAGATCGGCGACGTCGTGACCGCCGATCTCGATGGGTCGCTCAAGATCAGCCTGCCGGCCACATTCATCATCCTGGTCATCGCCTTCGGCGCGGTCGTGGCCGCCTTCGTGCCCCTGTTCCTGGCGATCACCGCGCTCCTGGCCGCGTTCGGCCTGCTCGGCCTGTACAGCCAGGTCTTCAACCCGGTCAGCCCCTATGCCTCCGAGCTGGTCGTCCTGATCGGGCTGGCCGTCGCCGTCGATTACTCGCTGTTCATGATCACCCGGTTCCGCTCCGAGCGGCGGGCCGGCCGGCCCAAGATGGCGGCGATCGAGACGGCCAGCGCCACGGCCGGGCGGGCCGTGTTCTTCTCCGGCCTGGCCGTGATGATCTCGCTGGCCGGCCTGTTCCTGCTGCCCGACGAGATCTTCCATTCGATGGCTCTGGGCACGATCGCGGTGATCATGGTCGCGATCCTGGGCAGCCTGACCTTCGTGCCGGCCGTGCTGGCGATCCTGGGCGACCGGATCGGCTGGCTGGCCGTGCCCTTCCTGGCCCGGAACCGCGGTGAAGACCGGGGCTTCTGGGCAGCCCTGGCCGGCGCGGTGATGAATCGGCCGTGGGTCAGCGCGATCGGGGCATCGGCCCTGCTCCTGTTCCTGGCCCTGCCGGTGCTCCACATGCACCTCGGCGAGAGCGACCTGACAACCTTTCCCGAGAGTGTCGACGGCGTCCAGGCCGTCGAGCAGCTCCAGGCCCACTGGCCCCAGGGCACCCTGCTGACCCTCGACGTGGTGGTCACCAATGCCGAGGACCCGGCCACGAAGGCGGCCCTGGCCGGCCTCGAGTCAAAGCTGGTGGCCATTCCCGGCCTGAGCGGACCGCCTCGGACGGCGACCTCAGGCGATGGCTCGGCCGCCTCGGTTTCGGTCGAGATGTCGGGCTCGATGAACGATCCGGCCAATTGGGCCGATCGTCCGGCAGGTCCGCGTCGACGCTCGTGCCCGGCCTGGCGGCGAGCCTGCCGGCCAGCCGCATCTACGTCAGCGGCGACGCGGCGGAATCGATGGACAACACCCAGATCTACATCGATGGCATGACCCGGGTCTTCCTGTTCGTGTTGAGCCTCTCGTTCCTGCTCCTGATGGTGGTCTTCCACTCGATCGTCATCCCGACCAAGGCGATCCTGCTTAACCTGCTCTCGACCGGCGCGGCCTACGGTGTCGTCGTGCTCGTCTTCGAGGACGGCTGGCTGGGTGGCCCGCTCGGGGTCCGTCCGACCGACGCGATCCAGAACTGGATCCCGATCTTCATCTTCACCGTGCTCTTTGGGCTGTCGATGGACTACGAGGTGTTCATCCTGTCCCGGATCAAGGAGTTCGTGGACCACGGCCTGTCGACCCGGGATGCCGTCGCCCGGGGCCTGACCGTCACGGCTGGAACGGTGACCAGCGCGGCCGCGATCATGGTCGTGGTCTTTGCCGTGTTCATGACCCTGCGGCTGGTGATCATCCGCGAGCTCGGCCTGGGCCTGGCCGTCGCGGTCTTCCTGGACGCCACGGTGATCCGGTGCGTCCTGCTGCCCGCCTCGATGAGCCTGCTGGGCGAGTGGAACTGGTACCTGCCGCCGTTCCTGCGCTGGCTGCCCCGGGTCCGGGTCGAGGTCGAGCCGGTCGCGCCCGGCAAGCCCGACCCGGCCTGAGCCGAGAAAAACGAGGGCGAGCGGTCAGCCGCTCTTGGATCCACTGCCCTTGGAGCGCAGGTCCGCGCCCGGGATGCCGCGGGCGGCCAGGGCGGCGCCCAAGCCCTCGAGGTCGTCAACGGTCAGGTACAGGTCGCTGTTCTGGAGCCGGGCGGCTCGGACCGGACGGCGGAAGTGGAGGCGCACCCCGCCATGGGCGCTGCCGCCAAAGCTCAGGTCGTGGCTCCCGATCGTGCGCCGGACACCGAAGGCCCGGAGCGAGCTGTACGGCCCGGTGATGTCCCAGCGCTCGATGTTGGCCAGGTCGGTCGTGGCGCCGGAACCAGCCGAAGGTCGCGGACAGGCTCGTCCCGTCGATCCGGACCACGGCCTCGCCCGTCGTCGTGGACGCCAAAGAAGAGCAGGAGCGGCTTGAGATTGGGCTGGATCCGGATCGGAAACTCGAGGGCAGGTTCGACCGACGGGCCGAGCATAGCCCCGATTGGGCTAGGACCTCGTGGGGATGGCCGGTACGCCGGCGGTGCCGGCCTACTGTCCAGATGCGCTCACCTCGGACATTGCCCCGGACACCCTCGTGTTCCACGTCTCGCCGGTCCGCCTGAGCCTGCTTGGCGGCAGCGGACGCGGGTCGGCTGGAGCGGGATCGTTGACCTGCCCCTGGCCGATGAGCCGCTCGCGGCCCGGGTCCATCGGACGAGCCGCCTGGCCCGGGTCGATGCCGGTTCGGAGCCGGCTCGGATCGTCGGTCCCTACTGGGCCCGGCACGCCGCCCTGGTCCCGGTCGGCAGCGACCACCTGGTCGTGTTCGGTGGGCCGGACCCGGTGGATGCCCCCGACGCCACCCTCGTCCCGATGGCCGCCCAGCTCGTGGCCACGCTCCAGCAGGTTTCGCCGGCCAAGCTGCTGGCCGACGAGCTGGAGATCGTCCACGCGATCCGCGACCTGATGGACTATCGGCCCGAGACGCTCTGACCGCGACCGCCCGGCACGTGGCACTCAAGGCCGCCGAGCCCCTCTCGTGCGAAGTCGGCGCGGTCCTGGTCCGGAGCGGCGGCAAGCTCGTCGCCGAGGTCGATCACCCGGGACTGGCCGGCCCGCCTCGATGCGGACGACATCCGGAGCACCCTCGTCGGCCTGTTCGAGCAGGTCGGCAGCGGTCCGCTCCTCGAACCCGAGCTCGAGGCGGCGGCCGACGATGCCCTCGGCCGGGACCAGGGCCTGGTGGCCCGCCTGGCCCTGCCGATCGGCCATCCCGAGCCCTTCGGCGTGCTCGTCGTTGCCCATGCCGCGACCCATTCGCGCGGCTTTACCAACGTCTGCCAGCGGATCGGCCAGGCCCTCGCGGACGCGGCCGAATCGTTGCTGATCCAGGCCATCACCCGCGAGGAGCTGGCCGGCCGAGCGCGACCAGTTCGCCCTCGAGGCCCGGACCGACGCCCTGACCGGACTGCCCAACCGGCTGGCCTGGCAGGAGATCCTGGAGGCTCGAGGAGAGCCGCCGCTCGCGCTACGGCCACCCGGTCTCGATCGTGAGCGCCGACCTCGACGAGCTCAAGGCGACTCAACGACCGCTACGGCCATGTGGCCGGGGATCGCCTGATCTGCACCGCCGCCGGCCTGCTCAAGGCAGCACGCCCGGTCGGTCGACCGGGTCGCCCGGGTCGGGCGGCGACGAGTTCTACGTCCTCCTGCCCGAGACCGATGCCGACGGGCGCGGCGCGCTACGTCGCCCGGCTGCGGGCGGCCGCTCGGCGAACCCGGATCGAGGGAACTCCGACGACGCCTCGGCCTGTCCGTGGGAGTCGCCACCCCGCGCGACCCGGCGAGTCCCTGGCCGAGGCGCTCGAACGGGCCGATGCGGCGATGTACGCCTCGAAGCGCCGCCGCGATCGGTAGGACAGCCGGCTGTGCCGATCCGGATCGGCTAGCATCGAGGCCCGCCTTCCGCCCTGAGAGCCCATGATCCTCCTCACCGAAATTGTCCTCGGCTTCCTGTCCTCACACCATTCGCCCTCGGCGCGATGTTCCTGACCCGGAACCCCAAGACCCGACGAGCGACTGCTGTTCAAGGCGTCCGCCAGATCCGCGCAGCCGACCGGCCGGTCGCGGCTCGGCGGCTTCGTGATCTTTGCCTTCTTCTACGCCGTGATGTTCCTGTTCATGGAGATCGGCATCCACATGTGAGGCGGCTTCGCCCGCCTCCCGGCCTCCGCGCCGCGAGACAATCGCCGTGGCTCCGATCGTCCTGACGGCACATGCCGACGAAGATCTCGACCCGGATCGCGATGCTGCTTGCCCTGAGCCTGCTGGCCGGCCGCCTGCGCCGGCCCGATCAGCCCGGGCCCGAGCGGCCCACTCCGTCAGCCCAGGTCCGAGCAGTCCTGGTTCGAGCGGTTCCGGCCCGAGCGCCGCGGCATCGACGGCCTCGCTCCGCCTTCCAGCCGGTCGGCAGCCGCGAGCCCCCCGGCCGTCAGCCCTGGCCACGACCTCCGGCCGAGCCCGCCCGCGCCAGCGGCCAGCCTCGCCCAGGCCTGCGCCATTCACACCCTCGACCGCTCAACGAGGGCCAGCGGGTTGGCCAGCTGTTCCTGCTCGGCCTGGCCAACGATCAGCTCGGCCCGGACGAGCAGGCGGCGATCGAGACCGATCACTTCGGCTCCGTCTGGTTTACCGCGAAGACCCAGGCCGGCATCGCCGGAGTGCGGGCCGGTCGCCGACGAGGTCCAGGCGCTCAAGTCGGCCAGTCGCCGGCCGGCCCGGGCACGGACGGCATCGGCTTCTTCGTGGCCGCCAACCAGGAGGGAGGCCTGGTCCAGGCGCTCAATGGGCCCGGCTTCACCGCATCCCGAGCGCGCTTGACCAGGGAACGCCCTGTCAACCGGAAAGGTCGAGAGTCGGTCGGCATCCTGGGGCAGCCAGCTGAGGGCGGCCGGGATCAACCTCAACTTCGCCCCGGTGACCGACGTCGTGCCCGCTCGCGACGGCCGCCCAGAACCAGCCGATCGGCGCCCTTCGGTCGCGAGTACGGCCACACGCCGGGCACGGCCGGCCCGCACGCCGCGGCGTTCATGGAGGGCATGACCGAGGCCGGGATCATGACCGTTGCCAAGCATTTTCCCGGGCTCGGCCGGGTAGTCGGCAACACCGACTTCTCGGCCAATGTCGTCGATACCGTGACCAGCCCGACGGATCCGGACCTGGGCTCGTTCCAGGACTGTCATCGCGGCCGGCGTGCCGGTCGTGATGGTCGCCCTGGCCACCTACACCCGGATCGATCCGGCCCACCTGGCCGCCTTCTCGTCGATCGTGATCCGGAGCTGCTGCGCAAGCCAGCTCGGCTTCAACGGCGTCGTCATGTCCGACGACCTCGGGCGCGACGTGGCCGTCAGCAGCATCCCGCCGGCCACCCGCGGCCTCGACTTCATTGCGGCGGGCGGCGACATGATCATCTCGAAGACGATCGCGCCGGCCGAGGCGATGGCCGTGGCGATCACCGCCCGGGCCAGCACCGATCCGGCCTTCCGGAACCTGGTCAACACCGCCGCGCTGCGCGTCCTGCAGCTCAAGGCGACGGCCCACCTGCTGCCCTGCGGCAGCCCATAGCGCGGCCCAGAATCTCCCGTCGGAACCGCGATTCCGCTCGCGCGTGGGATGCTGGACCAATCATGGAGGCGACGCTGCTGGGGGTCATCCCCCGCTCCCAGGTGAGCATCGGGCTCGACCCGGACCTGCGCCCTGGGCTCGCGGCCGATGGCCGCCGGGCGGGCGCTCGTGATCGACTACTTCGCCAGTCAGGGCTGCGGTGTCGTCATCGGCGACCTGACCTGCCGCTTCAGCGCGACCGCGCCGGGTTCGGGCTACCGCGAGTTGGCGGCCCTGTCGAGGGCGTGCCGCTGTTCGTCGAGGGCCGCCTCCTGACCATCCTGACCGAGGCGGGTCCGAGCCTGGTCCTGGCCGGACCTGCCGTTTGCCCGCCACCTTGCGATCGAGCTCGAGCAGCCCGAGCGCTGGATCGACTTCCTGGAGGGACCCGGGCGTCCTTACCGGCAAGCGCGCCCGGCTCACCCTGCCCGGACCGAGGTAGCCGGCACCGAAGTCGCCGGTGTCGTAGCCGAGCCAGAGTCGACCCATAGTGGCGGGGTGGATCGCGACGTCGCCATTCGGGTCCGGGCCGCCATCGAAGCCACCCTGCGTGAGCAGGGCTCGTACCCGACCTTTGCCGAAGGCCTGGTCGAAGCCGACACGGCGATTCCGCACCGCGATCACCGAGCTGCTGCCCGACGATGATCCACTGATCGGCCGAGTTCAGGGCGCTCTTTCCAGTGCCACCTCGGCCCGAACGCTGCCGGGCGGCGGCCCGCCGCGTTCGGCTCGACGGCGCCGGGATCTCGAAGAATGCCCGGATGCACCTCGCCGGCATGTCCGGCTGGCTGCAGGGCCTGATTGACGCCACCGACAGCGGCCGCACGAACTGAGGGCTCCACGACCATGGGCATCATCAGCTGGATCGTCCTCGGGGCGATCGCCGGGTTCATCGCCAAGTTCGTCCTGAACGGGACGGAGGGGGTGATTGCCACGATCGCCCTGGGATCGTCGGTGCCCTCGTGGGCGGCGCGATCTCGAGCGCCGCCGTTCGACAAGGGCGACGTGACCGGCCTGAACCTCGAAAGCCTCGTGATTGCGATCCTGGGCTCGATCATCACGCTCGCCGTGGTGCGAGCCTTCACGGTTCGAAGATCGCTGGGCTAGCCGAACTCGTGACGCGGCCTCGGCCGGGACAGGTTCTTCCGGTTTACCAATCCGCGAGGTACTAAAGAAGAATTCGGCTGATCCTTGGGCGTCAAAGACCCAGGATCGAACCCAGTCGCGCACAGCCGCAGCCCGATCGTGGCGCGAGGCGGCCTCCGGGGCCAGATTCCTTCCTTACCACTCCACCGGCTGGTATCCGGAAGGTCGGCCGGCGCCTGGGGTCAGCCGCGGGAGCCAGCGAACCACAGGTTGGAATCACGAAGCCCCTCGGGTTGAGCCGAGGGGCCTGTTCGTGGTCAGTCGGTGGTGAGCCGGGGGGGATTCGAACCCCCAACCAACTGATTAAGAGTCAGTTGCTCTGCCGTTGAGCTACCGGCCCGGGCGAAGGATACCCCATCGACCCGGGCCAGCGACCCTCAGTCCGGCTGGTTGTCGATCTGGGCCTTCTGGAGGCGGCCCGAGAAGTCGACGTAGATCGACTTCCACTCGGTGTACGTATCGAGCGCGGCGTGGCCGGCCTCGCGGTGGCCGTTGCCGGTCTCCTTCGTGCCGCCGAAGGGCAGGTGGGTCTCCGCGCCGATCGTGCCGGCGTTGATGTAGACGATCCCGGTCTCGAAGTCGCGCATCGCCCGGAAGGCGGTGTTCGCGTCGCGGGTGAAGATCGAGGACGACAGGCCGTAGCGGATCTGGTTGAGGGCCGTCACGGCCGCGTCGTAGTCGTCGACCGGGATGACCGACAGGACCGGCCCGAAGATCTCCTCCTGGGCGATCCGGGCCATCGGCGCGACGCCGGCGAAGATGGTCGGCTCGAAGAAGTGGCCGTGCTCGAGGCCGGCGCCGCTGCCCCGCCCGCCGCCGGTCACCAGCTCGCCGTCCCGCCGGCCGACGTCGATGTAGCCCGAGACCTTGTCGAGGGCGGCCGCGTTGATCAGCGGCCCGACGTCGGTCGAGGGCTCGAGGCCGGAACCGAGCCGGAGCGCCTTCGCCCGCCGCTCGAGCCGCTCGAGCAGCTGCGTCGACGACGGAGCGCTCGACGATCACCCGGCTGGCGGCGGTGCAGCGCTGGCCGGTGGTGCCGAAGGCCGACCACAGGATCCCGTCGGTCGCCAGGTCGAGGTCGGCATCGGCCATGACGACGATCCCGTTCTTGCCGCCCAGCTCGAGGCTGACCCGCTTGAGCCGGGTGGCCGCCTGGGTCGCCAGGCGCCGGCCGGTCTCGGTGTTGCCGGTGAAGCTGATCACCGGGACATCGGGGCTGGCCACGATCGCGTCGCCGACCTCGGCCCCCGGCCCGGTCACGAGGTTGACGGTCCCCGGCCGGGAAGCCGGCCTCGGCCATCAGCTCGACCAGGAGCGTGGCGCAGTGGGGCGTGTCGCTCGACGGCTTGAACACGACGGTGTTGCCGCTGACCAGGGCCGGCATCATCTTCCAGCACGGGATCGCCATCGGGAAGTTCCAGGGGGTGATGATCCCGGCGACCCCGATCGGCTCGCGGATCGACATCGCCCACTTGTCGGGCAGCTCGGACGGGCGTCGTATCGCCGAACAGCCGGCGGCCCTCGCCGGCCATCAGGAAGGCGATGTCGATGCCCTCCTGGACGTCGCCTCGGGCCTCGGCCAGGACCTTGCCCATCTCGCGGGTCATCGCCCGGGCCAGGCGCTCCTTGTGCTCGGCCAGCAGCGCCCCGAAGCGGTACAGGATCTCGCCCCGCTTGGGGGCGGGAGTCCGGCGCCAGGCGACGCCGGCCGTCTCGGCGGCCCGGATCGCCCGGGCGACGTCGGCCGCCGTGCCGGCCTGGAAGCTGGCCGACCAGGTCGCGGGTATCGGCCGGGTTGCGGCTCTCGAACGTCCGGCCGCTGACCGAATCGACCCATTCGCCGGCGATGAACAGCTGGTACGTCGGGTCTCGACCGCGGCTCTCGGCCGTGGTCATGCCGGCACCCGCTCGAAGGCCATCGCCACCGAGCCACCGCCGCCCAGGCACAGGGTCGCCAGGCCGTAGCGGCCGGCGCGCCGGTCGAGCTCATGGAGCAGGGTCGCGACGATCCGGGCGCCGCTCGCGCCGATCGGATGGCCGAGGGCGATCGCTCCCCCGTTGACGTTGACCTTCGACCAGTCGAAGCCGAGCTCGCGGCCATCGGCCAGGGTCTGGGCGGCGAACGCCTCGTTGATCTCGATCAGGTCGAACGCCTCGATCGGCATCTCGATCCGCTCGAGCAAGCGGCGGACCCCGGTGACCGGCGCGAGGAAGAGCCACTTCGGGGCGACCTCGGCCTGGCTGTAGCCGATGATCCGGGCGAGCGGCTTGAGGCCGAGCCGCTCGACCGCGCGCTCGCTGGCCACGACCGTGGCGGCGGCGCCGTCGGTGATCCCGGGAGCATTGCCGGCGGTGACGGTCCCATCGGTCGCCGAGCCGCGGTCCGGACCGTCCGGCAGCGGCGAAGACCGGCTTGAGCCGGGCGAGCGCCTCGAGCGAGGAATCGCGGCGGGGGCCCTCGTCGACGGACATCGACGGTCTCGCGGCCCTTGGCGTCGCGCACGGTGACCGGCGCCATCTCGGCGTCGAACCGGCCGGCGTCGATCGCCGCGATCGCCCGCTCGTGGCTCTGGAGGGCGAATGCGTCCTGATCCTCGCGGGACACGGCGTCGTGGATCGCGACCCGCTCGGCGTGGGTGCCCATGTGGCAGTCCTCGAAGGCGCACCACAGCCCGTCGTGGACGGTCGAGTCGACCAGCGTCCCGTCGCCCAGGCGGTAGCCGAAGCGAGCGCCGGACAGCAGGTAACGGCGCCCGGTTCATGCTCTCCATGCCGCCGGCGACCGCGACCTCGGGCGTCGCCGGCGCGTGATCTCGGCAGCGGCCAGCATGATCGCCTTGAGGCCCGAGCCGCAGACCCGGTTGATCGTCGTCGCGCTGGTCGTGTCGGGCAGGCCGCCGGCCAGGGCCGCCTGGCGGGCCGGTGCCTGGCCGGCCCCGCCCTGCAGGACCTGGCCCATCAGGACCTCGTCGATCGGCGTTCCCGCGGGCAGCCCGGCTCGTTCGACCGCGGATTTGATGGCGACCCCGCCGAGCTCGGTGGCGGGCACGCCGCTCAGGGCGCCGCCGAACTTGCCGATCGGGGTGCGCTGGGCGCTGACGATGTAGACGTGGCCATTCGGGCCGGCAGGGATCTCGGGCATGACCCGAATCTACACCGGGCCGTGCTCAGGCTCCCGGCCCTGGCCCGATCAGCGCGGGTAGGTGTAGAAGCCGCGGCCCGTCTTCTGGCCGAGGTGGCCGGCCGCGACGAGCTCGTCGAGCATCCGCGGCGGGGCGAAGCGCTCGTCGCCGAGGCCGGCGTGGAGCACCCGCATCACGCCCAGGCAGACATCGAGGCCGATGAAGTCGGCCAGCTCGAGCGGTCCCATCGGGTGGTTCAGGCCGCGCTTCGCGCCGGTGTCGATGTCCTCGGCCGTGCCCAGACCCTCCTCGAGGGCGCGGATCGCCTCGGCCAGGAACGGCATCAGGATCCGGTTGACGATGAACCCCGGCCGGTCGGCCGACACGATCATCACCCAGGGCTTGGCCCCGTCGCGATCGCGGCCGTGGGCCTCGAGCTCGGCCACCAGACCCCGGATCGCGGCCTCGGTCGCGTCCGACGTCGTCGGAGCTCCGGATCAGCTCGACGAGGCGCATCACTGGCACCGGGCTGAAGAAGTGCATCCCGACGAAGCTGCGGCCGGCGCGCCGCGGCGACCGCCGCCGCCAGGTCGGCGATCGCAATCGAGCTCGTGTTCGACGCGAAGATCGCGCTCGGGCCGGGCGAGCCCGTCGATCTCGCGCCCAGAGCGCCCGCTTGACCGCGATGTCCTCGAAGACCGCCTCGATCACGAGGTCGGCGCTCGGCGACGTCGGCCAGCCGGTCGGTCGGCGTGATCCGGGCCAGGGCCGCGTCGCGAGCCGACGCATCGAGCTGGCCCTTGGCCACGGACTCGCTCGAGGTTGCCCGCGATCCGCTCGCGCCCGGCAACGGCCCGGGCCAGGTCCGGCTCGTACAGCGTCACCTGCTTGCCGATCACGGCGTGGACCTGGGCAATCCCGTGGCCCATCAAGCCCGGCGCCGGCCACGAACACCCGCTCGATGCTCATCGATCCCTGCGCGCGGCCGGTCTCGAGCTCCGACGAGAGTCGGCCGAGCAGCTCGTCGGCCGCGGTGTATGGATCGATCCGTGGGCCGCCACGCTCGCGGACCGCCGCCTCGCGTGCTGCGGCCGCGCCGGGCTCGTCGAGGAGCCGGCCCGAGCCGGTCGGCCAGCGCACCGCGGACCTCGGCATCGGCCCGGGCCAGCCGGGCCGCGCCGTCATCGGCCAGGGCACCCTCGCCGCGCCGCCGGTCGATCGCCGCCAGCAGCTCGGGCACGCCGGCGCCGGTGGCAGCCGTCGTGATCAGGACCGGCGGGCCGTGGATGCCCCGCCGGCCGCCGCCGAGCATCGCCCGCAGCTGGCTGGCGGTGCGCTGGGCGCCCGGGCCGGTCGCCCTTGTTGACGACGACGAGGTCGGCCACCTCGAGCAGGCCGGCCTTGATCGCCTGGACCTCGTCGCCCATCTCGGGCGCCTCGAGGACGACGGTCGTGTCGGCCGCCGCGGCGACCTCGACCTCGCTCTGGCCCGTGCCGACCGTCTCGATCATGACGATCTCGAAGCCGACGGCGTCGAGCACCGCGCAGGCCGCGCCGGTGGTCGAGGCCAGGCCGCCGGCGTGGCCGCGGGCCGCCATCGAGCGGATGAACACGTCGCGGTCGCCGGCATAGGCCTGCATCCGGACCCGGTCGCCGAGGATCGCGCCGCCGGTGATCGGGCTCGACGGATCGACCGCGACCACCGCCACCGTCCGGCCGGTCGCCGCGGAGCTCGCCGACCAGGGCCGCGACGAGCGTGCTCTTGCCGGCGCCGGGCGGCCCGGTGATCCCGACGAGGTGCGCGCGGCCGGCCAGCGGGTAGAGCCGCCGCAGCGCGGCCTCGGCGACGGGCGTCCGATTCTCGACGGCGGTCAGCAGCCGGGCGAGCGATCGGCGGTCCCCCGCCAGGGCGGTCGAGCAGAGCTCCGGCGGCCGAAGCGGGCTCGGTCGGACCGCCGGCCGAGCGCCACGCTACTCGCGCGGTCGGGCGTTCGCCCGGAAGTACGTGGCCACCTCGGCGATCGTCGTGCCCGGCCCGAAGACGGCACTCACGCCGGCCGCCTTGAGGGCCGGCATGTCGTCGTCGGGGATGATCCCGCCGACCGATGACGAGGACGTCGGTCAGCCCCTCGTCGCTGGAGGAGCTGGCAGATCCGCGGCACCAGGGTCATGTGGGCGCCCGACAGGATCGACAGGCCGACGATGTCGACGTCCTCCTGGAGGGCGGCCGTCGCGACCATCTCGGGGGTCTGGCGGAGGCCGGTGTAGACGACCTCGAAGCCCTCGTCGCGAAGGCCCCGGGCGAGGACCTTCGCGCCGCGGTCGTGGCCGTCGAGGCCCGGCTTGGCGATGAGCACCTTGATCGGCCGATCGGTCATGGACCGATTGTAGGCTGCCCGCTCCCGGCCGATCTCGGGCCTCGCTCGGCCTAGATCGAGCGCTGGTAGGCCCGGAAGGTCCGGGTGGCCCAGGCGGTGGTCAGCGCAGCCAGGCCGACCAGGAGCGCCATCCGGAGCAGCACGAACGACCAGTCGGGGCTGGCCGTGAGCGCCTCCCGGCCGGCCTCGACGGCCCAGTTGACCGGATTGAACGTGGCGACCGTCGCGATCCAGTCGGGAACGAGCGCGAGGGGCATGAACGCGCCCGACAGGAACGTCAGGGGCAGGGTCAGCAGGGTGTTGATCCCGATGACCGATTCGCGCTGGCGGAGCAGGAGGGCCATCGCGTCGGAGAACGCGGCGACGGTCGCCCCGACCAGCATCGCGCACAGGGTCAGGACGGCGTAGCCGAGCAGGCCGCCCGGAAAGCGTGCCCCCAGGATCAGCGCCAGGCCGCCGATGATCAGGGCCTGGATCCCGAACGAGACGAGGGAGTACAGGTTGAGCCCGACGATGATCGCGCTGCGGTGGATCGGCGTCGCCAGGAGCCGGTCCATGATCGAGCGATCGAGGTCCTCGATGATCGACATGCCGCTCCAGCCGCACGAGAAGAGGGCGGTCATCACGAGCACGCCGGGCACGATGTAGTCGATGTAGCTCGTCCCGACCGTGAAGCCCGGGATCTGGACGACGTTCTTGAACAGTGCCCCGAAGAGGAGCAGCCAGATCACCGGCTGGACCAGGCTGATCCCGATGAACCACGGCTGGCGCAGGAAGAAGCGCAGGTGGCGGCCGGTCAGATAGGCAGATTGGGCGAGCGCGGTCATCGGGTTGCCTCCTGGCTCTCCGGGCGATAGGCCCGGCCGGTGTGTCGGAGATAGACGTCGTCGAGGGATGGGCGGGCGACGGTGACCGAGGCCACCCCGACGCCCGCGGCGTCGAGCGCCGCCAGGACGGCCGGGACCGACCGGGCGCCGTCGTCGGCCCGGGCGCGCAGGGTCCGCCCGGCGATCGACGGCTCGTGGACGCCGTCGAGCAGCTCGAGGACGGCCGAGGCGTGGCCGTTCCGGACCGACTCGCTCAGCTCGACCACGATCGCGTCGCCGCGCAGCTCGGACTTCAGCGCCTCGGGCGTGCCCCGGGCGACGATCCGGCCCCGGTCGATGATCGCGACCTGGCCGGCCAGCCGATCGGCCTCCTCGAGGTAGTGGGTCGTGAGCAGGATCGTCAGGCCCTCATCCGACAAGCCGCCGAACCTCCGCCCACAGGTCGGCCCGCGCCTCGGGATCGAGGCCGGTCGTCGGCTCGTCGAGGAACAGGACACGCGGCTGATGGACGAGGCCGGAGGCGACGTCGAGCTTGCGCTGCATCCCGCCCGACCAGGTCTTGACGATCCGGTTGGCCGCCTCGGCCAGGCCGAACCGGTCGAGCAGCTCGTCGACCCGACGCTTGAGCGAAGCCCCGGACATCCCGTACAGGCGGCCCTGGAGGACGAGGTTCTCCCGTCCCGTCGCCTCCGAATCGACGGCACCGTGCTGGCCGACGAGGCCGATCATCCGGCGCACGCGGTCCGGCTGGCGGGCGACGTCGATGCCCATGACGGCTGCCCGGCCACTGTCGGCCCGCGACAGCGTGGTCAGGATCTTGACCGTCGTCGACTTCCCTGCCCCGTTGGGGCCGAGCAGGCCGAAGATCGTGCCGGCCTCCACGGCCAGGCTGATGCCGTCCAGCGCGCGGATATCGTTGGGATAGGTCTTCACGAGGTCGACCGCCTCGATGGCGGCCGGGTCGGGCCGGGTCGTCTGCGCCGGGCTTGCGCCGTGACCTGCGAGCAGTCGGGATTCACGGGATCATGTCCTCCATGGAGAGTCGTATTGCCGACTCATCAATTGCGCTATTATTTATCTGCGCAGTGCAGAAGATAGCCAAGGGAGTCAATCGAATGTCAAGCCGACGCAATCCGAGCCGGAGCCGAGCTGCTCGATGCAGTCCTGCTGGCGACCCGCAAGCTGACCGGCCAGGGGATCCTCTTCAGCCAGGCCGTCGCCGATCGCCTGGGCCTGGCCGTGACCGACGCCGAGGCCCTCGAGCAGCTCGCGACGCTCGGCACGGGCCACGGCCGGCCAGATCGCCGAGCTGACCGGCCTGACGACCGGTGCGGCGACCCGGATGATCGACCGCCTCGAGCAGTCCGGCTTCGTCCGGCGGGCGGCCGATCCGGCCGATCGGCGGCGGGTCATCGTCGAACCGATCGCTCGAGCGGGTCCGCGACGTCGAGGCCCAGTACGCCGCGCTGCGGGCCGCGACCCAGAGCGCGATCGAGCGCTACTCCGACGACGACCTGGACCTGATCCGGGACTACCTGGAGCAGGCGCCTCGAGGCCGGCCGGATCGGTCACCGCCCAGGTCGACGAGGCGCCGGCCGGGGCCGAGCCGGGACTCGTCGTCGGTCGCGCCGCTTGGTGCGCACGACGAACGGCCGGCTGGTCTTCGTGTCGGGTGCGCCCTACGTGACCCTCCGCGGTGACCCGGGCCTCGGACCGCCTGTACCGGGCCCAGTTCAGGGGGGCGATCCCCAAGGTCCGCGTCCGCGACGGCATCGGTCACGATCCGCTACGGGCGGCTGTCCTGGTTCGAGTGGCGGACCCAGATCGGCGGCCAGCTGCTCGAGGCATCGGCCCATTGGCGCGACGACCGGGCCGACATCACCCTGAATGCCGACGTGCCCTGGGCGATCGAGCTGCGCGGCGGCGTCTCGACGGCTCACCGGCGACCTCGGCCAGCTCGAGCTGGCCGGCCTCGAGGCGACCGGCGGCATCAGCAAGGTCGACCTCAGCCTGCCCGCGCCCAAGCGCGGTCGTGCCGATCCGGGTCAGCGGCGGTGCCAACGACCTGGCCCTCCATCGGCCGGCCGGCACCGGCGTCCGGCTGCGATCCGGGGCGGCGCCAACAAGGTCACCGTCGACGGCCAGCAGATCCACGGCCGGGCCAGGTGACCTTCGACGACGACGACCGGGTCCAGCGGCGGCGAGGTCGCGTTCGAGACGAGGGCTTCGCCGAGCCCCGACGAGCGCTACGAGATCGAGCTGGCCGGGGGCGCCAACCGCCTGACGATCGACACCCGCTAGGCGCCGAGCCGGCGGCAGCCCGGCCTAGCGCCGGTTGTCGCCGCGCTCGAGGTGGGCCAGGAACTCCTCGCGGGTTCGCTGGCTGCGCCGGAACTGGCCGAGGACTGCGCTCGTGACCATCGTCGTGCCGCCCTTGCGCACGCCGCGCATCGCGGTGCACAGGTGCTGGGCCTCGATGACCACGCCGACGCCCAGCGGCTCGATCCGCTCCATCAGGAATTCGGCGATCTCCTGGGTCAGGCGCTCCTGGACCTGCAGCCGGCGGGCGTACATCTCGACGATCCGGGGAATCTTCGAGAGGCCGATCACCCGATCGCGGGGCAGGTAGCCGACCGCGGCGGTTCCGAAGAACGGCAGGAGGTGGTGCTCGCAGAGCGAGTAGAACTCGATGCCCTTGACCACCACCATCTCGCTGTAGTCGACGGCGAAGACGGCCCCGTTGATCAGCCGCTCGGGGTCGACGTGGTAGCCGGCCGTCAGCTCGTGGTACATCCGGTGCGATCCGGCTCGGGCGTCCGGCGCAGGCCCTCCCGATCGGGGTCCTCGCCGATCTCGGTCAGGATGTCGCGGACGGCGTGCTCGACCGCCCGGCCGCGCCTCAGGCCGTCACGCCGGTCGCGCCATGGTCTTCGACCGATCTCGGTCTCGATCTCGGCGACGATCGTGCGGACATGATCGGGCAGGATGGGCATGATCGGCGGCTCCTGGCAGGTGGGCCGCGATCGTACCCCGATCGTCAGGCCTCAGCCGGCCGCTGGCGGCAACGCGGGCGGGCTTGCCGGCGGACCGGCCAGGGGTACGGCCGGGGCCGCTCGCCGGATCCGCCGCGCCACGAACCAGGCCAGGCCGCCCAAGATCAGGACGACGAGTCCGACCGGCAGGCCGACCACGATCAGCCAGATCCCGGCCGATGCGAGCGGCCTGGCCGATGCCGAGCAGCGCGGCGACTGGCCTGGTCGAGCTGGGCGCCCGGGTCCCAGCCACGCGAGGTCTGGACCACCGCCTCGGGTCGGCGGCAGGGCGAAGCTGACGGTCAGCGTCGCCAGGGCGGCCTGGTCCTTGAGGTGGGCCTGCTGCGTCGTGAGCTGCTCGATCTGGCCCTGGACGTCGCTCAGCTGCGACTCGACGGCCAGGATGTCGGCGATCTTGGTCGCCTGGCCCATGATCGTCTGGAGGGCTCGTTCGGTCGTCTGCAGGTTGTCGATCCGGGCGCCCAGGTCGAGGACCTGGCCGGTCACCTCGACCGCGTTCGACTTGGCCGAGTCGACCTTGGCGGCGATCTTCTCGACCGCGTCGAGCGCGTCCTGCCAGCGAGCGACCGGGACCCGGTAAGTGACCGAGGCCGTCGCCTGGTCGGGGCTGTTGGACTGGTCCGAGTCGCTGACGTAGCCGCCCAGGCCGAGGATCGCGGTGCGGACCGCGTCGAGGGCCGGATCGATCTTCGGGACCTCGATCGAGATCGAGCCGGTCCGCACGATGTCCGTCGTCCGGCGTGACCAGCCGAGCGCCGGATCAGGAGCCTGGCCGGCGACGCCACTGGCCGCCGGCAGGCTCCGGATCCGCATTCGGCCAGCGATGGGGCGGCCAGCGGACGCGGCTCCGCCGAAGGCGCCCGAGCCGCCGGCGGTGCGGATCGATCGTGGTGTGGCCGGCCGGCGCCGCGGTCGCGGCGCTCGAGCAGGCGGCCAGCGCGACAACGGCTGCGACTGCCAGGACCGCCGACCGGAGAACCTGGCTCGAGCGTGAGGTTGGAGTACGCATCGGAACCTCCCCTGTCGCCGCTCCGGAGGATCGGCCGGGCACAGTACGCGCCAGCGAGCGGGCTGGTTCCCTGCGCGTCGCGGCCGGCCGCCAGACGCCGGGCCAGCGCGCCAGGATCGCGGCCGCTGACCTCGACCGGCCGATAGCGCATCAGGGTGTGACCGACGTCGCCCGAGGTCGACGGCGCGGATCGGGTCAAGGCCCGGGCCGCCGGCGCTCCGCGTCGAGGCGGGCCAGCGCTCGCTCGCTTCTCGCGTCGCCGTCCTCGCCGCCGGCCACGAGCGGCGTCACCGGCAGACGAGATGCCGGCCAGGGTCGCGCTGGGGTCGTAGCTGAACATCGCCTCGACCGAGCCGGCCAGGGCGTGCGGGCGGACGGCCGGGCACGACCTTGCCAGCCGGGACCTCGACGACGCGTGCTGCGGGCAGCCTGCTCCTGGTCGGCGTCCCAGGTCGCCGGGTCGAAGTCGCGCCGATCGGCCAGGAAGGCGGCCATCGAGCGAAGCACCTCGGGCGGCTCCTCCAGGCCGCGCAGCCATTCGTCGGGCGTCATGCCGGTCTCGGCCGCCACGTCCTGCCAGCCGCCGTCGACGAGGACCAGTCCGGCGCACCGGTCCCCGAGCCGGCCGGCCGCCCAGGCGGCCAGCATCGCGCCGTAGCCATGGCCGGCAAGGACGACCCGATCGTCGGCTCGGCGCAGCAGCCCCGAGCCCTCGGCGACCGCGACCACGTCGTCGGCCAGCTGCTCCTCGTTGTAGCCCGAGTCGTCGGCGCATCGGACAGGCCGTGGCCGCGCAGGTCGATCGCCACGGTCCGGACCGGCCCTCCGGACCCGCCGAGCTACCGGGGTCCAGGCCCAGGCCGTGGCGTTCAGGCCGTGGACCAGGAGCACCCCGACGCGGTCCCGGCGGCTGCGTCCGCGGCCGGGCCGCCCCAGTCGAGGAAATGGATCCGCTCGCCCGGGCACGATCTCGACCAGGAAGCCCTCGGGCGCGCCGCCAGGTCGGGCTCCGGCACCCGGTCCGGCCAGCCTGTGGGTCCATCGGCCCTAGGATACGGACCTGATGCCGATCCCACGTCGAGGCAGCCGCGCCGCTCGGCCGCTGACCTCGAGACCCGCCCCGAGCACCTGCCGGCCGGATCACGCCCGTCATCCTTCGAGGCCCTCGTGGACCGCGCCCTCGACGGCATCCCCGAGCGCTTCCGGCCGGCCCTCGGGCAGGTCGCGATCGTGATCGAGGACGAGGCCTCCGACGAGCAGCTCGCTGCCGCCGGCGTGCGCCCGGGCGGCGACCTGTACGGCCTGTACGAGGGCGTGCCGCGGACGGCCTGGGGCGCCGACCTGGCGGCCGTGCCGAACAAGATCAGCCTGTTCCGGCTGCCCCTCGAGGCCGACTTCCCCGATCCGGATCGGCTCGAGGTCGAGGTCCGCCGGACGGTGGTCCACGAGCTCGCCCACCACGTCGGCATCGACGACGATCGCCTCGATGAGCTCGGGATGGTCTAGACCCCAGACGGCCGGCGCTGGCCCCGGCAGCGGCGCTCGCCCCGGCGAAGAGCTCGCCGATCCGGCTCGACCTCGACGTTCCCGCCCGAGGCCACGACCGCGACCCGATCGCCGGTCCGGATCGGGATCCGGCCGGCCAGCAGGGCCGCCAGGGCCGCGGCACCGGCCGGCTCGAGGACCTGCTTCATCCGCTCGGCGGCGAAGCGCATGCCGGCCAGGATCGTCGGATCGTCGAGCAGGACGATGCCGTCGAGGTAGTGGCGAGCCATGGCCAGCGTCCAAGCCCCGCAAATGGGCGCACCCAGCCCGTCGGCCACGCTCACCGGCTGGATTCGTACGACCTCGCCGCGCTCGAGACCGAGTGACACCGCGTTCGACTGGACCGGCTCGACGCCGTACACGCGCACCCCCGGCCGGGACTCCTTGAGGGCGCCGGCCACGCCGGAGATCAGCCCGCCGCCACCGACCCCGACGACGACGACATCGACGTCCGGCAGGTCCTCGATGATCTCGAGGCCGATCGAGCCGTGGCCGGCGATCACGAACGGGTCGTCGAACGGGTGGCAGTAGGTCAGCCCGCGCGCGTCCCGGACCCGTTCCATCTCGGCCAGCGCCTCGCCGACGTCGGCGCCGTGGAGGATCACCTCGGCGCCGTAGCCGAGGCAGGCGTCGACCTTCGACCGGACGGCGCCGGCCGGCATGACCACGGTCACCGGCACGCCGGCCGTTCGACCGGCCCAGGCATAGGCCTGGGCGGCGTTGCCGGCCGACAGGGTGATGATCCCGCGGGTTCGCTCGTCGGGCGTCAGCGAGGCGATCTTCCAGGTCATCCCGCGGGGCTTGAACGAGCCCGTCTTCTGGAGGTGCTCGGCCTTCAGGTAGACCCGGCCGTCGGCCGACCTTCGTGCCGGTCGCCGCCTCGACGAACGGGGCGGCCGTGGCCGAGCTGAGCATCGGCGTCCGGTGGACCCGACTGGCCACGAACGGCCGGGCCTCCTGGATCTGGGCGAGGCTCACGATGTGGTCGGGCATGCCCCGGAGTATGTCAGGAGGCGAGGCGCTTGTAGCGGATCCGGTGGGGCTGGTCGGCGGCCGTGCCCAGCTCGCGATGGCGGAAGGCCTCGTACTCGCTGAAGTTGCCCTCGAACCAGCGAACCACGCTGTCGCCCTCGAAGGCCAGGACATGGGTCGCGATCCGGTCCAGGAACCAGCGATCGTGGCTGATCACGACGGCGCAGCCCGGGAACGACTCGAGGCCGGCCTCGAGCGCCCGCAACGTGTCGACGTCGAGGTCGTTGGTCGGCTCGTCGAGGAGCAGGACGTTGCCGCCCGACTTCAGGAGCTTGGCCAGGTGGACCCGGTTGCGCTCGCCGCCCGACAGCTTGCCGACGGCCTTCTGCTGGTCCGTGCCCTTGAAGTTGAAGCTCGAGACGTAGGCCCGGGCGGGCAGCTCGCGGGGCCCGACCTTGATGAACTCGTTGCCGCCGCTGATCTCCTCGTACACCGTCTCGTCGCCCTGGAGATCGTCGCGACTCTGGTCGACATAGGCCAGCTGGACGGTGTCGCCGATCGTGATGCTGCCGCTGTCGGGTCGATCCTGGCCGACGATCATCCGGAACAGGGTCGTCTTGCCCGCCCCGTTCGCGCCGATGACGCCGACGATGCCGGCCTTGGGCAGGGAGAAGGTCAGGTCGTCGATGAGCAGGTTGTCGCCGAACGCCTTGCTCAGGTCCTTGACCTCGATCACGGTCTCGCCCAGGCGAGGGCCGGGCGGGATCGCGATCTCGAGCTCGCGGGTCGCGACCTTGGCGTCGTTCGCCTCGGCCAGCAGCTTCTCGTAGGCACCCAGGCGGGCCTTGCCCTTGGCCTGGCGGGCTCGCGGCGCAAGGCGGACCCAGTCGAGCTCGCGGGCGAGCGTCCGCTGGCGGGCCGAGCCCGCCCGTTCCTCGATCGGCCAGGCGTTCGAGCTTCTGCTCGAGCCAGCTCGAGTAGTTGCCCTCGAACGGCATTCCCCGGCCCCGGTCGAGCTCGAGGATCCACTGGGCGACGTTGTCGAGGAAGTACCGGTCGTGGGTGATCGCCACGACCGTGCCCGAGTACTCCTGGAGGAAGCGCTCCAGCCACTCGACCGATTCGGCGTCGAGGTGGTTCGTGGGCTCGTCGAGCAGGAGCAGGTCGGGATGGCTGAGGAGGAGCCGGCAGAGGGCCACCCGGCGCTTCTCGCCGCCGGACAGGTTCGTGACGCTGGCGTCGTCGGGCGGGCAGCGGAGCGCGTCCATCGCGATCTCGACGTTGCGCTCCAGGCTCCAGGCATCGGTCGCCGCGATCCGGTCCTCGAGGGCGGCCTGCTCCTTGCCGATCGCGTCGTAGTCGGCGTCGGGTTCGGACCAGCTTGGCCATCACCGCGTTGTACTGCTCGATGCAGCGCGTAGACCTCGCGGACACCATCGAGGACGTTGCCCTTGACGTCCTTGGCCGGATCCAGCTCGGGCTCCTGGGCCAGGTAGCCGACGCGTGAACCCGGGCGTCAGGCGGGCCTCGCCGGAATAGCCGTCGTCGAGGCCGGCCATGATCCGGAGCAGGCTCGGACTTGCCCGCTCCGTTCGAGCCGATGACCCCGATCTTGGCGCCCGGGATAGAACGAGATCGAGATGTTCTCGAGCACCGTCCGGTCGGGTGGGTAATGCCGGGCAAGCTTGTAGGTCGTGTAGATGAATTCGTGGGGCATGGCGCTAAGGGTACCGGGCGCGGTCATGCTGAATGACACTTGCGCGCTTGCGCAACAAGGTGATATATCGCTTTCGGAATGGACCAGGTACAACCCTCATCGGACCTCGAGCGGCAGCGCTTTGCCGCTGTCGGGCGGGCCCTGGCCGATCCCAAGCGCCTGTGCGTCCTCGAGTGCCTCGCCCGCGGCGAGCAATCGGTCGGTGACCTGTCCGGCCAGGTCGGCTGCCAGGTCCCGAACATGAGCCAGCATCTCGCCGTCCTCCGCAGCGCCGGGCTGGTCACGACCCGGCGAGAGGGCACCACCATCTATTACCGCCTCTCGGACCCGCGGGTCCTCGAGGCCTATCACCTCATCCAGACGTTTGCCCGCTAGAGAGCGGGAGAAAGGATCGGGGCCCGCAATGGCCGAGATCAAGGCAGTCACCGACGCAACATTCGAAGAGATGGTGATCAACAGCGATCGCCCCGTCCTCGTCGACTTCTGGGCCACCTGGTGCGGGCCGTGCAAGATGGTCGCGCCCGAGATGGAGAAGATCGCCGCCAAGTACGACGGCACCGTGAGCGTGGTCAAGGTTGACGTCGACGCCAACCCCAGCCTGTCCCAGAAGTACGGGATCATGAGCATCCCCACGATCGCCTTCTTCCGCCCCGGCGAGCAGCCCATGGGCGTCGTCGGCTTCCGGCCGATGGAGCAGCTCGAGCAGCAGTTCGGCCTGGCCAGCTACTCGAAGCCGGCCGCGCCGGCGGCCGCTCCCGTTGCCACCGAGACCGCCGCGGCCGACTGAGCCGCTCGCCTTATGGCCGCCCTTCGCGGCGGCCGCACGATCGCCCGAGGACCCCGTTCGATCGCCGAGCGGGGTTCTCCGATTCGTGGCCGGCCAGCGCGCAGGCTGAGCTCGCCTGCCGGGTCGCGCGCTCGTGACTAATTCGCGCCAGAACGGCTATTCCTCTTGGTCAGGAACGCTAGGGCCGGTCGCCGCTCAACCGGCCGACACGTTGCCTACAACGGATCGGGAATCGGGGTTCGGCTACGATCGCTCGGGCGAGTTTCGATGCAACGAGCGCCACGGCGCCGCCACAGATCCCGGCCGGACGGTTCGACGGTCCGCGTGGCCGCCGCGCACGGGACCGCCGCGGCCGAATGACCCACGCTCCGATGCCGCCGCAGGGAACCGTCGACTTGAACGACGGGTCGAGGGCCTGCGCTCAGCCACGCCGCCGCTCGAGCGGGCGTTCGTCCTGACACATTCGCGCCCGTTCGGCTGAGCCTGCCCCGGTCGGCTCGGGGATCAGTGACCTCCTGACAAATTGTGCCACAGCGAGCGTAACGTCGCCCGGCCCGATTAGCGACATTCCGAGCCATCGGTCCGGCCCGTGCACGGAAGCCAGTCCGGAACGCTCGGAGACCGCGGAATCCGACCGGCGGCCGACGTGCGTACAGTTGACCGAATTTGTCACAACCGGGGCGCGACTTGTGGCCGAAACCGGACGGACCCTGGGGCGAGGGGCCGCGCCGGCGGACCGGCACGGCGCCTAGCGCTCCTTCAGGCCGGCTGGCAGCCGCAGCGCCGCGAGGACCGCGGCGAGGTCGGCCATGTGGGCCGCGTAGTGGTCGGTGGTCTCGTCCAGGAAGAACGTTTCGTACTCGGTGTTCTTGAGCCAGCGCGCCTCGGGCACGACCGTCAGATAGCCGCGCAGCTCGCCCGGGATCGCGACGAAGCGGGCCCGGAGCTCGTCCATCGGCAGGGCGAGGTCGGCCAGCCGGATCGCCTCGTTCAGCTCGTCACCCCGGGCGTCCCACTCGACATCGGCATCGACCTTGGTCTGGCTCGTCTCGCGCAGGGCGAGCTCCTGGGCGACGGCCAGGGCGACGCCCTGCCAGTGGGACAGGTGGGCTCATCAGGTCGCGCCCGGACCAGCCGTGGGCCGCCTTCGAGGGGCACCGCCAGGTCGGCGTCGGCTCAGCTCGAGGAGCGCCTCGAACGGACGCCAGGCGTCTCGTTCGTCCTCGAGGAACTCGAGGGCATCGCGGTACATCGCTGCGATGGTACTCGCCGGGCTCAGACCGCGACCGGCTCGCGGTACTCGCCGAAGACCTGGCGGAGGACGCCGCACTGCTCGCCCAGGGTGGCGTAGGCCTCGGCGCAGCGCAGGAAATGGGGCATCAGGTTCGTCTCGGACGATCCCGGCCGACTCGCGGCAGCACGCAGGCCCGCCAGAGCCGCGGCCGACCGCCGCGGGATCCCGCTCACGCCGGGTCCGGGCCAGCCGGTCGAGGTGGCGCCGCTTCGACTCCTCGGAGACCTCCAGCAGCGGGATCGACAGCCGCTCCTCGGAGTCGACCTGGCTGTTGACGCCCACGATCGTCCGCTCGCCGGCGTCGAGCTCGCGCTGGAAGCGGTAGGCGGCATCGGCGATCTCGCGCTGCGGATAGCCCTCGGCGATCGCCTTGACCATGCCCGCCTCGCCGGTCGATCTCGTCGAGGTAGCGCCAGACGGCGCGCTCTGTCGTGTTCGTGAGCGACTCGACGAACCAGCTGCCGCCCAGGGGATCCACGGTCGAGGCCACGCCCGTCTCCTCGGCGATCACCTGCTGCTGGCGCAGGGCGAGCAGGGCGGCCTCGGCCGAAGGCACCGCCCAGGCCTCGTCGTAGGCATCGGTGTGGAGCGACTGGGTCCCGCCCAGCACCGCCGCCAGGGCCTGGATGGCCACCCGGGTCAGGTTGTTGAGCGGCTGCTGGGCGGTCAGGCTGACCCCGGCCGTCTGGGTGTGGAAGCGCAGCCAGGTCGAGCGCTCGTTCTCGGCCCGGTAGCGCTCGGTCATCAGCCGGTACCAGATCCGGCGGGCCGCCCGGAACTTGGCGATCTCCTCGAAGAAGTCGCTGTGGCTGTTGAAGAAGAAGCTCAGGCGGGGCGCGAACTCGTCGATCCGCAGACCCCGGCCGAGGCATTCCTCGACGTAGGCCATGCCGTCGGCGATCGTGAAGGCCAGCTCCTGGACGGCCGTCGAGCCGGCCTCGCGGATGTGATAGCCGCTGATCGAGATCGTGTTCCAGCGAGGCAGCTCGCGGGTGCCGAACTCGATCGTGTCGGTCACCAGCCGGATCGACTGCTCGGGCGGGAAGAGGAACTCCTTCTGGGCCACGAACTCCTTGAGGATGTCGTTCTGGAGCGTCCCTTCCAGGACGGCCCGGGGCACGCCCCGCTTCTCCGCCGCGGCGATGTACATCGCCCAGATCGGCGCGGCCGGCGAGTTGATCGTCATCGAGGTGCTGATCCGCTCGAGGGGCAGGTCGGCCAGCAGGACCTCCATGTCGGCCAGGCTGCTCACGGCCACCCCGCACGTGCCGAACTCGCCCTCGGCCTCTGGATCGTCAGTGTCGTAGCCGTACAGGGTGGGCATGTCGAAGGCGACCGAGAGCCCGGTCTGGCCGGCCGCCAGGAGTTGCCGGAACCGGGCGTTCGTGTCCTCGGCCGCCCCGAATCCGGCGAACATGCGCATCGTCCAGAGCCGGCTCCGGTAGGCGGTCGGATGGATTCCCCGGGTAAACGGCGGCTCGCCGGGCAGGCCGACGTCGCGGAGCGGATCGAAGTCCTCCCAGCGGCCGGCCCTGAGCGGCTCACCCAGGTGATCCACGGCCGTCGGGCCACCCGGGCCGGTCGGTTCGCCCCCCGGTCCACCAGGCCGGGCAGCAGCCGGGTCGGCGGTCCAGTCCCACGGTCCGTACAACCGTTCGACCTCGACATCGCTGATCGTGCTGAAGCCGGTCCTCCGCTCGGGCGCCCGTTCGAGGGCGGCCTGCAGGCGCTCCTTCTCCCAGGCGCGACGCTTGGCTGACCAGGTCATGGCCGCGACTCTAGCACGAGGCCCGGCTCCGTCCGCCGAGGCGGATCAGCGGAACGCGGCGAGGGCGGCCTGGAGGTCCGGCGCGTGGATGTTCGAGGCGATCAGGACCCGCAGCCGGCCGGGCGTGTCGGTCGGCCAGATGACCACCTCCTGCTGGAAGTCGTCGTTCTCGATGTCGAGGCGCATCCCGGCCAGGCCGTTGACCGTGACGTTGGACGTCGTCAGGGCGTGGACCTTGGGCGCGTTGGCGGCCCCGCTCTGGTACGACTTGATCGCGTTGGCCACGGTCAGGCCGGCCGCCTCCATGATCGTCATCTGGATGCCCGAACCGCCGCCCCGGTCCCACACGGCGCTGCCGAAGTGGGTCTCCCGGATGCCGTCGTCGTACAGCGTCCCGAGGGTGTTGGCCGAGCACAGCCGGCCCGATACCAGGCTGGTCGGCTTGACTCCGGCGAGAGTCGCCGGGACGAGGGCCTCGAGCTCGGGATAGGCCCCGGCCATGACCTGGCTGTCGGCGCCATTGCAGGCTGCCGCCGGGTCGAACGAGGCGGACGCGTCCTGGTTGGACGTGCAGCCGGCGACCAGGCCGGCGACGACCACGATGGCCAGGAGCAGAGAGCGCGCGACGGGCCGGGACTGCAATGGCTGGCACGGGCCCGAGGATACGTCGAGCCGTCGGAAGGCGTCCCGAAGGCGCTATCGTCGGCTCCGATGGCCCCTCGGCACGCGCCCGTTCCAGGCGGATCCCGATCGCTTTCGGACGTGCCGTTCCGGCTGCGCCAGGGCGCCCTGCCGAAGACGGCCGACGTGGTCATCGTCGGGGCCGGCGTGGTCGGCTGCGCGACGGCCTTCTACACCACCGCCGCCGGCCTGCGCACCGTGGTCCTCGACGCCCGGCCCGGCCCGGCCACGCTGACCACGGCGGCCGCGACCGGGGCCTATCGCCTCCAGCACGACAACGCCGAGGAGCTGGCCCTTGTCCGCGAGGGCGTCGACCTGCTGTTCGACTACCCGGCCCGGCTGGGCCTGCCCGGCTACGACATCCGGCTGCGACCCCAGGGCTATCTCTTCTGCACGACCGAGCCGGCCGGCGTCGAGCGCCAGCGCCGGATGGTCGAGCGGCAGCGTGGGCTCGGCCTGACCGACGTCGAGCTGCTCAGCGGCGACGAGGCCCGGGCCCGCTTCCCGTACATCTCGGCGCGAGGTCCTGAGCGCCCGCTTCCGGGCCCGGGACGGTTTCATCGACCAGGTCCGGGTCGCCCTCGGCTACGCCCTGGCGGCGTCGAACGGGCCCGGCGTCGAGCGGCCGGCGGGCACCGCCCAGGCGACTTCTGCCTGGACGCACGGATCAACGGCGTGCGGGTGCGTCGGCGGACGGGTCGGGGGCGTCGACGACGCGCGGCTCGATCGCCGCGCCGATCGTGGTCCTCGCCACCGGGCCATTCCTGGCCCAGACCGCGGCGCTGGCCGGCGTGTCGATCGCCCTGGCCCCGACCCTCCGCCAGAGGGTGCTCGATTCGCCGACCTGCCGGCCGTGCCGGCCGACGCGCCGATGACGATCGACGAGGAGACGGCGGCCCACTGGCGGCCGTGGCTCCGGGGAGCGCTCGTCCTCCATACGGACCGACGACCCCGCCCGGCCACCCTCCTGGTCGCCCGGCCGGCCCGGCCCAGGCCGCTTTCCGCCTGCTCGATCCGGCTTCGCCCGTCTCGGTCGCCCGGATCAGCCCGTTCTGGGCCGATGCCTGGCGATGCCGGCGGCGTCATCGTTCTCGGTCCAGGCCGGCCAGTACGAGATCACCCCGGACCACCGGCCGTACGTCTCGCCGACCGCCGTTCGAGGGCCTGTGGCTGAACGGCGGCTACAGCGGCCACGGCGTGATGGGCTCGGCCGGCGGCAGCCGGCTGCTGGTCGACCTGATCACCGGCCGCTCGACGGCGCCGCGCCGGCGGACTGACGCGCGGACGCCGACGGCCGATCGCCGTTCCGGATCGATCGCGACCTTCGTGCGAGCGCGAGCGCGACGTCCTCTAGCCGTCGCCCGGCTCGGTGCGCGCACCGGTACCTCCGTCCATGGGGTGGTGCGTCGGTGCGCCCGACCAAGGGCCCTGCCCGAATCGGACGGAATGGCCATGGTGTCCGGAGCCGGCCCGGGCGTACCGTTTGGGCACGCCGTCGAGCGAGCCATCCGGGGAGGAACCCGGGGCGTCGGTCACGGATCTGGAACAGGTCGAGTCTCTCTACAGGACGGTTCAGGGGTATCCCAATGACCGTCAACGAGGCCCAGCCCCTCCGGGTCACGAGCCGAGCAACCATGATCAATCGGCCAGCGGGCCCGGGACTCGTATACCGACGGCAGGCCTCATCGCCACCTCATCTGATAACCAAGCGAACGCCTCCGAGGGCACAACGGGGGCGGTTCGCTTTGTGCCCGGGAGCTCGTGCCCCTGAGTCAGTCGAGGGGCGAGCGCAGCTCGTGGGTCTCGCGGATGCGCCGGACCACGCCCCGCCGGTCCAGCTCGCGCGCACGACCCGGGCCGCGGCGACCAGCTCCGGATCGCGGGTGATCGTGCCCGACACCCAGTCGATGTAGCTCGGCTCGAACGCCGCGATCTGGCCGAGCGTATGGCCGTGGAACTTGCCGAAGGTCATCTCGGTCGCCAGGGCCAGGTCGAGCGTCGGGCAGGCACCGGTGCCCGGAAGTTGCGGACTGCTGGCCGCGCCGCAGCGGGCCGGTCGGATCGAGGCGCGCCGCGGTCCGAGGTTCGCTGGCCCGCGACCGGCGGGCCGGCTGGCCGAGCGAGCCGTGCCGGCCGAACGAGCCGTGCGGGTAGCGGCGCCGGCCGGATCGTCGTCCGGTTGCGCGGGTGGAGCATCTCGCTGGTGTCGAGATGGGCGGTCACCGGCCGGGTCGGCCGGGGCGGCGGCGGCCCGCCCGTGCCGCCGCCGCGTGCCCGAGGCGTCAAAGGCGGCCGCGTCGGCCGTCGGCCGCGTCGATTTGCCGCCGGCCCGTTGCGGCGCCGGCGGCGCGCTCGGCCGTGCCGCCTTCGCGGAGCCGCTCGTAGGCCGCGTTGATCTCGACCATCCGGGCGGTCGCGGCCCGGGCCGCCGGCCGGATCGCCGGCGTTCAGGTCGGGGTGGTTGGCCCGGGCGAGCCGGCGCCAGGCCGCCTTGACCGTCGGCCGGCGACGCCCCGGGCTCGACGCCCAGGACGACGTGGGGATCGCGCTTCTTCACCGCCCGAGTCTAGCGGTCGCGCTCGAAGCGCGGCCGGGGCGCGGGCGCCGATCGGGCCACGCTTGACAGGAGCTCTCGCCGGGCGTCCCATTGGCCCGTGTCCAAGCTTCGCCGCGCCGGCGTCGCTGGCGACCGCTGCCGCCGTGCCGCTGGCCCTCGCCTATCGCTTCAGCCAGGTCTACCGGGTCCGGGCCGGCTTTCCCCATCGCCGGCCGCCCGCAGTTCACGCCGGCCGACTTCGGGCTGGCGTTCGAGGATGACCGTCGTCCGCTCGCCCGGCGGCGACCTGCCCGGCCTGGTTCATCCCGGCCAGCGGCGGCGCGCCGGGCCCGGGGTGGTCCTCGTCCACGGCTGGGATTCGGCCCGCGACCGGATGCTCGGCCAACATCCAGTTCCTGCAACGCCGCCGGCTTCCACTGCCTGACCTTCGACGTCCGCGGCCATGGGGCCAACCCGGCCGAGACGCTGCCGGTCAGCGCCGGCGAGTTCGGGGCCGACGCCGCTGGCCGGCCTTCGCGACCCTGCTGGCCCGGCCCGAGGTCACGACCGGGGCGATCCTGGGCCACTCGATGGGCGCGATCGGGGCGATCCTGGCCGCGGCCGCCGATCCGCGCGTCGCGGCGCTCGTCAGCTCGTCGACCCCGTCCGATCCACGCCGGCTGGTCAGCGAGACGTTCCGGCTGGCCCGCCTGCGCATTCCCTGCCCCGATCGCCGGGCCCCTGAGCTGGCTGACCACCCGCGAGTTCCTCCGCCCGCGGGGCCACCGGGTCCGCGACATCAGCGCCGGTCGCGGCCATCGCCCGCTATCGCGGACCCGATCCTGCTCGTCCACGGCGAGCTCGACCAGGTCATCCCGGTCGCCACTGCCGAGCGCCTGCGGGCCGCCGCGCGCGCCGGCGCGCCGTCCGGCGACCGCGACCGGTCGAGCTGTTCATCGTGCCCGAGGGCGGCCACACCTGGCTGTACGAGAACGAGACCTACCGGCGGACGATCGCGGCCTTCCTGGCTCGACAGCCTGGGCGGCCCGCTCAGACCCGGCCGCTGCGGCCGACGCGGCCGGGGCGATCGTGGTCAGCCGCCTGCCCGAGCCGGAGGGCTCGCTCGTCGGCAACCGGGCCGATCGGCGTCGCCGCGGCGCTCTTCTCGGTCGGCCGCCGTCGAGCGTGTTGCCGGCGGCGCCGGGCGACCAGTGAGCTCGAGCCTGGGAGGCCGTCCGGATGAAGCGGGCGATCCGGCGCTTCGCCGATCGGCCCGCTCGACCCGGCCCACCTCGAGCGGATCCTCGACGCCGGGCGGCGGAGCGGCAGCTCGAAGAACCTCCAGCGCTGGTCGTTCATCGTCTGCCGCGACCGGGCCCACCTGGGCGAGCTCGCCAAGGTCGGCCCGTTTGCCGGCCACCTCGCCGGAGCGGCCGCTGGCCATCGCCCTGGTCACGCCAGATCCGCGCGGTCCCGGACGCGCCGCTGTCGATCCTGTTCGACCTGGGCCAGGCCGCGGCCAACATGATGCTGGTGGCCTGGGAGCTGGGGATCGGCAGCGTGCCCGCGACCGTCTACGACGCAGGCTCTCGCCCGGACGCTGCTCGGCTACCCGGCCGAGCAGCTACTGCGAGTACCTGCTCTCGTTCGGCTATCCGGCCGATCCGGCGGATCTGGCCGCGCCGCCCCGGGCCGGCGGCCGGGCCGCCCTCGCCGACCTCGTCCACGAGGAGCGCTGGTAGGCAGCTCCTGCGGCCAGACCGCCCGGCGTCACTGCCACTTGAAGAAGCGCGACGAGATCCCGAAGCAGACCGCCGTCCAGCCGATCAGGACGGCGAAGCAGAACCACAGCGGCGAGAACGCCGTGCCGTTGACCATCACCTGGCGGAGCGCGTCGGACAGGTAGGTCAGGGGCAGGAAGCGGGCCACGACCTGGAGCGGCTGGGGCATCTGGTCGATCACGAAGAACGTGCCCGACAGGAACATCAGCGGGAACTGGACGACGCTGGTCATGCTGTTGGCGGCGTCCTCGGTCGGGGCGAACGAGGCGATGACGTAGCCCAGCGAGATGAACGCCAGCGCGCCCAGCACGACCAGGCTGCCGCAGCAGGATCAGGCTGCCGGTTACCTGGAGCCCGAACAGCGCCGTGCCCGACCGCGACGATGATCAGGGTCTGGATGATCCCGATGATCAGGCGCATCACGACGTTGCTGCCGACCAGCTGCCAGCGGTGGAGCGGCGTGGCGTTGAGCCGCTTGAGGATCTTCTTCTCGCGATCGGCGACGAGCGGGATCGCCGCGAAGACGCCCAGCTGCATCAGGGCCATCCCCAGGATGCTCGGGACCAGGTAGCTGATGATGTTCAGGTTCTGGGTCTGGATCGTGGTCACGTTGGCCGACGACGATCGGCGGCCGGCCGCCCTGGTTGACCGCCCCCAGCACGCCGCCGACGACCTGCTGGACGATCCCGCCGGTCGTGCCGCCTGGGTCGGATCCGTGTAGACCGTGACTGGGTCGGCGTGGCCGGGCGTCGCGCCGGCCGTGCTGGCGGCGGCGACGGCCGCACCGTAGCCCTGGGGGACCTCGATGATCGCGTCGACCTTGCCCGTCTTCATCTGGTCGGTGGCCGTCGCCAGGTCCTCGTCGGTCAGGACGACCCCTTGATCGACGGCGAACGAGGCCCGCAGCGCGATCGCCGATCCGGCCGCTGGACTGGTCGAGGTCGACCCAGGCCAGCTTGAGCGACGTGCTGCCGCCCTGGAAGATCAGCCCGAACAGGACCACGAAGATCAGCGGGAAGGCGAACGTCCAGAACAGGGCCGCCCGGTCGCGGACGAAGCTCCGGATGTTGGCGATGCTCAGCTGCGATCAGGGCCTGCATGTCGGCTCCTCAGTCCCGCAGCGCTCGGCCGGTCAGGTCGAGGAACAGGTCCTCGAGGGTCGGCCGGCGGATCCCGAGGTTGCCCGGCTCGACGCCCAGCGCCTCGGTCAGCGGCCAGCAGGCCGCCGATCGTGGCCGGCACGTCCTGGGTGTAGAGGACCGTCTCGCCGTCGTCGTGCTTGATCGACTCGACGCCCGGCAGCCGGCCGAGCTGGGCCTCGTCGGCCAGGGCGTCGATCCGGTCGAAGCGGACCGAGCGGTCCTTGAACCGGCTGGCGACCAGCTCGTTGACGGTGCCCATGGCCAGGATCTTGCCGTGGTCCATGATCGCCAGCCGGTCGCACAGGACCTCGGCCTCTTCCATGTAGTGGGTCGTCAGGAGGATCGTCTTGCCCTGGGCCTGGAGCTTCTGGACGAGGTCCCACAGCGAGCGCCGGGCGGCCGGGTCGAGGCCGGTCGTCGGCTCGTCGAGGAAGATCACCTCGGGATCGTTGACCAGGGCCAGGGCCACGGCCAGCCGCTGGCGCTGGCCGCCGGAGAGCTGGCGGGTCTGGGCCGTCCTGCGCTCGCCGAGGTCGAGGAACTCGATCAGCTGCTCGGTCGGCAGCGAGCGCTTGTAGAAGCTCCGGAAGAGGTCGAGGACCTCGACGACCGTCAGCTTCGGGTACAGCTCGGCGGTCTGGAGGGTGACCCCGACCCGCTGCTTGAGCGTCGTCCGGGTTGCGGGCGACATCGATGCCCAGGACCTCGAGCTGGCCCGAGTCGGGCGCCGCGCAGGCCCTCGAGCATCTCGACCGTCGTCGTCTTGCCGGCGCCGTTCGGTCCGAGCAGGCCGAAGACCTCGCCCTGGCCGACCTCGAACGAGACGCCGTCGACGGCCTGGACCGCGCCGTAGCGCTTGCGCACGTCGACGACCCGGACCGCCACGCCGTCGGCGGCCGGCTCGGCTGACTGGCCGAGGCGGGCTGGCTCAGGCGGCCCGCTCGGGGTCGATCATGGTCATCGCCGCAGTCTCGCACGGACCTCAGGAATGGGGAGCCGAGGCCGCTCGATCGTCCGGCGCTCGGCCGCCAGGTCGGCCCCGATCTCGGGAGCCGGCGCGCCGATCTCGAGGTACGAGCGGAGGGCCGTCTCGAGGCCGACATCGCGGCCGGCCTGCTCCGAGAGCAGCCATTTGTGCTCGAGGACGTCGCAATACGACTGGATGATGTCCCGGTCCGGACCCGACGACCGCGGCCAGCCGGGCGGTGGTCGGCCGGTAGACCTCGGCGAGCCAGCGCCGGGCGCCCTCGGGCCGCTCGATCGGGCGGACCTCGTACCACTGCAACCAGCTCCGGTACTGGCGCAGGTCGTTCATCAGGATCCGGGCCTGGCCCTCGAGGGCGACCAGGCCGGTCCGCCGCTCGAGCTCGCGGGCGTGGAAGCGGCGGGTCGTGACCGCGACCCGGAAGCGCAGCCGGCCGCCGCTGCCACCCGGCTCGAGCTCGATCTCGTCGATCGCGAAGCCGAGGTCGTTCAGGCGCCGGACCCGCGCCTCGACCGCGATAGCGATCGCCCGGGCGCCAGCTCCTCCTCGGCGTGCAGCTCGTCCCACAGCTGGCGGTAGCGGCTCTGGACGCTCTCGGCCTCGCGGATCGCCTCGTCGTAGTCCTCCGCCGGTCGGATCGCGCGGCGTGCGAAGGCGGCCAGGTCGGCCAGCCCGAAGGCGACGTTCTCGACCAGGACCTCGAGGTCGTACTCGCGCTGCCCGTCCGACAGCTCGTCGTGGATCTCGCTCGTCTCGGCGTCGACGAGGTAGGCCTGGATCAGGTCGCCGTCGCGCCGGAACAGGGTGTTGGCCAGCGAGCAGTCGCCCCAGTAGACGCCGCCCCGGTGGAGGTCGACGAGGAGCGAGGCCATCGCGTCGAGGAGCCGCTCGCGGCCGCCCGATGGGCCGGCCGGCAGGCGCATCAGCAGGCGCCGGTACTGGAGCGAATGCTCGAGGAACTCGGTGACCAGGATCGCGTTGTCGCCGCCGGGCAGCTCGGCCAGCCCGAGCGGCAGGACGGCCGGCAGCTGCAGGCTCTCGAGGCGGCGGAGGACCTCGTACTCGCGCCGGGCGATCTCGAGCGGCTCCTCCTTGAGCGCGATCAGGCGGTCCTCGTCCTGGACGAAGCGGACGAGGTGCCGCGACGGCCCGATCGGCAGCTCGCGGAGGTCGGCCCGGCCGGCCGTCCACGACCCGAGGGGCAGCTCCCAGGGCAGGCCGATCAGGGTCGGCGACGCGCTGCGCAGGCGGAGGTGCGGGAAGGGTCGTCGGCGTCGACGCGTCGGACCAGGGCAGTCGGGCGGTCGGTCGGCTGGCACCGGCCTAGAGCCGCTTCCTCAGGTAGGCGGTCAGGTTCGCGTCGTAGCCCAGCGATTCGTACAGGTGGCGGGCCGCCGGGCGGTGGTGGCCGGCGGTGATCTCGACGAACGCGGCCTGGCGGGCCTCGCCGATCCGCTCCGCCTCGGCCATCAGGACCCGGCCGATCCCCCGCTCGCGGACGGTCGAGTCGACGACCAGGGCGACGATCCGGACGAACGACTCGTCGTGCTCGAAGCGGGGCACCACGTGCAGCGCGATGAAGCCCAGGATCTCGCCGTCGTGGTCGGCGACGATCACGGTCGAGTCGTCGGTGTTGAACCGGCCAAGCGCGCTCTCGATCGCCGAGGCGCCGGCGGGATAGCCCTCTTCGGTGAACAGCGCGGCGATCCGCGGGGCGTCGGCCAGGGTCGCCGGGCGCAGGGCGATGTCGGTTTCGATCATGGCTCCGATGGTACCCGGTCGGCGTCCCGGCGGCGGCGGGCCGTCGACGAGGATCAGGAACGGCCCCCCCGGGGAGCCGTCGAGGACGAGGCGCTGCCGGGCCGAAGGGGCCGCTGCCGGGCGGGTCTTCAGACGGCTGCCGGGGTCGCGCTCGCCGGCGCCGCAAGTAGAGCGCGATCGGGCCTTCGCCCTGCTTGGCCAGCGCGCCGGACAGGCGGCCCTCGGTGTCCGGCTCGAGCAGGAGGATCTGGGGTTCGTTGGTCGTCGAGCGGCGGACCGAGGCGCCGAGGAATCGCATCGCGGCGGTGCGGGTCGAGCCACTCGCCGCCGAGCTCGCCGCGGCCCGATCGAGCTCGACGGTCGCCCAGCCGATCGCCGCGATATCGGACCGTCTCGCCTCGAGCCCGAGTGCATCGAGGAGGCCGCGCAGGCGAGGATCCGTCCAATCGATGCGAGCTGGATCCTTGGTCATGGGCCTCCAAGGATACGGCCCGCGACTAGCAGGCCTCGCCGTCGGTCCCGATGGCGGCCCGATCCCGAGGACCGATAGGTCCCGCGAGCAAACGGCAACTTCGCAGCCGTCTATCTACGACCCCTTCCCGGCCAATGGCATTCAATTCCGCGTGCATGGTCACTGTGAGCGGACGCCCGGGTTTCAGGCGTGGTCGATCGCGCTGAGACCAGCTCGGGCCAGCGGCGTCACGGAAAGCTGAGCGTGAATTGGCCCCTGCCTAGACGTGGATCGCGGGCTCGGGGCGAAGGTGGAGACCCTTAGCTGGCGCCTTATGCACGCAGTGACCATGCACCCGGAATGGGTCGGGCTAAGAGCTCGAGCCGGGGCCCAGACAGCGGCACGGCCCGGGCACGGCCGCCGGCGCCAGCCGCCGACCCCGGCCACTCGGCCGCGGATTGGGGGCGACGCGCAGGAGCGGGCCGGCTCAGTCCCGCTGGACGACGAACAGCGTGGCGCCGGAGGGCAGATCCACGACGGACGGCGCGCCGATCCCCGCGGCCACGAACAGGTTGGCGAAGCCGGCGTGGTTCCAGAGGCGGGTGCCCTGGAAGAGCTGGTCGAGCTGGATCCCCCACATGATCGCGCCGTGGATCGAGCGAGACTCCTCGACCGAGTCTCGGGCAGGCACCAGTCGAGGACGACCAGCCGGCCGCCGGGCCGGACGCAGGCCCACGCCGTCGCAGCGACGGCGACCGGATCGGCCACGTCGTGGATCGCGTCCTGGAAGTAGACCAGGTCGAACTCGCCGGCCAGGGCAGGTCCTCGCTCGCGCCGGCCCTCGATCGTGATCCGGCCCGACAGCCCGGATTCCTGGACGTGGCGGGTCGCCCGGCCAGCGAATCCGGCTCCAGCTCGACACCCACCAGGGTCGTCTCCGGGAATCGGGTCGCCATCGCGATCAGCCAGCGGCCGCCGCCGCAGTGGACGTCGAGGACCCGGCCGCCGCCGGCCAGGCTCGCGGCAAGGTCGGGCAGGGCCGCCAGCCCCTCCTGGAAGAAGACCGCGATGTCCTGGGCCGTCAGCGCCTCGATCGCCCGGTGATAGCGCGGCGGCCGGATCGCCATCGGCCGGCCGGTGCGGGCGAACTCGACCAGCGCCGTCGTGGTCCAGGCTGCTGACCACGGTCGATACGAACTGGCCACCGAGGTACTCGGGGCGCTGGTCGTCGAGCAGGATGGCCGCGATGTGCTCGTCCATCGTCGCCCGCTCGCCATCGAAGTCGACCAGGTCGACGGCGTGGGCCAGGCGGAGCCAGGCTCGACCACGTCGGCCTGGCAGCCGGCCTGCGCGGCCAGCCCGGCCGCGGTCAGGCCCGACGGCGCGGCGGCCCGGATCCGGCGGAACAGGCCGAGCTCGAGGCCGAGGTAGGCCGCCCAGGTCCGGTAGAAGCCACCGAGGCTGGCGGCCAGGTCGTCGAAGCGGTCGTCCATCGACATGGGCCGGATTGTCGCACGCGCGGGCTTCGATCCCGCCTTCGGATTGGGTTGCGATCGGCGATCCAAATTACTGGCTAGTGCGAAGTAGCCAATGATCGGCCGAACCGGCTACGATTGCGTGGCCGACCCGCAGCCGCTCCGAAGGAAGCGCCACCCATGTCCAGCCTCGCCCGCCCGATCGGCCTTGGGCTTGCCGCCCGCGATGACATCGGCGATGTCGTCGGCTGGGCGCGCCAGGCCCGCGACGCCGGCCTCGATTCGATCTGGATCCACGACTCCTACTTCGAGCGCGACGCGATCACCTTCGTGACCGCCATCGCCCGGGCGCTCGAGCTCGAGGCGACACGGGCGAAGGCGGCTTCCGGGTCGCCCTCGGCGCGGTCAACCCGAACACCCGCCATCCGGTCGTCCTGGCGATGACCGGCTCGGCGCTCGACGAGATCCTGCCCGGCCGGATCGTGATGGCCCTGGGCACCGGCCTGCCGCTGCGGCTCAAGCAGATGGGCATCCCCTACGCGCCGGAGGCGGCCCTCGAGGGCGTCTCGAAGCGCGATCGACACGCTGCGCCTGCTGTGGCGCGGCGAGCGCCTGCCCGTCGGCCACGCCCGGCCTGCCGCCGATCCAGCCGATGTTCGCGCCGACCCACCGGATCCCGATCCACATCGCCGCCTACCGGCGCGAGTTCGTGACCCTGGCCGGCCAGAAGGCCGACGGCTACCTCGCCCGGCCGGCCGAGTCGATCGCCTCGCTGCGGGGCATCCTCGAGCGGCTCGACCGCCGCGGCGGTCGAGGCCGGGCGCGACCCGGGCGAGATCGAGCGCGAGGGCTACCTCCTGTCGCTCGTCGACTCGACCCGGCGCGAGGCGCTCAACCGGGCCAAGCGCGAGCCGTTCGTGATCTACATGATGTCGGTCCTGGGCGACGTCTCGCTCCAGCGGGCCGGCTTCGAGCCCGAGCTGCGCGATCGGATCGCCGCCGCCTGGCGGGCCGAGGACTACCACGGCGCCGGGGCCCTGATCCCCGACGAGCTGCTCGACGCCTACATGCTGTGCGGCACCCGCGAGGACGTCGCGGCCAAGGCGATGGCCTTCCACGCCGAGGCCGGCCTGGGCCTGCCGCTCCTCCAGCCGGTCCTCCAGGAGGACCGCCAGATCGACGAGCTCATCGCGCGCGGCCGCGCTGTACGCCGGCCTGCCCGAGCCGGCCGAGCCGGGCGACGGCGACCCGGCGTCCGACCGCGAGCCGGCACCGCCCAGCTCGCGGCCGAGTCGGCCGCCGGGTCCGACGATCCCGGGCCGGGTCCGATGGGCCTCGCCGACGACCGGCCGCTGGGCCTCGGCGATCGGCCTGGCCGCCGGCTCGGCGCGGTCTGGGAGATCCTGCGGCCGTTCGCCTACACCGCCTCGGTGATCCCGGTCCTGACCGGCGGCGCGCTCGCCGCGGTCGACCACAACTTCAGCTGGCTGCCGTTCCTGGCGGCCCTGCTCGGCGGCGTGCTGCTCCACTCCGGCACGAACATCGTCAACGAGATCTACGACGTCCGGAAGGGCATCGACACGATCACCTCGCCGCGGGCCAGCCACGCCCTGCTCAAGGCCCGGCTGACCGAGCGCCAGGCGTTCGTCGCGGCGTTCGTCGCGTTCGCCCTGGCCGTCGTCGTCGGCGTCTACCTCGATCGCCCTGCGCGGCCCGGCGATCGTCGGCCTCGGCGCTCGCTCGGCGTGCTGGGCGGCTACTTCTACACGGCTCCCCCGTTCGAGTACAAGTACCGCGCCCTGGGCGTGCCGCTCGTCTTCCTGCTGATGGGCCCGCTGATGGTCGTCGGCACGTACTTCGCGGTGACCGGCACCTGGAGCGCGACCGCGCTGGCCGCCTCGGTCCCGGTCGGCCTGCTCGTCGCGGCGATCCTCGACGGCAACGAGTGGCGCGACATCAGCGAGGACAGCCGGGCCGGGCATCTCGACGCTCTCGGCGCGGATCGGCCGGGAGCGAGCCCACTACTTCTACGTCGCGCTCGTCCTGGGCGCCTACATGGCCCTCGGGCTTGACCGTGGCGATCGGCTGGCTGCCGCCCCAGACGCTGCTCGCGATCGTCTCCCTGCCGTTCCTGGCCCAGGTGATCCGCTCGGCCGAGCTGGGCGCGACGGGCCAGCAGCGGGCGATCGCGATGATCGACGTCCAGACCGCCCGGCTCCACCTGACGTTCGGCTCGCTGCTCGTCGTCGGGATCCTGCTCTCGGCCGTCCCGCTGCATGGCTGAGCGGCCCGGCGCCGCCCGGCAGGACGGCCGCCGGCCGCTGCTCCTGCGGCCTGGGCTGGCCGGCGCGGTCGCCGCGTTCAGCGCCACGTTCAACGGCCCGCGCGACCGGTTCTGGAGCCGGATGACCTGGACCGGGCGTCGGCCTGGGCAGCTTCGCCCTGCTGACGCTCGAGCCGCTCGCGCCGGCTGCGGCCGCGCTGGTGGCACCTGCCGGTCGGGCCTCGCGTCGGCCGGGGTCCTGTACCTGACCTTCCGGGGCGGCGACCGCTTCGCCCGCCGGTTCGTGCCCGGCGGCGACGCCCAGATCCGCGACATCTACGCCCTCCGGACGCTCCGGCCGCAGGAGCGAGATCGCGGCCCGCCTGGCGCTGCTCGTCGGGCCGGCCGAGGAGATCTTCTGGCGCGGGCTCGTCCAGTCGGCCCTGATGCGCCGCTACGGCCGCTGGCGCGGTGCCGCCCTGGCCGCGATCGCCTACGGCGGCGTCCACGTCGTGACCGGCAACTTCACCCTGATGGGCGCGGCCGGCGTGGCCGGCGCCCACTGGTGCGCGCTGTACGCGGCCGGCGTGCCGCTCGGCGCGCTGATCGTGAGCCACACGACCTGGGACATCTGGATCTTCCTCGTCCAGCCGACCGGCGAGATCGACGCGATCGACGGCGAGGGCCGGATCACCCGCCTCGACCTGGCGGCCGTCGACGGTCTGAGCCGGGCTCCCTGCTCCGCCGAGCGACCGTTGATCAGGATGGTCGTTGGATCCCGCGACGCTCCGGACCGGCGTGCACAGCCGATTGGCGAGATGTGCCCGGGCGATCCGGCTCCGTCCGACCATAGCCGCTGGGGATGGAATTGTCAACGAATGGCGCGGACCAGGGCAACGCATGCAACGGAACGGCGCGGGCGTGTTATGAACGGGTGATGGACGCACCGACCCGACCCGATCGGCCCGATCTCCGGTCGCCCTGGCGGCGAACCTCGACGCCGCCTTCCCGGCCTTCGTCGAAGCCGAGACCGTCCGCGGATCTACGGCGTCGCGCCTGCGCCTCACCGGCCGGCCGGCCGACGCCGAGGACCTCGCCCAGGACGACCCTCGTCCGGGCCTACCGGGCGCTGGCGGCTGGGACGCGAGCGGATCCGCGAGCTGGCCGTCCGGCCGTGGCTGGCGAGCATCGTCGTCAACCTGGCCCGCAACCGAGCGCGGGCCCGAGCGAGCCGGCCGGCGACGGTCAGCCTGCTCGACGAGCTCGCCCATCCCCGGATCGCCGCTCGCGCGAGACGCCCCACGGCCGGCTCGAACGGCGCGAGATCGGCCGAGGCCTGGGCGGCCCGCCTGCTGGCCCTGCCTGAACGCTACCGGGCGCCGCTCGTCCTGCGCCACGTCGACGGCCTGTCCTACGAGGAGATCGCCGAGGCGCTCGACCGGCCGGCGGGGACGGTCAAGGCCCAGGTCCATCGCGGGATCGCGCATGCTCCGGACGCCCTCGATGCCGAGCAGCCGACGGCACCTCGATCCATCGACTCGAGACCAGACCAACCCGCCGCCGACCACAGGAGGCGGCCCCGATGACCACCCGACCACGATCGACTCCACACTGACCCGCTCCGCGATCCCGTGACGATCGAGGCCGCCTTGGACGACCTCGGCGTGCGCCGCCCCGGACGGCCTCGCCGACCGGACCCTCGTGGCGGTCGGCCTGGCCGAGGCCTACGCCCCGATCGACACGGTGATCGGCCCGATCTGGGTCGCCTTCAACGGCCGCGGCGTGAGCGCGGTCGAGTCGGCCGAATCCGGCCGCGGCCTTCGAGGCCCGATTCCTGGCGACGCGCGGCCGGCCGGCCCATCGGCTCGACGCCCTGCCGCCCCGCCTGCGCGCGGCGATCCAGCGCCGGCTCGCCGGCGACCGCCGGGTCCAGATCCCGCTCGACCTGCGCGGCCACTCGGCTTCGAGACAGGACGTCTGGATGAAGGCCCTCGAGATCCCCCGGGGCGAGGTCCGGCCCTACGGCTGGATCGCGGTCGGAGATCGGCCGGCCGAAGGCGGTCCGGGCGGTCGGCACGGCGCTCGGCCACAACCCGGTGCCCCTGATCGTGCCCTGCCACCGGGTCGTCCGGAGCGACGGGATGCTCGGCCAGTACTCGCTCGGCGGGCCGGCCAACAAGCGGGCGCTGCTCGCCTCCGAGGGCCTCGATCCGGACGGGATGGAGGGCCTCGCCCGGGCCGGCGTCCGCTACGTCGGCTCGGACACGACCCACGATCTACTGCCTGCCGACCTGCCACAACGCGAAGCGGATCACGCGACCGCCACCGGGTGCTCTTCCAGTCGGCGGCGGCCGGGATCGCGGCCGGCTATCGCGCCTGCCGCGCATGCCGGCCGGTCGCCGTGGCCGCCTGATCAGCCGAGCCGCCGGCCGCGATTTGCCTCGCGCGGCCCCGGCGTTCGATGTATGCTCCACACTTGGACCAGCCAACTCAGCCAAGTATCCGATCACCGGCGCCGACGGGCGGGTCAGCGCCACGGCCGGACCCGGTCGCGATCTGGGCTCGGCATGCTCGTCCTCTACTTCGTGTGGGGCTCGACCTACATCGGCATCCGCCTGGCCGACGAGTCGATCCCGCCGTTCCTGATGGCCGGCGTCCGCTTCCTGCTCGCCGGCGCCGCTCCTCCTGGTCTGGGAGTGGCTCGCGGTCCGGCGGATCCGGAGCGGCGATCCGGCGCGTCCGCCGCCGGCCGATCGAGCCGTCGTTCCGGCCGACCGTCCGCCAGTGCGCGACTCGGCGATCGTCGGCGGCGCGCTCCTGCTCGGCGGCGATGGGCCTCGTCGCCCTCGGCGAGCGGACCGTGCCCGCCGGCATCGCCGCCTTCCAGATCGCGCATGCTGCCGGTCTGGATCGCCGTCCTCGGCCGGCTCTTCTTCGGCGAGCGGCTGCCGCGGATGGTCGATCGTCGGCATCGTCGTCGGGCTGGCTCGGCGTCGGCGATCCTCGTCGGATCCGCTGGCAGGCAGGCGGTCCGGCCTTCGACCGCGTTCGGCCTCGCTCGTGCTGCTGTCTCGCCGATCTGCTGGGCGTCGGGCTCGCTCTACTCGAGCCATCGGGCGGTCCTGCCCCGCCGGCCGCTCACCGCGACCGGCCTCCAGATGGTCTGCGGCGGCGCGCTCCTGCTGGTCGCCGCCCTGCTCACCGGCGAGCTCGCGAGCTTCGACCTGGCGGCCGTCACCGGCCGATCGATCCTGGGCCTGGCCTACCTGACGACGGTCGGCAGCCTGGTCGGCTTCACGACCTACGTCTGGCTGCTGCGGGTCGCGCCGCTGTCCAAGGTCGCGACCTACGCCTACGTCAACCCGATCGTCGCCGTCGTCCTGGCCGGGCTGCTCCTGGGCGAGCCGATCGAGCCGCGGACCGCGCTGGCCGGGGCGGTCATCGTCGCCGGCGTGGCCCTGATCGTGACCGCCCGGGGCCGGTCCCAGGCCCATGCGGCAGCGCCGGCCGAGGCGACGGCCAGCGGCCGAGACGGGCGAAGCTGCCGACCGGCTGGACCGGGAGCCGGAGCTCAGCCCTCGCTGACCACGGTCCGGGCGACGCGCCGGGCGAGGGCCATCACGGTCAGCATCGGGTTGGCCCCGATCGCCGTCGGGAAGAGCGAGGCGTCGGCCACGTACAGGCCGGCGACCACCTGGTCCGCGACGCCCGCTCGCACCCGGCCGGCCGGGTCGCACGGGTGGGTCCGCGGATCCGCGCCCATCCGGACGGAGCCCATCTGGTGGGCCGAGAAGAGCGCGCCACGGTTCGGCCGGAAGTCGAACGAGCCGAGGCGCTCCTCGAACTGGCGCGAACGCCCGGGTCCTCGCCGCCCGGCCCGAACGCCTGCGGCCCGTGCCACAGCGGCGGCGTGCCGTTGGCCACGATCTCGAGCGCGCCCGCCGCGCGGATCAGGCGGGCCATCCGGACCAGGGCGTGGCGCAGGGTGGCCACGCCGCTCGGCGTCGAGGGCGTAGTCGACCCGGACCGAGCCGGCCTTGGTCAGGCTGACCCGGCCCTCGCCGCCGTCGCGGGTGATCGCGATCAGCGGCGCGAAGGAGCGCATCCGCTCCATCAGGCTGGCATGGGCATCGGCCCCCTCCCAGGCAAAGGCCAGCGCGATCAGGCCGGGATGGCCGGGCGCCGACTCGATGACGTAGCCATTGCGGCCCGGCTCGGCGTGCGATGTACTCGGTCGATCGGGCGGCCTGCATCACGCCGCGCCACATCTCGATCGGCTCGGCGAACCGACCGGCCACGACCGGGCACCGGATGGAGGCGCAGGTTGCGGCCGATCGCCGGGTGGACGAGTCCGCTCCGGACCAGGATCGCCGGGGCTGCGCAGGGCCCCGGCGGCGAGCACGACCTGGCGCGCCCGGACGACCAGCTGTGCGCGGACCATCCCGCGCCTGAGGCCGGGCTCGTCGGGCTCCAGTCGAGCGTTGCCTCGACGCCCGCCACGCGGCCCCCTTCCACGATCAGCCGCGTCGACTCGGGCGTTGGCGACCAGCCGGGCACCGCGCAGGGTGGCATCGGCGAGGTGGGCCTGGAGCCCCGATCGCTTCGTGCCGGCCCGGCAGCCGAACGGGCACGAGCCGCAGCTCGGTGCAGCCGCGGCGTTGCGCTCGGTCGGGCCGACCTCGATGCCCGAGGCCCGGGCGCCGGCCACCAGCGCGGCGTCCTTGGCCGGCAGGCGCGGCGCCGGCGTGACCCCCAGCTCGCCCCGGATCGCCGCGTAGTCCGCGTCGCCCTCCGGGCCGTCGAAGCCGGCCATGCCGTGCTCGCGCGCCCACTCCGAGCGGACCTCGGCCGGCGCGGCGAGGCAGGTCATCCAGTTGATCGTCGTGCCGCCGCCGACGGCGCCCCCGGCCAGGATCGAGATCGAGCCGTCCCAGGTCGAGGCGAGGCCGTGGTCGAGGTAGAGCCGGTCGAACGCGGCCAGCTCGTCGGTCGGCATCTCCGGCTCGGGCACGAACGGGCCCGGCCTCGAGCACGATCAGCACGCCCGCCCGGCGGCCGCCAGCTCGCGGGCGACGACGCCGGCGCCGGCCCCCGATCCGACCACGACGACGTCGGCCTCGAGGGTCGGGCTGCATCTGGCACGTGCCGAGCGGTCGAATCGGCGTCGGTCGATCGGTCAGCCGGGGCGCGTCGGGCCGGTAGCCGATGCGCGCCCAGTGCGGGATTGGTTGCGCCGGGCTCGCCCGGATCGGCGTAGGCCAGGAAGCACAGCAGCTTGCGCAGCGCCTGGAACGCGCTCCGGCGCTGGGCGAAGCGGGAGGTGGCCCAGCCCAGGAGGTAGCGCTCACGCTCGCTCGGGCTCAGGTCCCGGAAGCGCTTCGAAGCCGCCGCCCAGGGCGAGATTCACGGCCGGCCGCTCGAGCAGGCGCAGGACCATCCGGAGCTGGCGACCTGCTCCGGGATCGGCGGCCAGGTCGAGGGCCGTCGCGGCGAGCGTTGGCCCGCCGGGTGGCCGCGCCGCGGACGAAGTCTCGGCGAGCGCGGCCAGGGTGGCCAGCTCTTCGCTGGTCCACGTCGACGGCGATCGGCGCCGGTCCCTGCCCGCTCGGCCGGGCCCTCGTGCTCACGCCAGGCGGGGCCCCGGCCTCAGGCCGGCCGCGTCGAAGCCCTGGGCCGGCCAGGGCTCGCAGCGCAGCGGCCGGTCCTCGCGATAGCCGAGGGCGTAGTCGGCCTGGATCAGGGTGTGGAGCTGGCTCGTGCCCTCGTAGATCACGGCGGCCTTCGAGTTGCGCAGGTAGCGCTCGACCGGGAACTCGTTCGAGTAGCCGTTGGCGCCGTGGATCTGGATCGCATCGAGCGCGGACTGCACCGCGTGCTCGGTGGCGTGCCACTTGGCCAGGCTCGTCTCGCGGGTGTTGCGCAGGCCCTGGTTCTTCAGCCAGCCGGCCTGCCAGACGAGGAGCCGGCCGATCTCGGTCCCGGCGGCCATCTTGGCGATCATCTGCTTGACCAGCTGGTGGCGGCCGATCTCCTCGCCGAAGGTCTCGCGCTCGTGGGCGTACTTGACGCTCGCGTCGAGGCAGGCCTGGGCCAGGCCGACGCTGCCGGCGGCGACCGTGTAGCGGCCCTGGTCGATCGCGCTCATCGCGATCAGGAAGCCCTCGCCCTCCTCGCCGAGCCGGTTCTCGGCCGGCACCTCGCAGTCGTCGAGGTTGACGATGCCGGTGTTGCCGGCCCGGATCCCGAGCTTGCCGTGGAGCGTGTCGGTCGAGAGGCCCTTGAAGCCGCGCTCGACGATGAACGCGGTCACGCCCTTGTGCTTCTTCGCTCGGTCGACCGTGGCGAAGACCAGGAAGTGGTCGGCGAGGTCGGCCAGGCTGATCCAGATCTTCTGGCCGTTGAGCCGATAGTATCGTCGCCGTCGCGCCGGCCGTCGTCTGGAGGGCGCCCGCGTCGGTGCCGACACCCGGCTCGGTCAGGCCGAAGCGTGGCCAGCTTCTCGCCGCGGGCCTGGGGCACGAGGTACTGCTGGCGCTGGGCCTCGGTCCCCCACTGGAGGAGGGTCAGCGAGTTCAGGCCGACATGGACGCTCTGGACGACCCGGAAGGCCGTGTCGGCCCGCTCGAGCTCCTCGCACAGCAGGGCGAAGCTGATGTAGTCCATGCCCGAGCCACCGTATTGCTCGGGGATCGGGGCGCCGAGGAAGCCCAGCTCGCCCATCTTGGCGAAGACCTCGGGGTGGACCTCGCCGCCGCTGTCCCACTCGCGGATGTGGGGCAGGATCTCGGCCTCGGCGAACGCCCGGGCGCTGGCCTGGACCAGCCGGTTCTCGTCGCTCAGCCGGAAGTCGATCACGGTCGGGGCAAAACCTCAGGGTGAGCTCGGGCAGCGGCGCGAGGTCATTGTGCCATCGCCACGGCAGGCTCCGACGCCGTCCGGTATCCTCGCCCGATGGACGCTCGCTGCCTCCGGACGCCGACTACAGAGGCCCTCGCCCAGGCCAACCTGACGCCCGTCCTGGGCCGCTATTTCGAGCGCAGCTGGAGCCACGGCGTCGGCCATCGCCTGTTCGACACCGACGGCAAGGCCTACCTCGACTTCGCCAACGGGATCGCCGTCTCGGCCCTCGGCCACCGCCACCCGGCCGTCAACCGGGCGATCCACGAGCAGGTCGATCGGCTGATCGTCCCGACCGCCGCGATCGGCTACTCCGAGCCGGTCGTCCGCCTGGCGACCGAGCTCGCGGCCACGTTCCCCGAGCCGCTCGACACGGTCATGTTCCTGAACTCGGGCTCGGAGGCGATCGAGGCCGCGCTCAAGCTCGCCCGGCGGACGACCGGGCGGGCCGGGATCGTCGCCTTCCGGGGCGGCTTCCACGGGCGGACGTTCGGCTCGGCGTCGGTCACCAGCTCGACCCTCAACTACCGGGCCGGCTACGAGCCGCTCCTGCCCGGCGTGCACCTCGCTGCCGTTCCCGGCCGCCTACCGCGACTTCGACGGCGACGAGGAGCGAGCCACGACCGTGTGCCTGGCCGCCCTCGAGGACCTGGTCCGGACGATCGATCCCGGCCGACGAGATCGCCTCGATCCTGATCGAGCCGGTCCTGGGCGAGGGCGGCTACTACCCTGCCCCGGCCGGCTTCCTGCCAGGCTTGCGCCGGCCTTCGCGACGAGCACGGGATCGTGCTGATCGCCGACGAGGTCCAGACCGGCTACGGCCGGACGGGCCGGATGTGGGCGTTCGAGCAGCCGGGATCGTGCCCGACGTGGTGTGCGTGGCCAAGGCGATCGCCAACGGCCTGCCCCTCTCGGCGATCGTCAGCCCGCGCGACGCTCCACGAGCGCTGGGGCAAGAGCGCCCACGGCAGCACGTACGGCGGCAACCCGGTGGCCTGCGCGGCCGCGCTCGCCGTCCTGGCCACGATCAAGTCCGAGAGGCTCGTCGAGAACGCGGCCGACGCGTGGCGCCGAGCTGACCCGCGGCCTCGCCGGCGATCGCCGCCGAGGACCATCGCATCGGCGACATCCGGGGTCCCGGGCTGATGATCGGGATCGAGTTCGTCAAGGACCGCGCGTCCCGGGAGCCCGATGGCGAGCTCGCCAATGCCCTCGTCGCCGGCTGCGCCGATGCCGGCCTGCTCGTCCTGTCGTGCGGCCGCGACCACAACGTGATCCGGCTCATCCCGCCGCTCGACGTGACGCCGGCGGAGGTCGGCGAAGCGCTCGGGATCATCGACCGGGCGTTGGCCGCCATCCCGGCCTAGGCGACGACCTCCCAGGCCCCCGGCCGGGGCCCCCGACCTGCTCGACGATCCAGGCCCGCTCGTGGCTGCCCGTTCTTCCGGATTACCAGTCCCCGTGGTGGTAAAGAACCTTGGGCCAGCCTGACACCGGGTCCGGCGACCGAGCGATCCGGCAAATCCAGCTCGGCTGAGCACGAAATCAAGTCCAAGACCGAGGGCCCGAACCTCGGAAGCGACCGTGACCGGGCGGATTCTCCCTTACCACCTCACCGGTTGGTAACCGGAAGTATCAGGTCCAGGCAATCGTAGCCTGGAGCGGCACACCGGGCGCCAACGGCGGCAGCGCGGCTCGTTCGGCTAGGACCATCGGCTGATGCAACATGGCACCGCGTGTCCAGTTGGGTACCTTGACGAGCCGTGATCTCGATCTACGTTTGATCCCTGGCTCATGTGGCCAGGACGTGGATCAGTGATCACCTAGCGCGGGAGGCGACCATAGGGGCGATGAACATCTTGCATTTCACACTGGCCGAGCTGAGCCAGCGTCGGGATGCGGGTCAGGGTCTCGTTGAATACGGACTTATCCTTTCTCTCGTGACAATTGTCGCAATCCTCTCCCTGGCCTTCCTCGGCGGTAACCTCACTGGCATGCTGAGCACGATCGGGCACTCCGTCTGATCGGCCCGCACTTCGGTGCGCAGAGCGCCCCCGCCCCGGTCATATGGCCGGGCTAGCGGGGGCGTTTTCGTGCCAGGCCTGCCCCGACCCAGCGATCCCGCGGGAGCAGGCCAGGGGGCCTGTGGTACCTCCGGACGGGACGAATGTACGGCTTGGCGGTGAGTAGGCCCCACCCCTACGCTCCACCCAGCAGCAGGCCGCACTCTACCCGTCACAACCGGACGGGCCCGGAACGGCCGAAGACGCACCGACGTGAGGCAAACTCGACCGATGGCATCAATGGCCGCCACCGACCTGGGACCGATGCTCACCGCGAGCGAAGTTGCCGAGATGCTCCACCTGCACGTGAACACGGTGAAGCGACTCGGAGACCGCGGAGAGCTTCCTTTCTATCGCGTCTGCAAGCGAGGCGATCGACGCTTCCGGCTTGACGACGTGATGGCATTTCTGGCCCGAAACCGCTGATCCAGGCGGCGGCAGCGGCCGCCCGCCTCCCATAGAAACGTCCTCGAGCGCTCGCTTAGCGGCGAGCGCTCGCTGCTGTCCGCCAGCCGGGCCCGGCTTAAGTGGCGTCCCCGGAAGGGTTCGAACCTTCGACCTACCGCTTAGAAGGCGGTTGCTCTGTCCGCTGAGCTACGGGGACGTTGGGCGGTTGCTGCCCAGCGTGCCGGCCCACGCTCAACTCTACGCGACTCGTATGCGCACCACTTCGGCGCAACTCCACAGGCTATCCTCTAACGGCCATGGAACGGCCAACGGCCGATCGCGATCCCTGGCCGTGGATCGGGGTCGCGTCGGCGATCGCGTTCATCGTGCTGGCCACGATCGCCACGCGTAGCGGCGGGTTGGCCTTCGACGTGCCCCTGGCAAACGCCATCCGGAGCCTGCCGGTCCCGGTTCGAGCCTGGCAGCTGATCACGGCCCTCGGTGGCGGGCTTCTACTGGCGGTCGGGGTCACGCTGGTCCTCACGTGCCTCCTCTCCGGGAGGCTCCGTCTGGCCCTGATCGTCGCCCTCGTGCTCATCGGCGCGACCCTGTTCACCCACGTCGTCAAGGAGTTCGTGGAGCGTCCCGGCCGCCCTGGCCGCACCTCGTGCCGGCACCCGGCTACAGCTTTCCATCGGGCCACACCCTGAACAGCACCGTCACCTACGGGCTGCTTGCCCTGGTCGCCTGGCGGGCTCGGCTGGCCGTGCTTGCGCGCCGGGCGGCCGTGGCAATCGCCGTAGTGCTGCCCTTCCTCATCGGGCTGTCCCGGATCGCTCTCGGCGTCCACTACCCGACAGACATCCTGGGCGGCTGGCTGGCCGGCATCGCATTCGTGGCCCTCGGCGCCACGCTCATCCGCCTGACTGGAGCGATGGACCGGGATCTGGCTAGCCGCCTGGTCCACTGAGAGGGCGGGCGACAGCGCCAGGAGGCCCAAATCGGCATGCTACACTCCGCCTCCGCCGCGCTGGAATTTGCGGCAATGCCCCGCGGAGGTACCGCTCGAACGTGCCGCGCGCCCAACGCGCCAGTGACGGCTTGACGACGCTCCCGGTCGCGACGGCGGCCCAGCTCGCGCTGGAGCTGCCGGCCGAGCTGCCCCGCCTGGCAATCGCGCCCGAGTGGAAGGACCAGCAGCGGCTGTGGGGCCACAGCTTCCATCCCATGTGCTCGTACCTGGCGAGCTTCCCGGCCAGCCTCGCCCATGCCTTCATCGCCCGCTGGTCGCGGCCGGGCGACGTCGTCTTCGACCCGTTCAGCGGGCGGGGCACGACGCCCCTCCAGGCCTGCGCCGAGGGGCGGATCGGGGTCGGCAACGACCTGAATCCATTTGCCTACCTGCTGACCGCGGCCAAGGTCGAGCCGGCTGCCCCGGCGGAGGCCCGGACCCGGCTGACCGCCCTGCGCCTGCGCTGGGCCAACGAGGGCTCAGCCTGGCTCGCCCTGTCCCTGCGCCTGCTGGCGGCGCCCGGTCCCGGCGGCGCCCTGGTGCCGGCATCGGGCTCCCTCGCATCGCCGGGCGACGGCACGGAAACCGTTCCGATCGAGGTCGCCCTCGCCTTCCACCCGCGGACATTCGCCCAGCTGCTCTTCGTGCGCACAAACCTGCGCCTCGACGATCGGGTCGACCGCTTCCTGGCCGCCGCCCTGACCGGGATCCTGCACGGCAAGTCGGCCAGCTACCTGTCCGAGGTCATGCCCAACACGTTCAGCATGGCCCGCGGCTACGTCCGCGACTTCGTGGCCCGGACGGACTTCCATTCGCCCGAACGGGACGTGTTCGCCGGCCTCGACCGCAAGCTGACCCGGCTGTACCGCCAGCCAGCCCCGGCGTCGACCGGAATCGCCCTGCTCGGTGACGCCCGGGACGCGGGCGTCCGGGCGAGGTCGGCCCTCCGGATGCGCGCGCTGCCCGACCGAGCCCGCCTGGTCGTGACCTCGCCGCCCTACCTGCGCGTGGTCAAGTACGGCTACTACAACTGGATGCGAGCCTGGTTGCTGGGCGAGGACCCGGCCGAGATCGATGCGACCCTTGACGACGCCCACCACCGGACGGCCTACCTCCAGTTCCTGCGCGAGGTCCTCGACGGCCTCCGGCCGGCCCTCGCCGACGACGCGGTCGTCGTGCTCGTGATCGGCGATGTGGAGCGGGACCGCGGCCGGGCCCTGACCGGCGGCGTCGGGCTGGCCGAGAAGGTCTGGGCGGAGGCGGCGCTGCCGGCCGGCTATCGCCTGGCCGGAGTCGCCCTCGACGACGTGGCCGCCGGCCGCAAGATGACCAAGCTATGGGGCAGCGAGGCCGGCCGGGCGACCAAGCTCGACCGAATCCTCGTCCTCGGGGCGACCGAAGCGGGCCGGCGCCGGGCCCTGTCCGGCGCGGGCATGCCGGTCGACTGGGATTGGCCGCCGCGCCGCCTGCGAGCCCTCTGACCGGATCTGGCGGCCCGCTAGAATGCGGGCATGCAGGAGATGTACGACCCGGCGGACCTGGCGGCCATGGATCCCCTCGTGCTCATGAAGAACCTCGACCACGTCCGGATGAGCAGCCGTCGCTTGAGCTACGTCCTCCAGCAGCAGGCCCACCTGTACACGCCCGAGGCCAACGACCTGCGCGACCAGATCGACAAGTACGTCGAGGCCGAGCGCCAGATCGAGGGCGAGATGGCCCGGCGCAAGATCCGGGCCTGAGCCGAGGCCTGATCGAGGCCGACAGCCCCGGGATTCCAACGGCCCCTGCCGCGTCGACAGGGGCCGTCCGTTTGCTCGTGCGGTGGTTGGACCCCCGTCAGTGGGCTCCCACCGGAACCGGGATCGCGGCGGTCGGGCGTCGCTCTGCTTCTTCCCGGGCGACATCCGCTGCGACTCGAGCCAGGGTGGGTGTCTCGAACAATGAGAACCCAATCCCGTGCTCCGAAAGCTCGTCCAGGCCCCATCCCTGGTAAAGCCCCTGGTTCGCAACCGCGCACATTTCGTCGTACAGCTCCGGCCAGCCGACTCGCCGTCGGCGATAGCAGAAGCGCACGAACTCGATCGCCTCGGGCGGCAACGTGACCGGGGCGGGCGTGCGCGTATCAGGCAATGGAGAGCCCTCCTCCTCTCGCGTCTACAGGGCGCGCTCGACCGCGGAAGCGGGCGGTCTGGCCGCATGAATCAGGGTGCCGGGGACCTCCTCCCGGAGTCCTCCGGCCCGTCCCTCCATGATAGGCCTCGGCCCGGATCGGAGGCAGGGGGTTTGTCCACGATCTCGTCCACCAAGTTGTCCACAGGCGCCCGCCCGGCGCTCAGGCCCGGCGGCGGCGGATTCCGAGGCCGGGCTCGGCGGTCAGCTGCCAGCGGCAATCCGGGCCGAGATCGAGGCCCTCGAATGGGTCGCCGGCGATCAGCAGGCAGCCGTCGAGATCGATCCAGTCGACCTGGGCGGCAACGTGGGCCGAGGCGGCGATGCCCAGCGAGGTCTCCTCCATGCAGCCCAGGAAGGTCTTGAAGCCGAGCTCGCGGGCGCGCCCCAGCATCCGCAGGGCGGGGCCCGGCCCGCCGCACTTGGCCAGCTTCACGTTGACCCCGTCCACGATCCCGACGAGGCCCTCGAGGTCCTCGATCGTGACCGCGCTCTCGTCGGCGACCAGGGGCAGCTCGGAGCGCTCCTGGAGCCAGGCCAGCTGGTCGAGCCGGTGCGCCGGGAAGGGCTGCTCGATCAGCTCGACCCCGAGCCGGACGAGGTCGGCGATCAGGCCGGCACCTTGCTCGGGTGTCCAGGCCGTGTTGGCATCGACCCGGATCGGGCCGGCAAACACGCGCCGGACGGCCTCCAGCGTCTCGAGGTCGGCCGGCCCGCCGACCTTGATCTTGAGCGCCGGGAAGTGGCTCGCCCGGGCGGCTCGCTCGGCCACCACGGCCGGCTCGTCGAGCCCGATCGTGAAGTCGGTCGGGGCGATCTCCGCGGAGGTCCCGAGGAGGCGGTTGACGGGCAGGCCAAGGCGCTTGCCGACGAGGTCGTGGATGGCCGTATCGAGGGCGCACTTCGCCGCGCCATGGTGGGCGATGACCTCGTTGAAGCCGTGGCCGACGGAGGCCAGGAACGAGCCCGCCGTCTCGCTCGAGACCGCCTCGAAGGCCTCGGCGTCGATCGAGGCCAGGAGCAGGGGCAGGACGACCGCGATCGTGTCGAGGGTCTCGCCGTAGTAGGCATCGGGGTAGCCCTCGCCGAGGCCGACCAGGCCGGGCCAGGCGTCGTGGCGGAGCTCGACCACCATCGAGCTCATGCCCTCGCCGCCGTGGGCCCGGGCGATCCGGAACGGCTGGCGGTAGGGCAGCCGGACGATCTCGCTGGAGAGGGCGAGGCCCATCAGATCGAGGGTTGGGCCGAACGCTCGCCGGACAAGGCTTCGACGCCGGCCTGGATGCCCGCCCACAGCCGGGTCGGGCCGAAACGGACCGGGTCGTCGACCGGCAGGCCCGTCTCCGCCGCGGTCTCGGCGATGATCCGGCGGGCCTCGGCCTCGTCCGGGTAGAGCGAGGTGTTCAGGGCAATCCCCACGACCTTCGAGGGGGCCACGATCCCGGCCACCTGCTCGTGCAGGCGAATGAAGCTGGACAGCGGCTGGAGCGGGAACTCGCGGCCGGCGACATGGTCCCAGTCGTGCTCGGCCAGGCCCGGCTTGTGGACCATGACCATGGCCTGTGGCGTCGTGCCGTGGATCAGGCCCAGGGTGACCGCGCTGTAGGCAGGATGGTCGAGCGAGCCCTGGCCCTCGACGATGATCCAGTCGCCCTTGGCCTCGGCCTGCTCAACGAGCCACTCGCAGGTCCCGTTGGAGAAGTCGCTGATCACCCGGTCGACCGCCACGCCCCAGCCGTCGATCATCATCCCGGTCTGGCCGGTGGGCACGAAGACGGCCGGCAGGCCGGCCTCGAGGGCCGCCCGTCGAAGCTCGAGGGCCACGCTCATCTTGCCGATCGCACAGTCGGTCCCGACGGTGAGGAGGACGTGCTTGCCGGGGGCGTGGCCCCGGCCGACGGCCGTCTCCTCGCGGAGCGGCGGGCGGCGGTAGTCGATGATCCGGACCCCGGCGGCCTGGGCCGCGGCGGCGAACTCGGGGTCATCGCCGATCAGGGTGTGGAGGCCCGACAGGATGTCCAGGCCGGCCGCGATCGACTCGAGGATCGTTCGGCGCCAGGCCGCCGGCAGCTTGCCGCCGGTCGGCGCGATTCCGATCAGGAGGGCCGTGGCGGCGCCCCGGCTGGAGGCAAGGGCCAGGCCGTCCGCGAGCGAGGCCACGATCGGGATATCGAAGCGGGCGCGGTCGTCGAACCACTCCTGGACGTTCCGCCCGGCGTTGGTCGAATCGATCACGGCGACGATCGGGTCCTGGCCGTAACGGATGACGCCCATCGCGGTCTTGCCATCGTGGGGTCCGAAGTGACCTTCGGCCAGGATGATCAGGCGACGGGTCGGTGACTCGGTCACTGGGCCTCCCTGGACGGTCTCCCAGCCCCAGCACCAACGTCGCTGGTACCGCATACCGGATTCGAACCGGTGATCTCCGCCTTGAGAGGGCGGTGTCCTGGGCCTCTAGACGAATGCGGCAGGTCGGCCGGTGGCGTCGAGCGCCAGACCGGCCGGAATGATACCAGCCCGAGCCCTACAGGCGGTTCGTCTCGAGGAAGGACCGGATCGTCTCGGCGACCTGGAGATGGCTTGTTTCGCCCAGGATCAGGCCGTAGTGGGAGTGGGCCCCGAATGGCTCGTAGTCAGCCCCCAGCCATTCGGCCAGACGCTCGCTGGACGGCTCGGGGACGTAGCGATCGAGGCCGGCCCCGATGACCAGGGTCGGGATGCCGGCCAGCCGGGCCTGCTCGATCGGCACGCCGGCGATGACCTGGCGCCGGGCGGCGCCCGATTCGTGGGGCTTCTGGCCGAGCAGGTGCTGGATCCTCAGGATGTCGGCCAGGGCAAGGTCGCGATGGTCACGCTGGAGACGCTCGGGCAGGGTCTCCCAGCCCAGGACGTCGCGCCCGTAGACGTCGGGGACCTCGCGCAGCTCGTGGGCGTGGGCCGGCTGGCGCAGCTCACGGGGCAGCTCCGAGGAGAGCAGGACCAGGCCGCCGACCGGCCGCCGCTCGACGGCCTTGAGGGCCAGCAGGCCGCCCATCCCATGGCCCACGACCACGACCGAGTCGCCCAGCCGCTCGATCGCCTCGAGGACGTCCTCGGTATAGGTGTCGAAGGACAGGGTGGTCGGGTCAGCCGTCTGCGACCAGAAGTGATTGCGCAGGTTGAGGGCATGGCCTTCCCAGCCACGAGCCGCGAAGTACTGGAGATGGCGCTCCCAGACCCACGAGCCGGCCAGCTCGCCGTGGACGAACAGGAGCGGCCGCCGGCGCGAACGCCGTTCGGGCAGCCACGACTCGACGTAGATGCCCCGCTCGCTCAGCTCGATCTCGTCCTTCCGGACGGGCCGGGTGGGAACGGGAGCGGCCAGGGGCCGGCTGCCGGTCGAAGTCTCGGTCATCGTCTCACCACTCAAGGGGGTTGATCAGCAGGCCCGTCGGCGGCTGGCGCAGGCTCGAGCTCGCTTCAAGGAACAAGGCCAGGATGTAGTCGAAAGCGGGATCCTCCTCGCACGAGCGGCTCATCCGCCGCTCGTCCCGGTAGCGCAGGCCAGCATCGTAGCGACGCCGGCCGTCGACGAGCGTGAACGGCCCACCGCCCGCGAGCGCGACCAGCCGGGCGACCGCCTCGGCGTCGGGCCCCTCGGCGGCCAGCGACCACATCCGGTGGCGAACGCCGGGGCCGTCGACCAGGTCGATGATCGGGTTGGTCCGGGTCGCCGCGGCCAGGATTCGGGCAGCTTCGCCGGTCGGATCCGGGTAGGTCCCGACGATCGGGCTGGTGTTCACGCCGGTCGCCCGCAGGAGCTTGTAGCGATCATCGCGAGGCGGGGTCGGTCCGCGATCATCGGAGATCACCCCGGCTCCAGGACCCAGCGGCTCGAGCCGGAGGCGGCCGAAGAAGCCCAGGCTGGCCACCCCGGCCGCGGCCTGCTCGTAGACGTAGAGGGACGGCCGGGGGTCCTTGCGCAGGGTGCCATCGGAGCGCCAGGCCGCGAACGTGCGCGCCGCCCGCCGGTACTGGTCGTCTGGCGTATCCCCCTGCTCATCGCCGGGCACGTCCAGCCGGACAGCGTTCTTCGGGTGGCGGGCCTGGAGCCCGGCCGCGGCCTGGGCATCGACCAGCTCGTAGGGCGGGCTGATCACGGCGGCCAGATCGCCCACGATCTCCGGCTCGTAACGAAGGGCGCGGAACGGTCGGATGTCGGGCAACGGGTCCTCGATGGGGGCTGACGGGCGGGCTCGACAAGCGAGCTCTCCGGACGAGCTCGTCGGACGTGCCTGGTGGACGGGCTCGGCGCGTGGAGCGGATGCCGGGGCAGGTCAATCCTACGATACGCCGACCTGTCCGGCGATCGACCCGGCCGCCGGACGCGGAAACGGCGGTCGGGTGGTAGCCTCGGGGCCATGTCCCGGGCGATCGCTCGACACGTCGCGCTGCTCGTCGGGTCGCTCGGCCTCAGCCTTGCCCTAGCCGGTTGCGGCACGAAGACGGCCGACCTGCCAGCGCCCAGCCCGGCCAACTTCCCAGGCATCGTGGCGGCCCTGTCGGAGGCTGGGATCACCGTCAACCAGCAGGTCTCGGGTGACGCCGGCTGCAACGACCCGAAGCTGGTCCCGACGGCGATCGGCTTCACCGCGAGCGGCCTGGACCAGGCTGCGCCGGTCCGGATCCACATCTACATCTTTGCCGACTCGGCTACCTGGAACCGCCTCTCGATCGAGGTCGCAACCTGTGCCCAGAGCTTTGTGACCGACCCGGCGACGTATGAGTCACTCGACCCGTCGCCCTACATCGCGGCCGGCCAGGGGCCCTGGGGCAGCCAGTTCCGGACCGCCCTCCAGCAGGTCCTGGCGACCGCGGCGGGCGACGGCGGCAACGGCAGCGATGGCGGCGGAGGGGGCAACCCCTAGCGGTCAGACGACCCGCAGGCCGAGGATCCGCCGGGCGATGACGAGCCGCTGGATCTGGCTGGTGCCCTCGCCGATCTCGGTCAGCTTGGCATCGCGCAGGTAGCGCTCGACCTTGTATTCCTCGACATAGCCATAGCCGCCGTGGACCTGGATCGCGGCGTTGGTCGCCCGGGCGCTGACCTCCGAGGCGAACAGCTTGGCCTGGGCCGCGGCCAGGCCGTACTCGCGGCCCTGGTCCTTGAGCCAGGCCGCCCGCCAGACGAGCTGCCGGGCGGCTTCGATCTCGGTGGCCATGTCGGCGATCATGAACGCCACGCCCTGGAACGAGCCGATCGGCCGGCCGAACTGCTGGCGCGTCTGGGCGTACGGAATCGCGGCGTCGAGGGCCGCCTGGGCCAGGCCCACGGCCAGGGCCCCGATGCTGATCCGGCCGCCGTCGAGCGTCTGCAGGGCGATGTGGAAGCCGCCCCCGCGTTCGCCCAGGAGGTTGGCCGCGGGCACCCGGGCCGCCTCGAAGATCAGCTCACCGGTGGCCGAAGCGTGCAGGCCCATCTTCTCCTCGAGCCTTCCCACGCTGAAGCCGGGCGTGTCGGCGGGCATGATGAAGGCGCTGATCTCGGCCGAATCCTCGGCGTCCGAGCCCGACCGGGCGGGCCGGGTCCCGGTTCGGGCCGTGATGATGTAGGTGCCGGCCTGGCCCGCATTGGTGATGAAGCGCTTGCCGCCGTCGAGCACCCAGCAGCCGCCGTCCGGGCCGTCCTCGAAGCGGGCCGTGGTCCGGGTTCCGCCCGAATCGGACCCGGCGCCCGGCTCGGTCAAGCCGTAGGCGCCGATCACCCGGCCCTCCGCCATCGGAATGAGGAAGCGCGCCTGCTGCTCCGGCGTGCCAGAGCTGTGGAGCGGCCCGCAGCCAAGGCTGGTGTGGGCCGCCACGATCAGGCCGAGCGAGCCCCACACCCGGCCGATTTCCTCGACAGCGATGGCATAGGCCAGGGTATCGAGGCCGGCCCCACCTTCGGATTCGGGAAACGGGATCCCCAGCCAGCCCATGCTGCCCAGGCGATCGACGATGGGGCGCGGGAACTGGCGGGCCCGCTCGTGCTCGTCAACCTGGGGCGCGACCTCGGCCAGCATGAATTCGCGGATCGTGTCGCGCAGGAGCGCGTGCTCTGGCGAAAGGTCGAGGTCCACCCGGCGAGGGTACACCGACACGTCGCCGCTGGGCGCTTACCCGGGGCTCCAGAGCGGGCCGGGCGGGCCTCTGCTAGCCTCAGCGGAATGGGTGGCCCACAGCCCGATGTTCCGCAACCGGCCCAGTCGCGTGGCGCGCATGGCCCCGCCGTTGGCGCTGCCGGCGCGGTCCACGACGGCCACGCCCCGACCCTTCGGCGGGAGCTCGTGCTGGCCCTGCGGACCGCCGGTCCCAGCTCACCCGACCAGCTGGCCGTGCTCGTCGGAGCCAGTCGGACCGGAGTCCTCCAGCAGCTCCGGGTGCTCGAGACGGACGGCCTGGTGTCGCGCCGGACCGAGCGCCATGGCGTGGGCCGGCCGCGTCACCTCTACGACGTCACGGCCAGCGCCCAGCAGCTCTTTCCGGCCAACTACGACGGCCTGGCCGCGGGACTCATCGCGGCGATCGATTCGATCGGTGGCCGGGAGCTGGTCGACCGGGTCTTCAGCGCCCGCCGGACCCAGACCGCCGAGCGGATCCGGCGCCGCCTCGACGAGGCGGTCGGCGACGGGGCCCCGTTCCTGGAGCGGGTGCGTGAGCTGGCCGTGATCCAGGACGAGCAGGGCTACCTGTGCGGCGCCGAGCTGTCGCCTGACGGCACGATCCGGCTGCGCGAGCACAACTGCGCGATCTTCCACGTGGCCAGCGGCGACTCCGCCGCGTGCGAGGCGGAGCTGGAGCTCTTCCGCGATGTCCTGGGCGCCGACGTCACCCGCGAGACGCACATCGCCTCGGGCGATCGCTGCTGCACGTATCGGATCAGCGCCCGGCCCGACTGACCGGCGTCAGGCCTCTTCGCGCTCGACCTCGACGCGGCGGGCCGGCTCGAGCACCGACGGAATGACGTCGGTCACGTTGGGCACGAAGGACGCCGCCTGGGCCGTCTCGATCGCCTGGCGCTGATCCTCGGGCGACAGGATGCCCAGCCGGCCAAGGGTCTGGAGCTCGTCCCGGATGTACGTCTTGAGCATCTCCGGGCCGTCGGTGTTGATCGTGAAGCGGACTTCGTTGCGCCGGAACTGGTCGAAGATCCAGCGGAACTCCTCCCAGCTGGCCACGACCCGGGTATTCAGGTTCGAGGCCGGGCAGATCTCGAGGACGATTCCCCGGTCGCGGAGCATCTCCATCGCCCGCGGGTCGTAGGCCGCCTTGACCCCGTGGCCGATCCGGTCGGGCTCGAGCAGCTCGATCACCCGGGCGACCTCCTCGACCGGCCCGGATTCGCCGGTGTGGACGGTCAAGCCGAGGCCGAACTGGCGCGCCCGCCGGAACAACCGGCGATAGTCGGCCACCCGGAAGGTGGAGCTCTCGGGTCCGGCGATGTCGACCCCGACGACGCCCCGGTCGTGCCAGGTGATGGCCTTCTCCACGATGATCTCGTTGAGCTCATAGGGAAACGCCCGGTCGAGGCAGAAGATCAGGCCGGGCTTGACCGGATACTCGAGCGAGGCCCGGTCCATGCCTCGAACTGCGGCGGCGATGATGTGGTCGAGGTCCTGCTCGCCGCCCCGGTTGCGCTTCATCGGGTTGAAGCGCAGCTCGGTCGTGGTGATGTTGTTCTTGCGATAGGCCCCGCCGATGACCTCGTAGACCGAGCGCTCGACGGCCAGCGGCGAGGACTGGATGAGCTCGGTCCAGTGGAACAGCTGGAGATAGCCATCGAAGCTCCGGCTGCGCCGGTTCGAGACGGTGATCATGTCCCGGAATTCCCAGTAGTCCTTGGTCGGCAGCTTGATGCCCTGGGAGTGGGCGATGCCCCACATGATCGAGGGTGTGACGGCGCCGCCGAGGTGGCAATGGAGCTCGGCGAGGGCGGTCTTGCGCGAGAGCGTTGCCATCTCAGCCGGCCAGGCTGTCGGGCTCGCCGAGCCCGCCCGGGGTGATTCCGCCCGGCACGATCCGGCCCTGAGCGTCGATCGTGGCCCGCCGGCGCATCCGGCGCAGCTCGGCGCCGGGGACCTGGTCCCGGGCGTGGTAGCTCGAGCGGACGAGCGGTCCGGACTCGACGTGGCGGAAGCCCAGCGCCAGCGCCTCGACCTTCATCTCGGCGAACTCGTCGGGGTGGTAGTAGCGGATCAGCTCGAGGTGCTCGGTCGAAGGTCGCAGGTACTGGCCGACCGTGAGGATGTCGCAGTCGACCGCGCGCAGGTCGCGGAAGGCCTGGCTGAGCTCGTCCCGGGTCTCGCCCAGGCCGACCATCAGGCTCGACTTGGTGTGGACCGTCCAGCCATCGGCCAGGGCGTATTCCTTGGCCCGCTCCAGGACCGACAGGCTGCGCCCATAGCGGGCCCGCTTGCGGACCGGCTTCTGGAGCCGTTCGACCGTCTCGAGGTTGTGGTTGAGGATGTCTGGCCGGGCGTCCATCACGGCCTTGAGCGGCGCGTCCGTGCCGTTGAAGTCGGGGATGAGGACCTCGACGCCCATCCCCGGTGACGTCTCGCGCAGGCGCCGGATCGTCTCGGCGAAGACCGAGGCACCGCCGTCGGGCAGGTCGTCGCGGGCGACGCTGGTGACGACGACGTGCTCCAGGCCCAGGCTGGCGATCGTCTCGGCCACCCGGCGCGGCTCATCGGCGTCGAACCAGGTCGGCCGGCCGGTCTTGACCGCGCAGAAGCCGCAGGCCCGGGTGCAGGTGTCGCCCAGGATCATGATCGTGGCTGTGCGCTGGTCCCAGCACTCGCCGATGTTCGGGCAGTGGGCCTCCTCGCACACGGTGTTGAGGGTCGCCCCGCGCATCAGGCGCCTTGAGCTCGTGGTAGTTCTCGCCGGACGGGATCCGAGCCTTGATCCAGTCGGGGTGGCGGCGCAGGGCGGACGAACCATCGACCCCGGGTGCCGTGGCCGAGCCGGCGCCAAATCCACCGCCGAGCGCAATCGAGAGGCCGGTCGTGCCCGCGTGGTGCGGGCTGGCCGTCGGCGGCTCGAAGATCGGCAGTTCGCGTCCCATGGCTTCTGAGTGTAGGCCTAGACGTTGAACATGGCGTTCAGGCCGGAGGCCAGGTCGCGGGCTCGGAAGCCCAGCTCGCGCTCGGCCTTGGCCGCGCTCGCCCAGTAGGTGACGCCGTCGGCGGCCTTGATCGTCTCGGCCAGGTTGGCTGGCAGCCCGGCAACCGCCCCGAAGCGGCGACTGACCGGGATGAACAGGCGCAGCAGGCTCGTCGGCAGGGTCAACCGGGGCGCTCGCCGCCGACCGGCAATGGCCGCCGCCGTGATCGCGTCCTTGAGCAGTCCCGGCGGCCCACTGAGGATGTACGACTCGCCCAGGCGGCCCTGGTCGAGGATCCGCACGATCCCGTCGGCGACGTCGTCGACGTAGCTCCAGCTCAGGCCGATTTCGCCGAGGGCGACGTAACGCAGCTTGCCCGCCTGGGCCTGGGCAAGCTGCCCGCCCGCCTCGGAGTGATCGCCCGGGCCGTAGACCCCGCCGGGCATCGCGATCATGACTGGAGCTCCGCCGGCAATTCGGGCCGCGGCGAGTTCGTGGGCCTGGTACTTGGTGAGGTCGTAGTAGCTGAAGAAGCCCTCGGCCAGGTCGCGGACGTGCGATTTGCCGACCACCTCGCCGTGGGTGTTGCCCAGGACGTTGACCGTCGACGTGTAGATGTTCCGCGGCGTTCCTGCCTCGCGCCGCGGCGTCGAGGACGCGGCTGGTCGTGCCCAGGTTCGCGTCGAGCATGGCCGGACGCTCCGAGACGCGGATGCCGATCCGGTACGGCCGGCGATGTGGATCAGGCCGTCCGCCCCGGCCAGCTGCTCGACGATCGGATCGACCTGGCCAAGGTCGCCGGCGGCCAGCTCGACGCCCAGGATCTTGAGGTCTTCGGCAGCCGACGGGTCGCGCACGATCGCGACGACCTGGTCGCCCCGGGCCCGGAGCTGGCGCACGACGGCGCCGCCGATGAAGCCGGTCGCGCCGGTGACGACGACGCGCATCGCGCTGGCCTCTAGTAGATCGCGGTGTCGGGTCCGACTCCTTCGAGCCAGGCCTTGATGTCGCGCAGCAGGGCGGCCCCGCCGGCGCCGTCGTTGGCCCGATGATCCAGACCGAGGACCATGTTCATGACCGGCCGGATGGCAATCACGTCACCGTCGGCCGTCTCACGTACGACGGGTCGCTTGGTGATCGCCTCCATCGTCAGGATGCCGACCTCGGGCGCGTTGATGATCGGCATGGTCATGTTCGAGCCGAGCCAGCCGGTGTTGTCGATCGTGAACGTGCCCCCGCCGAAGTCGTCCAGCTTGAGCTTGTTGGCCCGAGCCCGGGCGGCCACGGCGGCGATCGCCTGGTTGAGACCGTGGATCGACATCCCGTCGGCGTCGCGGATGACCGGCACGATCAGCCCGTCATCGACCGCCACGGCCACCCCGATGTTGATCCGGCGCTTGGCCAGGAGGCCCTCGTCGGTCCAGTTGGCGTTGAACGTGCCGTGGCTCTTGAGCGCCTCGACCACGGCCTTGACCACGAACGGCACGTAGCTCAGCGAGACGCCCTCACTGGCCTGGTAGGCGCCCTTGGTCGACTCCCGCAGGCGGACGAGGTTCGCCGCGTCGACTTCCATCTGGACGTAGGCATGGGGGATGCTCAAGGCCCGGGTCATCTGGGCGGCGATGCCCTTGCGCATCAGGGTCATCGGCAGTAGGACTTCGTCGGCGCCGGCCGGGAAGCTGATCGGAGCGCTGGGGCTGGCGGCCTTGGTGGCGGTGGTCGCGCCGGTTCCCGTTGGGCCGGCCTGGCGCGGGGCCGAGGGCGCGGGCGTTCCGGCCGATGGCGCGGGCGTGGCTGTGGGGCTGGCGGATGCCGCGCCGCCGACGACCTGGCCGCCGACCGAGGCATTCGTGCGCTGGGTCTCGACGTAGTTCGAGACATCGTCGCGGGTGATCCGGCCGCCCCCGCCGGTGCCGATGATCATCGCCGCGGTCAGGCCGTGCTCCCGGAGCAGGCGTCGGACCGCCGGCGTCATCCGGGCGTCGGCGTCGCCGGGCAGGGTGGCCGTGTCGACGGCCGCGGCTGCGCGCTCTGGCCGCTCATCCGAGCCGCCCGGTCCCACGGCTACCGGAGCCGCAGCGGCAGCTGCTGGCGCAGCGGGCACTGGGCTGGCCGGCGCGGGCGTGGCTGCGGTCGGGGCCGAGCTGACTGCCGCGGGTGCTGCGGCCGCGGCGGACTTGCCGTTGGCGCCTGCGCCATTGGCTCCCGCGCTGGCCTCCTCGGCCGTCTCGATCTCGGCGATCTCGGCGTTGTTGGGAACCGTCTCGCCCTCTTCGGCAAGGATCGCGGTGAGGGTGCCCTCGACCGGCGACGGCACCTCGGCGTTGACCTTGTCAGTGATGACCTCGAGCAGCGGCTCGTACTTGGCGACGTGGTCGCCCGGCTTCTTCAGCCACTTGCCGATCGTCCCCTCGGCCACACTCTCGCCGAGCTGGGGCATCGTCACCTTGGCCACAGAATCAGTCCTCCTGGACGTTCGCGCTTCGAGTCGGACTCCTGGTTCGGCCGCCGGCTCCGTTGCACAGTGTCGCGCATCGAGCAATCTTCGGTCGAGCCGGCCGGGCAGGTCAGGCCGAGTGATGCCGGTGACGGCCGGGTCGGGCGCCAGGCTTACCGCGTGGACGATCGTCGCGTCGGCCTGGTCATCCGAGCGCTGCGTCGCCGCCGTGGCTGGCTTCAGTCCGACCTGGCCGCAGTTGCCGGCGTCTCGCAGCAGCCATTTCGTCGATCGAGCGGGGTCATGTGGACACCATCGCCCACGGCACGCTCCGGCGGGTCCTTGGCGCACTTGACGCCCGATGCGAGATCGATGTTCGCTGGCGCGGCGGATCCCTCGATCGAATGCTCGACGAACGCCACGCGACCCTCGTCGAGCCTTGTCGTGCGGTTGCTGACGGCCTTCAGCTGGGAGTCGGCGATCGAGGTCACCTACTCGATCTATGGCGAGCGCGGCTCGATCGACCTCCTTGGTTTTCATCGCGACGACCAGCTCCTTCTCGTGATCGAGATCAAGACCGAACTCGACCTCGATCGAGGAGACCCTCCGCCGGCACGATCAGAAGATCGCGCCTCGCCGCCTCGGATCGCCAGTGATCGCTTCAGCTGGCAGTCGACGAGCACGTCCCGACTCCTCGTCCTGCCAGACACGAGCACGAGCCGGGATCAAGTCCTGCGCCATGCCGGATGCCCGACTCTGTCCTGCCCGACGACAACGTTGCGGTCCGGCGGTGGCTCCAGAACCCGGTCGGCACCCTCCAGGCCGCCGGTTTTTCCGGATTATCAACCCTGGCACTGTTACGGAAGAACCGGCGGCGGGCACCGGGTCAGGCGACCGGCCAAGGACCCGGCGCACGCTCAGCCGAGCTCGCGAAGCACGTCCAAGGGGTCCTAGAGCGAGGCTGAGCCGCCAGAATTGCGCCGGATTCTTCCGTAGTACTCCGAGGGTTGATAAACCGGAAGAAACTGGCTCGCGCCGCCCGGCGGCCAGGGCCGGAGCCGCGGCTGCGGCCGCAGCTCGGCCTAAGACTACGGGGATTGCTAAACGCCAGAAATGGGGCCCCGACGCCCCGCCCCGGTCGCGACCCGGCGGGCAGCCCGGCACGAACCCCTAGTAGGCGGCCAGCTTGCGGATGCCGGCGGCGATCTTTGCCGGGTCGACCATGAACCAGTCCTCGAGGACGTGGTTGTAGGGAACGGCGGGCACGTCCGGGCCGGCGATCCGGGTAACCGGGCCGTCGAGGTAGTCGAAGGCCTCCTCGGCGACGGTGGCCGCGACCTCGGCGCCGTAGCCGCCGAAGCGGTTGTCCTCGTAGACCACCAGGCACTTGCCGGTCTTGCGGACCGAGCCGATGACCGTCTCCTTGTCGAGCGGCCGGAGCGTCCGCAGGTCGACCACCTCGACGCTGATCCCCTCCTCCGCCACCCGATCAGCGGCTTCGAGCGCGTAGTGGGCCATCAGGCCGTAGGCGATGACCGTCACCTGCGAGCCGGGCCGGGTCACGGCGGCCCGGCCGAGCGGCACGACGTAGTCGGTGTCGGGCACGTCGCCGCGCACGCTCCGGTACATCTTCTTGTGCTCGAAGAAGAGGACCGGATCGTCGTCCCGAATCGAGCTCCGGAGCAGGCCTCGGGCGTCGTACGGGGTCGACGGAATCACGATCTTGAGGCCCGGCACGTGGGTGAAGAACGCCTCCACCGATTGGGAGTGGTAGAGCGCGCCGTGGACGCCGCCGCCGTAGGGCGCCCGGATCGTCATCGGCACGCCGACCGCGTTGTTCGAGCGATAGCGCATCCGGGCCGCCTCGGACACGATCTGGTTGAAGGCCGGATGGATGAAGTCGGCGAACTGGATCTCGGCCACCGGCCGCAGCCCGTTGACCGCGGCGCCGATCGACGCCCCCACGATCATCGACTCGGTCAGCGGGGTATCGATGACCCGATCCTCGCCGAACTCCGACCACAGCCCGTCGGTGGCGAGGAAGACGCCACCCTTCTTGCCCACGTCCTCACCCAGGACGATGATGGTGTCGTCGCGACGCATCTCGTCGGCCAGGGTTTCGCGGATCGCGTCGATGAAGGTCCGGGTCGGCATCAGTGGCCTCCGCCCGCGGCGGTGTCGTCGCCATCGCCGAAGCCCCACGGCGGGGGTGTCTCCGACGGCCAGTCCTCGGCGTAGACCCAGCGCATCGCGGTCGACGGCTGGGGATCGGGCTCGGCCTCGGCGAAGTCGGTCGCATCGTCGACGATCGTCTTGATCTCGGCCATGAGCGCCGCCTCGACCGCCTCAGTCAGCACGCCCGCGGCGCGGAGCTGCTCGCGGAAGTGGGGCAACGCGTCGTGGCCCTGGCCGGCCGCGAGATCCTCGGCGCTGCGGTACTTGGTCTGCTGGTCGTCCGAGGAGTGGGCCGTGAGCCGGGTCACCTTGGCCTCGATCAGGGTCGGGCCCTCGCCGGCCCGGGCCCGTTCGACGGCCGTCTTGGCCACCCGGTAGCAGGCCAGGACATCCGAACCGTCGACAACGACACCGGGAATGCCATAGCCCGAGGCGCGCATGGCCACGTCGGGCACCGAGATCTCCATCGCGGCCGGCACGCTGATGGCGTAGCCGTTGTTCTCGACCAGGAAGATGAACGGCAGGCGATGAATGGCCGCGAAGTTGAGGGCCTCGTGGACGTCGCCCTGGTTCGAGGAGCCTTCGCCCATCGCCGTCAGGGCCACCTGCCCGGTGCCCCGGATCTTGGCCGCCAGCGCAATCCCGACGGCATGCAGGATCTGGGTGGCCACCGGCGACGAGACCGACAGCAGGTTGTGCCGGCGATCGCCGTAGTGACCGGGCATCTGGCGGCCGCCCGACGAGGGATCGCTGGCCCGGGCGTACTGGGCCAGCATGATGTCCCGGGCGGACATCCCGAAGGTCATGCACATCGCGATCGAGCGGTAGAACGGGGCGATCCAGTCGTGACCCTTGGTCAGGGCCCAGGTCACGCCCACCTGGGCACCTTCGTGGCCCTGGCCGCTGATCACGAACGGAATCCGGCCGGCCCGATTGAGGATCCACATCCGCTCGTCGACCGCCCGGGCGAGGGCGACGGCCCGGTACATCGCCAGGAGCTGCTCGTCGTCCAGGCCGACGTCGGCGCCGAGCCGGCTACTGGTCTTGCTGCGCTGCCCGGTCGCGGTCATGGCCGCCTCCGTGGTCGGAACGTGGCTCGATGGTTGCTCAGGCTGATGGCTAGAAGTTGATCGCACGGCCGTCGACGGCCAGGGCGGCCTCGCCGATGACCTCGGACAGGGTCGGATGGGGATGGGTGGCCGCCCCGATCTCCCAGGGCGTGGCCTCGAGGGTGAAGGCCGAGGGAGGCCTCGGCGATGAGGTCGGTGGCATGCGGCCCGATGACGTGGACGCCCAGGGTGTCGCCCGTCTCGGAATTGCCGATCACCTTGGCGAAGCCTTCGTACTCGCCGCCGATGATCGCCTTGGCAATGGCCTGGAAGGGCACCTTGCCCACCTTGTAGGGCAGGCCGCGCTCCTGGCATTGGGCCTCGGTCAGGCCGACCGAGGCGATCTCGGGCCGGCAGTAGGTCGCTCGTGGTTGCTCGGTGTAATCGATCTCGTGGACGTCCTTCTCGCCGGCGATCGTGTGGACCGCGACGAGGCCCTCGTGGGCCGCCGTATGGGCCAGCCACAGGCCGCCGACGACGTCGCCGATGGCGTAGACGTGCGGCTCCCGGGTGCGCATCCGGCCGTTGACCTTGATGATCCCCCGCTCGACCTCGACCTTGGTCGTCTCGAGCCCGATCTCCTCCACGTTGGCCGCCCGTCCAGTCGCCACCAGCATCAGCTCGGCCTCGATGACCTCGGCCGGGCCGCCCTCGGGCCCGACACTCAGGCTCACGCCCTGCTTGGTCGACTTGACCGCGGCCACGTCGAAGCGGGCGTTGGTGATCACCCTGATGCCGCGCTTGGTGAAGCTCCGCTCGAGCAGCTGGCTGACGTCGCGGTCCTCGAGCGGCACGATCCCGGGCAGGTACTCCAGGAGGGTCACCGTCGTGCCGATGTCGTGATAGAAGCTGGCGAACTCGACGCCCACGGCGCCGCCGCCCACGATCACGATGCTGGCCGGCCGGCTGGCCAGGCGCAGGATGTCGTCGCTGGTCAGGATCGTCTTGCCGTTGGGTTCGAGGCCGGCCAGGCTCTTGACCCGGCTGCCGGTGGCGATGATCACGTCGGTCGCCTGGAGGATGCGCTCGACGCCCTTGCCCGGGGTGCCGTCCTCGGCCGGCTGGCGGACGACGATCCGGTTCGGTCCGTCGAGCCGGCCCCGGCCGGGGATCCAACTGACCTTGTTCTTGTCCACGAGCGACTTCAGGCCCGTCCACATTCGCTTCACCACGGCGTCCCGGCGGGCGGCCATCGTGGCGTAGTCGACGCCGGGCTCGCCCTCGAGGACGACCCCATAGTCCTTGAGGTGGCGGGCACGATTCATCATCTCGGCCGATTCGAGCAGGGCCTTGGTCGGGATGCAGCCCCGATGGAGGCAGGTCCCGCCGATCTTGTCCTCGTCGACCAGGGCAACCTTGAGTCCCAGCTGGGCGGCCCGGAACGCCGCGCTGTAGCCGCCGGTGCCGGCCCCGAGGACGACGAGGTCGAAGTCGTTACTGGAGCCGACGGCCATCTGGTGGGGCTACCTCATGAGCACGGTTGAAGGCGGGCCTCGATGGTACGCGCCCGTTCCCGAACGACGCAAACGACGCCTACCTCGAGACGGAATCACAACCGCCGCCTGGTTGCGTCCCGCTGGCCTGGATCGGCCGCCGGACTGACGCGCCGGCCGAAGAGGTGCGGGACCGCCAGACGGCGGCCGAATGAGTGGGTGCTCGGTCGAACGAAGGCGGGTCAGGCGCCCCGCATCGTCCGGAAGCAGTCGCTGCAGTAGACCGGCTTGCCGCTGGTGGGCCGGAATGGGACCTGGGCATCCTTGCCGCAATTGCTGCAGGTGGCCGTGAACATCTCACGCGGGCCGCGATCTCGCGCTCCGCTGTAGCCGCCGGCGCTGTACGAGCCGCCGGCTCCATAGCCGCCGTAGCTCGACGACGAGCTGCTCTCCGCTCCGTAGCCGCCACCACCGTCCGCGGCGTTGCGAGCGGCCTTGCGGCTGGCCCGGCAGCTACTGCACCGACGCGGCTCGGTGAAGTTGCGCTGGGCGTAGAAGTCCTGCTCGCTGGCAGTGAAGACGAATTCCTGCCCACAGTCGGCGCAGGACAGGTTCTTGTCGCTGTACACGAATACTCCTCTGGTAGACGCGCCCCGAGCCGGTCGCCTCGCGTCAGCCAGGAGGAGTGCGGTTCTAGCGTGCTACAGACTTTGGTCGCGACCTCGGGCCGCGGCATTTGATGCGCGGGAGTCTAGGCCCGGATCGTGCTCGTGTATAGGGGCAATTCGAAGCGGGCGGGCTGATCGGCCCGCGCTACTTGGCCGACGGCCGGCGCAGCAGGCTGGCCAGCACGGCCACGGTCCCGATCACGATCACCACGATGAAGAGCGGCGACTGGAAGACGAACCACTGGGCGCCGCTGGGCAGGACGCTCGTGACCACCGACAGGCCGAGCACGGCAATCACGATCACGGCGCCCACGATGAGCACTTCGCGCCAGCCGAAGGTGCGGGTCTGGCCCGGCTCAGGCACGTGCCGGCTCAGGCACGGTCCGCCTCCAGGGGAATCCCGATCGGAGCGACGAGGACCTTGCCCGCGAAGGCCGCCCCGCGCCGGGTCAGAAGGCCCGCCTTGGGCCGGTGGAAGGTGACCGTCAGGTCGGCTCGAACGGCAGGGCTCGATGGCTCGCCGCTGGTCAGGTCGACAGCCGTGGGCGTGTCAACGGCCACGATCGGCACGCCGGCCTCTGCGCCCCGGCCAATCAGCTCAATCGCTGACCGAATCGGATCGCGCAGCTCGCCGCGGACGCCGCTGCCGAGGAGGGCGTCCACGATCACGCTGGCCTTCTCGATCCCCTGCCCCACGATCGCGACATCGCGCGGATACGGAGCGTGGATCCTGGTGATCGTGGGTTCGTTGGCCAGGCGGTCCCAGTTGACCGTCGCGTCGCGGGTGCCCGGCTTGGGCTCAGCTGCGACCAGGACGACGATCACCGGCAGCCCCAGGTGGGCCAGGTGCCGGGCGGCCACGAAGCCGTCGCCGCCGTTGTTGCCCGGCCCGCACAGGACCAGGATCGGCCCGCGGCCGAGGCGGCCCTGGTCGAGGGCCACTGCCCGGACGGCCGCCGCGACCGCGGTCCCGGCGTGCTCCATCAGGCGAGTGCCCGGCACGCCCAGCTGCTGGGCCCGGCGGTCCGCCCCGGTCATCGCTTCGCCGGCCATGGCCGGCAGCTCCTTGGCCGCCGCCCAGCGCTTGACCAGGTCGCGCAGGCCGAGGCTCAGCAGGGTCGGATCCTCGGCCGGAAGGGTGATCCCGGTTCTTGGATCGATGGTGACGCGCGTCGCCGGCAAGGTCGCAGACACCCGCCAAGCGTAGCCGCTCAGGCAATCGGAAGGCGTGCCCTTGGCCGCCCGCGGCCGGACCGGTCGAGTTCGACGAGGTGATCGCGCTCGAGAGCCTCGAGGGCCGTACCAATCGCAGCGGCGTCGTGGTCACCGATCCGACTCGGAACCTGGGTCCAGGCATCGTCCGGCGCCGCGCGCAGCTGGTCCAGGATTCGGCCGCGCAACCACCGGCTGGACCGGCTGAAGTCCGGCGCTGCCGGGGCGCCCGACCTGCGCGTCCGGCCTCGGCCGTTCGGCGTCGCCCTGGCGCTGGCGGGCCGCTCGCCCGCTGCGTACTGGCACATCGACTGCACCGGGCACTCCGAGCAACGCGGCCGAACCGGCCGGCACAGGGTCGAGCCGATGTCCATCAGGGCGTGGGTCCAGTCGTCGGGCTGCTCGGGATCGACGATCTGATCGGCCGCCCGCTGCAGCTCGGCCGGCCGGATGGCCGCGGGATCGCCCGCGAGGACTCGACCCAGGACCCGCCGGACGTTCGTGTCGACCGCCCCGACCGGCACCTTGAAGGCGATCGAGGCAACCGCTCGGGCGGTGTACGGGCCGACTCCGGGCAGGGCCTCGAGGCCGGCCACGGTTGACGGAACCTGGCCGGCCAGGTCATTGACGATGATCCGGGCCGTCCGCTGGAGGTTTACGGCGCGCCGGTTGTAGCCGAGCCCCTGCCACGCCCGCAGGACGTCGGCCGGGCTGGCTGCGGCCAGCGCCTGGACGGTCGGGAACGTGGCCGTGAAGCGGACCCAGGCCGGGCCGCCGCGCGAGATCTGGGTCTGCTGCAGGAGGACCTCGGAAACCAGCACCAGGTACGGGTCCGTCGTGCCCCGGAACGGGAAGGCCCGTCCCCGCGAATTCGAACCAGGCCAGGACCGCCTGCCGAAACCCGGCCAGGTCCAACCCGGCCAGGTCGAGCCCGGCCACGCGGTCGGTCGCGGGAGCCTCGGCCCGGCAGGTCATCGCGCCAGTGTCACGGATCTACCGGTGAGATGGGCCTTCGATTCTTCCGGCTTACCAACCGGTGAGGTGGTAAGTAGGAATCTGGGCCGATCCGACCGCCGATTGAGCCGTTGCGGCCGCTCGGCCGCTGACCTCACGCTCAGAATTGGGGCATGGCTGGACCTGCCGGCCGAATTGGGGCTCGGCTTCTTCCTTACCACTCCCCCGGTTGGTATTCCGGAATTTCGGGCCTGATCGGGGCCGACTCCGGCCTGATCGTGGCCCACTCGGGCCTAACCGGTGCCGACTCGCGCCTAAGCGGGGCTGACTCGGGGCGCGGGCGCCCCTACAGCTTGATCATCACGTGCTTGACGACCGTGTAGTCCTCGATCGCGTACATCGACTGGTCCTTGCCGTAGCCGGACTCCTTGAAGCCGCCGTGGGGCATCTCGGACACGAGCATGAAGTGGTCGTTGATCCAGACCGTCCCGAACTGGATTGCCTTGGCCACCCGGAGGGCCTTGCCCACGTCGCTCGACCAGACCGAGGCGGCCAGGCCGAATCGGACGTCGTTCGCCCAGGCGATCGCCTGATCCTCGTCGGTGAACCGCTGGACCGTGACGACCGGACCGAAGACCTCGTCCTGGACGATCTCGCTGCGCTGGTCCGGGCCCGCGATCACGGTCGGCTCGAAGTAGGCGCCCACCCGGGCCGGGCGGTGGCCGCCGGCCACGATCTCGGCCCCTGAGCGGGACCGCTCCACCATGCCCTCGACCTTGTCGGCCTGGGCGCCGGCGATCAACGAGCCCATCTCGATGTGGTCGCCCTCGGCGGGATCGCCCCACTTGATCGAGTTGACCTCGTCGGCCAGCTTGGCCACCAACTTGTCGTAGACCTTGGGCCCGACGATCACCCGGCAGGCCGCGGTGCAGTCCTGGCCGGCATTCCAGTAGCCGAAAAGCTTGATCGTCTCAGCCACCGCATCGAGGTCGGCGTCATCGAAGACCACGACCGGGGCCTTGCCGCCGAGCTCGAGATGGAGGCGCTTCACTCGTTCGGCGGCGGTCCGGGCGATGCGCTTGCCGGTATCGGTGTCGCCGGTGACCGAGATCATGCCCACGCCCGGATGGGCCACCAGGGCATCCCCGATCGCGGCACCCGTTCCGGTGATCACGTTGAGCACGCCGGGCGGCAGGATGTCGGCCGCGATCTCGGCCAGGATCACCGCCGTCAGGGGGGTCCGAGCCGACGGCTTGAGGACGACCGTGTTGCCGGCCGCGAGGGCCGGCCCGATCTTCCAGCCGGCCATCATCAGGGGGTAATTCCAGGGCGCGATCGAGGCGACGACGCCAACCGGCTCGCGCCGGATCATCGAGGTATGGCCGGCCATGTACTCGTTGGCCGCCTTGCCTTCCATGACCCGGGCGGCACCGGCGAAGAAGCGCAGGTTGTCGACGACCACGGGGACCTCGTCGATCGCGGCCCCCACCGGCTTGCCAGCATTCCGGCTCTCGAGCCGGCCGAGCTCGTCCGAGCGAGCCTCGATCGCGTCGGCCAGCTTGAGCAGGGCCGTGCTCCGTTCGGCGGGCGTGGTGTGCTGCCACGTCTGGAAGGCCGCCTCGGCCGCCTTGACCGCCCGGTCAACGTCCTCCGGACCGGACGCCTGGACGTGGCCGATGACCTCGGTATTGGCCGGGTTCTCGACCGCCAGCGTCTCGCCGCTCGCGCTGTCGACCCAGGCGCCGCCGATGAACTGCTGATAGGTGGTCGTCTTTTCCAGGGTCTCGGTCATGTCGCAAGGTCCTCCGGCAGGCGTGGGGTCACGATCGTGGGGGCATTGTGCTCCGGCGCCGCGACCTGTTCCAGCCCGTGAGCCGGCCAGCGCCAATGACCCTGGCGCTAGCCGAAGGTCGTGCCCGGTGGGTATGTCTTGGGAACCGCCCCGTCCTGCCAGTCGATGAGGGTAAACGGCTCGCAGCTCGCGCCGCCTGTAAGGACGCCGTTGCTGGTGTAGGGAAGGACGCAGCCCAGTCCGATGACCCGCTGGCTCCCATCTGCCAGCGTAATCAGGGCGGCCTCAAGGGTGTCGATGCCCCAATTCATGCGCGGCGTGCGCGCCTCGCCGCCGTTGGTCACGAAGTGGATCGGCAACGAGACCCAGGCGACCTGCTTCACCTGCGACCGTTCCGCCACGGGTAGGCCAAGCTGGCCGCCGATCGCGATGGCCACGCATTCGTCGCGGGTCGGCGGGCAGCCGATCTGTGGCCCGATCCACATGCCGTCAACCAGGCGGGTACCGGGGTCGGTCCAGTGCCCCGCTGGGCCGCTGCCGCAGCCAGCGACGACCAGCGCGAGCCACAGCCCGAGAAGGCCGCGAGCGAGCATCCGAAGTCTCACCACATGCTGACTTTGCCGGTCACGACGACACCGAGCAAGTATCCAAACGGACCAGACGACAAGCCTGCCTCAGTTGTTGAACGTCGCTCCGCAGGTGAGGTCCCCGGCCAGGTGAATGACGTTGGGAGCGGCCGAGCTTCCGGCCACGGCGGCCTGGCTGAAATCGGCATCGATGTGGGCACCGGTCGCGCTCAAGGTGCTCGGGGCATGGAGGGGAGCCAGGAGCGATTGCTGCGCGCCCGTCGCCGGGACCATGAACAGCGACGACTGGTAGGGAGAGTCCGCCGCCCGCACGACGATGATCGCGAACGCCTTGGTCGTCCCGGCCGTGAGGATCCCGTGGACCGCGACGTAGTTGCCGTAGGTCGGGTCGACGTCGCACTCGACCCGAGCGGGGTTGAGCCCACCGCTGATCGCACCCTGAGGGATCGCGCCCACCAGGGTCAGGCTCGAGCTGCCGGGCTGCTGGCCGGCGCAGTCGATCGAACCGCTCAAGTGCTTCATGGCCTCGAGCTTGCCCGGATTGGAGCCGTCCGCCGCCGCGGTCAGGTCCGAGTCGATGGTCGCGCCATGGGCGGCATCGAAGCCGCTCACGCCCGATCCGCTGAAGTCGCGCTCGGTGTAGGTGCTGCCGGCGCCGGCCCGCAGGCTCACGTTGACCGAACCAGCGGTCACCGTGACGAGGACCGTCGTGGCCTTATCGGGCACGACAGCGAAGGCGTCGATCTCGGGCCCGGTCAGCCGAGGCTCGCCGCAGCGAATGAGTGAACCGGACCAGGCGCCTGTCACACCGGCGTCGCCGGCGCCGGTCAGGGTCATCGTGGCGGGACCAGACGGCGCCGGGCTGATGGCCGCCGCGACTGAGCCGGCGGGCGCCGGGCTCGACCCGCCTGGTCCGCTCGAAGCCGGCGGCTGGGCGATCGTCGGATTCGCCGCCGATGGCTGGCTGGCCGGAGCTGCCGAGCAGGCGCTCACCAAGGTGACGAGCGCAGCGGCAGCCAGGCACCTGACCGCGAGGCAAAAGGGGGCCATCCCCGGCTGGTTCGCTAGCTTCATCTCACCCCTCTGCGCGGTTGGCGCCGACCATCCGGGCGGGCCGCCGCGCCGACAGTCTGCTCCGGGCCTGCAAGCCCAACCGTCAGTCCGTGACCGGCTCGCCGGTCCGGGCCAGGCGCTCGATCAGGTCGGCGGCCCGGACCGTGCCCGGATTCGCCTTCAGCCGGCCGGACAGGGCAGCCAGCCGTCGACTGAGCGGTACATCCGCCAGAAGTCGCTCGATCGCCCCGGTCAGGGCAGGACCGTCGGCCTCATAGGCCGGCAGGCGCGCCCCGAAGCCGGTCTCCGCGAGGCGCTGGGCGTTGTCGACCTGGTCCCAGAAGAGGGGCAGGACGACCATCGGCTTGCCGTGGTGGAGGGACTCGGTCACGGTGTTGTTGCCGCCATGGGTGATGACCAGGTCGACCTGGGGGATGATCGCCGGCTGGGGCAGGAACGCGGCGCCGGTCATGTTGTCGGGCAGGTGGAGCTGGTCGGCCAGGGGACCCTTGCTCACGACCACCCGATGGCGAGTGGTAGCCAGGATGTCCACCAGGCGCTGCATGAGCCCGACGTCGGCCGAGCCCAGGCTGCCCAGCGACAGGTACAGCAGCGCCCCGTCATGCTCGCCCACGCCGGGCGCCAGGTCATCCGGCAGGGTCCAGCCCTCGCTGGTCGCCCGCACGCACGACTCAAGGCGGTGCCAGGTGGGCCCGAGCGGCCTGGCCCGGCCGTAGTCGGCGTCGGCTGGGTACAGAACCAGGTTCAAGAAGGGCGATGGGTGGATGAACTCCGGACCCAGCGGGCCATTGCCCAGGCCCGGCGCGCCCGCCTCGCCCATGAATCCGTCGAAGGCGGTCCACATCTCGTCGTGCGTTCGGCTGACCTCCTCCAGGAAGGCCGGCCAAAGGCTCCGGTCGCCCGTCGGATAGCCGCTCGAGAAGGGTGGGATCGCCGGGTCCTTGACCTCGGCCGGGTTGCAGCTGACGATCCGGGCCCAGGGTCGGCCACCCGTGACCACGGCCGCGAAGCCAACCACGTTGTCCTCGACGATGGCGTCGGGACGAAGCTCGTCGAAGATCTCCTGGAGGCGGGGCTCGACGTAGCGCGCCCCATCGCACAGCGCCTGCCAGGTCGGCGCGATGAACTCGCCCAGTTGCTCGATTGTGGGCTTGCGAAAGACCGGCGCCGTGTCGCGGATGAAATCGATCCAGAACTGGCCCGGGACCTCCGGCTCGGCGGGCGGCGGCCCGAGGCGCATCAGGCGCTCCTCGAAGCCCTGCGCCTCGAGCCGTCCGGCGAATGACTCCTCGACGATGAAGACCACCCGGTGGCCCCGCTCGCGCAGCACGTTGCCGATCCCGACGCAGTTGTTCGTCGGCCCGAACGCGCCTTCGGGGAAGAACACGATCGTGCGCTGCTCGTTCATCGGCGACTAGGATGCCATTCGGCGATGGGCCGCGAAGCCCGCCGCCGGCAGCTGGACGGACGCGAGGAGGACCCGCCGATGAGCTCGGCCAGCATTTCGGGAACCAGCTCGGCCAGCGATCCCTGGCAGGAGGTCGGCGACCGCGTCTTCAGCCGGCGCTACCGGTTCATCCACCAGCAGATCGGGGCGATCCTGACGGACGCCGGGCCGGTGGTGATCGATACTCGAAGCACGGTCGGCCATGCCCGCGAGATCCTGGCCGACCTCGTCGAGCTCAGCCGGCTGCCGGTCGCGGCGGTCATCGACACCCACCACCATTTCGACCACTCCTTCGGCAACCACGAGTTCCGGCCAGCGCCGATCTGGGGCCACGTCCGCTGCATCGAGCGCATCCGCCGGAACGTCGACGACCCAGCGGCTCACGCTCGCAACCTGGCCTCGATCGCGCAGGAGTACCCGACCATCGCCGGCGAGCTGGCCAGTGTCCAGCTCGATCCGCCCGATCAGCCGGTCGGTGACGATGGGGTCGACCTCGAGATCGGCGGACGGCTCATCGAGCTGCGCTGGCTGGGTCGAGGCCACACCGACAACGACCTCGTGATCCGGGTGCCTGACGCTCCCGTCGTCTTTGCCGGCGACCTGCTCGAGAACGGAGCCCCGCCCTGGCTGGGCGACGGCTACCCCCTCGACTGGGTGGCCACCATCGAGGCGATCCTCGAGCTGCTGCCGCCGGCCGGCTCGAGCGAGCCGGGCGTGGCCGTCGTGCCCGGCCACGGCGACATCGGCGACCGGGCTTTCGTGGAGCGCTCGCTCGCCGAGATGCGCTCGATCGTGGACCTGGCTGGCCGCGTCCATGGCGGGGCGATCGGCCTGGCGGATGCCATCCTGGCGGCCCCCTACCCGGCCGAATCGGCCAGCGAGGCCCTTGCCCGGGCCCTGGGCCAGCTTCGAGGTGAGCTCGTCAGCGGCTGACCGCGCCCGGCAGGTGCTCGGAGATCCAGTCCGCAACCTCGCCGACCACCTGGGGACCCTCGGGCTCGTTGAACGATTCGTGGGCAAGCCCTTCGAACACCCGGCGCTCGATACCCGGCCGGCCGTTGAACGCCTCCGACGATCGGGTGGGGACCAGGTGATCGGCACCGCCGTGGATGACCAGGGTGGGCACCCGGATCCGATCGAGCTCGGCCACGGTCGGGCCCTGGAGGGCCAGGACCGCGGCGCCCAGTCGGGCCGTGGTCGAATGGACGTTCAGCGGATCGGCCAGGTAGTCGCGGCCCACGGCTGGATCTCGAGACAGGATCGAGCCGTCGAATGCATTCTTGACCGCGAGGTGGGGGACAAGCCGGCCCATCACTGGCGCCAGGGCCCTCTGCCAGCCCGGGATGTTGCCGGCCAGGGCCGGCGCACTCAGGACCAACAGGTCCGGCTGGGGCCGGTCGGTCTCGGCATAGCGGCAAGCGACCAGGCCACCCATCGAATGAGCAAGCAGGACGACCGGCCGGCCCATGACCCTGAGCAGGCCGACCTCGTCGGCCAGGTCATCCAGCCAGACGTCGATCCGCTCGACGTAGGCGCGCGGTCCACCAGAGGCTCCAAACCCGCGCAGGTCGGCCGCCCAGCAGTCGAAGCCGCGCTCGGCCAGGATCCCGGCAGTCCGCTCGTAGCGACCGCCATGCTCACCCAGGCCATGGACGATGAGGATGCTGGCGCGGGGTTCCCCGGTCGGCTGCCAACGACGGATCGCGAGCGACTCGCCGTCGCGAGCGCTGATCCTGGACGAGGTGCTCACTTGGGATTCACTTGGGATTCACTTGGCATTCAATCCTCTAGCCGCACGATCCAGCGGCCGTGGGCCTGCCCGGCCAGGATCCCGTCGAGCGCTCCGGCCAGGCCGTCGAGGTCCACCTCGGTCAGCCGCTCGCCCAGGGACCGCGGCCGCAGGTCGCTCGCCAGGCGCTCCCACAGCGAGCGTCGTTCCTCGATCGGGACGCCCGCCGAGTCGATCCCGATCAGGCTCACGTCGCGCAGGATAAACGGGAAGACGGTCGTGGCAAAGGCCGCTCCGCCGGTGTTGCCTGAGGCCGCGATGGCACCGCCGTAGCGCAGGGTCCGGAGCAGGTAGGGCAGGCTCGCCCCGCCCACGCAGTCGATCGCGGCGGCCCAGCGCTCGGATTCGAGGGGCCGGCTGCTCTCGGCCGCAACCTCCGTGCGGGGCACGAAGCCGCTGACGCCCAGCGCCGTCAGGTCCTCGACCGCGGCTGCCTTGCCCGTGGACGCCCAGACCTCGTAGCCACGCTCGAGCAGGATTGCGCAGGCCGTCCGGCCGACGCCGCCGCTGGCGCCGGTGACCAGGACCGGGCCGAGGGTCGGCGTCAGTCCGCGGGCCTCGAGCCGGGCGATCGACAGCCCGGCCGTAAATCCGGCCGTGCCGATGGCCATCGCCTCGCGTCCGGTCAGGCCCTCCGGCAGGGGCACCACCCAGCCAGCCGGGATGCGGTTGTACTGGCTATACCCACCGTGATGGGACACGCCCAGTTGGTAGCCATGGGCAAGGACCCCGAGGCCCGCCGGGATCCCCGGATCGTCGCTGTCGATCACCTCGCCGGCCAGGTCGATGCCGGGAATCAGTGGGCTGATCCGGGCCACCTTGCCGTTGTGGATCGTGGCCAGCCCGTCCTTGTAGTTGACGCTCGACCATGCGATCCGGACCGTCACCTCGCCCGGCCCGAAAAGGTCCGGACCCACGGTCCGGACGCCACGTTCGACCCGCTCGTCGACCTTCTCCGCGACGAACGCCTGGAACGAATTGGGCAGGCTGCTCATCGGCCGATTCTACGGCCGGAACCCCCTACCCCGGGCTGTGGGATTGACGATCCCGGCCCCGTCACCCAACATTGAAGGCGTGAACCACACGTGCGTGTCCTGGGAGATGTGTATGCCCTGGCGGCCCCGCCGTGCGGAGGATGGCGCCTAAGGTCACGCACACCTGATCACCAGGAGGCGGGACCGCAGGCCGGTCCCGGGGTCGTAGATCCAGAACGGATCTGCGGCCTTTTTGATTCTCCGGCACAAGCGACGGGTAGCCGCCGGCCCACCGCGGCCGGGGCCGCGCCCGCGAGCTGAAGCGCGAGCAACCAATCAAGCAACCGAAGGAGTCCCAGAGATGAGCGAAGACAACAAGCCCAAGCTGCGTCCCGAGACGCTGGCCCTGCACGCCGGCCAGAAGCCGGACCCGACGACGAACGCCCGGGCCGTACCCATCTACGCCACGACCAGCTACGTGTTCAATGACGCCGCCCACGCCGCCCGGTTGTTCGGGCTCCAGGAGTTCGGCAACATCTACACCCGGATCATGAACCCCACGACCGGCGTCTTCGAGGAGCGGATCGCCGCCCTCGAGGGTGGCGTGGCGGCCCTGGGAGTCGCGTCCGGCCAGGCGGCCGAGACCCTGACCATCCTCAACCTGGCCCGGACCGGCGACAACATCGTGTCGAGCTCGAGCCTGTACGGCGGCACCTGGAACCTGTTCCAGTACACGCTGCCCAAGCTCGGGATCACCACCCGCTTCGTCGACGGCACCCGGCCCGAGACGTTTGCCCCGGCGATCGACGAGCACACCAAGGCGGTCTTCATCGAGACGATCGGCAACCCGCGCCTCGACGTCCATGACATCGCCGCGATCGCTGACATCGCCCATGCCCATGGCGTGCCGCTCGTCGTCGACAACACGTTTGCCCCGCTCCTGACCCAGCCGATCGCCCACGGGGCGGACATCGTCATCCATTCGGCCACCAAGTGGATTGGCGGCCACGGCACCTCGATCGGTGGCGTGGTGGTCGACGGCGGAACGTTCGACTGGGCCTCCTCGCCTCGCTTCAAGGAGGACTTCGTCGATCCGGACCCGAGCTATCACGGTGTCAGCTACACCGGTGCGTTCGGCCCGCTCGCGTTCATCCTCAAGCTGCGGGTCCAGGGCCTGCGCGACCTCGGGCCGGCCCTCAGCCCATTCAACTCGTGGCTCTTCCTGCAGGGCCTCGAGACCCTTCCGGTGCGCATCCAGCGCCATAGCGAGAACGCCCTGGCCGTGGCCCGCTGGCTCGAGCGCCATCCCTCGGTGACCTGGGTCAGCTATCCGGGGCTGCCGTCCCACACGGCCCATGCCAACGCGGTCAAGTACCTCAAGGGCGGCTTCGGCGGAGTCGTGACCTTTGGGGTCAAGGGCGGCGTGGAAGCCGGCCAGAAGCTGATCGACGCGGTCGACATCTTCAGCCTGCTGGCCAACGTGGGCGACGCCAAGTCGTTGATCATCCATCCGGCTTCGACGACCCACTCGCAGCTGAGCGTCGAAGACCAGTTCGCGACGGGCGTGACCGACGACCTGGTCCGGCTGTCGGTTGGCCTGGAGAACGTCGACGACCTGATCGCCGACCTCGACCAGGCCCTGGCGGCTGCCACCGGCAGCACGATCACCACCGGAGCGGTCGAGCTCGCGGGCGCCGGCGCGTGAGTCCCGAGGTGGGGGCGGGGCCAGGCAGCAGCCTGCGTCCCGCCCTCGGAACGGGTCGGGTCGAGACCGTCTCGACCGGCCCGTTCGAGCTTGAATTGGGCGTTCGTCTGGCGGACCTGCAGGTCGCCTACCGTCATGACGGGCTGCCTCCGGGCGAGGGCCCGCAGGTCCTGGCCGTCCATGCCCTGACTGGCTCGGCCGACGCGGCCGGAGATTGGTGGGAGCCACTGATCGGGCCGGGCCGGGCGCTCGACACCGACCGGGTGGGCGTCCTCTGCGCGAACCTGCTCGGCGGTCGCTATGGCTCGACCGGGCCTACCTCGATCAACCCTACCTCGGGGCTCCCCTACGGGCGCGGCTTTCCGGAGGTCTCAACCCGTGACCAGGCGCGCGCCCAGTGGCGCCTCCTGGACGCACTGGGCATCGATGAGCTGGCCGTGGTCACCGGCGGCTCGCTGGGTGGGATGGTCTCGCTCGAAGTGGCCCTCGAGCGTCCCGCCGCCGTCCGGACTGTCCTGCCGATGGCTGCGCCCGCGGCGACCGGTGCCCTGGCGATGGCCTGGAATGCGATCCAGCTCGAACTCATCGAGCGCCTCGGCGAAGATGGCCTGGCGATCGCCCGGCAGCTGGCGATGACCACCTATCGCTCGGAGGTCGACTTCGACAGCCGCTTCGGGCGCCAGCTCGAGTCGGACGGCCGGCTGTCGATCGCCTCGTACCTCGACTACCAGGGCCGCAAGCTGGTCGAGCGCTTCGATCCCGACTCCTATCGGATCCTGGTCCGGGCGATGGACCTCCACGACATCGGCCGAGATCGGGGCGGCGTCGCGACGGCCCTGGCCGGCCTGGGCGCCGGCGGGACGCGCCTGACCGGGTTGGGCATCGACGGCGACATCCTGTATGGGCCCGCCCAGGTCCACGCCCTGGTCAATGCCGCCGCTGACGCCGGAGTGACCTCGACCTATCGCGAGTTGCACTCGAACAAGGGCCACGACGCGTTCCTCGTCGAGTGGGATCAGCTCGGCGCCGTCCTCAGCGAGGCCCTCGAGGCGGTAGCCCAGGCCGCCTGAGCCCGCGGATCGTCACGACACGTGGGTCAGGTCGACCAGGGTCAGGACGGCGCCGGCGAGTGCTCTTCGGACGGGCTGACCGCCGGAGTCGGCGTGGGCGAGCCGCCAGTGGGCTTGGGCGTGGGCTTCGGGGTCGGCTTGGGCGTGGGCCTGGGCGTCGGAGCCGGAGCGCAGTTGCCCACGCCCGATCCCCCGCCGCCGCTCACCGCGGGTGGCGCGGAGTAGGTCGAGTTGGGCATGGTGCCGGGCACTGTGAACAGCCTGGCCGAGAGCGCCCGGATCGCCTTGAGGTCGGGCAGCTGGATCGAGCCGCGGTAGTCCGAGCCAGGCTTCACCAGGGGATGGTCGATCACCGCCCGATAGGTCTGGTTGCGACCGATCTTGGCCATGTCGTCCGCCAGGTCGGGCAGGATCGAGCGGGGCACGTTCGTCGTCAGATTGCCCGAGAAACGCCCGCAGCAGACCGACCGGATCCTTGAGGAAGCCACCCTTCACGATCCGGTCGCGCAGGCCGTTGAGGACCTCCTGTTGGCGTGCCGCGCGGGTGAAGTCCGACTCGCCCGACGCTTTCCTGACGCGGGCATAGGCCAGAGCGGCGTCGCCCCTCAGGTGGTGATGGCCGGCGGTGATCGAGAACCCGTTCGTGAAGCCGTTCTTCTCGTAGGTCGGATCGCAGAACCCGTGGGCGACATTGACGTCCACCCCGCCGAGGGCGATCTACGACCTTGGGAAGCCCTGTAGGTTGACCGCGGCCTAGTAGTCGATCTTGATGTTGAGGAGCGTACCCAGGGCGGCCATCAGGACGTCGTGGCCGGTTCCGTTCGAGCCCGGGAACTGCTTGCCGTTGATTCCGGGCGAACGAGTCGAGGCCATTGATCTTGCCGCTGTAAAACCTGGCCGTCGGGCAGCGGCACGTTGACCATGTCGCGGGCACCGAGATCATCGAGACCGTCTCGGTCACCGGATCCAGCGACGCCACGATCATCGTGTCGGTCGAGGCCGTGTCACGACCGGGCCCGAATCGATGCCCATGAGCAGGATCGTGATCCGCTGCGGGCCGCTGGTGGCGGACGGGGCAACGGAGGGTGGCAACGAATTCGGAAGGATCCGGCGTCGCGAAGTCGCTCGGATCGGGCGCCGACCGAACCCTGCGGATTCCAGGCACCGGGCGGCACGTTGTCGCCGACAAAGACCTCGTCGGTCGCGATGCGCGCCTCGTTCGTGACATAGCCGAGGACCGCCTGCGGTCCGATCAGGAAGAGCAGGAGCAGGGCGATCGGCAGGGCGTCGAGCACCCTGAGGCGAGGCAGGCCCGGCGCCAGCAGGCTCGACCCCGCGGCCAGAACGCGCCAGACCAGGACGAGGCCCTGGACGCCGATCAGGAGCCAGAAGTCGTTGATGGCCTCCGCTGCCAGGCGGCCGCCCGAGGTCGTGGCCACGATCAGGAGGCTGACCAGGACGAAGACCAGGAACGGGATTCCGAAGATCGCCGCCAGCCTGCGCCGGCCGGCGACGAGATGCCCGAGACCCGGCACGATCGCATCGAGGATGGCCGGGACGTAGCGGGAGCGCCAGCTCGGGACCACCGGTGCGGCGCCGTCCGGTCTCGGATTTGTCACGGCGGAAGGCTAGCAGACAGTGCGACTCATGACTTGAACGCCTTGCCGCGACCTACGCTCGAGCCTCTGTGGGACCGCTTGGCGCTCGGGTGGCCCCGGCCTCGGGACTGGTGTGAGGTATCATCCCGACCGGCCCAATGGCGAGTGGCCAAGCGGTAAGGCGCCTGACTCTGGATCAGGAGATCGAAGGTTCGAATCCTTCCTCGCCAGCCAACACCTGAGCACGGTCGGGGCCCGTTGTGGACCACCCTGGGTGCCAGCCTGGTTCTCCGTACCACTCTCCGTACCACCGGGCGCCTAGGATCGAGCGTTTTCTCCGAAGCAGACCCCGTCAATACGGGCGCAGGCGACCCAGACGTATCGCAGGGCGCCGTCGTCGGCGCAGGTGACGCTCTGGCGATAGATGCCGCCGGTCGCCGCGATCGACTCAGGACGAACCGCGAGCTGCTGCCGCTCGCCATTCCACGGACCGCCGACGAACTCGACCGTGGACGAGGCGTCCGGACTCGGCTCGCCACCAGGGAGGTATTCGATCATTCCCAGGGCTGTCATCCGAGGAGCACTGCTGGCAACCAGCGCTAGTTCGGCCAGAGCCGCGACAGGTGAAAGCCCGCAATTGGGTAATGCGATCGAGCTTGGTAGTTGAGCTCGATTTCCGACCCATTCTTGGTGATCAAGGGGAAGACTCCATCCTGCCGGCCATCCTGGATGAAGGTGCGCCATCGCAGCCCCGTCGAGTCGCGATGTTCGGGTCGCCCTAGGTCCTCCACTCGCTTGCCGATCAGTTCTGCAGGTAGATAGCCAAGGGCGTCAACGACTCCCGGGCTGACGGCAACGAAGGTCCGGTCGTCATCCGCGACGAGGGCAATTTCCTCCGGTGGATAGTCGCCCGCCGCGAGGTGATAGGCCAGCCAAGCCCGGACCACCGCGATCGCGCATTCTCGAAGCGTCGGGTCGTCGCTGGCGGTCATCTCCCACTGACGATCAGCGAACCGCCAGGCGGCGAGGAGGTCTGTCAGATCGCGCATGGTCATGCCGGATATCCCAGGGCTTCGGGTCGCGACCCAGACCCAGGTTCGGGTCCGGCCGGCCGTAGCAGCGCGCCCGAGACCGTTGCTCAGGTCGACCCAGCATGGCGGTTGCGCAGAGTCCTGTATACGAGTGCCTCCTCTGCCCACAACAGGCTCACCGCTTCGGCTCGCGGGCCATTGCCGTCCGTGCGGGGTAAGCGCACACCGCGCGCCCCAGGCAGCGCAGGCCATTGAGGCCGATTAGCCGGTCTCCGGGTGGTCCTTGCACCCGAGGACTGACCCGCTGACCGCGTGTGAGCCCTGGTTGGCCGGGCGCTCGGAGTCCGGACCTGGCAGTCCCAGTGCAATACTCGGTGCATGCCTGTCCGCACCGTCGTCGAACGCGGCCCCAAGGAGAAGCGCTCGGTGGCCTTCGCACTCGACTGGCCGGGCTGGAATCGGGGCGCGAAGAGCGCCGATCTCGCCCTGGAGACGCTCGAGTCCTATCGGGAGCGCTATCGGCCGATCGCCGACCTCGCCGGGATGGCTCGCGAGTTCGACGCCGCCGGGCCGTTGGAGATCGTAGAGGACAGGGTCGGACCCGGTTCGGTCGACTTCTGGGGCATCTCCTTCTCGCCTTCCTCGACCGAGCACGGGCCGATGGGCGAGGCGGAGTTCGATCGCGCGATCACGCTCCTGCGGGCATCCTGGGCGTTCTTCGACAGTGTCGCGGCACGAGTCTCCCCGGAAATGCGCAAGGGCCCGCGCGGCGGTGGACGCGACCGCGACCGGATCATCCGCCACACGATCCGGACGGAAAGCGAGGACTTCGCGAAGCAGGTCGGACTCCGGATCCCGGAGGAGGCTGCCCTTAGCCCGGAGGGACTGCGCCAGCATCGGGAGTCCTACGTCGCGGCGATGCGCGCCTACAACGCCGGGGAGATCGCGAAGCGCATGCGGTCGTGGACCCTCCCATTCCTCGTCCGACACTCTGCTTTCCACACCCTCGACCATGCGTGGGAGATGGAGGACAAGGACCTCTCCGCCGAGAACATGGCCTGACCCTGGATGGCGGCGGCCGGGCTTCCTGCCTGGCGTGGCCCCACGGGCGAGAAGCGAACGACAACTCAGCTGCTTGGCTGGACCGACAGCTCCATGAACACCAGCCAGTCAACGAGCTCATCGGGCAGCTCGTAGTACGGGCCGATTTTGGTGAAGCCGAGTCGCTCATAGAGGGCGATGGCCTCGAGCTGCCGGACGCTCGTGTCGAGCCGGATCGTCCGATAGCCGGCGGAGCGCGCTTCGTCGACCAGCCGGACCGCCAGCGCCTTGCCCACGCCGCGGCCACGAAACTCGGGATCGACGAACATCCGCTTCATCTCGCTCGACCCGTCACCGAGCGAGCGCAAGGCGACACAACCGGCTGCCCTGCCATCGACCGAGGCGAGGAGGAGCCGGCCTTCGGGCCGCCCGTACTTGCCGGGCAGGCCCGCCACCTCCTCGTCGAACGCGACGCTGTCGAAGTAGCCGTCGATCAGGCGCAGGTCGGCCACGTGGCGCTCCCGGTGCCAGGCAACAAACGAGCGCATGAGCGCCCGCACCGCGTCCAGCTCCTCGCCGGTGGTCGCGTCCGTGACGGTGATGCTTGGCTGGTCGGCCGCGTCAGGACCCGTCCTTCGGGGCTGGTCGGAGTCGGGATCGAGAGTCATCGGCCGCCATCTTAGGTCGCGCCGATCGACCGGCATCGTTGAGGCCGGCTCCGGCGGAACCAATCGACGGCATGATGATGGCGCACTCTAGATGCGAACAGTCGCCAGTCAGGCGCAGCCAGTGGGGGCAAGCATGAGTCCGAGGGCAACGCACGTTCACCCTGGTCGCCGCTCTGCTCCTCACCGTTGCGGTATTCGCCGGTGGCTATGTCGCGGGCGAGAACAGCGCCGCGCACCCGAGCGTGTCCATCGGCGACGGTTACGTCGGAGCCGACCAGGCGACGTTCCAAGTGGGCGACACGTCGTACGGCTTTCGCTCATCGGTCAGCTGGACCGACGAGGCTGGGAGTTGGCATGACAGCGGCTGGCCGGCATGTCTCCCAAAGCTTCAGACCGTCACCGGCGTGCACTTTGTCGAGAACACCGTGTGGGTCGGCAACGTTGGTCGGGCCGACGTCGTCTGGGTCGACTGCCGAGGGCGATAAGTCGCGTAGCGCACTGACCCTGACTGGCACGGCTGCGCAGCATTCCGACGAGGTCAAGTGAAGGTGTCGTCGACCGAGGGCGAGCTCCTCACCGAAACGTTCGACTACGACGGTGGTCGACCAGTCACGGTGTACGTGCCGCGGGATCCGCCGGAGGCCGTCGTGTTCGCCGGTGACGGTCAGCTGATCGCGCAATGGGGGGACCTCGTCGCGGCGGCTGGCGTGCCATCCACGATGATCATCGGCGTCCATCGGTCGACGGATGAGACGCTGCGGCTCCAGGAGTACTCGCCGGGCTTCGATCCGGGCAGGTTCGGCGCCCACGAAACGTTCTTCGTCGAGGACGTCCGCAACTGGGCGCAAGCTCGTTTCGGATTCGAGCTACCGAGCGAACGGACGGCGGTCTTCGGGGTCTCGGCCGGTGGAGAGCTAGCCCTCGCCATCGGTCTTCGACACCCAGATGTCTACGGTGCGGTCTTGTGCGCCTCGCCAGGCGCGGGCTACCGCCCGCCCGATGTGATGCCGAGTACGCTGCCGCGCGTCTACCTCGTCGCCGGAACGCTCGAGCCGTTCTTTCGCGACAACGCCACCCGCTGGGCGGACGCGCTGCGGGGCGCCGGCGCGGACGTGGTCATGAGAGAACGGGACGGATCACACGGCGACGCGTTCTGGCGAACCGAACTCCCGCTCATGGTGGCCTGGGCGTTCCGACGATGAAGCAAGGACACCACCAGGGCCGGCGTGGTCGCGGGCTGCTCTCAGGCGATTGGCTGCCGCAGAATTGACCGGCCCACGCCCTGCGGAGCGCGATCCGGTTCCGCGAGCTGTAGCGCGTGCAACTCGCCGGTTGGTCGCAGGCCCGCTGCCTCAATCGCCTGGAAGAGCCTCTGTACCGTCACCGGCTCAGCGCTCCGAGGTCCGACGTGCAGAAGCTGGGCCGCCTGCCCCTCGGTGAAGGTGAGGCGATGGACCAGGGCCCGATTCCCACCTCCACTCAAATGGGCTTCCTCGATCGCGGACGCGGACTGCTCATCCGTTGCTCGGGCGGGTAGTTCAATCATCTGGCGCCAGTGCCATTTCGACCGATCGCGGAACGCAAGGGGCAGTTCAATGAGGCGCAGCGCCTGAGGGGGTGCCCACCAGCACTCCTCGACTCCGCGGCGGGTGCCCGCAGCGACGCCGGCACGTCGGAGGCGACCCAAGAGGACATCGATCGCAGCGCCTAGCTCTGATGCAGCGAACCGAAATTGGGCGCCACTCGGCTCGCCAACGCCGTCAATCGCGAAGAAGCTTCGCTCCGGTACGACCACGAAGATCGCATGGTCCGTCGAGGCATGCCGCAGCTCGAGGAAATTACTCGCGGTCTGCGCCATCACCGAGAGTCGCTCCCTGGAGGGAGTGGGCTCGGGTCAGATGGCCGTCGGAAGGCGCGGGCCCGCCGGACCACGTTCATCCCGAGGCGATCGGCCACGCGAGGTCTCCTGATACAGTTGTCGTATGACAACTAGCATGTCAATGATAGTGAGGCCATGGGACGACTGCAAACGGACCTTGATGGGCGGATCAACGTAGCGAGACGATCGCCTTGTCGTGGCCCTCGATCGGCTCGTCGGTGCGGCCGTGGCCGTTACGACGGTCGCTCTCACCGGAACAGCGGGTGGTGCCGAGTTGAGCTTGCCTCAGTGGCGAGCGCTCGTCGTGATTACCTCGGCAGGCGGCCTCCGGGCCGGGGACGTCGCCAAGCGAGTCGGGATGTCGAGACCCTCGATGACCAGGCTCATCCAACGTCTCGCTCGCCGCGGCGTGATCGAGGTCCATTCCGACCCGCGTGACGGCCGCGCCTCGATCCTGCAGCCAACGCAACATGGGCGAGCCCTTTGCCTGGCCACGATCGCTCGCCGCAGGTTGCTCATCGCGGACGCTCTCGGAGCTCGAGCAGACTCGCTGCAAGCCGACCTGGTCCGCGATCTCGACATCGTCGCCGAGTCGCTTGAGTCCTACGGCTGACTCGCCCGCCCGCAGTACCAAAGTCCGCCAGCCCAATGCTCGTCCATCTCAGGGACGCAATCGATCAACTTGCCTAGCGTAGTGAGGACAGCGTCCCCGAGAACGAGGCGAGAAATGGTCCGGATCTACAGCTGGCTTGGCTCATGGTCAGACACGCTGACCGCCCTGTGGCGCTCGAAGCGACTTCTGATGATCCTGGCCACCGGCCAGGGACTGGTCGAATACGCCCTGGTGCTCGTCCTGGTCGCCGTTCTGGTAGTCAGCGTTGCTCTCGTGGCCGGCGGCCGTATCTCGTTGAGCCTGAGCGCAGCCGGGAATTCCCTCGGCAGTCCGTCGGTCACGGCTGGTCCAACGCTCAAACCCACGCCGACGCCGAAGGCCACTCCAACGCCAAAGCCAACGAAGACGCCCAAACCGACGAAGTCACCGAAGCCTTAGAAGATCCCGACGGGACGCTCGATCGCCGCATCGGGCCGGAGGGCGCGGTCCACCAGGACGCGCAGGATGTAGGTGATCTCGAGACCGGCGCCATCAAACGACGGTGGCGACCCAGGCGGGACCGACAACCTGAGATCGCCCGTGCCTCCGCTGAGCGCGGCTGAATCGATCGGGACCGAAGCGATGATCCCCTCGACTCCGTTGGGCGCATTCGTCCGCCGGTGGAGCTCCAGGCGAGCGCCGCCGCCGTGCGGGGCTGATGGCCAGCGGACCTGCACGACGAGGTCTGACCCGGCCGGAGCTGGCAGCGGCGAGGTCACCGTGATCGTCGCGTCGCCGACCGTGAGCTCGTCCTCGAGGCTCGCCCCGCCTTGCTCGCCGACGCCGGCTCGGAGCAGATCGGGGCTCTGAGCCACCGGCAGATAGAGCGCCAGGAAGTGGTCGGCCCCGAGGGCGATATCCCAGCGGGTCTCGATCGCCCAGGCAATGATCGACTCCCCGAGATGCGCGGTCGGCGGACCGAGGCCGGGGGCCGGAATGGCGAATTGAGCCTGCCATGTGGCGCCTGCGGCAAAGGCCGGCGGGACGGCCGGCTCGGTGAACGAGTCCTCGGCAAACAGCCGGCCGTGGCATTCGACCCAGGACTCCGACGAGGTGAGGTTGCCCCGCCCGTCGTGGTGCTGCTCGGACCTGCGTTCCTCGTCGAGACGCAGCCCGACGAGGCGCAGCGCGGCGCCGCGAGCGTTCACTGATTCGCTCACCTGGAGCGCGATCGATCCGGTGATGCTGCTCCCGACCACGCCGGGGCCGGCGATCGTGATCTGGCCGGAGATCGGCCCACCGTCGCTGGCCCGCAGGAGCTCCTCTGGCCGAACGGCGTGAAGGGGATGGCTACCCTCGCCGCCGGCGAGGCGGCCCCCGTCGAGGGCGTCGAATGGCTCTGGGGCCGACCCACTGTGGCCAACGCTGAACGACCCTCGCCCGAAGCTCAAGTCCATCAGTGGATGACCACGACCTTGAGGGTCACGACCGCGATGCCGATGCCGCAGTCGACGAACGCGACGCCCAGCGCGAGCCAGGCGCTTCCATGCGCGGCTCGACCCACCACCAGCCCCCACAGGAACAGCTGGACCAGGCTGGCCAGGAGCGCGGTGCCAATGGCCAGGTCCTCCGCGACGCCGAAGAACCGAGGCAGGGCGAGGATGATGCCCGGCACGATCACTGCGATCAGCATCGTGGCATCCGAGCGTGCCAGGGCGATCGCCGTGGCCCGGGTGGTCGGTCCGTAGACCCGCTGGGCGACGATATCCGACCAAGCCTCGGTGAGCCAGAACGCCACGACCGAGATGAGCAGCGATAGGCCGATCAGGTCGGGGTTGGCGTGGCCCTGCCACTCGATCGTGACGAGCGTCGTCACGAGCAACGACCCGTAAACGGCGGAGGCATAGTTGGGCCGTACCCGGCCCTCCGCGTCGAGCCGGCCATCACCCAGCACGGACGTCACCAGACCCGCCGCGCCGGGTGGACGATCAGGCCGCGCGCCAATTCAGGATGGCTGTGCGCCGAGCGCACCCGGACCGACCGGAGCTACAGCCGTCTGCCGGCCGCTCCGACGACGGACGATCTTGCGGACCTCGGTGATCACGATGATCGATGCCGCCAGGACGATGCAGATCGCCCACTGATTGGGTGACAGCTCGCTCGTGTCGAGCAGCCGCTGGAGCGGTCCGAACGTTGTCGCGAGGAAGACGGTCAGGAGGGACGCCGCCGATGCCTTGATAAGGGTGGGATTCTCGAGGAGCTGGCTGCTGAAGAGCGTCCGATCCTCGTCCGCAGTCTCCAGCGAGAAGAAGACGTGGAACAGGGAGAAGGTGACAAGTCCCATCGTGTGGGCGACGGTCTCGTCGTAGGCGCCCTCCGCCCAGACGATCAGGGGCAGGGTCACCACGGCGAACACGAGGCCCACGAAGGCCAGCCACATGAACAGCGGGCGCGGGAGAATCTGGGCATCCTTGGAGCGCGGCGCGTCCTCCATCAGGCCGGCCCGGGGCTTGCCGTAGCCGAGGCCGACGGCCTGGAAGACGGTGACCGTGAAGTTGATCCAGAGCGTCTGGAGCGGCAGGAACGGGACGCCGCCCAGGACGTTGAAGATGCTCGCCCCGAGGAACGTGGCGATGAAGCCGAACAGGCTGGCCATCTGGAAGCGGATGTAGCGCATCAGGTTGTCGTACAGCGCGCGGCCCTGCTCGACCGCCCGGACGATCGTGGCGAAGTTGTCGTCGGTCAGGATCATCACCGCGGCCTCCTTGGAGACCTCGGTGCCGGTGATGCCCATGGCCACGCCGATGTCGGCCGTCTTGAGCGCCGGTGCGTCGTTGACGCCGTCGCCGGTCATGGCCACGACGTGGCCCTTGCGCCGCAGGATCGTCGACCAGCCGGACCTTGTCCTCGGGCGCCACGCGGGCGATGACGCCGATGTCGTCGATCTGGCGGTCGGCTTCCTCGTCGGACATCGCCGCGAACTCGGCGCCGGTGATGGCCCGGCCCTCGATGCCCAGCTGGCGTGGCGATCGCCTCGGCGGTGACCGCGTGGTCGCCGGTGATCATCCGCACCTGGATGCCGGCCGCATGGGCCTTGGCGATGGCGTCCCTGGCCTCGGCCCGCGGCGGATCGACGATGCCCACGAGGGCCAGGAGCCGCAGGTCGGTGACGAGCGGCAGCATGTCGGCGTTGGGATCGAACGTGGCCGGATCGAAGTCGCGCTGGGCGGTCGCCATGACCCGCAGGCCCTGGGCGCCCAGCCGGTCGTTCTCGGCGAGGTAGCGGTCGCGGCACGTCGTTGACCGGATAGGTCTGCCCATCGAGGCCCGTGCGCCGACGACGCGCGAGCGAGGAGCTGGTCGGGCGCGCCCTTGACGTAGGCCCGGATGACGTCCTTGCCGGCGCCGTCCGTCATGCGGTGGAAGGTGGCCATGAACTTGTAGGCGGCATCGAACGGCAGCGTCGCGACGCGCGGGTAGCGCTCGCGGGTCAGCGTCGGGTCGACGCCGCCCTTGGCGGCCAGGACGACCAGCGCGCCCTCGGTCGGATCGCCGACCAGCGCGCCGTCCTGGACCTCGGCGTCGGCGCACAGCGCCATCGGCAGCAGCAGCGAGTCGAGCGGACACCTCGGCCTCGCCGCCGACGTGGGTGATCTGGCCCTGCGTGGAGTAGCCCTCGCCGGTGATCGTGTAGCGCCGTGCCGACGACGGCCATCTGGACGGCCGTCATCTGGTTGAGCGTCAGCGTGCCGGTCTTGTCCGAGTTGATGGCCGAGGTCGAGCCGAGCGTCTCGACCGAGCGCAGCCGCTTGACGATCGCGCCGGCCTTGGCGAGCGTCGTCGTGCCCATCGACAGGATCGCCGTCACCACCGCGGGCAGGCCGGTCGGGATGGCCGACACGGAGAAGGCGACGGCCGTCAGGAACAGCTCGTTCGAACTGGTGTATTCCGCCACAGGCCGATCCCGATCGAGATCAGCAGGGCGACGCCGGCGATGACCAGGATCTGGTTGGTCAACGCGTTCAGCTGCCGGGTCAGCGGCGTAATCTCGTCCTTCGTCGCCTGGAGCATGCCGCTGATGTGGCCGACCTCGGTGGCCATGCCGGTGGCGGTCACGAGCATCGTGCCCGCGCCCCGGGTGACCTGGGTGTTCATGAAGGCCAGGTCGACCCGGTCGCCCAGCGCCGGCGCCTTCGGCGACGGCCTCGACCTGCTTGGGGACCGGCACGCTCTCGCCGGTCAGCGCCGATTCGTCGATCTCGAGCGTCGCCGCCGTCAGGATGCGTCCGTCGCGCCGGGACGAGGTCGCCGGCCTCGATGTTGACGATGTCGCCCGGGACGAGCTGCTCCATCGGGAGCTGGACCAGCGCGCCGTCGCGGCGGACCTTGGCCTTGACGACCATCATCTTCTGGAGCGCCGCGACGCTCGCCTCGGCCTTGCCCTCCTGGTTGAGGCCCATGGCCGCGTTGAGCAGGGTCAGCCCGATCAGCACGACGCCGGTCGCGAACTGGTCGGGCAGGAACAGGCTGAAGACGCCGGCGACCAGCAGGACGATCTGCATCGGGTCCTTGTACTGGCGCACGAATGCCTGCCAGCGCGGCTCGCTCGGCGGCGTCGGCGAACTTGTTCGGCCCGTAGCGTGGCTCGACGTGCGTCAGCCTCGGCCTGGGTCAACCCCCGCTCCAGGGTCACGCCCCGCTTTTCCAGCGCGGCCTGTGGCGTCAGCGCATGCCACGCGGTCTGTTCCTCTGGGGCTCCCGTCGCGGCGGCAGTCATCTCGATCCCTCCAGGGTGTTCATGGCGTCACGTTGATCAGTCGGAAGAGCTTGCCGGTGACGATCGCTAGTCGTCGACGATGGTCAGCTCCGATCATTGCAGCAGCAGTGCCCCGGACAGGACGACAACCGTGAGGATCGCGAGCAGCGACCAGGACGGGCCACACGAAGCGGAGCCACGTGCCATACGGCACGCGCGCGATGGCCAGACCGCCCATCACGACGGCCGAGGTCGGCGTGACGAGGTTCACCAGACCGTTGGCGCTCTGGTACGCGGTCACGACGAGCTCGGCCGGGACGTCAGCGAAGCTCGCCAGCGGGGCCATGATCGGCATCGCCACGGTCGCCAGCCCGGACGACGAGGGGATGAGGAACGACAGCGGCAGGAACAGCACGTACATCAGGTTGATGAACGCCACGCCGCCCAGGCCGGCCACGGCCTGCTCGGCGGCGTTGAGGACGGTGTCGGTGATCAGCCCGTTGGTCATGATCACGGTGATCCCGCGGGCGATGCCGATGATCAGCGCGACGCCCAGAAGGTCCCGGGCGCCATCGACGAACGTCGAGGTGAAGCCGGACTCGGACATCCGGCCGACGACCGCGATGAGGATCGTGAACAGCAGGAATGAGGCGGTCATCTCGGGAAACCACCACCACAGGGTGGGCAGCCCGACGCCCAGGTCCGTCCACGGGATGACCCCGTAGATCATCACCGCGAACGCGAGGATGAACAGGACGAGCACGCCCTTCTGGCGCCCGGTCAGGGAAGCACCGTCAGCCGTGCCACCAGGAGCGCTCTGGAATTGCGCCTCGTTCGCGCTCCTCTGGTCAAGGACGAGCGAACGGCTCGGATCGAGCTTCACCCGCGCCGCGTAGCGCATGACGAAGGCGATCCCGATGGCCGTCCCAACGACGAGGATGATCAGCCGGCCGACGATGCCCTCCTCGATCGACACGCCGGCGAAGCCGGAGGCGATACCCGTCGCGAACGGGTTGATGGTCGAACCGAGGACGCCGATCCCGCAGCCGAGCAGCAGCATCGACGCCGCGACCAGGGCGTCATAGCCGGCGGCGATCATGACCGTGAGAATGAGCGCGTAGAAGGCGAGGCTCTCTTCGGCCATCCCGAACGTGTGACCCGCCGATCGCGAACACGATCATGAGGATCGGGATCATCCAGCTCTCGCGCCCGCGCAAGCGCGTGACGATGCCGCGAGATACCGGCCTGGATCGCGCCGGTCGACATCGTCACGCCCAGGAACCCGCCGATGACAAGGATGAACAGGGCGACATCGATCGCGCCGAACAGCTCGCCTTTGTTCCAGACGCTGATGCTGCCGTCCTCGGCCTTGATCCCGTACAGGCCGTTGATCGGTGCCAGCAGCGAGTCGACCACGATCCGCTGCGGATTCGCCGGGACGCTGTGGTACGAGCCCGGGATCGGTTCGCCGTTGGCATCGACGTCGTAGGCGCCGGCCGGGATGATCCAGGTCAGGAACGCGACGACGACGATCAGGAGGAACAGGATGGTGTAGGCGGACGGCAGCGAGAAACCGCGTCCGCCGGACGGCGCGTCGTTCGTGGCCGCGGTCATGCGGGTCCTCCTTCGACTGGGCGAGGCGCGCTCGTGGCAGGGCCAACGTCACGTGGGCCAGCCGGGCGGGCACGCCGGCGCGACCAGGCGACGTCGAGGAGGATGCTCAGCCCGAGGATGGCCACCAGGGTCGCCATCGACGCCGGCTCGTGGATGAGCGTCGTGAAGATGAACGTCGCGAGCGTGATCGTCACCGCGGCCAACGCGATCAGAAGGATGCTTCGGCGCGCCCCGGTGGCCTCGAAGATCCGCAGGTGGCCGAGCGTGACGATCCCGAAGATGACCAGCGCCACAGCGCTGCCGATCGAGGCTACGGCGGTCAAGTCGAAGGCGATGACGACCACGATGATCGCGCCGGTCAGGACGATCAGCCCGAACGGCGCCCGCCCACCGAGTCGCCGGGCCATGAGCGTCGGGAACTGGCCCGTCGAGACCAGGTGGTCGGACAGCCCGGTCGCCGGATAGAGCCCGGAGTTGGTCGCTCCGGCCGTTGCAAAGAGGGCGGTCACGGTCATCAACCAGTAGCCCGCGTCACCGAGCACGGGCTGGGCGGCCTGGGCGATGGCGGTCGGCCCGGCGGCGATGACCTCGGGGACGGTCAACGTGCCGAACACGCCGATCGAGACCGCGACGTAGATCAGGGTGGCGAGCGCCGATGGCGATGGCCATGGCTCTCGGCAGCTGCTGAGCGGGACGGGCGAGGTCCCTGGCCGTGAACGTGACGACACCGAAGCCGAGGAACGCGAAGAAGGTCAGGGCGACGCTCGACACGATGGCCTGGATTCCCGGATACGTCGATGGAGCCAGGTTGCGCCGGCTCCACGTTCGCGATCGTCACGATGGAGAAGAGGGCCAGGATGCCGATGACCACGACGACGACGACGCTCTGGACCCGGGCGACGAAGGTCGAGCCGGCGACGTTGAGCAGGGTCATCGTGAGGAGCAGGGCGACGGCGAAGATCTTCACCAGGGAGGCGTTGCTGCCGCCGATCGCCGAGCTGGCGTAGCTGCCGAAGGAGAGGGCCACCATCGCCGTCACGATGCCGTTGGCGATGTAGGTCAACCAGGCCACGACCGTCGAGACGTGACCCTCCCCGAAGCCCTGGTTCACGTACTCGAGCAGTCCCCCGGCGGAGGGGAAGCGCGCACCGAGCTTGCCGAACGAGTAGCCCTGCAGCGCCGCGATGCCGCCGGCAATAAGGAACGACAGCCAGACTGCCGCGCCGGCGACCTCGCCCGCGGCGCCGAGCAGGGAGAAGATCCCGGCGCCGACCATCGCCGCGACCCCGATGAAGGCCGCCTGTTGGGTACTGATGTGGCGCCCGGTCGCTGGGGCTTCGCCCATCAGGCGGTGGCCCCGACTACCTGGATCGAAGCTGGCGGCGCCGTCGGCTCGCGATGCTGGGGCGTGCCACCGGCGAAGGCGACCAGCGCGATGATGGCGGCGGTGACGAGGATCGCGACGACCCAGCGGAGTGGTCCGCCCATGCGATTGCCTCCCTCAGATCGGGTCGCGCACGACCGGACAGGTCATGCAGTGTCCGCCGCCGCGGCCCTTCCCAAGCTCGAACCCTTCGATCGTGATGACCTCGACGCCCGCCTCGCGCATCTTCGCGATCGTGAACGTGTTCCGTTCATAGGCCACCACGACACCCGGTTCGAGGGCGACGACGTTGTTGCCGTCGTCCCACTGCTCGCGCTCCTGCTGCGAGGCATCGCCGCCGGTCTCGACCACATGGAGCTTGGGAACGCCCAGAGCGTCCGTCACGGCCGAGATGAAGTCCTTTTCGGGGCGGACGTCGAGCGTGCCGGTCTTGGAGCCCGGACGCAGGCTGACCGCCCGGATCCCCTCGACGACCTGGGGGAAGGCGGTCGCCTTGTCACGGTCGAGCAGGGTGAACACGGTGTCGAGGTGCATGTGAGCCCGGTCCTTGGTCATGACCGCCGCGATGACCCGTTGGGCGGCGCCCTTGGCGAAGAGGGCCTTCGCGATCTGCTCGATCATTCGGCCGGTCGTGCGTTCGGACATGCCGATGGCAACGGTTCCCTTGCCGATGATCTCGACATCCCCGCCCTCCAGCGAGGCCAGCCCGAAGTCCTCGATCTTGAAGCGCTCGTCCTCGCCGAGGTGCGGATACCAGTACTCGAACGCCTCGTCCTTGAAGCGCGGGTGGGCGCGGTAGATCGTGGCCATGTTGTAGGCCTCGCGCCGGCGGGCGGGCCAGTACATCGGGTTGATCGAGACGCCGCCGTAGATCCAGCACGATGAGTCGCGGGTGAACAGGCTGTTCGGCAGCGGTGGCAGCACGAAGATCGACTCGTCGTCGATCGCGGCGGCGATGAGCGACGTCTTCCGCAGCAGGCCGAGGTCGAGGCCCGACTCTGCGGCGGTCAGGCCGCCGATGAGATGGCGCGCGAGGACCTCCGGCGCGAGGCCGGTCAGGCAGGCCTGGACATCCTCGACCAGGCTCGGTCCGACCACGGCCTCGGACGCCACGAGCGAGATGATCCGATGGCGAGCCTCGTCGCTGGCGGTGAGCGCTTCGCCCAGGAGGTCCTGCACGTACAGCACCTCGACGCCGCGCTCACGCATCCGCGCCACGAACTGGTCGTGCTCCCACTGGGCCCGCTCGACCCACAGGACGTCGTCAAACAGGAGCTCGTCATGGTTGACCGGCGTCAACCGCTTCAGGCTGAGCTCCGGACGGTGAACGATGACCTGGCGGAGCTTGCCGACCTCCGACTGCACACCGAGCGTCATGCCTGGGATTTCCTCCGTCACTTGGGTACCGCCGCTGCCGTCAATGAGCGCATCGATATCCTCGAGCGAGCCGATCGCGGCCCGCTTTCCAGTGGCGGCCGCGAATTCTGTAGCCGCGGCGACCTTCGGTCCCATCGAGCCGGCCGGGAGGTTCATCGCGTCGAGCTCGGCCGGCGTCGCCCGGTCGATGCGCGCCTGGCTGGGCTGCCCGAAGTCCCGGTAGACCCCGTCGACGTCCGTCGCCATCACGAACAGGTCCGCCCCGAGCTCGCGGGCGAGCAGGCTGCTGGCGAGGTCCTTGTCGATGACTGCTTCGACGCCCACCAGCTGGCGCTCGGCATCCCGGGCATACATCGTGGGGATCCCACCACCGCCGGCGCAGATCACGACGGCCCCGTGGTCGAGCATCCAGCGCATCGGCCCGATCTCGAAGATCCGCTTCGGCCGGGGCGATGGCACGACCCGCCGCCAGCTGGACCCGTCGGGCTTGACGTCCCAACCCTTATCCGCGGCGAGCGCCTTCGCGGTGGCCTCGTCGTAGATCGGGCCGACGAACTTCGTTGGGTCGCCGAATGCCGGGTCGTCGGGATCGACCTCGACCATGGTCAGGAGCGTTGCGAGCGGCCGTTCCATCGGCAGCAGGTTGCCGAGCTCCTGCTCGACGAGGTAGCCGATCATCCCCTGGGTCTCCGCGCCGAGGACGTCCAGCGGATAGGCCTCGACGTCCTTGTAGGCCGCGCCCTGAAGCGCCAGCAGGCCGACCTGCGGGCCGTTGCCGTGGGAGACGACGAGCTCGTGCTCGCTGGCCGCCCGGGCAAGCGCCCGTGCCGCGATCCTGACATTGGCTCGCTGGCGCTCGACGGTCATCGGCTCGCCGCGTTTCAGGAGCGCGTTGCCACCCAGGGCGACGACGATCCGCATGGGTCCGCTCCCCTTCCCCTGGGCCGGTCAGGCGCCCAGCGTCGCGACCATGACGGCCTTGATCGTGTGCATCCGGTTCTCGGCCTGGTCCCAGACGATCGCGCGTTCGGACTCGAAGACCTCGTTCGAGACCTCCATCCCGTCCAGCCCGAACCGCTCGTACATCTCCTGGCCGACCTCTGTCTCGCGATCGTGGAGGGCCGGCAGGCAGTGCATGAACTTGACGGCCGGGTTGCCGGTCTTGGCCACCAGCTCAGCGTTGACCTGGTACGGCTTGAGGAGCTTGACCCGCTCGTCCCAAACGGAGGGATCCTCGCCCATCGAGACCCACACGTCCGTGTACAGGAAGTCGACGCCCTTGACCCCCTCGTCGGGGTTGTCGGTCAGGGTGATCCGCGCGCCGGACTCGGCCGCGTAACCTCGGCACCGTGCGAGGAGGTCGTCGTTCGGCCAGAGGTGCTTCGGGGCGCACAGCCGAACGTCCATGCCCAGCTTCGAGCCACCGATCAGGAGCGAATCGCCCATGTTGTTGCGGGCGTCGCCGAGGTAGCAGTACGAGATCTGGCTGAGCGGCTTGTCCGAGAACTCGGTCATCGTCAGGACGTCGGCCAGAATCTGGGTCGGATGGAACTCGTCCGTCAGCCCGTTCCAGACGGGCACCCCGGCGTATTTCGCCAGCTCTTCCACGATCGCCTGGCCATAGCCGCGGTATTCGATCGCGTCGTAGATCCGACCGAGGACCCGGGCGGTGTCCTTCATCGACTCCTTGTGGCCGATCTGGGTCCCGGTCGGCCCCAGGTAGGTCACGTGGGCGCCCTGGTCGTAGGCCGCGACCTCGAACGACACGCGGGTCCGCGTCGAGGTCTTCTCGAAGATGATCGCGATGTTCTTGCCCTTCATCCGGGGCTGCTCGTAGCCGCCGTACTTCGCACGCTTCAGGTCTCGGGACAAGTCGAGCAGGAAGCGGATCTCGCGGGGCGAGAAGTCCTGGAGGGTCGTGAAGCTGCGGTTCCGCAGATTGAATCCCATCGTGAGGACCTCCCGACGCGATGCCTGCCCTTCCGGGCCATGGTAGCGGTTCCAGGTCGTAGTCGATGAAGGCATCCTGATTCACGACGATTAACGCTTGACTCACGACGATTAACGGAACCCGCGTAGACTCGCGCTGCTCAAGCCGCTGGCAGTGGGGTGATCCGATGGCGATGAGACAAGCCGACGGTCGGTTGAAGCATGGGGCTTCGGTCGGACTGCTGGTCTTCCTCGGTCTTGTGTTGGCCGCGTGCCAAGGCTCCGTGTCGCCGACACCGACACCAACGGCCACCATCGGTGGTGCGGCCAGCCCGGCCGGATCGTCGGTTCCGCCGGGCAGTCCCGCCCCGACTCCGGCGGGCAGCCCGGGACCAAGCGCCGCGTCGGCACCGAGCGCCGGGCCAACGCTCATGACCAGGATCTGCGACATGCTCGACAGCGCCACGATCAGCAGCGTGACCGGGCTCAGCGCGGGAGTCGGCCAGGAGGCAAAGGGCAGCTCCGGGAGTGGCCTGACGGCGATTGGGCATTGCCTGTGGGGCAAGCCATCGACCGGCACGGGTGTGGAGATCACTGCGTTCGCGGAGGCCCCGTTCAAAGCCTTCTTCAGTGGCACCCCGGCGATGACCCCAATGAGCGGCGTCGGCCTGGCGGCCAAGGGCTCGACGACCACGATCAGCGGGGTCGTTCATGCCGGCCTGTACGTCGACTTCGGGACCTTTGGCATGCTCGTGACGACGGACTCGCCGACAGCCACACTCGCGATGTCGGCCGCGCTCGCGAATGCGATCAAGTAGCGCGTCCGCGGGGGAGAGGGCCGGCCGCCATTACTTTCTCCGAACCCAGGTCGCCCGCGGGCTGGGCTGGTGGTCGGCGGGCCCTTCAAGCTCGGGCAGCCGTTCGTCGGTTGCCGCCTGGTGCCGGGCGATCCATCGACCGTAACGAGCCGCGAGCGGGCTGGCGGTCAGGCCGTGAACCACGACCGAGAGAAGGACCGTCCAGGTCACGGTCTGGGCCAGCAGGTCCGTTCCCACGCCCGAAGGCCCCAGGGCGTCGATGGCCAGGATGCCGAACACGATCGAGGCCAGGCCGCGCGGCCCGAACCAGCCCACGAAGGCGATCGTCGGCGGTGTCAGCCGGCTGCCGATCAAGGCGATCGCGACCGGGACCATCCGGATCGCGGTCAGGCTTAGGATCGCGTACAGGACCGGGCGCAGGTCCTGTACGTCCCCGATCAGCGAGCTCACAAAAGTGGCCCCGAAGGCCAGCCAGACCCCGATCGACAGGAGGATCCCGGCCGTCTCGCTGAAGTGCTCGGCCTGGGCCTCGCCCTTGCGGGTTGTCGTGCCAAAGGCGAGGCCGGCCACGAATGCCGCAATGAATCCGTTGCCACTCAAGGCTACCGAGACGAAGTAGGCTCCCAGCGCGAGGGCAAGCACGGCAATCTGGCGCGACAGCTCCGAGGTCAGGCGACGTCGGTCGGCGGCCACGAGGAGCAGGCCGCCGAGACCACCCAGCAGCACGCCGGCACCGATCGCGATCGCGATCTCCTTCAGGGCGACGACGAGATGGTTGCCCTCCGCTCCAGCCGCCGCCGTCGCGAGCGAGATGAACAGGACGACGAACGGCGTGGCGATGCCATCGTTGAGCCCGCTCTCGACGTTGAGGACTCGCCTGATCCGGGTCGGCACCACCGGGTTGGCAATCACCGGCAGGCCCAGGGCTGCGTCGGTGGGGGCGAGGATCGCTCCGAGGAGCAGCGCGACAGGCAGCGGAAGCTCCGGGAAGACGAGCCAGGCGAGCAGTCCCCCGGCCGCGATGGTCAGGAGCAGACCGATCCCCAGCAGTCGCGCCATGATCCCGGCATCGGAGCGCAACCCTGGCAGGTCGACGCTCGACGCATCGGTGAACAGGACCAGGGCCAGGGTCAGCTCGGCCAGTTGCTGGATCGTCGAGGACTCGACATCGAGGTGCAGCACCCCAGCACGTTCGGCCCGAGCACGACGCCGCCAGCACGAAGAACAGGGCCGGACTAATCGAGGCCTGGTCTAGCCGGTTGGCGACGAGGGCGTAGCCCGCCAGGAGCAGGGCGAAGACCGCGAGCCCAGACTCCACCGAGGACCTCCCGTTGCGCTACTCGTTCGGCTCGGCCGACCCTGCTGGATACCGGGTGAGCGTTATCGGTCAGGAGCAGACTTGAGTGCGGCCTCGATCGCGGCCAGCCGGGCGATCACGTCGTCCAGCTGCTCATGGAGCTCCTTGGCCGAGTCGCGATCAAGGGCCTCCTGGCCCGTCCGATGCCGGCGCTGGGCAGCTTCCACGAACGTTGACGTGATCGAGGCCGTGAGAATCGCGATCAAGGCGACGGCGACGATCATGACGACGGCGCCGACCAGTCGTCCGATGCCCGCGGTCGGGACCTTGTCGCCGTACCCGACGGTCGTGACCGTCTGTAGAGTGAACCACAGTGCGCCGCCCAGGTCCGGAAAGTCCCGAGCGTCGAAGATCCAGACGACCAGGCCCCCGACGAGGACGATGCCGACGGTGACCCCCATCATCGCGACTGCGGCGTTCTTCACCGACGACGGGTCGGCCGCGAACCTGTCCATCGCCCGCTGGAGCGGTTTGCGTCGCTTCATACCGCGCAGGGTAGGCCACCGCGCAAGCCGACGACCTTGCCGTCCTCGTTCATCGTCATGATCTCTCCTTGTGCATCTGGGTCGTGGTGGGTCCACTCTGTGGCCAGACGTGGCACCCCAATCGTGAATTCATTAGCAGTCGCGTGCGCCGAACGGAAGGATCAGCCGAATGTCGCTCCTGACCCGAATCAAGAACGCGTTGTCGGGGAAGCCCGAGCCTGACGATCCCGAGCCTCTGCCCCGCCACGAGCGTCGCGAGGCCGGGCGAGAGCGTCACCATGAGACGGGCGAACCGGCCTGGGAGGAGAGCGATCGGCTGGACGAGCCAGCAGGCGCAGGCAAGCGCAACCCCGACGCGGCGCCCGAGGTCCTGGGCGGAGGCTGACGCCGCCTGAATGACGCTTTCATTCAGGCCAGCGTCGCGATTGCCTCGTCGACCGTAGGCAGCGCCCGGATGTCGGCGGCCACAGTTTCGGCCGCACGACGGTACGAGGGTTCGCCGAGAATCCGCAGCACGGCCGAGGCGACCTCCGGGACCGACGCGATGGCGCGCCCTGGATCCGGAGTCCCGCTGCCGGCCAGAGCGATCCCGGCGCCGAGCACCTGCACCCGGGCGGCGTTGATCGGCTGGTCGGCAAACAGTGGCAGGACCACCTGCGGGATGCCCGCGGCCAGGCATCCGATCACGGTTCCGTAGCCTCCGTGGTTCACCACCACGCTGGCCTGGCCGAGCACGTCCGACTGATCGAGCCAGCGGTGCACGCTGGCGTTTGCTGGCAGTGTCCCAAGCTCGGCCGGATCGACGCTCCGGCCCACGGTCATGACCACCTGTGCCGGGTGATCGGCCAGGGACGCAAGGACCGCCCCATAGAGCGCCGGGAAGAAGCCCATGTTCGGAGCGACGGTTCCAAACGTGACGTAGACGGTCGGCCGGGCGTGCGCCGGAACGTCCTGCCCCACGGGTGGGACGATTAAATCCCGAAACCGCTGGACCTGCTGTGGTCCGGGGTCATCGGGATCTTCGAACGAGACTGGGCTGAGCGTCCAGGTCCGGGCGCGAAAATGGGTGGACATGGCTGGATCACCAGCCAGGCCGAGCGACTTCCGCAACTCGTCGATGGCCGGCGCAGCCGCCGGCAGGGCCCGGGCGGTCCCCGCCAGCACGCCGATTGCGACGTGCACATGGGGCACGCCACGAGCCTCCGCCGCGACCAGGGAAGAAAATTCGGAGCTTTCGCGAAATCAGGACATCGGGGCGCCATTCGTCGACGGCGCCGAGCATCGCGGGCAGCGCCCGGCCTGCGTCCAGGCGACCGAAGATCTCGCCGACGACCAGCCGGTTGCCTTCCTCCTCGGTCATTCCGCGGACGCGCCCCATGATCGGGCCCCACTCCTCGACCGGAGGCTCGCCCAGGGCCCAGAACTCAAAACCCGCGCCGACCACGGAAGTTTCGAACGATGCCGGAGCGGCGACCATGACCTCGGCCCCGGCCGACTTCGCCGCGTTTGCGAAGGGGACAAGCGGTCCGAAATGGCCGGCTCCAGCGGTGGTGGCAAAAAGGATGCGCATGTGGGCCTCCTTGGGCGACGACCCGGGCATTCCGCCGTTGCACGCCGAACGTGGGCATGCTAGCGGACCGGCACCCCCGAACTCAGGCTGGAGGCGCGGGCCGGATGTTCTGGTTCTGGTGGAAGACGTTGTCCGGGTCCCAGGCCCGCTTCAAGTCGGCGAGTCGAGCTGCCTGCCCGGGCCGGTAAGCCCTGCCAACGACATCGCTGCCCGATTCGGCGATCGCGTTGACGTAAACACCGCTGGCGAACGGCTGGATGGCCTGGGCCAGCCGGCGGGTCGCGGCCATCCGCTCGGCGTCTTCGGTCGGGTCGGCCCAGGTCGCGCCGCCGGACCACTCCACCAGGGTGTCGCGGAAGCTGAAGGCCGACTCGGCTGGGCCGATGTCGGCGATCGCCCCACCATGAGCCTGGAAGCCCGATCCAGGCTGGCGGCCCCAGTCCGGGTTGGCTCCCGCCGGCAGGCCCCGCCCGAGGAACGCCTCGATCGCGGCATCGGGCAGCTCGGTGAGGTAATGCCCGGTCGAATACCGGCGCAGGCCGTGATGGTGGCGCTCGTCGGCAATGCCCTGCAGCGCCGGGTAGCTCATTTCTGCGACGCCCTCAAGTTCGGTCGGGCCGATCGCCCGTCGGAAGGACTCGAGATAGGACCGGGCCTGACCGATGTCGCCGACCCACACGAAGCCGATGACGGCCGCGGGGCGCCCGTAGATCACCCCCAGGTCGGCGGTGAGCGTCGCCGGTCGGGGCGCATCCGGCAGCAGGTCACGCCAGGCGCGCAGCGGCCCGGCCGCGTGATCGGCATCGATTGTCAGGTCAACGACGAGCGTCCGGCCAGTCGTTGGGTGGAGGCGAAACTCAAACTCGGTTACCACCCCAAAGTTGCCGCCGCCGCCGCGCAGGCCCCAGAACAGGTCCGGCTGCTCCGTCGCCGTTGCGCGAACGGTCTGGCCGTCGGCGGTCACGACGGTGTACGACGCGACGTTGTCGCACGACAAGCCGAACTGACGTGCGAGCCAGCCCATCCCGCCACCCAGGGTCAGCCCTCCGACTCCGGTGTGGCCGACGTTTCCGGCGGTGGTCGCGAGGCCGTGAGGGTCCGTCTCCCGGTCGAGGCTTCGGAGCAGAGCGCCGCCCTGAACGACCGCTCGGCGGCGGGCGGGATCGACGTCGACCCGGCCCATCGGCCCCAGGTCGATCATCAGGCCGCCCTCCGGGACGCACAGCCCCAGGACGTTGTGGCCGCCCGACTTCACCCCGATGTCGAGGCCGGCGTCGCGCCCGTGGCGGATCGCGGCCGCGACGTCGGCGGCCGAGATGCAGCGGGCAATCAGGGCCGGTCGCCGATCGACCATCGCGTTCCAGATCTCGCGATGGCCGTCGTAGGTGGTGTCCCCGGGCTGGATGAGCTCGCCGGCGAAGCCTCGGATCGAGGATCGGTTCTGCATCAGCGGCTTGATCCTACCTCTGCCCGTGCCCCTAAACTCGTGCGATGGTCTCAGTCGCGGGCCGCACGGCGGCCGCCCTGCTCGTGGATTGCCTCGCGGCCGAGGGCTGCGAGTACGTCTTCTCCGTCCCGGGCGAGGAGACGATGGCGATCCTCGACGCGCTCAGCCGGCAGTCGGCCGTGACCCACATCACGACTCGACACGAGCAGGGCGCGGCGTTCATGGCCGACGTCTACGGCCGGCTCACGGGCCGGGCGGCGGTCGCCATGGCGACCCTTGGCCCGGGCGCCACGAACCTCGTCACGGGCATTGCCGACGCTTACCTCGACCACGCCCCGATGGTCGCGATCACCGGCCAGGCGGACTCGGACGAGATCCACAAGGAGGCTCACCAGTACGTCGATATCGTCCGGATGCTGGAGCCGGTGACGAAGTGGAATCAGCGGGTCGAGGACGTCGGCGCCGTTCCCGAGATCGTGCGCAAGGCATTCCGGCTGGCCGAGCTCGAGAAGCCCGGCCCGACCCATATCGAGCTTCCGGCCAACCTGGCCGCGACGGCGGTCGACGACGAAGCGCAGCCGATCGAACCGAGCCGGGCCTACCTGCCCGAGCCAACTGACGCGGCGATCGCCCACGCGGCGCGGCTCCTGGCCGATTCCGAGCGCCCTCTCGTCCTCGCCGGCAACGGCGTCCTCCGGCGGCACGCCGCGGACGAGCTGCGCGAATTCGCCAAGGGCCTCCATGTTCCGGTCGCGGTCACGTTCATGGGCAAGGGGGCGATCGACGACCGCAGCCACCTCTCGCTGATGGCCGTGGGACTCCAGGCCCGTGACCACGTCATGACCGGGTTCGACCGGTCCGATCTCGTCGTGGCGGTGGGCTATGACCTGGTGGAGTACTCGCCCGCCCAATGGAACCCGGACGGGCGCAAGCGGATCATCCATATCGACACCCAGCCGGCCGAGGTCGATGCCGCCTATCGCCCAGAGGTCGAGCTGATCGGGGATATCGGGGGCACCCTCCGCCGGCTCCTTGCCGCGGTGCAGCCAAGCGGGATCGCCGGGCGCGACGCGGACGCTCGGCACGCCGCTCGCGAGACGCTCGTCCACCAGGACCTGCGGACGGCCCTCCTGGCCGACCTGCAGGCCTTCGAGGCAGACGACGGCTGGCCGATCCGGCCGCAGCGGGCGATCGCCGACCTCCGCCGCGCGCTCGGCCCGAAGGACATCGTGGTCAGCGACGTGGGGGCGCACAAGATCTGGCTGGCCCGGCTCTACCAGACCTACGAGCCCAATACCGTGATCATCTCGAACGGCTTCGCGGCCATGGGCATCGCCCTGCCCGGTGCGATCGCGGCGAAGCTGGTCCACCCCGAGCAACGGGTCGTGGCCCTGTGCGGCGATGGCGGGTTCCTGATGAACTCGCAGGAGCTCGAGACCGCCCGGCGGATCGGGGCCAACATCACCGTGGTCGTCTGGCGCGACGACGGCTATGGGCTCATCGACTGGAAGCAGCGCAGCGAGTTCGGCCGGCCGTTCGGGGTCGAGCTCACGAAATCCGGACCTGGTCGCCTATGCCCAGTCGTTCGGGCTGGCCGCCTTCCGGCCGTCCTCGGCGGCCGATCTCTACCCAACCCTGATGCGCGCCCTCGAACACGACGGTCCGGCGCTCGTCGACGTCCCGATCGACTACGCCGAGAATCTCCGCCTGACCGAGCGCCTGGGCGGCCTGTCCCACACAGGCTGACGAAGCAGCGCCAAACCGAACCCGCTTTCGACGGCGTAGGTTGGTTCAGGAGGTGCCAACCGTGAATGCCCGGATGTGGTTCCGAAGACTCGTTCCGCTGACCCTCGTCGTCCTGCCCTTGATCCTGGCGGCCTGCAATCAAGGCAGCGGCGGCGGACCCGGCTACTAGGGTTCTGCGCATCAGGCGCGCGCCATCCGGCGCCCGATCTGGCGTTTTCGGCCGGAGGAATAGGATGCCGCGATGCGGATGCCTCGGCCGGGTGGCTCTCGAGGGTCGATCGTCGTGCTGGTCGGGACCCTGCTGCTGGCCGCCTGCAACGCCCAGGTCCAGCCCTATCCCGGCCCGAGCCTGCCGCTCGGCTCCGGGCCCTTCAGTTCGGGGCCGCTCGGCACGGTCCTCGCCAGCCCGCCGGGCGGGATCGGCCGGATCAAGCACGTCGTGATCATCATGCAGGAGAACCGCTCGTTCGATACCTACTTCGGGACGTACCCCGGGGCGAACGGCATCCCGATGGCGAACGGCCAGCCGAGCGTCTGCCTGCCTGACCCGGCCGGCGGTGGCTGCCTCCGGCCGTACCACGACAATCGTGACCGCACGGCCGGTGGGCCCCATGGCGAGGCCGACGCCACCGCTGACGTGGCCGGCGGCCGAGATGGACGGCTTCGTGGCCCAGGACGAGAGGGCTCGGAAGGGCTGCCAGGACGCCCTCAATCCGGGCTGTGCCGGGAGCGGGCCGCTGGACATCCTGGGCTACGACACGGCGGCCGAGATCCCGAACTACTGGGACTACGCCCGCAACTTCGTCCTCCAGGACGCGATGTTCGAGCCGAACGCATCCTGGAGCCTGCCCTCCCACCTGTTCACGGTCTCGGCCTGGTCGGCCAAGTGCGGCCTGATGGGCGATCCGGAGAGCTGCATCAGCAACATCGACGAGCCCGGGCTGCCCAGCCTCCTGAAACCTCAGCCGTATGCCTGGACCGACCTGACCTTCCTGCTCCACGCCGCCGGGGTCAGCTGGGGCTATTACCTGGACCAGGGCTTCGAGCCCGACTGTGACGACGATGCGATCAGCTGCGCGCCCCAGGCCCAATCCGTCGGCGTGCCCGGCATCTGGAATCCGTTGCCCGGCTTCAGCGATGTCCACGCCGACGGCCAGCTGGCCAACATCCAGGACATCTCGAGCTTCACCGCCGCCGCCACGACCGGCACGCTGCCGGCCGTCAGCTGGGTTGTCCCGAATGCCAAGGACAGCGAGCATCCACCGGCCCTCATCTCGACCGGCCAGAGCTATGTCACCAACCTGGTCAACACGGTCATGACCGGGCCGGACTGGGCAAGCACGGCCATCTTCCTGACCTGGGACGACTGGGGTGGCTTCTACGACCACGTTGTCCCGCCCACCGTCGACGCCAACGGCTATGGCCTGCGGGTGCCCGGCCTGTTGATCAGTCCGTTCGCCCGGACCGGCTACATCGACCACCAGGTCCTGTCCTTCGACGCCTACCTCAAGTTCATCGAGGATGACTTCCTGGGCGGGGCCAGGCTCGATCCGCTGACCGACGGCCGGCCGGATTCGCGGCCGACTGTTCGTGAGAATCTGCCCGGGCTGGGCAACCTGGCCGCCGAATTCGACTTCAACCAGGCGCCTCGGCCGCCGGTCGTGCTGCCGCTCGACCCGGTCACCGACCTGCGCTGATCCGTCCGGCTCAGGACGCCGAGGGCACGCCTTCTTCGCCGGCCGCCTTGGGCCGACCGAGGGTGATCCCGATTCCGCCAAGCCAGGCCCGGAGGTTGCGGTAGATGGCCGGAGCCCCCAACGGGACCTCCTCGTCGAGCTGCCATTCCACCGGGTGGAGGATGAATGGCTCGGTCTGGGGCCCGCCCAGGCCGCCGTGGGACCCGATCAGCTCCTCGAACGCCGCGACCTCGCCCAAAACCGGGTCGTATTGGCTGATGAGGAGCAGGTCCGGGGCATGCTCCATGGCGTCTTCGCGCTTGAGGCTCATGACCGTGTGCGGACCGAACAAGGTCGTGGGATCTTCGCCTTCGACCCGGTCCTGGTCGAGATAGCGGGTGCCTCTCGGCCCGAAGACCACGCCACCATGCTCCTTCGAGCGGACCAGGAGCATGGCCACGCCGGGGTGCGCCGCAACGGCCGCCACCAGGCCCGGATGCAGCTCCTCGAGCTCCTCGACGGTCAGGCGATGGTCGTTGCCGGTGAACCACACGAGGCCCAGGTTGCCCGAGCCGACGACGGCGATCGAAGCGGCATCTGGAATGGGCGGCTCTTCTTCATCGGCATCCAGGTCGACGACGCCGTCGGTGGTCTTGCCCTTGAGGGCCGCCCGGGCCACGGCGGGGCCCATGCCGTGGCTCTGGGTGATCTCGGACAGGAACGCGTTGACGAAGACCGAGCCCTCGGCCTTTGTGCTCGTCTGGATGAGCGTCGCCCGACCGCTCATCTGGCTCCGGACGAACTCGCCCAGGCTCACCCCGTAGCGCTGCAGGAACGTCGCCCCGAGGCTCTGGCCGTGGTCCGAGAGGACCACGAACTTGTAGGGCCGGGGCGCGTCGTCGGTTGCCTTGACCAGGGTCGCGATCGCCCGGTCGACACCGTCCAGGGCCTCCAGCGACTCGACTCGCTCGGGCCCGCAGTGGTGGGCCAGCTCGTCGTAGTCGGTGAAGTCGGCGTAGATGACGTTCGTGCCCCGGTACATCTCCTCGATGATCAGTGAGGTATTCACATCGCGCAGCAGGACATTGCTGGCCGCCCGCATTCCGGCGTACTTCAGGCCGCGGTGCATCTGGGGCTGGACCCCGGAGCGCCGGGTCCGGCGCGCCTGGAAAAGCTCCTTGGTCAGCTCGCCCAGGAACAGGGTGAACGAGCGCAGGTAGCCGGTCGGGCTGAAGAAGAACGAGGTGAAGGCCTGGCTCTCGCCGATGCCACCCCCCTCGGCCTTGATCGCGGCCGTGGTCAGGTAGGACCGCGTCGCGTCGCCGGTCATCAGGTTGCAGATGCTCGCGCCGTTGTTCGACAGGAGCCCTTCGCCGTTCGTGATCCGGGACACGATCAGGGTCGCGTCGAGCGGGTTGCTCGAGGCCATCAGGTGCTCCCGGTCGCGCTCGTACCATCGGAAGGCGGGGATCCCGTCGTTGTTGCCGTGCAGGATCCCGGCCTGGCTGGCCGAGGTCATCGAGGGCAGGATCGCCTCCCAACGCGACAGCTTGTGGGTCCCGTCGCGCAGCCAGCCGGCCATCGTGTTGACCGAGCCGGCCCGGATCCGGCCGGCCAGGATCGGATGGGCCAGGCCGTCGATCTGGATGACCACCAGGCCGGGCTTGTCGGTATGGCCTTTCGAGCGCTTGACCATCAGCCGCTGGACGAGCATGCCGTAGTACGACCCGCCACTGTCGACGCCCAGGATCGAGGTCAGGATCGTGTTGACGATGGCGTACACGAATGAGCCGACGAGAGCGACCAGGAAGCCCTCGACATGGACGCCGGGCGCCCACGATGCCACGACCAGGAAGGCCACGACTTGCAGGACGAGGACCAGGATGCCGGTGACGACCAGTGAGATCGGCGCGACCAGGACCAGCAGCACCGGCCGGACCGCGGCGTTGAACAGGGCCATCAGGATGACCGCAACGGTGGCGTCGAACGCCCGGTCGACAGTCATTCGGGGGCTCAGGATCCAGACCGCGACCAGGAACGAGATCGTGGCCACGATCAGGGTGATCAGGAGACGCTTGGCCAGCGCCAGCGGCCCGCCCTGCCAGTCGCGCAGGACCCGGACCTGGGTGACGTAGAAATCGATCAGGCGGCCCAAGACAACCTCCCGTATCCGGCGCTCACCCGGCTGGCTGCAGCATAGAGGGCCGCTGACCGCTGTGGACGGTCCTACGTCATACTCCCCCGCACTGACCATTTCAACCGAGGACCTGCCCAATGGCTCGTGACGATGAGCGACTCGCGCGCTCGAATGAAGACATCCTGGTCGGCGGCCTGCCCGACGCACCCGGCATCCTGGCGGCCATCCGGCTGACGCCCGGCCTGGGCGTCCACCTGCGTGGACTGGCCGATGAGCTGCTCGTGAACGACTTCCCGGGTGCGACGATCAGCCGGCCCCAGCGGGAGATGCTGGCGACGGCGGTCTCGGCCGCCAACGACTGCTTCTACTGCATGGATTCGCACGGGGCCTTCGCGAGCGCCCTGCTCGAGCACACCGGGGCAAGCGACCTGCTGCCCCTGGTCGACGTCCTCAAGCAGGGCTCGTCGGATGGTTTCGACGACAAGATGCAGGCGCTGATTCACATCTCCCGCACGGTTCGGGCCAACCCGCGCGAGCTGAGCGCGGCCGATGTGGCCGCCGCCCAGGCTGCCGGTGCGTCCGACGCCGACGTCCAGCTGGCCGTCCTGATCGCGGCCGCCTTCTCGATGTACAACCGCATGGTCGACGGCTTCCGGGCCAAGACTCCGCCGACGGCCGAGGCCTACCGATCCCGGGCGTCCGAGATCGCCGCCCACGGCTACAGCGACCAGCGGGTCACCTCCGTGCCGAGCTAAGCCCGCGACCTTGAGCTCAGGCGGACCCTCAACCGGCGTCGGCGCGACCGCCCGGACGCTTTCGCTGGGCGGCCAGGCGTATCCCCTGGTCCTGCCCAACCGGCGCGACCCTCGCCTTCACGTGGCCGCCGTGATCATCACGATCCACGTGCTGGGCCAGGTCGCCCTGCACTTCCAGGTGAGCGTGCCCCAGATCCTGGCCGCGATCCTGACCTGTGCCGTGCTCGAGGTGGCGATTACCTTCCGCCAGGCGCGGGCCTTCGTCTGGCCGGCCAGCGCGATGCTGACGGGAAGCGGCGTGGCCCTGATCCTGCGGGTGGTCGGGACGCCCGTCGACGACCACTGGACGTTCTACGGCTGGTACATCTTCGCGATCGTGGCCGGCCTGTCGCTACTGACCAAGTACGTCATCCGCTACCACGGCTCGCACGTCTTCAACCCGTCCAACATCGGGCTGGTCGTAGCCTTCGTGGTGCTCGGCACGAGCCGGGTCGAGCCGCTCGACTTCTGGTGGGGCCCGCTCGATATCTGGATGCTCCTGGCCTACGCCGTGATCATCATCGGCGGCCTGCTCATCACCCGACGGCTCCATCTGCTGGCGCTGGCTGCCTCGTTCTGGATCGCCCTGAGCCTGGGCGTCGGCCTGCTCGCGGCATCGGGCCACTGCATGGTCACCCGCTGGTCATTTACGCCCGTCTGTGGAGTCGACTTCGCCCGCGTGATCATCACCTCGCCCGAGGTCCTGATCTTCATGTTCTTCATGATGACCGACCCCAAGACGGTCCCCGCGGGCAGGGTCGGACGGGTCGCCTTCGGCCTGCTGGTCGCCCTGGCCAGCACCTTGCTCATGGCGCCTCAGGTCGACGAGTTCGGGACGAAGGTCGGGCTGCTCGCCGGCCTGGTCGTGATCTGCGCCGTCCGGCCGCTGTTGGACCGGCTCGTGCCGGAGCCGAAGTCGAGCATGGACGAGCTGGGCCGCTTCGCGAACCGGCTGGTCAGCGGCCGGGACGGCGCCGGCGGAGCCTTGCCCCGGATCGCCCGGCTCGGGCTGATCGGCCTGGTCACCGTCTTGCTGGCCGGCACCATCGTGGCCGCCGGCGCACCTGCCCGGGGGGTCACCGTGCCGGATGCCGCTGAGATCCTCGGCCGGGTTCCCCACGCGGTCGACGCTTCGTCCTTCCCCACGATCGTCGTTGGCCAGGACGTGATCGATTGGGACCACACGATCCAGGGTCCGGGTGCCCAGGCGATCATGCTCACCCTGGCCGAGAACCTCGAGATCGAGAACCAGGCCCTGCTCCGCGCCGACCCGTCTCTCTTGCCGCTGGTCGACCACGGGGATCGCCTGATCGAGATGCAAGGCCGGCTCCAGACCGACCTGGCCAGCGGCAGCAGGACGATCACCCAGTACCACTTCGACTCCGCGACGCTGGCCCTGCTGATCCCGTTCGGCCGCCAGACCGGCCTGAGCCTGGGCTTCGATTCCCGGGGGACGATGATCGAGGCGACCTACGACGCCTCGGGCACCCTGCGCAGCCAGCGCAGCGCACCGTTTGCCTTGACCTTTGTGATGAGCCGACCGACCGGCGCCCGCTGGCTCAACGTGGCCGTCCTGCCGGCCGGCGCCCGGCCATAGCTGGCTCGATCTAGCCCAGCCGCCAGACCCCGGCGCGCATCACCCGGCGCACGACGAGTTCATCGTCCAGCTCGACCAGGTCGGCCCGTTGGCCGGGCGCGATCCGGCCTCGGTCGGCGATACCGAGTAGGTCGAGCGGATTGCGGCCGGCCGCCGCGACGGCGGCAGGCAGGGAGGCCCCGCTCCGGACCAGGTTGCGGACCGCGCTGTCGAGGGCGATGACCGAGCCGGCCAGGGTCCCGGATCCGTCGGCGAGGGTGGCCCGCCCTGCCCGAACATCGAGCTCGAGGCCGCCCAGCGTCGACCGGCCATCGCCCAGCCCGGCCTGGGCGAGCGCGTCGCTGACCAGGACGAGCCGGTCGGTGGGCTTCATCCGGCGCACGATCGGCCAGAGTGCGGGGTCGACGTGCTCGCCATCGGCGATCAGCTCGACGTAGGCATCGTCCCGGGTCAGGGCGGCCACCGCCACCCCCGGCGCGTGGTGGTCCACGCCGGACATGGCGTTGAACAGGTGGGTGGTGGAGGAGGCGCCGGCGTCGTAGGCGGCCTGTGCCGTGGCAGCGCCGGCCGCCGAATGGCCGATCGAGACCCGGATCCCGAGAGCCGTGAGTCGCCCGATGAGCTCCAGGCTGCCGGCCAGCTCGGGCGCGATCGTGATCAGGCGCAGTCCGTCCAGCAGCGGCTCGACCTCAGCCCAGGCAACATCGCCTGGGCTGACCAGCCACGCGGGGTTGTGGGCTCCCTTGCGGGTCGGAGCGAGGAACGGACCCTCGAGGTTGAAGCCCAGCGGCTCGGCGCCGTCGCATGGGCGCCTGCGGCAGCCAGGCCCGGACCCGGCCGGCGAACCCGCGGAGGTCGGCCAACGGGCTGGTCACGGCAGTCGGCAGGAAGGAGGTCACGCCGTGAGCCAGGAGGGCCCGGGCCATGCCGCCGAGGTCGTCGGCCGAGCCCATCGCATCGTGGCCGGCCCAGCCGTGAACGTGGACGTCGACGAATCCGGCGGCGATCAGGGGCAGGCCTTGCCCGCCCAGCGGATCGCGGTCCAGCTCAACCGCGGCGATCGCATCGCCGTCCAGCCAGACCCGGCCGGCCACGACCTCGTCGTCCAGGACCAGCCGGCCGCGCAGCTCAGCGGGCGCGTCCACGGTCAGGACTGGAGCGGCCGATCGGACACGGGCTCGGGCCATGGCTCGACGATACATGAGCGCCCGCGGTCCGGCATGATCTCGGGGAGTGGATCAGCCCGCACCAGGAGCCCGAGCCCTGTCCGTCACAGCCAACCCCCATTCGGCCAGCGTCCTGGTCTTCGGCCGGATCAGCTACGACCTGAACCCGCTCGAGTCGAATACCCCGCTCGAGGACGTCCGAACGTTCGAACGCTCGGTCGGCGGATTCGCGGGCAACGTCGCGACCGGCCTCGCCCGGCTGGGCGTCCCGACGGCGATCCTGTCCGCGGTGGGCGACGATCCTCACGGCCGCTACGTGCGACGCTGGCTGGCTGATGAGGGCGTCGACACGACCCTCCTGCTCGTCCACCCCACGCTGCGGACGGCCCTGGCGTTCTATGAGAGCTGGCCGCCTGATCGCTTCCCGATCACCCTGTTTCGCTCGCCTACCGCGCCCGACTGGGAGATCAGGGCCGACCAGGTCCCGGCCGAAGTGCTGAGCCGGGCCGGCACGCTCCTCGTCTCCGGTACCGGCCTGGCCCGCCCGGCCAGCTTCGAGACCACCCGGGCGCTCGTCCATGGTCAGGCTGGAACAGACGAACGCGGCCGGCGAATTGTCCTCGACCTCGACTGGCGGCCGATGGCCTGGGACAACCCGGCGGACTTCGTCGAACGGGTTCGGGCGGTGCTCGCGGATGTCGACGTGATCGTGGGCGGCGACCAGGAGTTCGCGGCGGCGGGCCTCTCCCCGGACGAGCTGGCCGCCGAGGGCCGGCTGCTCGTGATCGTGAAGCACGGACCGGACGGGGCCAGTGTCGGGACGGAGGCCGGCTTCGTCGCCGTGCCCGGCCTGGCGATCGAGGTTACGACCGGGCTGGGCGCCGGCGATGCCTTCGTCGCTGCCCTGGTCGCCTGCCTTCACCAGGGCCAACCACCGGAGGAGGCCGTCCGGCGCGCCAACGCGGCCGGCGCGATCGTTGCCTCGCGGCCGATGTGCAGCCCGGCAATGCCCCGGATGAACGAGATCGACGACCTGTTGCAGAACGGCCACCTGACGCCGGCCGCCCAGACCGTAGCGAGGACGACATGACCAGCGATGCCGACGGCGTCACGATCCATCCGACCAAGATCCTGCCGGCAATCGGCCTGGATCGGGTCCACCTGCGACCCGCCGACGGGGTGACCGTGGCGGTCGACCCGGAACGGGCCGGCTGGCGTTACCTGAGCTTCCAGGCCCGCTCCCTGGCCGCCGACGAGACGATCGCCCTCGACCGGCCGGACCAGGAAGCGGTGGTCGTGACGATCGGCGGGGGCGGCCTCCGGATCGAGTTCGAGGACGGCTCGCCGGCTCTCGACCTGCTCGGGCGGGCGTCGGTCTTCTCGGCCCTGCCCTGGGCGGCCTATCTGCCCGCCGGCAGCGGCGCGCGCCTCGTGGGCCGGCCGTTCGAGGCGGGCGGGCAGGCAACGATCGCCTACGGCCAGGCACCGGCCAGTGGCCGGTCGGGCGTCAGCCGCGAACCGATCCTGATCACGCCCGACGACGTCCGGATCGAGATCCGGGAGCCGGCCAGGCGACCCGACAGGTCAACAACCTGGTCATGGGCGACTTCCCTGCCGACCGGCTGCTGGTGTGCGAGGTGTTCACGCCGGGCGGCAACTGGTCGGGCTGGCCACCCCACAAGCACGACCAGGACGCGATGCCCTACGAGGCGGTCCTGGAGGAGACGTACTACTACCAGATCCGCCGGCCCGAGGGCTGGGGCCTGGCCCGGATCTACTTCCGAGACGGCCGCCCCGACGGGATCTGGGCGGTTCGGCCGGGCGATGTACTGATCGTGCCCGAGGGCTACCACCCCTTCAGCGCGAACCCGGGCTATGACGCCTACTACCTCAACTTCCTGGCCGGCGATCGACGCACGATGCAGGCAGCCGAGGATCCCGACATCGTCTGGATCCGCGAGACCTGGACCACGACCCCCCAGGATCCCCGCCTGCCACTCGTGGGTCGGGAGCCGCGCCCTTGATCGAGCTCGGCGCGTCCGACCTGGCGGCGCTCGGCCGGCACCACCGGCTGGAACGCCTCCTGGACGTCGACGGCCGGTTGATGGGCCTCGCCCTGGACCACCGGGACAGCTTCATGACCGCGTTGGCTCGGGCCGGCCTGGCCGACGTGGAGCTTGACCTCGCGGCCCGTCTGAAGCAGGGCCTCTTCCGGGCCCTGGCCGGCTCCGCCAGCGCGGTCATGGTCGACGCCGAAATCGGCTGGCCGTCACTGGCCGAGGCCACGATTCCCGCCCGGGTCGGCCGGGTCATGCCGCTCGAGGCCCAGGGCTACGAACAGCAGGGCGACGAGCGCCTGACCGAGCTGATGGCGGACTTCACGCCGAGCACGGCCCTGACCCTCGGCGCGGACGCGTGCAAGCTGCTGGTCCCGATCCGGCCCGACGCGGAGGCCCTGGCCGCCGCCCAGTATGCGACCGTCGCGGCGGCCGTGACCCTGTGCCACGAGGCCGGCCTGCCGATCGTGGTGGAGCCGGTCCTGTACCGGCTCACGAGCGAGACGGAAGACGCGTTTGCCGGCCGCTACACCGAGCTCAGCCTGTACGCCGCGGCGGCGATTGCCGTGCTCGGGCCGGATCTGCTCAAGCTGCCCTTCCCGGTGTCGAGCCAGCCTGGCCAGGGGCCTGATGACGCGGCGGCGGACGCCTGCCGCCGGCTGGCCGACGCCGCGGGTCCGGTGCCCTGGACGCTGCTCGGGGCCGGGGCGAGCCACGAGACGTTCCTGTGGCAGCTCGGCCACGCCGGGCGCGCCGGGGCGATCGGCTTTCTCGTGGGCCGATCGATCTGGGCGGATTGCCTGACCGACGACCCCGTCCGGACCGAAGCCCTGGCTCGAGAGATCGGTCTGCCCCGGTTCGAGGCCTGCGTTGCCCTGGCCAGGCAGGTCTGCCGCCCGTTCGCCTAGCCAGACCCCGGACTCGGAGTTTCGCGGCCTCGGCGCCAATCGTGCCAAATTTCACGGCCAGCGAGCTTATGGTCACTCGGGACAGAATCCTTGTTGAGGACCCGCCCCGTCGTGCTCGATTGAGCACAATCGCCAGCCCACGAGAGGCCAGGGCACGAACCTCGGGGGCCGAAGGACCATAAGCCTCGGGTCAATGAAATCTGGCACCAACCGCCGGCGCGACCGCCGGTCCGAACGGCGGGGCCGAACGTTGGGGATGCGAGGTTAGGTCAGCTCCTCACCGACCGTTCGTGAGCTACGGCTCGAGGCCGACCTGGAATTCGCAGCCGGTCCGGGCCCGGACCTCCTGGAGCTCGCGCAGGACCAGGCCATCGGGCGTGACATCAAAGACGCACAGGTCCGTGATCACCCGGTTGACCACTCCGGCCCCGGTCAAGGGCAGGCTGCAGCGGTGCCGGATCTTGGGCGAGCCGTCCTTGGCGTTGTGGTCCATCAGGACGATGACCCGTTTGACCCCGGAGACCAGGTCCATCGCCCCGCCCGGGCCCTTGACCATCTTGCCCGGGACCATCCAGTTGGCCAGGTCGCCGTTCTCGGCCACCTCGAGGCCACCCAGGATGGCCACGTCGATGTGACCGCCCCGGATCATCGAGAACGAGTCGGCGCTCGAGAAGAAGCTGGCCCCCGGAATCGCAGTGACGGTCTGCTTGCCGGCGTTGATCAAGTCGGGATCCACCTCGTCCTCGGTTGGGAAGGGACCCGTTCCGAGCAGCCCGTTCTCGGACTGGAGGACGACGTTGACGTCGGGCGGAATGTAGTTGGCGACGAGGGTGGGGACACCGATGCCGAGATTGACGTAGTCGCCATCGTGGAGCTCGAGGGCCGCCCGCCGAGCCATCAGGTTTCGTGTCGGCGACGCGCTCCCGTCGGCTGCCTCGGCCGGGGCGTCGGGACTCTCGGTCGGCCGGATCGTCCGGAACTCGATCCGGCGTTCGTAGTGGTCACCCTGGATCAGGCGGTCCACGAAGATCCCGGGCGTGTCGATCCGCTCGGGGTCGAGCTCGCCGATCGAGACCAGCCCTTCCACCTCGGCCACGGTCGTGTCGCCGCAGCCGGCGATCATCGGGTTGAAGTTGCGGGCCGTCCGGCGGTAGGCCAGGTTGCCTGCCGGGTCGCCCCGCCAGGCCTTGACCAGGGCCAGGTCCACCCGGATGGCTCGTTCGAGCAGATAGTCGCGGCCGTCGAACGAGTGGATCTCCTTGCCCTCGGCCAGGTTCGTGCCCACCGCGGTGCGGGTGTAGAAGCCGGGAATCCCGGCCACGCCGGCACGCAGGCGCTCGGCCAGGGTGCCCTGTGGGACGAGCTCCAGCTCGAGCTCGCCGGCCAGGGCCTGGCGCTCGAACTCGCGGTTCTCGCCGACGTACGAGGCGACGACCCGGCGGACCTGGTGGTGCTTGAGCAGGAGGCCCATGCCGAAGTCCTCGACGCCGGCATTGTTGCCCACGATGGTCAGGTCGCGAATGCCCGATTCGACAACGGCCTTGATCAGGTTCTCGGGCACGCCCGACAGGCCGAAGCCGCCGGCGCCGATGGTCAGGCCGTCGCGAAGGAGGCCCTCGAGGGCCTCCCCGGCGCTGGCGCGGAGCTTCGCCCGGCCGACCATCGCGACCCGCCTTTCAGCTGGCGGCTGGCGAGCTCTCCTCAGCCGTTGCCGCGACGGCCTTGATCTCGTCGGCGGTCTTCTCGTCGACCGGGACCGTCTTGACCTCCTCGGCCGTCGACATCGTGCCGGCCACCCTGGGCGCGTCGGTCGCGGTCACGAGGGCCAGGATGCCCGACGTGTTGGGCGTGATCACGCCGGCCAGCTCGTGTTCGACATCGAGCCGATGGGACAGGTTGCGGGCCTTGCCTGCGGCCAGGCCGGCTGCGCCCAGCGCCGCGGCCCCGGCAAAGATCGTGGCCGGCAGGAAGATCCCGGCCACAACGCCGCCGACGATCCCCCACTTCAGCCCCGTCCGAGTGCTGTGGTCCGTCATTTTCTGGACGTGCAGGCGGCCGTCGGACTCGGCGTTGACCACCAGGACGCCATCGATGTGAACCGCCCCATCGAGCTCGGCGAAGAGGAGGTCGTCGTAGACCAGGCGGGCCGCATCGGGCGTTGCGAAGCGGGCCACGACCAGCGCGTGGGCGCCGTCCGAGGCAACGGCGCCTTCGGCCAGGATGCCCTGCTCGTCGGCAATGACGCCGGCCACGATCGTGACATCAGCCGGTGTCGGAGTAGCTTCCTTGTCGGACATCTCGGGCCTCCTCATCCGTGGCGGGGGCGTGGTTCATCCCGCCCGCTCGCCACTGGTGGAGGTTCCATGTTACTCCCGGGCCGGCTGCCGGGGGTCAGGTGGGCGGCGGTCCCTATGGCTTGACGGCGGCCCAGTTCGTGTAGATCCCGTTGCTGTCGCCCACCGCGCTGTCGCCCGAGAAGTAGTAGATCGGCAGGCCGTTGTAGGTGACCTGGAGAGCGCCGTTGGTGTCCGGGCGGCTGATCGTGCCCAGGGTCCCTGCAGCGCCGGCCCCGGCGGTCGGGCTCGAACCGGCGGGCACGGTCACGGCCGGCCAGGTGGCCAGGCACTTGTCGGTGCAGGCACTCGTCCCGCTGTTGGCCACGTCCTTGCTGAACTGGTAGACGGTCATGCCATTGCTGGCCACGATCAACGTGCCCTGGCTACCCACGTTGGTGGCACTGACGGTGGCCGTCGAGGCGCCCGAGGAGCAGGCCCCCAGGATGGCCGAGACCGCAAGGACTCCGGCGGCCAGGCGGATGATTGAGATCTGCACGGGTGATTCCTCCAACTCTCGGGCGCCGTGGTGCACCCCATTCGAGGCCCGGACAGGTTTGATTACGCCGGAGCGCCACCGGCCGGTTCTGGTCGGGCGTCGCCGTCCGCGCCGTCGGCCTGCGCGTCGGGTGGCGGACCCATGACCTCCAGGACGGAGCGCCAGCTCGTGGCGATCACGCCCAGGATCGGGACGACCAGGAACATGCCCAGTACCCCGCCCAGGGCGTTGCCGGCCGGAATTGCCAAAAGGATGATCGCCGGGTGGATATGCACCGCTCGGCTGAAGACCAACGGCTGGATGACGTTGCCCTGGACGATGTTGAACACGATCGTGAAGATCGCCATGATCAGGATCGCGACCGGGTTGCCCGTCGTAATCGTCAGGAGCAAGGCCATCCCCGTCGTGATCAAGCCGCCGATGTACGGGATGTAGCCGGCGAAGACCGACAGGACGAAGACGGGCAGGGCAAGGGGGACGCCCAGGATGACCATGAGCACGAACTGGGTGAGCGCCCCGAAGATCGACACGGCCCCTGTCGCCAGCATGTAGCCGCCCAGGACGGAGACGGCACGCTCAGCCGCCCCGTCCGCGATGCGCCGGCGCCACGGCGCCAGCGGCAGGGTGACCGCGGTCCAGCCTTCGCGCCCGTCGCGCAGGGCGATGAACGTCAGGACCACGCCGACGGCGATGACGACGGTCAGGCCGACCACCCCGGCAAAGAGGTCGAGCACGCTCTGGGAGACCTGGCTGGTGATCCCGCCAGTGAACCCGGTCAGCAGGCCACCCAGGCCGCCGACCGCTCCATCCACCGAATCTGCGCCGCTGTCGACCTGGCTTGCCAGGCTCCCGACGTTGGCCACCAGGATCGTGATGGCCAGCACGCACAGGGCGATGACCGATCCGGCCAGGGCGGCCGTGAGGACGGCTGCCGAGGCCGAGCGTCCCCAGCCTCGCCGGACCAGGGCGGCCATGCCCGGTGCGAGGGTTGCGGCCAGGACGGCGGCCACGATCAGCGGCACGAGCAAGAGCGGCACGATGAGCAGCGGAATGAACGCAACGGCCAGCAGCGCCAGCCCCGCTAGGAGCCGCCAGCTCCAGCCGGCGATCAGGTCGAGCCAGGGCGGGACGAGCGTGCCCTCGATCGCCGGGACGCTGGGCATCTTCTGGCGTTCGGCCCGCAGGGTCTTGCCGGCCGCTAACAGGGCGACCGCGACCGGCCCGGCCAGGATCAGGCCGATGACGCCGGAAATGTATGCGCCAACGAGCAGGGCCACGATGATGATCGCGGGGTTCGTGTCGATCTCGGCCCCATGGAAGAGCCGATCGACCAGCCGCCTGGTGGCGACGTGGGCCACCAGGATGAGCACCAGGATGATCACGGTCGCGCTCGTACCAACCGAGCCGAGGGCCACGAGCAGGACGGCGCCAGCGGCTACGAGCGGGCCAACGTAGGGCACGAATCCAACCGCAAAGACGAGCGTCCCAAGCGGAATCGCGAATGGGACCCCGAAGACCACGAGGATGATCACGGTGGTCACGGCTCGGGCAGCCGACAGGACAGCGGTCCGCCGGATGAAGTCGCCCAGGCGTTGGGCTCCCGCCTCGCCAACCATCGTGGCGCTGGTGCGCTCGCCCTCGTTCAGGCCCTGGGTCAGCCACGGCCACCAGCCGGTGTCGCCGGCCAGCAGGTAGAACGTCGTGAAGGCGCCGAACAGCAGGATCGAGAACAGGCTCGAGACGCTGGCGACGATCTCCCCCGCGTTCTGGGCCAGCCAGCTCGTACCGCCGCCAACGATCCCGGCAAGCGCAGCGGCCACGCCGGCTGGTACGGTAGCGTTGGTCTCGTCCTGGCCAAGCGCCGTCAGGCCCGCGGTGATCGCGGCGATCACGTCAGGGGCGTAGCGGACCAGGATGACCGCGCCGGCTGCCAGGACCAGGATGATCGAGCCGAAGGCCAGCAGGGTCCCAACCGCCGCGGCCTTGCCCGGGCCCCAGCCCCGGGCGCGCAGCCGTCGGACGACGGGCAGGACGGCCACCGACGCAACCCCCGCAACGACGACCGAAGCGGTCACGGTCCCGATCAGGAAGGCCACCCCGACGACGACCAACCCCAGCCCGACGATGGCCAGGACCCGCCAGCTGATCGCGCCCAGCGAAACGAGCCAGAACGGGACCTCGTGCTGGCCGGCCGGCTGGGCCGCGGGCGGTTGGTCGATCGGCATCATCGTGGGCGAACGATAGCCGACGGCAGATCGAGCCAACCGCCCGGATCGAGCAGCCCGATCCTGACCAGCGGGGCGAGCCGGGCGGCCTCGTCACCGAACTGGCGGGCCGGCAGCTCGAAGCGCGATCGGCGAATGCGGCCCATTCCGATCGGCCAGAACGTGCCCCAATGGATCGCGACCGCGAGCTGCGGCTGGAGAAGGGCCAGTGCCCGCGCCGCCCGGAGGGGATCCATGTGGCCGCCCCGGAGGGTCGGCCCCCAGCCGCCCACCGGTAGCAACGCGAGATCCAGGCCGCCGGCCAGCAGGGCCATCTCGGGATAGAGCTCCGTGTCACCGGCAAAGTAGGTCGAGTGCTCGGCATCGATCCGGTAGCCCAGGGCGGGCCGGGCTGGGCCGAACGGTCGGCGCCGGCCATCGTGGACCGCCCGGACGGCGCGGATCGTGGCCGCTCCCGCCTGCATCGAATTGCCGACCTCGAGCTCGGACACGTCGGTGTAGCCCTCTGCCCGCAGCCGGGCGGCCGAGCCGAAGGGCACGATGAGCCGGAGGTCCGGCCGAAGGAGCCGCAGCGAGGGTAGGTCCAGGTGATCCAGGTGGAGGTGCGAGATCAGGACCGTGTCCACCGCCCCGAGGTCGACCGGGGCGATCGCCGATGCTCGCCGGATTGGGCCGATCCGGCCGCGCAGGATCGGGTCGGTCAGGATGACAGAGCCGGCCGACTCGAGCAGGACAGTCGAATGGCCAAGCCAGGTGAGGCGGGTCACGCCGACCATCATGACCTCCGCCAGCCCTGCCTGCTGGCCCGGCGCCCTCCGCTGGGGTCGCCGTTGGATACTACCTGGGGGTATCGCCGCGGTATACTACCCGGGAGTATGACTGACAGCCTTCCGAACGCGCCCGAAATCCTGTCGATCCAGGTCGTCCTGCCGATCGAGGGCATGACCTGCGCCTCGTGCGTGAACCGGATCGAGCGCTACCTGCGCAAGACCGAGGGCGTCCTCGAGGCGAACGTGAACCTGGCGACTGAACGCGCCACCGTGACGGTCCGGCCGGGGCTCGCCGATCGAGCGGCGCTCGTCTCGGCGGTCGAGGCAGCCGGGTACGACGTTCGGACAACGTCGAGGGCCGATGCCGATCCGTCTGCCGTCCTGGACCTCGATCCGGACCAGGTCGTGCGCGAGAGCGAGCGGCGTGAGCTCCTGATCCAGGCCCTGGTCTCGATCGCCGTCGCGGCCGGCCTGATGATCCTGATGTACGCGCCCCAGTCGGTCGTTCCGATGACCAGCCTGAACTGGCTCGCGCTGCTGCCCGCCACCGCCATCCAGGCCTGGGCCGGCCGACGCTTCTACGTGGCCGCGATCCGGGCCGCCCGCCATGGCACCACGAACATGGACACCCTCGTGGCGATCGGCACGAGCGCGGCCTGGCTGTACAGCGCGGTTGTGACGGTCGCGCCAGGCCTCGTCGAGCGGGCAGGCCTGGAGCCCCAGACCTATTTCGACACGTCGGCCATCATCATCGGCCTGGTCCTCCTCGGCCGCTGGCTCGAGGCTCGGGCCAAGGACGAGACAACCGCCGCGATCCGGACCTTGATCGGCCTCCAGCCGGCCACCGCCCGCCGGATCGAGTCCGGAGGCGAGGTCGAGGTGGCGCTCGAAACCGTCCGGGCCGGCGACCTCCTCCGGCTCCGGCCGGGCGACAAGGTGCCGGTCGATGGGCTGGTCGTCGAGGGTCGCAGCCTGGTCGACGAGTCGATGCTGACCGGCGAACCACTGGCCGTCGAGAAGACCGTCGGCGACGAGCTCATCGGGGCCACCCTCAACACGACCGGAACCCTGGTCATGCGGACCACTCGGGTCGGACGCGACACCGTCCTGGCCTCGATCGTCGACCTCGTCGAGCGGGCCCAGGGCTCCAAGGCGCCCATCCAGCGCCTGGCCGACCGGGTCAGCGAGATCTTCGTGCCGCTCGTCCTGGTCGTGGCCACGATCACCTTCGCGATCTGGCTCTCGATCGGCCCGGAGCCGCGCCTGACCCTGGCCCTGACCGCGTTCATCGCCGTCGTCGTCATTGCCTGCCCGTGCGCGATGGGCCTGGCCACGCCGACGGCGATCATGGTCGGCACCGGCCGGGCGGCCCAGGCCGGCATCCTCATTCGATCCGCGGCGGCGCTCGAGCGGGCCGCCCGGATCAGGGTGGTCGCCTTCGACAAGACGGGCACGTTGACCGAGGGCCGGCCGACGGTCGCCGAGGTGATCGTCGAGGCCGGCTTCGACGAGGCAACCGTGACCGACCTGGCTGCCTCGGCCGAACGGGCGAGCGAGCATCCCCTGGCCGGGGCGATCGTGGCCTTCGGCCGGCGCACCGAGCGCGGCTTCCTGCCCGTCAGCGACTTCCTGGCCAGCCCGGGCGAGGGCGTCCGGGCAACGGTCGCCGGCCGAGCGGTGGTGATCGGCAGCGGGCGCCTCCTCGGATCTTCGCCCGCCGGGACCGGAGGCCCGACCGCGGCCCAGGCGGGCCAGTCGATCGTGGCGATGACCGTTGACGGCCGGCCGGCGGCGACCTTCAGGATCAGCGACCCGGTGCGGGCCGGCTCGGCGGAGGCTGTTCGCGAGCTCCAGGCCCGCGGCCTCGAGGTCTGGCTGCTGTCCGGCGATGGGCCGGCGGCGGTCAGGGCCGCTGCGCGCGCGGCGGGCATCCCCGACGATCACGCTCGGGGCGGCCTGCTGCCGGCCGACAAGGCCCGGCTCGTCGCCGAGCTGCAGGCCGGCGGGCGGCCGGTGGCGATGGTCGGGGACGGGATCAACGATGCCCCGGCGCTCGCCCAGGCGGACCTCGGGGTGGCCATCGGGACCGGCGCCGCGGTCGCTGTCGAGGCCTCGGACCTGACCCTCGTTGGAGGCGACCCGCGCCTGGTCGGTTCCGCTCTGGGCCTGGCCGGGCAGACGGTCCGAGTGATCCGCCAGAACCTGTTCTGGGCATTCGCCTACAACATCCTGCTCATCCCCGTCGCCATGGGCGTGCTCTATCCGGCTTTCGGCATCCTGCTCAACCCGGCCTTCGCCGCCGGAGCGATGGCCCTGTCGTCGGTCAGCGTCGTGGCCAACTCGCTCCGCCTGCGCCGGCTCGACCTGCGGCTCAGCCCGGAGCCAGCCCAATGACCGAACGCGGAGCGGAGCAGCGGGTCGTCGATCCGGTGTGCGGGATGGTCGTCGAGCCTGGCGCGGCCGAGGCCCGCAACCTCCATGTCCGCTTCGACGGCGTGGACTACTACTTCTGCAGTCGCGGCTGCCGGCTCGACTTCGAGGAGGATCCGGCTCACTACCTCGCCCCCGGCTATCAACCCTCGATGTAGCCTGCCCTGCGGGTCGCCCCGTCTGGGCCCGGCCCGGCGGCCTGGCACGTGGCGCACAGGCCGGAGACGGTCAGGTGGCCGATGTCCACGGCGAAGCCCGTCGAGCGGGCCAGGCCGGCAGCGAGGCGCCTGGCCTCGCCCGGGTCCAGCTCCCACGACCCGCCGCAGCGCCGGCACTGAAGGTGGGCATGCTCGGTCTCGGGCAGGACGTGGAACTCCTCCCGGCCGTCGGCCCCGTGGCTGTGGCTCAGGTAGCCCAGCTCCTCGAGCACATCGAGGGTGCGGTAGACCGTCGAGGGCGTCGTCTCGGAATTGCGTTCCCGGCAACGCTCGACGATGTCGCTGCCGGTCACGTGGCCGCTGGTCGAGGCGAGCACGTCCAGGATGAGCCGGCGCTGCGGCGTCCAGCGCAGGCCGCGGGCCCGCAGCTGGTCGCGGACCTCCACCCAGGAACCAGCCGGCTCAGCCACGTCTCAGGCCTCGGCCTCGTGGTGGTCCAGGTCATGGTCGTGGGCGTGGCGGGTGGCACCGTGCTCGTGCAGATGCTCGTGGACCAGGTTCGCCTCGATGAGCAGCTTGCGATCGGTCAGGATGGCTTCGGACCGGCCATCGGCCAGGACGCGCCGATTCTCGCCGATGACCACGACCCGGTCGGCGACGAGGGGCACGATCTCGAGCTCGTGGGTCGCGATGACCATCGTCCGGCCGCTCTGGCCGAGCCGCTGGATCAGGTCGACCAGGACCCACTTCGTGCGCGGGTCGAGCGAGGCCGTCGGCTCGTCGAGCAGGAGGACCTCGGGCTGGAGCGACAGGACCGAGGCGATCGCCGCCCGTTTCTTCTCGCCCCCGGACAACTCGAACGGGGCCCGGTTCGCCAGGTGGGCGATGGCCATCTGGCTCAGGGCCAGGTCGCAGGCGGCCTGGACTTCGTCATGGCTGAGGCCAAGCTGGAGCGGACCGAAGGCCACGTCGTCGAAGACCGTGGCGCTGAAGAGCTGGATGTCCGGATCCTGGAATACCAGGCCGACCTCCCGGTGGAAGCGGAACGAGTCGTGCCCGTCGGCAACCGCGGCCACGTCGCGGCCGAGCGCCCGCATCGTGCCGGCCGAGGGCGCGATGATCCCATCGAGGAGCTTGAGCAGAGTCGACTTGCCCGAGCCGTTGGCGCCCAGCAGGGCGACCCGCTCACCGCGCTCGATGCGCAGGTCGATTTCGTCGAGCGCCACCTGGCGCCCGCCATAGAGGTACCGCACGCCATGCAGCTCGAAGACCGGTCCGGCGGCCGGTAGGTCAGGCTCGAGCGGCACCTGGAGCGGACCGCTGGTCACGCCAGGCCCCGGCTGGCCAGCACGGCCACGACGCCGATGACGCCGGCCCCAGCCAGCGACCACCAGTCGGCCGAGTGCATTCGGTACGCCTGGAAGGTCCGGATCGAGCCGTTGAAGCCGCGCGCGGCCATGGCCGCGTAGACGTCGTTGCTCATCTTGACCGAGCGATTGACCAGGTTGCCCATCGTCCCGGAGATGAACCGGCGCTGTTCGCCGCCCGACGTTCGGGCCACGATCCGGCTCTTGCGCGCCTCGAACATGCCGTTGGCCAGGTGCAGGAACAGGAAGATGTAGCGATAGGCCATCGCCAGGACGAGCACGAAGAGGCGTGGCGCCCGCATTGCCTGGAGGCTCTTGAGCAGGTCCGCCCAGGGCGTCGTGAGCACGAGCAGGACGGCTAGCGACACGCTCACCGCAACCCGGGTCACGAACAGCACGGCTCCCACCAGGCCGGGCACCGACGGCGCGAGATGGAGCGGCCCGAGGACCAGGTCGAACAGGCGTGGTCCGGGGACGAAGAAGATCGCCGGGATCACGACGATCGCGGCAAACAGCGGAATCCCCAGCCAGACCCGCTTGACGAAGAAGCTGAACGGGACCCGGCTGGCAGCGGCAGCCAGCAAGACCACGGCGTACAGGGCCAGCTCGACCACGATCGAGCTGGCCAGGCTGGCCGCCAGGATCACCGCCAGGAACATGCCCAGCTTGGCCCGTGGGTCGACCGCCTGGAGCCAGCCCCGGGAGCGGGCATGCTCCTCAGTGAAGACCGCCCGCTCGATTGAGCCGGTGATCCCGGCCAGGGTGTGCTCGAGCCAGCCGATCCGGCTGCGGCCCGGAGGCTCGCGGTCAACCGCCGCAGCTCCACCAGGCTCGGACGATCTGGCCGCTTCGAGCGAGCTGGCCGGTTCCGGAGATCTGGCGGGTCCGCCGCGCCACGCAATCGCCCGGGCCAGTCCCAGGACGGCCAGGCCGAGCACGAGCATGCCCAGGATGCCCGCGAGCTCATAGCCGATGGCGGTCTGCCACAGGGCGGCGTGGGCGCCGGTCAGGAACGGCAGCGGGATGTTGTAGCCGGCGAAGGGCGCGCTGAACAGGCCGGACAGGTCCTGGAGGCCCTGGGGCACATAGCCGAAGGCCGCCTGGATGCCCTGCGGGCCGCTCTCGCCAAAGGCGATCCCGGGCGCGATCAGACCGAGCGGCGCCAGGATGCCGGCCGCGAGGAACGCCGTCCCGACGGTGCGCATCCGACGCGGCAGGAGGCGCCAGGCGAGCGGAAGGACGATCGCGCCGATCACCGCCACGACGCCCAGCATCGTGGCCACTCCGGCCCAGTCGACCGCGCCCCAGTCCGCGCCGAACGCATGGGCCGGGTCTCCCCCGCCCGTCACCAGGCCGGCCGCGGCCAGGGCGGCCAGCCCGATCAGGACGATCGCGCCGGCCACCTGGGGCAGTGGCCGTCCGGGCCGGACGCCCTGGACCAGGCCGGAGCCGGTGATCGCGTCGCGGACCGAGGTCAGGTACTCCGGATGGCGCTGCTGGAGATAGGCCACCCCAAACGCCGTGAGCAGGGCTTCGACGATCGACGCGCCCAGGGCATGGGCGATGAGCATCGCGGGGATCGTCTGGGCCAGGCCATACGGGCTGTACAGGGCGACTCCGTTCTGGCTGAACAGGAGGGGCTGGATGCCCAGCTCGATTCCGACGCACAGGGCCGCCACGGTGATCCCGACATAGGCGCCGATCCCGGCTGCCCAGATCCGCCGAGTCGAGAGGACGGGCGAGCGGCTGGCCAGGACCCGATAGGTGGCATAACCAACGAAGGGCAGGACGATACCCATGTTCAAGCAGTTCACGAAGATCGCCAGGACACCGCCATCACCGAAGAACAGGGCCTGGATGATGAGGGCCACGCTGACCGCAATGACCGCCGCCCACGGGCCGAGGACGATCGCGATCAGGGTCCCGCCCACGCCGTGGGCGGTGGTCCCGCCGGGCACCGGGATGTTGAACATCATGATCGTGAAGGCCATCGCGGCGAAGATCGCCAGGAGCGGGATCGTCCGGCTGGTCAGGACCCGCTGGACGCGCCGGGTAGCCAGGCTCCAGGTTGGGACCGTGACGACGCCAAGGCCGACCGAGATGATCGGACTCAGGTAGCCGTCGGGAATGTGCACCGGATCCTGCCCCTCGAACGCGCCCTGGCTGGACGTCACCGCAGATACGCCGCCAGCCGGCGGGCGGATGCCTATAGATGCTATTGCATGTCTGTGCAATTGGGAAGTCTTGCACTCGTTCGGATCCCTGCCCGGCCTCGCCATTGGTCCTGTCCGGGTCCTGGTGCTGGTGCGGCAACGCCTCCAGACTTGTGTGCGGTCCGCTGCGGTCTGTATCGTTGACCAGCGAATTGGCGGGACTAAAGTCCTAGGACCAGCGTCGCCCAATTGGCCGACTCGGATCATCCAGGAGCACGTTCATGGGATTCTCACGGCGAACCAGGGCTCTCATCCTGCCGGCTATTGCCGGCCTCTTGGTGGCAACCGCGGGCATTGCCTCGGCCCACAATCCGAACGCCTCGCTGTCCTGCAACAACGGCAGCCCGGTCCTGAACATCAGCCTGAGGCTCTACCAGGCGAGCTTCACCAATACCGTTGCAGCCACCGTGGATGGCGTGACGGTCCTGCCGACCACGACCTTCGGCGCCAGCTTCAGCGGCAGCTTCAGCGCTGGCAGCCCGTACGTCGCCCACACGGCCCAGGTGGTCATCAAGGCCGGCGACGACCCGACCGGATCAAAGGGCTTCAGCCGGACGATCAACCTCTCGAGCGAGGCTTGCCTTGCGCCGACCCCGTCGCCCAAGTCGCCTCCGACTCCGACGCCCACGCCGACGCCGACTCCGACTCCGACTCCGACCGCAACGCCCACCCCGACACCGACTCCGACTCCGAACTCCGACAGGTTCCGTCCTGCCGAGCGAATTGGCCAGCCCATCACCGAGCGGTGGCGTCGAGGCGGCAACCGCCACCCCGCGGGCGACGCCACCCTCGACCGGAACCATTGACCAGGCGTCGTCGGGCGGCCCCGGTGGCAGCATCGGCTTCGTCGTGGCCCTCCTTGCCGCGATCGCCCTCGTCATCGGCTTCGCCCCGCTCCGCAATCGCCGCCAGCCGAGCGGTCGAACTATCCGCCGGGACTGACCCGGATCCGGCTCGTCCGCCGACCAAGAGAAGCGGGGCTCGTCCATCGGGACGGAGCCCCGCTTCTTCGTTTCCGGCGCAACATAGCTGCAAGGCCTCGGGCCACGCCGCGCGACAGGCTGAAGGCGCGCCATGGCACGCTAGGGTCGAGTACATCGTGCAGGAGGCAGCCCATGACCAGCACCACCGATGAGGTCGTCGCCATTGAGCGCGGCCTCTGGACGCAGGCCGACGATCCGGCCTATTTCGCCGAGCACGTGGCCGAAGGCGGCCTGTCGGTGATCGAGCCGATGGGCTTCGTCGAGAAGGCCCAGTTGATCAAGATGCCGGCCGAGAAGCCGTGGACGAAGGTTGACATGCTGGACGTGGAGGTCCGTCAGATCACCCCCGATTGCGTGATCCTGGCCTATCACGGCCGGGGCAGTCGGGCTGGCGACGAGAAGCCCTACGAAGGCAGCATCGCCTCGACCTACTGCCGGATCGACGGCACCTGGCAGCTCAGCCTGAGCGCCCACCAGCCCTGGACCCCCAAGACCTGAGGGGGTTCTGCCCCAAGGTCCGTCAGGGCGCCCCGAAGACCAGGGCGGCATTCAGGCCGCCGAACCCGAACGAGGTCGACAGGATCCGCCGGAACACGCCCGCCTGAGCTTCGCCCAGGAGGTTCGGCAGGAGCGTGTCGATGGCCGGGTCCCGCTCGCGCAGATTGATCGAGGCCGGCACCCAGCCATCCCGGATGGCCAGCGCGCAGATCGCCGCCTCGATCGCGCCCGAGGCGCCCAGGGGATGACCGTAGAGGGCTTTGGTCGCGCTCACCGGGACCGTTGCCGCTCGCTCGCCGAGGGCCAGCGCCAACGCCCGGGCCTCGGCCAGGTCGCCGATCGGGGTGGAGGAGGCGTGGGCATTGACATAGTCGACTTCGTCCGGCGTGGTGGACCCATCGGCCAGGGCAATCGAGGCGGCCCGGGCCGCCTCGGTCCCGTCAGCCCGCGGCTGGACCATGTGGTGGGCATCCGACGTCGCGCCATAGCCAAGGAGCTCGGCGTAGGGAACGGCTCCCCGGCCCCGGGCGACCTCGGCCGCCTCGAGCACGAGCAAGGCGGCACCCTCGCCCATCACGAAGCCATCCCGGCCCGCGTCGAACGGGCGAGCGGCCTCGGCCGGCCGGTCGTTCCGGCCCGACGAGAGGGCCCGGATGATGTCGAAGGCGCCGAAGGCCAGCGGGCTCAGAGGAATCTCGCAGCCGCCGGCGATCGCGGCGTCGATCCGGCCCTCGCGCAGATCACCCAGTGCTTCGCCCAGGGCGACGGCCCCCGAGGCGCATGAATTAGCCGTGGACAGGATCGGTCCCCGAACACCCAGGGCTATTCCAAGGTTGGCCGGGGCGGCCCCGCCGAAGACGGCCAGGGCCAGGTTTGGCGCGACCGCCCGGATGCCCCGCTCGAGATAGCGTTCGTGCTGCTCCTCGGCATAGGCAATCCCACCCAGGGCCGAGCCGAGGTAGATCCCGATCCGTTCGGGTGCCGGCCCGCCGGCCTCGCCGGGCTGCAGCCGGGCGTCGTCCAGGGCGAGCCGGCCCGCCACCAGCCCGAACTGGCTGAACCGATCGAGCTGGCGGACGGTCTTGGGCGGCATCCAGGCCAGCGGATCGAACGCGTCGACCTGAGCGGCAACTTGCGACCGGAAGGCTCCCGGATCGAAGCGGTCGATCCGACGCACGGCCGAGCGGCCCGCCCGCAGGCCGGCCTGGAACTCCGGGCCACCGATCCCGATGGAGGTGATCACGCCAATGCCCGTGATCCAGACCCGACGACGCTCGCTCATAGGGTCTTCTTCGGCTTCGGGGCCTCACCGGACTCAGCTTCGGCGATGGCCTCCGCGATGGCCTTGAACGTGGCCAGCGTCCGGCCGGCGATGGGCCGGGTGAAGGCACGATCGATGAAGCCAGCCCAGCCGGGCAGTCGGGGCGCGAAGACATGCTCGATCGAGACCCGGCAGCCTATCGGCTCCGGCTCGATCCGCCAGGTGACCTCCATCCCCCGGGTGGCGCCGGCCAGGTGCCTGAAACGAAGTCGGCGCGACCCGGGCTCGTTCCAGGTCCGGGCCCGCCAGGCCACCGGCAGGCCCAAACCCAGCACGTCCAGGAGCGGTCGCCTCGCCACGAAGTCGACGACCAGGCCGGATCCCGAGCCGCTGCCCACGGGCCGCGAGCGGACGTAATGGGGCAGCAGGACCTGCCAGCGCTGGACGTCCCGGCACAGTGCGAAGACGAGGTCGGCAGGAGCGTCGACAACGATCGAGACCGTGCTCATGGCGCGAGCAACGCGGCGAGGTAGCGCGGGTCGACGGCGCGGGATGCCGCGGTGAGGTCGCCCATGACCAGGCCCAGGGTCGAACGGAGCGCCGGCCGGCCGGCGATCCTGCGGGCGGCATATTCAAAGGCCGCCGGCCGGGCAAGGAATCCCTGGACGATCGTCGACACGACGTCCTTGGCCAGGAACCGCCGGCGCATGGCCTGTTCGTAGTCTTCGAGGGCCGCCGGACGTCCCCGGGCTTGGGCGTGGATCGCCCTCGCCGCGAGCTCGGCCGAGACCAGGGCCCGGTGGATCCCCTCGCCGGTGAACGGATCGAGGAAGCCGGCCGCATCGCCGACGAGCAGCCAGCCCGGACCGGCACGCCGGGTGACCCGGTGGCCGAGCGGCCAGGCGCCCACCAGCGGGTCGAGGGGAGGGCCGGATCGCCACCTGGCCGGGTCGTCCTCGGTTGGTGCGATCGCCCCGACGATCGCGTCGGCGACGAGCCGGCCACCGCGCTCTGCAACTTGCCCGTGCCACGAGCGTCCGAGCACGATTTCAACATTGACTCGGCCGCCCGGCACCGGGGCAACTCCGACGTAGCCATCGCGGATCAGGCACATCCGGGCATCGCCCGACCCATCTGGAGCAGGGACCCGCTGGTGCCAGGTCAGGCCCAGGCGAGGACCGAGCCGGCTGGGCCGGGCCACGCCGGCCGAGCGAGCCACAATCGAGCGGGAGCCGTCAGCTCCCACGATCACCCGGGCCAGGATCTCCGCCGGCTCGCCGTCCGGCCCGCGCAGAACCAGCCGGCCGGCCGTCAGCTCGACCTCGGTTGCCGTCCAGCCGCGGCGGACGTCAGCCCCGGCCCGTACGGCCAGGTCGAGCAGGGCCGGGTCGAGCCGGGAGCGATCGAAGCCGACGGCCGGCTGGCCGCCGGCCTCCGTGCCGTAGGTCAGGCGGAACGCGGTCCCCCGCCCCGTCTCGACCCGCATTGCCGGAATTGGCCGGGCGACGGCTTCGATCGTGGCCGGATCCAGGCCGCCCTCGCGCAGCACGGCCAGGGCTGCCGGCGAGGCGAAGACCCCGGCCGCGCGCCAGTGCCAGCTGGGCATCCGCTCGACGAGCACGACCTCGTGGCCGCGGCCGGCGAGACGAGCGGCCAGGGCCGCTCCGGCCAGGCCACCGCCGACGATGGCCACCTCGGCGGGCTCGATCCTCACGGTCGTCTCACGGCTGGCCCGGGCCGGCCACGGCCGCAATCGCGTAGCGGTGGCGGAAGAAGCCCCGGAACGTCCGGACCGGGGTCAGGCCCGCGGCCCGGACGAGATCGAGGGCCTCGGGCAGCCGGTAGGCCCGTCGCACGGACAGCGGCGCATCGTGCCGGGTGTAGCGATTGCCGGTCAGGAGGTGGCCCATCAGCCACGCCCCGAGCCAGGCCAGGCGGCTCCGGTCAAGGTCGTTGACGATGATTCCGAGCCGGGCCACGCGAGCCATCTCCTTGAGCAGGTTCACGGCAGCGGCCGGCTCGAGGTGATGGAGCACGAGCGAGCAGTGGGCCACATCGAACGTTTCATCGGGCTCGTCGATCCGGTCCGGTTCGCTTGTCGCCAGGACCAGGCCGGGCGACCCCGTCAACCGCGGCGCAATCCGCTGGGCCGCGGCGATCACCTCCGCCCGGCTATCGACCCCGAGGACGGTCAGGCCGGGCCAGTGACCCGCCGCCTGGTCCAGGAGGGCGACCGGGATGTCGGCCGCCCCGGTGCCCACGTCGATGAGGCGCAGATCGGATCGGCCGCCGGCCAGCGCGGTCAGGGCGGCCGCGCTCAAGCGCGCGCCACCCAGCCAGCGATTGACCCGGCCCAGGTCGCGCAGGTTGCCGTCGAGCGCGGCCGGGTCGTCAAGGGCGCCGTCGAGCAGCTCGAACGCACCGCTCAAGCGTTCCACCCGACGGGCCGGGCGAGCTGCTGTTGCGTCCCGAGACCCTACTTGGCCTTGGCTCCCGGGGCGCGGTACTCGACGGTCCGCTTGGCGGCCTCATCCAGGTCCTTGGCCGTCAGGAGCGGCGAGGTGCCGACCTGGACGGCCCCGCTGGCGCTCACGGTGAGGCTCAGGGCGGCTGCCGCAGCCGCATCGGCCAGGTCGCAGATCAGGTAGAAATCGGTGGCACCGAAGGCCCAGTACATCGACTCGACCTTGCCACCGACGCTCTTCACCAGCCGCTCGACGGCCTTCTCGCGAGCCGAGCCGCCCTCGGCCAGGAGCCCTTTCGCCCCGGCCGGGGTGTACGTCGCGCTGAACAGGTACTTGGCCATGACCCACCTCTGGTCGTTGCGAGCGGCCCTGGACGGACCGGTCGATTTATGTCCGGGCATCCTACGCCCGCGCGTCCGCAGGGCCGGGGTCCCTTGACAACTGACTAAGTACTCACTAAGTTACTCTCATGGCCACGACTCAAGCGGTTGCGCGAACGGGTCGCCTGTCGGCGGACGAGCGCCGCCAGGCGATCATTGCGGCCGCCATGTCCGAGGTTGCGGCGCGTGGACTGGCGGGGGCCTCGACCAACGAGATCGCGCGCGCGGCGGGCGTCTCGCAGCCGTACCTGTTCCAGCTCTTCGGGACCAAGAAGCACCTCTTTCTCGAGGTCGTCCGGCAAGGCTTCGAGCGGACCCGCCTCTCGTTCGAGGATGCCGCGCGCAACTACCAGGCGGGCTCGCCCAAGCTGGTCGCCGACTGCAACTCGATTCTCGACGCGATGGGCAAGGCCTACATGACCCTGCTGTCCGATCGAACCCTCCTGCTGGTCCAGCTCCAGGCCTACGCGGCATGCTCGGACGGCGAGGTCCAGCAGGTCGTCCGGAGCGAATTCGCGATCCTTCACCGGATGGTCGCCCGGGTCTCCGGGGCCAGCCCCAAGGAGATTCACGACTTCTTTGCCGAGGGCATGCTCCTCAACGTGGCCGCCGCGATCAGCATCGAGGGCGACCCCGCCGCCTGGTCGATGGACGAGCTGGGAGGGGTCGCCTGACGTTGCCTTCTCGCCTGCCCCTTTTTTCTGCCTAGCGCTTAGCAAGTACTCACTATCAAGGAGCCGCCCGACATGAACCGCCCGCCCAGCGTGCGCTGGACCTTCCTGATCACCTCGATCGTGGTCTTCATGGCCGCCCTCGACAACCTCGTGGTGACCACCGCCCTGCCCACGATCCGGGCTCACTTCGGGGCCAGCATCAGCGAGCTCGAATGGATCGTGAACGCCTACACCCTGACGTTCGCGGTGCTGCTGATGACCGGCGCGGCCCTGGGTGACCGCTTCGGTCGGAAGCGGATGCTGATCATTGGTCTGGCCATCTTCACGGTTGGCTCGGCGATGGCGGCCCTGTCGGGCTCGAGCAGCGAGCTGATCGTGGCCCGCGCCATCCAGGGTGTCGGCGGGGCGATCCTCACGCCCCTCAGCCTGACGATCCTGTCGGCGGCCGTGCCGCCTGAGCGGCGAGCCGTTGCCCTGGGTGCCTGGGGCGGCGTGGCCGGCCTGGCCATTGCGATCGGCCCGCTGGTCGGTGGAGCGATCGCCCAGGGCGTGGCCTGGCAAGGCATCTTCTGGATCAACGTGCCGATCGGGCTGGTGGCCATGCCCCTGGCCTGGTTCCGCCTGTCGGAGAGCCGCGGCCCGGCCAGCAAGCTCGACCTGCCCGGCCTGGGCCTGGTCAGCGCCGGCCTGTTCGCGATCGTGTGGGGCCTGGTCCGGGGCAATGAGCTGGGCTGGACGAGTCCCGACGATTCTGACCGCCTTCGTCGTGGGGGCGATCCTGCTGGCGGCCTTTGCGGCCTGGGAGTCGCGCACGGCCGAGCCGATGCTCCCGCTCCGGCTCTTCCGGTCACGGGCCTTCACTGCGGCCAACATCGTGTCGATGCTGATGACCTTTGGCATGTTCGGCTCAGTCTTCCTGCTGGCCCAGTTCTTCCAGAACGTCCAGGGCTACAGCCCGTTCGAGGCCGGCTTGCGCACCCTGCCCTGGACGTTCATGCCCGTGATCGTGGCGCCGATCGCCGGCCTGCTGTCGGTCCGAACCGGGACCCGGCCGCTGCTGGTGACCGGGATGGCCTTCCAGGCCCTGGCCCTCGGCTGGATGTCGCTGGTCATCACGCCGACCGTTGCCTACAGCTCGCTCGTGCCGCCGTTCATCCTGGCCGGAGCCGGGATGGGCCTGTTCTTCGCACCGATCGCCAATGTGGTCCTGTCCGCGGTCCGGCCCATCGAGGAAGGCGTGGCGTCGGGCGCCAACAACGCGATCCGGGAGCTGGGCGGCGTGTTCGGGGTGGCCGTCCTTGCCTCGGTCTTCACCGCCAACGGCTCATACGCCTCGCCCAACTTGTACGTGCAAGGCCTGATCCCGGCGCTCCAGGTGGGTGCGGTCGTGGTCAGCCTGGGCGTGCTCGCCGCGCTGGCGCTGCCGGGCCGGGCTCGCGTCGCGGTCGCGGCGCCGGCCGTCAGCCAGGTGGCAGGCGTTCGAGGCTGACCACCTGGAGCTGGCGCTCCACCATCGCCTCGTAGTTGGCGAAGAAGGGAATGGCACTGACGTGAATGCGCCAGAGCCGTTCCCGTTCATCGTCCCGGCTGATCGTCGCCCGGGCCTGGAACGTCTCCGTGCCGACCTCGACCGTGACCACCGGGTTGGCCGCGATATTGGCCAGCCAGGCCGGCTGGTCGGGCAGGCCGCTGTTCGAGCCGACGACGACGTATCGCTCGCCGTCGCGGGAGTAGCCCAGCGGGATCGTGCGGGATCGGCCCGACTTGGCTCCGAGCGAGGTCATCAGGAGCATGTTTGCCCCGGCCAGGCGGCCCAGGGTGATCTGGCCCTGGTGCGCCCGAAAATCGGCAATGATCGCGGCGTTTCCTTCGAGCTCGCCGTCTGGGACTGGCACAGGGTTCCTCCATTCATCTGGCGAGCCGGCCCAGGGTGGACCGGGTCCCTGGGTTCCCTCGAGCCGATTCTAGGTCGTCCCGGAATCTTCGCCAAGGTTGGTGGCGGGCGCCCTATCCTCGGCGGATGACCATGGCCTCCGCCGGACCGCTGCTGCGCAATCCCGTCTTCGCCCGGCTGTGGTTCATCCAGGGGGCGACCCAGGTCGGCGGCAACATGGCCCTCTACGCGATGACCATCCTGGTCTTCGACACGAGCGGCTCGACCTCGGCGGTGAGCGTCCTGTTCGCGACCTACGTCGTCCCCCAGATCGTCCTGTCGCCCTTCGCGGGGGTCATCGTCGATCGGATCAACCTCCGCTGGGCGCTGGCAGGACCGAACATCGTCCGAGCCCTGTTGATGGTCAGCCTGGCCCTGACCGGGACCAACCTCGTCGCCCTCCTGGCCCTCAACCTCGGGGTCAGCCTGACGAGCGTGGCTCTTACTCCGGCCGAAGGCTCGATGATCCCGCGGGTCGTGCCGCGGGCCCAGCTTGAGACGGCGATGGCCGCCTTCAACCTGACCCTGCAGGCCTCGTTCGCGGTTGGCTTCGCCTTCGTCGGACCACTGTTGGTGGCGGTGGCCGGGCCGTCGGCTGCCCTGGCCGTGGTCGCGGTCCTGTACATCCTGGCCTCGATCGCCTGCATCGGCCTGCCGTCCGCGCCGCCGACCGACCGGGGCGCCGGTGGCGGCCGGCGTCAGGAGCTGGCCCTCGCCTGGCGCGATATGCGCCAGGGCTTCGGAGTCATCCGAGCCAACCGCGAGATCAGCCGGCCGATCATCCACCAGGCCGCCAGCGCGTCGATCGCGGGCGTCCTCGGAGTCCTCGGGCCGGCTCTTGCCCTGAGCGTGGGCATTCAGCCCGACCACCTGATCGTCATCGTCCTGCCTCTCGGCCTGGGCGTGGTCGTGGGCGTGCTCGCCCTGGGACGGTATCAGGCACATTCCTCGCCGCCGGGGGGCGGAGGCCGGCCTCATCGCGTTCGGTGGCCTGACTGCGTCGCTCGCCCTGGTCGCCCCCCTCCATACGGCGTTGGGCAGCCACGGTGAGTCGGTCGTGCCCTTGCTCGCGTTGATCGCGATTGCCGCCGGGGCGGCCTACGCCATCACCCTGGTCTCGGCCCAGACGGCCCTCCTCGAATCGATGCCGGCCGAGGTGCGCGGCCGGGTGTTCGGCGTCCTGGCCTCGCTCGTGAGCACGGCCAGCCTGATGCCAACGCTCATCGCCGGCCCCCTGGCCGATCGAATCTCGGCGCCGCTCGTGATGGTGGTCGTCGGCCTGGCGGTCGCTGCGATCGGGGCCTGGTCGGCTCGGTGGTTCGGGCCCCTGGCCGAGATCAGCCAGGTCACCTGAGTCCCGAAGCGTCCCCCGGTCAGGTCGCCGTGGCCGGCACGAAGGCGACGCAGCAGAACCCGGCCTCCGACTCCGGCTCGGCCTGGAAACGGCCAGCGCCGGTAGTCGCGTAGACGCCGGCGAGGACGCCCTCGAGGAGCGCCCGGTTCATCGCGCAGGTGAGCTCCTGGTGGCCGGCCCGCAGGGCGTCGAAGGGACAGTTGCGCAGGCGTATGGCCTGCCTGGAGCCGCCCTGTGCCTCGGGCTCGGGTTCGAATCCGGCCTGCTCGAGGACCTCGGACAGGCCCTGTCCAGGTGCGACCAGGTCGCGGCCTGCGCGGTGGGCCGCGGCGATCAGCTCGGGTGACGCACCGGGGCTGGTGCATTCCAGGGCGCTGGCCATGACCTCGGCAGCCAGGCCATAGCGCCGCTGCGGTAGTGAGACCTCGACCGCGGCTGCGGCTCGCCGGTAGAGCTTGGCCGGCCGCCCGGCGCCCGGACCATTTCGACCGTGGAGTCGACGGTACTCGACCTCGAGCAGGCCGGCCTGGACCAGCTGGTCCAGGTGGAACGCGGCCAGGGGTCGTCCGATTTGGAGTGCGCCAGCGGCTTCATCCCGACCGACCGGATCCAGCCGTGCCGCCACGTACTCATACAGGCGGCGGCGGGTGGGCGCGCCCAGCACGGCGACCTTGTCGATCGGATCGGCGGGCAGTGCCGGGTCAGCCATCGGCTCATTCTATGACGAACAAACGCTCGCGCAATATGCCCCGACGGACCTGGTGCGCAGGCCCTGCTACTTCTTGCCGGACAGGATCCCGAACAGGCCGCGCATGATCGTGTTCGTGGTCGAGCTGGTCAGGACGCGCGTTCCGAGCTTGGCCGCATCCTCGAGGTCAAAGCCGGCCGCTGGGCGGGCGGCCGGACGGGTCGTCGAGGCCGCTCCCCCAGCCGGGCCGGCAGCGTTCGGCGGGGCGCCCTGGGCCGACGCGGCCTGAGCGGTCGCCAGCCGGGCCGCCAGCATCTCCCTGGCCGACTGGGGATCCTGGTCGGCGGCATATTTCGCGGCCAGGGACGAAGCCGAGACGAGGGCGGTGAACGCGGCCGGGTCGATCTGGGCCATGAGCGAGCGCGGCGGTCGGAGCATGACGTGGACCGTCGGGGTGGGCACCCCGCGCGGCGACAGGACCGTCACCAGGCCCTCGCCGGTGCCCAGCGAGACGAGCTCCTTGGCAACGTCATAGTCGGTCGTGGTGGGGAACGTGCGGGCCGTGTCGGTGATCATCTTCTGGTCGTCGGGGGTGAATGCGCGGAGGGCGTGCTGGACGCGATTGCCCAGCTGGGCCAGGACCTTGGGCGGGACATCCTCGGGCGACTGGGTCACGAAGTACACCCCGACACCCTTGCTCCGGATCAGCCGGGCAACCATCTCGATCTGATCGAGGAAGCTCTGATTGGAGTTCTCGAACAGGAGATGGGCCTCGTCCAGGAAGAAGACGAGCTTGGGCTTGTCGGGATCGCCCACCTCGGGCAGGTGGTGGTAGACGGCGGCGAGGAGCCACATCATGAACGTGCTGAACAGGGCCGGCCGATCCTGCATATTGGCGACTTCGAGAATGCTCACGACGCCGCGCCCGTCCGAGGTCGTCCGGATCAGGTCGTTGATGTCGAACTCCGGCGCGCCGAAGAAGGCGTCGGCTCCCTGTTGCTGGAGCTGGACGATGTTGCGCAGCATCACCCCGACCGAGGCCGGCGAAATTCCGCCGTACTGGGCCAGCGCCGCGGCTCCCGCCGGGCCGTTGAGGTAGGTCAGGGTAGCCTGCAGGTCGGCCAGGTTGACCAGGGGCAGCTGCTGGTCGTCGGCGTACTTGAAGATCAAGGACAGGACGCTTTCCTGGGTCTCGTTGAGGTTGAGGACCTTGGCCAGCAGGATCGGTCCGAACGAGCTGACATTGGCCCGCAGGCGGATCCCCTGGCCACCCTCGTCGAGGGTCTGGAACTCGACCGGATAGGCTCGCGGCGTCCAGTCCGTGACCCCAATCTGGGTCAGCCGGCTGGTGATGTGGTCGTTCACCACGGACGGCGCACCGAGGCCGCTGATGTCGCCCTTGATGTCGACCAGGAAGACCGGCACGCCGGCGTCCGAGAGTTCCTCGGTCAGCACCTGGAGGGTCTTCGTCTTGCCCGTGCCGGTGGCCCCGGCCACGAGGCCATGCCGGTTGACCATGCCCAGGGCCAGGCGCGCGACGGCCGCCGGATAGGTGGTCGTCCCCTGCACGATCGCGCCGTATTCCAGGGAGGGCACGCCGGTCGTGTAGGCGGCGGCTATCCGCTGCTCGAAGTCGTCGGCCATGGCTGAGCTGGGCTCCTCAGATGACGGGGAGGGTCCCCGACGTGGGGCGGGCTGCCCCGGGTTCAGATGGCGCTGGTGCAGGCCTTGCAGCGGGTCGCGTCGACCGCGTTCGGCTCCTTGCAGGCCGGGCAGGTCTTGGTCGGCTCGGGCACGGGGTCCTTGATCATCGCCTTGGCGATCAGGTAGACCACGAAGGCCACGATGATGAACGTGATCACGACGTTGATGAAGGCGCCGTAGCGGATTTCGACGGCCGGGACGACCTTGCCCGCGGCGTCGACTCCGGCGGGCTTCAGCTGGATGACGAGCGACGCGAAGTCCACGCCCCCAAGCAGGTAGCCGATCGGGGGCATGATGATGTCGTTGACCAGCGAGCTGACCACGGCACCGAGGGCGGCCCCGATGATCACGCCGATCGCCAGGGCGAGGGCGTTCGTCTTGAGCAGGAAGTCCTTGAAGCCGGCCATCGCCCATCCTCCCAGCTGTGGCCTGTGCCCGGGTTCGCGACCGACCGCTTTGGGACGGGCCGACCGGCAGGCGCCACGATCCTACTCCGCCGGGGAAGGCGCCGAGCGCCGATCGACAAAGCCGAGGATGATGTGGTCGAGCGCCCGGCAGCGGCGTGGAGCGAGGACGATCAGTGGCCATCAAGAACGGAATCGACCCGAGCGTGGCGCCCAGCGGACCCGGCTGTGTCGAGTGCGAGGCGAGCGGTGGCTGGTGGTTCCACCTGCGCCGGTGTGCCAATGCGGGCACGTCGGCTGTTGCGATTCGTCGCCGTCGCAGCATGCCAGCCACCACGCCTACGACCAGCAGCACCCCGTGGTGGCCAGCTTCGAGCCGGGTGAGGACTGGTTCTGGGACTACGCCCGGCAGCAGTACGCCGAGGGACCGAGCCTGCCACCACCCGATCACCATCCTCTGGACCAGACCGTCCCCGGCCCGGCCGAGCGGGTCCCGGCCGACTGGGAAGACCACCTGAACTAGGCGGTCAGCCGCGTCCGTCAGGCGCGCGGCGCCCGCGGGTCGGCGCCTCTCATCAGGCGCGGGCTGCGCCGGGGCTTCCCCAGCGGCGAAGCTCGGCCTCCAGATCGAGGGGCAGGACGGCGCCGTGGTGCTCGAACTCACCCCATGCTTCGCTCGGCACGCGCCACATGATCTCGAACTCGTTGCCGTCGGGATCCGCGCCGTAGAGCGACTTCGACACTCCGTGGTCCGAGGCACCCCCGAGGGCGCCTTCGGCCGACAGGATCGCCGCGGCATGGGCCAGGTCGTCGATCGTGGGCACTTCCCAGGCGAGGTGGTAGAGGCCGACCCCGCCCCGGACCGGGCCGACGGCATCGGGTCCGACCGAGAACAGGCCGAGGTCGTGATGGTTATCGCCACGGGCGGCCCGCATGAACACGGCCCGGCCCCCGAACGCGTTCTCAACGACCTCGAAGCCGAACACCCGGGCGTAGAAGTCGGCCGCGACGGTCGCGTCGCGCACGTACAGGACGGCGTGGTTGAGGCGAGCGACCGAGATCGGTCCGGCCGACCCGGACTGCGCCGGCCGGATCGGCTGCTGGCTCGGTCATTGGCTCAGGCTGCCTTACCGGCCGCGGGTGCGTCAACAAGCTTCCAGCCGGACTCCCAGGAGCCGCCCCGGCTGATGTTCAAGCTGATGTTCAGGAAAGCCATGCCCTCGAGCTGGCGAGCTCGAGCGAGTGGACCGACATCGATCGGGTTCAGGCCGATCGAGGCCAGCAGGGAGCTCGACTTCGTCCTTGGCGGCGGTGTCATCGCCGGCCAAGAAGCCGTCGAGCTGGAGGCCGTCGGCGATCGGATCGTGCTGTTTCGACGCGAATAGGGTGTTGAACGCCTTGACCACCCGGGACTTCGGGAGCAGGGCGGCAAGCTCCTCGGCATTCGAGCTGGTGGTGTCGATGTCGGGGCCGCTCGGGCCGACCGACATTCGGTTGCTGACGTCGACGACGGTCTTGCCGGCGGCCGCTTCGGCGATCTCGCTGGCGATCTGGGGTGCACTCGTAAACGGCACGGCCAGGATCACGATGTCGCTGGCCGCGGCGGCTTCGGCATTCGAGCCGGCCAGCTGGGCGCCGGTCGAAGCGACGGCTCCGCCGGCATCCTCAGGATCACGGGAAGCGATGAGGACGTCGTGGCCGGCCTTGACCAACGACTTGGCGAGGGCGGTGCCGACGCTGCCGGCGCCGATGATGGCAATCTTCACGGGTTTCTCCCTGGACTTGGCTTGTGACGTGGCTTGACGAGTTGGTTCTCAGCAAGCGATATTTGTTGCTGGCATAACCGTACGCCGGAGCCGTGCCCTTGTCAATACTAGTTTGTGGAGATCAAACATGACCACCGAGGAGAGGCGCAAGCCGGCCGTCGGAGTCCAGATCCGAAAGTGGCGCCTCGAGCGTGGCCTGACCCTGGCCAACGTCGCCGAGCGGAGCGGCCTCAACGTGGGCTATCTGTCCCAGATCGAGAACGACAAGGCCTCGCCGTCGCTCCAATGCCTGACGTCGATCGGCTCGGCCCTCGAGGTGCCTGCAGCCTGGTTCCTGATGGACGACGTGCCCGAGCCGTACGTGGTCCGGGCCGCCGACCGGCCGACGACGGAGACGAGCCTGGGTCGAATCGAGCATGTCGACGGTCGCGGCTCGCGCGACGTCTCGATCTTGGAAGTGACAAGCACCGAACCCGGCCAGCGAGTCGGTGCCCATGCCCATGCCGGCGAGGAGCATCACGTCGTCCTGAGAGGCAGGTACCGGATGACCCAGGGCGAGCACACCCTGGACCTCGGCCCGGGCGACTACATCCGCTGGGACGGGACGATCCCCCACGACGGTGAATCGATCAGCGATGGTGGCGGTTCAATGCTGATCATTCGGATCCGCCCGAAGGGCTAGCCCGATCCGAAGATCAGCTGGCCAGGTGCCTCGACGAACTGGCTGTTGTAGAGGTCTGGTAGAAGCCGCCGGCGGCCAGGAACTGGTCGTGGGCGAGCTCCCGCTGGGGCCGGTCCGTTGCTTCCGTGCCCGGCTTTCGCCCGTGCTGAGGGGTGCGGCCGGGCGATGCTCGGTGCATGAGCATTCCCAGTACAGGCCCGGGTTCAGCGAGGGCCCCCCGCCCGAGCCAGCGCCGGTCGCGCTTGGCCGGGGCGCGGTCCTTGGCCCACTCGACTCGGCTGGACGCCGCACCGCCGTTCATTCCGGAATATCAACCGGAGGAGTGCAATGGAAGGATTTCGAGCTGGCTCTCGAGCCACTTGAGGTGGCGCGACCCCATCCCACGCACGCATTCCAACCGATCCGGGCCGACCTCGGCCGTCCGCCGGGCTGATTCCTTCCTTAGTACTTCCCGGGTTGATATTTCGGAAGAACGGCGGGGTGGGCCCTCTCGAAGCTCAAGCGGGCCGCGGGTCGCGACGCGGCTCGCCAAGAAGAGCCGTCAGGCGGCCGGCCGGGCCGCGTCGGGCTGGCTGGACTCCTGGTGGACGTACTTGCCCCCGCGCAGGCCCGAGGCGACGGCAGCGGCGACCGACATCCCAGCTGCGACGAGGAACACGATCACCAGGCCGTCATGGAACGGGCCGCTGATCAGGCTCGGGAAGAAGTCCTTCCCGGTGAGGATCGCGGCCTGGTCGGGCGGTAGCGCCTTGAGCACATCCGGGGGCAGCAATGAGGCCATCGGGTTGTAGCCGAGCAGCGAGGCGAAGAGGCTCGAGACCGGCGGCAACTCCGAGATCCTGGTCGCGACGGCGGCCGGCACGTCATGGGCGATCAGGCCCGCATACAGGGTCGTTCGGAGCGAGCCGGCGAGTCCGGCGATCATCAGCGAGAAGAACAGGCCAATCGACACGACGAAGCCGGCGTTGGCGAAGACCGCCCGCATGCCGGACGCGGCGCCACGCTGGCTGGCCGGGACGCTGTTCATGATCGCTGCCGCGTTGGGCGAGTTGAACAGGCCGGACCCGAGGCCCGCCAGGAGCAGGAAAAACGCGAGCGCCGGATAGGCGAACTGGACCGGCAGCCCGGTCAGGCCGATGAAGGCCAGGGCCGCCAAAATCATCCCGCCCGTGGCAAACAGGCGCGCCCCGAACCGGTCCGACAGGAAGCCCGATACCGGGCCGGCGATCAGGAAGCCGATGGTCAGGGGCAGCATGAAGATGCCGGCCCACAGGGGCGTGTCGGCGTAGCTGTAGCCGTGGACCGGCAGCCAGATCCCCTGCAGCCAGATCACGATGATGAACGACAACCCGCCCCGGGCGGTAGACGCCAGCAGGCTCGCCACGTTCCCTGCGGCAAAGGCCCGGATCCGGAACAGCGACAGGTCGAAGAACGGCTCGCTCACCCGCTGCTCGATCCACACGAACAGGCCCAGCAGGAGGATGCCCCCACCGATCAGCCCGACCACCATGGGATTGGTCCAGCCCATCGACTGGCCGCCGTAGGGCTGGATCCCGTAGGTGATCCCGATCAGGATCATGGCCAGCCCGAACCCGAAGGTCAGGTTGCCCCACCAATCCATCCGGCGCTTGGTCGTGGTGCTCAGCTCCTCGAGCCTGAGATACGCCCAGATCGTCCCAACGATCCCGATGGGCACGCTCACGAAGAAGACCAGACGCCAGTTGAGCGTGGCCAGGAAGCCGCCCAGGAGCAGGCCGATGAACTGGCCCGCGATCGCAGCCACGCCGTTGATGCCCAGGGCCAGGCCGCGTTGGGTGGGCGGGAACGCGTCGGTCAGGATCGCCGCCGAGTTGGCAAACAGGAACGCTCCGCCGATCCCCTGCACGATCCGCATCGCGATGATCCAGAGTGCCCCGGCCGTGCCCATGAAGGGAGTGAACGCGAGCAGGATCGAGCCGATCGTGAAGATCAGGAAGCCGCCCGTGTACATCTTGACCCGGCCGTAGCGATCTCCCAGCCAGCCAAAGGCCACAACCAGTACGGCAGTGACGAGCAGGTAGCCCATGAAGATCCAGAGGAGGTAGCTGGTGCTGCCCGGCTCGAGCGGATCGAGCTGGATGCCATTGAAAATCGCGGGCAGGGCGATGATCACGATCGAGCCATCGATCGCCGCCATCAGGATGCCCAGGGTCGTGTTCGACAGGGCGATCCACTTGTAGTTCGGGTCGACGTGCCGGGTCGGCGCAGGCGGCCTGGTCGTCACTCCTGGAACCCGATCGCCATGGCCTAGCTCGCGAGGGCCTCGACGAACTGGCTGTTGTACAGGTCGTAGTAGAAGCCGCGGCGGCCGAGCAGCTGCGTCGTGGGTGCCCTGCTCGACGATGTGGCCGTGGTCCATGACCAGGATCGTGTCGGCGTCGCGGATCGTCGACAGGCGGTGGGCGATGACGAACGTCGTCCGGCCCTTCATCAGCCGGGCCATCGCCCGCTGGATCAGGACCTCGGTGCGGGTGTCGACCGAGCTCGTCGCCTCGTCGAGGATGAGGATCGGCGGGTCGGCCAGGAAGGCCCGGGCGATCGTCAGGAGCTGCTTCTCGCCGGCCGACACGTTCGTCGCGTCGTCGTCGATGACCGTGTCGTAGCCGTCGGGCAGCGTCCGCACGAAGTGGTCGACGTGGGCCGCCTCGGCGGCGGCCGCGATCTCGTCCTCGGTCGCGTCCTCGCGTGCCGTAGGCGATGTTCTCGCGGATCGTGCCGTGGAACAGCCAGGTGTCCTGGAGGACCATCCCGAACGTCGCGCCGCAGGTCGTCGCGGGTCAGTCTCGCGGGTGTCGATCGCCGTCGACCGTGATCCGGCCGCCGTCGATCTCGTAGAAGCGCATCAGCAGGTTGACGAGCGTCGTCTTGCCGGCGCCGGTCGGGCCCGACGATGGCGACCGTCTGGCCGGCCTTGACGACGAGGTTCAGGTCGTCGATGAGCGGCTTGTCGGGCTCGTAGCGGAACGAGACGTCCTCGAACGCGACCGCGCCGGCGGCGTCTCGATCAGGCCGCGGCGCGACCGGGTCGGCGATCTCCTCCGGCTCGTCGAGCAGCTCGAAGACCCGCTCGGCCGAGGCGACCGCCGACTGGAGGACGTTGACGATGCTCGCCGTCTGGATGATCGGGAACGTGAACTGGCGCGAGTACTGGATGAACGCGACGACGTCGCCGAGCGTCATCTGGCCCGACGGCGACGCTGCAGGCCGCCGATGACGGCGATCGCGACGTAGTTGAGGTTGGAGATGAAGTTCATCGCCGGCTGGATGATCCCGGAGATGAACTGGGCCCGGTAGCTCGCCTCGTAGAGCTTGCTCGTTCTCGTCGTCGAAGCGTGTCGATCGCCTCCTGCTGGCGGCCGAAGACCTTCACGATGGCGTGGCCGGTGTGCATCTCCTCGACGTGGCCGTTGAGCGTGCCGGTCGACGCCCACTGGGCGACGAACTGCTTCTGCGAGCGGCGGGCGATGAGGATCGTCGACGACGAGCGAGACGCGGCACGGCGAGCAGCGAGACGACGCGCCAGGAGCGGGCTGATCGGAGCATCATGATCAGCACGCCGATGACGGTCAGCAGCGACGTGATCAGCTGGGTCAGGCTCTGCTGGAGCGTCTGGCCGATGTTGTCGATGTCGTTGGTGACGCGGCTCAGGATGTCGCCGCGGGGGTGGCCGTCGAAGTAGCTGAGCGGCAGCCGGCCGAGCTTCTCGTCGACCTCCCGGCGCAGCCGGTAGACGCGTCCGCTGGGTGACCCCGGCCATGATGTAGGCCTGGCCCCAGCTGAACACCGCGCTGAGCATGTAGACGCCGGCCAGGATGAGGAGGATTCCGGCCGAGGGCGCCGAAGTCGATGCCCACGCCCGGGCGTCAGGGTCATGCCCGACGAGCATGTCGGCGTGCTGGTCCTGGCCCGCGGCGCGCAGGCCGGCCTCGACCTGCGCCTGGGTCACGCCGGCGGGCAGCTGCTTGCTGATCGCGCCCTCGAAGATGATGTTGGTCGCGTTGCCCAGGATCTTCGGGCCGATGACGGCGAAGGTCACGCTGACGACGGCCAGGACGAACGACGAGCGACGATCAGCGGCGCCTCGGGCCGCAGCCGGCCGAGCAGCCGGCGGAACGACGCCGCGGAAGTTCTTGGACTTCTCGGCGGGCATCCCGCCCATCATCCGCCCGGTCCGCCCATGCCACCGCCGGCGCATCGGCGGCCGGCCGCCCGGGCCGCGCCGGGCCGCCCGGCGGCGGCCGTGCTCGGCGCTGCCGCCGCCCGGCCGGCCGCTCATGCCACGGCCTCCGCCTCGGACAGCTGCGAGTAGACGATCTCGCGGTAGGTCTCGTTGGTCTCCAGCAGCTCGGCGTGGGTGCCGATGCCGACGATCCGGCCGTCGTCCATGACGATGATCCGGTCGGCGTTCATGATCGTGCCGACGCGCTGGGCGACGATGATCACGGTCGCGCCGCCGAGCTCCCGGTCGAGCGCCGCCCGCAGCCGCGCGTCGGTGCGGAAGTCGAGCGCCGAGAAGCTGTCGTCGAAGACGTAGATCGGCGGCCCGCTTGACGAGCGCCCGGGCGATCGCCAGGCGCTGGCGCTGGCCGCCCGAGACGTTCGTGCCGCCCTGGGCGATCGGCGCCTCGAGGCCGCCCTCCATCTCCTCGACGAAGTCGCGGCCCTGGGCGATCTCGAGGGCGTGCCACAGCTCCTCGTCGGTCGCGCTCTCGTCGCCGAAGCGGAGGTTGCTGGCGACCGTGCCGCTGAACAGGAACGCCTTCTGGGGGACGAAGCCGATCCGCGCCCAGAGGTCCGTCGCGGCGCATCTCGCGGACGTCGACGCCGTCGACCAGGACGGCGCCCGCCGGTCGCGTCGTAGAAGCGCGGGATCAGGTTGATCAGCGTCGACTTGCCGCTGCCGGTGCTGCCGACGATCGCGGTGGTCTCGCCGGGCTCGGCCGCGAACGAGATGTCGCGCAGGACCGGCTGCTCGGCGCCCGGGTAGCGGAACTCGACGTCGCGGAACTCGACGAGGCCGCGGCGGCTCGGCCGGTGCCGGGCAGTGACCGGGTGCTCCGGGTCGCGGATCGACGGCTCGGTCTCGAGGACCTCCTGGATCCGGCCGGCCGAGACGGCGGCGCGCGGGCACGAAGATGAACATGAACACGGCCGTCAGGACCGCGAACAGGATCTGCGATCAGGTACTGCAGGAAGGCGGTCAGGTTGCCGATCGGCATCTCGCCGCTGTCGACCCGGATGGCGCCGAACCACATCACCGCGACGGTCGACAGGTTGAAGATCGCGGTCATCACCGGGATCGTGATCGCGAACAGCCGGTTGACCCGTGAGCGCGGTGCTCGAACAGGTCGTGGCTGGCCGTCGTCGAAGCGCTCCTCCTCGTGTCGGCGTCCGGACGAACGCCCGGATGACGCGGACGCCGGCGAGCGTCTCGCGCATGACCTGGTTGATCCGGTCGAGCTTGACCTGCATCGCCCGGAACAGCGGGATGGCGCGGCATCATGATCAGGCCGATGACGCAGGACCATGAGCGGCAGGATGACGAGCAGCAGGCCCGACAGCGGGCACGTCCTGGCGGAGCGCCATGATGATCCCGCCGATGATCAGGATCGGCGCCGAGATCATCACCGTCAGGGCCAGGAAGACGACCTTCTGGACCTGCTGGACGTCGTTCGTGTTGCGGGTGATCAGCGACGCCGTGCCGAAGTGGTTGACCTCGACCTGGGAGAAGCTCTCGACCTTGCGGAAGATCGCCGCTGCGCACGTCGCGCCCGAAGCCCATCGCGACCCGGGCGCCGAAGTAGACGGCGATGATCGCGGCGACGCCCGAGCAGCAGCGGTCACGACCGAGCATCAAGGCGCCGGTCCGGAGGATGTAGTCCGTGTCGCCCTTGGCGACGCCGTTGTTGATGATGTCGGCGTTGAGGTCGGGCAGGTACAGGTTGCCGATCGCCTGGATCGAGCAGCAGGATCACGACCAGGACGAGCGGCCGCGGTAGGGCCGCAGGTAGGTCCGCAGGAGCGCGATCATCGGCCGAACCTCCGAGCCGGCGGAGTCGGCGATGGCCGCCAGCCGGCGGCGCGCCGCGTGGAGCGCGCGCATCACCGACGAGCAGGCCGCTCATCTCGGTCTCGCTGAGCTCGCCCAGGATGCGGCTGAGACGCTCGCGATGGTTCTCCTCGAGAGAGCTCGACACTTCGAGCCCGGCCTCGGTCAGGTGGACCAGGACGACCCGTCGATCGGCCGAATCGTGGCGGCGTTCGACCACGCCCCGCTCGGTCATTCGGCTGACGATGCCGGTGGCGCTGGCCACCGAAACGTCGAGAGCCTCGGCCAGGCGGCCCATGGAGATCGGACCTTCTGCCTCGAGCACGCTCAGCACGTTCAGGTGGACCAGGCTGAGCGCGCCGCGATGCCAGCGCCGATAGGCATCCATCTTCTCGCGCGGGGTCGACATGAACTCCTCGAGGAGCGCATCGACCAGACGCCGACGCCGTTCGACCTCGGGCAACTCGCTTTGTTCTGCGCTGATAGTTAATGGCACGTTGACAATATATCCCATCTATACCGGGCGCGCAAGCGGGTGTGCTCGGGCAGCAAGCGAGGCCGACCGGGCAACGATGGGCGGCCTTTGTGGAGACTCGATGGAGCGGGCGTGGCGACCTCCAGGTTGACGGCCGGCGACGCCCTGTCATCCTTGGCGGGACAGCCTGGAGCGCACGAATGAGCGACGTGGAAGCGATGCCCCGGCCGGCCGGGATGTGCCTCGGCACGGGCCACCTGGTCGTCTACGCCAACCCCGATTTCGTGGCCGCGTTCGGCGGGCACTGCGTCGGGATGCCCGCCCGCGAGGTCCTGGTCAGCCTGCCGGCCGAGGCCTTCGGGCTGCTCGATGCGGTTCTTCGCGAGGGCCGTCCCCTGGCCCGCTGGATCATGATCGAAGGAGCCGCCTGGCGGCTGACCGCCATGCCCCGGCTCGATCCCGAGACGGGTGCGCCCTACGGGGTGTCATTCCACCTGCGCCGACGGACCGACCTGCCGATCGTGCGCCCGGCCCGGACAGGGATCGAGGAATCGACGCAGCCCCGGACCTGACGGACCGGGGCTGGCGAGATGAACGGCTTGGGTGGGTTGGGCCTGATCGGGCGCCCGTGACTAACCCTGGTTGCGGCCTCGGCGGCCTCCGACCGGGACGAGCAGGAGCGCTCCGGCGGACATGATCCCCAGACCGATGAGGAGCAGGACCCCGGGTCCGGCGTCGCTCGAGGCGGAGGTGATCGTGCTGCTCGACGTGCTCGGCGGGGTGACCTTGGGCTTGCCCGTCGCGGCACCGACGCCACCCGAGCTGCCGATCTTGACCGTCACGAAGTTGGTCATGCACAGCGGCTTGGCCTCGGCGACCTGCTCGCAGACCGTATAGCTGAACGTGTCGCTGCCGACATAGTCGGTCTGGGGCACGTAGGTGATGCCCGAGCCATCGCCCGAGATCTTGCCCCACTCGGGCGGCTGCTCGGTCAGGTCGGTCGTCTGGACGTAGGCGTCGGCCGGCTGGCCGGCCAGCATGGCCGCCTTGGGCACGAGCAGGCTGGTGTTTTCGGTGATCGAATAAGACAGCGATGGCGGCTGGACCAGGCCAGCTGCAGATACCCCGGCGACGCTGCCCAGGGCAAGGGCCGTTCCGACCAGGCCGGCCGTGAGCCCGACGCTTAGGCGCCGGCGAATTGTCGTGGGAAGTTCATAGCTGTTCATAGGACTATTGTCGCGATCCGGCAAGACAAGGCAAGTACCACCAACGTCACCAATGCGCCCTGTTTGGGGCATTTGGGCACCGATTGGACGGGCTCGCCTAGCCCACCGTGACGGTGATTCGGTGATGGCCGCGGGCTCCGTCCGGGGCGGGGTCGGTCATCTGGTCCGTCTGGATCGTGCCCGTGCCGTCGGTGGCCCGAACCTCGATCGAATGCGGCCCGGCCACCGCCGTCCAGGGCAGGAGCCACTGGACCCAGGTGGCCTTGGAGATCGGCTGGCTGATCTGGGCCGGCTGCCAGTCACCGTTGTCGATCTTGACCTCGACCCCCTCGATCCCTCGATCCGGAGCCCAGGCGACCCCGGCCAGGTTGACCCGGCCGGCGGCCAGGTTCGCGCCACCGGGCGGCAGGTCAATCCGGGACTGGGTCAGGATCGGTCCGTCCTTGGCCCAGCCGAGCGGAATCCAGTAGCCGTCGACCGCCTCCCGGGTCGTCAGCTCGATCGAGGCCAGCCACTTCGTGGCGGAGACGTAGCCGAACAGGCCGGGCACGATCAGGCGGGCCGGAAAGCCGTGGTCGGCGGGCAGCGGGACCCGATTCATGCCAACCGCGATCATTGGCTCGCGGCCCTCGGCCATCGCCCAGTCGGTTGGGAAGCCCACCGTGAAGCCGTCGACCGAGCGGCCCACGATCTGGGTCGCCCCGGCCTGGATGCCGGCGCTGGCCAGGACATCCTTGAGCCGCACCCCGGTCCACAGGGCGTTGCCCACCAGGTTGAGGCCGGGCTGGTTGTTCTGGGCGACGTCGTTGCTGACACAGGCGATCGTCACGTACTGCTCGAACAGGGGCAGGGCCAGCAGCTCGTCATAGGTGAACGTCAGGGGGTGATCGACCATGCCCTTCACATCGAGCTGCCAGCCATTGGCATCGACCTGGGGCGTGAGCAGGGTTGTGTCGATCTTGTAGAACTGGTCGTTGGGCATGACGATCGGGGTGATCCCGGACAGGCTGAACGATTCGGCCGAGGTCAGGGGCGGGACAGGATTGAGGACGGCCGGCAGCTTGGACGTGCTGACCACACCGGCTGGATGCTGGCCGTTGACGAGCGAGCGGCCGATGCTGCCAACGACCAGCGCTCCCCCGAACGTGCCCGCGCTGGCGATCAGGAAGCGGCGCCGGGTCCACTCGGGGCTGGTCGAAGTCGCTGCCGCCTGGGCGTTGCCGGAACCCGCCTTGCCGCCGGCCCGGGACGTCGGGCGCGAACCGGCCTGGGCCGCCGCGGCCCGGCGGGCGGCCTTGCCGCTGGACGGCCGCCACACCGGCCGCTCGTCCGAATCGAGGGTCGAGCGGCCGGCCCGGCCCCTCGTTGCGGCGGGCCGGCGGGCTGACCAAACGGATGATCCGGGCACCTGCCCGAGGAGCCAGCGCAGGGTCGCCACGCCCAGGCCCACGCAGGCCGCGGGCACGACCACGGCCAGGACCTTGGAGGTAAACGGATCCTGGAACGCCGCGAACGCGGCCAGGAGGCCGAAGCCGCCGAAGATCCAGACCGCGGTTTCGAAGCGCCGGGCGGCCAGGACGCCGGTCAGGGCGGCGATCGCCAGGGCGCCCAGCAGGACGGCCAGGTTGAGGGCCAGCTTATCGCTGGTCCCGAACAGGCTGACCATCAGCTCCTTGGCCCCGGCCGGTTGGAGGGCGATGACCAGGGTGCCCACGGCCGTCACCAGCGACGGAGCGCCGCTGATCAGGCCGGCGATCAGCTCGCCCGCGGCCAGCGCCGCTGCGCCGGCGGCCAGGCCGGCCAGGGCGGCGGCCCAGGCCGGCGCTCGACGAGCCGGTTCGGCGGACTCGATCGCAGGCGGGGCGGGGCTGGTCATGACCTCACCCTAGCGCGGCCGTGTGACGAACGCATGTCGGACGGCCTCGCCGCGGAAGGGTGGCCTCGGAAGGTTGCCTCGGCAGCTGGCTTGGGCCTGCCCTGCTCCCGTCACGACATCGTCACGGAGGGGTCCGTAGGATGGATCGACGATGGCCGTGAAGGAAGATCGCCCCATCCTCGTCGTGGACGACGACGCCAAGATCGTGCGGCTCGTGCGCGCCTATCTCGAGCGCGAGGGCTATCGCGTCGTTGGCGCGACCGACGGCCGGGCTGCGCTCAGCGCCATCGAGCTCGAGCGGCCCGCCCTGGTCGTCCTCGACCTGATGCTCCCGGAGATCGACGGGCTGTCGGTCGTGCGCTCGATTCGAGCCGCGGCCGACGACACCCCGGTGATCATCCTGTCGGCTCGGGGCACCACGGCCGACCGGATCAGTGGCCTGGCCAGCGGCGCCGACGACTACCTGGCCAAGCCGTTCTCGCCGGCCGAGCTGGTCCTGCGCGTGGGCCGGGTCCTGGCCCGATCCCGCCCGGCCCTTGATTCCGGGTGCCCGGCGGGCTGCCCGGCGGCGTGCCTGCGTCCGGGTCGCCCGAGCCGATCGTCCACGGCGAGCTGGTCGTCGACCCCGGCCGCCACACGGTCACCCTCGCCGGGCGGGACATCGCCCTGACCGCCGTCGAGTTCCGGCTGCTGCTCAGCCTGCTCGAGGCCGACGGCCGGGTCCTGACCCGCGACCAGCTCCTCGACGCGATCTACGGCCAGGATGCCGAAGGGGTCCTTGAGCGAACGATCGACGTCCACGTCGGCCGGCTTCGGGACAAGCTTGACGACATGGCGGCCGAGCCGCGCTTCGTCGCCACCGTGCGCGGGGCTGGCTATCGATCGACAGCCCGACCGCCCGCCGCGGCGGTCGGCGCGGGGCCCTCCGGCCCAGCCGCGGGTTCCGGCGAGTGAGCGGCTCACGCTCCGGCCCGCCGGGCTGGTCACGGGGGCTGGGCGCCCGGATCGTCCTGGTCGCCGTGCTGACGACCGGCCTGGCCGTGGCCATCGTCACGTTTGGCGTGGTCGTCGTCGGCGGGGCCGTCTTCGCCGACCTGCTGATGAAGCACGGCGCGACGGCCGAGACCGCCCATGAGATGTTCGACCAGTCGATCACGATCGTTCTGCTCGCCGCGATCCTGGCGGCGATTGCCGCCGGGATCGTCCTGGCCCTGGTCCTCGGCCGGCGCCTGGCCCAGCCCCTGGCCGAGATCGGGGCGGCCGCTCGCACCGTGGCCGCCGGCGACTATGCCGTGCGCGTGCCCCGGCGCGGGCCGGAGGAGATCGCCAGCCTGGCCGACTCGTTCAACCAGATGGCGGCCAGCCTGGAGGAACAGGAGCGCATGCGGCGCGAGTTCATCGCCAACGCCGCCCATGAGCTGCGCACCCCGCTGACCAACCTGCAGGGCTACCTCGAGGGCCTGCGCGACGGGGTGATCGCGCCGGATCGGGCGACCTTCGACTCGCTCTGGGACGAGGCCGAGCGATTGGTCCGGCTGGCCGCATCGCTCGACACCCTGGCCGAGGGCGACGCCGTCGGGCGGATCGCCGAGCCGGTCGAGATCGACATCGTGAGCGCCGTGCGGATGGCCGCCGAGCTGGCCCAGCCGGCCCTGGAGCGGGCCGGGCTCCGGCTGGAGCTGGACCTGCCCGAGCGGCTGGCGGCGCGCGCCGATCCCGACGGCCTGGCCCAGGTCCTGGGCAACCTCCTCCAGAACGCGACCCGCTACACGCCCCGCGGGGGCCGGGTCACGATCCGGGCCGAGCGCCGGCCGGCCGATGTCCTGGTCAGCGTGTCGAACAGCGGCGAGGGGATTCCGGCCGGCCGACCTGCCCCATGTCTTCGAGCGCTTCTACCGGGTCGACAAGTCGCGCGACCGGGCCCACGGCGGGGCTGGCATTGGCCTGTCGATCGTCCAGCAGCTGGTCGAAGCCGTCGGCGGCCGGGTCGGCGCGGACTCGGCCGAGGGCCTGACCCGGTTCTGGTTCGTGTTGCCCGCTTGACCCGACCCGGAACGAACGGGCCAGGGCACCCACCGGGCTTCTCGCGTAGAGTGAGCCGATGATCCCGGCCCGATGGCGCGATCGATCCCGGCTGGCGGCCCTGGCGGTCGTCGCATTCGTGCTGGCCCATGACCTCGTCTTCCTGCTGACTGACGGCGGGTCGTACGGGCTGGCCCTGGCCCGGACGGGTCACGGCGACCAGTGGACCGGCACGGTCATCCTGGTCGCTGCCCTGGCCGCGGGCCTCGCGATCGCCGGCTCCCTGCGCCTGCTCGCCCTGTCCCGGCTGGCCCGCGGGCTCGAGGCCAACCGCCAGTCAATCCAGGCAGGGCGTCCGGCCGACCTGGCCGGCCACCTGGTGCGGGCGTGGCTCGTGATCCTGCCGATCGCCCTGGTCCTGTTCGTGCTCGTCGAGAACATCGAGCACGTCTCGGTCGGCCTGCCGGCTCCTGGCCTGACGGTGCTCGGTTCCACCCAGTACCACTCGGTCATCGGGGTCTTCGCCCTGGTCTCCCTGGCGACCGCCCTGGTCGATGCCCTGTACCGTTGGCGGCGCGACCTGCTGGTCGCCCGGATCGAAGCCGCCCGGGCGCGGCTGCGCTACCGGCCGGCGACCATCGCCCACCGGCAGCTGCCCTGGGTCGAGCTCCGCCACTCATCGATCACCGGCCACCGGATCACCGGCCGAGCCCCTCCCCCGCCGCTGCTCGCCTAGCCCTCGGCCCGACCGGCCCCGCCGGACCCGGACCGAGGCGAACTTGCGCAAGCGGCACTCGCCGGTCGAGGACATCGGGCGAGGCCCGGAGGGTCATTCATGAACAAGATTCACTCCCGCCGACTGGGCATCGCCATGGCCGGTGCAGTCACCGCAGCGCTCGTGTTGTCGAGCGTGGCCGATGCTCACGTGGTCAAGACCTTCGGCACCTACAGCGTGGCCCTGGGCTGGGTCCACGAGCCCACCTATGTTGGCCAGCAGAATGCGGTCCAGGCCGTGATCAAGGACTCCGCCGGCAAGGCGGTCACCGATCTGGCCGACGGCGACCTGAAGGTCACGGTCAGCGTGGGCGGCCAGGCGTCGTCGCCCATGCCTCTGCTCAACACCTTCGATCCCGACACGGGCCTGGGCGTCGCCGGCGACTACGAGGCGCCGATCATCCCGACCGCGCCGGGCGACTACACGTTCCACCTGACCGGGACGATCGACGGGACGCCGGTCGACGAGACCGCGACATCGAGTGACTCGACCTTCAACTCGGTCGTCGATTCGACCGGCATCGAGTTCCCCAACCAGCTGCCGACCCTGACCGAGATCATCACCCGGCTCGATCGGATCGACGCCCGCCTGGGCAGCCCGGCGCCCGGTGCGAGTGGGGCGACGAGCGGACCGGCCGCCAGCAGCGCAACCGGTGGCTCGGCCGAGCTGGATGCGGCCGAGTCGGCCGCCTCGGAGGCCCAGTCTTCGGCCAACACGGCCCTGCTCGTCGGGGCGGCGATCGGCGCGCTCGGCGTGATCATCGGCGTCGTCGCGCTGGCCGTCGCTTTGCGCGGTCGCCGGCCGGCCGCCTGACCGACGATGTCAGGCAAGGCCCAGCCGGCCGGCTGGGCGGCCACGCTCACCCGCGGGCCAAGGCTGGTCGTGGCCCGACCGCTCGTGGCCGGGCTGGTCCTGGCCGGGCTGGTCCTGGCCGGGCTCGTCGGGCCAGGGCCGGTCCTTGGCCATTCGCTGCCCCAATCGAGCAGCCCGGCCGCCGGCGCCCAGCTGACCACGCCACCGGCCCAGGTCTCGATCGCCTTCGGGGAACGGCCCGACCCCAAGCTGTCGACGATCAAGGTGCTCGATACGTCCGGCGCCGACGTCACGGCCGGCTCGACCGCGCCGAATGCGACCAACCCCCTCCAGTTGAGCGTGCCGCTCAAGGCGAACCTGCCCAACGGCGTCTACACAGTTGCCTGGCGCACGGTCTCGGCGGTGGATGGGCACCTTGCCAGCGGCTCATTCGCCTTTGGGATCGGGGTTGCGCCGCCGGCGCCGGGCTCGGGAGCCTCCGCCGGCGCGACCTCGGCGGGTCCCTCGCCTGGGGCGGTGATCGCCCGCTGGCTGCTCTATCTCGGCCTGGTCGGGCTGCTCGGACTGGCCGTCTTCGGTGCCATCGTGGCCCACGGCACGCCGGCTTCCGTGCGACGGGTCCTGCCCGTGGCCTGGCTGTTCGCGGCGGCCGGCACCGGCTTGGTCATCGTCCTCGAGCTGGCCGACGCCGGGGTTGACCCCGGCTCGGTCTTCGACACCTCGTTCGGGCCGGGCATCGTCGGCCGGATCATTCCCCTGGTCGTGGCCGGGCTGGCGATCGCCCTGGTCTGGGCCAGGCCGGCGATGTCGCGTACGGGCCTCGTCCTGGTCGCGGTCGGGGCTGCCGGGGCGATGTTCGCCGACGTCGCCCTCAGCCATGCGGCCGCGGGGGCGAATGTCGGTCTCGACGTCCTCGTCCAGCTCGTCCATGTCGTGGCCGTCGGCCTGTGGCTGGGCGGCCTGCTCGGCCTCGTCGTCAACCTGCGGGGCACGCCCAGCGAGGACACCGCCCGGCTGGCCCGGCGCTTCTCGCGCCTGGCGACGGCCGGAATCGTGACCGTGGCGGTGAGCGGCCTGCTACGGGCGATCTCGGAGGTTGGAACCCTCGACGCCCTCGTCTCGACCAGCTTTGGCCTGCTGGTCATGGCCAAGACCGCCTTGCTGGGCCTGATCGCCGTCTTCGGCGCGATCAACCACTTCCGGCATGTACCGGCGGCCGGCCGGACCATCCGGGGCCTGCGCCGGCTGGGCTCGGCAGAGCTCCTCATCGGCGCAACCGTGCTCCTGCTGTCGGCTTCCCTGGTCAACCTGCCGCCGCCGGCCGAGACGCCCGCCGGATCCAGTGCGCCGGTCAAGCCGGTTTCCCTGGCCGGCTCCGACTTCGGCACGTCGGTCCGGGTCCGCCTCGACGTCTCACCTGGTTCGGCCGGCTTCAACACGTTCACGGCCAGCGTGACCGACTACGACACGGGCGCCGCCCTGGCCAGCGCCACCGGCGTCAGCCTGCGTTTCACCTTCCCCGGCCGGGCCGACGTCGGGAGCTCCCGGTTGGACCTGCCGCCAACGGGTCCCGGCCTGTTCAGTGCGGCCGGCTCGAACCTGTCGCTGGTGGGCGCCTGGCAGGTCACCGCCACCGTCGTCAACGGGACGGCCTCGGTCGAAGTGCCCTTCGTGATGATCACCCGCACGGCGCCGGCCACGGTCGATGTCAACGCGGTTGCCGGCCTGCCCACGATCTACACCGTCCACCTGTCGGCCGGCCGGAGCGTCCAGTTCTACCTTGATCCGGGCAAGGCCGGCCAGAACGAGGTCCATGCGACCTTCTTCGATTCGGCCGGCAACGAGCTGCCGGTGGCCAGCGTGGCGATGGTCATGGGCCCCGTCGACGGCCCGGCAATCGCGCTCATGCCGCGCCAGCTCGAGCCCGGCCATTTTGTGGCCGACACGACCCTGACCGCCGGCAGCTACACCCTGGCGGTGGCCGGCCCGGCCCCTAACGGCGACCAGCTCACCACTCAGCTCGACCTTCCAGTCAGCCCGTGAGGATCCACATGTTCAGACCCCGAACCCTCCTTCTCTTCGCCCTGGCCATGGTCCTGGCTGCCTGCGGCAGCCCAGGCGCCACGGCTCCGGCCAGCCCTCCGCCGGCCAGCGCCGCTCCCAGCCCGGGCGGCTCCCGACCGTCCTCGCCGGCGGTCGTCGAGATCGTCTCGCCCACGCTCAACGAGGTCGTCACGGGCACGACCCTGCACGTGGTCATCTCGCTCAAGAACGCGACCATCGTGCCGGCCACCACGACCAACATCAGCCCGACCACGGGCCACGTCCACCTGTACGTGGACAACGTCCTGGTCTCGATGAACTACGGCCTGACCCAGGACCTGCCGGTCCACCCCGGGACGTACGTCCTGAAGGCCGAGTTCGTGGCCGCCGACCACGCGCCGTTCGATCCCCGGGTGTGGTCGTCCGAAGTCTTCTTCACGGTGCATTGATCAGGCAGCAGGGGCCGGGCCTGAGGCGACTCGCCCGGTGACGAGGCGGCGGGCATGGGCGATCGTGGCCGGCGGGATCGGCCTGATCCTGCTGGCCCAAATCGTCGCCCCGGTCGCGGCGCCGCTGTTCGACGGGCTCGTCGTCCTCGGGCCGTATCACTACCTCAACCCGGCCGCCGGCCAGACCGGGGCGCCAACCTCGGCCAAGGTCAGCGAAGGCGTCGCCGGCGGAGCGAGCCCCGGCTTCAATGCCGCCACCGCTGAGACGCCGCCGCAGGCCCAGCTGATCGCGGCCCCCGGCGCTTTCGTGCTCGGCCCCGGCTCGACCTCGGTGATCGTCACGATCGACCCGGTCGCACCCGCGGCATCGTCCACGGTTGGGCCGATCCTGGGGAACGTCTATCGATTTGCGGTGCGCGACCAGGCCGGCCTTGCCCTGGGCACGCAGCCCGGGATCGACTTCACGCTGGTCCTGCGCGCGCCCGACGCGACCAGCGAGGCCTCCTTTGCGACCTACGCCAACGGGACATGGAGGCTGGTCAATTCGTCGCCATCGGGGACGCCGGCTTTCTTCATCGCCACCACCAGCGTCAGCGGCGACTATGCCCTGGTGGCGAGCGGCTCGGGCTTCGGGTTCGTCCAGGCCGGCGCCCTCACGGTGCTGGTCACGATCGTCCTGCTGGCGGCCGGGTTTGTCCTGATTCGTCGTCGCCGGCGCGCCCAGGCGAGCCTGGCCCCGAGCGGGGCTCGCCCTCGTCCACCGTCTGGCTCGGCAACCCGGCCGCCGCCTGGCCAGGCCAACCGGCGCAAGCGCAAGCGCCGATGAGCCGCACCGGGCACACTCAGCCAACACTGCACCAGGGAGAGTCGCGCATGCCGCCGATCCTTCGCCGCCTTCTCGTGATCGCCGTTGCCGGCCTCGTGGCGGCCTGCTCGGCGGGTGCTCCCGCGGCCAACAGCGTCGGTCCGGCCGGGGCAACGCCCGCGGGCAATTCCCTGGGTTCGGCCGCTCCGATCCGGATCGGGGCCGTCTTCCCGATCAGCGGCAGCGCGGCGGCCCTCGCCCTCCAGGAGCTCCGCGGTGTCCAGCTGGCGGCGGACTTCGTGAACGCGGACGGCGGGGTCGGCGGCCGCCGGGTGGTCCTGGATATCCATGACCTCGAGTCGGCCGACCAGGCCCCGGCCGCGATGGCCGCCCTGCGTGCCGACGGTGTCTCGGCGGTCGTCGGGGCCTACTCGTCCGACCTGTCGATCCCGGCCGCGACGGCCGCCGACCAGGCCGGCCTGGTCTACTGGGAAGCCGGTGCGGTGGCCGACCAGCTCACCGGCCGGGGCCTGCCCCTCGTCTTCCGGGTGGGGGCCAGCGGGACCAATCTGGGCGACGACTCGGCAACCTTTGCGACGAGCCAGCTGGCGCCCCGCCTGGGCACCACCGCCGCCGGCCTGCGCCTGGCGATTGTCGCCGCGAATGACGCCTATCCCCAGTCGGTGGCATCCGCCGCGGCGGCGACGGCCCGGGCCAGCGGGGCCCAGCTGGTCGACCAGCAGACCTACAACCTGTCCTACCCGAATTGGCCGCGGGTGATGGCCGAGCTGGCGGCGGCCAAGCCCGCCGTGGTCATCCTCGCCTCCGACATCGCCGACGGCGTGGCCTTCCGCCAGGCCATGCTCAGCAGCGGCCTCAAGGTCAAGGCCCTGATCGGCTCCACGATGGCCGAGTGCACGCCCGACTTTGCGGGCCAGCTGGGGGCGGACGCGATCGGAATCTTCGCCTCCGACCGGCCGACAGGCGGATTCCAGCCGGGCGCCCTCGACCCGGCCGCCCGGGCGCTCTATGACCGGCTGGCCACGGCCTGGGCCAGCGACAACCCGGTGGCAGCCCCGGCCGACTCGTACGAGGGCGGAAACGAAGGCGCGGGCAACGGCGCCAACGCCGGGGCGGCCGTGATCGTCGGGCCGATCGGCGAGGACTCGGCCCTGGCCGGCCCGACCGAGGAGGTCCTGTCGGGCTTCTCGGCGGCCTGGGTCCTGTTCCACGATGTCCTGCCGGTGGCGACCCGGACAACGCTGGAGCCGGCGTCCATCGCGGCGGCGGCCCGAGGCCTGGACCTGCCCACCGGCAGCCTGGCCAACGGCGCCGGCGTGCGCTTCTCGGAGACGGCCGAATCGCTCGGCCAGAACCTCCGCGCGGCAGCGGTCATCTGGCAGTGGCAAGCCGTCCAGCAGTTCGCCTACGTCTGGCCGCCGACCTATGCGACGGCCGCGATCAAGTTCGTGCCCCTCGCGCGCTGACAAGACAGGTGACCTTCCGATGACCTTCGCCGCCGGCCGGCTGGTCGCCCGGGACCGTCGTGCCGCCGGCCTGGGGCGCTCGATGGTCATCGGCCTCGCCCTGCTCGTCGTGGTCGGCGCCCGCTGGGCTGCCACGGCCGCCCAGGCGTCCCCGCTCGTGGTCGGCGCGCTCTTCGGGCTAACCCTCCTTGGCATTGCCTGGGCGGGCGGCTACCGGCCGGCGGCCATCAGGGCCGGCAGCGTGATCATCGGCCTGGCCGGCGCGGCCGTGCTCGTCGGCCTGGCCATCGGGGCCAGCCGCCTGGCCGGCCTGCCCCTGCGGGTCGTGCCCCAGACCGACTTCGGGTGGTGGGCACTGATCACGGTCCTGGTCGCGTCGGCCGAGGAGCTGATCCTGCGAGGTGTCCTGTTCGACGCGGTCACGGAATCGGCGGGATCGCCCTGGCCGTGGTGGTCACGAGCATCGTCTTTGCCCTGATCCACGTGCCGCTCTACGGCTGGCACGTCGTGCCCCTCGACCTGGGCGTCGGGGTCTTCCTGGGCGGGCTGCGCCTCGTCTCGGGCAGCGTCGCCGCCCCGGCCATCGCCCACATCGGAGCCGACCTCGCCACCTGGTGGCTCTGACCGGGTCAGGCGTCGGGCAGGACCTTGCCCGGGTTGAGGATGCCCAGGGGATCGAACGCGGACTTGACCGCCCGCATCAAGGCAACCGCCCCGGCCCCGCGCTGGAGCTCGAGGTAGCCTCGCCGGGAAGCTCCGATGCCGTGCTCTGCGGTGACCGTGCCACCCAGCGCAATTGCCGCTCGATAGAGCGCGTCGCAGGCTCGCTCGAGCTTGGCCTCGCCGTTCGGGTCGTCGCGCTCGAGGATGATGTTCGGGTGGAGGTTGCCGTCGCCGACGTGGCCGAAGGTGGCGATCGTCAGGCCCTGCTCCCGGCCGATCCGCTCGATCTCAGCGAGCAGCTCGGGCACCCGCCCGCGGGGCACGCCGACGTCCTCCATCCGGGCCACTCCAAGGCGCTCCATCGAGTTGAAGGCGAGCCGGCGGGCCTGGCGCAGCATGTCGGCCTCGGCCTGGTCCGCGGCCACGATCGTCGAGCCTGCGCCGGCTCCCAGGCAGGCGGCCTCGGCCAGCTCGAGGGCCCGGGTCGCGGCGCTGCCGGGCAGGTCGGATTCGATCATGAGCATCGCCGCGGCGTCGCGGTCCAGGCCCAGGCCGTGGTCGTCGTCGACGGCCCGGATCGTGGTTTGGTCGAGCAGCTCCAGGGTGCATGGCTCGACCCCGGCAGCGGCCAGGGCCGAGACGGCATCGCCGGCCGCGACCAGGCTCGGGAAGAACGCCAGCAGGGTGGCCTTGGGCGGCGGCGCCGGCCGCAGCCGGAGGGTCGCCTCGGTGATCAGGGCGAGCGTACCCTGCGAGCCCACGATCAACGGGATCAGGCCGTAGCCGGCCACATCCTTGGTCGTCCGGCCCCCCAGGCGGACGACGTCGCCGGTGGCCGTCACGATCTCCAGCCCGACCACGGCGTCCCGGGTTACGCCGTACTTGAGGCAGCACAGCCCGCCGGCATTCGTCCCCAGGTTGCCCCCGATCGAGCAGATCTCGGTGCTGGCCGGATCGGGCGGGTAGAACAGGCCCTCGGCCGCGACCGCCCGCTTGAGCACGGCATTCAGGACGCCGGGCTGGGTCACGACCACCAGGTTGGCCTGGTCGATCTCGAGGATCCGGTTCATCCGCATGAACGAGATGGTCAGGCCGCCGGCGACGGAGATCGCCCCGCCCGACAGCCCGCTGCCCGCGCCGCGGGGCACGATCGGAACCTGGTGCTGGGCGGCCAGGCGAACGAGCTCGGCGACCTCGGACGTCTCGGTCGGCTGGGCCACGGCCAGCGGCGGTGGCGGCTCCAGGTAGGCCGTCTCGTCGCGCCGGTAGGCCTCGAGGTCGATGGGATCGGTCAGCAGGCGAACGGCCGGCAGCCGCGCCTCGATCGCGCGGAGGAATGCCGCGCCCAGTGCCGGATCCGCCGGGGCCGCTGCTTGAGCCATGGCCGCAGGATAGCCCGAGGCGCAGCTCGACGGCGCGCGGCCGCACCTCCGGCAGGCCGGGGGTAGGATTTGCCTCCCGTGACCACCGTCCTGTTCCTTCGCCATGGCCTGACTGCCCTGACCGGCCCCGTCCTGACCGGCTGGACGCCCGGCGTCCACCTGGACGAGCGCGGCCGTGCCCAGGTCGCAGCGCTGGGTGCCCGGCTGGCGCCGGTGGCGCTGGCCGCCATCGTCAGCTCGCCCCTGGAGCGCTGCCTGGAGACGGCCGACGCGGTCGCGGCCGGCCGCGAGCCAGCCCCCGAGCGGCATGTCGACGAGCGGATCGGCGAGGTCCGCTATGGGGCGTGGACCGGGGGCGAGCTCAAGAAGCTGGCCAAGGATCCGCTCTGGGCGACGGTCCAGGCCCACCCCTCGGCCGTGACGTTCCCCGACGGGGAGGCCCTGCGCGACACGCAGGCCCGGGCCGTGGCCGCGGTGCGCGACTGGAACAGCCGCCTGGGCGACGAGGCCACCTATGCCATCGTTAGCCACGCCGACGTGATCAAGGCGATCCTGGCCGACGCCCTGGGTCTGCATCTCGACCAGTTCCAGCGAATCGTGGTCGGGCCTGCCTCGCTCAGCGTTGTCCGATACACCCGACTCCGGCCGTACGTCCTGCGGATCAACGACCAGGGCGGCGATCCGATCGACCTCATCGAAGCGAAGCAGAAGAAGACAGGCCGGCGACGCCGGCCCGCCCAGCCAGAGGCACCCGCATGACTCGTCGGATCTCCAACTTCGACTCACCGGACCGGTTCGTCGCGGGCACGGTCGGCGAGCCCGGTCACCGCGCCTTCTTCCTCCAGGCCCGGCAGGGTGGCTCGATCATCAGCGTGGCCGCCGAGAAGACCCAGGTGGCGGTCCTGGCGGCCAACCTGGCGGCCCTCCTCGACACCCTCGCCGAGCGCGGCGTGGAGGGCATTCCGGCCGGCGCCGATGACCGAATGCCGGACGACGAGCCGTTGGGCGAGCCCCTGGTGGAGGCCTTCCGGGTAGGCGCCATGACGATCGGCTGGGACAGCGCCCGGTCCACGGTCATGGTCCAGGCCGCCGCGCTGACCGAGGACGACGAAGTGGACGAGGCGATCAACGAGGCCCTTGACGAGGACGAGGACAGCGACGGCCCCGACCTGATTCGGGTCCGGCTTTCGCCGGCCGACGTCCGGGCCTTCGTGGCCCAGGCCGCCCGGGTCATCGCCGGGGGCCGGCCGCTCTGCCCGCGCTGCGGCGAGCCGCTCGATCCCCAGGGCCACATCTGCCTGCGTCCGACGGCCTACCTGAACTGAGCGGATGAGCCTGCCAGGGCTGGCCGGACTCGATCGAACGGAAGCCCTGGGCCTGCTTCGGACCGGCGAGCTGGACGTTCAGGGCCGGCTCGTCGAGTCGTCCAACGCCGCCTTGTACTGCAGCCTCCGCTCGGCCGGCCGCGAGGCCGCCGCCATCTACAAGCCCGTCCGCTTCGAGCGGCCGCTGTGGGACTTCCCGGATGGGACGCTGGCCAATCGAGAGGTCGCGGCGGCGCTCGTGTCCGACGCAATCGGCTGGGCGATCGTGCCGCCCACCGTGCTGCGCGACGGACCGTTCGGGCCGGGCATGGTCCAGCTCTGGATCGAGACCGACCCGGCGGTTCACTCCTGGGACCTGGTCCGGCTGTCGGATCTCCGGCTGCGCCGGATGGCCCTGTTCGACGCAGTCGTCAACAACACGGACCGCAAGGGCGGCCACATCCTGCCGGCCAGCCTCTCCCCGGCTCGGGACCACCTGACTCCGAGCGACCAGCTCGAAGCGGCCGCGGCCGAGATCGGCGACGAGCCGGTCGACCATTCCGCTCGCCCGCTCCACCTGTACGGTGTGGATCACGGGGTGTGCTTCTCGGACGAGCCCAAGCTGCGGACCGTCCTGTGGGCCTGGCGCGGTCAGCCGTTCGAGGCGGACGAGCTCGACGCGTTGCGCTCCCTGGCCGCGGCCCTGGACGGCCGGCTGGGCCGGCGCCTGGCCGGCCTGCTCGAGCCGATCGAGGTCGAGACGACTCGCGCCCGCCTGGCCGACCTGCTGGCCGCTGGGTGCTTCCCCCAGCCGGATCCCGAGCGACCGGCGATCCCCTGGCCGCCCTACTGAGCCGACTGCCTTCGCCCTCCGCGGCGGTGCCGGCTGACACCTGCTGAGCACGGCCGGGTACGAACGGATCGGGCCGGACGGTACCGCCGTGGATGGACGCGGCTCGTGGGACGTGCGAGGCTCGCCAGGAACGGGGTGTCGCATGTCGATCCAGTTCGAGGCCTATACCGCCGAGGGGATTCGCCACGGCATGATCGCCGCCGACGAGCGGTTGGGCGACCTGCTGGGCACGCTCGCCGAGCTGCCGGTCGAAGGCGGCCGCTTCTCCCGCCTCGATGGCCAGGTCAGCGCGATCGGCGGGACGACCCGCCAGCCGGTCGACGACTTCCTGGTCGTCGTCGCCCCGCCCGAGTTCGAGGGACCCGCCCACTCGGTCTGGCATGACGTCCGGATCCACGCCGGGCCGTACGTCATCGAGGGCCGCCTGCCGACCCTGCCGGGATTCGATCCGGCCCGGGCGCTCGCCCGGCCATCCGGCTCGTTCGTGCTCCTGGGCGACGTTCGGCTCGGCCTGACCGGCCGGCCCGAGGACGGCGTCGACAGCCATCACCTGGCCTGGATGAACCGGTACGCCGTGGATCGGATCGAGAGCGACCTTGAGCTCGGTTTCTTCTTTCCGGGAGCCGAGTCGAAGGTGATTCACGGCTTCAACACGGACCTCGAGCCGGGCGACGCCCCGCCGACTGAGGCTGAGCCGAGCGACCCCGAACCGATCCATCCGGAGCGGCTCGAAGCGCAGCCCGTGGAGGCCCGCTCCGACTAGCCTCGGCCCACCCGGCCGAAGTCCAGCTGGGGCCTACCGGTGCGCCCGCGCGCCATTCCGGACGAACGCCGAACGCGCACCCGGACCAACGTCCAACCCGGCCGTCTTCGCATCCGGGCCGCGAGCCCCGATCATTGAGCCATGCCCCGATTCCCGACCGCGCAGCCATGCTCGGACTGACCCGTTCTGCCCCGGCGGCGACCGCCCGGAGCTGCCGCCAGTGCGGCGCGATCCAGCCCAATCCCGGGGTGACCTTCTGCCGCCGGTGCGGCATCGCCTACGGCAGCGCGCCGTCCGCGGAGGCCCAGCTGCCGTCCTGCCCGGTCTGCTATCGGACCGTCGCCGACGACGGCCTGCTTCCCTCGCTCGCCGGCTCCGGCCGACGACTGCCGATTGCCGAGCATCTCGATGAGCATGAGCGCTACCCGGTCGGCGACGACGACTGGCTGGAGTCGCTGCGGGTCGGCGACCGGATCCGGATCGGGGAGGCGTGGGCGCCATTCGACCTCGTCCGACGCTACCTGGTGACCGGCATGATGGACGCCGGCCGGGGTCGGGCCGTCCTGCACGATGCCGTCGTCACGGCGATCAGCCAGCTCGCCCGGTGGGGCTCGGCCGAGGTCGAGATGCTGGGTGACCAGGAGGAGTGGCGCGCCGCCCGGCTGGCCGTCACCCGGCTGATGGAGCGCTACCACCGCGACGGCTAGGCTCGATCGCCTCGGCCGCGCCCCTCGATCGCCTCGACCGGCGCCCCGCGACCACCCCGGACCATCGGGCGTTTGACAGAACGGGTGTTCTGGTTCATCATCTTCGAGTCAACGCCCGAGCGGCGTCGCAGGTCAGAGCACAGAACTTTGCTCCCGCGACGCGCCAGGCAATCAAAACCGAGTCCGCTCCGACCCACCTATTCCGGGTTCGTTCGAGCGGTCAGAAAACCAGGATCGTTCACTCCAATGCTTACTCGTACCTCACCTGTCGGTGCGCCCATGCGCGCCCAGGCCATGCGCCGGATGCGCCGCCGGACGGCCGCCGCGCATCCCCTCTTCTGTTCAACCAACGGTTGCGCCACGCTGCTCCGGCTCGATCCGTCGACCGGCGTCGCGACCTGCCCGATCTGCGGCCTGCACCGCCGGGTCAACTAAGACCCGATGGACTCAGCCTCCGAAACCGGGGGCACAACGACTGGGCCCAACCAGCATCATGGGTCGATGAACGAATCGACTCCGTATCGGACCCTCGATCGCGACCGGCTGACCAGCCTCATGGATCGTGAGATCCGCCGGTTCCGCGCCGACAATCCCCGATCGTTCGCCTTGGCCGAACGAGCCAAGGGCTCGCTCCTGGCTGGCGTCCCGATGAACTGGATGGTGAAGTGGGCCGGCGGCTTCCCGCTCTTCGTCGAGAGCGCCTCGGGCGCCCATCTCCAGGATGTCGACGGGCACGACTACATCGACTTCTGCCTGGGCGACACCGGCGCGATGGCCGGCCATGACGCAGGTCCGACCGTCGCGGCGGTCGAGCGCCAGCTCCACGGTCACGGGATCACCCATATGCTCCCCACCGAGGACGCCCTGTGGTGCGGCGAGGAGCTCCAGCGCCGCTTCGGCCTGAAGTATTGGCAGTTCACCCTGACCGCCACCGACGCCAACCGCTTCGCGATCCGGCTCGCCCGGATGGTCACCGGCCGGCCCCGGATCGCCGTCCACGACTTCTGCTATCACGGCTCGGTCGACGAGACGATCGCCACCCTGGCCCCGGACGGCCGGGTCGTCGAGCGCGAGGGCAACATGGGCCCGCCGGTCGACCCGGCGGTCACGACCCGGGTCGTGCCCTACAACGATCTCGGGGCGCTCGAAGCGGCCCTCAGCCAGCGCGATGTGGCCGTCCTCCTGATCGAGCCGGCCCTGACCAACATCGGGATCGTCCTGCCCGAGCCGGGCTATCTCGAGGGCGTCCGCGAGCTGACCCGGCGCTACGGCACGCTCCTGATCATCGACGAGACTCACACGATCTGCGCTGGGCCGGGTGGCTACACCAAGGCGTTCGGCCTCGATCCCGACATCCTGGTCATCGGCAAGACGATCGGCGGGGGCATTCCCGTGGGCACCTACGGCTTCAGCGAGGAGCTGGGCGACCGGATCGACGCCTTCCTCGAGATGGACAACTCGGATGTGGGTGGTGTTGGCGGGACCCTGGCTGGCTACGCCCTGTCCCTGGCCGCGGTCCGGGCCACGCTCGGCGAGGTCCTCACCGAGGCTGCCTTCGAGCGGATGATCCCGCTGGCCGAGCGCTGGGCCGCCGGCGTCGGCGAGGCGATCCACGAATCGGGCCGTGCCCTGGCACGTGACCCGCCTGGGCTGCCGGGCCGAGTATCACTTCCTGCCTCAGCCGCCGCGAGACGGTGCGGCCCAGTGGGCCGCCAGCGATCCGACCCTCGAGCGCTTCCTGCATCTCTATGCGATGAACCGAGGGATCCTGATGACCCCGTTCCACAACATGGCCCTGATGAGCCCGGCCACGACCGAGGCCGACGTGGACGCCCATACGGCGGCGTTCGGCCAGGCCCTCGACGAGCTGTTCGGCTAGGCCGGTCCGATCTCGCGCAGGAGCCACACTGCGAGCGCCCCGGCGCAGGCCACGACCTCCTCGAGCGGGACGTGCTCGTTGGGGGCATGGGCAACCTCGGGCCGGCCCGGTCCGAAGATGACCGTGGGCGTCCCTCCCTCGTGGATCAGCAGGCGCATGTCTGCCCCGTAGGGCTCGGCGATGAATGCCGGCCGGCGTCCGAGGACGGCCTCGATCGCGCCGGCCAGGGCGACCGGCAAGGGATGGTCGTCGGCGATCTCGGCCGACGAGAACAGGCCACCGACCAGCTCGACCTGGGCCGGATGGTCGCGCAGCCAGGGATCGGCGGCACAGGCCGCCGCGATCACCGCCCGCAGCTCGACTTCGGCCTGCTGCCAGGTGTCGCCCAGGCGGACCCCGTAGCGGCCCTCGGCCACGATCCGGTCGATCACCGTCGAGGCCCATTCGCCGCCGTTGACCTTGCCGATGATCGTCGGGTAGGGCAGGCCCAGGGCGGCCAGCCGGGGCCGCGTCTCGGCCGCGTTGCGGGCCCGCTCGTCGGCGGCCAGGGCATCGGCCAGGACGACGAGCTTGGCCAGCGCCGAGACGCCCTCGCGGCGCTTCGAGGCGTGGGCAGCCTTGCCCGTGATCGTCAGGCGGAAGGTGATCGCCCCGGCGTGGGCGGTCACCAGCTCGAGCCCGGTTGGCTCCGGGATGACCGCAGCGTCGCCGCTGACCCCGGCCCGAATGGCCGCCAGCATCCCCCCGCCGCCATCCTCCTCCGAAGGCACCGTGACGAACAGGATCTCGCCGGCCGGCTCGAGGCCGCTCGCCCGGATCGCGACCAGCGCGGCACGCACCGCGGCCAGGCCGGCGATCACGCCTCCTTTCATATCGACCGCCCCGCGGCCATACAGGGCACCATCGGCAAGGGTCGGCACCCAGGGCGGCGACCGCCACAGCGATTCGTCACCGACCGGGACCACGTCGACATGGCCAAGCACGATGATCCGCCGCCCACCGGCCGGGCCTGCCCGTCCGATCACGACGGGCAGGGTCGTGCGGTCCATCTCGCTGCCCGGCCAGTCGGGATCCCGGGCGAGCTCCGCCGGATCGGTCGAGACGCGCTCGACGGCAAGACCGGATTCGGCCATCAGTCCGGCGACGACCGCCTGGACCGCTTCTTCGTCGCCGGTCACGCTCGGGATCGCCAGGATCACCCGGAGCTCGCGCTCGATCCGGGCCGGATCGATCGAATCGAGCGCGGCCTGCTCGAGCGGGCTGAGCCGCAGGCTCATGCCGTCGCGCGCCAGAGCGGCCGAGTCAGGCAGGTGGGCCCACCGGAGCCGTTCAGCCCGATCTCGGTCGCCGGGTAGGTGTGGACCTCGCAGCCCGCCGCGGCCAGGCGGCCGGCCGTGATCGGATTGCCTTCGGCCAGGATGACCACGCCGGGCCGCACCGCCAGGACGTTGCAGCCGAGCGACCCGAACTCCGACTCGGGCACCTCGATCAGCCGGATCGCCAGCTCATCCAGAAGCCGCCACAGGCCGACTGGCAGGAGGGGCAGGTAGACGACGGCCAGGTCGTCGGCCACCGGCGAGATCACCGAGAGGAGGTGGACCAGCTCGGCCGGCCCGCGCCAGTAGGGCAGGTCGAAGATCCGGACATCGCCACCGACCAGACCGGCCAGCTGCTCGGCCCCAGCTTCGTTCGTGCGCAGGGTCCGGCCGATGCACAGCAGGTCGGGCCGGAGCCAGAACGTGTCCCCGCCCTCGATCGTGCCCGGCGCGTCGATCCGGGCCAGGGTCGGGATGCCGTGGCGATTGGCCCAGCCCTCGACGAGCAGCTCCTCGCCCCGCCGGTTGGCCTTGCCGGCGCGGAGCGGGATGGCCCCCCGATCCGAGACCAGCAACGGGTCGAACTGGTAGACGAGGTCGGGGCTGGCGCTCTCCAGGTCCAGCTCGTGGACGGTCGGCCCGAGGCCGGCCAGCAGCTCCACGAAGGTGTCGTGCTCGCGCTGGGCGACCGCCAGGTCGACCGGATGGAGGAAGCCGTGGGCGGGCTCCTCGAAGGCGCGCCCGAAGGCCGGGCCGGGCCGCTTGACGAGGACCTCGCGCAGAGGCGCGGTCATGCTCTGGGCACCGTAGGCCGGGCGGCCCGGCTCGGCCGGCGAGGGTGGGCTCGTCATCCGAGCAGGATAGCCAGGCCGCTGCCGGCCGACGGCGGATGGGCGAGAATAGGCCGATGAGCGGTCCCGAGCAGAACCAGTCGGAACAGAACCAGTCCACCGTCCGCCTCCTGGCCACGATCAAGGAATCGGGCCAGCCGGTCTACGAGGAGGTGCCGGTCGAGGTCCTCGGGCCGGCTCGCTTCCGGCTCCTCGCTTCGCCGGGGATCCTGGACGGATTGGCCAAGGGCGACGTCTTCGTGGTCGACCCGCAGTCGAGCCTCTACCGGGTCAAGGAGCGCGGCGGCAACCTGTGCGTCCAGGTCTGGTATCCGGGCCTGGACCTGGCCGGCCGGGTCGACCAGGAGCTTGCGCCGCGGATCCTGGCCCTGGGCGGCTCGCTCGACGGCCGGGAGCAGGAGCTGACCTCGTTCACGGTGCCCCTGACCGCCGGCATGGCCGAGGTGGAGGCGATCCTCGACGGCTGGGTCGACTCGGCCGACGGGGCGACCTGGTCCTTCGGCAATGTCTACGACGAGGACGGCTACACCCTCCTGCCCTGGGTCGGTGAGGCGCTCGGCGCCTAGTCCCGTGGCACGATTGTTGCGTTCGCAATCAGTTGCCCACGGGCGTATGATGCCGCCATGACGGCTGTCAAGGCAGAGCCCGCGCACCGACACGCGCCGCCGCTGAGTGCCCGCGATCCACGCCTGGAGACGTGGCGGGCATTCCTGATGGCCCATGCCCTGCTGACGCGCCGCCTGGACGAGGATCTGCGGGCCGAAGAGGGCCTGACCCTGGGCGAGTATTCGGCGCTCCTGCAGGTGGCCGAGGCGCCCGACCACGCGCTCCGGATGAACCAGCTGGCCGACGGCATCTTCCTCAGCCGGAGTGGCGTGACTCGCCTGATCGACCGGCTCGAGGCCGACGGACTGATCAGCCGCTCGACCTGCACGAGTGACGGGCGGGGCTCGCTGGCCGTCCTGACCGAGGCCGGCCAGGCCCGTCTCCGGGCCGCCGCCGCAACCCACCTGCGCGGAATCGACCAGTACTTCCTGGCCGTCGTGCCAGGCCCTGAGCTCGACGTCCTCAACAGCTCATTCCGGGCGGTGGGCGAGCGGGTCCGGGCCGAAGGCGAGCCGGTCTGCGCGGTCGCCGGCTGCGCCCTCGAAGACGAGCGCTCCGAGGCCGAGCCAGCCGTCGCATCGACGGCCCCCGCCTCGGCTCGGTAGCCGAGCGCCTGCTGGGCGGCTCGATCGCAGGGTCGCGGGCTTCCGATCGACGCGCGGGCGCGTGCTCGTTGGCACGAGCGGCTTCGCCTACCGTGACTGGGCTCCCCTGTTCTACCCGCCGGACGTGCCCGGGCGGGACCTGCTTCGCGCCTACGCCGAGCGCCTGCCGGCCTGCGAGCTGAACAACACCTTCTATCGCAGCCCGTCCGACGGCCGCCGTCGCCGGCTGGCTGGCCGCGACCCCTGACGACTTCCGGTTCGCGGTCAAGGCCCAGCGCGGCGGCAGCCTGCGGGCCCTGATGGTCGATCCGTCCCAGTCCGTGCCGTGGCTGACCACGCCCCTGCGCGCGTTCGGCGATCGCCTGGGAACCGTCCTGTTCCGGGTCCCGGCCAACGTCCAGCGCGATGACGCGCGGCTGGCCAACCTGCTCTCGGCGTGGCCGCCCGACCTGCGCCTGACCCTCGAGTTCCAGCACCCGTCGTGGCACGTCGACGAGACGTTCGCGGCCCTGGCCGGGGTGGGCGCCGTCCTGTGCGCGACCGACCTGGACGAGCTGGACGAGCCGCCCACGATCCGGCGGACGGGCGGCTTCCTGTACCTCCGCCTGCGCCGGAGCGGCTACGACCCGGCCGAGCTGGCCACCTGGGCCGCCCGGATCGAGCCGTTCCTGGCGGCCGGCGACGATGCCTTCGTGTTCCTGCGCCACGACGCCGACGGGCTGTCTGCCGTGCGGGCCGTGGAGCTGGGCCGCCTGCTGGCCTGACCGGGCCGGACACCCGTCCATCGACCCAGGGAACCAGCGAGGCAGCCCTGTCGTCTCTCGGGTCAGACCGGCCGGACCAGGCCGGCGATCCGACAGGAGCGCTCACCCGATGTCCACGACGCTGACCATCCCCACGCCCGGCCGCCGAGCTCGCCTGATCGCCGCCGGGATCGGCGTCAGCCTGTTCCTCGCCGCGACCTCGTTGCCGGCCCTGAGCCCACGGCCGACCCTGGCCGCCGATTCGAGTACGCCGCCCGAGCACACGATCAGCGTGTCCGGCACCGGCACCGTGACCCTCAAGCCCGACGTGGCCGACCTCCACCTCGGCGTCGCCGTCAGCCGGCCGAGCGTCAAGGCTGCCCAGGCCGACGCGGCCGCGGCGATGACCAAGGTCATCGCCGCGCTCAAGGCGCTGGGCATCGACGACAAGGACATCCAGACCTCGAACCTGTCGCTCCAGCCGACCTACGACTACCAGAACGGGAGCAACCCGCCTCGGATCACCGGCTTCCAGATGTCCAACAGCGTCACGGTCACGGTGCGTGACCTGGCCAAGCTGGGCGATGCGATCGACAACAGCCTGGCTGCCGGGGCGACCTCGGTCGACGGGGTCACCTTCCGGGTCAGCGACCAGACCGCCGCCGAGGCCCAGGCGCGCCAGGCGGCGATGACCGAGGCCAGGGCCAAGGCCGACCGCTGGCCAGCAGCGCCGGCATCGCGATCGCCGGGGTCGCCTCGATCGTCGAGACCTCCGCCCCGATCCACAACCCGATGCCGTTCGCCGCGGGTGCCGCCGCCCCGACCGACTCGGCCAAGGTCGCGACCCCGATCCAGGTCGGCACGAACGACGTGACGATCACGGTCAACGTGGTCTACCTGATCAAGTAGTCCCAATCGGCGAGAAGCTCGCCGGCCAGCTCGAATTTCCCGGAGGAGCAGGAGTGCCGGGCCCGTCAGGGCTCGGCACTCCTCATTCGGCCTAGAGGGCCGCCGGGTCGAGCTTGTCCGGATCGAGGCCCAGCTCGCGCATGCCCGTCGCGGCCCGCTCCTGGGTCAACCCGCCGCAGCGGGCCAGCGCGCTCAGCGCGGCCGCGGCGATCGCCGGCGGGTCGATCTCGAACAGGGCCCGCAGGTTCTCCCGGGTGTCGCTCCGGCCGAAGCCTTCGGTGCCCAGCGAGACGTAGTCGCGGGGCAGCCAGCGGGCGACCAGGTCGGGCACGGCCTTGAGCCAGTCCGTGGCGATCACGACCGGTCCACCCTCGGGCCCCAGCACCTGGCTGACGTAGGGCGTCCGGCCCGGCTCGGCCGGGTGGAGCCGGTTCCAGCGTTCGACCTCGAGGGCCTCCCGGCGCAGGAGCTGGAACGACGGCGCGCTGTAGACCTCGGCGGCGATCCCGAACTGCTGGGCCAGGATGGCCTGGGCCTCGAGCACCTGCTGCAGGATCGAGCCACTGCCGACGAGCCGGACGCGCTGGGCCCGGGCATCGCCGGCGACCGGCTCGGGCGGACCCGCGAAGCGGTAGATGCCCTTGAGGATGCCCTCGTCCACGCCGTCCGGCTTGGGTGCCATCGGGTAGTTCTCGTTGTACAGGGTGACGTAGTAGTAGACGTCCTCGCCGCGCACGTACATCCGCTCGATCCCGTCGCGGACGATCGCGGCCAGCTCGTAGGCGTAGGCCGGGTCGTAGGCCCGGATGTTGGGGATCGTCGAGGCCAGCAGGTGCGAGTGGCCGTCGTCGTGCTGGAGGCCCTCGCCGGTCAGGGTCGTCCGGCCGGCGGTTGCGCCGAGCATGAAGCCCCGGCCGCGGGCATCGGCAAAGGCCCAGGCCTGGTCGCCGGTCCGCTGGAAGCCGAACATCGAGTAGAAGATGTAGAACGGGATCGTCGCCAGGCCATGGGTGGCGTAGGACGTGCCGGCCGCCTGGAAGCTGGCCATCGAGCCCGACTCGGTGATGCCCTCCTCGAGCACCTGGCCGTCCTGGGCTTCGCGATAGGACAGGAGCAGCTCGGAGTCGACCGGCTCGTAGTGCTGGCCGTGGGCGGCGTAGATCCCGACCTCCTTGAACAGCGGGTCCAGGCCGAACGTGCGCGCCTCGTCGGGGATGATCGGCACGATCCGGGGACCCAGCTCGGGGTCTCGAATGAGGTTCCGGAGGAGCCTCGCGAAGACCATCGTGGTGCTGACCGGAGTGGGGCTGCCGGCCGAGAACTCGGCGTCCACGGCTGGGGCCACCGCGCTGAAGAGCTTGGCCCGGACGATCCGTCGAGGCAGGAAGCCGGCCAGCTGGCGGCGCCGCTCGTTGAGGTACTCGACCTCCTCCGAGCTGGGACCGGGGTGATAGTACGGGGCATCCTTGAGCTTGGCGTCGGGGATCGGCAGCTCGAGCCGGTCCCGGAAGACGCGCAGCTCCTGCTCCGAGAGCTTCTTGGCCTGGTGGGTCATGTTGCGGGCCTCGACGCCCGGACCCAGCGTCCAGCCCTTGATCGTGTGGACCAGGATGGCGGTCGGCCCGTCCCGGAATTCGGTCGCCGCCTTGTACGCGGCGTACACCTTGCGGTAGTCGTGGCCGCCTCGGCGCAGCCGGGCCAGATCGTCGTCGCTGAGGTGCTCGACCAGCTTGCCCAGGCGCGGATCCGGTCCGAAGAAATGGTCCCGGATGTAGGCCCCGCCGGCGACCGAGTATTTCTGGAACTCGCCGTCGACTGTCTCGTTCATCTTGTCGACCAGGACGCCATCCGTGTCGCGGGCCAGCAGGTCGTCCCACTCGCGGGCCCAGATCACCTTGATCACGTTCCAGCCGGCGCCCCGGAAGACGGACTTCGAGCTCCTGGATGATCTTGCCGTTGCCGCGTACCGGGCCGTCCAGTCGCTGCAGGTTGCAATTGACCACGAAGGTCAGGTTGTCGAGGCCGTCGCGGGCCGCCAGCGAGAGGGCGCCGAGCGACTCGGGCTCGTCCATCTCGCCGTCGCCCAGGAACGCCCAGACCCGTGAGCCGCGAGGTGTCGGCCAGGCCGCGGTTGGCGAGGTAGCGGTTGAAGCGGGCCTGGTAGATCGGCGCTGATCGGGCCGAGGCCCATCGAGACCGTCGGGAACTCCCAGAAGTCGGGCATCAGCCGCGGATGGGGATAGGACGAGAGTCCCTCGCCGGGCACCGATTCCCGCCGGAAGTGGTCGAGCTGGTCCTCGCTCAGGCGGCCCTCGAGGAACGCCCGGGCGTACATCCCGGGGGCGGCGTGGCCCTGGTAGAAGACCTGGTCGCCGGCGCCGCCGTCCGGCCATCCTTGCCCCGGAAGAAGTGGTTGAAGCCCACCTCGTACAGGCTGGCCGCCGAGGCATAGGTCGAGAGGTGGCCGCCGATGCCGGGGAACCGGTTGTTGGCCCGCAGGACCATCGCCACCGCATTCCAGCGGACGATCCGGCGGATCCGGTGCTCGATCGCCTCGTCGCCCGGGAAGAACGGCTCCTGCTCCGGGCTGATCGTGTTGATGTAGCGGGTCTGGGTCAGCGGAGGCAGCCCGACGTGGAGCTGGCGCGCGCGCTTGAGCAGCTTGTACATGAGGAAGCGGGCACGGTTCTGCCCCTCCTCGCCAACGACCTGGTCGAGGGACTCGAGCCAGTCCGCGGTCTCGCGCTCGTCGAGGTCCGGAAGCTGGTGCTTGAATTCGTCGAAGTACATCTCCCCGGAGGGTAGCCGATCGAGCCCGGACGCGTGGTTGCGGATCGGTCGCAACCGTCCGAGCGGCCAATCGGCGCGACCAATTGGCGCTACCGGTCGGCAAGACCCATGGGCATGACCCATCAGCTCGGGTGCGGTAGCCTCGCAGGGTGACGAGCATCGCGCCCGAGCCGGCCTACGATCGCGCCAGTGCCCTGGTCGTGGTCGACGTCCAGAACGACTTCGCCGACCCCGGCGGCGCCTGGTCGTGGCCGGCGGGGCCGGGATCATCCCGTACCTCAACCGTCAGTCCGCGGCGGCCAGGCGGGCCGGTGCGCTGATCGCCTACACCCAGGATTGGCACCCCGCATCGACCCCTCATTTCGCCCGCGACGGTGGGATCTGGCCGGTTCACTGCGTCATGGACACGTGGGGCGCGGAGCTCCATCCGAGCCTCGCTGGTCGACGGCCCGATCGTGCGCAAGGGCAGTCATGGCGAGGACGGCTATTCGGGCTTCACGATGCGCGACCCGGCCGGCGGGCACGAAGCACCGACCGAGCTGGACGCCCTCCTCCGGGCGCGCGAGGTGGAACGGGTCGTCATTGCCGGGCTGGCCACCGATTATTGCGTCCTGGCCAGCGCGATGGACGCCGTCCGGCTGGGCTACCGGACCCAGGTCCTGCTCGACGGGATCCGGCCGGTCGACCTGGCGCCGGGCGACGGTGATCGGGCTCTGGCCAGGATGGCCGAGGCCGGGGTCGAGCTGATCGGTCCGGCAGACCGCCCGTGATCCGGTGGCTGGTCCGGCTGCTCGGGCTGGCGGCGGCCGGGCTGGGCCTGGCCGTTGCCGTGGACCGCTGGCTGGGCGGCCGGCGGCAGCGCCGATCCGACCGCCGGCCGCGATCCGATCCGGAGCAGCATCGAGATCGGCGCCCCGATCGAGCAGGTCTGGGTCCGGCTGGCCGATGTCGAACGCCAGCCTGACTGGATGGTCGACCTCAAGTGGGTCCGCCTCGAGACTCCCGGTCCGATCGGCCTCGGCAGCCGGGCGGCCGGCCTGGTCAGGATCCTCGGCATCGGGGTCAAGGACCCGGTCGAGGTCATCGAGTTCCGAGCGCCCCAGCGTCTATGCGATCCGGCACGAGGGCGCCTTCGAAGGAACCGGCGTCTTCGACCTCGAGGCGCTCGATGGAGGCCGCACCCGGCTCACCTGGGACGAGACCCTGGTCGCCCCGGTCCTGCCCAACCTGGTCGGGCTGATCCTGGCGCCGATCCTGGGGCGGGTGTTCCAGGCCGACCTCGAACGGCTCAAGGAGCAGCTCGAGATCGAGCTACGATCACCGTGGGCGGCTGAGGTGGAGCTCCACCTGGTCGATGCCACCTATGAGCTGTTCCGGGCCCATTTTGCGCCCCGGCCGCCGGTCCTCGGCCGGGATGGGCGGCCGCTGTCCGGCGTCGCCGGGCTGGTGGAGCAGCTCCTCTACCTGCTCCGCGAGGAGGGCGCCACCCACGTCGGCTGCGCGACCGACCGGGTGATCGCCTCGTTCCGCAACGACCTGTTACGCCGGCTACAAGACGGATGCCGGGATGCCGCCCGAGCTGCTCGAGCCAGTTCCCGATCGCGGAACGGGCGATCGAGGCGCTCGGCCTGATCCTCTGGCCGATGGTCGAGTTCGAGGCCGACGATGCCATCGCCGCCGCGGTCGCCCGCTTCGGCGACGATCGGCCGAGGTCGACCGGATCCTCGTGTGCACCCCCGACAAGGACCTCGCCCAGTGCGTCCGGGGCTCGCGGATCGTCCTCTGGGATCGCCGCCGCCGGATCATCTACGACGATTCCGGGCGTCCGCGCGCAAGTGGGGCGTCGCGCCGGCCTCGATCCCCGACTGGCTGGCCCTGGTCGGCGATGCCGCCGACGGCTATCCCGGCCTGCCCGGCTGGGGGGCTCGAAGTCGGCGGCCGCGATGCTCTCCCGCTACGGCTCGCTCGAGGACGATCCCGCGGGACGCGGGCGCCTGGGATGTGCCCGTCCGGAGAGCGCCGTTGCTGGCGGCCACCCTGCGCGAGCGGATGGCCGAGGTCCTCCTGTACCGGACCCTGGCCCGCCTGCGAACGGATGCCCCGATCCCCCAGGCCAGTCCGGACGAGCTCGCATTGGCTGGGCACGCCCCGGGCGACCTGGCAGGAGTTCTGCGACGAGCTGGGCCTCGACCGACTCCGCTCACGTCCGCACCGCTGGATTGAGGCCTGACCGTCCGGCCCTGGGGCGCCTCAGGGATTGCTGCAGGACACCGCCAGCGGCCGGACCGCGTCGCCCAGGGTGGTGACCTGCTTGGAGAATGAGACCGTCCTGCCGCCGGCCACCTGGGGACTGTCGGCGTAGGTGGACTCCGGGCCGATGCCCGGGATCGATGGGTCGTAGATGCGGCAGGTGGTGCTGCCGGCTGCCGTGCCCTGGTTGGTGACCGTGATCGTCACGGCCAGACCGGGTGGCGCAGAGATGACGTCGGCCACCACCCCCTGGAACGGCCCCACGCCCTGGAGCGAGATGCGGGCGACGACGAACAGGATGATGACGGCGACCACGATCCCGAGGACCACGGTGCCATGGGCCTGCGACGCGGCCGGCTGCTTGAGCCCGAGCGGGTTGCAGCGCTCGCACATCCCGTCGGCGATTGGCACGGGCGCGCCGCAGCGGACGCAACCGTGGGTCGGCTCGCTGGCCGGGACGAGGGGCTGGGTCATGGCCGCTCGATTGTCCTACGAACGGCTGGTCGCGGCGCGGACCACGTTCTAGCCCAGGCGGGTCTCGAAGATCCGGATGTCGTCGTCAGCCGCTGCGTGGCCATCGCCCCGGGTGAAGCCCAGGGCTTGGGCGGCCCCAAGCGCGTCCAGGTCGGCCGGAAAACGCTTGACCATCTCGAGGACGACCTTCTGGATCCGGGCCGCGTTGGTCGTGAACACGGCCAGGACGTCATGGGCCGTGACCGCCTCGGTGCCCTCGAGGACGCCGGCGTCGTAGTCGGTGATCAGGCTGATGTTGACCACTGCCATGCCCAGCTCCCGGCACAGGTAGGCCTCGGGGTACTGGGTCATGTTGATCACCTCCCAGCCCGCGTCCGAGAACCATTTCGACTCGGACTTGGTCGAGAAGCGAGGGCCCTGGATGACCACGACCGTGCCCCGCTCGTGGACCGTGATGCCATGCTCCCGGATGACCTCGATCGCGATCCGGCGCAGCTCGGGATCGTAGATCTCGGCCGAGCTCACATGGCTGACGATCGGACCGTCGAAGAACGTGTCGGCGCGGCCACTGGTCCGGTCCACGAACTGGTCGCACACGACGAAGTGGCCCGGTTCGACGGCCGCCTGGAGGGAGCCCGCGGCACACGGGCTGATGACCGCCTTGACCCCCAGTGCCTTCATCGCCCAGACGTTCGCCCGGTAGTTGACCTTGTGGGGCGGCAGCGTGTGGCGCCGGCCATGGCGGGGCAGGAAGGCCACGGCCCGGCCGGCGACCTCGGCCAGGAAAAAGCTGTCGGAGGGAGGCCCGTACGGGGTGTCGACCTTCACCTCGCGGACGTCATCGAGGAGCGAATAGAACCCGGAGCCGCCGAAGATCCCGATCTCAGCCCTGTCCGCCACGTTCAGCCCTCTCGTGGGTACCGGCGGCAGGAGTGCCGGCCAGGTGGTGATTCTAGCCGGGCCGATGCGATCCGGACGGCCGGCTCCCGCCACCCGCCCAAGGCGCGGAACCCTCATGGGGTCCGCGCGGCGGTATGTCCAATGGATATCCCGGCCGACATGGGCGACGGACACGGCCGGCCCGGAGAAGCCACCAGGCCCGGGCCAGGATCTGGACGGACCGGGGTGCGTGCTGGACGCCTGGCCTGCCGCCGCGGATACTCCTCACATGAGCGTTGCACCCGGAACTGAGCTCCTCCTGGCCGATTGGCGACGCCAGGTCAGCGAGCTGTACGTCGAGGTGCGCCGCCTCGGCGCGGGCGACCCGGACGCTGCCCTGACCGTCTGGCGGGCCGAGCGGGAGCGCCTGTTTCGCGACCATCCCATGAGCCCCGTGCCCGAGGCCCAGCGGACCAACTTCAGCTCGAAGCACTTCCCGCCGGACCCTACCCTGCGGTTCGAGGTTGCGGTCAAGCCCGAGCCCGAGGTCCCGACCACGCCGCTCGCCCAGCCACACCGCTCAGCCTGCCCAACAGCGGGGCCGATACGCTCGCATTTCACCGGATTGGCACGGTCGAGATCCCGTTCCCGGAGCACGGCCCACGGAGCCTGTCCGTGTACTGGATGGAGGGCTATACCGGCGGGCTGTTCCTGCCCTTCCGGGACGCGACGAGCGGCCACGAGACGTACGCCGCGGGACGCTACCTGCTCGACACGGCCAAGAGCGCCGACCTCGGCGGAGCGCGCGACGGCAGCAGCCTGATCCTGGACTTCAATTTCGCCTACCAGCCGTCGTGCGCGTTCGACCCCCAATGGGCCTGCCCCCTGGCCCCGCCCGAGAACCGCCTCGACATTCCGATCCGGGCCGGCGAACGAATCGCCTGATCGCCGGCGATCGCCCCAGCGCCGGTACCAACGGCTGAGCCCCGACTGGTACCGCTGGCCGCCCGCGCCGCGTAACACTGAAGCGCATCATGGGCCGGCCCCCGGATTCGGCGGGTGGCCGCGGTCGGCCGATCGAGACTGAGTCACCAGGGCGGGGCGTGCGGTTCTTCAGCAACCAGCATCGTGGCGACGAACGGCTGATCTGGTCACGTGATGTCCGGTTCCTGCACCGGCTGCATACGCGTCTGCCCGAAGCCAAGCTGATCGAGCTGGCGGCCGGCGCCTGCCTGATCGCACCGGGCGAGGTCCTGACCGACGGCCTCGCGGCGGAGGTTGCCGGACCCAGCGGTGGCCCGGACTATGGCCTGGTCCAGGTCGATTCCAGCCTGCCCGAATCCGAGAAGTACCTGCACGCCCTGACGGCTGCCGTCCAGCTGTCCGGGATCGCCGACCGGATCGGCATGAGCCAGACCGTCCAGGCGGTCCAATCCAAGCTGCTCGACCTGTTCTTCGCGATCCGGACCCACCAGGTGGCCTTCCAGCCGATCGTCGAGCTGGCCACGGGCGAGCTCCACGAATACGAGTGCCTGTTTCGGCCCCACATGCCCCACCAGCCCGCCTCGATCAGCACGATCGTCGAAGCGGCCATTGCGACCGACCGAGCGGTCGAGCTGGACACGTTCATCGTGCGGGTGATCCTTGAGCGGATCGCGACCCTCATCGCGAGCGACGCTGTGCCCGACGGAATCCGCTTTGCGGTCGCGATCAACACGACCCCGGACAGCCTGCTCGATCCCCATTTCGAGGCGCGCTCGGTGGCCCGGATGGTCCGCCAGGCCGGGATCGATCCGCGCCAGGTGACCCTCGAGTGCACCGAGCAGCAGGCCGTGCGCGACACCGGACCGCTCCAGCGCCAGGTCAAGGCCCTGCGCCGGCTCGGCTTCGGCTTCGCGGTCGACGACGCCGGGGCCGGCTACGCCAGCTTCACCCTGATCGCGGCCTTGCGGCCGACGATCATCAAGATCGACCGGGAGATCGTCCATGGCTGCGCCGCCAACGATGCCAAGAAGGCGTTGGTCGAGGCATTCGTGTCCTTCAGCCGCCGGATCAACGCCCGCCTGATCGCCGAGGGCATCGAGACCCACCGGGAGCTCGACACACTGCGCGGGCTGGGCGTGGAGCTCGGCCAGGGCTATCTGCTTGGCCGGCCGGCCATCGACCCGGGCCGGCCCCGCTCCCTGGTCGCGCGGCCGGCCGCTCGTTCGCGACGCCAGGCGGTCAGCCCGCCAGGCTGATCACCCCGGTCTGCGAATCGATCCTGATCGGCAGGCTGGTCAGCGGCTGATCGGTCGGGCCGCCGAGGACCGCGGCGCCACGGGCCGGGTCGAAGATCGCGCCATGGCAGGGGCACAGGAGGTGGCCCGACAGGCGATCGAAGTTGACCGTGCAGCCGGCGTGAGTGCATACCGCGTCGAACGCCACGATCGTGCCGCTGGGCAGGGCAACGAGCACGGCCGGGTCGCCCGTCGACGGGTCGGTGAAGGGCAATGCTCGCTGGGCGCGGACCTCGGCCGCCGTGCTGATCTCACCGGGCAGCCGGCTGGCCAACGGAGTGGAGCTGGGTCCGGACGACCCATCGGCCGCAGGCCCGGTCGATGGCGCGGGCTCCGAGGCAAAGGCCGGGCCGAGCGAGCTCAGCATTCCGGCGATGCCGGCCACGCTCAGGGAGCCGGCGGCCAGCACGACCAGCTGGAGGATGCCCCGTCGGATCGGGTCGGCCGGCCTGGGCCCAGGCGGGCCGCCTTCGCCGGGAGCCGCGCCGGCCGGCAGGGGTCGGGGACCGAGGTCGAACGCTCGCTCGATCGCCGGCCCGATCACGTACAGGCCGCCGTCGCCGGCCAGGCCCAGGGTGATCCAGGCGAACAGGAACGGCAGGTCGGCACCCAGGTAGAACGGTCGGACGGTCCACGACGCGGTCAGGAAGAAGGTGCCGGCCAGGCATGCCCCGATGACCGCACAGGCCCGGTAGGCCAGGCCGCTGATCGCGCCCAGGCCGGCCAGGATCTCGAGACTGGCCACGATCACACCGACGAGCACGGGTGCGGGCAGGGCGAACGTCGTGATCAACGGCGCCAGAGGCGAATCCCGGCTGTAGGTCACGAGCTGCTCGCCGATCGAGCCCGGCCCGCTGGCCTGCAGGAAGGCCGGATCAAGGAGCTTGTCGAGCCCCGCGTACAGGAACGTGCCACCCACGAAGAAGCGCAGCGGCAGGAGGGCACGCTGGGTCAACATCGGCCGGGCATCGGACATTTGCCCGGAGTGTGACAGCGCCGTCTCGAATCGGCCGGGAGCGCCTCGAGGCGCGACCACGCGGGATCGCGGCCGGGGCTGTCGATCGTTGCTTCGACTACCATCCGGGGATGGCTCCATCCGACGCCCCGGTCGTCGATCCTGCCCTGCTCGAGCAGGCCCGGGAGTTCCTGGGCAGCGACCTCCGCTTTGCCACGATCGCCACGATCGGGTCCGACGGCGCCCCCCACCAGGCGGTCGTGTGGTTCCTGTTCGAGGCCGACGTCCTGGTCATGAACAGCGCCTCGGGCCGGGCCTGGCCGGCCAACCTGGAGCGGGATCCCCGGGTCAGCGTCACGATCGAGGACGGCTATCGCTGGCTGTCCATCCGGGGCACGGTCGAGGTCGACGACGACCCGGCCCGCGCCCAGGCGGATATTGCGGCGATGGCCCGGCGCTATCACGCCGACGAGCCGGATCGGGCTGAACGGATGATCCACGACCGGTTCGAGCGCCAGCATCGGATCAGCTTCCACCTGCCGCTGGCCTCGAGCCGGCTCCACTTCGAGGAGTGATGGCGCCAACCGGGATGCGCTTCGGCGCTCAGCCCTGGTCGCAGGCCACCGACTGGCCGGCCCTCCGTGCCGTCGCCCTCGATGCCGAACGGGCGGGCTGGGATGCCGTCTACACGTGGGACCACCTGCTGGCCATCCAGGGCCCCTGGCGCCAGCCCATCTTCGAGGGCTGGGCCGTTCTGGCAGCGTGGGCCGCGCTGACCAGCCGGATCCGGATCGGCCTGATGGTCGGGGCCAACACGTTCCGCAACCCCGGCCACACCGCGAAGCTGGCCAGCACGCTCGACCACATCAGCGGGGGCCGGGCGATCATGGCCATCGGCGGCGCCTGGTTCGAGCGCGAGCATGACGCACATGGCATCGACTTCGGGGTGAGCGTGGGCGAGCGGCTCGATCGCCTGGACGAGGCCGTCGGCCTGATCCGTCGCCTGCTCGACGGCGAGACGATCGATCACACCGGCCGGTTCTACACGTTCCACGACGCGGTCCACGCGCCGCTCCCGGTGCAGGCCCACCTGCCGATCCTGATCGGCGGCTCGGGCCCGCGCAAGACGCTCCGGACCGTGGCCCGCTACGCCGATGCCTGGAACACCAGCGGCACGACCGAGGAGGTCGCGGCCAAGGATGCGATCCTGCGTCAGCATTGCGCCGAGGTTGGGCGCGACCAGGCCACGATCGAGCGCACGGTCAGCTTCCCGATCGTGATTCGCAACCAGCCGGCGGAGGCCGCTCGGGCCCTCGACGGCCTGCTCGCCCACAACCAGATCCCCGAGCTGTCGGGCGTGCCGATCCTGCTCGGATCGCCCGAAACCATCGCCGCACAGCTTCGCCCGTACCGTGACCTGGGCATGGTCGAGGTCGTGGTCCGCCTGCCCGCCCCGTTCGATGCCGAGACGGTCGAGCGAATCGGCGAGGTCCGGGCCGCCCTCGACGCGCTCCGGTGAGGGCGGCCACGACCCGGGTCGTGGAGCTGGCCGGCGGGGTCGGCGGCGCGCGCCTCGGCCATGGATTGCAGGCGATCTTCGGGCCCGACCTGAGCGTGGTCGTGAATACGGGCGACGACCTCGAGCGATACGACCTGCTGGTGTGTCCCGACCACGACACGGTCATGTACACCCTGGCCGGGATCGAAGGCCCGGCCGGCTGGGGCATCGCCGATGACACGCTGGCCTTGATGGCCCAGCTCGAGCGCTACGGCGAGCCGACCTGGTTCAGCCTGGGCGACCGGGACCTGGCTGGCCACATCGTGCGGACCGCCCGAATCCGGGCTGGCTCCACGCTGACCGGCGCCAACCTCGGCCTGCAACGCTCGCTGGGCGTGGTCGCGACGATCCTGCCGATGACCGACGACCAGGTCCGGACCGAGGTCCGTACGGCCGACGGCTGGCTCGAGTTCCAGGAGTACTTCGTCCACCGCCGGCAGGAGCCCGAGGTGAACGACGTGCGCTTCGCGGGGATCGAGCTGGCTCGCCCGACCGATGAGGTCCAGGACGCCCTGGAGCAGGCCGAGCTGATCGTGATTGCGCCGTCCAACCCGATCGTTTCGATCGGTCCGATCCTGGCCGTGCCCGGCCTGCGGGCCATGGTCGAGGCGGCTCTGGCTCGCGGGACGCCGGTCGCGGCGATCTCCGGGATCATCGGCGGGCATGCCCTCAAGGGTCCTGCCGACCGGATGCTGGCGTCGCTCGGCCACGAGCCGAGCGCCCTGGGAGTGGCCCGAACGTACGCCGGCCTGGCCAGCCACTTCGTGATCGATCCGGTCGATGCGCTGCTTCAGCCGGCGATCGAGGCGCTCGGCCTGCGGGTCCTCGTGGCCGACACGCTGATGGTCGACGACCCGAGCCGCCGGCGCGTCGCCGCCGAGGTCGTCGCATTCGCCACGACGGTCCCGGTCGGCGGATGACGCCAGAGCCCTCCCCGACCGGGATCGACGCCGGTCCGCCTGCCGGCAGCGGCGACCTGGGCCGCCTCTTCGTGGTCATCCCGATCCGCAGCCTGGAGGGGGCCAAGAGCCGGCTGGGCGGGCTGCTCGATGCCGAGGAGCGCCAGGATCTGGTCCGCCTGCTGCTCGAGCGGACGATCGCTGCCGCCCGGGCGACGGCCACGATTGACTCGGTCGTGGTGGTCAGCCCTGACCCGGTCGTGCTCGAGCTGGCCGGCCGGCTCGGCGGCCATCCACTCGCCCAGAGCTGGCCCGACCACGATGGCGGCTCGAACCGCGGCCTGAACGAGGGCCTGGCCGAGGCGATCCAGTGGGCGCGGGACGCCGGGGCGGACGCCGTCCTGATCCTGCCGGCGGACCTGCCCTCGATCAGCCCAGCGGCCATCCACCAGGTCGTGGCCCTGGCGGCGGCCGCCCTGGTCCCCGGCCGGCCCCTCGTCCTGGTCGTTCCGGATCGCCACGGCCGCGGCACGAACGCGCTCCTGCTGCTCCCACCAGACGTGATCCGACCATCGTTCGGTGAGGACAGCCGGCTGGCCCACCAGGCCGCGGCGGCCCGGGCCGGAGCCCTGGTCATCGAGCTGGATGGACCCCTCGGGCTCGACCTGGACCTGCCGGCCGACCTGTCCCTGGCCGAGGAGCTCGGCCTGCTCGACCCGGCCGATGGCGGCTGAGCACCTGTCGGTCACGGCCCTGACCGGGATCCCCGAGGTCCGGCCGGGCGATGACCTGGCCGGCCTGCTGGGCGACGCGATCGAGCGGCTCCTCGAATCGGAACCCGGCCTCGCGCCGTTGCGCGAAGACGACGTCCTGGTCGTCACCCAGAAGGTCGTGTCGAAGGCCGAGAACGCGATCGTCGACCTGACGACCATCGAGCCGCGGCCCGAGGCGATCGCCTTCGCCGAGCGCTGGCAACGCGACGCCCGCCAGGTCGAAGTCGTCCTGCGCGAGGCCCGTCGGGTGGTCCGCATGGCCAACGGCGTCCTGATCACCGAGACGGCCCACGGCTTCGTCTGTGCCAACGGCGGAATCGACGCCTCGAACGTGGGCCCGGCCAGCGGCTCGATCGTGACCCTCCTGCCGGCCGACCCGGATGCCTCGGCCCAGGCGATCCGCACGAAGCTCCTCGGGCGGCTTGGGGTCGACCTGCCGGTGATCATCTCGGACAGCTTCGGGCGGCCCTGGCGCTGGGGCATCGTCGACGTGGCCATCGGGATCGCCGGCATGCTCCCGCTCGAGGACCTGCGCGGCAGCGTCGACGCCGACGGCCGGACGATGAGCTCAACCGTGCGGGCGGTGGCCGACGAGATCGCCAGCGCCGCCGAGCTGAGCCTGGGCAAGGTCGGCCGGCCGGCCGGCGGCGATCGTGCGCGGGGCGAAGCCCAGCCGCGGCGAGGCCTCGATCCGGTCCGCCCTGATCCCGTCCGAATGGGACCTCTTCCGCTAGAGTCGGCGCATGAAGCTGGGCCTCCAGATCGATTCCTTCACCTGGCCGGGCGGTCCCGAGGCGATCGCGACCACCCTGGCCGAGATCGCCCGCACGGCCGACGACGTCGGCTTCGATTCGATCTGGGTGATGGACCACTTCTTCCAGATCCGGGGCGTCGGACCGGTCACCGACCCGATGCTCGAAGGCTGGACGACCCTGGGCTTCCTGGCCGCCCATACCCGCCGGGCACGACTTGGCCTGCTCGTCGGCGGGATCCACTACCGGACCGCGGGCCTGTGGGCCAAGGCCGCGACGACCCTCGACGTGCTCTCCGGCGGACGGGCCTGGCTGGGCATCGGGGCCGCCTGGAACGAGGACGAGAGCCAGGCCCTGGGCTTCCCGATGCCGCCGCTCGGCGAGCGCTTCGAGATGCTCGAGGAGATGCTCCAGATCACCCTGGCCCTGTGGACCGGTGAGCGGGGCACGGAAGGCGCCTTCCACGGCCGCCACTACCAGGCCGGCCGCCTGCTCAACTCACCCCAGGTCCTGAGCCGGCCCCATCCCCCGATCATGATCGGGGGCGGCGGCGAGAAGAAGACCCTGCGCCTGGTGGCCCAGTACGGCGATGCCACCAACGTCTTCGGCGATCCACCCCGGCTGGCCCACAAGTTCGCCGTCCTGCGGGCCCACTGCGAGGAGCTCGGGCGACCGTACGAGGAGATCGAGCGGACGACCCTCCAGGACATTCGCCTGAGCGCCACGGGCGGAGGCTCGTCGCGCACGCCGGCCCAGCTCGTGGACGGCTTCGGCGAGCTGGCCGACGCCGGGGTCCAGCACGTGATCGTCAGCCTGGCCGACGTCCACGACCTGAGCCGGCTGGAGCTCATCGGACGGGACGTGATCCCGTCCACCCGGGACCTCTGAGAGCCCGGCTGCGTATACTCCCTGGGAGTATCACCGTGGTGGTAGGATGAAGGCATGACAGACGACAGCTCCAAGGCGCCAGCTACGCCAATCTCCTTCGCCACCGGCCCGATCTCGTTCGCCCCGGCGCCCATCTCGTTCGCCCAGGGCGAACCGGCCGGTCCGACCGCCAGCGAACCCGGCGGAGAGCCGGTCGAGGGCAAGGTCCTGATCATCGGATCCGGGCCGGCCGGCCTGACGGCGGCGATCTACGCCGCCCGGGCCAACCTCGAGCCGATCGTCCTGGCCGGCTCGACGCCGGGCGGCCAGCTGATGATCACGAGCGACGTGGAGAACTATCCGGGCTTCCCCGATGGGATCCAGGGCCCGGAGCTGATGGCCGCCTTCCGGACCCAGGCCGAGCGCTTCGGCAGCCGGATCATGGATGTCGACATCGACCGGGTCGATTTCTCGAGCCGGCCGTTCCGGGTCTGGGCGCGTGGCATCGAATACCGGGGCGACGCGGTGATCGTGGCCACCGGCGCATCCGCCCTGTGGCTGGGCCTCGAGAGCGAGACCCGCCTGCGCGGCCAGGGCGTCAGCGCCTGCGCCACCTGCGACGGGTTCTTCTTCCGGGACAAGGAGCTGGCCGTCGTGGGCGGTGGCGACACCGCCCTCGAGGAGGCCCTCTTCCTGACCCGCTTTGCGACCCGGGTCCACCTGCTCCACCGGCGCGACAAGTTCCGGGCCAGCAAGATCATGGTCGAGCGGGCCTATGCCCATCCCAAGATCGACGTGCGCCTGAACACGTCGGTCGACGAAGTCCTGGGCGACGGCCACGTCGAGGGCCTGCGGGTCCGGGACACCGAGACCGACGCGACGTTCGAGCTGCCGGTCGATGGCCTGTTCGTGGCGATTGGCTACAAGCCGAACACGGACCTGTTCCGGGACCTGCTCGACGTCGACGAGATGGGCTATCTGACCGTCCGCGACGAGACCGGCTCGAGGATCGAGGGGGTCTTCATCGCCGGCGACGTCCACGACCATCGCTACCGCCAGGCGGTCACCGCGGCCGGCGAGGGCTGCAAGGCGGCCATTGACGCAGAGCGCTGGCTCGAGGTCCAGCCCAGCCGAACGGCCACGCCGGCGCTGGCCGGCTAGGGAGTGCCCCTCCGCCAGGACGGCCGCCCATGAGCTTCGCCGCGCGCGGTGCCTTTCGGGGCCAGGCCGAGCCGCCGGCCCGGCTCAGCCCGGAGCAGCGCGATCGGACGGTCCGCCGGATCGCCGTCTTCTTCGCGCCCTACAAGGCCCAGGTGGCCGTGGTCACCGGGGCGATCCTGCTGACCAGCCTGCTGGGCATCGTCAATCCGCTCCTGCTCGAGCGGCTGATCGACGATGCCATCCCCAACCAGGACCTGTTCAAGCTCAACCTGTACGTCGGCCTGATGATCGTGATCCCGATCGTCTCGGGCCTGATCGGGGTCGGCCAGGCCTACCTCAACAACCGGGTCGGCCAGAACGTCATGCAGGACCTGCGCAACGCGCTGTACGCCCACCTCCAGCGCCTGCCCCTGCGCTTCTTCACCGAGACCCGGACCGGCGAGATCCAGAGCCGCCTGGCCAACGACGTCGGCGGGATCCAGTCGGTCGTGACCGACACGGCCGCCAACCTGACCAGCAACGTGGCGACCGCCGTGAGCACCCTGGTCGCCATGGTCCTGATCGACTGGCGCCTGACCCTCCTGTCGGTCGGGATCCTGCCGTTCTTCCTGTACCTCACCTTCCGGGTGGGCAAGGTCCGGCGGACCGTGAGCGCCGAGACCCAGAAGTCGATGGCCGACCTCTCGGCGGCGACCGAGGAGACCCTCAGCGTGAGCGGCATGCTCCTGTCCAAGACGTTCGGCCAGCAGGCCGCCGCGATCGCCCGCTACAACGGCCTGAACCGCAAGCTGGCCGTGCTCCAGATCCGCCAGGCCATGGTCGGCCGCTGGTTCTTCATGATCATCGGCACGATCTTCAGCATCACCCCGGCCTTCGTGTACTGGCTGGCCGGCATCCTGACCATCAATCACGATCCGACCGCGCCCACGATCGGCGAGATCGTGGCCTTCACCACCCTCCAGAGCCGGCTCTTCTTCCCGCTCGGCGCGCTGCTCAACGTGCAGGTCGAGATCCAGGGCTCGCTGGCCCTCTTCGACCGGATCTTCGAGTACCTCGACCTCGATCCCGAGATCGTCGACGCGCCCGACGCCGTGGCCCTCGACCCGGCCACCGTGGCCGGCGGCGTCCGCTTCCGGGACGTCTGGTTCCGCTACCCGGCCACGGGCAACCTCAGCCCGGGCGGCGGTCGAGCCCGAGCCGGACGCTGGCGGAGCCGCCGGGGATTCCGCGGCCGGTGAACGAGACGCCTTCGACCCGGAGCCGGCGCTCCGGCGCCGCCGGGGACGTTCGCCCTCGAGGGGATCGACTTCGAGGCCCGGCCGGGCGAGCTCGTCGCCCTGGTCGGACCGTCGGGGCGGGCAAGACCACGCACCACCTACCTGATCCCGCGGCTCTATGACGTCGACGCGGGGCGCGTCGAGATCGACGGCCGGGACATCCGCCGGAGTCACCCTCGCCTCGCTCGGCGAGACGATCGGCTTCGTGACCCAGGAGACGTACCTGTTCCACGCCTCGATCCGCGACAACCTGCGCTATGCCCGGCCCGAGGCGACCGACGACGAGCTGATCGCGCGCGGCCAGCGCCGCGGCGATCCACGACCGGATCACCGAGCTGCCCGAGGGCTACGACACGATGGTCGGCGAGCGCGGCTACAAGCTGTCGGGCGGCGAGAAGCAGCGGATCGCGATCGCCCGGGTCCTGCTCAAGGATCCCCGCATCCTGATCCTCGACGAGGCGACCTCGGCCCTCGACACGGTCAGCGAGCGGCTCATCCAGGCGGCCCTCGAGCGGCTGATGGAGGGCCGGACGACGATCGCCATCGCCCACCGCCTGTCGACGATCCTGCGGGCCGACCGGATCCTCGTCTACCAGCGCGGCCGGATCGTCGAGCGCGGGCACGCACGCCGAGCTCGTCGCCCAGGACGGCCTCTATGCCCGGCTCTACCGCGAGCAGTTCCTGGGCGATCGTCCCGGATGGGAGAATCGGCCGCATGACGATCAAGAACGTCGTCGTCCGCAACGACGGCGGGATGCACTTCACGGCCACGACCGGCAGCGGCTTCCCGGTCGCACTTCGACAGCGGCGACGGCCAGATCGGCGCCGGGCCCGACCGAGGTCGTGCTGGCGGCACTGGCGGCGTGCTCGGCGATGGACGTGGTCTCGATCCTGGCCAAGAAGCGCCAGGCCTTCGAGCGCTACGAGATCCACGTCCGGGGCGACCAGCGCGACGGCTATCCGCAGGTCTTCACCCGGATCGACGTTGTCCACGAGCTCGAGGGTCCGGCCGTCGACGTCGTCGCGCTGCGCCGCTCGATCGAGCTGTCGGCCACGAAGTACTGCCCGGTCAACGCGATGCTCGCGGCCGGCGCGACCGAGATCCACCACGCCTACCACCTGATCCGGACCGGCGACCTGCCCCTCGACGAATCGGCGAGGTCGTGGTGGTCGGGCCCTATCGCCGGCCCGAGTCCTGCGGGCGGCCGCTCGGTCAGGAGTAGCGCAGCGGCGTCCGCGGCTCGACGATCCCCCGCGGCCACAGGCGGGTGACCTGGCTCGGCACCCACCAGCGCAGGAAGTACAGCCGGCAGCCGAGGCAGTAGCCGGTCACGGCGAGGACGGTCTGGAGCGCGGCCACCGCGCCGCGAGGAGCCAGCCAGACGACGGGCAGCCCGACCAGGAATGCGAGCAGGGCGACGGCCAGGACGACGCTCCCGAAGACCTGGGCGAAGCGCGGCGGGTACTCGTGCTCCATCTCGGTCGGCCCGAGGTGGGCGACCTTGACGATCCGGCGCCAGATCGCGCCGTAGATCGAGTACTTCAGCCCGAACGCGCCGCTGACCCCGATCGACAGGAAGGCGAGCAGGACGCCGAGCGGCTGGATTGAGCACGAACGAGGCCGCCGATCAGGATGGCCGACAGCCCGGCCCCGAAGCGGTGGCCGCGAGGGTCGATCATCCGGGCGGGCGGCAGCCCCGCGGTCGGCACCCGTGGGGATGGACTTGTGGCATCGAGCGTGCTCCTGACTCGGCTGTCCGCTCGTGGTCGGCCGGAGCACAGATTGTAACTCCTACTTGTCCGCTAGGAGTAGTTTCACATTCGTGGCGGCGCCGGAGCTTGTCCGCTAGCGAGCTCGTAGCCTCGTGCCGACGCCCCGAGCCTGACGGTGCCCGCTGCCGAACGACTCTGAGCCTGGCCCAATTGAGCTGATCCTCGTGCACTAATCGCGCTGGCCATCGGCGCAGGCGATATCGGCCGAGCGCGACCGCTAGGCCGCGATTCCGCTGACGCGGCGACCCGATCGCAACATCGGCTCGAGCCGACCGGAGCCGCGTGCTCGCGTCCGTGCCAGGTCCGGCCGGCGCACGAGTGCCGAGCCGTCGCGGAGGCACCGGGCGAGCCGCACGGCAGCTCGCGCCGGCCGCAGCCATCGAGCCCAGGCCCGCTACGCGAGCATGCTTGCATGACTATGCGTTGGAATGTATAGTCATGCAGGTCATGACGGCGATCCATCCCGAGGCTCGAGCGATTCGAGGCGGCCCCCAGCGAGGGGCGGCAGGCGCCGGTGAGCGCAGGTCTCGAAGCGACGGCCCAGTCGATCGGGACGGGTCGCCGGCAGGGCGCGCGCCGGCCGGACGAATCCGCGTCGCCGTCGTTGGCGCTACTGGCTACGCAGGAGCCGAGCTGGTCCGCATCCTGGCTCGGCATCCAGCTGTGGAGTTGGTCGGTCTCGTCGGGCGAGGGAGGAGCTCCGAACCCGTCGAGACCGTCCACCCCCATCTCGCCGCGAGCGAGCTGACCCTCGACTCGGAGGCCCCCGCGGCCGACGCCGTCTTCCTGGCCCTGCCCCATGGCGCCGCAGCCGAGCGCGTGCCCGAGCTCGTCGAGCGCGGGCACGACGGTCATCGACCTGGGGCCCGACTTCCGGCTCAAGGACCCCGCCGACTACCCCCGCTGGTACCGCTTCGAGCATGCCCGGCCGGACCTCCTGGCCGGGGCCGTCTACGGCCTGCCCGAGCTCCATCGGGCCGAGCTGGCCGGGCTGGCCGGCCGACCCGTCCGGATCGTCGGCTCGCCGGGCTGCTACGCCACCGCCTCGATCCTGGCCCTCGCGCCGCTCGCTCGGGCCGGCCTGATCGGCGACGTGGTGATCGACGCCAAGAGCGGCGTCTCAGGCGCCGGCCGCGACCCCAGGCCGGACCTGATGTTCGGCGAGGTCAACGAGAGCGTTCGGGCCTACGGCGTGGGTGGCCATCGCCACATCGCCGAGATCGAGCAGGAGCTGCGCCTGGCGGCGCCGCCCGCGGCCAGCCTCGAGCCGATCGATTTCCTGCCCCACCTGATCCCGATGACCCGGGGAATCCTGGCCGTCCGCCCACGTCCGCCCGGCGCGGCCGACGAGCCAGGCCGAGCTCGACGGGCTGTTTGCCGAGGCCTATGACGATGAGCCGTTCGTCCGGCTCGTCAGCGAGCCGCCGGCGACCAAGCACGTGACCGGCAGCAATGAGGCCCGGATCCACGCCCCGCACGACCCGCGGACGGCTCGGATCCTGGTCCTGGCCGTCCTCGACAACCTGGTCAAGGGCGCCGCCGGTCAGGCCGTCCAGTCCTTCAACCTCGTCCACGGGCTGCCCGAGGACGGCCGGCCTCCTGCAGCTGCCGCTGGCGCCGTGAGCACTCCTGGCTCGGGACCGGCCGGCTCCGATCGGCAACGGCCGACTCGGCGCCGCCGAGGTGCTCGACTGCGCTGCCGCCCGAGCTGCCCGGCGTCGACCGCCTGGCCGCCCTGCCCGAGGGCTTTGCCGCCGGTGCGAGCGCGGCCGGGATCAAGGCCAGCGGCCGGCCCGACCTGGCTGTCGTCCGGAGCACGAACGGCCCCGCGGCGGCCGCGGCGGTCTTCACCCAGCACCCCTTCGCCGCCGCCCCGGTCCAGCTCAGCCGGGCCCACCTCAGCGCGACCGCCGGCGGAGGGACGGGGCGGCTTCGGCTGGGCCGAGGCGATCGTGGCCACCTCGGGCTGCGCCAACGCCGCCACGGGCGCAGCCGGGCCTGGACGACCAGCGCGAGATCGCCCGGCTCCTGGCCGGCGCCACCGGCGTGGCGGTCGACCGGACCCTCCATCTTTCGACCGGCATCATCGGCACCCGCCTGCCGCTCGAGGCAGTGGCCAGCGGGCCTGTCTGCCCTCGTTCCGGCCGGCTTGAGCGAGACCGATCAGGGCTTGGAGGCCGTTGCCGTCGCCCTGCGCACGACCGACTCGCGGACGAAGCTGGCCAGCACCGAGATTGCCCTGCCCGACGTCGACGGATTTGCCGTCCGCTCGGTCACGATCAGCGGCTGTGCCAAGGGCGTCGGCATGATCCATCCCGGGATGGCCACGATGCTCTCGATCATCCTGACCGACGCCGCCGTCGACCCGGCCGTCCTGGCCGGCCTCCTGCGGCCCGCCGCCGCGCGCACCTGGAACCAGCTCACGGTGGACGGCGACACCAGCACCAACGACACGGTCTTCGTGCTCGCCTCGGGCGCCTCGGGTACCGCCCCGGTCCGGGCCGGGCAGCGAGGCCGCCCGCCAGCTCGGCCGGGCGATCGAGGCCGTTGCCCGCGACCTCGCCCGCCAACAGGCGGCCGATGGCGAAGGGGCGACGACCCTGCTGACCTGCCAGGTCTCCGGCGCGCTCGACGCCGGCCGAGGCCCGGGCGGTGGCCCGATCGGTCGTGGGCAGCTCGCTGGTCAAGGCCGCCGCCCACGGGCGCGACCCGAACTGGGGCCGGATCGCCGCGGCCGCGGGCAACGCCCGGCTGGCCGATGCGGCCGTGCTCGAAGCCGCCGGCCTCGATGCCCGATCCGCCGCGGCCCGGGCCGGCCGCCCGGTCAGCCTCGATCCGGCGCGCCTCCGGATCGCGATCGCCGGCCAGGCCGTGTTCGACGGTGGCCGGGGCGGTCCCCAGCCGTTCGACCGGGCCGGCGCACGCCTGGCCATGGATGCCCCAGAGATCCTGATCCGGCTCGACCTCGGTCTGGACGCCGGCGCTGGTGAGGCGTTCGGCTGCGACCTGACCGAGGAGTACGTGATCGAGAACGCCGAGTACACGACATGAGCGCCGATCGATGAGCGAGATCCTGGTGGTCAAGCTGGGCGGCACCACGATCGCCGACCAGAAGCAGGTCCTGGTCGAGATCGCGGCGGTGGCCCGGCGCCGGCCGGTCGTCCTGGTCCACGGTGGCGGCAAGCGGATCACCGAATGGCTCGATCGGCTGGGCGTGCCCAGCCGCTTCGAGGGCGGCCTGCGGGTCACCGACGCGGCTGCCCTCGAGGTCGCCGCGGCCGTCCTCCGCGGCGTCGTCAACAGCGAGCTCGTGGCCGGCCTGCACGACCTCGGGGTCGATGCGGTCGGGCTGTCCGGAGTCGACGGCGGCCTGCTGGTCGCCGAGCGCGTGCCGGGGATGGGCCTGGTCGCCCACGTCGTGGGCCTCCGCCGCGACCTGCTCGATGCGATCCTGGTCGGCGGGCAGGTGCCGGTCGTGGCGCCCCTTGCCCGCGACGAGGACGGCATCGTGTGCAACGTCAATGCCGACGACGCGGCGGCCGGGATTGCCGCCGGGCTCGGCGCTCGCCAGCTGGTCCTGCTGACCGACGTCGATGGCATCCGCGACGGCGACGGCCGGCGGCTCGATTCGCTCACCTCGGGCGAGGCCGAGGCACTGATCGCCAGCGGGGTGATCGCGGGCGGGATGATCCCCAAGGTCCGGGCCGCCCAGGCCGCTCTCGGCTGGGAGGGAGCCGAGGCGGTGATCGCCGACGGCTCCGCGGTCCATGCCCTCCGCGGGCGCTCGACGACCCGACCTTCGGCACGCGCCTGACGGCCGCCCGATCGGCGGCCCCGACCTCCGCGGCAGGGGCCGCCTGAGTGGCTGGCCGGAGGCCGACCCTGGAGGTCGGGGCGGCCGAGCGCCGCCGGGCGATCCGGGAGATCGTGGCCGGACGCCCGATCGGCAGCCAGGCCGAGCTGGCCGAGGCGCTCCTGGCCCGCGGCCACGCCGTCACCCAGGCCACGATCAGCCGCGATATCGCCGAGCTCGGCCTGGTCAAGGTCGCCCGGGGCGATCGCCACCAGTACATCTCGACCGACGACCTGGCCCCCCGCGCCGGAGCGCCTGGCCTCCGACGACCGGCTCCGCCGGATCCTGATCGACATCCCGGTCCGGGTCGGCCGGAGCGGCCTGATCCTGCTCCTGATCGGCACGCCGGGTACGGCCGGCACGATCGCCCAGGCGATCGACGAGTCCACCCTGGACGAACAGGAAGGGACCCTGGCCGGGGACAATACCCTGCTCGTCCTGTTCGCCACCGACGCCCGCCTCGAACGCTGGCTCGGCCGCTTCGAAGCCATCCAGGCGCAAGCCAACTCGGAGGTCCTGCCATGAAGAAGGTCGTCCTCGCCTACTCGGGCGGGCTCGACACGTCCGTCGCCGTGGCCTGGCTGCGTGAGCAATTCGGGGTCGAGGTCGTGACCCTGACCGTCGATGTCGGCGGCGGCTCGCTCCGGGCCGGGGTCGAGGAACGGGCGATGAGCGCGGGCGCCAGCCGGGCCTACGTCGTCGACGCCCGGCAGCGCTTCCTGACCGACTTCGTGTGGCCCCATCTCCAGGCCAACGCCCTGTACCAGGGCGCCTATCCCCTGGCCACTGCCCTGGCCCGGCCACTGATCGCCCAGCTCCTGTGCGAGGTCGCCGCCCGGGAGGGGGCCGATGCGGTGGCCCATGGCTGCACCGGCAAGGGCAACGACCAGGTCCGCTTCGACGTGGCGGTCCACGCCCTCAATCCCAGCCTCGAGGTCGTGGCTCCGATGCGGGTCGGCATGGGCCTGTCGCGCGAGCAGGAGATCGACTACGCCAACGAGCGCGGGATCGAGCTGCCGATCACCAAGGCGTCGCCCTACTCGATCGACGTCAACCTGTGGGGCCGCTCGATCGAGACCGGGGTCCTCGAGGATCCCTGGGTCGCGCCCCCGGCCGACGTGTTCGAGTGGACCGTGGCCCCGGCCGACGCGCCCGAGCCGGTCGAGGTCGTGGTCACCTTCGAGGGAGGCGTGCCGGTCGCCCTCGATGAGGAGCGGTTGGCCCCGCTCGAGCTGGTCGAACGCCTCCACGTGCTGGCCGGGGCCCACGGCGTTGGCCGGATCGACCACGTCGAGGATCGCCTGGTCGGGATCAAGAGCCGCGAGATCTACGAGGCGCCCGCGGCCACCGTCCTGCACGCCGCCCATCGGGCAGTCGAGGGCCTGGCCCTGTCCAAGGACACCCTCCGGTTCAACCGGCTGGTGGCCGACGAGCTGGCCCGCCTGACCTATGACGGGCTGTGGTTCAGCGCCCTCCACCGCGACCTGCGCGGCTACGTCGCGTCGTCCCAGCGGGTCGTCAGCGGCGACGCCCGGATCCGGCTCGACCACGGCAACGCCGTCCTCGTCGGCCGCCGCTCACCGCTGTCGCTCTACGACCGGAGCCTGGCGACCTACGACGCGGACGATGCCTTCGACCACGCCAGCGCGGTCGGCTTCATCGAGATCTTCGGCCTGCCCCTACGGGTCGAGGCGGCCCGCCACGGCGCCGTCGGCAAGTTCCACGGCGCCGCCTGGTCGTGGACCGAGCCGCTCCTGGAGCACCTGCCGACCACGATCGCCGATCCGGCCGGGGTGGTCGCCGGCGGCTGATCCCGCCAAATCGGCGGCGACTGGGCCAGCGCCGGCGAGCGCGGGAGCGCCGGTTTCGACGGGCTCGACCAGGACGAAGGCCGCCAGGGCGCCGGCCCACGTCTCGAGCAGGCGGGCGGCCAGGTGGCTGCCCTGCTCGGCGTGGTCGGCCACGAGCTCGCGCAGCTCGAGCAGGGCCGCGCCGCCGTCCTCGTCCCGCTCGAGCTCGACGGCCTGCCGGGCAACGACGCTGCCCCGGTTGAGCCGGCTCCGCGACCCGGCCCTCGGGGTCGTACAGCCACAGCCGGCCACCGGTCATCCCGGCGGCCGTGTTCCGGCCGGTCGGACCGAGGACCACGATCGTGCCCGCGGTCATGTACTCGGCGCCATGGGCGCCCATCCCCTCGATGACGGCCGTCGCGCCCGAGTTGCGCACCCCGAAGCGCATGCCCGCCCGGCCGACGAGGTGGAGCCGGCCGCCGGTGGCCCCGTACAGGCAGGTGTTCCCGGCAATCGCGGCGCCGGCCTGGTCAACCACCTCGGCCGGCGGCCGGACGACGATCGTGCCGCCCGATAGTCCCTTGGCGCAGTAGTCGTTGGCCAGGCCGACCAGCTCGATCCGGATGCCCCGGCTGAGGAATGCCCCAAGGCTCTGGCCGGCGGCGCCGGTGAGGCGCAGGTTGATGCTGACCGGATGAGCGCTCCCCCCGGTCCCGGGCACGCTCGAGCTGGCCGCTGAGGGCCGCGCCGACCGCCCGCTCGGCGGTCGTGACCTCGGCGACGAGGTCGACGACCCGGCCCGTCCGAGATCCGGCCACGGCCCTGAGCCAGGCCGGCCTCGACCTCGGATGCCGGCGGTGTCGATCGGAGCGGTGGCCGTCGGCGGGCACCGGGCTCGCGGCGGGCGGCCGGAACCGCCCAGGCCGGGGCACGGACCAGCGGCTCGACGTCCAGGGCGCGCACCGGGCACGACCGCCAGCCGGTCGGATCGGCCGATCGCCTCGTCGAGGCTGGCGAAGCCCGCCGCGGCAAGCTCGCGCCGGACGTCCTCGGCGAGGGCCGGTGAAGAAGGCCACGACCTGCTCGGGCGTCCCGTGAACTTCGCCCGCAGGTCCTCGCGCTGGGTGGCGATCCCGGTCGGGCAGGTGTCGAGGTGGCACTGGCGGGCCATGTCGCAGCCGATCGCGACCAGGGCCGCGGTCCCGAAGCCGTACTCCTCGGCGCCGAGCAGGGCGGCGACGAGCACGTCCCGGCCGGTCTGGAGCCCGCCGTCCGTGCGCACGACGAGCCGGTCCCGGAGGCGCTGGCGGACGAGGACCTGGTGGGCCTCGGCCAGGCCCAGCTCCCAGGGCAGGCCGACCGACTTGATCGACGACAGTGGGCTGGCGCCCGGTGCCGCCGGCGTGGCCGGCGACCAGGATGTAGTCGGCGCGCGGCCTTGGCCACGCCGGCTGCGATCGTGCCGATCCCCCGCCCGCGACCAGCTTCACGCCGATCCGGGCGGCGGGGTTGATCGCGCGCAGGTCGGCGATCAGCTCGGCCAGGTCCTCGATCGAGTAGATGTCGTGGTGCGGCGGCGGGCTGATCATCGTCGCCCCGGGGCGGCCCCGGCGGAGGGCGGCGATGAACGCCGTCGCCTTGGCCGCCGGCAGCTGGCCACCCTCGCCTGGCTTCGAGCCCTGGGCGATCTTGATCTCGAGCTGCTCGGCCCGGGCGAGGTAGCGCGCGGTGACGCCGAAGCGGGCCGAGGCGACCTGCTTGATCGCCGATTCGGCCAGCTCGCCGTTGTCGTCGGGCTGGTACCAGGCCTCGTCCTCGCCGCCCTCGCCGGTATTCGAGGCGGCGCCCAGGCGGCGCATTCCGATCGCGATCGCGCGGTGGGCCTCGGGCGACAGGGCGCCCAGGCTCATCGCCGACGAGACGAACCGGCCGGTGATCGCCTCGACCGGTTCGACCTGGTCGAGGTCCAGTGGCGGGGCGGCCGGCCGAATCGCCAGCAGGTCGCGGACGAGGGCCGGCTCGGGCCGGTCGATGGCCAGGCGATACGCCGCGAGTCGCTCTGCCGGCGCCGACTCGTTCGGGGCGGCCAGGGCCTGGATCGCCCGGACGCTGGCCGGCGCGAAGAGATGGAGCTCGCCCTCGCCCCGGAAGCGGGCCAGGCCCGGGTCGGGCAGGCTGGCCAGCCGTTCCGGCCCGTAGGCCGCGGCGTGGCGCTCGAGCAACTGCCGCGCCGAGCTGCTCGAAGCCGGCCCAGCCGGCCGTCAGCGGGGCCGCCGGGAAGCACCGCCGGGCTGACCTCGCCGGACAGGCCCAGGACCTCGAACAGGTGGCCGCCGCGATAGGCCGCCAGGGTGCTGATCCCCATCCGGGCGAGGACCTTGCGCAGGCCGCTGTCGAGGGCCGAGACCAGGTGCGTCCTCGGCCGTGTCGGCCTCGAGCCGCTCGTTGCCCCGGCTGCCGGCCTGCTCGCGGGCGATCGCCAGGGCCTCGCGCGGGTGGACGGCCGACGCGCCGGCCGCGAGCAGCATCGCGAGCGCCGTGGACGTCGAAGGCGTCGCCGGCGTCGGCCACCAGGTCGGTCCGATCCCGCCGGCCGGCCGCGCTGAGCGCCGCGTTCAGGGCGCCGACCGCCAGCAGGCTGGGGATCGCCGATCCGATCGGGCCCGGCCGCGGCATCGCTGACGATCAGCAGGTCGGCGCCGCCGCCGCGGCGGCCGCGCAGGCCCTCGCCGGACGAACCGGTCGAGCGCCGAGCGCGAGGCCGGCCGCCGACGCCTTCCGGGCCGGCCACGTCGCGTCGAGCGTCGACGACCGTCCAGCCGGTCCGCTCGGGTCGCAGGAGCGCGGCCAGATCGACCGCTCGGAGCACGGGCGAGTCGAGGACGATCGTGCGGAGCTCGGCCTGACCGGGCGGCTCGAGGAGGGCCGGCCTCGGCCCGAGCGGGTTCGCCAGGGACATGACCAGGCGCTCCCGCTCGGGGTCGATGGCCGGATTCGTCACCTGGGCGAACGACTGGCGGAGGTAGCCGGCCACGTTCCGGGAGCGCCGGCCGAGGACGGCCAGCGGCGTGTCGTCGCCCATGCTCCAGATCGGCTCGCGGCCGGTCGTGGCCATCGCGGCGACGGTCAGCCGGAGCTGCTCGGCATCGAGGCCCAGGCTGCAAGCCGTCGACGGCGATCCCGCTCGGCACCGAGCGGGTCGGCCGGGGCTGACGCCGGAGCCGCCGTCCGGGCCGTCGACCGGTCGACCCCGCGGACCAGCCGGCCGGGCGGCCGGACGGCCGGCAGGGCGGCGATGGCCGCGGCCTTGGCGGCCCGATCCTCGAGCAGGCCGCCACGGGCCGGATCGACGACGAGGAGCTCGCCCGGCCCGAGCCTGCCCCGGCGGACCACCTCGCCCGGCCCGGCCGGCAGGAGTCCGGCCTCGGAGGCGAGGACGACCAGCCCGTCCCGCCGAATCTCCCAGGCCGCCGGCCGGAGGCCGTTCCGATCGAGCAGCGCGCCCACCTGGCGGCCGTCGCTGAAGACGAGGGCGGCCGGGCCGTCCCAGGGCTCGAACCGGCCGGCCATGGCCGCCTGCCAGGCGTCGAGCCCGTCGATCGGCTCGTCACGCAACGCCGCCGCCTCGGGCAGCAGGGCCATCAACGCCGCCGGCAGTGGCCAGCCGGCCATGAGCAGCAGCTCGAGGGCCTCGTCGAGCGAGAGCGAATCGGAACCGGCTGGATCGAGCAGCGGCGCGTCCCGCCGCGGCCGCCCGGGCGAGGCGGGAGCCGAGCCGGCCGCCGCCGAGGGTGGCCGATCGGCCGGCCATCGCCTGGCGGTTGCCCCGGATCGTGTTGATCTCGCCGTTGTGGGCGAGGTAGCGGAATGGCTGGGCGAGGCGCCAGGTCGGCCGGGTGTTGGTCGAGAACCGCTGGTGGAAGGTGGCGTGCGTCCACCGCCAGCGCGGACTGCCCCAGGTCCGGGTAGAAGCGGCCCAGGTCCGAGCCACGGACCAGGCCCTTGTACACGACCGTCCGGCTCGACAGGGAGGCAGGTGGACCGATCTCCAGGCCGGGCCGCGGCGCGGACCGCCTGCTCGATGGCTCGGCGGGCGAGGAACAGGCGCCGCTCGAAGTCCGGGCCGGACGATGCGGGCGGGCCGGCTGACGATCACCTGGCGCACGACCGGCAGCGCCGGCGGCGGCCTGGTCGCCCAGCACGCCGGCATCGACGGGCACGTTCCGCCAGCCGGCCACGGCCAGGCCCTCGCTGGCCAGGCAGCGCTCGATCAGGCCGGCGGCCGCGCCACGGGCGGCGGCAGCCTGCGGCAGGAAGACCATTCCGACGGCGAGGCGCTCCGGCTCCAGCCTCGGTCCGCCCAGGCGCCGGCCGTGAGCCGTTCGAGCAGCTCCGGGCCGAGGGGCAGCGCGAGCCCGGAGCCGTCGCTCGTCCGGGCATCCGCGCCCAGTGCGCCGCGATGGGCCATCGCCGCCAGGGCGGCCAGGGCCAGCGGCACGACCCGCCGGCTCGGCCCGCGCCGGCTCTCGGCCACGAAACCCACGCCACAGGCATCGTGCTCGAAGGCGGGGTCATACAGGGGCGCGTCCGGAATGACCTCGTCGCGAGCCGTCGTCGATTCGCCCTGGGTCGTCCATCCGCTGCCGATCCTCAGCTGAGCACAGCCGTGAACACCGACCCTAGGCACGCGGGCGGTCCCGGTAGGTAGCGCCGAGGGCCCGTTGCGCGCCGGACCGGTCGCCCCACGGTTGCGAGTCGGCACGGCGACCGGCCCGCCACCGAACGCCGCTGGCCTGACCGATACTGTCGGCCTGCATGCCCGAGCCCACCTCCGGCCGGCCGCCGGCCCGCCTGCGCGGCCTGGTTGCCGCATCCGACCCGGCCGACCTCGGCGCGATCGCCAGTGCCCTGGGTGGCGGCCGGCCACGAGATCGTGACCGCGTATCGGGCCGACGCGGCCCTGGTCCGGCTGGTCGACGAGATGCCCGACTACGTGATCGTGTGCCTCGCCCAGACGGATCCCGAGCGAGCCAGCCTGGTCGCCCGGCTCCACGCCCGCAACGATGCCCCGATCCTCGTCGTCGCCGACACCCGCGACGACGAGCAGGTCGTGGCCTGCCTCGACGCCGGGGCGGCCGATGTCATCCCCGTCCCGATCCGGCCGCTCGAGCTCGTCGCCCGGGTCCAGGCGGCGCTCCGGCGCCGGCCGCCCCTGGCCAGCGGCGGCGATCCCAGCCTGGACGGGCTGAAGGTCGACGGACGGCGCCGGCTGGCCAGCGTCTCAGGCCGGCGCCTGGCGCTCACCCCCACCGAGTTCGAGCTGCTGGCCGTGATCGCCGCCCGGCGGGGCGAGATCGTCGACCACTGGAAGCTCCTCCGGGCGGCCTGGGCCGATCCCCGTGAGGTCGACCCGGAGACCCTGCGCACCCACTTGAACCACCTCAATCAGAAGCTCGTGGCCGAAGGGCATCCCGGCCTGCGCAACGTGCGCGGACGCGGCTATGGGCTGCGCATCGCCGCCGGCGAGATCGGCCGGTCATGACTGGTAGGCAGCCTCGCCGTGGACGGCCAGGTCGAGGCCGGCCTGCTCCTGGACCGATGGGACCCGGATGCCCAGGATCGCATCGACAACTTTGACGATGACGAACGTGCCCACCACGGCGTAGGCAAGGGTCGCCCCGACCGCCAGGACCTGGACGAGCACCTGGCGGGGATTGCCGTCGATCAGGCCCCGGGCCGTCTGCTGGACGGCCGAGGTCGCCAGGAAGCCCGTGGCCAGGGCCCCGAACATCCCGCCGATGCCGTGGACCGCGAACACGTCCAGGGCATCGTCAACGTTGATCCGGGCCCGGAGCAGGGTCGCGCTGTAGCACAGCCCACCCACGGCGAAGCCGATGACGAGGGCGCCGCCGGGCGTCACGATAGCCCGAGGCCGGGGTGATCGCGACGAGTCCGGCCACGGCGCCGCAGGCCGCCCCCACCACGCTGACCTTGCCCTTGTGGAGGTAGCTCGCCCCGACCCAGGTCAGGGTCGCGGCGGCGGCGGCCGTGTTGGTCACGATGAACGCGCTGGCCGCCAGGCCGCCCGCAGTCAGGGCCGAGCCCGCGTTGAAGCCGAACCAGCCGAACCACAGGAGGCCCGCCCCGAGGACGGTCATGGGCACGTCGTGGGGCTCGACATTCTCGCCGTTGAAGACTCGCCGGCCGATCAGGATGGCCACGACCAGGGCCGACACGCCGGAGCTGATGTGGACCACGGTGCCACCCGCGAAGTCGAGCGCCCCGGCCTTGAACAACCAGCCATCGCTCGACCAGACCCAGTGGGCGATCGGTGAATAGATCAGGATCGACCACAGGCCGGTGAACAGGACGAAGGCACCGAAGCGCTTGCGCTCGGCAAACGCGCCGCTGATCAGGGCCGGGGTGATCGCCGCGAACATCAGCTGGAAGCTGGCAAACAGGACGAACGGGATGGTCGTGGCGTAGACCGTGCTCGGGTTGAGGCCGACGTTGATGAACCCGACGTAGTCGAGGTTGCCGATCAGGCCCAGCCCGCCAAGGTCCGGGCCGAAGGCGAGGCTGAACCCGATCACGACCCAGATCACGCTGACCAACGCCAGGCCGAAGAAGCTGTGCATGATCGTCGACAGCACGTTCTTGCGCCGGACCAGGCCGCCGTAGAACAGGGCCAGGCCGGGCAGCATGATCATGACCAGGGCGGTCGAGGCGAGCATCCAGGCGGTATCGCCCGAATTGATCACGCCGGCGGGGGCATCAGGCACGCTCGATCACCTCGCTTCAGTTCCGACAATGGGTTGCCTTCAACCTACGGTCGGAGCGCCCCTTGCAGCAGGCGCGCGAGGGTTCCGTTCGGTGCTCCGGGCCGTCCCCGCGGCGTCCGGCTCGCAACCTTTCGACCCGGCCGGCCGGGCGACAGTTCAGCCGGGCGATGGTTCAGCCGGGGGCCAGCTCCGAGCGGAGGGCAGCGAAGCCCGGCTTGATCGTGTCGGTGATCAGGGCCAGGCGCTGGTCGAAGGGCAGGAACGCGCTCTTCATGGCGTTCAAGGTCAGCCACTCGATCTCGTCCAGGCCCAGCCCGAAGGCGGCATCGAGCGCGGCCAGCTCGCTCGACAGGCTGACGTTGCTCATCAGCCGGTTGTCGGTGTTGACCGTGACCCGGAAGCGCAACCGGCGGAGCAGCTCGAACGGATGGGTGTCGACCGAATCCGCCGCGCCGGTGTGGACGTTGGAGGTCGGGCACAGCTCGAGCGGGATGCGCCGGTCGCGGACGTAGGCGGCCAGCGGCCCGAGCCGGACCGACCCGTCGGCGCCAAGCGCGATGTCGTCGATGATCCGCACGCCGTGGCCGAGCCGCTCGGCGCCCAGGTCGAGCGCTTCCCGGATCGAGGGCAGGCCGTAGCCCTCCCCAGCGTGCAGGGTCAGGTGGAAGTTGGCGTGGACGAGCCGGTGGAAGACGTCGGCGAAGCGACCCGGCGGAAAGCCGGCCTCGGGACCGGCGATGTCGAAGCCGACCACGCCGGCGTCGCGCTGGCGCAGCGCCAGATCGGCAATCTCGCCCGCCCGATCGGCCTGACGCATCGCCGTGGCCAGGAAGCGCACGACGATGGGCGAGCCGCCCTTCGCCGCGGCCCGGGCCGAGCCGATCCGAAACCCTTCCAGGATCGCCTCGACGACCTCGTCCAGGCTCAAGCCGCCCTGGGTCGACAGCTCCGGGGCATGGCGGACCTCCGCGTACACGACGCCGTCCGCGGCCAGGTCCTCGGCGCACTCGGCGGCCACCCGGGCCAGCGCGGCGGTCGTCTGGAGCACGCCCACCGTGTGCTCGAATGTCTCGAGGTAGAGCTCGAGCGACTTCTGGTCCGCGCCCCGCCGGAACCAGCGGGCAAGCTCGACCGGGTCCGTGGAGGGCAGCGCCCCGTAGCCCTGGTCAGCCGCGAGCTCGATGATCGTCTCCGGCCTGAGGCCACCGTCGAGGTGGTCGTGGAGCAGAACCTTGGGCGCACGTCGGATCCAATCCGGGGCGACGCCCGACGGGGTCATCTGCCCAGCCGCCGCCGGGCTTCGGCGATCGCCTCGGCGACCCGTCCCGGGGCCGTGCCGCCGATGACGTCGCATGACTCGAGGGCAGCCTCGACCGACGCCGCCGCTCGGAGCGAGGGCGGCAGCTGGGCATCGGCCACGAGTGCAGCTGCGGTCGGGTCGCTCGACTCGGCCAGGGCGCTTCGATAGGCGGCGTCATCAAGGGCGGCCAGCCCGACCCCGGCGGCCTCGGCCTGGGCCACCAGCCGGCCGACGACCTGGTGGGCGACCCGGAACGGCAACCCCCGGCGGACGAGGGCGTCGGCCACGGCAGTGGCCGTGATGAAACCCTCGTCGGCTGCCGCCCGCATCCGGGCGCGATCGATCAGGAGGCTGTCGATCAGGCCGGCCATCACGTCCAGCGAGGCCCCGAACGTGGCGACCCCCTCGAACAAGGGTGGCTTGTCCTCCTGGAGATCGCGCTGGTAGGCCAGCGGCAGTCCCTTGATCAGGGCCAGCATCCCGGTCAGCGAGCCGATCACCCGCGCCGCGCGGCCCCGGACGAGCTCGGCCGGATCGGGGTTCTTCTTGTTGGGCATCATCGAGCTGCCGGTCGAGAAGGCATCCGCCAGCCGGACGAAGCCGAAGCGCGGGTTCGACCACCAGGTCAGCTCCTCGGCCAGCCGGCTCAGGTGGACCATGCCCAGGGCGATTGCGGCCAGGATCTCGACCACGAAGTCGCGATCGCTGACGGCGTCCAGCGAGTTCCGGCTGGGTCCGTCGAAGCCGAGCTCGGCCGCCGTCGCAGCCCGGTCGAGCGGAAAGCCCGCGCCGGCCAGGGCACCCGAGCCCAGGGGCGAGACGTTGAGCCGCCGGCCGGCATCGGCCAGGCGGCCCCGGTCGCGCTCGATCATCTCGACGTAGGCCAGCAGGTGGTGGCCGAGCAGGATGGGCTGGGCGGGCTGGATGTGGGTGGTTCCGGGCAGGATCGCATCGCCCTCCCGTTCGGCCAGGCCCACCAGGCTGCGCTCGAACCCCTCGAGGGCGGCGTCGAGCCGGCCGAGCTCGCGGCGGGCCCACAGGCGCAGGTCGGTGGCGACCTGGTCGTTGCGCGAGCGGCCGGTATGGAGCTTGCCGGCGAGCGGCCCGATCCGGGCGGCGAGGGCGGCCTCGAGGTTGAGGTGGACGTCCTCCAGGGCGGGATCCCAGCGGATCGTGCCGGCCGCAACATCAAGGCGGAGGGCCTCCAGGCCGGCCACCAGCTGATCGGCCTCGGCTGCACTCACGAGGCCGGCCCGGGCCAGGCCATGGACGTGGGCGATCGAGCCGACGAGATCATCCTCGGCGAGCCGCGAATCGAGCTCGATCGAACGACTGAAGTCGGCCAGGCGCTCGTCGCTCGATCCCTGGAAGCGGCCACCCCAGAGCTCCATCCAACCTCCGCGGTGCGAGCGCCGGGAGGGCGCACTGCGCGGTCATCGTAGCCCGGCGCAGCCGGCCGCGGTCGGGTCGTCGGCCGGCCCGATTGCCGCTGCCACGTCATCGGCCGCTCCAATCGGCGGTAGGCTGCGCACTGCAACGACGCCGACGACCGGACTGGACCGCACCAGACTGCACCAGACCGGACAGCGCAACGGGAGAGCGATCGATGTCCAGCCTTCGTCTTCGTTCCCGGCTCGCCGCCGCAGCGACCGGCGGACTGCTGCTGGCCGCCCTGGCCGGTCCCGCCCTGCCCGTGACGGTCCTCGCCGCGAGCCCCGCAAGGGTCCAGCCGCTGAGCGGCCTGGGCCGGGCGGCTGCCGCGACGCCCGCCAGCCGCGGCCGGATCGACGCGTCCCGCCTCGTTCGTCCCAAGCCGGCCGCGGCGCCCTTCTCGCGGGCGGCCGTCGGCCGGGCCCTCGGCCAGGTCCAGGCGAAGGCCCTCGCCAGCCGGCGGGCCGGTGCCTCGAAGGCGCCCAGCCTCGTCCTGCCGCCCGCGCCCGATCCCGACCTGTGGCAGAGCAGCGGTGCGCCATCGGCCAGCGTTTCGTCGCCCGGCGTGGGCGCCCGGCAGCTGTCCGTCGACAACGAACCGGCCGACGGCTCGACCGCAGCCGGGCCCGACCAGGTCCTCGAGGCGGTCAATGGGGCGATCTACTTCGCCGACCGGAGCGGTACCCTGATCAACGCCCAGGCGATCTCGACCTCGGCCTTCTTCAAGCTGCCCGAGCCGGGCAACGGGGCGGCCTTTGAAACGTTCGATTCCTCGCCCCGGGTGGTCTATGACGCGACGGCCGGCCGCTGGGTCGCCTCGGAGGTCAGCTGGGACTGCGTGACCAACAGCTTCCCGGGCGACAGCGCCACGATGGGCCACGGCCACATCGAGTTCGCGATCTCGGACGGGCCGGATGCCCTGGGCGCCTGGACGCTCGGCACGGTCACCCTGAACGACAGCCTGCCCGACCAGCCCACGTTCGCCCTGACCACCAACAAGATTGCGTTCACCGCCGATGATTCGGCAATGCAGGCCGGCGGCGGACAGGCCGATCCGGGCTGCGTCGGCGGCAGCCCGAGCGGCGAAGTCCTGTACGTGATCGACCTGGCCGAGCTCGCTCCGGGCTTCACCACCTGGCATCCCTTCGGCGTCGTGATCGGCAATCCCTTCGTGTGGCTGCGGCCGGTCCTGCAGGAGCCGCCCAGCTCGCCGGACCTGCGCTTCGTCGGGGCGGTCTTCGGGGGCAGCCCGCTCGACGTGGCCTACCTGGCGGCGACGGGCTCGGCCCGGGCGGGGACCCTCGACGGCTCCCTCTACGACCTGTCGGCCGACGGAGTCGTGCCGCCCTTCCTCGATCCAGACCAGCCGAGCGAACCTGGTTCGGGCACGTTCAGCGCGGCTGTCGACGCCCGGCCGACCGCCGAGATCTGGCAGAACGGGGTCGTCGCCATCGGCTCCACGTATCCCTGCACACCCGACGGTGATTCGGTCAGCCGCGACTGCGTCCGGATCATCAGCCTGGCCGAAACGCCGGGTTTCGGGGAGCCCACCCGGCAGGGCGACGTGCTCCTGGCCGGCAATGGCCAGGACCAGTACCAGGCGGCCATCGCCTTCGCCGGGAGCGGGGTCCTGCACGCCGCCTACACCGCGTCGTCGAGCAGCCTGATCCCGTCGGCCTACGCCCAGTACCACCGCCGGACCGACCCATTCCTGGGTTGGAGCGATCCCGAGCTGGTGATCGCCGGCGTGGCTGACTACCAGGGCAGCCGCTGGGGTGACTACTCGATGGCCAGCCCCGATCCCCAGGATCCGAACCGGATCTGGGTCAGCCCGGAATACGCCGCAAGCGGCGGCACATGGGGGACCAGCTTCAGCAGCATTGCTGCCACCCAGGGTGCCGGCTTCACCACGATCAACCCGGTGCGGGTGGTGGACTCCCGGATCGGGGTTGGAGTCGACAAGACCCTGCTCTCCGGCGTGCCGGTTACGTTCCACCTGCCGCTCTCGGGTCAGAACGACCTGATCGCCCTGACCGGCAACCTGACCGTGACCGGCGCCAGCACGGCCGGTTTCGTGAGCCTGTCGCCTGATCCCAACTCGACCAGCTCCACGATCAACTTCCGGGCCGGCGACACCCGGGCCAACAACGTGACCGTGCCGATCGCCCCCGGCGGCGCCCTGACCCTGACCCTCCACGGCGGAGCGGGTTCAAAGGCCGACGTGATCCTCGACGTGACCGGCCTGTACCGCGACGGCGGCGGCGATGGCTTCTGGCCGCTCAACCCGGTCCGCGTGCTCGACTCGCGCAGCCCCGGCTCGAGCCCGTTCCAGGCCAACGTGTCGCAGCTGATCAAGGTGGCCGGAGTGGCCACGATTCCGGCCAACGCGACGGCCGTGACCGGCAACCTGACGGTGACCAATCCGACTCGCGCCGGTTACGTCTCGGTCACGACCGACCCGACCAACAGCCCGGCGACCTCGACCATCAACTTCGCGGCCGGTGATACCCGGGCGAACGGGCTGACGATTCCGGTTGGATCGGGTGGCCAGGTGTCGGCGATCTACAAGGGCTCGAGCGGCACGGCCAACCTGATCCTGGACATTACCGGCTACTACAGCGGCGACCCGGGCGGTCTCCTGTTCCATCCGCTCAATCCCGGCCGGATCGTGGATACCCGGCTGCCCCTCGGTCCGAACGGCTACCTCAATGGCCTGAGCGGACCGCAGGGCGGTACGCCGCGCAGCGTCCAGGTCAACGGCCACTACGGGGTGCCCCTGGACGCCCAGGCCGTGACCGCCAACCTGACCATCACAAACCAGACCGCGGCTGGCTTCGTCAGCGCGGGCAACCAGGCGCTGGCCAAGCCGCTCACCTCGACGATCAACTTCCCGCTCGGCGACATCCGGGCCAACGGGATCAACGTTCCGGTCGACGATCATGGTCGCCTGTGGTTCGTGGATCGGACCGCACCGGGCCGGACGGTCCAGCTCGTGCTCGACCTGTCGGGCTACTTCGAGGCGCCCGGGCCGTAGGGCGGCGGCGTCAGCCGCTAGACTCCACCGATCGGGGAGATCGCGGGGACAAAAGGGGCCGATGATGCGCGCCACCAGCCGCCGCCTGGCCAGCTTCGGCATGGCCGTCCTGCTCCTGGCCGGACTGAGCGCCGGGCCGAGCCTGGCGGCGCCGCCGCCAAACCACCTCGCGCCCGTCCAAGGGAGGGCAGCGGCGCCAGGCTCGAGCGGGCCTGCCTGGTCCCAGGCCGGCCGGCCGGTTGCCGTTCACTATGCCGTCGGCACGCCCGGTTCCGGACACCTGCTCGCGGCACGCGCCGATGGGCCCGGCCCGACCGGACCAGCCGGCCTGGCCCCGAGCGGTTCCGCCCGGCCGATCGTCCAAGGGACGCGGAACGGGATCGGCCCCGCGGCCGCCAGTCCGCCGGTCCAGGCCAGCCTGACCGGGGCCCCGGACAACCACCTCGCGGGCTTCAGCGGCCTGGCCGAGTCCAACCAGGTCAGCCCGGGCACCGAGCCGGCCGACTCGACGATCGCGGTCGGGCCCGAGCAGGTCGTCCAGATGACCAACACCGTCCTCCGGATCAGCGACCGGTCGGGCAATCCGCTCGGCCCGATCGTGCCCGTCAGCACGTTCTTCAAGCTGCCCGTGACCAACCCGGCCACGTTCTTCGATCGCCAGCCGCGGGTCATCTACGACAGCCTGCACGGCCGGTTCGTCGCGACCGAGACGAGCTGGGACTGCATCAGCGATCCGAACGATCCGGTCTTCCCGGCGACCTTCGGCCACGGCTACGTCGACCTGGCCGTGTCGCGCACGTCCGACCCGACCGGGACCTGGGACCTGTTCTTCTGGGGCTACATGGACCTCCTGCCGGGCGACCCCTCGATCGGGACCTCAACCGACAAGCTGGCGGTCTCGGACAACCTGGCGGCATTGACCCAGGGCGACGGCGGCGCGAACGACGGCTCGTGCGCCAACGCCACGACCGGCTACGCGGGCGATCTGCTGATTGCGAACTGGGCCGACGTCGTGGCCCACAACGGCAGCACGCTGCTCTCAAGCGAGTTCGTGGCGGCCGATCCCAACCAGGCGTTCGGCTTCCGGGCCGCCCTCCAGGAACCGGCCACCGATCCAACCCTATACACCGTCGCCCGCTCGACCCAGGCCGGGACGCTGGGCGACGTGATCGTGAGCACGTTCACCGGCACAACCACGAAATCGGGCGGTGTCACCTCGGCCGGCAGCTGGGACCTGACCGACCTGGGCGTGCTCGCCCCGTTCGCCGATCCGCCAGCGCCCCACCAGCCGGGGTCGCCGGCCACCTTGACCTCGGGCATCGACGGGCTGGCCCAGGATGCGGTCTGGAAGGCCGGCGAGCTGAGCTGGGCCACGACCTATCCGTGCAAGCCGAGCGGGGACAGCTCGACCCGGGCCTGTGTCCGGGTAAGCCAGGTCACGGCCCCCGGCGCGTTCAGCCAGCCGCAGGCCGGCCAGGACTTCCTGGTCGCCCGAAACGGCTTCGACACGTACTCACCCGGCCTGGCCCTGAGCGGTGACGGCACGCTCATCGTCACGACCACCCAGTCCAACGCGAGCGGCTCCAACTACCCGTCCGCCTACGCCCAGTACCAGCGCAACAGCGACTCCTCGAACACGATCAGCCCCTCGTTCCAGCTCGTAGCCGGGACCGGACCCGAATCGGGCGGGGCGTGGGGCGCCTATTCCGGCCTCGCTCCCGATCCCCAGATCGCGGCCAGCGTGTGGCAGGCGGGGCCGTATGCCAATGGCGCGAGTGGCTGGTCGACGTTCGTCGACCGGCTCGGTGCGACGGCGGCCACGACCTATGTCCCGATCACCTCGATCCGGGTCGTCGACACGCGGGCCGGCGGGGTCAATGGCCTGTCCGGGCTGGCCGGCAAGTTCGTGGCCAACACGGCCCGCTCGTTCGGGGTGACCGGCCTGGGCTCGGGCCCCGACCAGATCCCGCCTGATGCCGTGGCCGTGACCGGCAACCTGACCGTGACCGGCCAGACCTCGGCCGGCTACGTCTCGCTCACGCCCGACCTGACCAACACGCCCAGCTCGTCCACGATCAACTTCCCGCTGGGCGATGTCCGGGCCAACAACGTGACCGTCCCGCTCAACGCCCAGGGCAAGCTGGCCGCGGTCTACAAGGCCGGCGGCGGCACGACCGACCTCGTGTTCGACGTGACCGGCTACTTCGAGCCGGGCACCGGCCACGCCCGCTACGTCAGCCTGCCGGTGCGGGCCCTCGACACCCGGTCCGGGACCGGCCTGGCCAACGGCAAGCCGGCCAAGCTCGTCGTCTCGAGCCCGCTCAGCCTCCAGGTCCGCGGAGTGGGCGGGGTGCCGGGCATCCCGGCCGAGGCGGTCGCGATCTCGGGCAACCTGACCGTGACCGGCCAGACCAAGGCCGGCTACCTCGCGATCACGACCGACCCGACGAGCACGCCCCTCACCTCGAGCCTCAACTTCCCGCTCCATGACGTCCGGGCCAACGGCTTCACCGCCCAGCTCAGCGCGAGCGGCCAGATCTCGATCGTGTACAAGGCCGGGGGCGGCACGACCGACGTGGTCGTCGATATCACCGGCTACTTCACCAGCGCCGGGGGCGGGCTGGCCTTCTACCCGCTCAACCCGGGCCGGGTCATGGACACCCGGGCCGGGGTGGCCAACAGCGGGCTGAGCGGAGCCTTCTCGGCCAACGTCGCCCGGACCCTCGCGATCGCCGGCCACTGGGGCGTGCCGGCCGATGCCGGGGCGATCACCGGCAACCTGACCGTGACCGGCCAGACGGCCGCCGGCTACGTCTCGATGACCCCCGACCCGACCGACAACCCGCTCACCTCGACCCTCAACTTCCCCCGGGCCGATGTCCGGGCCAACGGCCTGTTCGGACCGCTCAACGGCAGCGGTGACGCCAGCTTCGTGTACAAGACCGGCTCGGGCAAGGTCCAGCTGATCCTCGACCTGAGCGGCTATTTCAAGTGAGGAGCGGATTGCTCGCGGCCGGCCTGGTGCTGGCAGCCGCGACAATCGGGCCGCTCGCTCCGCCGCTCGCTCCAGCTCTGACGACCGCCGCCAAGGCGACCCCCGGGCACGCCCTCCCGGCGGTCGTGGCCATCCACGGCGGCCTGCCCCGGGCGGTGGACATGGGCCGCGCGCCGCGCTCCAGCCCCCGGCCCACCGGATCAGCCTCGCCCAACCTGCCCGGACCCAGCCAGCCCGGGTCGGCCGGGCCGACGGCCGTGCCGCATCCCGGGCCCAGGACGGCCCCGCCGCCACCCGTCCTGGCCGGCACTACCGGTTCGCCGCCCGTGGCCGGGCCGGGCTTCGGCGGACTGAGCTCGGGTGGCCCGCTGACCAACCTCGAGCCGGCCGACTCTTCGGTCGCGGTTGGGCCCGAACAGGTGGTCCAGGTCGTCAACGCGGCCGTCCGGTTCGCTGATCGCCAGGGCACGGCCTTGATCGCGGACCTCGGCCTGGCCGCCTTCTTTGCCATTGCCAACCGCCACCTGTCCTCGGCGCGGGTGATCTATGACCCGCTCCACGGCCGCTGGCTGGCCATCGAGGAGAGCTGGGATTGCATCACCAGTGGCAGCACGGGCTTCGGCCACGGGTTCATCGACCTGGCCGTCTCGCGCACGACCGATCCGACCGGCGTGTGGGACGTCTACAACCAGCTGGCCTTCGCCAACCAGCTGCCGGACCTGCCCACGATCGGGACCTCGACCGACAAGGTCGGGATCGCGGCCAATCTCTACCCAATCGGGCCGGGCTGTGCCTTCGGCGACTTCGCGGGGACCTACCTCGCCGGCCTGGACTGGTCGGCCCTGCTCGCCCGAAGCTCGACGATCGGCAGCAGCGCGACCGACCCGGACCTGTTCGGCGTCCAGGTGGCCGGGCAGGCTCCGGCGCTGACCTCGGCCCTCCAGTTCATCGGCCAGGCCGCCGATGGCAGCGGCGACCTCGAGTACTTCAGCGGCGACGGCACGACCGCCGGCCATACGTTCAGCCTGGGGCCTGTCTTCGACCTGGCCGCCGACGGCATCCTTGGTCCGTCCCTGGCCCTGGGTGGCCTGCTGCCCCAGCAGCCCGGAACCGGGGCGATCACCGCCGACATCGACAATCGCCTGACCGGGGCCGCCTGGCAGGCGGGCCGGCTGACGGCCACCTCGACCTACCCCTGCCATCCGGCCGGCGACGACGCCGATCGGCTGTGCGTTCGGGTCAGCCAGCTCGACACGAGCGCGGCGAGCGGCTCGGTGCCGCCGGGCCGGGTCCAGGACTTCCTGCTCAACCAAACGGGTCGGGACACCTTCGTGGGGGGCGTGGGTTCGGCGGCCGATGGCACCCTCGACCTCGTGTTCAACCGGTCGTCAGGCACGGCTGGGGACTTCATCTCGAGCTATGCCGTCGAGCAACGACCCGGCGCGGGCGTCAACCAGGTGAGCCCGGCTCTCCTCCTGGCGAGCGGCCTGGCCGGCTACCGGGGCAGCGAATGGGGAGATTACGTGACCGTGGCTCCCGATCCCCAGATCGCGGCCAGCGTGTGGCAGGCGGGGCCGTATGCCAATGGCGCGAGTGGCTGGTCGACGTTCGTCGACCGGCTCGGTGCGACGGCGGCCACGACCTATGTCCCGATCACCTCGATCCGGGTCGTCGACACGCGGGCCGGCGGGGTCAATGGCCTGTCCGGGCTGGCCGGCAAGTTCGTGGCCAACACGGCCCGCTCGTTCGGGGTGACCGGCCTGGGCTCGGGCCCCGACCAGATCCCGCCTGATGCCGTGGCCGTGACCGGCAACCTGACCGTGACCGGCCAGACCTCGGCCGGCTACGTCTCGCTCACGCCCGACCTGACCAACACGCCCAGCTCGTCCACGATCAACTTCCCGCTGGGCGATGTCCGGGCCAACAACGTGACCGTCCCGCTCAACGCCCAGGGCAAGCTGGCCGCGGTCTACAAGGCCGGCGGCGGCACGACCGACCTCGTGTTCGACGTGACCGGCTACTTCGAGCCGGGCACCGGCCACGCCCGCTACGTCAGCCTGCCGGTGCGGGCCCTCGACACCCGGTCCGGGACCGGCCTGGCCAACGGCAAGCCGGCCAAGCTCGTCGTCTCGAGCCCGCTCAGCCTCCAGGTCCGCGGAGTGGGCGGGGTGCCGGGCATCCCGGCCGAGGCGGTCGCGATCTCGGGCAACCTGACCGTGACCGGCCAGACCAAGGCCGGCTACCTCGCGATCACGACCGACCCGACGAGCACGCCCCTCACCTCGAGCCTCAACTTCCCGCTCCATGACGTCCGGGCCAACGGCTTCACCGCCCAGCTCAGCGCGAGCGGCCAGATCTCGATCGTGTACAAGGCCGGGGGCGGCACGACCGACGTGGTCGTCGATATCACCGGCTACTTCACCAGCGCCGGGGGCGGGCTGGCCTTCTACCCGCTCAACCCGGGCCGGGTCATGGACACCCGGGCCGGGGTGGCCAACAGCGGGCTGAGCGGGGCCTTCTCGGCCAACGTCGCCCGGACCCTCGCGATCGCCGGCCACTGGGGCGTGCCGGCCGATGCCGGGGCGATCACCGGCAACCTGACCGTGACCGGCCAGACGGCCGCCGGCTACGTCTCGATGACCCCCGACCCGACGGACAACCCGCTCACCTCGACCCTCAACTTCCCCCGGGCCGATGTCCGGGCCAACGGCCTGTTCGGACCGCTCAACGGCAGCGGTGACGCCAGCTTCGTGTACAAGACCGGCTCGGGCAAGGTCCAGCTGATCCTCGACCTGAGCGGCTATTTCAAGTGAGGAGCGGATTGCTCGCGGCCGGCCTCAGGGTTGGGTGGCCAGCAGGACGGCCCCGGCCACGATGACCATCGCGATCGCCACCCGGTTCAGGGCGTCCCGCCGGCTGGCCGCCTCCTTGAGCCGGAATGAGCCCCACCCGCTGATGATCACGATCGCCGATTTGCGCAGTGGCGCGACCGCCGTGAGCGGCGCGTAGCGATACGCGATCAGGACCAACAGGTAGGCCCCGACGGTGATCAGGCCGCCGATCCCGGAGCGGATCCAGGGCCGGGCAAGGAAGGCCCGCAGGCCGCCGGTCGGCGGGGCGGCCGGCTGGCCGGCAGCTGCGGTTGGCTGGCGACAGTTTGGCTGGCAATCGGGCCGGCCGCAGCCCGGCGCCGATCGCGCCGGACCAGCAGGCCGATCCAGCCGAGCAGGAAGATCGTGGTGAACGTCCACAGCATCGCGGCATAGAACAGCGGGTCGATCAGCCGGGCACCTACGGTGTCGACGGCCGAATAGGACGCGATCGTGACCCCGGTCAGCAGGGCGAACAGGGCGGCCTCCTGGAGGTGGCGGGGCATCGCGCTGCCCCGGCGCAGGATCGCCCACGGCCGCTGGAGCGACAGGATCCCGAACAGGAGCAGGGCCACCCCGAGCCAGCCCTGTGGCTCGAGCGTCTCGTTCAGGACGATCACGCCGACCGCGACCGACAGGACCGGCGCCGTGCCCCGGGCGATGGGATAGACCAGGGAGAGGTCGCCCCGCTTGTAGGCGGCCGACAGGAAGGCGAAATAGGCCGCTTCGAGGACGCCCGAGACCAGGGCCAGCCGCCAGGCCTCGATCGGGAGCGTGGGCTGGCCGGACACGAGCCAGCCGAGCAGGCCGACCGGGACCAGGAAGGCAGCCCCGACGAGCATCCCCCGACCGGCCGTCCGGAGGGGATCGCTGGCCGTCTTGAGCAGGACGTTCCAGACCGCGTGGAGGATGGCCGCGAAGAGCAGGAGGAGGATGATCCCGGGCGGCAATCAGTCCTGCCCGTCCGGGGGGCCGCCCAGACCACCGGGGCCGCCGGGGCCGCCGGCAATCGCCTGGGCGGCCGGGCCGCCTTCCGCCAGGCCGCCTTCGGCCATCTCCTTCAGGATCCGCAGGTGGGTCTCGATGACGCTGGCCGCCGAGCCTCGGCCGAGGCTCACGAGGCGGGTCGCCCAGCGCCCGGTCGTGGCCAGCTCGGCCGTGGCCGCGACCCTGGTCCCACCGGCCACCTCGTCGAGCGACCAGCCCCGTTCGAAGCGGATCCCGTCGCCCACCAGGACCATCCGGAAGCGGGTCGCCGGGCGCGCCTCGAGGCTCTCGAGCCGGACATTTGCGGCCAGCAGGCCCAGCCGCAGGCGGGCCGAGCGGGTCGCACCGGCAGCCGGCCAGCTGGGCACCGGCGGCCCCAGCCGGAGCTCCGGAAAGAGCGCGTCCTGGGCTGCCGGGTCGTGCAGGGTCAGCCAGACCTGGCGGGGCGGCACCTGGATGTAGGTCAGCCGCGCGAGCCCGCTGGGTTGGGGGAGCGGACGAGGGCCGGGCATCAGGTCAGGTAGCGGGCGACGCGGATCCGATGGGGCCTGACGGGCGGCTCGAAACCGGTCAGGCGCCGATCGGGTGCCAGACCGTCTTCATCTCGAGGAAGGCGGCGATCCATTCCGGCCGCTGGGCCGCCCGGTCGTCGGTCCAGTCGAAGTCAGCGTCGCTCACCCCGGCCGGCCGCCGAGCGATCCGCTTGATCGATTCGGCAGCCGAGACTTCGACCGCCACCTGGTCACCGGGGGCAACGCCCCAGGTATCGATCGCATCGACATCGACGTGGGCCGCGATCACCGGCACGAGCTCCTTCTTGAGGCCGGTCAGGAGGTTGATGACCCCGCCCGGCACATCGCTCGTGGCCAGGACCTCGCCCAGGGTCACCGCCGGCAGCGGTCGCGTCTCGGACGCCAGGACGACGACCGCATTGCCGGTCACGAGGAGCGGGCGCGAGGCGGCTGACCAGGCCGAGCAGCGAGCTCGATTCGGGCGCGATCAGGCCGACCACGCCGGTCGCCTCGGAAATCGTGAAATTGAAATACGGCGCCGCGACCGGATTGGACGAGCCCAGGACCTGGCTGATCTTGTCGGCCCAGCCGGCGTACCAGACCCAGCGATCGATGGCGTGGTCGACGCTCGTCGCCGCGCGCCGGGCCGACAGCCCTTCGGCGGCCGCGACCTCGGCCACGAACTGGTCTCGTCGGCCCTCGAGCAGCTCGGCCACCCGGTACAGGACCTGACCCCGGTTCATCGCCGTTCGGGCGGCCCACGGCTGGAATGCCTTGCGGGCGGCCCGGACCGCGTCGCGGACATCCTTGCGCGAAGCTCGACTGGCATTGGCCAGCTCCTCGCCCCGGGGCGTGCTCACGAGGTACGTGCGGCCCGATTCTGAGCGCGGGAACGCGCCGCCGATGTACTGCTTGTAGGTCTTGCGGACATCGATCCGCTCCGGCCCGCGGAGGCGCACCCCGGGCACCTCAGCGATCCTCGAGGCGAAGGTAGGCCTGCAGGCCGGGCAGGCCACCCTCGCGACCGTAGCCCGACTCCTTGTAGCCGCCAAAGGGCGAGGTCGGGTCGAACTTGTTGAACGTGTTCGCCCACACGACACCGGCCCGCATCCGGCTGACCATCATCAGGATCCGCGAGCCCTTATCGGTCCAGATCCCGGCCGACAGCCCATAGGGCGTGTTGTTGGCCTTCTCGATCGCCTCCTCGGGCGTCCGGAAGGTGAGGGTCGAGAGGACCGGCCCGAAGATCTCCTCGCGGGCGATCCGATAGCTCTGGGCCACGTTCGTGAACAGGGTCGGCCGGAAGAAGTAGCCCCGCTCGGGCAGCTCGCAGGCCGGCTGGTACAGCTCGGCGCCCTCGGCCACCCCGGACGCCACGAGCTCGCTGATCTTGTCCAGCTGGGCCCGGCTGTTGATCGCCCCGACGTCGGTGTTCTTGTCGAGTGGATCGCCGACCCGGATGGTGGTCAGGCGATCCTTGAGCTTGGCGATGAGCAGCTCGGCGATCGACTCCTGGACGATCAGGCGGCTGCCGGCGCAACAGACCTCGCCCTGGTTGAAGTAGATCCCGTTGATGATCCCCTCCACCGCCTGGTCGAGGGGCGCATCGTCGAAGACGATGTTGGCGGCCTTGCCGCCCAGCTCCAGGGTCAGCGCCTTGCCCTGCCCGGCGATGCCCTGGGCGATCCGGCGGCCGACCGAGGTGGAGCCGGTGAAGGCCACCTTGTCGATGTCGGGATGGGTGACCAGGGCCATCCCGATCTCGCCCGGTCCGGTGATGATGTTGACCACGCCGGGCGGCAGGTCGGCCTGGCGGCAGAGCTCCGCAAAGAGGAGGGCCGTCAGCGGAGTGGTGCTGGCCGGCTTGAGCACCACGGTGTTACCGGCGGCCAGGGCCGGGGCGATCTTCCAGGCCAGCATCAGCAGCGGGAAGTTCCAGGGGATCACCTGGGCGGCCACTCCGAGCGGCCGGGCGACCCGGCCGGGGAAGGCGTAATCGAGCTTGTCGGCCCACCCGGCGTAGTACCAGAAGTGGGCGGCCGCGAGGGGCACGTCGACGTCGCGCGACTCCTTGATCGGCTTGCCCGAGTCCATCGATTCGAGCACGGCAAACTCGCGTGAGCGCTCCTGGAGCAGGCGGGCGATCCGGAACAGGTACTTGGCCCGCTCGCGGCCGGGCAGCTTGCCCCAGCTCTTCGACTGGGCCTGCCGAGCTGCCCTGACCGCCACGTCGACGTCGGCCTCGGTGGCCCGGGCGACCTCGGCCAAGGGCTCTTCCGTGGCCGGGTTGATCGTCGTGAACGTCGCGCCGTCCGAGGCGGCGACCTCCTTGCCCCCGATCATCAGGCCGTAGCGCTCCCGGATCGTGACGATCTCGCGCGACTCGGGGGCCGGCGCGTAGTCCCACGGGATGGCCTGGCCGTCGCCCAGGCCCCAGCTGTTGGGGGCGGCCTTGCCGGTCCGGGCAGGGATCGACCGGCTCGGCTCGTCCGTGCCGGACTCGGGCGTGCTCTTCTCGGGCGTGCTTGGCTTCGTCTCGGTGGCCATCGTGGTCATTATGGCATCCGCCTGCGTGCCGGCCCGGCGTCTCGGGCCCGATTCGGCTCACGTTTGTGACAAATTCGCGCTGGAGCGGCGCTTATGGCCACTTGCCCGGCCGCGATCGGCTCCCGGCTTGCCGAGTGAGCACGCTGCGAGGCTGATTCGTGCTTGGCGTTGACCAAACCCCCTGGCGCCCCCGACGGTCCGACGCCGGCCGTCGACCATAAGCGTCGCCACAGCGCGAATTTGTCAGGACGGGCGGGTCCTGCGCGGAACCCGTGTAAGATCGACGCACAACTGAATACGCCTCCGGGGAGCGCGAATGCGCTGAGAGTGTGGTCCGACCACAGACCCGCCGAACCTGATCCGGCTGACACCGGCGTAGGGAGCAGGCCAACCGTCGACTCGACGCCGTCCCCGGCAAGTCCGGAGGCGGCGTTCATCGTTCAGGCGAGGAGTCCCGGTCAGCATGTCAGCTTCAATCCGCCGAATCGGCAGCCTGGTCGCGGTCGTCGGCCTGGTCGCGGGCGCCTGCTCGATCGGCGCGAGCCCGCTGCCGACAGTTGGTCCGGTGCCGACCGCCACGGCCTCGCCGTCGATCGGACCCGGTGGCAGCGCCTCGGCAGAACCGGTCGCCAGCCCGGCCGGCAGCCCCGCGGCCACACCCCTGCCCCCTAGCGCGAACGTAACCCTCGCCCTGGACTGGACCCCCAACACCAACCACACCGGCTTCTATGTCGCCCAGAGCAGCGGCTGGTACGCCCAAGAGGCGATCAACCTGACCTTCATCCCGTACGCCAGCGCGAATCCCGAAACGCTCGTCGGGGCCGGCCAGGCGAATTGCGGGATCAGCACCGAGGAGGGCGCCACGTTTGCCATCGCTGCCGGCGAAAAGGAGCAGTCGGTGATGGCCATCCTGCAGCACTCGGCCAGCGAGATCGCGGTCCTGGCCAGCGGCCCAATCACCCGGCCCAGGGACATGGACGGCAAGGTCTACGCCGGGTTCGGCTCGCCCCAGGAGGGCCCCCTGCTGACGGCCGTGATCAAGGCCGACGGCGGCAAGGGCGTCTTCACCACGGTCACCCTCGATACGGCGGCGTACGAGGCGCTCTACGCCGGCAAGGCCGACATGGCCATCACCTTCAGCGCCTGGGAGGCGATCGAGGCCCGGGAGCGCGGGATCACCCTGCGGACCTTCTCGTTCCCCGACTACGGCCTCCCGGACGAGTACGCCGTCGTGCTGGTCTGCAACAACGCCTGGCTGGCCGCCAACGGCGACGTCGCCCGTCGATTCCTGGCGGCCACGGTCCGTGGCTTCGGGCTGGCGGCGACCGATCCGGCCACGGCGGCCCAAGAGCTGATCGCGACCAATCCGGGCGTATTCGACGCCAATCCGGCCCTGCCCCTCGACAGCGCCAACTACCTGGCCGCCCAGAAGCTGTACCTGGACCCGGCAGGCGCCGTTGGCCCGGAGACGCTCGCGACCTGGAACGCCTACTCGGGCTACCTCTACAGCCTGGGCGTGCTGGCCGGCCCGGACGGCAAGCCCCTGGCCGCCCGGCCCGATTTCTCGACCTACTTCACCAACCAGTTTCTGCCGTGAGCCGGGCCGGCACGTGACGGCCCTCCGCCGGGCCCTGCCCAGCCTGGCCGTGCTTGGCCTGCTGGTCGCGGCCTGGGAGGCGGCGGCTCGTCTGCTGGCCATCGACCCGGTGGTCCTGCCGGCGCCGAGCCGGGTCCTGAGCGCGCTGTGGGACGCCCGCGGGGCCGCGACCGGGCATGCCCTGACTACCCTGGCCGAGACCCTGGCCGGCTTCAGCATCTCGGTCGTGTTCGCGATCGGCACGGCCCTCCTGATGGACTCGATCGGCTGGGTCCGGCGGGCGATCTACCCGCTCCTGGTGGCCAGCCAGACGATCCCGATCGTGGCGGTCGCTCCGCTCCTGATCATCTGGTTCGGCCTCGGCCTCACCCCCAAGATCGTCGTGGTCGTGCTGGTCACGTTCTTCCCGGTGACCGTGGCCCTGCTCGACGGCCTGGCCGGCACGAGCCGGGATGCGATGTTGCTGCTCCAGGCGATGGGTGCCTCGCGCCGCCAGGTCCTGCTCAAGCTGCGCCTGCCCGGCGCCCTGCCCTCGCTCTTCACCGGCCTGCGGATCGCGGTGACCTACGCGGTCATCGGGGCGATCTTCGGCGAGCAGGTCGGCGCCGTGAACGGCCTCGGGATCTGGATCATCCTGAGCAAGAACCTGTTCCGGACCGACCTCGTCTTCGGGGCGATCCTGGTCACCGCCAGCCTGACCCTGGCCCTGTGGCTGCTGGTCGGCCTGGTCGAGCGACTGACGATTCCGTGGTACCGCGAGTCCCGCCGAGAACGCGCCTAAGGGCGGCTGCCCGGACGGTCAGTCCAGGCTGAAGTGGTCGGGGCCCTGATAGCGGCCGGTGCGCTGCTTCTCGATCTGCATCAGGACATCGTTGAGCAGGCTCGAGGCGCCGAAGCGGAATCGATCGGGCGTCATCCAGCGCGGTCCGAGCGTCTCGTACAGCACCACGAGGTACTGAACGGCTTCCTTGGCCGTGCGGATCCCGCCGGCCGGCTTCATCCCGACGGCCCGCCCGGTCGCCCGTTCGAAGTCGCGGATCGCCTCGAGCATCACGAGGGTGACCGGCAGCGTCGCGGCGGGGGTGACCTTGCCCGTGGACGTCTTGATGAAGTCGGCGCCGGCGGCCATGGCCAGGACGCTTGCCCGGCGGACGTTGTCGTAGGTCTCCAGCTCGCCGGTCTCCAGGATCACCTTGAGGTGGGTCGCCCCGCAGGCGTCCTTGATGGCCACGATCTCGTCGAACACACGGGCGTAGTCGCCGGCCAGGAAGGCGCCCCGGTCGATGACCATGTCGACCTCGTCGGCGCCCGCCTCGATCGCCTGGCGCGTCTCGGCCAGCTTCAGGTCCAGGAAGGTCTGGCCCGAGGGGAAGCCCGTCGCGACACTGGCGACGAGCACGCCCGACGTCCCCAGGGCCTCCTTTGCCTCGGCCACAAGGGCGGGGTAGACGCACACCGCCGCGACATGGGGGATCGTGGGATCGCCGGCCTGGGGCCGGATTGCCTTGGCGCACATCGCCCGGATCTTGCCCGGCGTGTCCTTCCCCTCGAGGGTAGTCAGGTCCATCATCCGGATCGCCAGGTCGAACGCCCACAGCTTCGAGGCGGCCTTGATCGACCTGCGCTTGAGCGAGTCGACCCGCTCCTCCACCCCGACCTGGTCGACCGGGGTGACCCGGCCGAGCAGGCTGCCCAATGAGCCGGCCCGGGCGTCGTACGAGCGGACCAGCTCGTTGGCCCGCTCTCGGGCGGCGCTCTCGGATGATCCCTGGACGGTGGTCATCGGCGGCCTACAGGCCCGCCCGGACGCGGGGCAGGGGCGGCAGGCGCCGCTTGCCCTCGACCAGGTAGTGCTCGAACCAGGCGCAGATCTGGGCCGCGTTCTCGACCCGCCGGTAGGGTGTCCCGGAGCGGGTCAGCTCGTGGGTCTCGTCGGGAACGCGCATCAGGCGGACCGGCCGGCCGAGCGAGCGCAGGACGGTGAACAGCTCTTCGGCCTGGCCGATCGGCGTGCGCAGGTCCCGCTCGGAGTGCTGGATCAAGAGGGGCGTCCGGATCTGGTCGGCGTAGGTCAGGGGTGAATGGAACCGGTACAGCTCCGGATCCTCCCAGGGCGCCGCCCCGAACTCGAGCCGGCCAAAGGCCGGGCCGGCAATATCGCCGGTCGACATCTGGCTGGTCAGGTCGTTGACCGAGCGGCACGTGATCGCGGCCCGGAATTGATCGGTGTGGCCCACGATCCAGCTGGTCAAGTAGCCGCCGTAGGAACCGCCGGTCACCCCCAGCCGGTCCGGATCGGCCAGGCCGTCGGCGATCAGGCTGTCGACGCCGGCCAGCACGTCGCTCATTGGGCCCGGCCCCCAATCGCGGTAGTTGGCGGCGTTGAACGCCTCGCCGTAGCCCTGGGAGCCGCGCGGGTTGGCCGCCCAGACGCCCATGCCGGCGGCCGCCAGGAGCTGCCACTCCCAGACCGGGCTCCAGCCATACAGGGTGTGCGGGCCGCCATGGATCTCGACGACGAGCGGTGCGGGCCGAGCCCCCGACGCAGTCGGCTTGGCCAGTGGGTTGGGCGGGTAGTACCAGCCCTGGATCTGGCGCCCGTCCACTTCGTTCCAGCGGCTGGTCGGCTCGACCAGGCTGAGCTCGGCGCTGAGCTCCTCGTTCAGGCGACCGACGGCCCGGACGTGAGCCGGCCGGGTCGGACCGGAGCGAAGCTCGATGGCCGTGACCTCGGGCAGGAGAGTCGGGGCCGAGCGCACCGCGGCGACCCGGACCGCGCCGCCTGGACCGGGGCCGATCACGAACGACGAGTAGTAGTGCTGGCCCTCCGTCAGGCGCTCGACCGGGCCACCCTTGACCGGCACCCGCCACAGCTCGAACGAGCCCTCGACCGGTGCACTGAACCAGACCGCCGAGCCGTCGGGCGAGACGTGGATCCGGTTGCCCTCGCCGATCGTGACGTCGCTGCCCATGCCCGAATCGATGACCAGGTCGGCCGGGCCGGTCAGGTTGTGGCCGCCTGCCGGGCCGGCTTCAGAGCCATCCGCGGCAAACAGCCAGACGTCGGCCCGGCTGCCGTTGCCACCGCCGTAGCGATGGCCCAGCACGGCCAGGCGCTCGCCCCCCGGCAGCCAGGCAGGCGAGGTGAACACCGAGCGCCCGGCCGGCCGGTGTCGTCCGCCGGTGATCCGAACGGCCCGGCCACCCGTCGCGGGCACGACCCAGACGTCGCTGTTGAAGCCCAGGTCGTCGTCCCGGCCCCAGTCGGCGCTGAACGCGATTCGGCGGCCATCGGGCGACCAGGCCAGCTCCGACACCGGAGTCGGGCCGGCATGGACCTGGGTCGCCTCGCCCGTGGCCAGGTCGATGACCCACAGACGGCCAACCTGGTGGTAGACCCAGCCGGGGCCGTTCGCCATGGCCCGCAATCGGTCGACGTAGTGGATGTCCGAGCGGGGCGCTTCGCCCGGTGCCGGCGGTTTGGCCGGCCGCCCCCGCCGACGGAGGTCCTCCTCGAGGCTTGCTCCGTGGGAGGAGCTGACCAGCGCCAGCCGGCCGCCGTCGGGCGACCACGCGAGCTCACTCACCCCGCGGGGCAGGTTTGTCAGGCGCCGGGCCTCACCCGGCTCGTCCAGAGGAAGCAGGTGGACCTGGACCGAATCCTCGCGGTCCTTGCTGGCCGCCGGCTCCTCCTCGACCGCCAGGCGGCGATCGGACAGGAAGGCCAGCGCGCGGCCGTCGGGGCGAAAACGAGGGCTCGAGTCGTGCTTCGCCCCAAGGGTCAGCTGTCGACCCGGCGCCGATCCATCGAAGGGTGCCGACCAGATGGAATGGCGGTAGCCATCGCGCGTTGGGGCCACCGACTGGACGGTGAAGGCAATCGTTCCGCCGTCCGGTGCGAGCTGCGGATCGGTCGGAATCCGGAAGCGGTAGTGGTCGTCGGGTCGAGGGACGCGAGCCATCGGGCGAGTCTACCGCTACCATCGGGCTGATGGCCGATCAGCTCTCACTCAGCCTTGAACCCAGCCCGATCGGCTGGCCGGCCACGGTCCAGGCGATGGGCGCCCAACCGGCCGACGAGCCATTCGACGATCCGGACACGCTGTTCGAACCGTGGTGGGGCGGCGAGCGTGCCCTGGCCTATACCGGCCGGGATCCGGAGGCCGAGGCCGGCTCGGAGTCGCTCGACCTGCGCGTCCTCAGCCTCGACGGCGAGATCCTGACCCAGCTGCTGCCCGAGATCGCCGATCTGCCGGAGCGAATTGGGCGCCGCTCGGCGATCCTCGACGGGACCCTGGTGGCGGTCGACGCGGCCGGCCGCCTGGACGAGGCGGGCCTGGCCGCCCGGCTCGAGGGCCGGCCGGGTCCTGGCCTGGCCTTCCTCGTCTACGACCTGCTGGCGCTCGATGGCCGGTCGGTCGTCGGCGAGCCCCTCGAACGGCGCCGCGCCCGGCTCGGCCGCTTGCTCCAGCCCACCCCGTCGATCGTGCTCGTGCCGATGATCGCGGGCGAAGGCCGGGCCCTGTGCGCGGCGGCAGCAGCCCAGGGCGTCGGCTGGGTGCTCGCCCGTGACCGGCGCAGCCCCTACCTGGCCGGCGTGACCAGCAGCCTGTGGCGCCTGATCGCGGTCAGGCCCGACGGGGCCGGCCCACCGTCCGAGCCGCCATCGGTTCCGGCTTCGGACGCCAACCCGATCCTGGCCCTGATCCGGCGCCTGCCCCTGGACGACCCAGGCGCCGTAGCCCTCAGCCATTCGGCCGGAGGGCCACCCGCACGAACGTCCGGACACCGGGACGCTGGCCGTACAGGAGCACTCCCGCGCCGTAGATCCGGGCCGCCAGCCAGGCCGAGCCGGCGATCGAAACGACCAGCAGGGCCAGGGACAGGCCCACTTCCCACGGCTCCACATGGCCGAGCATCACCCGGGCCAGCATCACGTACGGGCTGAAGAAGGGCACGAACGAGAGCACCGCGACCCAGTGCGAGTTGATCGCCGTCATCGCGAAGATGGCGGCAAAGTAGCCGGCCATCGACACGAAGCTGAGGGGCAGGGCCAGTTGCTGGATGTCCTCCGGCCGGCTGACCAGCGACCCGGCCGCGGCATAGACGAAGGCGTACAGCAGGAACCCGAGCAGGAAGAACAGGCCGAACGCGATCAGGATCTCGGGGGTCAGGCCCACCAGCGGCGCCTCGCCTGGACCGGCCGGCCCGATCAGGGCGGTCGCGATCGGATCCTGCAGGCCGAGCACGATGCCGGCTGGGATCAGGATCGCCAGGTACTGGCTCAGGCCGGCCCCGCCCACGCCCACGACCTTGCCCACGAGCAGCTGCCGAGGCGTGGCCGCACTGATCAGCAGCTCCATCACCCGGCTGGCCTTCTCGGCGGCCACGCTGCTGGCCACCCACATCCCGTAGATCGTCAGGGTCAGGAAGATGAGCACGATCAGGACCGAGGCCAGCAGGGTCCGGCTGCCACTGGTGGCCGGATCGATCGGAACCGTGGTCAGGCCGCCGGTCGGCGCCACGTCGAAGGCGGGCACGTGGAAGGCCGGCCCGCCGGCGGAGTGATCGAGGCCGTTGGAGTACTCGACCACGGCCGCCCCGAACGTCGCGACCTCCAGGCGCTGGATCGTGGCGCTCGTCGGACCGTCGTTGCCATGAAAGACGAAATCGAGGCCACCCTGGGGCAGGATCGTCACCTCCAGGACGCTCTCGAGATGACCGGCCCGAACCGCGTCCAGGGCATTCGCGAGACTGGCTTCGGCACTGAGCACGTAGTGGGCTCGGACCGTGGCCGGATCCACCCCGGCCGGGATCGGGTTGAGGTACGCCGAGACGAGGCCGATGACCCGCTCGGAGACGGCCGGATCGGCCGATGCCACCCCGATCCGGGTCAGGCTGCCCCGGTCCAGGGCACGCAGGCCGATCGGGATCAGGGCGGCCCCGATGGCCACCACGATCAGGATCGCGGTTGCCACAGCGAACGCTCGGCTGTGGACCTTCTCGGCATACTCGCGCCGGGCCACGAGGAGGGTGTTCGCCCCGCCGGCGCCGATCACGCCGCAGACCCCAGCTCGGGCGCGGGATCGGAGGATCCCGGGTCCACCGTGGCGTCCGCCTCGGCGGCCGCACCGGCCGGGCCGACCGCACCGGCCGGGCCGACCAGCTCGATGAAGACCTCTTCCAGCGACGGGTCGGCCACCTCGAAGCAGGTCACCGCGGCGCCGCGATCGAGCACCGCATGCAGGATCGACTGGGGGTCGACCCCGACCTCGAGGGTCAGCTCGGTCACGTCCAGGCCGGCCCGGGCCTGGCGGACGCCGGCCAGCGAGGCGGCCCACGCCAGCTCCCGATCGCCGGCCACCGCGAGGCGGACGATCGACCGTCCTGCCCGGCGCCGGACCTCGCGGGTCGGTCCGCTCGTCACCAGCCGGCCCCGATCGATGATCGCGATCGAATTCGGTCAGGGCCTCGGCCAGCTCCATCTGGTGGGTGGAGATGAGCAGGGTCCGCCCCCGCCCGGCCAGCTCGAGCAGGGCATCCCGCAGGAGGGCCACGTTGAGCGGGTCGAGCCCGGTGAACGGCTCGTCCATCAGCACGACCTGTGGATCGTGCAGGATCGCGGCGATGAACTGGACCTTCTGCTGATTGCCCTTGCTCAGCTCGTCGGCTCGGCGATCGGCCAGCCCGGGAGCTCGGAAGCGCTCGAGCCAGCCGAGCGCATCGCGCCGGGCTTGGCCGGACGGGATGCCATACAGGCCGGCAAAGAAGACGAGCTGGTCAAGGACCCGCATCCGCGGGTACAGGCCGCGCTCCTCGGGCAGGTACCCGAACGTCCGTCGATCGAGCTGGGCGGTCGGGCGCCCGTCCCAGGTCACCTGGCCCGCATCGGGCCGGAGGATGTCCAGGATGATCCGCATCGTGGTCGTCTTGCCCGCGCCATTGGCGCCCAGGAAGCCGAAGACCTGGCCGGGCTTCACCTCGAAGCCGACCGAATCCAGGGCGACGACCGGGCCGTAGCGCTTTGGTCACGCCATCGATCAGGAGGGTCATGGCCGGAGGATCGCATACCTGCGCTCAAGCCAATCCCGTACGGAGGTCCCAGCCCGAGCGCTGAGCCGGCGCTGAAGCCCGGACGCTGAAGCCGGCGCGCTACCATCTGGCCATGGCACCTTCGACCGACCCGGCTCAAATCCACGCCGACCGAGCCGCCGGCACGCTCCTCATCGAATGGCGCGACGGCCACAGCACCACCTATCCGGCCAGCACGCTGCGCTGGCTGTGCCCGTGCGCCTACTGCCGGGGAGAGGCCGGCCTGCCCGGCTGGCTGGACTCGGCACCGACGCTCAGCCCAGACCAGACTCGCCTGGTCGATCTGGCCCTCGTCGGCCAGTATGCCGTCGCCCCGACCTGGGGCGATGGCCACCACACCGGGTTCTACACGTTCACCACGCTGCGCGAGCTGTGTCCCTGTCCCGCCTGCACCGCCGAGCGAACAGCCGGCGGCCAGCCCAGCCTGGCGGGGCCCAGCCATGGCGACCACGCCGGCGGCCCCCCGGTCCAGCGCTCCCCGTCCAACCCAGGAGGTCCATCGTGATCATCGCCACCACGCCCACCGCCAGTGGCTTCCGGGTCGTCGAGACCAAGGGCCATGTCTTCGGCCTGGTCGTGCGCAGCCGGGGGTTGGCCGGCAACTTCGCGGCCAGCCTGCGCTCGCTCTTCGGCGGCGAGATTCATGAATACACGAGCCTGCTCGAGGACACTCGCCGGCAGGCGATCGATCGGATGGTCCAGAACGCCACGATGATGGGCGCCAACGCGGTCCTGTCGATGCGCTTCGACAGCTCCGAGATCGGCGCCACGATGTCCGAGATCGTGGCCTACGGCACGGCCGTCGTGGTCGTGCCCGATGTCGCCGCGGCCCCCGGGTCCGAGTAGCTCGATGCTCGCCACGGCCCGCCTGATCCTGGGCCTGTTCGGGGTCCTGATCCTGCTGGGTGGGCTCCTCACCCTGGGGGCCGGCGGGCTGGGCCTCCTCGGGATCATCACCACCATCAGCGGCGCGCTCATCCTGCTGGCCCTGCTCTACGAACGGAGCCGCTACCGGTCGGTCCCGGCCGACGCGGCCAACGAGCCGAGCGGCCCCGGCGGGGGCGAACCGGGCGGGATCGCCCCGGCCGGCTTCCGGCCGACCAGCGAGGTCTTCGTCGACCCCTCGTCCGGCCAGCGGATGCGGGTCTATAGCCAGGCGGCCAGCGGCGCCCGGCGCTATGTCGCCGAGGGCAAGTCAGAAGTCAAGGCAGACGGCGGTGACCACGCCTGATCCGGGACCTCCGGGTGGTTTTGGGTCGAGGAGGCCGTGCTACGCTTGGCCGTCCGGACCGCTGCGCCGGATCGCGCCATGACCACCGGCCCAGGAGACATTCAAGCCATGACCGCCGTTCGACCCGAGCGGGTCGCCCGGGCACCGCGGGCTCGCCGGTCGCCCAGCGGGCCTAGCCTGCCCTACATCAATCGAGAGCTGTCCTGGCTCGATTACGACGCGCGCGTCCTGCACGAAGCGAACGACGAACGCAACCCTCTCCTAGAGCGGGTCAAGTTCCTGGCGATCTTCGCCTCGATGCTCGACGAGTTCTTCCAGGTTCGGGTTGCCGGCCTCCGCCAGCAACAGGCTGCAGCATCGGTCCGCAGCTCCCCCGATGGCCGAAGCCCTGCAGAGCAGCTGGCGGCGATCCAGGCCCGGGTCCAGGCCCTGGTCGAAGAGCAGGGCGCGATGTACGCCCGGATCCGGGCGAAATTGGCCGAGGCCGATGTGCGCATCGTCGACTACGCGTCGGTGCCTGACCATCACGCCCGCCTGCGCGAGCGATTCATCGAGGAAGTGTTCCCGGTCCTGACCCCGCTTGCCGTCGACCCCGGCCATCCCTTTCCGTACATCTCGACGCTGAGCCTGTCGATCGCGGTCGGCCTGCGCGATCCGGAGACCGGCGAGCGGCGCTTCGCCCGGGTCAAGGTGCCGCCCGTCCTACCCCGGCTCATGGAGATCGACCCCGCCACATTCGTGCTGCTCGACCAGGTCATTGCCAACAACCTCGACACCCTGTTCACCGGGCTCGAGATCGTCGAGGCCCACCTCTTCCGGGTGACTCGCAACGCCGACCTCGCGATCGAGGAGGACGAGGCGGACGACCTGTTGTTGGCGATCGAGGAGGAGCTGCGGCGGCGACGCTTCGGCGAGGCCGTCCGGCTGGAGGTCGAGCGGAGCATGCCGGCAGCGACCCGCCGCCTGCTCCTGCAGGGCATCGGCCTGACCGAGGACGATGCGTACGAGATCAGCGGCATGCTCGACCTGACCGGCCTGTTCCAGATCGCCGAGCTTGACCTGCCCGACCTCCAGCGTCCGACCTGGACGCCGGTGACCCCGCCCCGCCTGGTCCCCACCGACGAGGACGAACCGGTCGATGTCTTTGCCGCCATCCGGGCCGGCGACATCCTGGTCCACCACCCCTATGAATCATTCGCCGCCTCGACCGAGCGGTTCATCGCCCAGGCCGCGGCCGACCCGGACGTCCTGACGATCAAGCAGACCCTCTACCGGACCTCGGGCGATTCGCCGATCGTGCGCGACCTTGATCCGGGCCGCCGAGCGAGGCAAGCAGGTTGTCGCCCTGGTCGAGATCAAGGCCCGCTTCGACGAGGAGCAGAACATCGAATGGGCGCGCAAGCTCGAGCGAGCCGGTGCCCACGTGGTCTACGGCCTGGTCGGGTTGAAGACCCACTCCAAGGTCGCGCTTGTCGTTCGCCGCGAAGGCAACCTGCTCAGGCGCTACGTCCACATCGGGACGGGCAACTACAACCCCAAGACGGCCCGGATGTACGTCGACCTGGGCCTGCTCACCTGCCGGCCGGAGATCGCCGCCGACGTGACCGAGCTATTCAATGTCCTCACCGGGCTGTCCCGGCAACGCACGTTCCGGCGTCTGATCGTCGCACCTCATGGGATGCGCAGCCGGGTGATCGAGCTGATCGATCGCGAGATCGGCCACGTCGAGGCCGGCGGGACCGGCCGCGTCGTCTTCAAGGTCAATGCGATCGTCGATCCGGCCTGCATCGCAGCGCTGTACCGGGCCAGCCAGGCCGGAGTCCAGGTCGACCTGATCGTGCGTGGGATCTGCTCGATCCAGCCGGGCCTGCCGGGCATCTCGGAGCGAATCGGCGTTCGCTCGATCGTCGGCGACTTCCTCGAGCACTCCCGGATCTGGGGGTTTGCCAATGGCGGGGCCGAGGAGTGGTACATCGGGTCGGCTGACTTGATGGAGCGCAATCTCGATCGGCGGATCGAAGCAGTGGTCCCAGTCGAAGACGCCGAGGCCCGGGCCCGCATCGCTGAGGTCATCGCCACGATGATGGCGGACGATCGACGGTCTTGGCAGCTCGGCAGTGACGCCGTGTGGCGGCGCACCGAGGAGCTCAACGGGACAGCCGGCACGATCGACACGTTCGCGGCGATGAAGGAGCGGACCCTGATCTACTCGGCCGCGTTCAACCTGCCCCACCGGCCCGGCCAGGGCGGCGGCTCCCTGGATCCGCGCGCTTGACGACCCGCAAGCCGGTCGAGGTCGAGCTGAAGTACCAGGTGGCCGACCTGGCCATCGGCGAGCGACTGCTGGCGGCCGAGCGGCTGGGCGGCTTCGTCCCGGACGGCGAGATTCGGGTGGCCGAGCAGGAAGATACCTATCTCGATACGGCCGACGGCCTGCTCGAGGCCCAGCGAATCGGCGTCCGACTCAGGACCGAGGACGGCTCGACAACGCTGAACGTGAAGTCGCCCGGCTCGGTCGATGGCGCCGTGCGCCGGCGGGAAGAGCTCGAAGGACCGGCCGAGGCCGGCAGCCCGCCGGCCAGCTGGCCCGCTTCGGCGGCGCGCGACCGCCTGATCGAGCTGGTCGGCGATCGTCCCCTCCTCGAGACCGTGACGATCCGCCAATTTCGGCGCAAGCGTGACTTCACCACGGCCGAGGCGAGCGTCGAGCTGAGCCTGGACGAAGCGAGGGTCCTGGTCGACGGCCACACGGTCGATCGCTTCACCGAGCTCGAGGCCGAGCTGCGGCGCGGTCGCGAAGAGGCGCTGGGACCGCTCCTGGGCCTGCTCGATGGGCGGCCGGGCCTGTCGCCCACCGGAGAGTCGAAGCTCGTCCGCGCGCTGGCCGCGGCGGCCGCCGCGCGCGAGGCCAGGGCGAAGCCGGCGCCAGAGCCAACGCCTGCGCCAGCGCCCGAGCCAACGCCCGAGTCAGCGGCCGAGCCAGGGGCCTTGGCCGACGCCAACGCCGAAGCCGTCTCGGAGCCGGAGCCCGAGGCACTCGTCGAGGCAGTCGCCGAGGCCGAGCCGCCGGCCGAGGCAGTCGTCGAGGCCGAGTCGCCGACCAAGCCGGCCGTCGAGGCCGAGCCGCCTGCCGAGCCCGAATCTGCCACCGGAGCCCCGACCCGAGCCCGTCGCCGATGCCGAGCTCGATGGCGACGAGTCAGACCTGGAGGGCGACGAGCCCGACGAGCCCGATGAGGGCCCTGATGACGCCCTGCTGGCCATCCTCGACCTCACCCACGCCTCGGACGATCCGCTCGAGCCGCCCGAGGCGGCAGAGGTGCCGGTTGGCCGAACCAAGGGTCGCCAGGCCGCAGCCGGACAGGACGGGACCGCCGTGGCCGTCGAGGAGGTGCGCCTGCCGACGGTCAAGAACCCTGGGGTCATGGCCGAGGATCTCCACGCTGAGGCGGGGCGGAAGGTGCTTCGTTTCCACCTCGCCCGCATGCTGGCCCGCGAGGACGGCACTCGTGATGGCGCTGATCCCGAGGAGCTCCACGGCATGCGCGTCGCCACCCGCCGGATGCGCGCCGCCTGGCGGGTCTTCGGCGACGCATACCGGCCCGACCGGACGAAGGCCTATCGCTCCCGGTTGCGCGAGCTGGCGGGCCTTCTCGGGGCCGTGCGCGATCTGGACGTGCTGATCGAGGCGACCGAGGTCTACGCCAAGGCCATCGGCGCTCCGGACCGGGCCGACCTCGAGCCCCTCCTGGCCAGCTGGCGAGCGGATCGCGACGAAGCTCGGCAACGGCTCCTGGCCAAGCTCGACTCGAAGGGCTATCGCCGATTTGTGGACGAGTACATCGACTTCGTGTCCAACCCTGGCCGGGAATCCATCGCGGTCGAGACCACCCTGCCCCACCGGGTTCGCGATACGGCGGCTTCGCGGATCTGGGAGGCGTACGAGCACGTCCGGGCCTACGAGGCTGTCCTGCGCTGGGCCGACGTCCCCACCCTCCACCAGCTCCGGATCGCCGCCAAGCGACTGCGCTATACGCTCGAGTTCGTGCGCGAGCCGCTCGGTCCGGATGCCACGCCGCTGATCGGCCGGGTCGTCAACCTGCAGGACCATCTCGGCTTCATGAACGATGCCGAGGTCGCCGCCACGATGGCCCGGACCTTCCTCGTCGAGCACGGCAACGAGCTGACCGAGTCGCAGGCGCAGGCAACTGGGCGTTATCTCGTCTCGCGCGAGCGGGAGGTCGCCCGCCTGAAGCGGACGGTGGGCACTGCCTGGCGCGGAGTCGCCGGCGTTTCCTTCCGACGCGCCCTGGGCAGGACCGTCGCGATCCTGTAGGCGCTTCTACCCGGAGGTCCCGGATCAGGCGTGGTCACGGCTCAATCCAGTCGAAGCACCCGTTGGGCTCGGCCAATCAAGCGGTCGTCGTGACTGGCTACAAGCAGCCCTCTGCCCTTGCGGTTGAGCTCGACCATCACTTCGATGATTGCATCGGCGTTGGCGCGATCGAGGTTCGCCGTCGGTTCATCGACGATCAGCGCAGCGGGATCGGCGTAGAGGGCACGGGCCAGGCCGACCCGCTGCTGCTCGCCGCCGGACATCTGTGATGGGAAGTGATCGGCGCGGTCGAGTAGACCGACCTCGGCCAGCATGTCCCGCGCCCGGACGCTCCGACTCCCTCGCCGCGTTCGACCCGCCGGTGCTCCGGGCAGGGCAACGTTCTCGGCAGCGGTGAGTGACCCGATCAAGCCACCCGCCTGGAAGACGAAGCCGAATAGCTCAAGCCGTCGCCTGGCCCGTTCACCCTCGGAAAGATGCAGGACCGAGTCACCCTGCCAGCGCACGTCACCCGCCGAGGGCACGAGCAGGCCGGCCGCGACGTGAAGCAGGGTGGTCTTGCCCGAGCCCGAACGTCCGGCGACGCAGGTGAAGCCGCCGGCCGCGAGCGCCAGGCTCGTGCTGGGCAGCGCGGTCAGCGGACCCGTGCCGTCGCGTCCGGGATAACGGACGACGATCTCCTCGAGCTCAAGCAGGGCGCCCTCGTGCTCGATCACGTCAGGCTCGACCCGCGCTCACGCCGGCAGCCCGTCGATACGGTCGAACCGCGAGGGCACCCCAAACCACGACACTGAGCGCGAGCAGGGCAGCGATGGCGGCAGCCGAAGTGGGAGCCACGAGTCCAACGGGTGTCGCAGCCTCGGCAGCCGTGACCGCCGCAACCACGGCCGCACTGAGTCCCAGGATCAGGCGCTGGGCCCCGAGGCTCAGGGATAGGCGTCGGGGCGACCAGCCCGAGGCGGCCAGGATCCGGAACTCGGTCCGACGATCGGCCGCATCGAGCCGCAGCAGCAGCCAGGTCGTCAGGATGCCGCCAACGAGGAGCAGGGCGAGGAGGGCGATCTGGCCGGGTCGGAGCTCCTGGCTCAGGGCACCGGCCAGACGGGTCGGCCCGACCCGCTCGGTCACCTCGCTTACGATCAGGGCGCTGACCGCCGCCGCGGCACTTCCCAACGCGAGCGCGATCGCCGCGACGACGAGCCGGACCGGCCGGGCGACGCTCGAGCGAACGCCGTGGGAGATCGGTCCGCGGACTCGCAAAAAGCCCCGGTGGGGAACGCCGGTCCACACGTCGCCGCGCTGGTGGGCGCCCGAGGCACTGCCCCGGACCGCGAGCACCGCTCCCAGGAAGCCGGCCGAGGGCAGCAGGCAGGCGAGCGCGAGCCCGGCGTCGCCTCATTCATCGTGTCAAGTGATACTAAACCGGTAATCGTCATAGGACTGGACCCTCAGCCCACGAAGTCCGGGGCAGATGGGACCATCGTGGGGTAGTCCGGTGTGGTTCCCGGGGCGATCCTGCGGGCATGAACCATCTCCGTCTGCCCCTGCTCGCCGCCCTTCTCCTGGCCGTCGTGCTGCCGCTGGCGATGGTGCCCGACAGCGCTCAGGCTGCGAGTGCCGCCACGGCCGGCAGGCTCCGGCCATTGACCTCCAGGCAGCTTGCCCATCGCCTGTCGGGTGAGGTCTACGGTTTCATCCCGTACTGGCTCGAGCGGCCCGGCACAGCGGCCGGACTCCGAACGGACCTGCTGACCACGGTCTCACTCTTTGACCTGTGGCTGACCCCCAACGGCAGCCTGAACCATGCCGCAGGCGGCTACGCTGCGATCGAGAGCTCCTCGGGCACCGCGATCATCCGGACCGTCCACGCGGCGGGCGTCCGGGCCGACGTGACCCTGGCCAGCTTCGGCTTCGCCAGGAATCGGGCCTTCCTGCACAATCGGACGGCCGAGCGGCGAGCCATCGCCCAGACGGCCGCCCTGGTCAAGGCGCGTGGACTGGACGGCGTGACCGTCGACTTCGAAAGCGTCTACCGCAAGGACCTGCCGGCCCTCGGCCAGTTCGTGGCCTCGCTCCGGCGAGCGATCCGGGCCCGCAATCCGATCGGCCGGGTGACCGTGGCCGTGGGGGGCTCGCAGGCCGGGGTGGCCATGGCCGCCGCGGTCCTCAAGGACCACGCCGACCGGGTCCTGATCATGGGTTACGACTACCGCAGCGGCAGCTCGACCACCACGGGCAGCACCGATCCGCTGCTCAGGCGTGGGGGCGGGATGAGCCTGACCTGGACGCTGAACCTGTACCAGGCCGCCCGGCTGCCGATGAACAAGCTGATCCTGGCCCTGCCCTACTACGGGATGAGCTGGCCGACGCGCTCGGCGCGCGTCGGAACCAGCCCGGCAGTGTCGGCCTACCGAGCAGCGCCGGCCTACGCAATTGCCGTCAGCAAGGTCCACCTCACCCGGCATGCCCTGCGCGGCTACGACCCCGTTGAAGCGAGCGCCTGGGTCATCGTCTGGAATCCGGTCGCCCACGTCTGGCGCCAGACCTACTACGACTCGCCCAGATCGCTGATCGCCAAGTTCTCGCTGGCGAAGGCCCGGGGCCTGGCCGGAATCGGGCTATGGGCCCTGGGCTACGACAATGGGTCGATCGCCAACTGGAAGGCGATCGCCACGGTCTACAAGCCGGCGCCCAAGCATCACAAGGTGGTCCACAAGGCACCGCCGGTCCACCGGGTCAAGCCCCGCAAGGCGCCGCCCGTCCACAAGCCGCCAGCCACCCACAAGGTCATCCACAAGCCCGGCCCGACCGCCGCCTAGGGTTGCTGCGGGCTCCGCCCCAGTTAGTCGGCTGGGTCGTCCCAGCCGCGGGCCAGGGTCGCCAGCTGGTCGCGCCAGGCGAGGCCGGCCCGGGCCACGGCCAGGACCAGCCCTTCGCGAACCCCGGCCTCGGACACGCTCAGGCCGTCCAGGCCGAAATGGGCCAGGATCGCCTCGAGGATGACCGCCCCGGCCGGGAGCAGCCGAGCCCGGGTGGGATTGATCGCGTGACGCTCGGCGGCCAGCTCGGCCGGCTCGCTGCCGAGGGCGGCCAACGCCGCCGCCAGCCGCTCCGGGTCGAGGCGCCGGTCGAGCATCGCTCCGGGCAGGACCTTGACCAGGTTCGAGGCGGTCCCGCCCACGGCCACGAGCTCGGACAGGACGACCATCGGAGTAGCGCCAACGACGCGGCGCGCTTCCTCGCGCATCGCCTCGATCTCGGCAGGCGTGGGCGGATCGTGGGTGACGAACGCGGCGGTCAGCCGGGCACTGCCGAGGGCCAAGCCGAGCGAGACCTGGGCGTGGCCTGGGCCAATCCGGACCAGCTGGCTGCTGCCGCCGCCGACATCGACGATCGCCAGCTCGCGCTCGATCGGCCGGCCGAGGCTCACGCCGAGCAGGGTCAGCTCGGCCTCCTCGCGCGGATCGATCACCGCCAGGGCAACTCCGCTGGCCAGGCCCACCTCGTGCACGGCGGCGGCGGCGTCCGCCGCGCGGCGCAACGGGTCGGTCCCGACGAATTCGATCCGGCCGGCCCCCAGCCGGCGGGCCGTTTCGGCGTAGCGGACGAGGGCCGCGACGAGCTCGGCGCGCTTGGCCGGTCCGAGCGTCCCCCGTGCGTCGACCCGGTCGCCCAGGCCGAGGAAGAGTGATTCGTCGACGACGGGCTCAAGGCGATGCCCGGTCACGACGGCCACCAGGAGATGGACCGAGTTGGCCCCGACGTCGACGCCGGCCACGGCCAGGGAGCCCGGCCCGAGCAACGGTGCCGCCGGCTCGGTGCTTGGCACGGCCGCCTGCCAGACGGCAGGCTCGACCTTAGGCTGTGGCTGCGGCTCCAGCGGCGGCGGAACCGCCGGCTCGACCCGCGGCTCGGCGGCGTGCTCAACCACCGGGGGCGGCGGTTCGACCGCCGGCAGGCCCAGTTCGGGGCTTGGTTCGGGTGCCTCAGCCGCTGGAGTGGTCGGGATCGGGGCTGCCGGGTTGAAGGGACCTCCGTGCTCGAGGGACCGGTTTCGTCGCCGCCGGCGTCCGCGGGGAGCGCGCCGGCTTGACCACGACGGGGGCAGGATCGGCCGCCACCGGGGCCGGCTCGGCCGCCACGGGGGCCGGCTCGGCGCTCGCGACCGCAGGCTTGGCCCGCGGATTCGCCGGGCGGCTCACCCGTGGTCGGCTCGCCGTTGGCTGGCTGACCTTTGGCTGGGTGGCCTTTGGCTGGCTCGCAGCGGCCCGACTGGCCCGGGGCCTGGCGGTCCGGCGTGGGCTGGCCGGTGGCCGGGCCTGCTCCTCCGAACGCACCGCCTCGGCAGCCTCGTGGGCCATGTCCCGCACCGTCTGGCCGCCCCGGGCGCGGGCGTTGGCCGCGATCAGCTCGGACAGCTCGGTTAGCAAGGCGGCGGCCTGGTCGCCCCGGGCGATCGCCTCGTCCAGCTGGGCCTGCCGCCGTACGGCCTCGTCGCCCGTTGCCGACTCGAGCTGACGGCGCCGCTTGGCCTCGTCTTTCCGAGCTCGGTCGAGCTCGCGTTCCAGACGGCCAAGGAGCTTCCAGGCCCGTTTGAAGGCCCGGGTCGCGGCCTTCCCGGTCGCGTCCGCCCCGGCCGGCCCGTTGTTGCGCTTGGACTTCTTGGCCATCGGTCTGGTCTCCTCGTTGGCGGGCACGCGAGGCGGCGGACCGGCCTGTTCAGGATCGTCCCGGGCGCTTGGTCCGAAAGAGCAGGGTCGGCTCACCGGTCGCGACCGATCGGCGGTAGATCTCCAGTTTGCCATCCGCGAGCCTGGTCTCGTTGGAGGTCGAGTCCCACCGGCCGTCGTTGACCCACGAGTGACACCTTTGACTGTTAACAAACCAGCAACCGTGCGTTGACGGCGGCCCGCGATGCTCCGACCGGAGGCTCCAGCTCCGGGCGCCCGTGCCGCGCCGCGTTTGAGGAGGAAACCACGTTGACGATCGGAATTCGACGGGCTGCAGCGCTTCGCGGTCGTGGCCGCGATCGCCCTGGCCGCCTGCTCCAGCAGCGCGACGCCCGCCCCTGCCGCCAGCACGGCCGCAGGCTCCAGCAGTGCCGCGTCTACCGGCTCGTTTGCGCCGCCGACGTGCGCGACGGGCACGATCACCGCGGTCGGCTCGACCGCCCTCCAGCCGCTCGTCGATGCGGCCGGCAAGGCCTACGCGGCCGCCTGCCCCGGCGCGACGGTCACGGTCAACGGCGGCGGGTCGGGCACCGGCCTGACCCAGGTCGCCAGCGGCGCGGCCAACATCGGCAACTCCGATGTCACCGCGGAATCGAAGCTGGCCACGCCTGATGCCGCCAGCCTGGTCGACCACATAGTCGCCAAGCAGGGCTGGATCGTGGTCGCCAACAAGGGCGTGACCGGGATCACCAACCTGACGACCGCCCAGAAGAAGTCGATCTGGACCGGCGCGGTGACCAACTGGAAGGACGTGGGCGGGCCGGACCTGCCGATCGTCCTGATCCTCCGCCCGACCAGCTCCGGCACCCGGGCCACGTTCAAGAGCATCGTCCTGGGCGGGGCCACCGAGGCCACCGGCCAGGCCCTGACCGAGGACTCGAACGGCGCGGTCACGACTGCCGTCCAGGCCACGCCCGGCAGCACCAGCGTGATCGGCTTTGCCTACTACCAGACGGCCAAGGCGAATCTCGTCGGCTTCCAGCTCGACGGGTCGACGCCACGCGTCGCCAACATGGCCAGCGGCACGTACAGCCTCAATGCCGTCGGTCACATGTACACCAAGGGCGAGCCGACCGGGCTGACCAAGGCCTTCCTGGACTACATGCTCAGCGATGCCGTCCAGAAGGGCTTGATCCCGGCCCAGTTCTACGCTCCGGTCAGCCCATAGCTCGACAGATCCGACGATCGCCTTGGATACCCGGACCTGAGATGGCCCTCGGCACGAGCTCGGCGGAGCTGGGCGGGCTGCGGGTCGGCCGTCACCCTGCGCGACCGGCTCGACCTGCCGCGCAGGGTCGTCTTCCTGGCGGCCCTGTCGATGGTCGCGATCGTGTTCACCCTGCTCGGGTTCATCGCCTGGCAGGGAGTCCAGCTGTTCCTCCACAACGGCCTCCCGGTGACCTCGGTCCTGAGCACCACCTGGTCGCCCGAGGATGAACCGATCAGCTACGGCATCCTGCCCTTCGTGGCGGGCACGATCGGCGTGACCGCCCTGGCCGTCCTGATCTCGACGCCGCTCTCGGTCGGGCTGGCCCTCTTCCTGTCCGAGGTCGCCCCGGCCTGGGCCAGGACGCGTCATCCAGCCCGCCCTCGAGATCTTCGTCGGGATCCCCAGCGTGGTCTGGGGCTGGCTGGGCCTCACGATCCTGGTCCCGTTCCTGCGCGACGAACCTCGGCCGGCCTCGGCTTCACCCTGGGCTTCAGCTGGTTTGCCGGCTCGCTCGTCCTCTCGATCATGATCCTGCCGACGATCACGACGATCACCTTCGACTCGTTCCGGGCGGTGCCCCAGGAGCTGCGGACCAGCTCGCTGGCGCTGGGCACGACCCGCTGGCAGACGATCCGGCACATCCTCCTGCCGGCGGCCCGGGCCGGCACCCTGACCGCGATCGTGCTGGGCCTGACCCGGGCGGCCGGCGAGGCGCTGGCGGTCCAGATGGTCATCGGCAACCGGCCGACGATGCCGACCGGCGCTGACCCAGCCGACTGACGACGCTGACCAGCCAGATCACCCTGGACATGGGCAACACGGTCTTCGGCGCGCCCGACAACAACGTGCTCTGGACGATGGGCCTGGTCCTGCTGGTGATCTCGATGGGCGCGGTCCTGCTGATCCGGGCCATGAATCGCAGCGCGGCCGCCGCGATGAGCGCAGCCAAGCCCCGACGAACTTGCCGGCCAGCCGGCTGCGGGCCGCCTCCGGCCGGACGATCGTGGCCGACAAGGTCGCGACGGTCGTCCTGTGGGGCCTGGGCGGCTTCGTCCTGCTCCTGCTCGGCGGGATCATCCTCCACTTCATCATCGCCTCGATCGGGGTCGTCTCGCCGGCGTTCATCTTCGGCGACCCGAGCGACACGGAGCTCGGCGGCATCGGCCCGCTGCTCTGGAACTCGCTTCTACATGCTGGTCCTGACGATGGCTCATCGCCGTCCCGCTGGGCATCCTGGCCGGGATCTACATGTCCGAGTACGCCGGCGACAACCGGATCACGAGCCTGATCCGGTTCGCCGAGGAGGCGATCAGCTCGGTGCCCTCGATCGTGGTCGGCCTGTTCGGCCTGATCGCCTTCGTCAACCTGACCGGCTGGGGCTTCACGGCCCTGGGCGGCGCGCTGGCGCTGACCCTGTTCAACCTGCCCCTGATGGCCCGCCTGAGCGAGCAGGCCATGCGCGCCGTCCCGCCGGACGAACGCAGCGCCAGCCTGGCCCTCGGCGCCACGAAGTGGCAGACGATCCGCCATGTGGTCCTGCCCCTGGCCATCCCCGGGCATCGTGACCGGGATCATCCTGACCGCCGGGCCGGGTCTTCGGCGAGGCCGCCGCCCTGCTGTTCACGGCCGGGATTGTCGACCCCGACCCACTACGACTTCAGCAACCTCAACTCTCTCGATCCACAATCGCCCTGGAGCCCGCTTCCGGCCGGCGACGACCCTGGCGGTCTACATCTGGAAGACGAACTCGGAAGGGCTGAGCGTGTACGCATCCCAGATCGGCGACGGATCCTCGGCGCGTCCTGCTGGCCTCTGTCCTGTTCTTCAACCTCGGGTCCCGGTTCCTGGGACGCATGCTGTCCCGGCGCCTGACCGCCGCATGAACCCCGGAGATGAGATGACCGCCGTCACCCGGAAGGACGAACCATTGCTCGAAGCGATCGAGCAGGAGCCTCGAGCGATCGTCCCGCCCAGGATCGTCCCCGCTGCCCCATCCCAGGCCGCATCGGCCTCCGCGACCGCCGCCGTCGGCATGGCCACGGCGCCGGCGGTCAAGGTGGCTGCCGAGGGGGTCAACATCTACTACGGCACGAAGCTGGCCGTGCGCGATGTCAGCCTGGAGGTCCCCGAGCGCTCGATCCTGGCCCTGATCGGCCCGTCGGGCAGCGGCAAGAGCACGTTCCTGCGCTGCTTCAACCGGATGAATGACCTGATCCCGGGTGCCCGGGTCACCGGCCAGGTCCGCCTCGACGGCGTAGGACCTGATGGACCCCGAGGTCAGCGTCGTCGAGCTCCGCCGGCGGGTGGGCATGGTCTTCCAGCGGCCCAATCCCTTCCCGATGTCGATCTACGACAACGTGGCCTATGGCCCGCGCCGGCGGGGAGCTTCCAAGCGACGCCGAGCTCGACGAGCTGGTCGAGCGGAGCCTCACCCGGGCGGCCCTCTGGAACGAGGTCAAGGACGACCTCCGGAAGAAGTCCGGGCCTGGCCCTCTCCGGCGGCCAGCAGCAGCGCCTGTGCATCGCCCGGGTCCTGGCCACCGAGCCCGAGGTCATCCTGATGGACGAGCCGGCGTCGGCCCTGGATCCGGTCTCGACCCTTCGGGTCGAGGAGCTCATGCGCGAGCTGCGCGAGGCGTACACGATCATCATCGTGACCCACAACATGCAGCAGGCCGCCCGCGTCAGCGACCAGACCGCCTTCTTCAACATGGGCGAGGATCGAGCCGGCTACCTGGTTGAGCTCGATGAGACCCGCAACCTGTTCACCAATCCCGAAGAACCAGCTGACCGAGGACTACGTGTCCGGGCGGTTCGGTTGACGCCCGAGGAGGCCGCCATGGCCGGCCAGATCGACCAGATCATCGAGCAACCCGGCGACGACCGGGCCGATCCGGACCGGCCGGCGACGCAGCCCGTCACCGGCCGGCGCACGAGCGATTTCGGCTCTCCGACCAGCCAGCTGGCCCATCCGTCGCGGGAGGGGCTGGACCAGGAGCTGCGCGAGATCAAGGACAGCATCCTGCGCATGGGCGCGATGGTCGAGGACCAGATCCGGGCGACCCTCGCTGGCCCTCGTCCAGCACGACGCGGAGGCGGCCGGGGCCGTCATCCGGGGCGACGCCCGGATCAACGAGATGCAGCGCAAGCTGACCACGATGGTCTCGACCACGATCGCCACCCAGGCCCCCGTGGCCCGCGACCTGCGCTTCCTGATCGCCCTCGACCACGTCTCCTACGAGCTCGAGCGGATGGGCGACCACGCCGGCTCGGTTGCCAAGCAGGCCCGCAAGCTGGCGCCCGAGCCGCCCCTGGGCAACTACGTCGACCTGCCCGAGATCGGCGAGCGGGCCGCTCAGCAGGTCCACGGCATCCTGCGGGCCCTGGTCGACATCGACGAATCGGCCGCCCGCGAGGTGGCCCGCGCGACGACCTGATCGACGACCTCTACCACCGGACACGTTCGACGCGGTCCTGAGCCTGATGCGCGCAGAGCCGGCCAACGTCGATCGGGGCGCCCGGATCCTGTTCGCGGCCCACTACCTCGAGCGGATCGGCGACCGGGTCACGAACATCGCCGAGGACGTCGTCTTCCTGGCGACCGGCGAGATCGAGGACCTCAACCCCTAGCCAGCCGGCGGGTCAGGCGCGAGCGACGACCTCGGGCGGCACCAGGAAGACCAGCACGCCGGCGCCGTCCCGGAGCGGCCGATCCAGATCGATTCGGGCCAGGGCGCCCTTGCGCATCGGAATCTCGACAGCCCCGGACAGCCGCGCCACTAGCTCGCTGAAGTCCGGGTCGTGGCCGACCAGGATCGGCCGGCCCGGATCGCCGTGGTCGGCCAGGATCGCCTCGATCGAGGCCGGCGCCGAGCGGGCCTTCGGAGCCAGCCAGGCGGTCATCGATGACGACTGGCAGGCCGAGCCGCAGGCCGACCAGCTCGGCAGTCTGGCGGGCCCGAACCAGCGGTGAGCTGAGGAGCAGGTCGAAGGACTGGCCGAGCTGATGGAGCTGCGCGCCCAGGGCATCGGCCTGGCCCCGGCCCTTGCCCGACAGGGGCCGCTCGCCGTCCGGACCGGACCACTTGGCCGGGTCGCCGGCATGGGCATGGCGGAGCAGGTGGAGCTGGACGGTGCGGGGCATGGCCCGAGGATAGCCTGCTCCGAGGCTTGACTCCGGGGACGTTGTGTAAGACGCTGTCACAGGAGTTTGGAGAAAAGGAACACAAACTATGGTGGGAGCCGGTCTGAGGGCCGTCGGCCAGCGCAGCGAGACCGTTCGCCGAGCGAACCTCAGCGCGATCATCCGTGAGCTGCACCTCCATGGCCCTGCTTCCCGATCGGCCCTCGTCGCCCGGACCGGCCTGACCCGGAGCGCCATCGGCAGCCTCATCGGCGAGTTCGTCGGGGCCGGCTTCGTGACCGAGGAGCGGGCCGCACCGCAGGGCACGCCGGGCCGGCCGTCGCCCCTGGTCCGCCTGGCGCCGGACCGGGTCGGCGTGGTCGCCGTCGAGATCGCCGTCGATACGATCGCCGTCGCCGTCGTGGGCTTGGGCGGCCAGATCCTGGACCTGCACCGGGCCGATCGGCGGCGGGACGATGTCTCGGTCGAAGCCACGGCGGCGGCCCTGGCCGGGCTGATCCACGAGGTCCTCGAGGCGCCGAGCACGCCGGCCGTGGTCCTGGGCCTGGGCATCGCGGTGGCCGGCGTCGTCCGGCGGACCGATGGCTTTGTGTCCATGGCGCCCAACCTGGGCTGGACCGACGTGCCCCTGGGCGAACGCCTGGCCGAGACGTTCAGGCTCGACCTGCCGATCACGGTGGTCAACGATGCCGAGCTGGGCGCCCTGGCCGAGCTGCGTCGAGGAGCTGCCCTGGGCGCCAGCGATGTCGTCTATATCTCGGGCGAGGTCGGGGTCGGCGGGGGGATCATCAGCGGCGGCCGCCAGCTGACCGGGGTCGCCGGCTATGCCGGGGAGATCGGCCACCTGCCGATCAACCCAGCCGGGGTGGCCTGCCGCTGCGGCTCGATCGGCTGCTGGGAGACAGAGATCGGGGTCGATGCCCTGCTCGTCCGGGCGGGTCGCGAGGCCGGCGGCGGGCGGGTCGCCGCCGAGGCCGTCGTGCGCGATGCCCAGGCCGGCCAGCCGGCCGCCGTGGCGGCGATCGACGAGCTGGGACGCTGGCTGGGCTACGGCCTGGCCGGGCTGGTCAACATCTTCGACCCGTCATTGATCGTCCTGGGCGGCTCCTTCACGGCGATGGAGCCCCTCGTGGCTGAGCGGATCGCGGCCCAGCTCGATCGCTATGCCCTGGCCGCGCCGCGCCAGGTCGTCCGAGTGGTGGCGGCCAGCCTCGGCATCGATGCGCCCCTGGTCGGCGCCGCCGAGCTGGCGTTCGAGCCATTCCTGGCCGATCCGGCCCGCTGGCTGCGCTCGCCGGAATCTGCAAGCACGCTGGCGAGCGCCTGAAATGGGCCTTGCCGAACCGTGTACCATCTGGTCGCCCTCGATGGGGGGCAGGTACCTCTTCAATCCGCAGGCTGCTGGCGACCTTCCTTCGCTGGAGGGTCGGAGATGCAGCGGAGCGAGCCCACTCGCTCGGATTGTGGCGCACGTTGCCGGAGCCGGCCGAGGCGATCGCCTCGCAGCCTGCACCAGCGGTCTCAGTGCGCTGAGGGGAGGTGCGTCAGGCAGCAGCTGAGACGTACCGGGGCTTTGGAAGGAAGTAGGAGGAGAAACTCATGTTCGTTCGCCGAATGGCGGCAATCACGGCAGTCGTTGCGATCGTCGCCGCGGGCTGCTCGAGCAGCGGGACCGCGGCGCCGGCCGGATCGGCCGCTGCTTCGGGCGGCACGGGCGCCGGCTCGGCACCCGGTTGCATCGTGGGCGTTTCGTGGAACAACTACCAGGAAGAGCGCTGGGCAAAGTGGGACGAGCCGGCCATCAAGAAGGCCCTTGCCGACGCCGGCGCGACCTACATCTCGACCGACGCCAAGTCGTCGGCCGCGACCCAGACCACTGACATCGAGAACCTGATCTCGCAGAAGGCCAAGGTCATCATCATCCTGGCCCAGGACGACAGCGCGATCAAGTCCTCCGTGGCGACCGCAACTGCGGCTGGCATCCCGGTCATCGCCTATGACCGGCTGATCGAAGACCCCAAGACGTTCTACGTCTCGTTCGACAACGTCGAAGTTGGCCGGATGCAGGCGCGCGCCGTCTTCGCCGCAGTGCCCAAGGGCAACTACCTGTTCATCAAGGGCGACAAGGCCGACGCCAACGCCCGCTTCCTCAAGAGTGGCCAGGATGAGATCATCAAGGCCGCCGTTGACTCCGGCGACATCAAGAACGTCGGCGAGACGAACACCGATGCCTGGAAGCCCGATCTCGCCCAGACCGAGACCGAGCAGTTCCTGACCGCCAACAACAACAAGGTCGACGCCGTCCTGTCCGAGAACGACGGAATGGCCGGTGGCGTTGTTGCTGCTCTGACGGCCCAGGGCCTGCAGGGCAAGGTTGCCGTCTCGGGCCAGGACGGCGACGCTGCCGCCCTCAACCGAGTGGCGCTGGGTACCCAGACGGTCGACGTCTGGAAGGACTCCCGACTCCTGGGCGCGGCCGCCGGTGCGGCAGCGATCCAGCTGTGCAACGGGACGACCGTTGACAAGATCAGCGGCGCCGCGCCGTTCACCACCCCGGGTGGCAACACCGTCAGCTCAGTCCTCCTCAAGGCCGATCCGATCAACAAGACCAACCTCAACGACGTGTTGACAGCGGGCTGGATCACCAAGGATGTCCTGTGCAAGGGTGTCACCGCCGGTGCCGTCGCCGGCTGCTGACCAGCACCCGGATCTGTAGCTAGCAGCGCCCCACGCTCGCGAATCGCTCGTGAACGTGGGGCGCTCTTCTTTCACTTGCTGCTCGAGAGGCGTGGCGATGACTGAGGCTCAGGCGATCCCGGCGGCGGCCTCCGAAGGGGCGGCCAGCGAGGTCCTCTCCGATCGCTGCTTCGGGCAACCGAGGTCGATACCCGACTGCTGGGCATGATCCTTGCCCTGGCGATCATCTGGGTCGGGTTCAACATCATGTCCGGCGGCGCGTTTCTGACCGCGCGCAACCTGTGGAACCTGTCGGTCCAGAGCTCCTCGATCGCGATCATGGCCACCGGCATGGTCCTGATCATCGTCTCGCGCAACATCGACCTGTCGGTCGGCTCGCTGCTCGGCTTCCTCGGCTACACGATGGCCATGGTCCAGGTCGTGTGGTTCCCGACCAATCCATTCACCTGGCTGATCGCCCTGGCCGTGGGCGTCGCCGCTGGGCGCGATCATCGGCGCATTCCAGGGCTTCATCATCGCCTACGGCAAGGTGCCCGCCTTCATCGTGACCCTGGGCGGGTTCCTGGTCTGGCGCGGCCTGCTGTTCGAGTACGCCCTGGGCCAGACCCTGGCCCCGATGCACCCGACCTTCGCCCTGCTCGGCGGCGGCCCGACCGGCTCGCTCGGCCAGTGGCCGAGCTGGATCATCGGCATGCTGGCCTGCGTCGGGCATCATCTACAGCCTGATCAGCGGCCGGCGCGACGCCGGCGCGGCTACGGCTTCCCGCTCCGGCCGATGTGGGCCGAGGTGACCATCGGCGTCATCGGCTGCGGCGCCGTGCTGGGCGCCGTCGCATCGCCAACAGCTATCCCTGGCCGGACGCGCTGGCCCACGAGTTACGCCGCGGCCACACAACATCTTCGAGCCGCCGGGCGGCCTGCAGATCCCGACCGGCATCGCGTTCCGGTGGTCATCGTCCTGCTCGTCGGCCTGGTCATGACCTTCATCGCGACCCGCCGCCGGTTCGGCCGCTACGTCTTCGCCATCGGCGGCAATCCCGAGGCGGCCGAGCTGGGCGGCATCAACACCCGCCGGACGATCGTCGCGAGCTACGCCCTGATGGGCATCCTGGTCTCGATCAGCGCGGCCATCTCGACGGCCCGGCTCAATGCCGCGGTGACCAGCCTGGGCGTCCAGAATGAGCTCGACGTGATCGCCGCGGCCGTGATCGGCGGAACCTCGTTCGCGGGCGGCATCGGCACGGTCCCGGGCGCGATCCTGGGCGCCGTGGTCATGCAGTCGCTCCGCTCCGGGCATGGTGCTGGTCGAGGTCGACTCGCCGGTCCAGGACATCGTCGTCGGCTGCGTGCTGGTGGCCGCGGTCGGGCTCGACACCTTCCTTCGACGGGGGACGACCCGATGACCATCGAGACTCCCGGTGCCGACCCCAACCGCCGTCGGCACCAGCCGCCCCTGGTCGAGATGCGCGACATCCGGGTGTCGTTCGGCGGGGTCCACGCCGTCGACCACGTCACGATCGACCTGCACGCCGGCGAGGTCGTCGGCCTGGTCGGCGGCAACGGCGCCGGCAAGTCGACCCTGATGCGGGTCCTGTCCGGGCGCCCGGCCGCCCGATTCGGGCCAGATCCTGATCGAGGGCAAGCCGGTCACGATCTCGAACCCGCGCGATGCCAAGGCCTACGGGATCGAGACGATCTACCAGACCCTGGCCCTGGCCGACAACATCGACGCGGCCGCCAACCTGTTCCTGGGCCGCGAGCTGACGACCCGGCTGGGCTCGCTCAACGATGGCGCCATGGAGGCGGCCACCCGCAAGGTCATGTACCGGCTCAATCCCGAACTTCAAGAACTTCAAGGTGCCGGTGAAGTCGCTCTCGGGTGGCCAGCGCCAGTCCGTGGCCATCGCCCGGGCCGTCCATTTCAACGCCCGCATCCTGATCATGGACGAGCCCACCGCCGCCCTCGGGCCGGCCGAGACGGCCCAGGTCCGCGACCTGGTCCGCCAGCTCAAGGCCGAGGGGATCGGGATCTTCCTGATCAGCCACGACATCCACGACGTCTACGACCTGTCCGACCGGATCAGCGTGATGTACCACGGCCGCGTGGTCGACACCGTGACCAAGGACAAGAGTCACCACCGACGACATCCTGGCCATGATCATCATGGGCAAGAAGCCCCACGAGGTCACCAGCGAGGAGATGGCCCAGATCATGGTCTGAGCCTCGCCCGGGTCGGGCACGACCCTGCTTCGCGAGCCGGCGTGCGTGGGACGCGGGGGCCGGCGTGCGTCAGACGAGCACAACTGCCGCATTTCCGGCCCGATCGTCTGGTTCTGTGCGTCGGAGGCACAGAAACGACCCGTATTCGCGTCGGGCGCAACAAATCGGCGGATCCCGGGTGCGATTCGTCCGTTGTGCTCGTCTGACGCAACAGCCCCGGCGCCTCGGGCGAGCCGAGGGCCGCGCGTCGGGCGAGCCGGGACCACGCTCGGGCGGGCCACTGGCCCTGAGCCTGACCTACGCCTGGGCCTCGGGCCCGGCTCGATGGAACGTCGGCACGAGGGCCGGATACAGGTCGCGGTAGATGGCGTGCAGCTGGCCATAGCGCTCGACGTCCGGGCCAGGGTCGGTCGACGGCGTGGCCACGACCAGGGCAGCCACGGCTGATCCGACGTCGGCGGTGCCAGCCCGCGCCGACCGCCGCGAGGAGGGCCGCCCCGCTGGCCGCGCCTTCGGTCGTATCGACCGTGGCGATCTCGGCGTCCAGCACGTCGGCCAGGATCTGGCGCCAGAGCGGGCTGGCGATGCCGCCGCCCGAGGCCCGGATCTGGGCCGGGGCGGGCATCCCCGCGGCCACCATCAGGTCGAGCCCGTCGCGCAGGCCGAAGGCGACGCCCTCGAGGACCGCCCGGGTCAGATGGCGCCGATCGTGGCCCAGGGTCAGGCCGACGAAGGCGCCCCGCGCCGGCTGGGTCCGGATACGGGCTCCGCTCCCCCGACAGGTAGGGCAGGAAGACCAGCCCGTCGCTGCCGGCCGGCACCTCGCCGGCGGCCTCGAGCCAGCTCGCCGAACTCGGCACCCGGCGCCAGGGTGTCCCGGAACCAGCGCAGGCTGCCCGCCGCCGAGAGCATCACCGACATGAAGTGCCAGCGCCCGGGCACGGCATGGCAGAAGGCATGGACCCGGCCGAGGGGATCGTAGATCGGCCGGTCGGTCGGGGCGAAGACCACGCCCGAGGTGCCCAGCGAGAGGGCGGTCGTGCCCGGCCCGATCACGCGCCGAGCCCGACACCGTTGGCGGCCTGGTCACCACCGCCGGCCACGACCGGCGTGCCGGCGCGCAGGCCGGTCGCCGCGGCCGCGGCCGCCGACACCTCCCCGGTCACGGCCGGGCCCTCGAACGTCGGGGAAGCCAGGCCGGGTCGATGCCCAGGGCGGCGATCACCTCGGGCGACCAGGTCCGTCGGGCGAGGTCGAACAGGAGCGTGCCGGCCCCGTCGGCCACGTCGACCGCGTGGTCGCCAGTCAGCTTCAGCCGGACGTAGTCCTTGGGCAGCAAGACGTGAGCGACCCGGGCCCAGACCTCGGGCTCGTGATCGCGGACCCAGACGAGCTTGGGCGCGGTGAAGCCGGTCAGGGCATCGTTGCCGGTGATCTGGATCAGGCGCTCGGGCCCGACGACCTGCGCGGATCACTTCGCACTCGGCCGCCGTCCGCTGGTCGTTCCAGAGGATCGCCGGCCGGAGGACCTGCTCGTCCCGGTCGAGCAGGACGAGGCCGTGCATCTGACCGGTCAGCCCAACCGCCACGACGTCTTCGGCGCGCGCCCCGGCGCCGGCCAGGGCCGACTGCACCGCAGCCTGGGTGCCGTCCCACCACAGCTCGGGCCGCTGCTCGCTCCAGAGCGGGTGCGGGCTCTGGAAGTCGTAGCCGGCCGTGCCGATGGCGCGAACGGCCCCGGCCTCGTCGACCAGGACGGCCTTGGTCGCGGTCGTCGAGACGTCGATGCCGAGGACGAGGGCCATTGAGGTCAGCGCCGGTTGGCCGACCAGACCTGGCGGTTGACCACGTTCTCGAGGAGCTCCTGGCGGCCGGACACGGGCTTCGGGTCGATCTCGCCGGTCAGGACCCGGCCGGCCAGCATCTCGAGCAGGGCGTCGCCGGCTCAGGATCGATCGCCCCAGTGCGCCCGACCAGCCGGCGTAGCGGGCGGTCCGGAGCCGTTCGAGCTCACCCGACTCGATCATCCCGGCCGCGACCAGGAGCGACTGGGCCAGCGTGTCGATCCCGCCGATGTGGGCATGGAACAGGTCGTCGTGATCCATGCTCTGGCGGCGCAGCTTGGTATCGAAGTTGAAGCCACCGGTTGTCAGCCCGCCGGCCCGGATGATCTCGTAGACGGCCAGGGAGAGCTCGTCGACCGAGTTCGGGAACTGGTCGGTGTCCCAGCCGTTCTGATAGTCGCCCCGGTTGGCGTCGACGCTGCCGAGCATCCCGTGGGCCACCGCCAGGGCAATCTCGTGCTGGAAGCTGTGGCCGGCCAGAGTGGCGTGGTTGACCTCCAGGTTGAGCCGGTACTCGCCGGCCAGGTCGTGCCGCTCGAGGAAGCCCAGCACCGTGGCCACGTCGTAGTCGTACTGGTGCTTGGTCGGCTCCTGGGGCTTGGGCTCGATCAGGAGCGTGCCCTTGAAGCCGATCCGGTGCTTGTGCTCGGCGACCAGGTGCAGGAAGCGGGCGAGCTGGGCCTCTTCGCGGGCCAGGTCGGTGTTGAGCAGGGTCTCGTAGCCCTCGCGGCCGCCCCACAGGACGTAGTTCGCGCCGCCCAGCCGATGGGTGGCCTCGAGCATCGACTTGACCTGGGCCGCGGCGAAGGCGAACACCTCCGGATCGGGGTTGGTCGCGGCGCCGGCGGCGTAGCGGGGGTGGCTGAAGAGGTTGGCCGTGCCCCACAGCAGCCTCAGGCCGGTCTGCTCCATGTGGCCGGCGATCGAGTCGACGACCGCGTCCAGGTTGGCCTGGGTCTCGGCGAAGGTGCGCCCCTCGGGCGAGACATCCCGGTCGTGGAAGCAGAAGAACGGCACGCCCAGCTTGGCCAGGAACTCGAACGCGGCGTCCAGCCGGCCCCGGGCGGCCAGCATCGGGTCAAGCCGGGGATCGAGCCAGGGCCGATCGAACGTGCCGACTGCCGAAGACATCCGAGCCGGGCCAGCTGAACGAATGCCACAGACACACGCCGATCCGGAGGTGATCCTCCATCCGCTTGCCCAGGACGAGCCGGTCGGGCTGGTACACCTTGAACGCGAGCGGATCGTTCGAATCGAGCCCGCCGAACGCGATCGGGCCCTCCACCGTCGGGAAGAATCGCAGCCACGTTTGCCGACCTCCTGGGGCTGGGTCCTGGGCGCGCGAGCCGTTCGGCCGGCGATCGGTTGAGGGTACCACGACGATTTGTAAGAGAGGAGCACAAACCACCGGAGCGGCTCAGTCCCGGGTCATCGCCCGATCCGGCCGGAGCAGGAATGGGGGCAGGAACGCCGCCAGGTTCGAAAGCGGCAGGACGTCCGGATGGAGGTCGATCCCGAGCGACCCGGCCATGAACCGGCGCCGGGCCTGGATCCGCGCCCAGGCCGCCGGATAGCCGGCCGCGAAGGCGGCTCGCAATGACCCATCAGCCAGGGCGATGCCATCCTCGATGTTGGACGTGAAGTAGGCGCTCCCGGTGGCCGGGATGATGTCCACCTGGAGGGCCATGCCCGAGCGCAGCTCGACCGTCGAGCCCGGCCCGATCGGCGAGTTGACCCACTCGTCAAGGTGGAGCTGGTGGCCCGGGTTCAGGAAGATCCCGAAGAACGGGTCGCCCAGCCGGCGGTCGATGATTGCCTGGAGGGTGCCGCCCGGCTGGCCCACGTGGAGCGCCTCGTACCATTCGGCGACGGCCTCAAAGTAGGGCCCGACCAGGCGTTCGACGTAGTCGCCGATCGGATCCGGCAGCTCGCTCGCGTCCTCGACCACGAAGCCCGCCCGGCAGGTCAGCGCACCCCAGATCCCGAAGGCCGTGGTGAACCGGTCGCCGCGGGCAATCGGCCGGTCGCCCGGGCTGAGCAGGCCCAGCGTGGCCCGCTCACCGGCGGTCAGCATGAGGTGGCAGGACAGGGGCGAGCCGTCCCAGCCCAGGAGGCCCACGGCCTGGCGTTCGGTCAGGCCCGCGGCCAGGCCCGGCTGGAGGCCGCCGATGAGCGCCCGAACGCCGTCCGAGGTGACGCACGAGGCGTGCTCGAAGGCGGCCAGCTGCTCGACCTCGTTGATCACCCGCAGGCCGTCGGCCGAATCGATCAGCAGATCGGAGGCATTGACCACCGAGCCGCTCGAGCCGACCAGCCCGCGCAGCTCGTCGACCAGGAATGAGGGCGCGTCGATCGCCTCGCGCCGGGCATACGTCTTCCAGCCCAGCACGCCCACCCGGCTGCCCGGCCCGATGCCTTCTCCGGCCAGGATCTCGCCCAGCAGGCGCGACCGGTCCCGTGGCTGGCTGGGCAGGCTCAAGTCCTGGAACAGCTCGCGCCGCATCGACAGCGGCGCGGCACCGGCCATCCCGAAGCACTCGTTGCCGGTCAGCACGAGCGGGTCGGGCGCCGGGCCGAGGACCAGGATGGCCTCCTCGAAGCGGGGATCGAAGCCCGACAGGTAGGAGATCCCGGCACTGTGCTCGCGATCGGCGTACAGGACCAGGCGATCGTAGCCGGCCGCCTCGGCCCGCTCCCGGAGCCGTGCGACTCGGGCCGGATAGAGCGCCGCCGGTAGCTCGGGGCGTGGTCCGGGCGGGCCGAAATCGGGCAGGTCGATGGATGCCAGGTGGGCCTTGCTCACGCGTGCCTCCGTCAGTGGCCGGACGGCAACCACGGCTGGGCAGCCGTCGCACCGCGCTCGATCGTGTCGAACGTATTCGCCGCCAGGGTCAGCCATGGCCCGGTCTCGCCGCCCGGCCAGTGGATCCGGACCTGGGCCTGGCTGGCCGAGCCGATCCCGAAGTGGACCCAGCCGAGCTCGCCGCTGAGATGGCCACCGCCGATCGTCAGCTCCCGCTGGATCGTCCTGCTCCCGTCGTTCAGCTCGATCCAGGACCCGATCGCCGAGCGGTTCGGGCCGGCCTGCTGGGGCAGCAGGGCGAGCCAGTTGCCCATCGGCTCGGGCTGAGCGGCGCTGCCCGAGCCGGTGCTTCGCCACAGGCGCACCGGCGCCCCGTAGTTGACCTCGACCAGGTCGAGCAGGCCGTCGAGATTGAAGTCGGCCAGGGCGGCGCCTCGGCCCCGCTCGAAGTTGAGGATCCCGGCGGCGTCGGCGGCCTGCCTGAACGTGCCGTCGGGCTGGCCCAGGAACAGGTCACTGGGGTCCTTGGTGGCGAAGCCGGGCTCCGCGTTGACGTTGCCCTTGGACACGAACAGGTCGACCAGGCCGTCGTTGTTGACGTCCTGGAACTCGGGATGCCAGGCGGTCGAGGGCAGGACATCGCCGCCCGTGAACGGCTCAGCCGAGGTGACGCCGCGCTGGAGGGCGATGTCGCCGTAGGTCGGCTGGCTCGGCCCAGCGGCCAGCGCCTGGAGCTTGTTGTCGGCCTGGCTGGTCAGGTACACGTCCGGATAGCCGTCGCCAGTCACGTCGTAGCTGGCGATTCCCATCCCGAACAGCTCCATCTTCTGCCAGCCCTGGGCCGCGCTGTACAGGCTGGGCGGACCGGCCGCCGGGATTTGCCAGAGCTGCTCCTGGCCATCGACGTAGTACTGCCGGTCGTTGCTGACCCGAAGGCCCGCCTGGCCGGACCGGGACCAGTCGCTGAAGAGCATCGACTGGGCGCAGTAGCCCGGGCCGAGGCTCGCCGGCGGAGCGTAGCCCGGCCCGTTCGGATCCGGCCGGAAGAGCTGGTTGGTGGCGCAGTCGCTGGTGACCCCGCCGGAGCCGTCGACGCCCAGGTAGTGGCCGATGGCCAAGGTCGGCAGGCCTGCGGCTCCCTGCCAGGTCGCACTGAAGGCCGTGCTGAAGGCCTGGCCCGGGTCGAACGTCCAGGTCTGGTTGGCGGCGGCGAAGCGGCAGTCGCCCAGACCTCGCAGGAGGGTGGTCTCGCCCAGGCGCAGGACGGCCAGGTCGACGATCCCATCGCCGTCGATGTCGATGGGATAGGCGCCCACGACCTGGCTGAGGTCGGTCACCGGATCGGTCAGCCGGCTGAAGCGGAGCGCACCGCCGATCGGACTGTCATTGCGGAACAGGCCGGCCGGCCCGCTGCCGCCGGCCAGGTACAGGTCCGGCCTGCCGTCGCCGTTGCAGTCGAAGACAGCCACCCCGCCGCCGATCGCCAGGTCCGCGTCCCCCTGGAAGGAGAAGTCCAGCCCGGCTGGCGCCGCCTCGTCGACGAAGTGGGGCGGGCCGAGCGCCGCCGGGCCCCGCCCGACGCCGAGGACGGTCACCCCGGCCACGCCGGCCACCAGCAGGGCCACGATCACGATCCCGAGAACCGCCAGGGCCCGTCGCCGGCTGGCCACCCTCAGTCGTCGTCGGCGCTGAGCGGGAAGGGCAGCGCGATAGGATCGGCCGCGAGGCGGCTCCGGCCGGCTGCGTCGAAGCGATCGAGGCCCAGTTCCGCAACATCGATCAGATCGGTCCGACCGGCCACCACCAGGTCGGCCGCCACCCGGGCAACGGCTGGGCCCCACATCATCCCGTGGCCGCCGGCTGAGGCGACGCTGACCCCCTGGATCAGGGCGCCCTCGGGGGTGATCGCCGGGCCCAGGATCGGTTGGTGGTCGGGGGTGAAGTCGATCGTGCCGCACCAGGCCTTGCGGATCCCCAGGCCGCGGACCGCCGGGACGAGGCGCTCGAGACGGCGCTGCATCCGGCGCAGGTACGGCCAGTCGATCTCCCGGGCGATGCCCGGCTTCTCGTCCGGGTTGCTCATGCCGAACAGCAGGCCACCCTCCTCCAGCCGCCAGTACAGGCCCCGGCCGAGGTCGAAGACCATCGGCTGGCGCTCGACTTCGAACGCCGGGTGCGGCTCGGTGACCGCGATCTGATGGCGGGCCCCGCCGGCGGCGATCCGCATGCCGGCCGTCCGGCCCACGTTCCGGAGGGTGGGTCCGCCGGTCAGCAGGACCCGCTCGGTGGCGATCGGACCGGCCGAAGTCCTGACCCCGACGACCTTGCCGCCCTCGACGCGCAGGCCCTCGAATGCCGTCCGTTCACGCAGCCCGACGCCCGCCTGCTGCATCGCCAGCGAGTAGGCCCGGACGTTGCGGGGCGGATCGATGGCCCCATCGGTCGTGGCGTAGCTGCCGCCCCGATGGCCGTCTCGGAGCGAGGGTCGGGTTGACCACCCGGGCCTCGTCCGCACTCAGCCAGCCGACGTCGAGCCCGGCCGCGCGCTGCATCGCGACCCGGGCGCGGCCCTCGCGCTCGTCCTGGGCGCTCACCGCGAGGATCAGGTAGCCCAGCTCGCGAAAGCCGAAATCGGTCCCGTAGCGCGCCTGCTGGCTCCGGTAGAAGTCGATCGACCAGCGGCCCAGGGCAACCGTCGTCGGTGTCCCACCCTGGGCCCGGACGATGCCCGCGGCGCGGCTGCTGGCGCCCCCGCCGGCGATCCCCTGCTCGAGCACGACGACCCGGGCCAGGCCGGCCTCGGCGGCAAACGTCGACGCCCAGCCACCGATCGTGCCGGCGCCGACGACCACCAGGTCGGCCGTTTCTCGGACAGCCATCAGTCCTCCTTCGAATGCTGCCTGGCTGGGATCCTGACCGGCCCCGAGGATATGGCCAACGGGCGGGCCCAGGGCGGGCCTGTCGCGCGGCCCGGTTCAGTGCGGGAACGCGCGCCCCTCCACGCACATCGCGAAGACCCCAGCTCGCCTCGAGCCGGCCGGCAACCCGCACGTCGGTGACGGTCCAGGCCGCCACCTCGAGGCCGGCGGCCCAGGCCCGGCCCAGGCCGGCCGAGTCGATCGCATGCCAGTCTACCGAGATGCCCACGCAGCCGAGCTCGCGGGCCAGGCGCACATCGCCCGGCCGCAGGCGCTCGGTGTTCAGCCAGCACGGCCAGGCCGGGGCGAGGCCGCGGATCCGCTCGATCGCATCGACCTCGAACGACGAGACGACCGCCCGCGAGCAGGTCCGCCCCACGGCCGGCCGCCAGGACCTCGACGACCGCCCTGCCGAGATCGGCCTTGAGCTCGACGTCGAGGAAGGCCCTGCGCGGCACCTGGTCCAGGACCTCGGCCAGGCTCGGGATCGCCGTGGCCGGCCAGCTCGACGGCCGTCAGCTCACCGACCAGGGCATCGACACCCTGGACCCGCAGGAGCGACGGATCGTGGAGCAGGACGGGCACGCCGTCGAGTGACGGCCGGACATCGAACTCGATGCCCGTCGCACTCGGCTACCTCCATCGCCGCGAGCATCGCCGCCAGGCTGTTCTCGGGCTGGGCCCGATGGTCGCCCCGATGGGCCAGCCGCAGGAGGGCTGCGGCCGCTCGGGCCAGGCCGAGGTCATGCCCCGGGATCCGGCGCAGGTGGCGCTCAGGCCGAAGTGGTCGCTCGGAAGCAGGCCCGGATCGTCGACGGCCGGCCGATCGAAGACGACCCGGGCCGCCTCGACGCCGACCGGCCCGCGCAGCCAGATGTAGTCGAGGCAGCTGGGCTCGCCGTCGGTGTCGATCGCCGGGCCCTCCAGCCCGGACGGCCAGGTGACGGCCGGCTCGGCCCCGTTCGCCTCGAGCAAGGCCGAGCGGAAGCCGGCGGTCGACCATCCGGGCATAGGCAGGCTCGGCTGGATCGGCGTTGAAGTCGCCGACGACGATCTCGGCGACCGGCTGGCCGGACGCTGCCGCCGCCGGCTCCGGCGTCGGCCGCGAGCCAGTCGAGCAGGAGGCCCACCTGCTCAGCCCGGATGGCGTCGTCGGGCACCTCGTGGTGGAGGTGCAGGTTCACGAAGGTCAGGCCGGTCGCGCCCGATGGCCACCGGACGCGTCCGGCCGAGCGGCCGTGGCCCAGCTCGAGCCGGGCCGGTCGCCGGAGCGCCAGGGCGCTCCCGGACCGATGATCGAATTGCCGTACTCGGGCCGGCCGGCCCAGGCCCGGCGAGCCGGTAGTGGCCCGCGCCGGCGGCTGCCGATCAGCCGGTCCTGCTCGAGCGGACGAAGACGACCTCCTGGAGCCCGAGCACGTCCGGCTGGAGGCGCGGCGAAGTCGCGCCAGCAGGAGGGGCAGGCGCTCGTTCCAGCGATCGGCCAGGTTGCGGATGTTGAGGGTGGCGACGTGGAGGCCGGTCATCCCGGGTCCCGTGCCGCGTCGGCGATCGGCAGGGCGAACGAGAACGTGGAGCCGCGACCCTCCTCGGACACGACCCAGATCCGCCCGCCGTGGGCCTCGATCACGTGCCGGGCGATCGCCAGGCCCGAGGCCCGTGCCGCCGCCCCGGACCCGGGCCCGGTCGACCTTGTAGAAGCGCTCGAAGACGCGCTCCTGCGAGCCGCGCGGGATGCCGATCCCGTGGTCCTCGACCGACACGACCACGGCCGGGCGAGCCCTGCGGCCTCGACGCGGACCGCGACCTCGCCCCCGTCCGGGCTGAACTTCACCGCGTTGTGGACCAGGTTGACGATCACCTGGCCGAGCCGCTCCTCGGCGCCGCGCACCGGCGGGCACGCCCGCGTCGGGGACATCGACGCAGAGCTGGACGCCCTGGCGCTCGGCGAACAGGCGCAGCCGGTCGGCCGAGGCGGCCGCCAGGCGGCCCAGGTCGACCTCATCGAGGAGGAGCATCGGCCGGCCCGACTCGATCCGGGCGAGGTCGAGCAGCTCGCTGACCATCTGGACGAGGTGGCCGGTCTCGACCTCGATCCTGCTGATCCGATCGCGCATCCGCGCCGGAATCTGCTCACCGGCCGCCTCCGATTCGCGGACCAGGGTCTCGGCCAGGAGGCTCGACGTTGGTCAGCGGCGTGCGCAGCTCGTGCGACAGGTTGTCGACGAACTCGGTCCGGATCCGCTGCAGGCGGCGCAGCTCGGAGACGTCCTCGAGGGTCAGCCACGTGGCCCCGGCCGTCGGCCGCCCGGCGAGCGCGCACGACGAGCGACAGGCCGTCGGCCGAGCGCAGGGTCAGCTCGCCGCTGGCCGCTCCGGTCTCGGCGGCGGTCTCGGCCAGCTCCTCGATCCGCCGATCGATGAACGCCTCCATCAGGCTGCGCCCGACCAGCGCCGCCGGCCGGCCGACCGGCGAAGACGTGGGCCGCCGGATTGGCGTAGCGGACGACCAGGTCGATGTCCAGGCGGATGATCCCGACCGTCAGGCCTTCGGCCAGGATCGCAGGTCGTCGCTCTGCGTCGATCATCGCCAGCTCCTCGTCGCCTCACGATCAGAGGATCGCACAGCTGGGCCGGCGAGGACCCATTGACGGCCCGCCGTCGGCGCCCGATGCTGGCCGGGCGAGCAGCGCCAACGAGAGAATGGAGGGTCAAGCCACGGGTCTGCTGGACAAGGCCAAGGAAGCGGCCGATCACGCCGCCGAGACGCGCACGATCCGCCGCGGAATCGGCCGCTCGATCCGGGCGTCGGTCGCCGCCGGACCAGGCCCGGGTCGCGGCCGGCCAGCTCGGCCGGGCCACCGGCGAGGCCGTCGGCACGGCGACCACGGCTGTGACCGATCCGGCCAACCAGGCCAAGGCCAAGGTCACGGCCTCGCGCGGCTGAGCAAGGCCAAGTCGGGCGTCGCCGGGCATGATCGACCGGATCGATCCCGGCCTGATGGCCGACATCGTGATCAAGTCGACCACCCTCCAGGAGAAGGCCAACCGGAGCCTGCGGGAGAAGGAATCGCCGTACCGGATCAACGAGATCACGATCACGGCCGGCATCCCGCCCGACGTCGCCTTCACGATCGGCCGGATCGACGTCCTCGAGGAGGATCCCGCGGCGCTCGGGGAAGACCCCGACGCGATCGAGCCGTCGACGATCGTCGACTCCGCGCTCGACGACGAAGCCGGCCTCGCGGCGGGGGCGGCAGCGGATGGCGGGCAGCGGGGCGACCCGGGCGGCGACCTCGATCCCCTGCTCGCCGACGGTCCCGCGGCCGGCGAGCCCGTGGGCGCCGTCCTGGATGCGTTGCTGGGCGGCGGCCCCGCGGCCGACGACCCGATCCCGGAGCTCGTCGCCGAGCCGTAGCGAGGGCGCTCAGTCGGTGGGCGGGGCGGCCCCCGTGCCGTCGAGCCAGGCCCGGGCGGCCTCAAGCGGCATGACCTCGCGCTTGCCGCTTGCCCGTCGGGTCACCTCGACGCCGCCGGCCGCCAGCGAGCGCGGGCTGAGGGTCACGATCCAGGGCATGCCCAGGAGCTCGGCATCGTTGAATTTGACCCCGGGCGACTCGTCGCGGTCATCCCACAGGATCTCCCGGCCGGCGGCCAGGGCGGCCTCGTGGAGCTCGCCGGCCAGCTCGGCCACCCGGGGCTCCTTGTTGGCCCCGATCGAGACGAGGTGGGCGGCATAGGGCGCCACCTCGTCCGGCCAGGCGATGCCCTTCTCGTCGTGGTGGGCCTCGACGATGCAGGCCACGTTCCGACCCAGGCCAATCCCGTAGGAGCCCATCACGATCGGGTGCGCCTGGCCATCCTCGCCCAGGTAGGTCGCCCCGAGGGCGGCCGAGTAGCGCGTGCCGAGCTTGAAGATATTGCCGACCTCGATCCCGTTGCGCAGGATCACGGGATGGCCGCAGACCGGACAGGGGTCGCCTTCGCGGGCGTTGTCGATGTCGGCCACGACCTGGGCCTGGAAGTCACGGCCGAGGTTGACGTTGCGCAGGTGGTAGCCCACCCGGTTCGCGCCGGCCACGAGATTGGGTGATCGGGCGGCCAGCTCGTCCACGACCACGAAGGTGTCATGGGCACCGACCGCCGAGCCATAGCCGGGCTCCATCCCGGCGGCCTGGATCTCCTCGACGGTGGCCGGCCGCAGGCCGCCCGACACGCCCGCCGCGTTGACCAGCTTGGTCTCGTTGACGTCGCGATCGCCGCGCACGATGGCCGTGATGAGGCGGCCGTCGCCGGCCTTGAAGAAGGCGGCCTTGGCCGTGCCGGCGGGGTCGATCTCGAGGAAGGCGGCCAGCGTGGCGATCGTGGTCGTGCCTGGCGTCTCGACCTCTTCCATCGGCAGCTGGGCCGCTTCGGCCACGGCCGGGGCGCGGATCGCGGCGACCTGCCGGTTGGCCGAGAAGCCGCAGGATTCGCACAGGACGAGCAGGTCCTCGCCGGCCGGATTGAGGACCATGAACTCGTGGGCCAGGCTGCCACCCATCATGCCCACGTCCGAGGCAACCGGAATCGCGTCCAGACCAAGCCGCTCGAAGATCCGGACATAGGCGCCGTGGTGGGCCCAGTAGCTGGCATCGAGACCCTCGTCGTCGCGGTCGCAGCTGTACGAGTCCTTCATCACGAACTCGCGCACCCGGATGAGCCCACCGCGGGAGCGGGGCTCGTCGCGGAACTTGGTCTGGAAGTGATACAGCCGGACGGGCAGCTGCCGGTAGGAGCGAATGATGTCGCGGAGCAGGTCGGTCACGACCTCTTCGTGGGTCATCGCAATGACCATGTCCCGGTCGCCCCGATCCTTGAAGCGGGCCATCTCCGGTCCGATCTGGTCGTAGCGCCCCGATTCGCGCCACAGGTCGGCCGGATGGATGACCGGCATCTCGAGCTCCTGGCAGCCGATCGCGTTCATCTCCTCGCGGATGACCTGCTCGACCCGCTTGGTCACCCGGAAGCCGAGGGGCAGGAGCGAATACAGGCCGGAGCCCAGCTGCCGGACGTAGCCCGCCCGGAGCAGGAGACGATGGGACGGCATCTCGGCATCGGCCGGGTCGTCGCGCAGGGTGGCGAAGAAAAGTTGGCTCAGGCGCATCCCGGAAGGATACCGGCGAGCGCTCAGCCCGGTCGGCGAAACACGTAGCCGGTGCCGCGAACCGTGTGCAGGAACTCGGGGTTGGCCGGATCGGCCTCGATCCGGGCCCGCAGCCAGTGCACGTGAACGTCGACGGTACGGGTCTCGCCGGCGTAGTCGTAGCCCCAGACGTGCTCCAGGAGCTGGTCCCGGGTGAAGACCTGGCCGGGGTTGCGGACGAGGAAGGCCAGCAGCTCGAACGCCTTGGGCTTGAGCGGGATCGTCGTCCCATCGCGCATGAGGCGATGGCCGGCCAGGTCGACCTGGACCTGGCCGAGGTCGACCACGGACGGGCCGCCGGTCGAGCTGGCCTGCTGCTCGGTCCGTCGGAACTGGGCCCGGACCCGGGCGATCAGCTCGCGCAGGCTGAACGGCTTGGTCACGTAGTCGTCGGCGCCGAGCTCCAGGCCAACGACCTTGTCGAGCTCCGAGTCCTTGGCCGTGAGCATCAGGATCGGCACGTCCGATTCGGCCCGGATGATCCGGCACACCTCGATCCCGGACAGCTCGGGCAGCATCAGGTCGAGCAGGACAAGATCCGGGCGGGCCTCCCGGAACTTGAGCAGGGCCGCCCGGCCATCGGCTGCGGTCACGATCGTGAAGCCCTCGGCCTCGAGCGCTTCGGCCAGCACTTCGCGCTGGGTCGGCTCGTCGTCGACGACGAGGATCGTGCGTGCCATGTGGCGCACACCGTGGTCCATCGCCATCAACAGGCCGTGAACGGGCCGTTAACCGCCGGCCTGCTCTGGGCGTTCCAGGTTGAAGTACTCGGTGAAGGCGGCGCACCGCCCGTCGTCGTCGAATTCGAGCAGCCAGGCGTTGTGGTATCGACGGGCCGGGGTAGTCGGGGTCGGGTCGTAGTCGCTGGTGCCGATCGCTACCGCCCGGTTGCCCTCGACGATGTACGGCTCGTAGCGGGTCCGGAAGGAGCCCGCTTGGTCGCGCTGGGCCGGGTCGCCGCCGGGGCTGAGCCAGTCGGCCACGATCGCCGCGCGACCGACGATCGGCGCATCCCAGGCGTGGTAGCGGTAGCTCGCGTCGGCGTTGAAGAGGTCGCCGATCGCATCGGGCTGGTAGGTCTGCCAGGCCTCCGAGTAGCGATCCAGCCAAGCCTGGACGGCAGCGTGGTTCACGATCGACCTCCTTCGTTGGATGGCCCGCCCAGGACGACGATCGCCGCGTCGAGGCGCTCGATCGTTCGTTCCCGGCCGAGGGCCGCCAGCGTCTCGAACAGCGGCGGGGTCGCGGTCCGGCCGGTGACCGCCACCCGGATGGCCATGAACAGGTCGCCCGCCTTCCAGCCACGCGCCTCGGCCAGGGCCCGGAGCGGCTCCTCCAGCCGGTCGGGCTGGAATCCGGCCGGATCGATGCCGGCCAGGGCCGCCCGCGCCGCGCTCAGGCCGTCGAGCGCCGTCTGGGCATCCCAGCGCTTGGGCACGAGGAGGCCCGGGTCGAGCTCGAGCCGGTCGGTGAACAGAAAGTCGACCAGGTCGCCGATCGACCCCAGGACCGGCAGGCGCTCCTGGACGAGCGGGACCAGGGCCTCGAGCTCGGGGTCGGCCGGCAGCCGATCGATTTGCCCGGCATCGGCCTCCACCTGGATGAACGGCCGGAGCCGGTCCACCAGCTCGGCCGGCGGCAGGCGCCGGATCCACTGGCCGTTGAGCCACTCGAGCCGCTCACGGTCGAAGACCGCGCCGGCCTTCTGGACATGTTCGAGGCTGAACCGGGCGGCGATCTCGTCGATGCCCAGGATCTCCTCCTCGCTGCCGGTCGACCAGCCGAGCAGGGCCAGGTAGTTGACCAGGCCCTCGCGGATGAAGCCCTCGTTGATGTAGTCATCGACGGCGGTCTGGCTCTTGCGCTTGCTCATCTTGGTCCGGTCCGGGTTAAGGATGAGCGGCAGATGCGCGAAGAGGGGCTCGGCTTCGCCCAGCGCCCGGAAGAGGAGGATGTGCTTGGGCGTGTTGCTCAGGTGGTCCTCGCCCCGGATCACGTGGCTGATCTTCATCGCCGCGTCGTCCACGACCACGCAGAAGTGATAGAGCGGGGTGCCCTCGGCCCGGACGATCACCAGGTCGCCGCCGAGGGCCGAGGCGTCAATCTCGACGTGGCCCCGGATCAGGTCGTCGAAGGCCACGATGCCCGGCTCGATCCGGAAGCGGATGGCCGGCCGGCGCCCCTCGGCCTCGAAGGCGGCCCGCTGGGCAGCGCTCAGGTGGGCGCAGCGGCCGTTGTAGCGCGGCGGCAGGTGGGCGGCCTCGAGCCGCTTGCGCTCGGCATCGAGCTCGGCCGCCGTGCAATAGCAGTAGTAGGCCAAATCCTCGGCCAGGAGATGGTCGCTGATCGCCCGGTAGCGGGCCAGCCGCTGCATCTGACGGTACGGCCCAAAGGGCCCGTGATCGGGTTCACCGCCCCGGCCCGGACCCTCGTCCCAGTCCAGACCGAGCCAATGCAGGCCATCCAGGATGTCCCGCTCGAAGGCCGGGGTCGAGCGCTCGACATCGGTGTCTTCGAGGCGAAGGACGAAGGTGCCGCCGGTCCGCCGGGCATAGAGGTAGTTGAACAGGGCCGTCCGGGCCGTGCCGATGTGAAGCGGGCCGGTCGGGCTGGGCGCGATCCGGACGCGGACCGCCGGCAGGCCCTCGACCGGCAGGACCTCGACCGGCAGGACCGGCTCGATGGGCTGTTCCAGGCTCACCGCCGGGCCGTCTCCGGCACGCGATGAAAGAGGGCCGGATCGGCCTCGCCCGGCAGGACCCGGATCAGGGCAGCCGGACGCAGGCCGAGGGTGGCCCGGCCGCGCGGGCCCTCGAGCGTGAGCGAGTCAAGCGACTCCGAGCGGGCCAGGACGTTGATCGCGGCACCCGGCGTGAGGGCTCGCGCCTCGAGATACGACAGCAGCCCGGCGTCCTCCTCGGCTTCCTCGGTGATCCGGTAGATCGTCGCCCGGCCGCCCGCTTCAACCGTGTCGAGCGGGATCCCGGCCGGCCGCCGGCGGGCCGTGGCGGCATCGATCGGATTGCCGTGGGGACACGTTTCGGGGTGGCCCAGCATCTCGTCCAGGCGGGCCTCGACCCGGGGCGAGATCGCGCCCTGCAGGCGAGCCGCCTCTTCGTCCGACTCGGCCCAGCCCAGGCCGATCACCGCGGTCAGCAGCCACTCGAGCAGGGCGTGCCGGCGGAAGATCGCGTCGGCGGCGGCCCGCCCGGCCTCGGTCAGGATCAGCTCGCGGCCGCCGGCCTGGGAGACGAGCCCGTCGGCGGCCAGGCGCCGGAACATCTCGCTGGCAGCCTGGGTGGTCACACCCAGGTGCCGGCCGACCTGGGCGGCGGTGACCTTCGAGCCATCAACGGCCATCACGCGCAGGGCCAGGAGGTATTCCTGGGCGGCGCTCGAGATGGCACTGGCGATGTGGTGGCGGGTCACTGCCTCATCGTACGCGAGCGCCACGCCGGCAGCGGGATGCGGCCCGACAGGGCCAGCCCAACGCCGGCCAGCCAGCCCACGCTCATCGCGGCAACCAGCAGGCCGGCGGTCCCGCTCGACGGCGGGCGGCCGCCGCTGACCGAGGTCAGCAGGCCGGCCAGGGGCACGGCCACGATCAGCAGGCCCAGGCTGGCCGAGGCTCCGATCCACGACAGGCGGGGCGACAGCAGGAGCAGCCCGAAGACGACGAGCTGCGGGATCCACACACTCCAGCCCACGGCCTCGGTGCATTGGGCCAGGTACTGGGCGCAGCCCGTCAGCTGGCCGTGGATTCCGAAGATCGCCAGGCCAACCGGGAACCAGGCCAGCGCAGCCAGCAGGATCCGGCCGCGCCACGATCGGAAGACCCGACCGGGGTTGACCCAGTCGAGGTCGAGGCGCGGCCGCGCCGACGATCCCGCGACCGATCCGCTTGCGGGCTCCCGGGCTGGAACGGGCGCCGGCGCCGCCCGCGGGGGCGTCCCAGTAGCCGCCCGGGGCACGTCGCCCGGCGAGACCGGGCCGGCCGCCGGACGGCCTGGCTGGGGCCGGGCCGTCCCCGGCCGGGCTGGCTCCGGTCCGGGAGCCTGCGCCCGCGCTGCCTGGGCCGGGCCGCCCTCTGCCGGCGGGCTCGTCGGGTCAGGGTTCGGCCCGGCCGGTGCCCCTCCAGGAGGCGCCTTGGCGGGACCGTCGGCCGGACCGGCGGCCGGACTGGCGGCCGGACCAGGGGCCTCGCCCCCGCCGCCCTCGTCGGCCCGGTTGCGGCGGGCCCGGGCGAGGTACTCCGGCCCGTGCTTGCGTGGATCCGCGTACTCCTTCGGATTGATCGTCCAGTACGTGCCGCTGGCGGCGCCATACCAGGTGGCCCCGCTCCAGCCCGGCTCGAACGGCTCGTTCTCGGTCCCGTCGTAGGAGGTCGAGCCGATCGTGGCCTTGGGCTTGGCCCGCCGGCCCGCGCTCCGGCCGGGGCGGTCCGTTGGGCCGCCGCCTCCCGCCGGCCCACCAGCGGCCGCCGTGCCCGATCGCGTGCCCGGTCCCGGGGCGCCACCGCCCGTGCCGGGCTCCGCGCCCGGAGTTCGGCTCGAGGTCCGGTTCGTTCGCCGCCGATACGCCTCGCGGGTCGCCCGGGCCCGCTCCGCCTCGGCCCGCCAGGAGCGGCCGGGCGGCGGTGCGGCCGGCCCGCCGGCGGGAGGCCGGGGCTCGGCGGCCTTGCGCGGGCTGCGTCCGGTGCCGCCCGGCGGTGCGTCGGTCAGGCGCTCGTAGGCAGCCTGGATCGCCAGGAAGCGGGGCAGCGCCCGCTCACCCGCGTTGTCGGGGTGGTAGGCCTTGGCCAGGCGCCGGTAGGCTCGCTTGACCTCGGCCAGGGACGCCCCGGCCTCGAGGCCGAGCGTCCGGTACGGATCGGTGCTGGGGGTCATGACCCGCCTGCGGAGAGCGTGCTCGTGCGGATCAGCCGATCAGCTCGCCGACCGGGACCAGCTCGAAGTCGGCGATCGCCTCGGCGGCGACCCGGCCGTGGGGGTCGAGCGAGACCGGTCGGTGATAGCGGGCCAGGGCGCGCAACGGGGCACCCTCGAGCAGGCCCGACTGGCGCAGCGCCTCGACCGTGGCGGCCCAGGTCGCGCGCTCGTAGCCATCGCCGTCCTCGATCTTGATGGCCATGCCCGAGGCGCGCCGGCGGCCGCTGCCCAGGATGGCGATGCCCCGCAGCGCCTCCATGCCGCCTTTGCTCACGATCCGGCCGGGCAGCGCCTTCATGACCGACGTGTCAATCCGGTCGCGGGTCCCGGCCACCATCTCGGGGTTGGCCAGCATGGCGTCCCGGATGACCTCGAGCGAGGCCGCCAGGGGTGCCCGTGGGTCGCCGGCCGGCACGCCGGTCGGGTCGGCCAGGAAGGCGTACGCCCGGGCGACCTCGGCCAGGCTGAACGCATACGTCTCGATGCCGCAGCCGTCGATCGCCCGGACGAGCCGCCCGGGCGTGGTCCGGAAGACGCCCGCCACGACGGCCCGGAAGGCCTCCTGGCTTGGATGCTCGGCCTGCCAGTAGTCGTCGAGGGACCAGCCCTTGAGGCGGGCCAGCAGGATCATCGCGCTGTGCTGGCCGGAGCACATGTGCCGGATCGGGCCGGCCCGCTCGCCGTCGCGGGCCAGGCGAGCCGCCGTCAGCGCGTCGAGGGGCATGCCCTCGTTGCCGCAGGCCAGGACCGTCTGGCTGATGTTGGCCCGGCGGTAGACGCCCTGCAGGGTCCGGACATGGATGTCTTCGCCCGAATGGGACGAGGCCATGATCGCGATCTCGGCCGGGCTCAGGTCGAGCTGCTCGACGCCGCCGGCCTGGAGCAGGGCGAGCAGGCCGAACGGCTTGACGCACGAGCGCAGGGTGACGACCCGGTCGGGGTCGCCGATGGCGTGGATCAGGTGGCCGTCACTGTCGGCCTCGACGATGTCCCCGCGCTGGCTGGACTCCACGATGCCATTGCGGACCTGGCGGACCAGGATCGGCGGCACAGCCGTGCGGGCGGCCGGGCCGCGCGCTCGCGGGCTGCGCCCCGGACGGGGCACGACCGCGGCCGAATTCGAACCACGGGCAGGGCTGATCGACACGCCTCGAGGATACCCGCGGCGATGCTAGGATGCCCAGCGTGTCGATCGACGAGACGCCCGCCCGGAGCTGGCCCAGCCTGCATGTGTCGACTCACCCGGCCGTCCTCCACAAGCTCGCGATCCTGCGCAGCACCTCGACCGAGCCCAAGAAGTTCCGCGAGGTCGTCCGCGAGCTGTCCTGGCTGCTCGGCTACGAGGCCCTGGCCGATGTCCGGGTCCGGCCGCTCGAGATCGAGACCCCCCTCGAAACGATGAACGCCAGCGAGCTGGCCGACCGGATCGGGCTCGTGCCGATCCTGCGGGCCGGGCTGGGCATGGTCGATGCCATGCTCGAGCTGATGCCCACGGCCGAGGTCTGGCACCTGGGCCTGTTCCGCGACGAGCGCACCCTCCGGCCGGTCGAGTACTACAACAAGCTGCCCGACTCGGCGACGGTCGACCTGTGCCTGATCCTCGACCCGATGCTGGCCACCGGCGGCTCGTCGACCGCGGCCATCGAGGTGCTCAAGCGCTGGGGGGCGACCCGAATCAAGATGATCAACCTGATCGCCGCGCCCGAAGGCGTGGCGGCGGTCACGGCGGCCCATCCCGACGTCGAGATCTACTGCGCCGCGCTCGACCGCCAGCTCAACGAGAAGGGCTACATCATGCCCGGCCTGGGCGACGCGGGCGACCGCCAGTTCGGGACCGGCCGCTAGGCGGGCAGCGCTTCCCGGGCCACGGCCGCCAGCGCCTCGATGAGGCCGGGGTCGACGTTCAGCGACTCGATCCGGTGGAAGGCCAGGCCGGCTCGCTCGGCCTGCTCCCGGGCCCCGATGTCGACGTCGTACAGGATCTCGAGGTGGTCGGCCAGGAACTGGACCGGCGCAACGATGACCGAGCGGCCGCCGGCGGCGGCGATGCCCGGCATCAGGTCGGCGAAGTCGGGCTTCATCCACTCCCCCGGCTCGTGCCCGGCGCTCTGCCAGCAGAACGTCCAGCGGTCCGCCGCCAGCCCCGCCGCGGCGGCCACCGCATTGGCCGTGTCGCGCAGCTGATCCAGGTAGCCGGGCTCCTGGTCGGCGACGCGGCGGGGCAGGCTGTGGGCAGTCAGCAGGATGCCGGCCGTCTCACGCTCGTCGGCCGGCAATTGCTCGATCGCCGCCGACAGGCGCGAGGCGAGCGCGCCGACAAAAGCCGGCTGGAGGTGCCATGCCCCAGCGATCGTGATCTCCGGGGCAGCCGGCCCGATCTCGGTCCGGGCGGCCTCGAGCGCGCGGCTGTAGCCACCCATGAGCAGGGGCGAGAACTGGGGCGACAGGATGATCGCAACCAGCCGGTCGACATCCTGGCCCGTCAGCTCCCGGATCGCGTCCACGATCGTCGGCGACGAGAAGCGCATGCCGGCCGCCGCCGGCCACCTGAGACGCTCGGACAAGGCGGCCGCCTGGGCCTGGGTGATCCCGATCAGGGGCGAGCCGCCGATCACCTGGTAGCGCCGGGTGAACTCGACGAGCAGCTCCTCGTCGGGCAGCCGACCGCCCCGGACGGCGGCCAGGTACGCCCCGACCCCGGCCTGGTCCAGGGTCGCGGGCGAGCCGTACGTCATCAGCAGGACGCCGGGCCGGCTCATCGCGGCGCCCCGACCGGCAGCGTCGCCCGGGCCGTCTGCTCGTGGACGAAGTCGACCAGCCGGCGGAGGAGCCCGGTGTCCGTCGCGGGCAGGACGCCGTGGCCGAGGTTGAAGACGTGGCCGGGCCGGCCGTCGGCCGCCTCGATCACCCGGCGCGCGCCGGCTTCGGTCGCGGGCCAGCCGGCCAGCAGCCGGGCCGCGTCGAGATTGCCCTGGACGCCCCGGTCGTAGCCGATCCGGCCCCAGGCGACGTCAAGCGACTGGCGATGATCGATTCCGATCACGTTACCGCCGGCCGCGGCCAGCCGCTCGAGGAGGGCCGACGTGCCGGTCCCGAAGTGAATCGTGGGCACATCGGCCAGGCTGGCGAAGATCCGGGCAACGTGGGGCTGGACGTAGGTCTGGTAGTCATCCGGACCGAGGCCGCCGACCCAGCTGTCGAACAGCTGGACGACCTCGGCACCCGCCTCGACCTGCGCCCGGAGGTAGGCGATCACCATCGTCGCGAGGCGCTCCATCAGATCGTGCCAGGCCTCGGGCTCGCCGAACATGAACGCCTTGGCCAGGGCGTAGTCGCGCGACGGCCGGCCCTCGATCAGGTAGCAGGCCAGGGTGAACGGGGCGCCCGAGAAGCCGATCACGCCGGCCCGCCCGGCCAGCTCCCGGCGGACGATCCGGATCGCGTCGAGGGTGAACGAGATGCCGGCCGGGTCGAACGGCCGAGCGCCCGGACATCGGCCGCCGATCGGATCGGCCGGTCGATGATCGGGCCCAGCTCGGGCTCGATCCGCAGGCCGACGCCCATCGGTTCGAGGGGCAGCATGATGTCGGCGAACAGGACCGCCGCATCCACGCCCAGCTCGTCGACCGGCATCAGGGTGACCTCGGCGCACAGGTCGGGCGTCTTGGCCAGCTCCAGGATTCCGTAGCGCTCGCGCAGTGTCCGATAGGCGGCGAAGCTTCGGCCGGCCTGGCGCATGAACCAGACCGGGGTCGCATCGACCTCTTCGAGGCGGCACGCTCGGACGAACCGATCGCTCATGCCCGGAACGCCTGGCGGGCCGCGGCGATCGTCGCCTCGACGTCCTCTTCGCTGTGGGCCATCGACACGAACCAGGCCTCGAACTGGGAGGGCGGCAGGAGGATCCCCTGGTCGAGCATCGAGCCGAAGAAGCGGGCGTAGGCCGCCCGGTCCGAGGCCAGTGCCTCACTCGCGTCGACGGGCGCGGTCGGCCGGAAGAAGGCGGTCAGGAGCGAGCCGACGCGGGCCACCGCCACCTCGCGCCCGGCCTCGGCCGCGGCGGCCTCGAGGCCGGCGCCAAGCGCCGCCGCGAACGCGTCCAGGACCAGGTAGCGGTCAGGGTCGAGGGCGGTCAGGGTGGCAATCCCGGCAGCCATCGAGAGGGGGTGGCCCGAGAGCGTGCCCGCCTGGTAGACCGGCCCGCTCGGCGCAACCAGCTCGAACAGGTCGGCCCGGCCGCCGTACGCCCCGATCGGCATCCCGCCGCCGATGATCTTGCCCAGGGTGGTCAGGTCGGGCCGGACACCGTAGCGGGCCTGGGCCCCGCCCGGGCCCACCCGGAAGCCGGTGATCACCTCGTCGAAGATCAGCAGGGCCCCGTCGGCCGTGGTCGCCTCGCGCAGGTGCTCGAGGAAGCCGGGCTGCGGCGGCACGATCCCGACGTTGGCCCCGACCGGCTCGACGATCACGGCCGCGATCCGACCAGCGTGGCGGGCGAAGGCCAGGGTCACCGAGGTTGGGTCGTTGTAAGGCAGGACGAGGGTCAGGGCGGCCGTCGCGGCGGGCACCCCGGCACTGCCGGGAATGCCCTGGGTGGCGACGCCCGAGCCGGCCTCGACCAGCAGCCCGTCGGCGTGGCCGTGATAGCCGCCCGCGAACTTGACGATCAGGTCCCGGCCGGTCGCCGCCCGGGCCAGCCGGACCGCACTCATCACGGCCTCGGTCCCGGACGAGGTGAACCGGAGCCGCTCGATCGAGGGCATCGGCCAGCCGGATCAGCTCGCCCAGCTCGACCTCGAGCGGGTTGGTCGCGCCGAGGGCCAGGCCCTGGCGGGCCGCGGCCACGATCGCCACGATCGACGGCCGGCTCGGCGTGGCCGAGGATGGCCGGCCCCCAGGCCCCGATGTAGTCGACGTAGCGCCGGCCGTCGGCATCCCACACGTACGCGCCCTCGCCGCGTTCGAGGACGAGCGGCGGCCGGTCGACCGACCGGAAGGCCCGGACCGGGCTGTTCACGCCGCCCGGGAACAGCTGCTCGGCCCGCTCGACGATCGCCTCGGTTCGGGCGCGCGACGGCTGGACGGCCGTCACGGCGCGCCCAGCAGGGCGACGATCTCGGCCATCGGACGATGCGTCCCGAGCAGGATCGGGGTGTCGCTCACCGTGGAGCGACGGCTCTCGGTGCTGCGCAGGGCCCGAACCAGGTCGCCAAACGCAACCAGATCGTCGGTCTCGTAGGCGACCACGAAGTCCTGGCTGTCGAGGCCGAAGGAATAGGCCAGAGCCTGGCGAACCATGGGGTACTGGTGGCCGACCTTCATGTGCTCGTTCATGACCGACTGGCGCGACTCCTTCGACTGGAGATACCACTCGGTGCTCTTGGTGAACGGGTAGACCACCAGGTAGCGCGAACGTTCGCCGCTGAAGAGCGACTGCTCCTGCTCGGTTGCCTTGCGCACGTACTGGGACGGCCCGATCCGGCCCACGAGCGAGTGGCCGACGGTCAGCCAGCGACCCAGGCCCGTCCGCAGGAGGCGGGCCGCGGCGGCCTCCAGGGCATCGACCGACGGCGCCATCCGCCAGAGAAGGAGGTCGACGCCCGGCTCGATCCCGATCGAGGAGTAGGAGATGCTGCGCACGCCATCGTCGGCTGCCGCCGCCTCGGCCGCCAGGAAGTCGCGGCCGTCGGTTGCCCGCTCGGCGTCCGCTCGGAGCCGCCAGGCAGGGTCGAGCCCAAGGGCCAGGGCCTGGATGTAGGTCTGCTCGTCGGCGCTCATCGCCCGGCCCGCAGCCAGGTCGCGATGTCGGCGGCCGCGTAGGTGATGACGATCCCGGCACCGGCCCGGACGATCGCCGTGACCGACTCGAGCATTGCCCGCTGGCCGTCGAGCCAGCCCCGTTCGGCCGCGGCCATCAGCATCGCGTACTCGCCCGAGACCTGGTAGGCGGCGATCGGCAGGTCGAACCGGTCGCGGGCGGCCGCAATCAGGTCCAGCCCAGGCATGGCCGGCTTGACCAGCAGGATGTCGGCTCCCTCGGCCACGTCCAGGGCCATCTCGAGGAGCGCCTCACGGCCATTGGCCGGGTCCTGTTGGTACGTTCGCCGGTCACCGAACGCGGGGGCACTGTCGGCCGCCTCGCGAAACGGCCCGTAGAAGGCCGAGGCGTGCTTGGCGGCATAGGCCATGATCGCCGTCTGGCCGAACCCGGCCGCGTCCAGGGCGGCCCGAATCCCGGCCACCTGGCCGTCCATCATCGCCGACGGAGCGACGATATCGGCGCCCGCCCGGGCCTGGCTGACGGCTGTCTCGGCCAGGCGCTCGACGGCCCGGTCGTTGTCGATCGAGCCGTCCGAGCCGATCGGGCCGCAGTGACCGTGGTCGGTGTACTCGCACAAGCAGGTATCGGCGATGGCGACGAGGGGCAGATCGAGGGCCCGGATTCGCTCGAACGCCTGCTGGACCACGCCGTCCTCGGCCGACGCGCCCGAGCCCTGGGCGTCCTTGGCCTCGGGCAGGCCGAACAGGATCACCCCGCCCACACCCAGGCCGGCCAGCCGGGCGGCTTCGGCGGCCGCCTCATCGGGCGACAGGCGGGACACGCCGGGCATCGCGCCGATCGGTTCGCGGATGCCCCGGCCGGGCCGGACGAAGAGGGGCGCCACGAGCATCGACGGCTCGAGCCGCGTCTCGCGGACCAGGGCCCGCAGGGCCGGCGTCCGGCGCAACCGGCGAGGCCGGCGGATCAGCGGGGCGGCTCGTCCGGCCGGTAGGGCGGCAGGCGGCGGCAAGGGCGGCGGGCTTGGCGTCCGGCCGTCCGGCCAGGTCAATCGTCATCGGACCTCCAAGGGCTGGGCAGGACTCTGGTCGAGGGCCTCGCGGGCCGTCCGAGCGAGTTCCGGGGACTCGGGCCGGGGCGACTCGGCGAGGACCACGAAGCCGGCTGATCGAGCGGCGGCGGCTGTCGCCGGTCCGGCGCAGATCGCCGGAACCGTGGTGATCGGGATGGCTTCGGCGCCGGCCAGGGCGATCAGGCCCCGGACCGTCGAACCGCTGGTGAATGCGATCGCCTCGATCGGCCCGCCATCGAACGCCTGGCGGAGCAGGAGCCGGGAGGCGACCGGAGCCTCGGCGGTGCTGTAGCCGATCACATCATCCACGATGGCGCCCCGCGCCCGAAGGCGCGCGGCCAGGTCGGTCCCGGCCAGGTCGCCCCGGACAATGAGGACGCGCTCCCCGGCCGTGACCGGCAGCTCGACGGCGATCCCCCGGCCGCTGGCCTCTGTCGGCTCGAGATCGACCGTCACCCCGGCGGATCGAAGCGCGTTCGCGGTCGCCCGGCCGAGCGCGGCCCAGCGCGGGTGGTCGAGCGGGCTCGAGACGCGTTCAGCGGCGCGCACGACCGCGCCCGCGCCGTTGGCGCTGGTCAAGACGACCCAGGCGTAGTCGCCCAGGCCGCGGGCGGCGCGGTCGAGCTCGCCGCCCGGCGCCACGGGCTCGATCGCGATCGCCGGCACGAGCACGCCCTCCAGGCCGACCGCGGCCAGCTCGGCCAGCAGCTCGTCGGCCTGATCGGCCGCTCGGGTCACGATCACTCGTCCGGTCCGGCGGCCAGCCGTCCTGGCCGGGCTCCGGCCGAACTCGGCCTCGAGGGCCTGGGCGACCGCGCTGGCCAGCTCCGCGCCGTCGGCCGCGGCGGCCTGTCGCCGGACAAAGGCCGTCCCGGACCCATCAACCCGGGCATAGCCGCCGAGCAGCTCCATCTGTCCCTTGGCAAGCGTGGCGTGGGCTCCGATCGGAGCCCGGCAACCACCGCCCGAGGCATCCAGGAAGGACCGTTCCAACTCGACCACGATTCGGGTCGGGCCATCGTCGATCGCGGCCGTCAGGGCGAGCAGGCGGACGTCGGCTCGCCGGACCTGGACCGCGATCGCGCCCTGGCCCGGGGCGGGCGGCACGACCTCGACATCCAGGCGCTCGCTGATCCGGTCACCCAGGCCCAGCCGGTCGAGGCCGGCACAGGCCAGGATCAGGGCATCGGTCTCGCCCTCGTCGAGACGGCGCAGGCGGGTGTCGACGTTGCCGTGCAGGGGGTGAACCGCCAGGTCTGGCCGACACGCCCGCAGGAAGCCCGTCCGGCGGGGGCTGTCGGTGCCGACCCGGGTCCCGGCCGGCAGGTCGGCGAGCCGGCGTGCCCGGTCTCCGGCCCGCACGACGAGCGCGTCGCGTGGATCGGCCCGGGCCAGGTAGGCCCCGATCGCAAGACGCCCATCGACGTCGGTCGGGCACGTCCTTGGCGCTGTGGACGGCGACGTCAACCCGGCCGTCGAGGAGGGCCGCTCGATCGCCGCGACGAATGCCCCTTCGCCCCAGGCCGTGTCCTGGGCCGGCGGCGATCCCCGTCCGTCTCGACGATCACGATCCGGCTGGCCTCGCCGGCCTGCGGCGAACGCCGCCCGGACCAGCTCAGCCTGGACCAGGGCGAGCTTGCTGCCCCGCGTCCCGACCGCGATCTCGTCCTGGACATCGCTCTGGTCCTGGCTGTGGTCCTGGCTCACAGCGCGAACAGGTCCCGGACCGCCTGCTCGTCGCGGCCGTCGGCGTCCCGTCCGAGACGCTCGAGCGGCTCCCGCAGGAGGCGCCGGGCAAGGTGCCGGGCCATCCCGTCGATCGCGGCCCGCGCCTCGGGCTCGAGGTCGGGCATCCTGCGCCAGAGCAGGTCCAGCTCCGCCTCGCGCTCCCGGTCCGCCCGCTCGATCAGGGCCTCGGCCGCTGCCCGGCCGGCGTCGGCCCCGAGCCAGGCGCCGTAGTCCTCGGACAGCCTGGTCGATCAGCGCGTCGAGCCGGGCCAGCCAGGCGGCTGTCGGTCGAGCTGGCCTGTCCCTCACCGCGGCCAGGGCGTCGGCCGTGATCAGGCGGCCGCCGAGGATGGCCACGGCCGCGTCCGGCACGGCGGCCGGCACAGACAGGTCCACGACCACCGGACCACCCTTCGCCCAAGCCCTGACCGCGTCGGAGGCCAGAGCTCCACGGGCCGGCCAGGGCAACGACGACCCCTCCGAACGTCGCCAGTCCGGAACCTGGATCGAACGGACAGCGTGGCGCTGCCGGTCAGGGCCGCCAGAGCGGCGCCAGCCTGCGGGGTCCGGTTGGCAATCGAGACCCGGGCGCCAGCGGCGACCCCGGCCCGGGCGGCCAGCTGGCCCATCCGGCCGGCGCCCACGACCAGCAGGTCCCGGCCGTCGAGCGAGCCGACCCGGCCTTCGATCGCCGCGATCGCCACGTCGGCGAGCGAGCGCGAGGGGCCCTGCTGCCAGGACCGCGCTCGCCGGCCGGCCTGGAGGGCGCAGCCCGAACAGACGCTCGAGCTCCCGGTCCGGGTCGATCGGCCCGGCGGGCCGCGCTCGGCCGCCTGGCGGACCTGGTGGAGGACCTGGTCCTCGCCGACCACGACCGAATCTCGGCCAACCGCCACGGCCATGGCATGACGGATCGCGGCCGCATCGACAAACGCGGCCCCGCCGTCCGGCAGCTCGAGCAGCCCGGCCAGGCCGGCCGGGTCGCTGCCGGTCATGAAGTAGGCCTCGACCCGATGGCAGGTCTCGATCACCACTGCCGGCTGGGGCAGGGCCTGGATCCGGCTCGCGAAGGCCTGTCGCTCCGGTGCCGCCACGTGGCGGGCATGGACCGTGAGGGCGACGATCGATCCGGAGGGGGAGGCCGTCATCGGGCGCCGGCCGTCCGAGCCCACGGCCAGGCTGCGCCGGCGGCGGCCGGCTGGCCAGGCTGTGACCGGTCATCGTGGCGACCAGCAGGCGATCCATGGCCGCGCTCCGCGGTCTCGAGCAGGTCGCTCGTCTCGCTGGCGTCGAAGCCGCGTCGCCGGGCGGCCACCGAAAGCTCGTGGTGGAACGGCGCCCGGAAGCGCAGGAAGCCCTCGATGGTCTGGCTGAGGGAGAGGCCCATCCCGGCGGCGATCCGGCCGTAATCGCCGGCGCTGACCGAGGCCTCCTTGAGGTGGTGGGCGGCGCCCTCGGGCTGGGCGGCATCGAGGTGGAGGAGCAGGCTCGCGGCGAGGAGGTGGCCGCGCTCGCGGAACAGCCGGCGCTGTTCGTCGCTCAGGCTCAGGACCCAGGGCAGCTCGCTGGCCACCTCGCGCCCGGCGCGCCGATACGTCCGGGCGATCCGGCTCGGCGTGAGGCCGGCGCCGCCCAGGGCACGGTCGGCGAGCCCGGTCCGGCGGGCAGGAGGCCCTCCAGCACGGCCCGCGAGAATCGGCGGTGGCCGCCCGGCGTCGTGAACACGTGGAGCCGGCCGGCGTCACTCCAGCGGCGCACGGTGGCCGGCGACACGCCGAGCACGCGGCTGGCCTCGGACAGGCCGAGCCATTCGCGATCGGGGGCTTCTCGGCGGGCCAAAACCTACTCAAATCTATACGAACGTGGGCGACCCGCTCACTTTACCACTCGGCAGCCGGCGGCGGCCGGTGGGCCCGCGGCCGAGCCTAGCTCGGCAGGACCCACAGCGTCGTCGCGGATGATCGGGATGACCCGGCCCGTCGGCAGTGATCCCGTCGACGTCGACCTCCGCGCCACCGATCGTGATGTCGGTGTGGGATCGGGCGACGTTCAACCCGCCGGTCGATCCGCTCCTCGGGCGCCAGCTCGTCGAAGCCGTCGAGCACCTCGACGAAGCCCGCGCCGAACGCGATGTGGCAGGCAACGTTCTCGTCGTAGAGGGTGTCGTGGAAGACGATCCCAGCCCGCCGGACCCGCGATTCGCCATCGACCAGGGCCACCTCGCCGAGGTACCGGGCGCGCTCATCCGAATCGAGCAGCGCCTGGACGACCGAGCCATTCTCATCGGCATCGACCTCGACGATTCGGCCGGCCTCGAAGCGCAGCCGGAGGCCGGTGACGAGCGTCCACGACAACGGCAGCGGCGCCGTCGTCCGGACGACGCCCTCGGCTCGCCGCCAGTCGGGCGAGGTGAACACCTCCTCGGTCGGGATGTTCGGCAGGAACTCGATCCCCGCCTTGGTGCGGCGCCGAGCCGCCCAGCCAGGCTGCGCCGGGCAACAGGCCGACGGTCAGGTCGGTGCCGCCGCCGTGATACCGGATCGCAGTCCAGGCCGGCCGCGTGTGAGCGCGGCCGTCCGGGCCTTGAGCTTGGCCAGGTGGACCCGCCAGGCCGCGACCGGATCCGGCCTCGTCCAGCCGGGTCGCGATGGCCACCGCGGCCCACAACCGGTCCATGTCGGGCTCGCCGAAGACCTGTTGTGCCCAGCCCGCGTTGGGCGCGGCCACCACGGTCCAGGGAACGCGCGACAGGATCTCGCTGAATGCGGACCGGAGGTCCCTCGACGGCGCCGCTGCGATCCGCGCCGGGTCGAGCCCGGCGAACAGGTCGGGCTCGGCATCCCCGGTCAACGTGATCAGCGCGACCCCGCGCTCCCGCCACAGTCCGATCCGCTCGAGCTCGTAGGGGTAATGGGTGCCCAGCCCCGTCGTCGGGAGCGTGCTCGATCGACCGACCGACGGACGTGGGGGTCGACGTATGTCGACGACGACCCGGCGAGCGCCGCGCGAGGTAGGCCTGCTCGACGATCGCCCGGGCCAGGTCGACGTGCTCGACGCTGGGCATTGATGTGGACGTCCTGGCCGGGCTGGACGTTGACGCCCGACCCGGACGACGAACTCGGCGTAGCGGTCGATCAGCTCCATCGGCGCAATGGTACGGGCGGCTCGGCCGCCTCTGCCACGCCTCCCCGGAGGAGCCCCCGGACCTCGGTCACGAGCTCGAAGAAGCGGGCTCGACTCGCGCGTCTGCGACGGTGCGCGGCTGGGGCAAGTCGATCTCGACGATCGCCTGGGCGATCCGGCCCGGCCGCGCGCTCATGACGAGCGACCTGGGTCGACAGGAAGACGGCCTCCGGAATCGAGTGGGTGACGAATACGACGGTCGTCCCGCGTCTCCGGCCCAGATGCCGATCAGCTCGAGGTTGAGCCGCTCCCGGGTCATCTCGTCGAGCGCCCCGAACGGCTCGTCCATCAGCAGCAGCCGCGGCCGCGAGGCCAGGGCCCGGGCGATCGCCACCCGCTGCTGCATGCCGCCCGACAGCTGCCAGGGATGGCGCTGCTCCGAACTCCGTCGAGCTCGACGAGGTCGGAGCAGCTCGGCCGAGCGCCGCATCCGCTCGGACGCGCTCGACGCCCATGATCTCGAGGGGCAGCTCGACGTTGCGGCTCGACCGTCCGCCAGTCCATCAGGACGGGCGCCTGGAAGACCATCCCGTAGTCGCGATCGAGGCGGGCCTGGCCGGCCGGCTTGCCGTTGACCCGGACCTCGCCGCCGTCGGCTCGACAGGTCGGCGATGATCCGCAGGAGGGTCGACTTGCCGCAGCCGGACGGCCCGATCAGGCTGACGAACTCGCCCGCCGGCAACGGCCAGGTCGACCCCGTCGAGGGCGTCGACCGGCTCCGGCCCGCCGTCGAAGACCTTGCCGACCCCGGCCAGCTCGACGACGGCGATCGCCGCGGTCCGCCCAGGCCCGGCCGGCCGCCGCCCCGGCCTACGCCTGGAACGCCTGGTCGGCGATGTCGAGGGCCCCGTCGATGATCGCGAAGCCTTCGGCCAGCTCGTCCTCGCTGATCATCAGCGGCGGATTGGTGTGGATCGAGTTGTTCGAGACCATCGTGTACAGGTGGTGCGCGCGGAGGTAGGCGCCGACCGCCTTCATCTCGTCGGAGGTCGCCGTTGAACGGCGGTCAGCGGCACGTACGGGTCGCGGCTGCGGACGAGGTCGAGGATCCCGAACAGGCCCAGGTTGCGAATCGAGCCAACGCTCGGGTGCTTGGCCTGGAGGGCCTCGTGGTGCTTGCGCAGGACCGGTCCCAGGCGGGTCGCCCGCTCGAGCAGGCCGTCCTCCTCGTAGACCGAGATCGTGGCCAGGGCCGCGGCCAGGCTGATCGGGTGGCTGCTGTAGGTCAGGCCGCCGTAGTAGTAGTTCTTCTCGAAATGCTCGGCGATGTCGTGGCGCATCGCCACGGCGCCCGAGGGGCAGGTAGCTGCTGGTCAGGCCCTTGGCCATCGTCATCAGGTCGGGCACCGTGTCCCAGTGGTCGATCGCGAACCAGCGTCCGGTCCGCCCGAAGCCGGCCATCACCTCGTCGGCGACCATCAGGATGTTGTGCCGGTGCAGATCTCGCGGACGCCCTGGATGTAGCCGTCGGGCGGGATCAGGATCCCGTTGGTGCCCACGATCGTCTCGAGGAAGATCGCGGCGATCGTATGGGCGCCCTCGTAGCGGATCACGTCCTCGAGGCCCTGGAGCGCCTCGGCGACCGGCCGGGGCTCCTTCTCGCCCCAGCGATGGGTGTCGGGATAGCGGACGACGCCCGACGATGCCCGGCTCGTTGGCCCAGCGACGGGATCGCCGGTCAGGGTCATCGCCCCCAGGGTCGCCCCGTGGTAGCTCCGGTAGCGAGCCAGGATCTTGTGCCGGCCGGTGACATGGCGAGCCATCTTGATCGCGTTCTCGACCGCCTCCGCGCCGCCCAGGGTGAAGAAGACCTTGTCCATGTCGCCCGGCAGGATCTCGGCCAGCTTCTCGCCCAGGCGCGCCCGGGCCTCGGTGGCGAAGGCCGGTTGGACGTACTGGAGCTTGAGCGCCTGGGCGGTGATGGCATCGATCACCCGGCGATCTCCGTGGCCGATGTTGACCGACATCAGCTGGCTGTTGAAGTCGAGGATCCGGGTGCCGTCCGGGGTGTACAGGTAGACGCCCTCGGCCCGGTCGATCGCGATCGGATCGAGCGCTCCCTGGGTCGACCAGGAGAACAGGGTGTGCTGGCGGCTGAGGCGGACGATCTCCTCGGCCGTCATCCCCGGAGCGGTGGCGATGCCCATTGGTGCTGACCTCGAGTTTGGGCGGCTGTCGAACGATCCTGCTGTCAGCCCATGATAGCCAGGCCGTCGTCCCGTGAGGCGGGAACGGGCCCGTCGACCGGGCCGTCCCGAGCGTCCGACCCTGGCCTCGGACCTCGGTATCATCAGGCCGGGTGGGCCGACTGCCCGACGAGCCTGCTCGAGCTCAACCTAGGAGGATCGAAGATGCCCCGGATCGTGCGCGGCGCCCTGCTCCAGGCGACCTGGACTGGCGACAAGGAATCGATGATCCAGAAGCACGAAGCGGCCGCCCACGAGGCGTCCAAGCAGGGCGCCGGCGTGATGCTCTTCCAGGAGCTGTTCTACGGGCCCTACTTCTGCCAGGTCCAGGACGCCCAGTACTACTCGTACACCGAGCTGATCCCGGACGGCCCGACGACCAAGCGGATGCAGGACCTGGCCAAGCAGACCGGAATGGTCCTGGTCGTGCCGATGTACGAGGAGGACGAGCAGGCTTCGGGCATCTACTACAACACGGCGGCCGTGATCGACGCCGACGGCCGCTACCTGGGCAAGTACCGCAAGACCCACATCCCCCACGTCAAGGGCTTCTGGGAGAAGTTCTACTTCCGGCCGGGCAACCTGGGCTACCCGGTCTTCGAGACGGCCGTGGGCAAGGTCGGCGTGTACATCTGCTACGACCGGCACTTCCCCGAAGGCGCCCGGGCCCTGGGCCTGAACGGCGCCGAGATCGTGCTCATCCCGAGCGCGACGAGCCGGGGCCTGTCCGAGTACCTGTGGCGGATCGAGCAGGTCAGCCACGCCGTCGCCAACGGCTACTTCGTGGGCACGATCAACCGGGTCGGCATCGAGAAGGACCTGGGCGATGACGACTTCTACGGCCAGAGCTACTTCGTCAACCCGCGCGGCCAGTTCATCGGCGAGGTCGGCAGCGCCCACGACGAGGAGCTCCTCGTCCGCGACATGGACCTCGACCTGATCACCGAGGTCCGCCAGACCTGGCAGTTCTTCCGCGACCGGCGGCCCGATGCCTACGCCGACCTGACCCGGCCCTAGGCCCCAGCGCCGTGAAGTTCGGGTTCACCCTCAAGCCGGACCACTCGATCGAGCGCACGCTCGACGCTCACCCGGCAGGCGGAGGCGGCCGGCTTCGACTACGGCTGGCTGTTCGACTCGCACGTCCTGTGGCGGGAGCCGTACCCGCTGCTGACCCTGATGGCCGGGGCCACGGAGCGCCTGCGCCTGGGGACATGCGTGACGAACCCGGCGACGCGCGAGCCGTCCGTGACGGCCTCGGCCCTGGCCACCCTCGACGAGATCAGCGGCGGCCGGATGGACCTGGGCATCGGCCGGGGCGACTCGGCCCGGCGAGTGCTGGGCAAGCCGCCGACGACCCTGGCAACCCTCGAGGAGGCGATCGGCGTGATCCGCGACCTGGTCGAGGGCCGCTCGGTCGAGCTACGAGGGGACCGAGCTGGAGCTGCCCTGGACCGGGCGCTGGAAGCTGCCGGTGTGGATCGCCGGCTATGGCCCCCAGGCCCTCAAGATGACCGGCCGGATCGCCGACGGGGTGATCCTCCAGCTGGCCGACCCCGACCTCATGGCCTGGTTCGTGGCCCAGGTCCGGGCGGCGGCGCTGGCGGCCGGCCGTGAGCCCGGTGCGGTCAAGGTCCAGGCGGCCGCGCCGGCCGATTTCGGCGACGCTGGCCGACTGCCGCGAGCGGACCCGCTGGTTCCCGGCCCTGGTCAGCAACCACGTCGTCGACCTGGTCAACCGCTACCCGCGCGAGGAGCTGCCGCCCGCCCTGACCGGCTACGTCCAGGAGCGGACCGGCTACGACTACCTCCACCACGCCGAGGTTGGCTCGTCGAATGCCACCTTCGTCGGCGACGAGGTCACCGACCGGTTCTGCGTCCTGGGCTCGGTCGACGACCACATCGCCAAGCTCCGCCAGCTGGCGGCCGCGGGCGTCGACCAGTTCAATATCTACCTGATGAACGGCGACGAAGAGTCGGTCCTGGAGACCTACGGCCGGGAGATCATTCCGATCCTGCGCGACCTCGCGCCGGGCCGGGCGTGAGGAGGATCCGATGCGCACCCTGATCACGAACGGCACGATCGTCGGGGCGATGGCTCCCAGGTCGGCGACGTGCTGGTCGACGGCGAGACGATCGCGGCGATCGGCCACGACCTGGCCGGGGCGGGCCTGTCCGCCGACCAGACGATCGACGCCGCCGGCCGCTACGTCCTGCCCGGCGCGATCGACGTGCACACCCACATGGAGCTGCCCTTCGGCGGCACGTTCGCCAAGGACACCTTCGAGACGGGCACCCGGGCGGCCGCCTTCGGCGGCACGACCACGATCGTCGACTTTGCCGTCCAGTCGCGCGGCAAGTCGCTCCGTGACGGCCTCGACGCCTGGCATGCCAAGGCCGAGGGCAACGCCGTGATCGACTACGGCTTCCACATGATCATGAGCGACGTCAACGACGACAGCCTGGCCGAGATGGACGGCCTGGTCGCCGAGGGCGTGCCCGACTTCAAGGTCTTCACCGCCTATCCGGGCGTCTTCTACAGCGACGACGGCCAGATCTTCCGGGCGCTCCAGCGGAGCGCCATGAACGGCGGCCTGATCATGATCCACGCCGAGAACGGGCTGGCGATCGACGTCGTGGCCGACGACGAGATCGCGGCCGGCCACACCGACCCGTACTACCACGGCGTGGCCCGCTACCCGATCTTCGAGGGCGAGGCGACGAACCGGGCGATCCGCCTGGCCGAGGCCGCCGGCGTTCCGTTGTACATCGTTCACCTCTCGGCCCGCGACGCCCTCGACGAGGTCCGGGCGGCCCGCAACCGGGGCAGCCGGGTCTTTGCCGAGACCTGCCCGCAGTACCTGTTCCTGTCGCTCGAGGACATGGCCAACGGCTTCAACGGGGCCAAGTTCGTGTGCTCGCCGCCACTCCGGCCGGCCGACCACCAGGCCGAGCTGTGGAATGGCCTGGTCAAGGACGATCTCCAGCTCGTCGCGACCGACCACTGCCCGTTCGACTTCCACGGCCAGAAGGAGCTCGGCCGGGGCGACTTCCGGAAGATCCCCAACGGCCTGCCCGGCGTCGAGGACCGGGTCGACCTGCTCCACGACGGGGGCGTCCTGGCCGGCCGGATCAGCCGCGAGCGCTGGGTCGAGGTGATCTCGACGGCCCCGGCCCGGATGTTCGGCCTCTACCCGCGCAAGGGCGTGGTGGCCGTGGGCTCCGACGCCGACCTGGTGATCTACGACCCCACGGCCGAGCACACGATCAGCGCCAAGACCCACCACATGGACGTCGACTACTCATGCTACGAAGGCCGATCCGTCACCGGCCGGTCCGACGTCGTCCTGTCCCGGGGCGAGGTCGTGGTCCGCGACGGCGCCTTCCTGGGCGCGAAGGGGCGGGGCCAGTTCCTGCGCCGGTCCCCCGCCGCCTACGCCCGCCAGAACTAGGCCGCGTTCAGCCGCGCGCTAGCAGCGTCTTCGGCGTTCCGGCGGCCCGCGCCGGGCGTCTAGCGGCGCACCCGGTGGCGAGGAAGGCCGAGCAGCAGGGCCAGGCCGGCAGCGATTGCCAGGACGACGGCCCAGGCCAGCTCACTGAAGGCGGGGCTGCTCGAGGCCGCTGCCTCGGAGCTGCTCGTCGTGGTCGAGGGCGGGGTGATCTTGGCGGCCGTCACGGCAATGACCACGTTGGCCGAGGTCGTGATGTTGCCATTCGACGAATCGATCGTGCCGGTCGAATGGACCGTGGCACAGGCGTGCGCGCCATCGGCCGACTTGAGCGCGGCCCTGGCGGCCTTGTTGAGGGTTGCGGCGGGAAGCGTTGCCTTGCCCACGTGGCCGACTCCCTTCGAGTCGAGGCTGGCCGCGCCGCAGAATGCCGAATGACCATCGAAGCCGGAGAACCCGCCGGTGGTCGTGTCAACCATGAACGTCACCGACAGTGAAGTGCCGGCCTCGTAGCTCGACTTGAACAAGGCGCTGATCGGCGGATAGGCATCGGTGACGTTGGTCGGCACGATCAGCCGGGCGGCGAACACATAGAAGCCGTTGCCGCTGTCGAAGGTGACCTTGCCGACGATCGTGCCCTGGGCCGCGAAGTCGATCGAGGTCACCTTGCCGTTGCCGTCGAGGCCCAGGGCCAGGCAGGTCGGGCCGCTGTTGACATCGTTGGGCAGATTCGCTGCGGCTGCGGGCGAGATGGTGGCATCCGCCAGGACTACCCACGTGCTGGAGGTTCCCAGGGTCACGCTGCCGTCCGTTGGGCCGGCTGGGATCGGCGCCGTGTATGCCGTCAGCTGTCCGCACTCGACCGTCGGCGCGCTGGCCAGGGCCGGGGCGCTGGCCAGGGGCAGCAGGAGCAGGGCGGCGAGCGCCGCGGCCCCGACCGGAAGCCGGACAGGGGCGAGGGCGGAGGCAAGAGCATGGGCAAGGCGAGATCGAGGCACGGGGCAACACACCTGTAAGGGATGCAAGCCCCCTCGCATCGGCAACCCTAGCCTCGGGAGGTGCCAATTGGCACCGGGACGATCGTCCGGTTCGGCCTAGCAGATGGGGCGGATTCCTCGTCAGCTGGTGCGGCCGTCCCGGCGGCGCCAGGGGAACAGGCGCGTCGCTCGCGCGTCGCACCAGACCAGGCCGGTCTCCATCGGTGGTTCTGGTCGCCCTTTCCCTGGCGCTCGGCGCGCTCAAGCGCCCGGACCCACCCAAGAGAGGAGCCCCGGGAAGCGCGACGCGAACAGCTCGGGGTAGCCGCTCAATGAGGCCCCGATTGCGGGCGAGATCGCGGACCACCCAGCAGGTGGCGACGCGGTAGGGCCGGCCGTGGCCCAGGGCGATGGCCAGCTCCTCGGCCTCTGCCCGCTTCCGGTTCGTGCTGCGGATCGCGGCACCGACGTCTCCGAACGTGTTCCAGCATTCGACCAGGATGAGGATCCTGTTCCGATCGTCGCGCAGGCCGATGTCCGTCGATCGACTCGGATCCGACGGCCGCGTTGGCACCTCGAAGGTGCCCGGGAATCCGGCCCGACGGCCGAGGCGGAGCACGAGCTCCTGGATCGCGAGGTGCCCGGCGTCGGCTGGCTCCTCGCGGGCGTCGCGCCGGAGCTCGATCCGCATCGGCCGATCGACGGCCAGGGCGAGTCGCTGCCAGGTATCGAGGGTGTGGCTCCCGCCGCGGCCGCGCTCTATCGTGCTGATCGCGGATCGCGGACAGGCCGGCGCGACGGCCGAGTTGCTCCTGCGTGAGGCGGCGCCGACTTCGGGCGGCGCGCAGCTGCTCGCCCAGGGCCGAGCAGTTGCTCGAAGTTCAGTCGAGTTGCCTGGGCCGCGAGCTCCGGGCGCTTGAGCTTTGCCATTCTTCGTGCATGGTCGCTGCGAGCACTTGGCTGCGGCTTAGGGACCGATCACCGGCACACTGGGCCGGTCCGCGAGTGCCTCTTCCGCCCGGTCAAGCGTGAACGGAGTCGCGAACCGGGTCCGTCGGTGCTGGCCAAGGTGCCTTGCGGACGTCGCTGAGCGCGCAGCGACCATGGACGAAGAACGCCGAGGGACAAGGCGGTCGAGGTGGGCTGGAGCCGCGGAGCCAGGCCGAGCCGCAGGCCAAGGCGACGAGCGAGCCGCGGACCAGCCCCCGCTTGGCCGGGTCCGACGAGGCGGCTACCTCGTGCGGGGGAAGCCCAGGTCCACGCTCGATGTGCCCGGATCGGGCCAGCGCGCCGTGACCACCTTGGCCCGGGTGTAGAAGTTGATCCCCTCGGGGCCGTACATGTGGCTGTCGCCGAAGAGCGAGGCCTTCCAGCCGCCGAACGAGTAGTAGGCGACCGGAACCGGGATCGGCACGTTGATCCCGACCATGCCCACGGTGCAGTCGAACTGGAACTGCCGGGCGGCGCCGCCGTCGCGGGTGAAGATCGCGGTGCCGTTGCCGTACGGATTGTCGTTGACCAGGGCCAGCGCCTCGGCGTACGTGCCGACCCGAACCACGCCGAGGACCGGCCCGAAGATCTCGTCGCGATAGCAGTCCATGTCCGGCGTGACGTTGTCGATCAGCGACGCCCCGAGGAAGAAGCCGGAGCCCTCGAACGCAGGCATCCTTGCGCCCGTCGACGACGACCGTGGCGCCCTGCGCCGCGCCGCTGTCGAGGTAGCCGGCCACCCGGTCGCGATGCTCGCGGGTGATCAGCGGGCCCATCTCGGACGACGAGTCGGAGCCGGGGCCGACCTTGATCTTGGGCAGCCGGGCCGAGATCGCCGAGACGAGCGGGTCGGCCACGTCGCCGACCGCGACCACCACCGAGATGGCCATGCAGCGCTCGCCGGCCGAGCCGTATCCGGCCGAGACGGCGGCGTCGGCGGCCATGTCGACATCCGCGTCGGGCAGCACGATCATGTGGTTCTTGGCCCCGCCCAGGGCCTGCACGCGCTTGCCGTTGCGAGTCCCCGTCTCGTAGATGTAGCGGGCGATCGGGGTCGAGCCGACGAAGCTCAGGGCCGCGATGTCGGGGTGCTCGAGGAGCCGGTCGACCGCCACCTTGTCGCCCTGGACGACGTTGAACACGCCGGCGGGCACGCCGGCCTCGGCCAGCAGCTCGGCGATGAGCAGCGAGGCCGACGGGTCCTTCTCGGACGGCTTGAGGACGAACGTGTTGCCGCAGTCGCGAGGGCATTGCCGAACATCCACATCGGGACCATCGCCGGGAAGTTGAACGGGGTGATCCCGGCCACGACGCCCAGCGGCTGCCGAATCTGGTACACGTCGACGCCGGCTCGAGACCTGCTCGCTGAAGCCGCCCTTGAGCAGCTGCGGCACGCCACATGCGAACTCGATGTTCTCCATGCCGCGAGCCACTTCGCCCAGGGCGTCGGCCTGGCACCTTGCCGTGCTCGGCGGTAAGGAGCGCCGCAAGGTCCTTGCGGTGCGCCTCGACCAGGTTCCGGATCCGGAACAGGATCTCGGATCGCTTCGAGAGCGACATGGCCCGCCAGGCCGGGAACGCGGCCGAAGCCGCGGCAACGGCCCGATCGACCTCGTCGACCGAGGCGAAGTCGACGCGCCGGGCGATCTCGCCGGTGGCCGGATCGAAGACCGGCCCGGACCGCCCGGACGTGCCGGCGACCCGGGCGCCATTGATCCAGTGGCTGACGAATCCGGCACGGTCGGAGCCGTCGCGGCGGGGCTGGCGCGGCTCGGCGACCTGGGTCATGAGGCGTCCTCTCGTGAGCCTGGCCAGACGGGTGCTCCCGCCGGAGCGGCGGGCAGGGGGCTGCTCGGCGTCGCTGTCTCGATGGTAGCAGGGCTCCGCCGGCTCGCGACCAGGCCGGCCAGGGCGGCGACGAGCAGGCCAGGTCGAGGAGCTGCTCCACCCGCAGCGAGCCCAGGACCGGAGCATCGCGCCAGGTGAAGGCAACCACGAAGCGCACGATCGCCCAGCCGGCCAGGACGAGCAGGAACCGGCGACCGCGGCCCGCCCGGAACGGGCCGAACCAGGCGGCGACCAGCAGGCCGACGATCACGACGGCGTCGCCCAGGGCTTCATAGACCTGGGCCGGGTGGGCCGGCAGCTCCGGCCCGAGCACGGCCCATGGCCCGGGCCCGAGGTAGGCCGTCGCCCAGCTCACGCTCGAGAGGAGGCCCTGGCCGTTGCCGCCCAGGACGTTGGCCAGCTTGCCCAGGCCAGGCCGATGATCAGGCCGATCGCCGCCGACGTCAAGCCAGCGGCCGACCGGCGCCTCGAGCAGGCGGGCGACGTAGATCCGGTCAGGGTCCCCGAGGACGACCGCGCCGCTCAGGGCCAGGCTGCCGCTCGACGGGTCGAAGATCAGGCCGGGGTTGGCCTGGTAGTAGTCCAGGTGGATCAGGACATAGGTCAGTCGCCCGCCGATCACGGCCCCGGGGACGATCCCGAGGACGATGAACAGCAGGTCATCGCGGCGAAGGCCGTGCTCGCCGAGATCGGCCCGGGCCTGCGGCCGGCGGTCAGGCCGGTCAGGACGACGCGACCAAGATGACCGCCGGCCAGGGCGAGCGTCTCCCAGCGGACGGCCAGGCCGGCGAGCGCAGGTAGGGATCGAAGGTCAGCTGATGATCGCGGACGGCACAGCCGGCCCAGCGTACCAAAGGGGATCGGCCGCGGGCCGGCCGCGACGAGCTGTCGGCCAGCCGACAGCCCGCCTGTCAGCTGGTTGCTCGCTCAACCGTGAGCCGGGGAGAACCTCGGCCGGGGATGCGCTGACGGACCGGGCGCGGCTCCTCCGGGGGGCGCCGCCGGGCGCCGGTCCGCCACCGCCTCAGCAGCTCTGCGCCGAGGGCCTCAGAGCGCCGCCAGCTTGCTCGACGAGCTCGCGGACCGCCGCCGCCGAGTGGTCGAAGGCGGCCTGCTCGTCCGGTCGCAGCTCGATCTCGAGGACCCGCTCGAGGCCGCGCGCGCCGAGGATCGCGGGTACGCCGACGAACAGGCCGGTCGTGCGGAACTCGCCCTTGAGCAGGACGGCGCAGGGCAGGACCCGCATCGCGGTCGCGCAGGATCGCGTCGACCATCTCGAAGGCCGAGGCGGCCGGCGCGTAGTAGGCCGAGCCGGTCTTGAGCAGGGCCACGACCTCGGCGCCGCCGTTCGCGGTCCGGTCGCACAGCGCCGCGACCCGCTCGGCGCTCATCAGCTCGGTGATCGGCACGCCGGCCACGGTCGAGTAGCGCGGCAGGGGCACCATCGTGTCGCCGTGGCCGCCCAGGACGAAGGCGTGGGTGTCCTCGACCGACACGCCCAGCTCCTCGGCGATGAACGTAGCGGAAGCGGGCCGAGTCGAGGACGCCGGCCATGCCCAGGACGCGCTCGCGCGGGAAGCCCGACGCCTCGAGGGCGACGTGGCACATCGCGTCGAGCGGGTTGGTGACGATGATCAGGATCGCGTCGGGCGACTGGGCGGCCGCCTGCTGGACGACCGAGCGGACGATCCCGGCGTTCTTGGCCAGCAGGTCGTCGCGGCTCATGCCCGGCTGGCGGGCGAGGCCCGAGGTCACGACCACGATGTCCGAGCCGGCCGTGTCGGCGTAGTCGTTCGTGCCCGTGATCCGGGCGTCGTGGCCGACCACCGGGGCGGCTTCGGCCAGGTCGAGCGCCTTGCCCTGGGGCAGCCCTTCGACGATATCGATCAGGACGACGTCGGCCAGGCCGGCCTCGGCGATCCGCTGGGCGGTCGTGGCCCCGACGTTGCCGGCGCCGACGACGGTCACCTTGTGGCGGCCCATCCGCTGTAGCTCCCTTCGTCGGTCCGATCGCGCCTCAGTCGTCGACCCGCGGACCGGCCGCCCGGATGCTCGCGGCCACGCCGTCGGCGTACGCCTCGAAGTTCGCGGCGAACATCCGGGCCAGCCTGGCGGCCGCCTGATCGTACGCGTCGCGGTCCTGCCACGTGTTGCGCGGCTGGAGGAACTCGGCCGGAACGTCCGGGCAGTTCGTCGGGACGGCCAGGCCGAAGCGCGGCGTCGACGACCGTCGGCACGCCGTCGAGGCTGGCCGTTGAGCGCGGCCCGGACCATCGCCCGGGTATGGCCGATGTTCATCCGCTCGCCGGTGCCGTACGGCCCGCCGGTCCAGCCCGTGTTGACCAGCCAGACGGGCACGTCCCAGCGGCGCCAGGCGCTCGACGAGGCAGGCGCCGCATACTCGGCCGGCGGGCGGGGCATGAACGGCGCCCCGAAGCAGGTCGAGAACGTCGCCTTGGGCTCCTTGACCCCGATCTCGGTGCCGGCCAGCTTGGCCGTGTAGCCGCTGAGGAAGTGATAGGCGGCCTGGTCGTGGGTCAGCCGGGCGATCGGGGGCAGGACGCCGAAGGCGTCGGCCGTCAGCAGGATCACGTTGCGCGGCTGGCCGGCGATCCCGGTCGGGTCGGCGTTGCCGATGAACTCGAGCGGATAGGCGCCCCGGGTGTTCTCGGTGAACCGGTCCGAATCGAGGTTGAGCTGGCGGGTGGCCGGGTCGAGGTCGACGTTCTCCAGGATCGTCCCGAAGCGGCGGGTGGTCTGGAAGATGTCGGGCTCATACATCGGCGAGAGGCGGATCGTCTTGGCGTAGCAGCCGCCCTCGAAGTTGAAGACCCCGGCCGTCGCCCCAGCCGTGCTCGTCGTCGCCGATCAGGCTCCGCTCGGGATCGGCCGACAGGGTGGTCTTGCCGGTCCCCGACAGGCCGAAGAAGACGGCCGGATCGCCGGCCTTGCCGACGTTGATCGCCGAGTGCATCGGCAGGATCCCCTCGTCGGGCATCAGGTAGTTCATGACCGTGAAGGCGCCCTTCTTGATCTCGCCGGCGTACTCGGTGCCGACGATGATGATCTCCATCCGCCGGAGGTGGAGCAGGATCGCGGTCTCGGTCCGGGTGCCCTCGCGTGGCCGGGTCGGCCTTGAACGAGGGCACGTTGATGATCGTGAAGTTGGGCGCGAAGCCGGCCAGCTCCGCGGCCGCTCGGCCGCCGGAACAGGTTCCGGGCGAAGATGCTCGCCCAGGCCGTCTCGGTGTAGACCCGCAGCGAGCGGCGATGCTCGAGGGCGGCCCCGATGAACAGGTCCTGGGCATAGATCGGGCGCGTGCCGTGTAGGCCAGCAGGCGCGCCCGGAGTCGCTCGTAGTGCTCCTCCGAGATCGGCCGGTTGACCGCGTCCCCAGCCGATCTTGGCCTCGCTCGACGCCTCGCGGACGATGAACTTGTCCTCGGGCGAGCGGCCCGTGTGGCGGCCGGTCCGGACGACGAGCGGGCCGTCCGCGGCGACGAGGCCCTCGCCTGCCCGGATCGCGTCCTCGTACAGCTCGGCGGTCGACAGGTTCGCGCGCAGGACGCTGCCGATCGAGGCGCGGCCTGGCGGATGACTGGGTGGGACTCACGATCTACTCCCGTTCGGCGGCAGCCCGCATCAACCAGGCCGATCCGAATCGGCGGTGGTCGACCGGCCGCGCGTACCTCGGAGCCGTCGCACGGGCGGCGATCCGGGGAGTCGGCTTTCGCAGTCCGGGGAATCCTACATCGTCCGGGTCGAAGGTTGCCATCAGGTTGCGATCCGACGGCGCAGGTTGCGGTGCGCCGACGCCCTCGGCCGCTCCGGGCGGATCAGGGCGTGTAGCTGACGTTGACGACGGGGATGTAGCCCTGGACGTTGGGCTGCCAGGTCAGGCCCTTGCCCACCGTGCCGTACAGGCTGCCCTGGCCGACGAGGAAGATCGCCGGCGGATCCTGCTGGGCCAGGACGGCGATCTGGCGCAGGATCGCGACCCGGGCCGGCCCGTAGTCGTCGGCCGGCAGGCCGGCCTGCTGGTTGATCAGGGCATCGACCTGCGGCGTCGTCGTAGCGGCTGAGGTAGCCCTTCGAGTACGAGCCACAGGTACAGCTCGGTGTTCGGATCGACCGGGAATCCGAGCCGGGCCGCCGCGCATCGGGTTCGTGTCGCCCTTGCTCCAGGCATCGTTGAACTGGCTCAGCTCGGCCGGCTTGAGGGTCACCTGGACGCCGACGTTGGCGAGCATCCCGGCCACGGCCTCGTAGATCGCCGAGTTGTCGCAGGTGCAGATGTCCATGTTCACCGGCGAAGCCGTTCGGATAGCCCTGCTGGGCCAGGATCTGGCGGGCGCCGGCCGGGTCGAACGGGATCGCCGGCAGGCTCGGATCGAAGCCCTTGTCGCCGCTCACCCAGAGCGAGTTCATCGGCTCGCCGTAGCCATCGAGGATCGTCGCGACCAGGGTCTTCCGGTCGATCGCCATGTTCAGCGCCCGGCGCACGGCCGGATTGGCGAGGGCGGCGATGGCGGTCGCCTGGTCACCCGGATTCTTGGCCAGGTTGCCGCCCTTGTCGGTCGTCAGCCAGATCGCCAGCGAGTGGGCATCGGACAGGTAGACGGCCTGGTCGCCGGCGGCCTTCACCTGGGCGGCCTGGTCGGGCGGCAGGTCCTCCATGATCTGGATCCCGCCCGTGGCCAGCTCGCTGATCCGGGTCGCAGCGTCGGGGATCGGCCGGAAGATCACCTGGCCCACGCAGCGGCTTGCCCCGCGGGCTGTTCCAGTAGTCGGGGTTGGCGGCCAGGGTGATGTGGTCGTCCTTGACCCACTCCACGAACTTGAACGGGCCGGTCCCGATCGGCTTGAGGGCGAAGCCGGCGTTGCCAACCTGGGCGAAGTACTGGGGCGGGACCATCTGGAGCGTGCCCAGGTTGCCGAGCAGGCCCGAGTCGGGCTGGCTGAGGTGGATCCGGACGGTCAGCGGGTCGACCACCTCGACGCTGGCCAGCGAGGCGAAGTTCGAAGCGAAGGCCGAGTTCAGGCGGTGGCTGTCGCCGACCGGATAGGGCTGGCTGGTGGCTGGGTCGAGGTCGGCGATCCGATACAGGGAGAAGCGCACGGCGGCGGCGTCGAACGGCTCGCCGTCCTGGAACTTGACCCCGGGATGGAGCTTGAGCTCGAGCGTCTTGTCATCGGGCGAGGTCCACGAGTCGGCCAGGCCGGGCCCCAGGCTGCCGCTCGGGCTGACCGTGATCAGGGTGTCGAAGATCGCGTACATGACCGAGAAGCCGGCGTTCTGGTAGACCCGATAGGGATCCATCGATTCGGCATCGGCCGACAGGCCGATCGTCAGGTGCGTCCCGCTCGGGCTCGGCGCTCGATCCGGCCGACGGCATCCAGCAGCCGACGGCGCGCTCGAGCCAGCCGGCGCGCAGGCCGCGCGCGGGGCACGAGGCCGCCCAGGAGCCAGGACCGGACCGACCGGCCGCGGCGGCGCTCGCTGGCTGGTCGGCTCGACGGTTCGGATCGATCATTGCGCCACGTCACCTCATCAGGCTTCGGGGCGCATCCCAACCGCGCCGAGCACGCCGGGCAGGACGCGATCACGCACGGCCTTCTTCCATCCGGACTGTACCGTCGGCTCCGTTGCGATCGCCTCATTGGGCGACCGTCGGATCTGCTGACACCCGCCGGGAGGCGGGCCGCTCGTGGGCTCCCCGGGTCAATGACCCAGGACTACCACCGGTCGGGAATTGCACCCTGCCCCGAAGGCCGACCCAAATCTATCACGAGTCCCGTTCGTGGCCGTGGCGCGCCGCCAGCTGTGGCCTCGGCCGGGCACCACTCACGGAAGCTGCCCGGTGGGGCAATTCCGTCTCGCGGCGTTGTTGATCGTGGTGGGACAAAACGGCCCTTTGGGTCGGTCGTGTGGCGGGTTCAGCGCGCATCGAAACGCGGATTCATCCTGAGCGGAGCGTGGCCCGGGATGAATTGGCGGCGGGCCAGTCGGCCTGGGGCGTCGGTCGAGGGCGAAAGGCCGGATTTGTCGCAGTGGATACAACATCGACCCATGTCGCGAGTCGGGGCACGCTTCGCGGTCAGGTTGGGGCACGCATGGCCCCAGGCAGCTCAGTCGGCCGAGCTCGGCCAGCCGGTGGAACGCATGGGCAAGGGCCGGGTAGAGCCCGACGTAGGCAGCGAAGGCAGTCGTCATAGGTGGCTCGATTGGCCGGGTCCGGCGCGAGCCGCCGCTCGATCACGACCATCGCCCGGGTCGCCGCTGGCCAGGTCGGGCGTAGGCGCCGGCGCCGACCGGCGGCCGACGATCGCGGCCCCCAGGACGGCCGTCTCGGGCACCCTGGGCACGGCCACGGTCAAGCCGGTGACGTCGGCCTTGAGCTGGTTCCAGGCCGGGCTCTGGGCCGGTCCGCCGCTGACCCGCAGCTCGCGCACCGAGGCCCCGGCGGCCGACGATCGGGCCGATCACGTGGCGCAGGGCGAAGGCCGCGGCCTCGACGACGGCCCGGACCAGGTGCCCGCGGCGTGTGGCCCAGGGTCAGGCCCACGAACGCTCCGCGCGCCAGCGGATCCCAGATCGGCGAGCGCTCGCCGGCCAGGTAGGGCAGGAAGATCGAGCCCGGCCGAGCCGGGCGGGATCGCGGCCGGCCTCGGCCGCAGCACGACGCCGGCGCATGCCGGCGGCGGCCCTCGAGCGAGCCCGACGAACCAGTCGAGGGCCTTGCCCGTCGCAGTTCATCGCCCCGCCCAGGACCCACAGGCCGGCGATCGGAGCCGGGGCGCAGAACGTGCCCGGCATTGTCCAGCGGTCGGGTCCGCGTAGACGGCCAACCCGCCCGACGTGCCTCCGGTGTCGACCGCGTCGCCGGGCTCGAGCAGGCCCGCCCCGAAGAAGCTGGCGTAGGCGTCGACCATGCCCGCCACGACCGGCGTAGCCGGCGGGCAGGCCGAGCTCGGCCGCCGGGCCGGCCAGCAACCGACCGAGCGACCTCACTGGAGCTACGACCGGCGGCAGCCGCTCGATCCGGATCCCCGACGCGGCGACGTCGGCGGGATCGGCCCGGAGCTGGCCGACGAGGCGGGTCTCGGCAGCGACGCCGGTCATCCGGCAGGCGATTGCCTCCCAGGCATTGAGGTACCAGCGGACATCGCCCAGGGCCGGCGGGCCGTGACGCTCGAGGTGGAGGGCGGCCGGCAGGACCCCCAGCTCCCAGCTGAAGCGGCCGGTCAGGCCGACAGCTCGTCCACCTCGGCCGCCGACCGGCGTGTCCAGCCAGGTCACGGCCGGTCCCGTCGCCCGCCCGTCGGCGGCGGTCGGAACCAGGGTCGGGCCCTGGCCGACGCAGCAGATGGCAAGGACCCGCGGTCCGCCTTCGACGCCGGGCAGGCAACCCGCTCCGTCCAGCAGCTGCCGGGTCGCGGTCACGATCGCCGCCCACCAGGCGTCGGGATCCTGCTCGGCCAGCCCGGCCGCCCGCCGCTCGTGGGGTAGCCGGCCCGGGCCAGCCCGACCAGGCGGCCGTCGAGGCCGACCAGGCCGGTCTTCACCTCGGTCGTGCCGAGGTCGATCGCCAGGATCAGGGCTCGCCTGCGTCCGAGCTCACCGGCCGGCCAGCCGCCGATCGGCGGCGCAGGGCCCAGGGCATCGTCCGGATCGCGCTCGGCACGAGCGGCCGCCAGGCCCGATAGCCGAGGCTGAGCCAAGCCGGCCACGACCCGCTCCCGGACGCCCCACGGCAACCCGTAGCCCGCCCGGATTCGGGCCGGCAGGAGGGCGATGGCCGGGCCATACGTCCACGCGTACAGGCCGGCCGGGATCGCCGGCCAGGCGCGGATGGAGCGGACCGAGCGGCGGCCGGAGGATCGACGCCGGCCAGTGTCCCGGGCGAGTCGGCCCGACCTGGACCGGCCCAGCCGGCCCGATCATCGCTGCGACGTAGGCATCGAACCCGTCGATGTCGGCCGGCAGGAGCCCTGCCGGCACGCCGAAGGCACGGCCGATCGGCACGCGTCTCGACGTAGAAGGCCGCCCGCTCGGGCATCCGTCAGGCGGCCGATCCAGCGGTCGTGGGCGACCAGCGTCGCGTCGATCAGGGTGGCGTGGACCCACAGCGACAGCTCGGGGTCGCGCGCCGAGTAGGAGGCCCCGAGCGATCCTGCGCAGCAGGCTCGTCGACCCGCCCGCACGGCCGGTGGAACCGGTTCAGGCGCCGGATCTCGGCCCGGGCCTGGGCCGTGCTGCCGTAGACGATCGTCAGGTAGCTCCGCAGGGTGGCCCGCAGCCGCCGCCAGGGATCCGTCTGGAAGCTGGCTGTGCTGGGCCACCCCGGCGGCCACGAGCGGGTGGGCAATCTGCATCAGGAGCGCCCGTGGGCCGGCGCCAAGCAGCAGGGTCGCCTCGCGATTCAGCCGCCAGGCCTGGCTGCCCGGGCCGTACAGGCCGGTCGTTGATTCCGTGGCAGCCTCGTCGAGCGTATCGTCAACGGCGGCCGGCGAGGGCGGAAATGGGACATGGTGGCATCGTAGCAGCCGGTTGCGGAAGCGCTGGAGTGGCAGCGCCGACGGCGAGCCGGGCACCGGCATTGGGGCGCCGACTTCGACCCCGACCGGCTGGCCCTGCTCGAGCTCCGGATGTGGAAGGCCTACTACCGGCGCCAGCCGGCCCGCCTCTTCGGGACCCTGGTCATGGCCCTCCGCGAGCAGGCCCGAGTCTCCTGGCCGCGGGCGCTCTACGCCGCCGGCGCTGCTGACCCGGGCCGCCGTCGGATTCGCCCGCTCCACCGGCGACTACGACCGCTTCGCCCCGGATGTGGCCCGCGGCTACCGGCTCTCGGCCTGCCGGCCTCGGTCGACCTCGACACGGTCGCCCACGAGGAGCTGCGCTGGTGGGTCGTCCGGCGCGAGATCGGGCTGGCCGCCGGGCACGGCCGCCGGTGAGTCGATCGCCCGGCTGTACGCCGCCCTGTACGACGTGCCGCTCGAGTCGGTCAGCGAGGCCGGCCGCCTGCGGGGCGTGGCGGCCGAGGTCCGGGATCGCGGCGCGACGGCCGATCCGGACGGGCCGAAGGGCGAGGGTCGAGCCTATTGGCCCGAGGTGGCCCGCTTGCTCGGCGAGTCCTATCGCGAGCCTGAGCCGCGCCGTCCGGAGCGGGGCCTAGCGCTCGGCCGGTCGCCGGCCCACGATCCACCAGGCCGCCGGGAACAGGGCCGCGGCCGACGACGATCTTGAGCCGCGTCGCCGACCAGGAACGGGGTCAGCCCGCGGCGATGGCACCGGCCGATGTCCAGGCCGGTGGCGAGCATCAGCCAGGGCACGCCGAAGGCGTAGATGACCATGTTGCCGACGACGAACGCGGCGACGCCCCCGAGCGAAGTTGCGGTCCCAGCCCAGCTCGGCCAGGCGGCCGACCACGGCCGCGGCGAAGACGAAGCCGACCAGGTAGCCGCCGGTCGCACCGAGGACGAGCTGGCCGTCGGTCGAGCCGATGATGCGCTGGATCCCCTGGGCGTGCTCGGCGTAGACCGGCAGGAAGAAGCCCAGCACCACGTAGAGCAGGACTGCGAAGCCGCCCCGCTTCGAGCCGAGCGCGCCGCCGACGAGCAGCACGCCCAGCGTCTGGCCGGTGATCGGCACGGGCTCAGCGCGGGATCACGACCTGCGCGGTCAGGGCGATGAACAGGGCGCCGGCGACCATCAGGGCGACGTGCCGGGCGCGGGTGCTGATCCGCTCGCCGAGGCTGACCGGGACGAGGAAGTCGCCGATCGTGATGCCGCGCTCGGCGGCGGGCAGGCGGTTCAGGCGCGGGGTCACGATCAAGGTTGGTGTCTCCAGCCACGTCGTCGCGTCAGGGGCCACGACGAGCCGAGTCTAGCAGGCGGCCCAGATGGGCGCTACTCGAACTGGACCGCCCGGACGATCGAGATCCGGCTGGCGATCCGGGCCGGCTGGAAGGCGGCCAGCATCGCGATGCCGATGCCCAAGGCCGCCGCCAGGCCGATCGTCGACCAGGGGATCGTCGACTTCCGCCGGCCGGCCCGCCGAGGCCGGCGACCCCGCCCAGGACGACCCCCAGGAGAACCCCGGCCAGGCAGCCGAGGAAGGCCCCGACCACGCCCATGTGCCCGCCTCGACGACCACCATCCGCCAGACCTGGCGGCGGGTCATCCCCGCCGCCCGGAGGATGCCGATCTCGCGAACCCGCTCATAGACGTTCATCGTCAGGGTGTTGATGATGCCCAGCGCCGCGATCAGGACGGCCAGCAGGGCCAGCGTGTCGAATAGGCCGAAGACCCGGCCGAAGGCATCGCTGATGGCGCCCTCGATCCCGCTCAGCGGAGTCGGCTCGAGGGCCAGCCCACGGGCGACCACGGCGAGCGCCGGGCCGGCCGGGTCGCCTGCCCGGGCAGGTAGCGGATCGCGAAGGCATCGGCGCCCACGACCCCGAAGTGGCCGGTGGCATCGGACCAGCCGACCAGGACCGATTCGCCGGATCTGGCCGGGCAATCCCCGGGCAACGATCCCGACGACGCGCTCGGCCACGGCCTTGCCGGCGCCGACCGCGAAGTCGAGGGTGTCGCCGACCTGCAGGCCGAAGGCAGCCGCGACCGCCTGGGGAACGATCGTCGAGCCGCCCTGGTCGAGGGCCGTCAGCGCTGCACGTCGGTCGCCGGCCACGAACGTGAGCCGGCCATCGGCCGCCAGGTCCGAGCCGGCCAGCGCCGCCGCATCGAGGCGCACGCCCCGGAAGGCCACCGCAAACCGGGCGATCGGGCTGACCCGGGCCACCCCGCCGACCGCGGCCAGCTGCTCGGCCACGCCCTCGTCGGGCGCGATCGGCCGGATCGACGTGGCCACCTGGTCGCCCGGGACGACATCGGTCAGCCAGCGCGTCGGTTGCCGCCTGGGCGTCGCCGGCGAGGCCACCCAGGGCCACGATCATCGCCAGGCCGATCGTCAGGGCGCCCGACGGTCAGCGCCGTCCGCTTACGGTCCCGGACGAGCGAGCCTCGCGAGAGGCGGGCCTCGGCCGGCAGGATCGAGGCGAATGGGCAGGCTGGCGAGGCGGCCGAGCGGGCCGAGGATCAACGGCGTGAGCAGCGTCACGACCAGCAGCACCGCGTAGACGAGCAGCGGCCGGGCGACCTGGCCCGCGCCGCTGGTCCGCCCCCGCCGCCGAACGGTCCCAGGCGCGATCGGCCAGAGGGCCAGTCCGGCGACCCCGACGGTGACGACCACGGCGGCCAGCCAGCGCAGCTGGCTCGAGATCGACTGGCGGGTCGTCCCGGGCCGGGCGAAGCGCCTCGATCGGCGAGATCCGGCCGGCCTGGATGGCCGGCTCGAGGGCCGCGGCGAGCGTGACCAGCAGTCCGACGAGCGCCGCGAGGACGACCCCCAGGGGCGGCACGAGCGGGCCGTCGATCGGCACGCCGTCGCCCAGCGAGCCGACGGTCCGCGCGATCAGGCTCGACCAGGCCGAAGCCCAGGACCAGCCCGAGGATCGAGCCGCCGCGCCCAGGATCAGGCGCCTGGACGCAGGACGAGCCGGTGGACCTGGCCGGCGGGTCGTCCCGGCCGCGCGCAGCAGGCCGATCTCGCGGACGCGCTCGGACAGGGTCATCGACAGGGTGTTGAAGATCAGGAAGGCCCCGCCGAACAGGGTCACGGCCGCGATCAGGGCCGTCAGCGCCTGGAAGCCGGCCGTCGACGCCTCGAGCGACGCGGCGAGGTCGGCCCGGTCGGACAGGACGTACGGCTCGAAGGTCAGGCGCTGCTCGAGCGCGGCCGCAACCCCGTCGACCGTCGCGCCGGGGGCCAGGCCGATGTCGACCCAGCTCGCTCCGCGCGGGCCCGAACAGAGCCGCTCGTGGACGACAAGCGGATCACGATCGTCCGGCCGCCGGCCGTCGGATCGGGACCGCCGCCAGCGAGCAGCCCGACGACCCGGTACGGGACCGGACCGCTCGAGCCGAGCAGGGTCGATCGAGCCGCCCATGGATCCCCAGCTGGCTGGCCAGCCGGGCCGGCACCAGGGCTGCCGGCAGCAAGCCACTCGGCGTGCCGTCGGCGCCCGGGCAGGCCGACGCCAGCGGTCAGGCCAAGGTCGTGGATGTCGAGCCTGCGGCACCGAGGGCCGCCCGTCGATCGCCGGATCGAGCCCGATGACGCTGACCGGCGGCCACGTAGGCGTCGGCGCTCGCGCTCGAAGCGGCGGCCAGGGGATCGCGCTGGAGGTACGTCCGCTGCTCCAGGACCGGAGCCGCGACGGCCACGCCCGGGCGTGGTCCGGATCGCGGCGATCGTGTCGTCGCGACAGGCCCTGCTCCTCGAAGGCGCCGACGCGCAGGTCGGCCCGGCCCATCACATCGTCGACCGTCCGGTCGACCCCGGCGTCGATGCCCGCGTTCGTGGCCAGGGCGGCGAAGAGCACGGCCACGCCGAGGGCGATGCCCACGATCGACAGGGACGTCCGGAGGGGCCGCGCCCTGAGGCTTCGCCAGGCGAACGGCCGCGACGGCCGGTCATCTACAGCCCGAGCTGGGCGAGCCGGCGATGAGCGGGCCGGCGGCGTGGTCGGCCCGCCGGCCGAGCACGATCTCGTCCCGGATCAGGCCGTCCTGGATGACCTCGACCCGATCGGCGTAGGCAGCCGCCTTGGCGTCGTGGGTGACGAGGACGATCGTCTGGCCCCGTTCATTGCACGACCGCCAGAGCGCCTCGAGGATCTCGCCGCCCGTCGTGAAGTCGAGGTTGCCGGTCGGCTCGTCGGCCAGGACGATGGCCGGCCGGTTGACCAGGGCCCGGGCGATCGCGACCCGCTGCTGCTCGCCGGCCGACAGCTGGTCGGGCCGGTGGTGCTGCTTGCCGACCAGGTCGACCAGCTCGAAGACGTCCCGGATGCGATCGGCCGGGGCCCGCCCGGCGCGGGTCCTGGCCGGCGATCGTGAACGGCAGGCCGACATTCTCGGCCGCGTTCAGGAGGGGGATCAGGTTGAAGAACTGGAAGATGAAGCCGGTCTGGTCGCGCCGCAGCCGCGTCGCGGCGTCGTCATCGAGGCCGCTGATCGCCTCGCCCGTTCCAGGTCACCTCGCCGCTCGTGGGCTGGTCGAGGCCGCCCAGGATGTGCAGGAGGGTGCTCTTGCCCGAGCCGCTGGCGCCCATCAGGGCCACGAACTCGCCGGGCTGGACGGTCAGCGAGACCCCGCGCAGGGCGTCGACGCTCGTCTCGCCCAGGGCGTAGCGCTTGGTCAGGTCGCGCGCTTCAAGGATCGGCTGCTGCGAGCGCCATGGCGATCCGCGCGTCAGTTGCCGAAGAACAGGCCGGCGATGCCCGCTGCGATCGAATTCGAAGAAGCCCTGGGAGCGTCGCCGGATCGGAGACCAGGAGCGTGCCGCCGCCGGCGACGGCGACCTCACCCGAGGGCGCCGGCGCTGGGCTGCTCGCTGGCCTCGAGGCTCGGGCTGGCCGTCGGGCTCGGGCGTCGGACTGGCGGTCGGGCTTGGGCTTGGGCTCGGGCTTGGCGCGCTGCTCGGCCTGGCCTTGGCCGGGGCCGGCTTGCTGGTCGGCTGGGGCTTCGGCTTCGGCTTGGGCTTGGGCGTGGCGGGCCGCCACCGACCCGCACTTGTCGGCGAAGACGACGGCCCACATCTTCTTGCCGTCGGGTCCCTTGTAGGCACCGATCCCGACGACGTCCCAGGCCGGACCGAGGATGTTCGCGCGATGGTCGGGCGAGTTCATGAACATCGTCTGGATCTCGGCCGTCGCCTGGTCGTCCGGATAGTTGTTCCAGCCGATGTTCTCGCCGGCCAGGTTGTAGCAGTAGCCGGCGTTGCTCATCACGTCGAAGACGGTGTGGCCGTCCGGCGGGATCTGGTGGGAGAAGTAGTTGCGGACGATCATGTCCTTGGCCCGCGCCCGGGCGAAGGCGGCCAGCTTGGCTGTCCCAGTGGAGGGCCTTTCGGCCGGCCGCCGCGCGAGCCTGGTTGGTGAGCTGGAAGAGCTGCTGCTCCGAGCTCGAGCTGAAGGCGTTGCTGACCCCAGGCGAAGGCCGTCACCGGCAGCAGCAGGGCCAGCTCGTCGCCAGCGCGAGCGCCGCAACCGGGAGCCGGGCTGTCGGGCGGATCGGGAGCACGATCGGGTCCTCGAGGTTCGAGCCGCGGCTGGGGTCCGCGACATGCCTGACCCTACGTCCGGGTCGCCTCGATTCGGGACCCGCGCGATCGTCCGGGTGGCCGGAACTGGGGTACCGGTCGGGACCGGCCGGCGTTCGGTCTGGAACAGGGCCGCCGGCCATCGGCGCGGCGGGGCCTGACGATCGCGGTGCGAGCGCGCACCAGCGCCTCGCGGTTTGACAGGACCCCCGGTCGAGCGCACCGTGGAGGTGAAGCCCCTCAGGAGCGTTCTGATCCGAATCGCGCTTGCGTCCTCCTACCCGCCGCGCCGATGCGGCATCGCCACGTACGCCAGCGACCTCGGCCGCGCCAGCGGCAACCGCGAGATCATCGCCCTGACCCCGCCCGATCACGAGACGCCGTATCCGACCGAGGTCCACCACCGGATCCGGCGCGACGTCGCCGAGGACTACGCCCGGATCGCGCGGGCGCTCGACGGCTGCCGGGTCGATGTCGTCTCGATCCAGTACGACTTCGTCGATCTGGGGTGGACCGGATGGCGAATACGTCCTCGACTTCGTGCGCGCCCTGCGCCTGCCGGCCGTTCTCGACCTTCCACTCGATCGTCCGCCGCCCGACGCCGGCCCAGCGCAGGTCATCTGCGAGCTCGCCGAGGCCAGCGCCGGCCACTGTCGTCCTTTCGCAGCACGCAGCGGCCTGCTGGGCCGGGCCTACGGGCTCGACCCGGCGCAGATCGACGTGATCCCCCACGGCGTGCCGGACCTGCCGGTCGTCGACCGGCCAAGGCCAAGGCCAGCCTGGCGCCTGACCGACGCACCGCTCCTGCTGAGCTTCGGCCTCCTGGGCCGCGGGCAAGGGCTTCGAGCTGGCGATCGCCGCGATGCCGGCCATCGTCGCCGCCGTGCCCAGCGCCGCTACGTGATCCTCGGGACCGACCCACCAGGACCTCCTGCGCTCCGAGGGCGAGGCCTATCGGCGTTCGCTCCAGGACCAGATCCGCACGCTGGGCATGGGCGGTCACGTCGAGCTCGTGGACCGGTTCGTGGGCCGGACGGAGCTGGGCCGCTGGCTCCAGGCCGCCGATATCGTGGTGACCCCCTACCCCAACCTCGAGAAGACCGTCTCGGGCACGCTGTCCCACGCGATGGGCGCCGGCAAGGCGATCGTCTCGACGCCGTTCCCATATGCATCCGAGCTGCTCGCCGGCGGCCGGGGTGTCCTTGCCAAACCCGATCCTGCTGCGCTGGCCGCGGCGCTGATCGCCCTGCTGGGTGACGAGCGACGCAGGCGCACCCTCGGTGGCCGGGCCCACGCCTACAGCCGGGACATGCTCTGGCCGGGCGTCGGCAGCGCAATACCAGGCGGTCTTCGAGCGGGCGACGAAGACGCATGCGGTGCCGATCCGGCGGCCGCTGCTGGAGTCCGCCCGGGCCTGATCTTCGCGCCCCGCGCGCCGGTCGGCGGGCTATACTCCCGGTCGCTCCCCGACCACAGCGCTGGTCGGCGGCCTTGGTGGCCTTAGCTCAATCGGCAGAGCAGCGGATTGTGGTTCCGCAGGTTACGGGTTCGATTCCCGTAGGCCACCCCACCTTCTCCGTTCGATCAGCGCATTCGCCACCGCCTTGAACCCGGCCGGCGAGCGGGATTTGCGCGAGGAGGTCAACGAGGCATGACGACCGAGTCAGCGGGCGTGCGCAAGCACGGCAACGCCTACAGCATCTTCGTCCTGGTCCTGACGATCTTCTCCCTCGGGATCATGGTCCTGCTCCTCCTGCCGGTCTCGCCGCAGGAGCGCGACCTGCTGCTCTTCTACGACAACGCCGTGTGCGTGGTCTTCCTGATCGACTTCTTCCTTAACCTGGCTGGCTCGCATCCGCGGCGGGCCTACTTCATCGGCGCGCGGGGCTGGCTCGACCTGCTGGGCTCGATCCCGAGCCTGGGGTTCTTTCAGATCACGGCGCTGCTCCGGCTCGCCCGCGTCAGCCGCCTGACCCGGATCACCCGGCTCCTGCGCGGCCAGGCCGGCAAGGACCTCGTCCTCGATGTTCTCAGGAACCGCGGCCAGTACGCCGCGTTCATCACGATCCTCCTGGCCGGGATGACCCTCGCCATCGCCAGCATGGTCGTCCTGCAGGTCGAGAGCACGTCGCCCGACGGCAACATCAGGACGGGTGGGGATGCGATCTGGTGGGGCATCGTCACGATCACCACGGTCGGCTATGGCGACGTCTACCCGGTGACCTTCGTCGGCCGGCTGACGGCGGTGTTCGTGATGTTCGCGGGGATCGGGATCATCGGCGCCCTGGCCAGCATCCTGGCCAGCCTGCTCGTGTCTCCGACGAGCGCCGATCCCGAACCCGCCGAAGGGACGCCCCAGCCCGCGGACCCCGGGTCGGCGGCCGTGGCGACCGAGCTGGCCGGGCTGCGCGCCGAGATCGCCGAGCTACGCGCGTCGATTCGCCCGTCAGCTGAATAGAATCAGCCTGCCCGATCCTTCAGTGGGTCACCTCTTCAGGTTCGACATACCACGGGACCCGCTCGCCGACCCGTGCCCGGAGCTTCCAGCGCGATGACTTGCCGGTCTCGTCGATCGCCCGACGGAGGTCGGCGATCTGGGCCACCAGGTCGAACCGGGCCGGCCGGCCGAACTCGAGCTCGCCGTCGGCGAGGTCGCTCGTGAAGTAGTCCTGGAGCTTGTCCAGGTTGCCGGTGACGTTCGCCACCAGCCCCAGTCGTTGAGGTGATCGACGTCAGGCGTTCGAGATTGATCGCCGCCGTCGTCGCCCTTGCCGAGGGGATACTCGGACAGCAGGGCGAGTCCGTCCAATATGTCCTTGCGGTTGATCTTGGCGATCTGGACCTTGGACAGGAGCATCTCGGCCAGGGGCACGGTGGGCTGTCGAGGGCGAGGCGGTCGGCGAACTCGAACTTGTGGCACATCTCCATCCGGTCGATCAGGACATCGACCGGCCGGCGCCGGGCCGGGTCGACGAAGTACATCTGCTTGTGGCCGTTCAGGGCGTTGTACTGGCGATCGGCGGCGTAGCCACCGGCGTCCAGCAGGGCCATCACCCCCTTGCGGTCCCTGCCCCGGATGGCCAGGTCGATGTCCCGCCCGGCGCGGTCGATGCGGGCCGTCCAGCTGGGACAGCGAGCGTGGAATGCCAGCCCGCCCATGAGCCGGACCTGGAGCCCGGCGGCATTGCCGAGGGCGATCAGGCGGAGCGCCTCGGCCAGCGGATCGGCCAGCGTGGGCCGTCGGGCTCGGGCGCTGTCGCCGCCTCCGCAGGTGGAACGGGAGCGAGGGGTTCAACCACGACCCGGGCAGTATAGTGGCGCTCAAATCGGGGGATGGCAGGCTCGGAGGGCGGGCTGGACGGATCATCAGGCCGCTCCCCGCCCCACCGCCGATGGCCCCAGGTGCGCCCGCCGACCTGATCCTGACCGGGGGTCCGGTCATGACCATGGACGCCCTTCGCACCGGGGCCGAAGCGGTCGCCGTTCGCGCCGGGCGGATCGTGGCCGTTGGCCCGAAGGCCGAAATCGAGCAGCCTGCGCCGGGCCCCGGACCCGCCGGATCGAGCTGGCCGGACGCACGCTCCTACCTGGCTTCCAGGATGCCCACGTCCACCCGGCGATGGCCGGCGTCGGCCTTCCCGGTGCCCCCTGCACGACCTGGCGCGCGACCGGCCGTGCTACCTCGAGGCGATCGGTTCCTACGCGGCCGCCCATCCCCAGCGGCCCTGGGTCATCGGCGATGGCTGGTACATCAGCGCCTTTCCCGGTGGGACGCCCACCGCCAGGCCCTTCGACCGGGTGGTGCCCGATCGACCGGCCTTCTTCATCAATCGCGACGGCCACGGCGCCTGGGTCAATTCGCGCGCGCTCGCCCTGGCCGGCATCGACCGGGCGCACGACCGACCCGATCTCGGGCCGGATCGAACGCGAACCCGGCGGCGACCCAAGTGGCACGCTCCACGAGGGCGCGCTGGACATCGTCCGGCGCATCCTGCCGCCGACGACGGTGGAGGACCGGGTCGGCCGGGCTCGAGCTCGCCCAGGCCTACCTGCACCGGTTCGGGATCACGGCCTGGCAGGATGCCTGGGTGGAGGCCGAGGACCTGGCTGCCTATCGCCTGATCGCTGAGCGCGGGACCCTCACCGGCCGTGCGATCGCCTGCCACTGGTGGGACCGGGAGCTGGGCGGCGAGCAGATCGACGACTTGGTCGAACGGCGGCGGACCGGGACGATCGGCCGGCTGCGCTCGACGACCGTCAAGATCATGGCCGACGGGGTTGCCGAGAACTTCACCGCGGCCATGCTCGAGCCGTATCTCGACCGGGCCGGCCGGTCGACCGGCAATCGCGGGCTCAGGCTTCGTCGACCCCCAGCCGCTCAAGGGACACGTGACCCGTCTCGACGCGCCTCGGCTTCCAGGTCCACGTCCACGCCCTCGGCGACCGCGCCGTCCGCGAGGCGCTCGACGCGATCGAAGCGGCCCGAGCCGCGAACGGCCCGGCCGACGGACGCCACCACCTGGCCCACCTCCAGGTCGTCGACCCGGCCGACCATCCACGCTTCCGCGAGCTCGGGGTCGGGCGCCAACATCCAGCCCTACTGGGCCTGCACGACGCCCAGATGACCGAGCTGACCCTGCCCTTCCTGCCGGCCGATCGGCGCCACCTGCAGTACCCGTTCCGCTCGCTCCGGGCCGGCCGGGGCCCGGCTCGTCGGCGGCTCCGACTGGTCGGTCAGCACGCCCAACGTGATGGCCGAGATCGAGGTCGCGGTCAACCGGATCTCGCCGGAGCGGCGCGATGCCCCGCCGTTCCAGCCAGCCCAGGCGCTCGACCTGACGACCGCCCTGGCGGCATTCACGAACGGCAGCGCCTGGGCCAACCACCTGGATGGCGAGACCGGCTCGATCGAGCCGGGCAAGCTGGCCGACCTGGTCGTGCTCGACCGCGACATCAGCCGGGCCGACCTGCGCACGATCGGCGACACCCGGGTCCTGCTGACCCTGATCGAAGGCGTCCCGGTCCACGAGGATCCAGCGCTCGAGGTGGCCTGAGTCGGGACGCCCTCCGGGGACCTGCCCAGGGTCAGATGGAGGCGCCGGCCTCGGCATCGCCGATCAGGCTCTCGGCGGCGAGCTCATCGCGGGCCTCGAGCGATGGCTCCTCTTCCCAGGAGCGGTGGCCGCCCCGGAGCATCGAGATGGCGGCCCCGATCAGGCTGGCCACGACGCCCGCCGCAAAGGCGATGTGGAGGGCGTCCATGAACGGGCCCATGTCGATTCCGGCGGTGCCCGTCTGGGTTCCCGAGAACACGGCGACCAGGACCTTGGGATCCATGGCGCTGGTCATCAGGCCGATGGCCAGGGCGATGCTGAGCACGAAGCCGGTGTTCGTGAGCATCGCCCGGGTGCCGGCCCCGATGCCCCGTTTGGCGGGCGGAATGACGCCCATGACCGCGCTCGTGTTAGGCGAGTTGAACAGGCCCGAGCCGGCGCCGATGATCAGCTGCCAGACCGCCAGCTGCCAGTACGGCGTGTCGACCTTGAGGGTTAGCAGGCCGGCCAGGCCGGCCGCCGTGACGAGCATGCCCAGGGTGGCCAGCTCGCGCGAGCCGTACCGGTCGGCCAGCACGCCGCTGATCGGCGACAGGACCAGCAGGCCGATCGCCAGCGGGGCGAGCTGGATTCCGGCGGTCACCGGGTCCGAGCCCCTGACCCCTTGCAGGTAGAACACCAGCAGGAACAGGACGCTGTTGCGGGCCACCCCGTTGAGCAGGCCGGTGAGGTTGCCCATGGTGAACAGCCGATCGCGGAACAGGGACAGGTCCAGGATCGGCGTCCTGACCCGCGACTCGACGAACACGAAGATGGGCATGAGCACGAAGAAGAGGACGAAGCCGCCGACCACCCACCAGGTGGTCCAGCCGTACAGGCCACCGAAGGCGAGCGAGGTCATCAGGGCCATGAGGGCCACCAGGTACAGCCCGGAGCCCAGCCAGTCGATCGAGATCGAGCGCTGGGCGGGCGTCTTCTCGACCAGGATCAGGAGGGCAGCCACGATCCCGATCAGGCCCAGGGGCACGTTGAACCAGAACACGAAGCGCCAGCCGAAGCCGGTCAGCCAGCCGCCCAGGATCGGGCCCATGATCAGGCCCGCCCCGACGACCATCGCGTTCAGTCCCAGGGCCTTGCCCAGCTCGGAGCGCGGAAAGGCATCGGTCACCAGGGCGGCCGAATTGGCGAACATGAAGGCACCGCCCACGCCTTGCAGGACGCGGCCCAGGATCAGCAGCAAGGGCGTCGGCGCGAGCGCGCAGAAGGCCGAGGCGGCCGTGAACACGGCCAGTCCCAGGGTGTAGGTCCGGGCCCGGCCGAAGATGTCGGCCAGGCGGCCGGCGTTCAGGACCAGGGCGGTCACGACCAGGGTGTAGCCGACCACGATCCAGAGCAGCGAGAACAGGTCGGTCTGGAGGTCGCGCAGGATGTCGGGCAGGGCGATGATCAGGGTGCCCGAGGTCAGCGACGCCAGCAGCGCCCCAAGGCTGGTCACGCCCAGCAGCCACCAGCGGTAGTTTGGCGCATCCGGGTCGACCAGCCGGCGGCGGGGCGGAGCCGCTGCGGTGCTCATGCCGGCACCGGGACCTGTTTCGGCCCGGGTTCGTCCAGGAGCCGATCGACGAGAGCGGCGATCGGCGTCCGCGGGGTCGGTTCAATTCTTGTGCTGGTCATGACCCGAATCATGCCAGACGTTGACGTTAACGTAAAGGTCCGATCCCGCCTGGCCTGAGGCGATCTCAGGGCATGCCAGGCCCGACTGCTTCGCTGGCCGGCCCGGCCGCACGGGTGGGCGTCGAAACTGGTGGTTCTGACCGGATCAGCCGATGCTACGATGCCGCCAACCCGTCGGAACGCGTACGGGGCCCGTCCGAGTCCACCTCGGTGGCCGGATGCATGGGTCCGCGCAGGGTCGAGGGGCTCGGAGGATTCCAGCATGGCGACTGTCACGTTCGATCACGTCACCAAGAAGTACGGCGACGTGCTCGCGGTCGACGACCTGAATCTCGGCGATCGAGGACGGCGAGTTCATGGTCCTCGTCGGACCCTCGGGCTGCGGCAAGACGACCAGCCTGCGAATGATCGCCGGCCTTGAGGAAATCACCGACGGCACGCTCCGGATCGGCGACAAGGTGGTCAACGATGTCGCCCCCAAGGATCGCGACATCGCGATGGTCTTCCAGAGCTACGCCCTCTACCCGCACATGACCGTGCGCGACAACCTGGCCTTCGGGCTCAAGCTGCGCAAGGTGCCCAAGAGCGAGATCGAGCGGCGGGTCAAGGAAGCGGCCGACACGATCCAGCTGTCCAACCTCCTCGACCGCAAGCCCAAGGAGCTATCCGGCGGCCAGCGCCAGCGGGTCGCCCTGGGCCGGGCGATCGTGCGCGAGCCGGCCGTCTTCCTCATGGACGAGCCTCTGTCGAACCTGGACGCCAAGCTGCGCGTCCAGACCAGGGCCGAGATCGCCCGCCTCCACCAGCGCCTGGGGACGACCATGGTCTACGTCACCCACGACCAGGTCGAGGCGATGACGATGGGCACCCGGATCGCGGTGATGAGCGAGGGGCTTCTCCAGCAGGTGGGCACGCCCCAGTCGCTGTACGACCACCCGGTCAACCGGTTCGTCGCCGGGTTCATCGGCAGCCCGGCCATGAACTTCGTGACCGTCACGGCCAGCGGCAGCGGCGATGCCGCGGTCCTCACCGGCGTCGGGCATGTCGATTCCGCTGCCACCCCGCCTGCGGGCCGCGGCCGACGCCGTCCAGGGCAAGACCCTGATCGCCGGCTTCCGGCCGGAGCATCTCGATATCGGCGAAATCGGCCCCAATGAAGCCGCCTTCCGGGCCCAGGCGGACGTGGTCGAGTATCTCGGCAACGACGAGCTGCTCCACCTGTCGCTCGAAGGCCACGACCTGGTGGCCGTGGTCAGCTCGGCCAACGTGGTCCGGCCGGGTGACGTCCTGAGCCTGAAGATGTCGCTCGACAAGCTCCACCTGTTCGACTCGGAGACGGGCGACGTGATCCGGGGCGACGCGCCGGCCAGCGCCGAGCCGGTCAGCGCCCCGCCGGTCGCCGCGACCGCGACCGCCTAGCCCGTCGGCCGAGCGGTCCGCTGGCCGTGGCTGACGAGGATCTCCGCGAGACCGTCATTGGTTCGGAGATCGTCCATCGTGGCCGGCTGGGTGATTTCCGGGTCGACACCGTCCGCTTCAGCGACGGTCGGACGTCGACCCGCGAGATCCTGGGCCACCCGGGGGCGGTCGCCATCGTCGCCCTCGACCCCGCCGGCAACGTCCTCCTCGTCCGCCAGTGGCGGACGGCCGCCAACCGGCTGATGATCGAGATCCCGGCCGGGACCCTCGACATCACCGATCCGGTCGCCCGCACGATCGAGGATCCCGAGCGGGCGGCACCGCGTGAGCTCGAGGAGGAGACGGGCTACCGCGCCGGCTCGTGGCGCAAGCTGGCCACCTTCTGGACCGTGCCGGGCTTCGCCAGCGAGCTGATGCACCTGTATCTGGCGACCGACCTGGCCCCGGCCCACGATGGACGCCTCGGGCCGGACGAAGACGAACGGCTTGACCTCATCCGGATGCCCTTCGACGCGGCTCTCGCGGCCGTCGAGCGCGGCGAGATCTGCGACGCGAAGTCGATCGTCGGGCTCTTCTGGGTAGCCCGCCTCAGGAGCGCCAACTCGACCTGAGCCAGCTGGCGTGACCCCTAGCCCGCTCCCGCCCGCCAGGCGGCCAGGTCGACCGGACGCAGGCGCGGGCTGTCGGTCAGCCCCGGAATCCGGCCCCGCTTGGCGATTGGCCGCCCGTCCAGCTCCTTGATGTCGCCAGTGAAATCGATCGGAGTGGCCCCGCTGATGTAGCTGCCGACGGCGTATGAGTCGACCTGGGCGCCCTGCTCCCGGAAGTAGCCGATTCGCTCCGGGGTCAGGCCGCCGGAGATCACGATCTTGACGTGCTGGAAGCCCTCCAGGTCGAGCCGGGCCCGGACCTCCTTGACCAGGTCGGCCGTCACCCGGCCGCGCTCGGACGGCGTGTCGAGGCGGATCCCGTACAGCCGGTCGCCCAGGGCGTGGGCCACCCGGAGAGCTTCCTCGGCCTCGTCCTTGAAGGTATCGACGAGGACGATCCGGGAGACATCCGGGCCGAGGTCACGGTCGAATGCCTCGGCCGCCCGAACCGTGTCGCCGAACACGAGGACGAGCGAGTGGGGCATCGTGCCGGTCGGGCTGAGGCCCGCCAGCCGGGCGCCGGCCGGGGTCGAGGCACCGACACAGCCGCCCACGATCGCGGCGTAGTCGAGGACGTCGGTGATGTCCGGATGGACGTGGCGCGCCCCGAAGCTGATCACGGGCTGGGGCGCCGCCGCGTCGACCACCTGGCGGGCCGCGGTCGCCCAGCCGGTCGATTGGGCGAGCATCCCCAGGAAGGCGGTCTCGTACAGGCCGAAGCGACGGTAGCGGGCCCGGATCCGGAGGACGATCTCCTTGGGCTCGATCCAATCGCCGTCGTCGAGGGCCTCGACCACGGTCTCGGCCGGCTCGGCCTCGACCAGGACGTGGGCCAGCAGGTTCTTGGCCTCATCGATGCCGCACAGCACCGCCGACTGCCGGGCGAAGACCTCCATCGACACGAGCGGATCAAGGCCTTCGCGATCGAGGATGCTCTCGGCCCGGGCAAAGTAGACGTCGGCTGAGTCGCCCGACAGGATCTCCTTGGACGGCCGGCTGCGAGCGATTCCCATCAGGGCGACTGGTCTCCCTCGTCCGGTCCGGGTCGGATGCGCCTGGCCATCCGCACGGGTTGGTGGCCGAGTGTACCGCGCGGGCGCGGGCCCAGACCGGTCGTCCGAACACGCTGCCCGGCGCGCTGGCTGGCGCGCCGCCCGACCCGGCCCAGCCGGCGCAGCTGGATGACGGCGAACCCGAACACCACGGCCGCCACGAGGACCAGGGCCACGGCCAGGCGGATCCTGAAGCTGCCGGTGTCGTCGGCCTGGCTCCAGGCTGTATCGGCCGCCAGGGCGTCATCGCGGGCGGCCGCGAGGTCGCCCTGGCCGAAGGCCGTGCCGGCCGAGCTCAGGTCGAGCTCGGGGCTCGTGCCGATGAGGCCGGCCTGCTGGACGATCGAGGGCGAGGCCGGCTGGGAGGCGGCCGCAGTCGTGATGGCGTCGATCACCTGGAGCTCGTTGGACGCCTCGGTCAGGGCGCTCGACGTGGCCCCCTGGGCGAAGGCGGCGGCCAGGGTCGAAGGCGGCGTCAGACCAGCCGCCGAGGCGGCCACGGCGATCCGGTCACGCTGGTCGAGAATCTGATTCAGGCTGGCCAGGTCGGCCGTCGCCGCGTCGAACTGCCAGGCATTGAGGGCATCGCTGACGGCGGCCGGGACGGGCCATCCGGCGGCCCGGCTGGTCGTGGCCGAGAGCGCGGAACGAGCGCCGGCGCGAGCGCTGAGCAGGGCGTCCTCGGACGGCGTCACCACCCAGCGCTGCCACAGGCTCGTCGCGTCGACCGCGCTGCGCTCGGCGATCAGGTCGAGCAGGCTGCGCCAGTCGGCCGGCCCGGCACTGACCGCCGATGAGCCGGTCTGGCCCGGCGGCTGGTAGGCGGCCTCCCGGCCCGAGGCGGCGCGCCAGACCGCCTGGAGACCATCCGCCCCGACCAGGGTGTACAGCTGGCCGGCGATGGTGACTGCGGCCGCCCGCCCGTACGCATCGGCCAGTCCGGTCGAGGCGCCCGTGGTCCCAGGGACGGCTCCCGACCAGGCGTTGAGCGGCTGGGCGGCCGCCGCCAGGGTCGCGTTGATCGCCTCGTCCGTTGGCTTGAGGCGGAGCTCCTGGGCCACCCGATTGCCGTAGAAGACCGCGAAGCCATCATCGATCCAGCGGTCGCTGAAGAGGGAGCCGTCGAACCACAGATGGGCCAGCTCGTGGATCGCCACGGCATCGCCGGCCGTGTAGGCGACCTGGATCCGGCCCTCGCTGGGCAGGTAGTCGGCGGCATAGCCATCGATCGAGCGGGGCAGCGCCTCGTCGATCGAGATCGTGGGGTTGGCCGGCTGGAAGGGCAGCCCGATCTCGGTCGCCAGCAGGGGCAGGGCGCGCTTGACCAGGCTGCTCATTCGCACGCCCCAGGCCGGATCGTCCGGCCACGAGCGGACCGTGACGCTGGCCGGCTGGCCGGCGAGGATCAGGCTGACTGGGGTGCTCACGAAGCTACCCGGTTGATCGGCGGCCACCACGGCGTTGAAGGCGAGGGGATCGGGGATCGCCCCGGCGCGCAGCGTGATCGTGCCGTCCGATCCGGTCACGGGCTTGCCCAGCGGACCCGCCACCACCCGCACGTCGAAGCCTGCCGGGAAGCGGACGAGCACGCTCGAGCCGGCCAGGCCGGCCGAGCCGTAGGCCCACACGGGGAAGGTCACGAGCGACGTCCCGACCCGGAGGGGACGGCCGGTTGCACCACCCGGGTCGACCAGGTCGAAGCCCAGGTTGACCGTGGTCGAATGGCCGGCTCCGAGAGGGCCGCCCAGGCCGACCGACAGGAGCAGCTGCGCCCTGGTCCGGCTGACCGTGCTCAAGGCGACCGCCTTCGTCCCGACGCTCGCGCTGGGATGGCTGGCCGTGGGCGGGATCGAGACCTGGACCCGGTCGAACGTGTAGCGGTGGATGACGCTATCGGCCAGGTGGTTCGTGGCGGTGAGCTGGACGGTCACGTGGACCAGGCGGCTGGCCGGGCGCACGTCGTACGTGGCCGCGCCAACCATGGTCAAGCCCGGACCGGCAGCCCGGACCTGGGCGGCGGGCGCGCCCAGGGCGATCCCGACCAGCAGTCCGAGCGTCCCGATGATTGCGATCAGGAGCCTCGCCGGGGCTCCGGTCCGGCGGACCTGGATCACGACCCGAGCAGCTCCGGCAGGCGGCCGGCGAAGCGCTCGAACAGCTCGGGATTGCGCCCGACGCGATCGCCCGGGTCCGGGATCCGGCCGCCGATCCACAGCCAGCCGGCCGACTCCTCGAGCAGCGCATCACAGATGGCCAGGGACCGGGCGAGCGCCACGCCGAGCTCGTCCCGATCGAGGATCCTGGCCGGGATCTCGGTGCTCAGGATTGGCCGGCCATCCTCGGCCAGGGCGAACTTGACGAATGGGAACTCGTCGTTCCAGCGCAGCAGCCGGTGATACGACTTGCGCAGGCCGTCACCGATCGGTGGGGCGAAATGGACCCAGCTGATCAGGCCCATGGCCGGGTCCAGGATCAGGGTGATCCGGATGTCGAAGCGACGCCGGCCGTCGAGCTTGAGGTCCCAGGCGACGACCGCCTCGCGATCGGTCCGGGCCGTCGGCTCGATGCCGAGCTCGGCCAACCAGGCTTCGATCGTGGCGGCGGACGGGCTCGCGGCGACGGGCGGCATGGGGCCGAGTCTAGCCGACGATCCTGAACGACCCGCCCGGGCGGCCCGGCGCTAGCGGGCCCTGGGGGAGCCGGCCCTGACCGTCGTGGCCCTGGCCTGGCCTGTCAGCGGGCTGCCGGGAACGACCGGGTGCAGGACCGAGTCGCCGCTGCGGATGTGGCGGCTCGAGAAGTCGGCCGCCCGGGCGTCGCCGTCGACCCGCACGTTGCGGCCGATCCTCTGGCCGCGCGGAATGCTGGCCCGCTTGCCGACCACCGTGATCCCGGTGTTGAGCCGGCCCGGCTCCTGGCGATTGGGCGGCCCGTCGGGGCCGTCCCCGACCACCGCCCCGGGGCCGACGATGACCTCCTTGTCCAGGATGGCTCGATCGATGATCGCGCCCTGCCGGATGACCGTGTCGAACATGATGATCGAGTCGCGGACCACGGCCCCGAGCTCGACCCGGACGCCCGGCGACAGGACGCTGTTGACGACCGTTCCGTTGATGATGCAGCCGTGGCTGACCAGGCTCCGGTGGACCTGGGCGGTCTGCCCGATCTTGCCCGGCGCGCGTTCCTCGGAGCGGGTGTGGATGAGCCAGCTCCGGTCGTACATGTCCAGCTCGGGCTGCTCCACGACCAGGGCCATGTTGGCTTCCCAGTAGGACTGGATCGTGCCGACGTCCTGCCAGTAGCCCTCGAAGCGATAGCCGAAGACGCGGGCCCCGCCCTCGATCATGGCTGGCACCACGTTGCCCCCGAAGTCGGGCCGGTCCTCGGCCAGCCAGCGCTTCAAGGCGCGCTTGCTGAACACGTACACGCCCATGCTGGCCAGGTCGCTCTTGGGCGCCTTCGGCTTCTCCTGGAACTCAGTGATCCGATTGGTCTCGTCCATGGCCAGGATGCCCATCCGGGTCGCGTCGGCAAGGGGCACCCGTCGGACGGCGATCGTCACGTCGGCGCGGCGCCGGCGGTGGGCGGCGATGAACGGGGTGTAGTCCATCTTGTAGATGTGGTCGCCGGCCAGGACCAGGACCGTGTCGCACGGGTCGTGCTCGATCACGTTCCAGTTCTGGAGGACTGCGTCGGCCGTGCCCCGGTACCACTCGGCCACCCGGCCCCGGGCGATGTACGGCTGGAGCATCCGAACGCCGCCGGTGTTGCGGTCGAGGTCCCACGGCCGGCCCAGGCCGATGTGGTCGTTGAGCGAGCGCGGGTTGTACTGGGTCAGGACGACCACGTCGTCAATGCCCGAGTTGACGCAGTTGCTCAGGGTGAAGTCGATGATCCGGTACTTGCCCCCGAAGGGCACGGCCGGCTTGGCCCGGACCGACGACAGGATCGACAGGCGCTCGCCCTCGCCACCAGCCAGGATCACCGCCATCGTCGGCTTCAAGGCACGCTCCGTCGGGTCGCCGGGATTGGTCGCGGTCGCGACGCTGGCTCGATTCTAGTCCTCAGCCAGGCCCGCCGATAGCGCTAGAGGAACAGGCGCGGGTTAACGTACGTCCCGTTCAGCTCGACCATCCAGTGCAGGTGGGGGCCGGTGGTGTTGCCGGTCATGCCCACGAAGGCGATGGTCTGGCCGGCGACGACATGCTGGCCCACCCGGACGATGATCGGATGACGGGCATCGTCCACGTGGGCGTACCAGGTCAGCAGGTTCTTCGAGTGGGCGATGATCACGACCCACGCCCCGTCCGAGAGCGGCCCGGCAAACTCCACGACCCCGGCCGCCGCGGCGTGGATCGGCGTGTACATCGGATCGGCGATGTCGATTCCGTTGTGGTAGTGAGCGCAGTTGCCCAGCGGTGGCTCGGACGGGAAGCCGGTGCAGCCGAACTCCTGGGTGACCGTGCCCGAGATCGGCCAGTTCAGCTTGCCGTTGTACTGGGACGGGATCCCGCCGCCCTGGCCGGTCTTGTTCAGCAGCTCCTGGATCTTGCGCGAGATCGTGGCCTCGGCGGCCGCCTCGGCGTTGATCGCCTTCTTGAGCGCGGCCGCGTTGCTCGACAGCTTCTTGTAGGTGGCCTGCTGGATGGCCAGCGCCTTGGACGTGGCCGCCTGGAGGATGGCCAGCTGGGCCTTGGCCGCGGCCAGCGCGCTCAGGCTGGCGTCCAGCTGGACCTTCTGGGCGGCCGTCTGGTCGGCCAGCTGCTGGGTCTGGATCCGGGTCGCGGTGGTCGTCTCGTTGAGGGCGAACAGGGTCGCCTGGTCGGCGGCGATCTGGTTGGCCAGGATGTGATCCTGGTTGCCGAAGTCGATCAGGTTGCCGATCTCCCCGACGGCGTCCGTGAACGAGGCCGCCGAGAGGAGCGTCTCGAGGACCGAGGTGCGGTCCTGGTCGTAGGCCGCCCGGATGTGATCGGCCAGCTCGCTCTTGGCGCCGGCCAGGTCGGCCGCCTTGGCCTGCTCCTCGCGGTCCAGGCCGACCAGGGCCAGGTCGAGGTTGTCGAGGTCCTGGAGCTGGCTGTTGTAGGCCGCCTGGACGGCGTTGACCTTGGTCTGGGTCGAGGCAATCGTGGCCTTGACATCGGCCAGGTCGGAGTTGATGCCGACCAGCTTGACCTTGGTCGCGGAAAGGGCCGTGGCCAGATCGGCCTGGAGGGCCGCCAGCTGGGCCATCTTGGCTTTCTGGGCCGCCACCTGGGCGGCGATCGCGCGCTGTTGCGCCTGGGCCTGGCTCAGGTCGTCGCCCCGGACGAGGTCCGGCGTGGACGAGCCCGCGAACAGCGAGACCAGGAGCGCGGCAAGGATCAGCGGGCGGATCAGTCGAGCGGTCGTCATCGAGCGAGCGAACTCCGTTGACGCGTCCCGGACGCGAATGGCGGATGTCGTCGCCGGTTGAACGCCGTCCGAAACGGAACCCGTCCGGGACGACTCCGGCACCGGGGCATGATACCCCGGTCGTCCACCCTAGCCAGAACCGGTCGGTCTGCCTACCCCGACGGATGACCCCCTACCACCAGCCTATGAGCTCAGGAGCACCGCCCAGAACGCTCCGATGATCAGGAACGGTCCATAGGGGATGAAGCTCTTCAGGGTGATCTGGCGCGTGACCAGTAGGACCAGGATGACCACGCCCGAGAGGAGCACCCCGCCGATCACGCCCAGGACGGTCCGGCCCAGGCCGGCCAGGAGGCCCACCCCCAGCAGCAGCTTGACGTCGCCCAGGCCGAAGGCGCCCGCCCCGAACGGGATCGAGAGCACGAAGAAGACGGCCGGAATGGCCACCCCGGCGATGACCGCGGGCACCATCGCCGCGGGCACATCATGGCCGATGAGCGGGTTCAGCCCGGTCAGGCCGTAGACCAGGGCGAAGCCGGCCAGGGGCAGGGTGACGATATCGGGCAGGGTCCGCTGGTCGAGGTCGGTGGCCAGGAGCAGGATCAGGGCGGCGAAGACGCCGCAATAGATGATCGTGCTGCCCGCGTCCGGGAAGCGTCCGCCGAGCAGGCCCAGGGCGATCGCCCCGATGACCGGGACCACGGCCGTGCGCCAGTCGATCGGTCGGATCGAGCCATCCTCATGGCTGGGCCAGCGGGCCGAGATGCGGTCCGCCGCGAATCCCCAGGCCAGGCCGGCAATTGCCAGGCCCAGGCTGACGGCGTTCAGCGCGCGCCGGCCAGGGCCAGCTCGACCAGGGTCGCGTGGGTCACCCCGTTCGAGCCCCGGGCGGCAAACGGCAACGCCTTGCGGAAGTAGCCGGTGCCGCCGATGTCGAGGTGGACCCAGGGCCGGGTCCGGAACTCACGCAGGAACAGGCCACTCTTGACCAACGAGCCCTCGGCCGGGCCGGCATTCTGGAGATCGCCGTACCAGCTGTCCATGTCCGGCACGTAATCATCGAAGAGGGGGATCTGCCAGTAGGTCTCGCCGGCCGCCGCACCGGCCGCCATGACCGAGTCATACCAGGGCTGGGGCGTCCCGAAGGCCCCGGTGATCAGGTGGCCCAACGCTCGTGAAACGGCCCCGGTCAGGGTCGCCACGTCGACCAGGTGGGTCGCCCCAAGCTGCTCGGCGTAGGTCAGGGCGTCGCCCAGGATGAGCCGGCCCTCGGCGTCCGTGTTGGTGATGTCGACCTGCTTGCCATTCATGGCCCGGACGACATCGCCCGGCCGGGTCGAGTGGGGGCCGGGCATGTTCTCGACCGCGGGCGCAATCGCCAGGAGGGGCGTACCCGGGGCGAGCCGGGCGACCGTCTCGATCGCGGCGATGACCGTCGCCGCGCCGGTCTTGTCCATCTTCATCTCTTCCATCCGGTCGGCCGGCTTGATCGAGATGCCACCCGAGTCGAAGCACACGCCTTTGCCCACGATCGCCAGGTGGCGGCCGAGGCCATCGAGCTCGCCCGCGCCACCCGAGCGCATGACGATCATCCGGGGCGGGTTGTCGCTGCCCCGACCGACGGCCAGGAACATGCCCATGCCCAGCTCGGCGGCCCGTTCCGGCTCGATCACGTCAATGGTCAGGCCGTTGCGGGCGGCGATGTCCTGGGCGGCCTCGGCCAGCACGATCGGGCTGACGTCGTTGCTGGCCCGGTTGGCCAGGTTGCGGGCGACGTTGGCGCCCTCGGCCATGATCCGGCCGCGTTCGGCCGCCTTGGCCAGGCCCGGGCCATCCCCGCCGGGCACGATCAGGATCAACTCGTCGAGCGCCGGCGGGGCCGATTCGACGTTCGCCAGGTAGATCGCCTTGGGTTCGTAGCTGCCTTCGACGACGCCCCGGGCCAGGAGCTCGACAACGGTCGCGTCGCCGCCCTCGACGCTCGCCCCCAGGTCGCCCAGCCAGATCGCCAGGGAGCGCACCGCCCGACCGGCCAGGCGGCGCTCGATGGCGGCGCCCAGGCGATGGATCGTCTCGCGGCTGAGGGCATCGGCCTTGCCTGCGCCGATGACCAGCAGCCGCCCCGCGGGCAGGTCGCCTGAGGCAGCCAGGGTCGCGTGGTAGCGCTCGCCGGTCAGCTCGCCGAAGGTGGCCAGGGCCGCCAGCTCGCCACCGGAGCGCCGGTTGATCTCGCCCAAGGGGCCTTCAAAGGACGGCTCGTCCACGATCGGGACGGCCAGGACGTCGGCGGTCGAGTCCCAGGGCTGGTCAGTGGCGATCCGAAGCTGCATGCCTGAGCGAACCTCCCGGTCGGGCTGACCCGACGTCGGCGTCGGGCGATGACTCGGCGCAGTGTAGCGTCCGGTCAGGGTCCGGGCGGCGGGCTCTGCCCCGCGATCAGGGCCACGGCCCTGGCCAGGTCGCCCTTGGCGTCCTCGATGGCGATGACGGCCTGGTTCAGGCCACCCCGGGCGAGATCGCTCAGGATCACCTCCAGGCCCTTGGTGTCGGGCGGCAGGTTCTGGCGAGCGGCGGTCAGGTCGGCAAAGGCCGCCCGGATCGCCGGGGTGACCTTGCGAGGCGACGCGGCGAGGAGCTTGTAGAGCGTGGTCGCCGCCGTGTCGAAGGCCTGGTTCCGGTCGATCCACTGGGTCAGGATGGTGGTGTCGACGGTCGTTTCCAGGGCGTCCCGGCGCTTGGCCGCGTCGGCCAGCGATGCCTCGGCCTTGGCCATCGCGGCGAGGGCCCTGGTGTACTGGCCCGTGCTGCCCAGCTTGATCGCGAGGGCCGCGCTGGTGTCATGGTCGGCCAGGAGGCCGGTCAGGGCCGTCGCCCCGGAGCTGCCGCTGGTCAGGGTCAGCCACGAGGATTGCAGGCCGGCCGTGGTCGAGAGGGCCACCGAGATCGCGTCGAAGTGCTGGCGCAGGTCCGCCCCGATCATCGTCTCGTCGGCGGTCCCGATCGTGGGCAGGCCGGCCAGCCGCTGCCGGATGGCGGCGGTATCCCGTCCGATCTGGCTGGTCAGGGCCGTCCCACTGGCAATCGTCGAAGCGAGGTGGGTGGTGTCGTTGTTGACCAAATCGGCGATCGCGTCGCGACCCAGCGCGCCCAGCTGGTTGACCTCGCCCGAGAGCAGGGTCAGGGCGGAGGACGCCGCGCTCAGGCCCGGAGCGACGGCCTGATCCGCCGCCCAGGTCAGCTCCGGCCGGGAGCCGGTCGATGGCGACTGGCTCATGCCGCCGATGATTCCGGCCGATCCCAGGCTGAGCACGACCACCACCGCCAGCCAGCCGATCCGGGCGGCAAGCCGGCCCAGGCGCGACGACGCCCGGGGCGAGCCCGCGGCGAGGGGCTGGGCCAGCTGGGCCTGGCTCACGGGCGCGGCTCCTGCTCGGCCGGCTTGCGGGCCAGGTAGCCCAGGTTGCCGGCCAGCTCCCGAGGCGCGATCCCGAAGGCCGCCTGGAAGCCACCGAGCGGCCCGATGTTGTCGATGCCGAGCTGGCGGAGCTGGTCGCTGGCGACGGGAAAGGGCAGGCGGACGGCCTCGGCCGAGCGCGCAACCAGCGAGATCAGGACCACGGGCACGGGCACGATCAGGCGCTTGCGGCCCATGCCCCGCAGGACCTCGCGGGTGATCTGGCGATACGTCCAGTAGCGCGGCCCGCCCAGCTCGTAGGTCGCCCCGATCATGGCCGGGCGCTCGACGGCCAGGCGCAGGGCGACCGCGGCGTCCGTCGCGGCCAGCGGCTGGAAGCGCGCCCCGCCGTTGCCCGGGACGGGCACCAGCCCGGGCGCCGTGCGGACCAGGCCGGCGATCACGTTGAAGAAGCCGTCCCGCTCACCCCACAGGAGCGAAGGCTTGAGGATCGTCCAGTCGAGCCCGCTCGCCCGCACGAGCGCCTCGCCGCGCGCCTTGGAGGAGGCGAAGTGGAGGCGTGGATCGTCGACCACGCCCAGGGCCCCCTGGTGGACATAGCGGCGCACGCCGGCGGCCTCGGCCGCCGCGATCAGGTTGCGGGTGCCCTCGACATTGACCCGTTCCAGCTCCCGGCCGTCGCCCCGGTCACGCGGGATCGCCACGAGGTGGATGACCGCATCGCTGCCCGCCAGTGCCGCGTCAAGCGACGACCGGTCGGTCACATCGCCCAGGCGCGGCTCGACCCCTGCCCGAGCCGGCTCGGGCAGGCGGCCCAGGACCCGACGGCCGGCCGCGTCGGTGCGGACGAGGGCCCGGACGTGATGGCCGGCAGAGAGCAGGGCGGGCACGACGTAGCTGCCAACGAAGCCGCTGGCGCCGGTCACGAGCACGGTCGGCATGGCCGGAGGGTAGCATCGCCCGGTGATCCGATCGTCCGAACCGCCGGCCTCGGCCGACCCGGCCGGGCCGCTCCGCGGCTCAGCCCTGCGCCGCCTGGTCGAGGCGATGCCCAAGTCGGAGCTCCATCTCCACCTCGACGGCTCGCTTCGGATCGATACGGCCCTGGCCCTGGCCCGCAGCCGGGCCGTCGACGCGCCGCGGACGTACGAGGCCATGTTCGAGGCGCTCGTGGCTCCCCCGCGGGGCGCCTCGCAGGCCGAGCTGCTGACCCGGTTCGAGCTGCCGATCAGCCTCCTCCAGGATGCCGAGGCACTCGAGCTGGTGACCTCCGAGCTGGTCGAGACCAAGGCCGGCGAAGGCGTCCGCTACCTCGAGATCCGCTGGGGGCCGAGCCTGCACCAGCGCAACGGGTTGGCGCTGGCCGAGGGCATCGCGGCGGTGTGTCGGGGCGCCCGCGAGGCGGCCGCCAGGACCGGCTGCACGGTCCGCCTGATCTGTACCGCCATCCGCAGCCACGAGCCGTCGGCCGTGGCCGAGCTGGCCCACGCCGCGGTCCGCTTCCGGGACGTGGGCCTGGCCGGTTGGGACCTGGCCGGGGCGGAGGCCGCCTATCCCGATCCCCTGGCCTTCCGGCGCGCCTTCGAGATCGCCCGGGACGGTGGCCTGCAGATCACGCTCCACGCCGGCGAGTGGGGCGGGCCGAGCCAGGTCCGGCGTGCCCTGGCCCTGAATCCGGAGCGGATCGCCCACGGGCCGGGCTCAGGCGACGACCCCGAGCTGATGGCCGAGCTGATCCGCCGGCGGGTGACCCTGGACCTGTGCCCGACCAGCAACGTCCAGGCCGGCATCGTGGCCTCGGTCGGGGATCACCCTCTCGCCCGCCTCTATCGGGCGGGCGTTCGGGTCAGCCTCTCGACCGACGATGCGACCGTCTCGGACACGCTCCTGTCCGACGAATACGTGCGGGTCGTCGAAGAGATCGGCCTGAGCCTGCCCGAGCTGTGGGCGATCAACCTCCAGGGCCTGGACGCGGCATTCGCCCCGCCCGAGGTGATCGCCGGGCTGAAGGCGAGCTTCGAGGCGTGGCGGGCGACGATCCCCGAGCTGGCAACCTAGCCAGCCGCCTGGAGCCGGTCCAGGGCCGCCTCGAGCTCCCCGGCATCAGCTGCCACGGCGTCCGGCCGGCGGTCGGCCCCGAGCGCTTCGACCTCGGCCCGGCTGGTGACGCCGGTCAGCATCAGGATGCAGCGGGCGCCCACGGCCCGGGCCGCGGCCAGGTCGGTCAGGATCGAATTGCCGATCATGACCGCCGCTCGGGGATCGACTCCGACCAGCCGGGCCGCCTCTTCCAGGAGGAGCGGGGCGGGCTTGCCGATCGAGACCGGAGTCTGGCCGCTGGCCGCCTCGACGGCCGCGACCAGGGACCCGGCGCCGGGCATCAGGCCGCGCTCGGTGGGGTAGATCGGGTCTCGATTGGTGACCACGAAGCGGGCCCCTGCCCGAATCGAGCTGGCCGCGACCGCCAGCCGCTCCCAGCTCACGTCCGGATCCAGGCCCACGACCACGGCACCCGGCCGGCCGGCGGCCTCGAACCAGTCGATCCCCTCCTGCGCGGCCCGGTCGGCGGCGTCGCCGGCCATGACCACCTCGAAGCCGATTTCGCGCAGCTCCCGGCCCAGGCCAGGGCCGCCCAGGACCAGGACGCGCTCGAGGCGAGGATCGACCTCGCGCAGGTAGAGCGCCGTGGCCCGGGGTGAGCTCACCACTCGATCGGCCGAGACGGGCGCGCCCAGGGCCTCGAGCCGGGCGACGTAGTCGGCCCGGTACCACATCGAGTTGTTGGTCACGTAGACCACGATGTCGCCGGCCGCGACTCGCCGGCTGAGCAGGGCGGCGACGCCCGGGATCGGATCGCTGCCCTGGTACACGACGCCATCGAGATCGACCAGCAGGAGCATCGACCAAGCCTACAGGCGACGCGCTGGCCGGGCCGTGTCACGATGGCCGCCATGAAGCCCCCTCCGGCTCGATCCGCCAGCACCACCGGCCGCGACCCGCTGGCCGGTGTCGGGCGGCTCCTGATCGACGGCTCGAACCTGCTCTACCGGATGAGCCGGAACGAGCCCGGCGCCGGGCCGCGCCCGCCAGCGGCCCTGATCGGCCGGCTGCGCGCCGCCATCCCGGCGGCCACCCGGATCGAGCTCGTCCTCGACGGGGCGCCGGAGCACGGGCTGGCCGGCGTGCGCATCGCTAACGGCCTGACTGTGCGCCACAGTGGGCGCGCCTCGGCCGACCATCTGCTCGACCGGCTGGTTGCCGACGCCATCGGCAGCGGGGGCACGGCCGAGGCGGCCGCACGCGCCGCCGATGGCCTCCTGGTGGTCACCGACGATCGCGAGCTGGGCGACCGGATTCGACGGCGCGGAGCGCGGGTCGCTGGCGCAACCTGGCTCATCGGCCGGCTCGACCGTCCCCGCCTCGGCTCGCCCGCGGCCGGCCGCCCGCGGGCACCCCAGGGACCTGCCCAGCTGCCCGCCGACGATGACCCGGAGCGGCCCGGCTGGCAGCCCGGTCGGGGTGCGACGCACAAGACCGGAAATCCACGGCGACGGGCTAGAATGCGCCGGTGACCCTCGCCGACGAGATCAGCCAGATCTGGAGCCAGATCCTGGACGTGGTGGCCAAGGTGGTCAGCCCCGACTGGGGCTCGCTCATCGGCCTCCTGCCACTGTTCTTGTTCCTCGGCGTGGTCGCGCCACTGCTGACCCTGCTGGGTCTGCTCTGGTTCTACTACTTCGTGACCAAGCCCCGGACCCGGGTCCGCTTCCTCGAAGGACCCCGGCTGGCCCAGATTGCCGCCGACGGGCTGCCCCTCTTCCCGGTGGGCGAGCCGTTCGATCCCCAGTCGGGCCTGATCTATCCGGCCGGCACGGTCGAGAACGCGGCCGGCGGCCCGCTCTCGGTGACCTGCCCGATGTGCGGCATTGCCCGCCTGGCTGCCGTGACCACCTGCACCAACTGCGGTCTCGTCCTCAAGGTCGACCCGCGGGTCGCCGTCCGAACCTTGCAGCCGGCCGGACCGCCGACCGGTGGAGCTGCCGCCGCCTGAGCCCGGTGGCAGGGATTGTCGTGATCGGTCGAAGTCAGGAGTGGGAACGTGGCTAGCGGCTCATTGATCTTGTATTCGGTCGCGGGCATCCTGCTGGTCCTCGCGTTCGGGGCCCACGTCATGCATGCCGTCCTGCTCGCCCAGGGGCGACGGATCGCGGCAGCCCTGGCCCCCGCCCGCCAGCCGGCCTTCGCCGGGGTCGCCACCGGCTCGTTCGTCGAGAGCCGCGATGCCGCGTTTGCCGCCGGGGTCGAGCCGCAGTCGCCGGCCGGCCCGTTCGCATGGGGCCTGACCGTGATCGCGGCCACCGTCCTGGGCCTGTCGATGGCGCTGCGGGCGGTGGTCGTCGGCCGGGGGCCGTGGGGCAACATGGAGGAGTTCACGGTTGCCTTCACGTTCACGATCCTGGTCGGCTACCTGATCCTCAGCCGGCGCTACCCCATCCGGGCGATCGGCTTCATCCCGACGGGGGTGGCCCTGGCCCTCTTCCTGTACAGCACGACCCTGCCCAACGAGATCATCCCGCTCGTGCCGGCCCTGGACAATGCGCCGTTGCTGACGATCCACGTCGGGATGGCCACGATCGCCTACGGCATCTTCGCGACCAGCTTCGCGGCCGGGGTGGGCTACCTGATCCAGGGCAATCGCGACCGGTTCGCCTGGCTGCCCTCGCACAAGGTCCTCGACGAGGTGGCCTACCGCTCGGTCATCGTCGGCTTCCCGATCTTCGCCACGATGATCATCCTGGGCAGCGTGTGGGCCTCGATCGCCTGGTCCCGCTACTGGGGCTGGGACCCCAAGGAGACATCCGCCCTGGTCACCTGGCTGACCTACGCGGTCTACCTCCATGCTCGTAATCAGCGTGCCTGGGCGGGTCGGCCGGCCGCGCTCCTGCTGGTGGTCGGCTTCGGCATGGTCCTGGTGACCTACTCGGGCAGCCTGTGGTTCTCCGGGCTGCATGCGTACTCCGGCCTGAACTGACGGCTGATTCGTCGGTCGCCGCACCAGCCCGCCGGGCGCGGTCGCTCCGGGAGCGCCTCGGGCCGGCCTATCGGCGCGTGCGCGACCTGGCCCTGGCACCGGTCTACGCCTTCTATCTCCAGCGCCTTCGGGCGCGGGTGATGTCGGCGCCGCGGCCCGACCACATCGCCGTGATCATGGACGGCAACCGGCGCTGGGCGACGGCCGAGGGCTTCATCGATCCGGGTGCCGGTCATCGGGCCGGAGCCGAGAAGGCCCTCGAGCTGATCGACTGGTGCGCCCAGGTCGGCATTCACGAGATCACCCTGTGGGCGCTCTCGCTCGAGAACCTGGCCCGGCCAGAGGACGAGGTCGGCACGATCACGGACGTCGCCGAGGAGGCGATCCGGGCGATGGTCGAGGGCCGGCGCAAGACCCGCCGGCCGATCCACCTGCGGGTCATCGGTCGGCGCGACCTGCTGCCCGAGGGCCTCCGGGCGGTGGTCGAGTCGTCGGCCCAGCTGTCGCGCGAGGACGGCACGATCGACGTCACGATCGCCCTGGCTTACTCCGGCCGGGACGAGCTGCTCGAGGCCTTCCGGGCCGCGGTCCGGGCGGCCGCCGCCACAGGTGTGGCCGCCGAGCAGCTGGCCGAGGCCGTTACGGCCGAGTCGATCGCCGACCACCTCTACACCCGGGGATCATCCGAGCCCGACCTGATCATCCGAACCTCGGGCGAGGTCCGCCTGTCGGGCTTCCTGCCCTGGCAGTCGGTCTACTCGGAGCTCCAGTTCTGCGAGGCCTACTGGCCGGCGTTCCGGGAGATCGACTTCCTGCGGGCACTGCGCACGTACCAGCAACGCGCCCGCCGCTTCGGCCGCTAGCTCCGGGGTTGCGTTCCGGCGACGCGCCGCCTCAGACCCCGGCGTCCCGTCCGGCCCGCGTGAGCGCCCCTCGTTTCTTCCGGGATACCAGGCCCTGTGGTGGTAAGGAGAATATCCAGGCCCGGTCTCGCGCCGCACCTGGCCGGACCTGGCCGGCCCTCGGATCGCCCGCACGAGGCGGCCGCCGCCGACCGCAGCCATGGCCGGATCCGCGCCAGTTCTTCGCGTAGCACCACTCGGGCTGGTATTCCGGGAACGACGCAGCGCCTCAGGACGGCCCCAGGCGGGCAGGACAGAACATCTGTACGATATACGCCACGAAGTTCAGACCTGGGACCGCTCCGCTGAGGCGCGCTGCCGGGTCTCGGGACCGGGCCGCAGCAGACCTCAAGGCGGGTCCATCCACAGCCCGTCCACAGCGCTCGAGGACCTCTCCACAAGCCCGGGTGGAGCTGTGCACCGAATTGGGCGGAATTGTCCACAGCCACACGATGTAGCGGTGCGGGCCAAATTCGCACCACTACATCTTGTGTTTTGGGATTGACGGCGCCTTCGCCGAGGCGTATCGTTTACGGGTCGCTCGCGACGCCCCGGAGGATCGCTCGGGAGGCTGCCGGCCAGTCAGGTTCGGACCTTCACGCAAGTCGATCAGCGGCCCGGATCGAGCGACCAGGTTGGATTGACGTCGCAGCTACCGGACCGAGGACCGGCATCGCCCTACACCAGCGTCCGTAGCCGCGAAGACGCGCGGCCGATCAACGCTCAGCAACCGGGATCAGCAACCGCCGCGTTCGTTCTGCCTCGGGTGAACCCCCAGCCCGAGGCCATCCGAGCCCCCGAACCAGCCCGGATCCAGCCGCCGACCGACCCGTCGTCCGGCCGGCTCCGGATCGATTGGCCGCCTGACGGTCGCCAGACCAGACCAAAGCGGCACAGAACAACCAGCCGTCCCATCGATCAGACGATGAGCGGATTGGAGGAGAGGAGCAACCAGTGGCCCGTGTCGCCCAGGATTCGACCTCAGTCACGGATGAGCAGGCCGTCGCCGGTGGCCGGTCGGCCAGGCGTGCCGGCCGGGCGGCCGACAAGGCCGCGGGCAAGGTCCTGCTGAAGACCCAGCGCCGTCATGCCGGCCCGTACGGAGCCAGCTTCGACGGCCGGCGCGAGGATGGCCGGCCGGCCAAGGGCCTGACCTTCGAGCGACGCTGGACAACGCCGGGCATCCATCCCTACGACGAGATCGACTGGGAGACGCGGACGGCCGCCATCGGCAACGAGTCGGGCAAGCTGGTGTTCGAGCAGAAGGACGTGGAGGTCCCCAGCTTCTGGAGCCAGCTCGCCACCAACGTCGTCGTCAGCAAGTACTTCCGCGGCCATGTCGGCACGCCCGAGCGGGAGACGAGCGTCCGGCAGCTGATCGACCGGGTGGTCAACACGATCGCCGCCTGGGCCGAGACCCAGCACTACTTCGCCACGGACGAGGATCTGGCCACCTTCCAGGCCGAGCTGACCCACCTGCTCGTGCGCCAGAAGATGAGCTTCAACTCCCCGGTCTGGTTCAACGTCGGGATCGAGGCCCGGCCGCAGTGCTCGGCCTGCTTCATCAACTCGGTCCAGGACTCGATGAGCAGCATCATGGACCTGGCCAAGACCGAGGCAATGCTGTTCAAGTTCGGCTCCGGGGCCGGCTCCAACCTGAGCCCGATCCGGTCGTCGCGCGAGCGGATGTCGGGCGGCGGCACGGCCTCCGGGCCGGTCAGCTTCATGCGCGGCTACGACGCGTTCGCCGGTGTGGTCAAGTCCGGCGGCAAGACCCGCCGGGCGGCCAAGATGGTGATCCTCGATGTCGATCATCCCGATGTGCTCGACTTCATCGACTCGAAGATGCTCGAGGAGAAGAAGGCCTGGGCCCTGATCGAAGAGGGCTACGACCCCTCGTTCACCGGCGAGGCCTACGGCTCGGTCTCGTTTCAGAACGCCAACCACTCGGTCCGGGTCACCGACGAGTTCATGAACGCCGTCGAGGCGGACGGCGACTGGACGACGCATGCGGTCGTCGACGACGCGCCGATGGGTACCTACAAGGCCCGCGACATCTTCAAGCGAATGGCCGATGCCGCTCACCTGTGCGGCGATCCCGGGATCCAGTACGACACGACGATCAACGACTGGCACACCTCGGCCAACTCCGACCGGATCTACGCCTCGAACCCGTGCTCCGAGTACATGTTCCTCAACGACACGGCGTGCAACCTGGCCAGCCTCAACCTGATGCAGTTCGTGCGCGAGGATGGCGAGTTCGACGTTGACGCCTACCGCTATGCGGCGCGCCTGACGATCACCGCCCAGGAGATCCTGGTCGACAACGCCAGCTATCCCACGCCCCGGATCGAGGAGAACTCGCATCGGTTCCGGCCGCTCGGGCTGGGCTACGCCAACCTCGGCGCGCTGCTGATGAGCCGGGGCCTGGCCTACGACAGCGACGAGGGCCGCAATTACGCGGCCGCCCTGACCGCGATCATGCACGGCGAGGCGTATCGCCAGAGCGCCGTGATCGCGCGCGACCATGGCGGGCCGTTCCACGACTACGCGATCAACCGGGAACCGTTCCTGCGGGTGATCGGCAAGCATCGTGACGCGGCCTACCGGATCCCGGCCGACCAGGCCGTGCCGGCCGACATGATCGCCGCGTCCCGGTTGGTCTTCGATGACGCCCTGGACCTTGGCCAGGAATATGGCTACCGGAACGCCCAGGTCACCGTCCTGGCGCCGACCGGCACGATCGCCTTCATGATGGATTGCGATACCACCGGGGTCGAGCCCGACATCGCCCTGATCAAGTACAAGAAGCTGGTCGGCGAGGGCTTCCTCAAGATCGTCAACCAGACGGTCCCGGCGGCCCTGCGCAAGCTCGGCTACGCGCCCGAGCAGGTCGAGGACATCCTGGCCTACATCAACGAGCGCGAAACGATCGAAGGGGCGCCGCACCTCAAGGTCGAGCACCTGTCGGTCTTCGACTGCGCCTTCAAGCCGGTCAACGGCGAGCGGTCCATCGCCTACATGGGCCACGTCCGGATGATGGGTGCGATCCAGCCCTTCCTGTCGGGCGCGATCAGCAAGACCGTCAACATGCCCGAAGCCGCCACCCCGGAGCAGATCCAGGAGGTCTACCTCCAGGGCTGGAAGCTGGGCCTCAAGGCCATCGCGATCTACCGCGATGGCAGCAAGCGCAGCCAGCCGCTCAGCACGGGCAAGAAGAAGGACGCCGGCGAGGAGATCGATACCGGTGTCGTCGCCGAGCTCCGGGCCCAGCTCGCCGTGGCCCAGGCCGAGGCGAAGAAGCCCCATCGCCGGCGGCTACCGGTCGAGCGGGCTGCGGTCACCCACAAGTTCGATGTCGCCGGACACGAGGGCTATATCACGGTCGGGCTGTACCCCGACGGGCAGCCCGGCGAGATCTTCCTGAAGATGGCCAAGGAAGGCTCGACGGTCTCCGGCCTGATGGACTCGCTGGCCACCTCGGTCAGCCTGGCCCTCCAGTACGGCGTGCCGTTGCGCGACCTCGTCAACAAGTTCGCCCACGTCCGGTTCGAGCCGAGCGGCTTCACCGGCAACCAGGAGATCCCGATCGCCAAGTCGATCGTCGACTACGTCTTCCGCTGGATGGGCAGCCGATTCCTGCCGGCCGACGAGAAGGCCCAGATCGGGCTGATCGACCGCGGCGCGGTCGTCGAGTCGGCCCCGGTCTCGTTCGGTGCCGTTTCGCTGGCGAGCGCGCCAGAGTCGGACGCGCCGGTCGTCGCCGACGAATCCGATGAGGGCGATACCGGCCGGCCCAAGGCCGTCGCGACGGCCGTCGCGCTCGAGGTCGACCCTGTCTCGATCAGCCTGCCGGTCGTCGAGTCCGTGGCCCCCACCGGAAACGGCAATGGCAACGGGCACGCGAACGGTAACGGCCATGCCGCGGTCGGGACCGCCTCGCTGGGCTCGACCAGGGTCGCGTTCAAGGTCCAGGAGGACTCGCCTTCCTGCGCCGAATGCGGCTCGATCATGGTTCGCAACGGGAGCTGCTACAAGTGCCTCAACTGCGGCTCGACCTCGGGCTGCAGCTGAGCTTGGCCCGCGCCAAGCGGGAGCGTTGATCACTTCGAGGGGCCGCGGTCGGACGACCGGGGCCCCTCGGCACGCCCGAACCTGCGAAGGCCGGACCGGCCCGAACGGACGGTGCCCTATCCTGTAGCGGTGGCCCTTTATCGCCTGACCGAACCGACCGACCTGATCGCTCCGACGATGATCGCGGCGTTCGACGGCTGGGTCGACGCGGGCAGCGCGGCCACGACCGCGGCCGCCCAGATGGCCGAAGGCGGCGACCTCGTGGCGAGCTTCGAGGGCGACCTCCTGTTCGACTATCGCGCCCGCCGGCCCACCCTCGACATCCGCGACGGGCGGATGACCTCGATCACCTGGCGCGAGCTGACCATCCGCCGGGTCCGCCTGGGTGAACGCGACCTGCTTGTCCTGACCGGGGTCGAGCCCGACTTCCGCTGGCGCGAGTTCTGCGATGCCGTCCTGGACATCGCGACCCGCCTGGGCGTGGCCCAGTGGCTCAGCCTGGGCGCGATCCCGGCGGCCGTGCCCCATACCCGCTCGGTGCCGATCATCGGCACCGAATCCGAGGCCGGCCTGCTGCGCGGCAACGTCCGGCCTGGGCCGGACGGCCTGCTCCGCGTTCCAGCCGCGGTCCTGTCGGTCCTGGAGCTGATGATGGCCCGCTCCGGGATCCCGTCCGTCGGCTATTTTGCCCAGGTCCCCCACTACGTCTCGGGACCCTATCCCGTGGCGGCCCTGGCCCTCCTTCGGGCAGTCGAACGGCACGCCGGGATCAGCGTCCCGTCGAAGACCCTCGAAGAGGAGGCTCGCCAGCTCGGCTCCCATCTCGACTCGCTGGCCAAGGGCGACGAGACGACCCGGGCCTACGTCGAACGGCTCGAATCGATGGTCGACGAGGAGCGCCTGCCGGCCGGCGATGAGCTCATCTCCGAGATCGAGCGATTCCTGCGCGAAACCGGTAGCGGCGGCAGCCAGCGACCCTGAGCCGGCCGGCGCTCAGGGCAGGGCGGCCAGGCGAGGCAGGATCAGCTCGGCGGCGGCCTTGGCCACGAGCGCGGTCGGGGCCTCGACCCACAGCGCCGGATCCTGGCCGGTGTGGGCGATCTTCACGCACAGGACCGCCTCTTCGTTGATCGGGTCCGTCTCGAACTCCGCCCCGATCGCCTGGAAGCCATTGACCACCAGCGTGTGGGCATCCCGATGCAGGTTGACCTGGGCCGCCATCCCGTCGAAACCAAGCCGGTTGGTGGCGATCCTGATGAACGTGCCAACGGTGGCAGTGGGCGCATCCTGGTACAGGCATTCGACCCGGTCGCCCTCCTCGGACACGCCCTGGGGTGCTCGCGCCAGGGGCTGGCCCAGGAGCTGGCTGGCCTCGGCCGGGGTCAGCAGAGCGCACGCCTGGCCGATGCTCAGCGAGGTGAACGAAACCGAATTGATGACCGGGTCGTCGGTCGGGGTCGGTGACGGGCTGAGGACTGACGTTTGACCAGCGACCGCCCCGCCGATACAACCCGACACGGCGATACAGATGATCCCGACAATCGCGATTTGGGCGAGGCGCACGAGCGGGATTTTACTCGATCACCGGCCCAACCCCAGATGACTCGGCCGGACGACTCGGCTACGCTCCAGCGGCGATGACCCCGACTGCCCAGCTTGGCCTGCCGCTCCGGACCGTGACCGCCACCCGCTACGTTACGGCCCTGCGCGAAGGCGGCTCCCTGCCCGGCCTGGTCGAGGCCGACGATGACGGCCTGTACGTCGTGAAGTTCCACGGCGCCGGCCAGGGTCCGCGGGTCCTGGTGGCCGAGCTGATCGCCGGCGAGCTCGGCCGGGCCCTGGGCCTGCCCGTGCCCGAGATCGTCCTCCTCGAGCTCGACCCCGCCCTTGCGCCGGCCGAGCCGGATGGCGAGATCCAGGACCTCCTCGAGCGCAGCCCAGGGCTCAACCTCGGCCTCGACTTCCTGCCCGGTGCCCTGTCCTTCCGGCCGATGTCCGAGCTCGATCCGGCCCTGGCCGCCGATGTCGTCTGGTTCGACGGGTTGATCACGAACATCGACCGGACGGCCAGGAACGTCAACCTGCTCGTGTGGCACCACAAGCTGTGGCTGATCGACCACGGCGCGTCGCTCTACATCCACTTCACGTGGCGCGATCCGGCCGAGCACGCTCGCCGGCCGTTCCCCAAGATCGCCGACCACGTCCTGCTGCCCTATGCCTCGTCGATCGCGGCCGCTGATGCCCGGCTCAGCCCGCTCGTGACGCGCGACCTGCTGGAGCGAATCGTGGCCGCCGTCCCCGACGAGTGGCTGCTGGGCGGGGCCGGGACGATGGACCGGCCGGAACGCCATCGCGAGGCCTACGTCGACTACCTGCTGGCCCGGCTCGAGGCGCCCCGCCAATTCGTCGAGGATGCCGATCGTGCCCGCCAGCCGTAGCCCGTTCGAGTACGCGATCGTGCGGGTCGTTCCGCGCGAGGATCGAGGCGAGTCGTTCAACGCGGGGATCGTGGTCCACTCGCGCGCTCGCCGCTACCTGGCGGCGATCATCGGGCTCGACCGGGCGGTCCTGCAGGCGCTCGCCCCGGAGTGCGATCCGGCGGTCGTCCAGGCCCAGCTCGACACGTTCCCCCGGATCTGCGCCGGCGACCCTTCGGCCGGACCGATCGCGGCGCTCAGCCGGCCGGAGCGCTTCCATTGGCTCGTCTCGCCGAGCAGCACGATGGTCCAGGCCTCCCCGGTGCATACCGGCCTGAGCAGCGATCCGTCGGCGACCCTCGCCCACCTGTTCGCCACGCTCGTCGAGGGACGTGGCACGACAGTTGAGCCGCCCCTCGCCTGAGCTCGTCGTCAGCCCGGGTAGCCCTCGATGGTGATCTCGGCCAGGGGGCTGAATTCGAGCATCGTCCCGATGTCGGTCCGGTTCCAGACCGCTGCGACCTTTGGCAGCACCGCCTTGCGTTCGGCCGGGTCGGTGATCACCTTGGCCCGGGCCGCCAGCTCGGCCCCCGGCCCGTTGAGCAGCCGGATCGTAAGGTCGGGATGGACCTCCAGGTTGGTTAGCCAGGCCCGCTTCTTGACGGCATTGGGCACGCCGGAGACGAACAGCCGCCGGTCGAAGTTGTGAAGCATGATCTGGATCGGGCGGGGCTTGCCGGTTCTGGCTCCGGTCGTGGTCATCTCGACCAGCTGGCCACGTTCAAGCGCTGCCCGGGTCGCCTGGTCCATCTCCACTCCTGCTCGGCACGCTTGGGTCGGCGTGCGTCGATCGCCTCCGGCCAGTCTAGCGGGGCGCCAGCCAACCGGCAGTGGCCGAATCTGGGATGCTCTGACTCGGTGGCGCTGAGGCCACCAGGCTGGAGGACTCCATGGCTTCGGACAGCACCACCTGGCCCGGTCGGATCAGCGCGATCACCCTGTTCGCCGACGACCTGGCTGCGACCCGCCAGTTCTACCTGGACGTGTTCGGCCTGCCGATCATGTTCGAGGATGCGGATTCCGCCGTGTTCAACTTCGGCAACACGCTGATCAACCTGTTGAGGGCGACGGCCGCGACGGAGCTGATCGAGCCTGCGGCCGTGGCCGGGCCTGAGCTGGGAGCGCGAGCACAGCTGACGGTCGACGTCGACGACGTGGATGCGATGTGTGCCGAGCTGGTCCGACGAGGCGTCGTCCTGATCAACGGTCCGATGGATCGGCCCTGGGGTGTCCGAACGGCCTGCTTCGCCGACCCGGCCGGCCACATCTGGGAGATCGCCAAGTAGGGATGTCGGCGTCCTCGCAGAGGGCTATCCTCGATGGGCATAGGAGGGTCCTGAACATGGCCGATCATCGAATGGTCCTGGGAATCTTCCCAGACGAGGCGTCCGCCGATGTCGCCGTCAAGGCGCTCATGGCCTGGGAGAAGTCCGAGAACGTCGTTTCCCGGCCGGTCGGCGTGCTGGTCAGCGACGACACCGGCCAGGTCAAGGAGCACCGCCTCGGCGCGCGCAGCGGCAAGGCTGGTGCCGGGGTCGGGCTCGTGCTCGCCGCGATCGCGCCACCAACCTTGCTGGTGGGAATGGTCGGCGGCAGCCTCATCGGCCACTTCAAGCACCGTGGCCTGGGCTTGACCGACGCCGACCGCGATCGGATCGCCGCCGAGCTGGCCGGCGGCAAGGCCGCGATTGGCGTCCTGGTCGAGGAAGATCCCGAGGCGGCGATGATCTCGCTCAAGCTTCAGGAGCTGGGCGGCATCCCTGAAATCCACGAGATCACCGAGGAAGCCCTCGAAGCCGTAGCCATGGTCGCTCCGCCAGTCCACTGATCCAGAGCCCAGCCCTTCGCCGGGCAGACGGCGCGGCTAGTCGACCCGAAACACGGGATAGCGGCCGGCGGATGCCACCACGGCTTCGGGGTCGGCCGAGTCGAAGAACCGGACACCTCCGCGGACCTGGGTCAGGAACGCCCTGAGGATCGGGCCGCGCTCGGCCTCGGGCAGCTCCACGAGCCTGACCGCCTCCCGCGTGCGACCGCGAGTGAGCCAGCCCGCCCCGGCTGCACGAACGTTCTTGACCCAGGCAGCTTCGCCGAAGGCGGCCACGATGTAGCGACTCGGGCCGACCGTGACCAGCGAGACCGGAGTCTCCCGCTCGAGCCCGCTCTTGCGACCGCGCACGGACAGAAGGTGCTGCGAGCCGACCTTGAGGCCGCGGCGAAGGAAGGCGACGTTGAGTCGAACGATCCACTCCGGCGGAGGCGTTGCCATCCTCCGAGGATAGCCAGCCCGCGATCAGGCCTTAGCCGGCTCGTCGAGGAGCGCCCGATAGACCGCCCATCCACCCACGGAGCCGACCACCGGCCCGACGATATAGATCCACAACGAGGTCAGGTCGCCGCCGATGATCGCAGGGGCAATCGAGCGGGCCGGATTGACCGAGGCCCCAGTGATCGGGATCAGGGCGACGTGGATCGCCACGAGGGTCAGCGGGATCACGATGAATGCCCGGTCCGGATTCAGCTTCGTGACGGTCAGGATCACAGCCACGAAGATCGCCGTGAACACGGTCTCGAGGACCACGGCCTGGAGGTCGCTGATCCCTGTGCCTGGCGTCGTCCGGGTCCCCGCCACCACGGCCTGGCTGGACACGAGCAGGACGAGGCCGGCGGCTCCAAGGCCGCCGATCAGCTGGGCGATGAGGTAGCCCACGGCATTCATCGGGTCGATCCGCTTGTCAAGGAGGGCCCCGATCGTTACGGCCGGGTTGAAATGCCCGCCGGAAACGGTACCTGCGATCTGGATGGCGGCGAAGAGTCCGAGCCCGAATCCGAAGGCGATCACCACGAGGTCGATGGTCGAGCTAACGGCATTCGTGGCCAGGATCGACATGAACCCGATGAGGAAGAAGACGAAGGTGCCGATCAGCTCCGCCAGCAGCTTCCGAGCGTCCATCGATGAACCTCCACTCCACCCGGCTTGGCGGCGCTGGGCCGTGCCTCCGACCTGGGCCAACCAAGTCTAGCGAGCCGGCGAGCCCGGCGATCCGCCGACTGCGTCATATCGCCACACCAGATTCCTGATCGTTCCTGGCCGGCTCCACTGTCGCCCGCAGTTCACTGACAGATGGGTCCATCCTCGATGGCTGTTGCGCCGCGGGCCGCCAGGGCCTAGCATCGTCGGGCGCCTGCCGGGACACCGTCGAGACCCCTCGCCCAATCCGGAGAGGGCCACCCGGCAGCGTTTCGGGGAGGAGGTGTCCGGGGATCTGTCGGTGTCGGTCGATGGGCGACCTGGCGCCACGGACACCACGATCTCTACCTGACCGACCTCCGCTGACCTCGTCAGACGAACCTGCTGACGCGGTCCAACAAGCGGAACCGGGTGGCTGATCCAAGCTCAAGCGAAGCTGGCGTAGCCACCGCTGTAGGCGTCTCGATCCATGGCCAGAGGAGAAGGACAGATGAGCGAAGAATACGGTCAGACCCTCGCCGCGTTCGTGCTGGATACAGGCAAGCAGTCGCGGCGCCTTCTAAAGCGGATCCAGGAGATCGACGCGGTCGACACCAACGTCAAGATCGTCGACGCGGCAATCGTTGACCGGACCAGGTTCCGAGTGAAGGTCCATCAGACCGAGGACCTGGGCGGCGCAAAGGGAACCGTGCGCGGCGCGGGACTCGGCGTCATCGTCGGAGCGCTCGTCCTCGGGCCCGCCGGCGCGGTCGTCGGCGGCGCGGCCGGGGGCGTCCTGAATGGACTTCGCAATCGATTCCACGACGTCGGGATCGAAGACAAGTTCATGCGCCAGGTGACCAAGGAAATCGAGCGGGGCAAGAGCGCCCTGTTTGTCCTCTATGAGGGCAACTGGGCCGCATCCCGTGGGATGATCGAGCAGGCCCTCACGATGGAGAAGGCCCTCCTCATCGCGAGCACCCTGCCGCCCAAGACGGCCGCGGCGCTCAAGGCGCTGGTCGACCCGGCGGTCGAGCAACTGGGTGGCGCGGAGGTCGTTTCCGATTACGAGGTGGAAGTCCCCGCCGAAGCCCCGGCGCCAGCAGCGCCTGCCGTCGCTGTAGCCGCCGCCGCAGCACCGGCCGAGGCTGCGCCGGCCGCGACGCCTGATGACCTGACCCAGCTGGCCGGCGTCGGACCCCGGGCGAGCGCCGCGCTGTCGACCGCCGGAATTACGACGTATGCGGCCCTGGCCGAGGCCAACGAGCCGCAGCTCCGGCACGCCCTGCACGAATCAGACATGGCCCCGCCGGCCAATGTGGGTACGTGGCCGATGCAGGCGAGCCTCGCCGCGAAGGGCGATTGGCAGGGCCTGATGAAGTACAACCAGCGAGGGTCCGAACCCAAGCACCGCGAGGCGACCAAGGCCAAGGCTGCCCCAGCCGCACCACCCGACGACCTGACCCAGCTCAGCGGAATCGGCCCGCGGATCTCCACGATCCTGGCCGATGCTGGCGTGACGACCTATGCCCAGCTGGAGCACACCGATCCCTCGGACCTGCGGAAGGCGATCGCCCAGAGCGGGGCGCTGCCGCCCTCAAGCCTCAATTCGTGGCCGACCCAGGCGTCGTACGCGACACGGGGCGACTGGCAGGGCCTGGCGAGCTACAACAGCCACAAGTAGGTTCGGCCGGGACAGCCGTCCCGGATCCCGACCACGGACATACGTCGAGACCCTCCCGAATATCGGGAGGGTCTCTTCTTGCCTGGGAGAACGTCGGAGATTCCTGGACGTACTTGGTCGCGCCCTCGGATTGGCCGCCGACGTTCACCGCGAGGCCTACCGGGCGGGCCCCGCCGGTCGGGGGATCCGGACAGGACCCTCGCGGATTCTCAGATAGGTCAACGTATTGCTGACTGCGCCACCGACCTGCGATCGTAGGACAGAAGCGAGGCCTGCCACAACGCTGGCGGTCGATCCACAATGATCCTGGAGTGGACAGCGGATGCGTGCATTGGTCGCCGATAGCTCGGCTCCTGGCGGGATTGCTTTCGGCGAAGTTCCTGAGCCAGTTCTGGCGACCGGTGAGGTCCTCGTGGAGGTGCGTGCGTTCTCAATCAATCGGGGTGAGCTACGGATGCTTGGGACCGCAACCGACGGTTGGCGCCCAGGTTGGGACTTTGCGGGCATCTTGCGGTCGGACGTGGACGACGGCCTGCGGGTAGGCGCTCGGGTCGTCGGGATCCGGCGGGGTGAGACCTGGGCGGAGCACGTGGCGGTCCCGGCGGCGTGGATCGCACGAGTGCCGGACGGTCTCTCATTCGCTGAGGCTGCGGCCCTGCCCACCGCTGGCCTGGCAGCCTTGCGGATGCTCCGCATGGGACCGGCGATCCTGGGCCGGCGCGTCCTGATCACGGGGGCCTCGGGCGGGGTGGGCCAATTCGCCATCCAGCTGGCCCGCCTCGGTGGAGCTCAGGTAACGGCGTTGATCAGCGACGGATCAGCGCGGGCGGAGGGGCTTCGCCAGCTTGGCGCCGATGACGTTGTCTCCGACGTCGATGACCTGCAGGGTCGTTTCGACCTCATCCTCGAGTCTGTGGGCGGCAAGATGCTCGGTCGCCTCGTAACCCGAGTCGATCCCCAGGGGACGCTCGTCATGTTCGGCAATAGCTCCGACGAACCGACCACGTTCAACGTACGCGACGTATACAACGATGCCCTCGTCCGTCTTCAGGGGTTCGAGTTGTTCTTCGGTGGCGACCCGTTCGGTCGCGACCTCGGGTACCTCGCATCAATTGTGGCCGACGGCAAGCTCGATCCGCAGCTCGGGGCTGAGCTGCCCTGGGAGGAGATCACCGAGGCGATGGATCGGCTACAGAATCGAGACGTCGCCGGGAAGGTCGCCCTCACGATTGGCGAGCCCGCGGGTTGAGCGTCAGTCCACGTACTGGAGCGGCATGACCACGAAACCATCGGGCAGCTTCACGCCCGTCCGATGGTCGGGGCAATAGCCCCGCGGATTCTTGGCCAGGTACTGCTGGTGGTAGTCCTCGGCGAAGTAGAACGCCTTGAGTGGCGCGATCTCGGTCGTGATCTGGCCGTAGCCGGCCGCTGTGAGGCGCGGCTGGTAGGCGTCCCGCGAGGCCTCGGCGATCCGGCGCTGCTCATCGTTCTCGGTGTAGATCGCCGAGCGGTACTGGGTCCCCGCGTCGTTGCCCTGGCGCATCCCCTGGGTCGGGTCATGGTTCTCCCAGAACGTGGCCAGGAGCTGCTCGTAGGTGACGACGGACGGATCGAACACCACCCGGACGACCTCGGCCTGGCCGGTCCGCCCGGAGCAGACCTCCTCGTAGGACGGGTTCGGGGTGGTCCCGCCGGCGTAGCCGACGGCCGTGACGAGCACGCCGGGCTTCTCCCAGAAGAGCTTCTCATCGCCCCAGAAGCAGCCCATGCCGAAGGTGGCGACCTGGCTGCCGTCGGGGTACGGCGGGGTGAGCTTCGCGCCATTGACGAAATGACGCTCGGGAACCTTCATTGCCTCGGCGCGGCCGGGCAGCGCCTTGGCAGGATCGGGCATGGACGACTTGGCTGAATTGCTGAACCACATGCCGAAATAGTACCCCTGCTGTGTGACGGATCCGTGACTGAACTCAGCGTTGCGGCGCGCTGCCGAAGCCCTTGCGTCGCGTGCCCGGCATGGCCCGGAGCTCGGGTATGACCCCCATTCTTAGTTGACGAATAGAGCGCCTTCGCGGCCGGGCCCGCACACGATCCCTCGGCTCCAGTCCCGAAATTATTCCTGCCATTGCTAATGTGAGGCGCGGGAGCTCGGCGACGCTCAGATCGACGCGATTCGACCCGCACCCACGCCGCGCCCATGACCCCAACCCCGTCGACTAAGAATGGGGGTCATACGCAGCCCGCCCAGCTCGCCACGGCAGGGCCCGCGCGGCTGCGAGCTCCAGGGTCAGCCTTTGGCGGCCGCCGCGGCCCGGGCCGACGCCTTGTAGGCGCGCTTGCCCGCCTGGTAGGAGGCGAGCGCCTCAGCCGAGTCGACGTCGCCCAGGGTCGGATGCTTGGGCAGCGAATCGGCGAGGCCGGGCAGGTCGAGCCCGTAGCGCTTGGCCAACACCGCGGTGATGGTGTGGGCCTTCATCTCGCCGATGCCGGGCAGGGCCAGCAACCGCTTGTGCAGGTCGCGGGCATCCTTGGCGCCGGTCCAGATCGAGGCGGCGTCGTTGTCGTAGTCGGCGGCGATCGCAGCGCACAGGGCCTGGACCCGGCCGGCCATCGCTCCGGGGAACCGGTGCAGGGCGGGCCGCTCCTGGAAGATGCCGGCCAGCTCGGCCGGATCCATCTGGGCGATCGCCCGCGCGTCGAGCGGTCGGCCGGTCCGCCGAGTGAGCTCGAGTGGCCCGCTGAACGCCTTCTGGACGGTCACCTGCTGATCCAGGGTAAAGCCGATCAGGAGCGCCAGCGGGTCGGTTGCGATGAGCCGATCGGCGGCCTCGTCGCCGGTGAAGAAGAGGCGATCGGGATGGTTCATCCGTCCATCGTAATCGGCCTCCCACGGGCGTGCCCTGCCGAATTCGTTCGTCCCGGCGCCGAATCCCGTAGACTCGGGCACGACCCGCCCGTCCGGCCGCCTCATCCCGGCGCCGTCCATGAGGGGCGAACAGGAGCCCACACCCGCTTGTCGTTCAACACCCTCGGCCTTTCGGCCGACATCCTCCGGGCCGTGGCCGAGGAGGGCTATACCGAGCCAACGCCCGTGCAGGCCGAGGCCATCCCCCTGGTACTGGCGGGCCGTGACGTGCTCGCCGCCGCCCAGACCGGCACCGGCAAGACCGCCGCGTTCACCCTGCCGATCCTGGAGCGACTCAAGGTCCAGGCCAACACCAGCTTCTCGCCGGCCCGCCATCCCGTTCGGGCCCTGGTCCTGACTCCCACCCGGGAGCTGGCGATGCAGATCGCGGAGAGCGTCGGGACCTACGGCAAGTACGTGCCCCTGCGCTCGGCCGTGGTCTACGGTGGGGTGCCGATCGATCCCCAGATCAAGGAGCTGCGCGGCGGGATCGAGATCCTGGTCGCAACCCCTGGCCGGTTGATGGATCACATGGGTCAGCGCACGGTCAACCTCAGCCAGGTCGAGGTTCTCGTCCTCGACGAAGGCGACCGGATGCTGGACATGGGCTTCATCCCGGACATCCGCAAGATCGTCGCAATGCTCCCGGCCCGCAGCCAGACGATGCTCTTCTCGGCGACCTTCTCGGACGAGATCCGGCGCCTCGCCAGCGAGTTCCTGACCAACCCCGCGATCGTCGAGGTAGCCCGTCGCAACACCGCCGCCGAGGGCGTCGAACAGGTCCTCTACCCGGTCGATCGCGAACGCAAGGAGGAGCTCCTGCTCCACCTGATCCGGCGCGACCACATGGCCCAGGTCCTCGTCTTCACCCGCACCAAGCTGGCCGCCAGCCGGCTCGCCTCGTACCTCGACCGCCGGGGCGTGGCGGCCGTCGCGATCCACAGTGATCGAAGCCAGCCCGAGCGGACCCGCGCCCTCGAGGACTTCAAGACCGGCGAAGTGACCTGCCTGGTGGCGACCGACGTGGCCTCGCGCGGCCTGGACATCGAAGAGCTGCCCTACGTCGTCAACTTCGAGCTTCCATTCGAGCCCCAGGACTACATCCACCGGATCGGCCGGACCGGCCGGGCCGGCGCGACCGGAATCGCGATCTCGCTCGTGTGCATGGACGAGGTGGAGCTGCTCAAGGGCGTCCAGCGCCTCCTCAAGCGCCAGATCCCCTATCGGGTGGTCGAAGGCTTCGTGCCCGACCGCTCGGTCGAGGTGCGTCCGCTGCGCGGCTTCGGGCCGGGCGGCCGGGCCGGCTCCGGCAACGGCCGCAGCGCGGGTTTCGGGGCTGGCGCCGCCACTCCCGAGCACGGCCACGCCCACCGCAAGCCGCTCCGAGGACCGACGGGCGCCTCACGCTAAACGGCTCCTGGACCAGCTGGTTCGAGCGATCGGGCCAACCTCGCCAGGCTTCGCGCGTTCCGGCGGGCCGGGCCTGTGACAGCCGAGCTGACCGGGTCGGCCGGTTACACTGAAAACCTCGTACTGGGATCCTGAATGACCGAATCTCTCTCGCTCGGCGCGGCCGAACTGCTCCGGTCCGTTGGCTTGATGGCCGACGGGCCGGTTCGTTGGGGCAACCCCGTCCGGGCGGCCGGCCCCGGGATCTATGTCGTCGAGCTGGCCGAGCCGCTCAAGTCGGCGCCGATCGATCACACCGTCGTCGGCCATTGGATCGAGCATGTCCCGGGGTTGACCCTCGACGGTGCCCGGCCCACGGCCCGCGAGCTGGCTACCCGGCTGGCCTCGTTCTGGCTGCCCGATGAGACCGTTGTCTATGTCGGCATGACCAACGTATCCGTCGGCGGCCGGGTCGGGGCCCTGGTCAACACCGCCCTGGGCGATCGTCGACCGCACGCCGGCGGCCACTGGCTGAAGACGTTGAGCGTCCTGGCCGAGCTCCGGATCTGGTGGGCCACGACGACGGCGCCCGAGGAATACGAGGACGCTCTCCTGTCCGCATTCGCCCAGGCGGTCTCGCCCGAGTCCAAGGCGGCCTTGCGCGACGCCAGTGTCGTCCTGCCCTTCGCCAATCTCCAGACGGTCACGAACGAGCGACGCCAGACCGGAATCAAAGGCCCGCTCCTGCCCGACGAGCCGGACCGACCCGTGACCAAGGCGGAGCGTGTCGCCGCGGCGGCCACGGCCGCTGCCGGGAGCTCGAACGGCCGATCCGGATCGGGCCGAACCACCTCCGATCCCACGCGCCGCACCGGCGTACTGCGCTCCAGCCCGGCCCGACCGCGCTCAACCACACCGCGAGCGGCAAGCGGTTCCCGGGCGGCGGCGGCGGCGCTCAAGGCCGCCGGCCGTCCAGCCGGCCCGGCCGTCCAGCTGTCGGCCGAGGGACTGGCCGGCATCCAGGCTGAGCTGGAGGACCTGACCACCGTCCAGCGACCGGCCATCGTGGCCCGGATCGCGGCCGCTCGGGAGCTGGGTGACCTCAAGGAGAACTCGGATTACCACGAAGCTCGCCGTGAGCAGTCCTTTGCCGAGGGCCGGATCCTGCAGCTGGAGGACCAGCTCCGCAACGCAGTCGTGGTCGAAGGCGGCGGCAGCAGCGTCGTGGGCATCGGCTCGACCGTCCTCGTCGAGCGCACGGACGCAGCCGGCGCCCTCGAGACGACCACCTTCCGGATCGTCAGCGCCGCCGAGGCCAACCCGCGTACAGATCGCATCTCGAACGTCTCGCCCATCGGCGCTGCGCTGATCGGACGAAGCCCCGGCGACTCGATCGAGGTGATCATCCCGTCGGGTCGGATCGGCTTCCGGGTGGTCGAGGTCAGCTGACGGCATGGGGGTGGGGCTGAGGTTCGTCCATACCGGCGACCTGCACCTCGACAGCCCGTTCCAGGGAATTGCCCAGGCCGCGCCGGAGCGGATCGTGACCGCCCTGCGCGATGCGACGCTGCGGAGCTGGGAGCGGATCGTGGGCCTGGCCATCGAGGAGCGGGTCGACGCGGTGCTGGTGGCCGGTGATGTGTTCGAGGGCGCCAACCGGACCCTGCGTGCCCAGGTCGCCTTCCGGGACGGCCTGGCCCGCCTGGCCGAGATGCGCATTCCGTCCTATGTCGTAACCGGCAACCACGATCCCTTGTCGGGCTGGGAGCCGAGCGTGACCTGGCCCGAGCTGGCCTGGCGGTTCGGGGCGGGTGAGACGACGAGCCGGCCGATCATGCGCAACGGGACCGAGCTGGCCCGGGTGCACGGGATCAGCTACGGGGTGCGGGACGTCACCCGCAACCTGGCGGCGACGTTCCGGCGGGACCCGGACGAGCCATTCGCGATTGGCCTGCTCCACGCCAACGTCGGCGGGATCGAAGGCTATGCCAACTATGCCCCGTGCTCGATCGGCGATCTCGTGGCCAGCGGGATGGACTACTGGGCCCTTGGCCACATCCATCGCCACGGCGTCCTGCGCACCGCGGCGCCGACGGTCGTCTACTGCGGCAATCCCCAGGGCCGCGATCCGGGCGAGGCCGACCCTCGCGGCTGCTATCTCGTCAGCGTCGACGAAGCCGGCGCGGTCACGCCCGAGTTCCGGCCGATGGACGTGGTCCGCTGGCAGCGCCTGAGCGTGCCGGTCGACGACATTGCGACCGACGAGGGCCTCATCGCGGCCGTCGGCGGGGCGATCGAGGCCGCGGCCGACGCGGCCGGCCGATCGATCGTGGCCATCGTCCGCCTGACCGGCCGGGGCCCCGAGCATGACTCGCTTCGACGGCCGGGATTCCTGGCGGACCTGCACGGCCTCGTGCGAGGTCGCTTCGGCCAGGGGGAGCCGTTCGCCTGGCTCGAATCGATCCGGGACGAGACCCGGCCGTCGCTCGACCTGGCCGCCCGGCGCGAGGCGGGCGACCTGCTCGGCGAGACGTTGCGCGAGTTCGGCCGCAGCCGGGTTGCCCTGGGCGACGGCCAGCAGGCGGACCTGGACGACATGCTGGTCGATCTCTACGACCACGCCCGGGCCCGCCGTCTCCTGCGCGGCGCCCAGCCCGATGCCGCCGGATTCAGGGCCATGCTCAATTCGGCCGAGGCACTCCTGATCGACCAGCTCGACGACGCAGGCTGACGGCAGGCGCCCATGCGGATCGCCGAGATCGCCGTCGACGGATTCGGCCAGCTCCGCGATCGGCGCCTGGCCCCAGCCCCCGGGCTGACCCTGATCCGGGGCGAGAACGAAGCGGGCAAGTCCACCCTGCTGGCCTTCATCCGGGCGATCCTTTTCGGCTTCGAGACCCGGGCCCACCCGGCCCTTGCCGGCGGCCGGCGGGGTGGCTGGCTCAACCTGAGCACGGTCGACCGGGGCGAGCTCCGGATCGAGCGCTACGGGCTGACCGGTGGCACGGGCCTGCTCCGGATCCTTGACCGGGACGGCAACGAGCTCGGATCCGAGCAGCTCTCGCAAATCCTGCAGGGGGTCGAGCGCACCGTCTACAACAACGTCTTTGCCTTCGGCCTGGCCGAGCTCGCCCAGTTCGCCAATCTGACCAGCGCCGAGATCGCCGCCCGGATCTACGGGGCGGGCATGGGCACCGGGGCAACCTCGGTCGTGGAGATCGAGAACCGGCTGGAGAAGCGCCGTGCGGAGCTGTTCGTGAAGCAGGGCCGCAATCCCCAAATCAACACCCTGCTGGGTGAGATCGACGCGCTCGACGCCCAGATCGAAGCGCTCGACCCCCCGGCCCAGTTCCGGGCCGCAGGCAGCCGTCGGATCGAGCTCGAACGGACGCTGGCCGACCTGACCGCCGAAGCGGAGGCCGCCGCGATCGAGCGCGGCCGGCTCGAGCGCCTGCGCGACGGCTGGCCGGCCTGGCGAGCCCTGCTCGGCGCCCGCGAGCGAGCGGCGGCAGCTCGGCCGGCCGTCGATGGCGAGGCGGACCGGACCGCCCGGCTACCGGTCGATCTGCTCGAACGATTGGCCCGGGCGGAGGGTGACCTCGCCGCCACGGCCGATCGGGCCGAGGAGCTGGCCGACGAGCGAGCCGGACTCGTCGCCGAACGCGATGCCGCTCCGGTCGACGAGGACCTGCTGGCCGCCCGGACCGAGCTCGAGCGCGTCCTGGCCAGCCTGCCCGGACCTGCGCGCCGACCGCGCCCGGATCATCGACCTGGAGCATTCCCGGGCGGATCGATCGGCCGCCCTGGCCGAGGCGCTTCGACGGCTGGGGCCGGACTGGGACGAGGCGCGTCTCCTCGGCGTCGACGATTCGCTGGCGGCCCAGCGGGGCGATCGCGGAGCCCCTTCCGGACGTCACTCGAAGGCGTCGAGCGAGACCTCGCGGCGACTCCGGATCGAACAAGGCCGGCGCCGAGCAGGCCTTGGCGGACGTCCTGGCCGACGCCGAAGCCGAGCGCCCGAAACCAGCGCGCGGTCCCGACCTTCGGACCGAGGCCACTGGACGTCCCGGCCTGGGTCGGCTGCTCGGCACCGGGGCCATCCTGGCCGTGGTCGGCGGGCTGGCGGCCCTGGTCGCCGGGCTGGACGCGGCCCAGGCGGCCGGGCTGGGCCTGGTCGTGGGGCTCGTTCGCCCTGGCGGCCGGCTGGCTCATGGCGACGCCGGCCGCGCCTGGTCGGTCCCCCGGCCCTGATCCGGATCCGGCCAGGGCGCGGCGCGCCGATTCGGGCGCCCGCGTTCGGACCGCCGAAGGACGCAGCCACGCGGTCGCAGCCCGGCTGGCGATTGCCGAGGCGGCCCGGACGGAAGCTATGGCGGCCTGGCGCACCTGGCTGGTCGAGCACGGCCTGGCCGGCGACTTGGACCGGGAGAGTGCCAGCCGGATCCTGGACAGCGCAGTGATGGCCCGGGACATCCTGGCCGCGCGTGACGATCTTGACCGGCGCAGAGCCGCGATCGAGCACCAGCTGGACGATGCGGAGCTCCAGGTCGCCGGCCTGCTGGAGCGCCTCGGCCGGCCGTTGGACGACCCCCTGGCCGGCCTCGAGATCCTGCGCCGCGAGCTGACCGCGAGCGATTTCGGGCCAGGCTGCCCGGACTCGGGCCAACGCCTCCCTGGCCCGGATCGATGCTCTTGCGGCCACCAACGACCAGGCCCACCAGGCGGCCGGCGAGGCGCTGGCCGCGACGCTCGCGGCCGGCGCTGCCTCGGACGCGGCCAACCTGCGCGCGATCGTCGCCGAGGCGGGCCGGCGAGCCGCCCTTGTGGGCGAGATCCAGGCTGCCGAGAGCACCCTGGTGGCATTGTCCGGGCCAGGCCCGGCCCGGATCGCCTTCGAGGCGGGCCTGGCCGCCTTCAGCGATGTGGCCGACATCGAGGTCGGGCTGGCCGGCGCGGTCGAGCACAGCCGCTCGATCGAGGCCCGCCGGGCCGCCGCCTACCAGGAGCTCGGCGCCGAGCGCGACCGGATGGCCGAGATCGAGCGATCACCCGAGGCGGCCTCGCTCAGGCAGGCCCGCGCCGACCGGGTGGCCGAGCTGGAGGTCCTCGCCGAGACCTGGTCGATCACCACGATCGCCCTCGAGCTCCTCCGGCGGACCCGCAACCGCTACGAGCGCGAGCACCGGCCCGAGGTGCTCAAGACGGCTGAAGGCCTCCTCGCGGACTGGACCGATGGTCGCTACGCCCGGATCCGGGCTCCACTCGGCAAGCAGGTCCAGGAGTTGGAGCGGAGCGACGGCACGATCGTGCCGATCAGCGGCCTGTCGACCGGGACGGCCGAGCAGCTGTACCTCGCCCTGCGCTTCGGCCTGGTCGAGCACTTCGCCCGGGAAGCCGAATCGCTGCCGATCGTGATGGACGACATCCTGGTCAACTTCGACCCGAACCGGGCCGCCCGGGCGGCCCGATCGATCGAGGACCTCGCGAGCCGGCACCAGGTCCTTTATTTCACCTGCCACCCCGGGACCGCTCTCGCGGCGGACCTCACGATCGAGCTGCCTGCCCTCAAGCCGGGCTGACCGGCCCCGCCGGGTGGTGAGCTTCGAGCTCACGGGCGCCGATCCACATCGCCGGCGGGATCATCCAGAAGCTGGCGAGCTCGTTCAGGCGCGAGGCATAGCGGCCCCGGATCTGGGCAAACAGGATCCAGCCGATCTCGGCTGATTCGACCTTGTAGCCGGCCTCTTCGAGGCGGGTCCGGGCGAGGTCGTATTCCGGCCGCTCGATGCCCACCCGGCCGTCGTTGGCGAAGCCGAAGAAACCCGATACGTCCTCGACCAGGTGGACTCCGATGGCCACCAGCATCTCGGCCCGGCCGCGGGGCTGGTCCTGGACCGTGGTCATGATCAGGACTGCTGCATCCAGCATCGCCCCGATCGATGCCAGCCACGACTCGTTGTCGTGGGTCGAGCGGAAGTAGCCCAGGATCGGGTAGGCAACGTGGCTGTCCAGGACCTCGGCGGCCCAGTGCTCCCACTCGGCAAACAGCTCGGGCAGCTCATCGAGCAGGTCGCTCCGCCGACAGGTTTCGAGCAGGGCCAGGCCGGACGGTGGCGCGCCCGCCCGGGCATCGAGGGTGGTCACCAGGACCTCGCGCCGCTGGAACGAGCCATACAGCGAGAAGAGGTAGGTGATGACCAGGGCGACCGTGCCCAGGCCGATCCCCGCCGACAGGACCCCGATCATCCGGGTCAGCGGGCCGGTCGGCACGAAGTCCCCGAAACCGATCGTGAACAGGCTCGTGGCGGCCAGGTAGACCGCGGTCCCGAGGCTCGTGATGGGCGGATTGAAGTCCGGGGCAAAGGCCAGGTTGAGCAGGCCGAAGCCCAGGATCAAGACCAGGACCCAGGCCGCCAGCAGGACCAGGACGATGAGCGGGGCAAAGATCGCCAGCCAGCGCTCGCGCTTGTCGGCTGACGCCGTCCGACGGGCATGCCAGCGCCAGGCCCGCCAGCCCGTGCGAGTCACATTGCGCGAGATCCGGTAGACGGAGGGTGTCGGCCGGGGCAGGACGACCGTGTTGAACACGTCCCAGCTGACGTACAGGATCAGGAACAGGCCGGCCAGGGCCTCTAGCACGGACAGGGCGGTGTCCATTCAGCCGGTCCGGCTGCGCTGCTGATCCATGCTCGGTACGCTACACGAACGCATGGACCCGCCGGAGGGGTGCTCGTCGGGTCGGAGGGATGGATGGCAGCACGGGAGGCGGACGGCGGCCGGCCGGCGCGGACGAGGCTGGCCGCGATCGGGGCGATCGTCCTGCTCCTGGCCCTCGCCGGCGTCCCGGTCGCCCCGGTGCTGGCCGGCGGTCCCTGGCCGGCCCAATCCTTCCCGCCGTCCGGCCCGCCTGGTCCGAGCTCGTCGGCCGGCCCGTCGGCCCTGCCGACGCCGTCGCCAAGCAGCGCGCCAAGCTCGCCCTCCAGCTCGCCATCGGCGGCTCCCTCGACCAGCCCGGCCGGCAGTCCGTCGCCGAGCCCGGCCGGCGCCTCGGCGGCGCCGACGTCCCTGCCCACGCCCCGGTCGCTGCCCGCGGTCAGCCCGATCGCACCGATTGCCCCGGTCCAGGTGCAGCCCGGTGCAGTCACCTTCTACGGGCGAGGCTACGGCCACGGCCTGGGCCTGAGCCAGTACGGGGCGCGCGGCCGGGCCCTGGCCGGCCAATCCGCAGCCACGATCCTGGCCCACTACTACCAGGGCACGAAGGCGGCAACGGTCGACCCGGCCGCGCCGGTCCGGATCCTCGTCTTCGGCCCGAGCAGCCCCACGGCGACCACGCCGATCGTGCTCCACGGCCGGGGCGCGCCGTTCTCGATCGACGGGGTCAGCGGCACGTTCCCGATCGGCGCCCGGCTGGCGATCTGGCGATCGGGCCCGGGCTTTGGCCTCAGGGTGACCTCGGCCGGTGGCGGCCAGCTTCTGAGCCGGACAACGCCGACGGCCGACCTGCGCGTTCGCGCCGGCGCCGGTCCCGGCCGGATCCAGGTCGATTCGCAACCGAGCTCGTTTGACACCTACCGGGCCACGATCCGGATCCTCGGCACGTCCGCGGGCGTGCTCACCGTCAACGAGGTCGGCCTCGACCTGTACCTGCTCGGGGTGGTCCCGGCCGAGATGCCCGCCGGCTGGCCGGTCGAGGCCCTGAAGTCGCAGGCGATTGCCGCCCGGAGCTACGCCGAGCAGCACGTCCACGTCGGCATCGGCGCCTACGACCTGTTCAACGACACCCGCTCGCAGGTCTATCGGGGATCGCTGGGCGAGGTCGCCGCCAGCACCGCTGCCGTGACCGCCACGGCTGGGGACGTCCTCAAGAGCGGCACCGCGATCATCAACGCGCTCTACCACTCGGCCGACGGCGGAGCGACCGAGAACAACGAGAACGTCTTCACCTCGGCCACCGGCCAGATCGTGGCGGGCCCCCTCAGCTACCTGCGGGGGTCGCCCGACCGGGATCCGAACGGCGTGTCCTATGACAGCACCTCGCCCCACGCCAAGTGGCAGACGGCGGCCTATTCCTACGCTCAGCTGTCGGCCATCCTGGCCAGGGATTCGCGCACGAACGTGGGCACCCTGACCGGCATCAACCTGCCGACAAGGGCGTCTCGGGTCGGCCGATCAAGATCGTCCTGAGCGGCAGCCTGGGCTCGAAGTCGGTCAGCGCCGAGGTCTTCCGGGACGTCTTCAACAGTGGCTCGCCGGCGGCCGACCCGTACATGTGGAGCACCCTGTTCGACACGGTCCCGATCCCTTGACCGAGCTCGGCCGGTGCGCCTGGGCCGGCGCGGATGGGCCCAACCCGGACCCGCTGATGACCGCCTATCACGACGACGAGTGGGGCCAGCCGGCGACGGGCGAGGTCGAGCTGTTCGAGCGGCTCGTCCTCGAATCGTTCCAGGCCGGCCTGTCCTGGTCGACGATCCTGCGCAAGCGCGAGGCCTTCCGGGCCGCCTTCCGGGGCTTCGATCCGGTCCGCGTGGGCGCCTTCGACGAAGGCGATCGCGAGCGGCTGATGGCCGATGCCGGGATCGTCCGGAACCGGGCCAAGATCGACGCGACGATCGGCAATGCCCGCGCCTTCCTGGCCACCGGCCGCGATTTCGGGGACTTCGAGCGCTACCTCCGGACGATCGTGACGGAGCCCGCCCGGCCGCTGCCGCGGACGGCCGAGGCGGGCCAGATCCCGGCCAGCACGCCTGCCTCGGTCGGCCTGTCGAGGGACCTCCAGGCGCGCGGCTTTCGTTTCGTTGGTCCCACGATCATGTATGCCTTCATGCAGAGCGTCGGCCTGGTCGATGACCACCTGCCAGGCTGCTTCCGCTATCGCGGCTGAGGACGTCACGGCCGAGGATCGTCACTTGGCTCCGAGCCGGCCCGTCCATGCGACGATGAGCCGATGACCGTCGCCCCTGCCCAGCACCCGGCCTCGGCGCCGGCGATCGAGACCCACGAGCTTTCGAAGCAATTCGGCCGGACCACCGCCCTGGCCGGGTTGTCGATGCGGGTCGAGCCGGGCGAGGTGTTCGGATTCCTCGGTCCCAACGGGGCGGGCAAGACGACCTCGGTCAAGCTCCTCCTTGGGCTGACCTCGGCCAGCTCGGGCAGCGGCCAGGTCCTGGGGGCGCCGATCGGCGACCGGGAGACCCGCCGTCGGATCGGCTATCTGCCCGAGCTCTTCCGCTACCAGGCCTGGCTGCGGGCCCGCGAAGTCCTGCAGCTCCACGCCGACCTGGCCCGCCTGGCGCCGGCCCGACGGCGGGCCGAGGTCGAGACCGCCCTGGCCGCCGTGGGCCTGGCCGAGCGCGCCGGCGACCCAGTCGGCACGTTCTCGAAGGGCATGCAGCAGCGGCTCGGGCTGGCCGCTGCCCTGCTCGGGTCGCCCGAGCTCGTCTTCCTCGATGAGCCCACGTCGGCGCTCGACCCCGTCGGACGGACCGAGGTGAGACAGGTCATCCGGGCGGCTCGCGACCGGGGCGTGACCGTCTTCCTGAACTCGCACCTGCTGTCCGAGGTCGAGCTGGTCTGCGATCGCGTCGCCGTCGTCAACCGCGGCCGGGTGGTCGCCAGCGGCACCCTCGACGAGCTCCTCGGCGAGCAGGCGGCAATCCTGCGGGTCAGCCAGCTGTCGGCCGAAGGCCGGGCCAGCCTGGCCGGCTTCGGCGGAGTGGAGACCGATCCGGCCGACGAGGAGCGGATCACGATCCGGCCGATCGATCCCGAGCGGATCCCCGACCTGGTGGCGGCGATCGTGCAGGCCGGGGGCCGGGTGCATGCCGTGGCCCAGGGCCGCGAGACGCTCGAGGAGCGCTTCCTGGAGCTGCTCGGCGAACATCCCGACCCCGAGGGCGCGGCGGCCGCTCACCGGGTCACCGACGATCGGCCTGGCTGAGGAATGGCCATGAGCGCCTTCCTGTGGCCCCTGTTCGTGATCGTGCGGCTGACCCTGCTCGACGCCCTGCGTAGGCGGATCCTGTGGGTCCTGATCATCCTCACCGCGGTCATTGTCGGTCTGTCCGGCCTCGGCTTCGAGCGCCTGGTGGACCTGGCCCGGGAGCACGGCAGCAGCGAGCTCGACATCCAGCTCGGGGTCAGCCAGATGCTGATCGTGGTGGCCTTCATGTTCAGCTTCATCCTGGCCATGACGGCCGCCTTCATCGGTGCGCCGGCCGTGTCGGCCGACATCGAGAGCGGGGTCCTGTTGGCCATCCTGGCCCGGCCGATCAGTCGCTCGACCTTCCTCCTGGGGCGCTGGCTGGGGCTGATCCTCGTCGCCGGGGTGTACGCCCTGGGCGCCGGCCTGCTGGAGATCCTGGCCATGAAGCTGGCCTCGGGCTACGGGCCACCGGACCCGTTCGGCGCGGCCGGCGCGATCGCCCTCCAGGCGCTCCTGGTCCTGACCTTCACCCTCCTGCTGTCGACCCGGCTGCCCTCGATTGCGAGCGGGGCGATCGCCGTCGTCGTCTTCGGGTTGTGCTGGATCAGCGGGGTGCTGGGCGGGCTCGGCCTGCTGCTCAAGGCCGACCTGCTCGACCAGGTCGCGACGATCAGCCGGGTCCTGTTTCCGTCGGACGGGATCTGGCGCGGCGCGATCTATGCCCTGGAGCCGCAAGTGGTGATCGCGGTCGCGTCTTCGAGCGGGCGCTCGAGCATCGCCCTCGCGGCCAACCCGTTCTATGCCGCCACCGGCCTCCAGCCCGCCTACCTGGCCTGGGTCGGCGCCTGGTTCGCGATCATCCTGGGCCTGGCGATCGCGTCCTTCCGGCGGCGGGAGCTGTGACCCGAAATCGAGCGTGACACGCTAGGTGTCACAGGAGCCTGCGAATGTTCGGTCATGAACACCAACGCATTCGTCGCCAACGCGGTGATCGCCCTCGATTGCCCGGCCTGCGACAGCACGATCCTGGTGGACCAGGTCGACCTGGACGACCAGATCCGCTGCGATAGCTGCCTGGTCGCCTTCTCGCTGGCCGAGCCGGCCGCGGCCCATCTCGAGGCGCTCGCGGCCTGAGCGGGCGGGCTTCGAGGATCGGCTAGCGGGGGACGTGGCCGCCGATCACGAGCGCCCCGCGCAGCCGGCTCGAGGTTGAGAAGCCGAGCGTGGCGATCAACAGCCCGCTGCCCATCAGAAGCAGGGTTGCTCCCCCGCCGACGGTGTCCAGGAGGACGCCCGCCGTGATCATCCCGATCGGCTGCAGGCCGATCGACAGGGTCCGGGCGGTCGAGCCCACCCGGCCGAGCAGCTCGTCGGGGGCGGCGGCCGAGCGCAGCGTCACATAGGTGATCACGACCGCCGCCGACGCTGCCCCGACCACGAAGGCCGCCGGAAACAGGACCACGACCTGGCCATTGACCGCCGCGATCATGGCCACGGCCTCGACCGCGGTGCCCACGATCATGATTCGGCCGGCTGACCGAATCCGGAACTGGTTCATGCCGATCGCGCCCAGCAGGTAGCCGATGCCGTTCACGGAAAGGAGCAGCCCGAAGGTCGCCGCGGAGAGGCCCAGCTGCAGGGTCACGAAGTAGGTCAGGACCGGAATCAGGCCGGCCGTGATGACGCTGATCAGGCCCCAGTAGGAGACGGCCACGCGCAGGGTCGGATGGCCGGCAATGTAGGCGATGCCCTCGCGGATCTCGGCCCGGATGTCCAGCGGCGGGCGCTCCTGGCGCTCCTGCAAGGGCCGCCGGATCAGGGCCATCGCCGCCGAGCTGGCCAGGAAGCTCAGGGCATCGACGGCGATCGTCGGCCCAAACCCGACCCCTGCCGCGAGCAGCCCGGCCACGCTCGGTCCGATGACGAAGCTCAGGCTGTAGACGGTCTCCAGGGTCGCCGTGGCCTTGCCCAGCAGCGGCCGCCCGACCAGGCTGGGCATGGCCGCGGTGTAGGCCGCCAGGAACAGCGCCCGGAGCATCGACATTGGCGCCGCGATGAGCAGGATCACCACGATCGTCGGACCGTGCAGGTAGATCGACAGTGGGATCAGGGCGGTCAGGATCGCCCGCCCGAGGTCCGCCCCGAGGATCATCACCCGCCGGTCGCTCCGGTCGGCGACCACCCCGGCCAGGAGCCCGAAGACGAGGTCGGGAATCGTGTTGAGCACGCCGACCACGCCCATCGCCACGCCCGACCCGGTCAGGGCCAGGACCAGCAGGGGCAGGGCGGTCAGGCTGAGCGCGTCGCCAAAGGCCGAGATGCCCTGCCCGCCGAGAAGGAGCAGGAAGTCACGGTTGCGGCTGAGCGGCTCCTCGTGGTGTGCCGGCCGGCTCGGTTCGCGCGGGCCAGCCGGCTCGTGCTCGGCCGCGGGAAGACTCACCCGATGCGAACGGAGGCGGCCCCGCCGGTGAAGCGAATCAGGACCCGCTCGCTGGCCGCGTCAAAGCCCGGACTCTCGGTCCGGCCGTTCACGCTGTTGAGGCCGCCGGACGGCTCGAAGCGGTACTCCACGCCGTCGGGCACCTCGATCGTGACCGACGCCGCGCCGGCGGTGATCGCGACGGTGACCCTGCCCTGGGGCCGGGGCAGCACGACCCGGGCGCGGGCGGCACCGACCTGCAGCCGGGCGTCGACGATCGAGATTGCGCTCAGGTCGAGCTCGAAGTTGGCCGCCCCGCCGTCCACCCGCAGCTGGGTCGGGATGTCCGATGCGGTCCGGATGTCCCAGCTCGTGTCGCCCCGCCAGCCGCCCAGCGACGCGACGTCCTGGCGCAGGCGAACCTGGGCCAGGTCGCCCTGGCGGCGCTCCTGCACGGCGACATCGGTCGATGACGAATGGACCTCGACGAGCTCGGTCGAACCCCCGGCGAGGCGGAACGTGCCACCGCCCGCCCCGAGCTCGAGCTCGAGCCGGGCGGCCCCATCGCGGGCGACGACCGAGGCGTTCGTGCCGCTGGTCCGGGCCCGGCCGTCGTGACCCTTCCGGCCCGCCGCGCGGACGACCACGACCACCCCGATGACGATCAGCAGGATCGGCCAGAAGACCCGCCAGGCAAACTGGAAGATGCCCAGCTGGTCAACCAGGAAGATCGCCCCGATGACGATCAGGACAACCCCCAGGATCGAGATCCCGGCCCACTCGCCGCGACCCGATCCGCTGCCGTTGCCCTGACTCATCGTCGCTCCTTCGGGTGCCTCGCTGCCGCCACCTGACCAGCGTAGCGTGGACGCGCCGGCGTCGCGCCCCACGGGACACGAGCCACCCGGACGGCCGACGCCGCCTACCCTCGGCCGATGACCGACACGCCCGTCCGCTCCGCCTTCCACCACGTCCAGGAAGAGCTTGGGGCCGAGTTCGGCGACTGGGACGGCTGGCTGTGGACGACCGGCTTCGGCGACCGCGACGGAGAGTATGCGGCCGTCCGCGAGGGGGCCGGGATCTGGGATTGCTCGGCCCTGATCAAGTGGGACTTCCACGGTCCCGACGCCCTTCGGGCGGCCGACCGCCTGATCGCCAACGACGTCCTGGCCTACGGGCCGGGCCGGGTCCGATATGCGCCGTTGCTGGATGAACAGGGCCGGATCATCGACGACGCCACCGTCTACGTCTTCGGTCCGGACCACGTCTGGTTCATGACCAACCGGTTCGACCTGGGCGACCACCTGCGCGAGGTCAGCGCCGGGCTCGACGTGACCGTCGACCTGATCGTCCACGACCTGCCCCATGTCCAGTTCCAGGGTCCGCGCACGCGCGAGATCCTGCAGCGTCATGTCGATGTGGACCTGGCCGGGCTGCCCTACTTCCGCTTCCTGACCGAACCCGTCCAGGTCGGTCCGGCTCCAGCCTGGATCGCCCGGACCGGGCTGTCCGGCGAGATCGGCTATGAGCTGTTCGTGCGGCCCGAGCACGCCGAGGCGCTGTGGCGGACCCTGACCGCCTCGGGCGAGGTCCGGCCGTACGGCTTCGACGCCCTGGACGTGCTCCGGATCGAGTCCGGGATGATCCTGCCCGGCTCCGACTACACGCCCGGCGAGTCGAGCCCGTTCGACATCAACTTCGAGCGGTTCATGAAGATTGACGGGCGCTCGTTCCAGGGCGACGCCGCGATCCGCCGCGAGCGCGACGCCGGATCGCCCGCCCGGCGCCTGGTCTCGCTCACGATCGAGGGAGAGGTCGTGCCCGAGGCCGGCGCCGAGGTCACGATCGACGGGGCTCTCGTAGGCTCGGCCACCAGCCCGACCCGATCACCCCGCTTCGGCACGATCGCCCTGGCCATTCTCGATCGCGCCGCGGCCGTCCCCGGCACCCTCGTCGACGTGGCGCTGGGCGAGGACGGCTCGGACGGCACGGCCCGGGCGACGGTTGGCGAGCCGGCTCTGTACGACCCCGAGAAGCGCCGCCCCCGAGGCTAGCCCTGGGGCTGGCTGAACCGGCGGGTCGCGCCCATCTGGGGCCAGATCCGGGCCTGGCTGACGGCCAGCGCCTGGCGGACGTGACTGCGATCGTGATGGACCCACTCGGCCAGGATCTCGTCGACCCGGAGCGGGCCGACCTCCGGGTGGACCCCGATCCGGCCGAGATCGGCTGCTGAGAGTGATCGGACGAGGGCGATTCCCTGGCTCCGCCGGGCCGCGAAGGCCTCGACCAGGGCGATGGGGTCGGCCTCATCGTCATGCCGCTCGGCCGCCACGAGGGGCGGGTCCCAGGTCGCCAGGAGCGGGCCATCGGCCGCAGGATCGCCTCGATCCGGCCGGCGAACCCCCGAGCGTCGGCCTCGAACAGGTGGCCCACGCATTCGTTGACCGACCACTCACCTGGTGCAGGCCGCCAGCGAGCCTCGGCGGCCAGGCCCCGGACTTCGGCCCGCAACGTGGCCACGGTCGCCGCCAACAGCGGCGCGATCTGGTCCGGGCTGAGGAAGGTCACGCCGGTGGCAGCCGGGTCGGCCCCGCCGTTGGCGCGCGCCGGGACGATTGGAGCGGCCGGCACGACCGGCGGGGCAGACAGGACCGGCAGGGGCTGGCTGCCGGCCCGGACCGGGAAGGGCGGCAGGTCTGGCCGCCCTCGGCCAGCCAGCAGGCCGCCTGCTGGCCGCCACCCACGTCGAACAGCGGCGGCTCCTCGACCTTGCACCGATCGAAGACCAGCGGACAGCGCGGATGGAAGCGGCAGCCGTTCGGGATGTGGGCCGCATCCGGCGTCTCGCCCTGGAGGATGTAGCGCTGGGCGCGGATCGCAGCCGTGGCCGGCTCGGGCGTGGGCGACACGCTGACCAGGGCCTTGGTGTACGGGTTGTGGGGCGAACGGATCACGGCCTCGGCCGGACCGATCTCCATGATCTTGCCCAGGTACATCACGGCGATCCGGTCGGCGATCACCCAGGCCAGGGACAGGTCATGGGTGATGAACAGGTAGGTCAGGCCGAAGTCACGGCGCAGGTCGAGCATGAGCCGGAGGAGCTCGGTCCGGATCGACACGTCCAGCATCGACACCGGCTCGTCGGCGACGACGAGCTCCGGGCTCATCACCAGTGCGCCCGCGATCACGACCCGCTGACGCTGGCCGCCCGACAGCTCGTGCGGGAAGCGGAAGGCGAACTCGTACGCGGGCCGCAACCCGGCGCTCTCGAGGGCGGCCATGACCCGGCGTTCCTTCTCCGCGTTCGACTTCGTCAGGTGATTGACCTCGAGCGGCTCGGCCACGAAGTCATGGATCGTCTGCTTTGGATTGAGCGTCTCGTAGGGGTCCTGGAAGATGATCTGGACCCGCCGGCGATAGTCGCGCAGCTTCCGGACGCCCCACGTTGAGCTGACGTCCTGGCCGTCGAAGACGACCTGGCCGGCGGTCTGGCGGGTCAGCTTGACGATCACCCGGCCGGTCGTTGTCTTGCCCGATCCGGACTCGCCCACCAGGGCCAGGACCTCGCCCTTGTTCAGGGTCAGGTCGATCCCGTCGACCGCCCGGACGTAGTTCCGGGGACGCCGCCGGAGGGCGTCGAGCAGCCCGCCCCGGACCGGGAAGTGGACCTCGAGGTTGGTCAGCCGGAGGAGCTCGGTCACTCGAACGTGTCCAGCGAGTGGTCGTCCGTGAGGCCATGGCTCGGGCCGATGGTGAACGGATCGCCCGGCTCCTCGTTGCTGAGCTCCTCGAGGACCTCGCTCCGGTCGCTGAAGACGCCCGCTCCCAGGCCGGTCCCCTCATCGGTCGGCCCAATGGCGTCCTTCGTCGGCTTCGTGATCGGGACCCCGTCGCTGCCGGGGGATAGAGGTGGCAGGCCACCCGGACACCGTCGCTGAAGGTGACCTCGGGCGGGACCTCGACCGAGCAGACGGCCATGGCGAACGGGCAGCGCGGGTGGAAGCGGCAGCCGGGCGGCGGGTCGCGCAGGTCGGGCGGCGAGCCGGGGATGACCTCGAGCGTGCGCCGGTCGGCGTGGATGTTCGGGAACGACCCGATCAGCTTCTGGGTGTATGGGTGACGAGGAGTCCGGAAGACGACGTCGACCCGGCCCTCTTCGGCGACCTTGCCGGCGTACATGACCATCACCCGGTCGCAGGTCTCGGCGATCACCGACAGGTCGTGGGTGATCAGGATCAGGGACAGGCCGAGCTCCCGCCGGAGCCGCTCGAGCAGCTCCAGGATCTGGGCCTGGACCATCACGTCAAGGGCGGTCGTCGGCTCGTCGCCGATCACGACAGCCGGATCACAGGCCAGGGCCATCGCGATCATCGCCCGCTGGCGCATCCCGCCCGACAGCTCATGGGGATAGGCCTGGCCCCGCTTGGCCGGGATCCCGACCAGCTCGAGCAGCTCGCCGGCCCGCTTCAGGGCCTCGTCCCCGGCGACCTTCAGGCGCAGCTCGATCGGCTCGGCGATCTGCTCGTTGATCCGGCGCACGGGGTTCAGGGCGTTCATCGCGCCCTGGAAGATGATCGAGATCTCGCGCCAGCGATAGCGCCGCAGGGCGTCCTCGGACTTCTTGGCGAGGTCGATCCCGAACAGCTTGACGCTGCTGTCCTTGCCGATCCGGCCGTTGGCGGGAAGCAGCTGGACGAGCGACAGGGCCGTCGTCGTCTTGCCGCAGCCCGACTCCCCGGCAATCCCCAGGGCCTCGCCGTCGTTCAGGGTGAAGCTCACGTCGTCAACGGCCTTGATCGAGCCGCCGGCCATCTTGAACCGGGTCGTCAGGTGCTCCACGACGAGCAGCGGTGCGCCCGGTACGGCCTGCTTCGGGAGCGGCCACTGGCGCCGGCCGCGAATGATCGCCTGGGCCTCGAACGGGTCGATGTTCGGCGGAACCTCCTCGTCCTCAGGCTCCCCGGTCGGGTCGGTGGTCGGGGGGTCCGCGGTCATCGGGTTGGCGGCCGTGGGCGTGGTCGCCGCCGGATCTGGGGCCAGCTGATCGTCCCTGGCTTCGGTCATCGGCGGACCCTCAGGCGGGGGTTCAGGACATCGTCCAGGGCCGAGCCCACGAGGGTGAAGGCGAGGACGACCAGGACGATGCAGACCGACGGTGGGACCACATACCACCACGCCCCGAGACCCATCGCCCCGGCCGATTCGGCCGCGTTGAGGATCTCGCCCCAGGACGGGGCGAACGGGTCGCCCAGGCCGATGAACGACAGGGTCGTCTCGGTCAGGATCGCGCCACCGAAGACGAGCACGGTGTTGGCCACGATCAGGTTCGTCACGTTGGGCAGGATGTGGCGCCACATGATGTGGCCGCCGCCGGAGCCGATCACGCGGGCCCGGCCGACGAAGGCTCGCTCCTTGACCGAGAGCGTCTGGGAGCGAATGATCCGGGCCGTCGAGGCCCAGCTGGTGATGCCGATGACGATCACGATCACGATCAGGGTCACTCGGATGCCGAAGACCTCCGAGCCGCTGCCCACGATGTCGAGGATGATCGGGGCCAGGATCAGGGCCAGCACGAACGTTGGCAGGACGAGGAAGAAGTCCGTGATCCGCATCAGGAACGTGTCGGTTCGGCCGCCCGCGTAGCCGGCCACGATCCCGATCAGGGCGCCCAGCACGATCGTGATGACCGTGGCCAGCAGGCCGATGACCATCGAGATCCGGGTCCCGTGGACGGTCAGGTTCAGCATGTCCCGGCCGAGCTCATCGGTGCCCAGCAGGTGGTTCAGGCTGGGCGGGTCGAGCGGCAGTCCGGTGGCCGTGGTGACGGTCTGGAGCGGACCGACGAAGAACTCCGGGGCAATCGCCAGGATCGTGAAGAAGGCCAGGACGACCAATCCGAGCACCCCGTCGGGCCGCGCACTGAAGCGCTGGACGAACGTTCGCCACGACTTGAGCCGAAGGCGTAGTCGTTCGTTGCGGATCGCCGCCTCGGGCAGGACCTCGCTGGTCACGAGCGGACCCGCGGATCGAGCCGGCCGTAGATCAGGTCGGCTGCGAAGTTGGCGATCACGACCGAAACGGCCAGGAGCAGGAAGATCCCCTGCAGGACCGGGTAGTCGCGGGCCTCGAGGGCCTGGACCGTGAGCGTGCCCAGGCCGGGCCAGTTGAACACGACCTCGACCGTGATCGCGCCGCCGATCACATAGCCCAGGTTGATCGCGATCAGGGTGACCGCCGGCAGGAGCGCGTTGGGCAACGCATGCGAGCGCAGGATCTTGCCCGACGAGAGGCCCTTGCCCCGGGCGGTGGTGACGTAGTCCTCACCCAGGGTCTCGATGACCGACGAGCGCATCAGGATCGAGTACTGGCCGATGAGGCCGATCGCCACGGTCATCAGGGGCAGGAACAGGTGGCTGATGAAATCCAGGAGCTGGCTGACGAACGTGTCGTTGTTGCCACCGATCGTGAGCATGCCGCTGGTCGGGAACCAGTGCAGGCCGACGGCGAAGACGCCCAGCAGGAGGATGCCGATCACGAAATAGGGCATCGAATACAGGATCAGCGACAGCCCGTTGCCCACATAGTCCACCGCACCGCCGCGTTTCCAGCCGGTGTAGGCGCCCAGGGCCAGGCCGAAGATGACCGCCAGGACCTCACCCAGGCCGAACAGGATGAGGGTCGGCCAGATCCGGCCGGCCAGCACATCGGTCACCGACTGGCCGTGGAACTTGAACGAGAAGCCGAGGTCGCCGGCGGCCGTCGCCTGCAGGTAGTCGACCAGCTGGTCGGGCAGGAGGGGCTTGTCCAGGCCCCAGCGGGCCCGGGCCGCCTGGACCGCTTCGGCGCTCAGGTTCGGATTGCGCAGCAGGATCCGGTCGGGCGAGCCGGGCATCATCCGGAACAGGACGAAGTTGAGGATCACGATCAGGAAGATCGTGAAGATTGCACCCAGCGTCTTCCGGACGAGATACCGGCTGCCCACAGCGCTAGTGCTCCTGGGTTAGCCGGTTGGCTGGAGCGGGCTCGCCCCCGGCTGGTCGGCCGGGGGCTGGTCCAGGCGTTGGCTCACTCCTCGTCGTCGGTTGCGGTCCGTCGGCGCCGGGTGATCAGCATGAACCCGACCAGCAGGGCCGCGACCACGATGATCCCCAGGACCAGCGGCAACAGGCTGCCGCTGCTCGGGCTGGTGGTGGCCGGCAGCGTGGTGGCGACCGGGCTGCCCGGCGCGCTCGCGGAGGTGGCCGGACCGTTGCTGGCCGGGGCCGTGTTCACGCTCGGGGCCGGGGTGGCCTTCGTTGCGTCGGTCAACACGGTGTAGTTGATCGAGCCGTCCTGGAAGAACGGGGCGCCGCCCACGACCGGCTGGTTCTGCCAGCCGGCGAACTTGTCGGTGTGATAGGCATCCAGGTTGTTGTCGTAGTACAGGATGTCGTAGGGCGCCTGGTCGTAGAAGATCTGCTGCATCTGGTCCATGAACGTCTTGCGCTCGGCGTCCGTGCCGGCCTGGTTCTGCTGGTCGTAGAGCGTGTCGTACTGGGCGTTGGACCACTGGCTGTCGCTGGTGCTGCCGATCGACGAGGTCAGCAGGATCTGGAGCAGGGCGTTCGGATCCGGGTCACCCACCCAGCCCCAGATGACCATGTCGTAGTCGAGCTGGGTCTTGATCGGCTTGGTCGAGTCGAGCGCCTCGTCGGTCACGAGGGTGCCCTCGTCCAGGACCTGGGCGCTGACCTTGATCCCGACCTGGCCGAACCAGCCCTGGATGAACTGGGCGTCCTTGGCGTAGCTCGGGTCGGTGTTGGGCGTGTACAGCCGGAGGTTGATCGGCTTGCCCTGCTTGTCGACCCGGGTCCCGTCAGCTCCGCGCGGATAGCCGGCCGCATCGAGCTTCTGGTTGGCCGTGTCGATATTGAACTGGCGGATGTCGTTGGGCTCCGTGTGCCAGGCCTTCTCCCAGGGCGGGACCTGGGTCGTGCCGGGCGAGGCGTAGCCGAGGAGGACCTTCTGGATCAGGGTTGGCTTGTCGATCGCGTAGCCCAGCGCCTGCCGGAAGGCCGGGTCCTGGAGGGCCGTGGTCGAAGCCCCACCGCCCTTGTCGTAGGTGTTGTAGTTGAGCTGGGTGAAGCCGTTGCCCTCGCTGGCCAGGGCCACCGTGTTGGGCGCCGTCTTGAGCTGGTTGAACGACTCGGCGCTGGGGCTGTGGATGTAGTCCAGCTCGTTGTTCTTGAAGGCCGCGACCATTGTGTCCGGGGCCGACGGGTAGTACTGGATCACGATCTCATCGGCCGCCCCCGCCTTGCCCCAGTAGTTGGGGTTGCGGATGAGGCGGACGTACTGGCTGGTCGATTCGACCGCCTGGTAGGGGCCCGTTCCGACCACCGGCACGTCGTTGTTGAAGTCGGAGATGTTGGCCGGGGTCACGTTCTTCCAGATGTGCTGGGGCACGATCGGGATGTACGAGTGGGTGAGCTTGCTGGTGGGCCGCGACGTCGTGATGACGACATGGTCGGCATCGGGCGCGGTGACCGAGGTCACGAACGAATCCTTGAGGTACGGGTCGAGGTACCCCAGGCCGACCACGCCGTCGTTCTTGGTCCCGTTCAGCTCGAGGTTGTAGGTGTAGACGACGTCGGCGCTGGTCGCCGGCTGGCCGTCCGACCACTTCATGCCGTCGCGGATGTGGAACGTCCAGCTGAGCTGGTCGGTCGACGGGGTCCACGAGTCGGCAAAGCCGGGCACCGGCTCGTTGTTGGGCCCGAAGTTGACCAGCAGGTCGTAGTTGAGGGTGAACACCTCATAGCCCACGTTCAGGGCGGTGTTGAACGGATTGAGCGAATCCAGGCTCTCCACCGTGCCGACCCGCAGGGTCAGGATGTCCTTGGCCTGGACGGTGGCCGCGGGCAACAGGGCGGCGAGGGCGAGGCCGAGCGCGACAGCGGTTCGCGCGAGCCGCTCCCGCAGTGGCGTTCTCATCGAAGCAGTCCTCCTCCGCACGGTCCAGCGAGCTGCGCCGGCTCCGGCCGCGACGTTGTGGCAGGGTTGCACAAGAGCACCACGGTGCGCAATACGAGACCACGTGGCGCACCCCTGTTCCGTGCGATGGAACATTACCCGGTCAGACCATAAAGCTCGTCGGTGGGTTGGCCTGGAGCAGGATCGGCCGGTCGATCCGGAACCGCTCGATCTCGGCCGCCGACGGCGTCCCGTCATCGACCACGAGCTCGGCCAGGATCCGGCCGATGACCGAGGCGAACTTGAAGCCATGGGCCGCACCCAGGGCCACGAGCACGTTGGGCTGATCAGGCAGCCGGTCGATCACGAAATCGCGATCGGGAGGCATGGTGTACAGGCAGGTCTTGGTCAGCAGCGCCGGCCCGACGCTGCCCGGCAGGTGCCGAGCCATGAACGCATCGAGCCGGGCCCCGGCCACCTCGTCCGGGGCGAAGCTCCGATCGCGGGCCGTGGTCGGCTGCCCACCCACGTCCTCGGCCGCCTTCGGGCCGGCCTCGCCGTAGGTCGGAAAGCCGTAGAAGCACGGCTCGTCCATCCAGATCCAGACCGGGAACCGCTCGGGCGCAAAGTCCTCCGGCCGGGGGCAGCCGTAATAGCGGACCTGCTCCCGGGTGATCGTCAGGGGCAGCCGCCGATCGAACGAGGCGAGCAGCTCATTGGTCCAGGCGTCGGCCGCCAGGATCACCTGGCCGGCCCGGAACGTGCCCCGGTCCTCGGTCTGGATCTCGATCTCGCCGGCCACGGCCCGCAGGCCGCTGACCGGCGTCCGGTCCAGGAGCGTCGCGCCGTGAGCTCGGGCCAGGCGCTGGTGGGCGGCATTGGCCCGGTTCGGATCGGCCAACCCGCCGGCGGCCTGGTAGATCGAGACGGTGCCGTCGGGCAGGCGCCATTGGGGCCAGCGGGCCATCGTCTGGCTGGCGTCGAGGATCTCGAACGGGACCCCTTCGGCGGTCAGGCTGGCGCTGTAGTCGGCCATCGGGATCGACCCTCCAGGTGGCCACAGATCCAGGCCCCCGGTGGTGGTCACGACCTGGACCCCGGACTCCGCCTGAAGCAGGTCCCAGGTCTCGTACGCCCGTCGGGCGAGACGGACGTAGTCCGGCCGGTGATAGGACAGGCGGATGATCCGCGAGTGATCCTGGCTGGCCCCGTTCGCGTGACCGAGCTCGAATTGCTCGAGCCCCAGGACGTCCCCGCCGAGCCGCCGGCTGAGCCAGTAGGCCGCCCCGCTGCCGATCCCGCCGAGGCCGACCACAGCCACGGCGTAGTCCCGCCGGAGCGGGTCAGCCATACCGGCGAGTGGACTCCAGGACGGCCCGGCCGCCCAGGTCGATCGTGCCCTCCGGTCCGAGCCGGGTCGACAGGCGCGAGCCCTGGCCCTGGTGAATCTCGAGGCCGCGGCCCAGCCGGCTGGTGATCACGACCGCGGCGGCGCCGGTCGCCTCGTCCTCGGCAATGCCCACTTCCGGGGCGAAGAAGCGGCTCCGGATCGTGCCGGCCTGGCGGTCCTGCCAGGCCCACGGATACCACGAGGCCTCGCCGGGCGGGGGCCCGGTCAGGGCATCCACCTCGGCCGGGTCGGCCTGCTCGGCCAGGCTGATCGCGAAGACCCACTCGGGGCGGGCCCGGACCCAGCGCCGGTCGCCTTCGGCCCAGGTCGGGACCCGCCCGGCCGGGACATACAAGACGTCGACCGGCATCCCGACCGAGGCCAGCAGCCAGGCAGTGCCGACCGTCGGATGGCCCGCGAAGGGCAGCTCCAGACCCGGCGTGTAGATCCGGATCCGGCCCGCCCGGGCGTCCTCGACGAAGACCGTCTCGCTGTAGCCCAGATCGGCGGCCACCGCCTGGCGGCGGGCCTCCGGGATCGCGCTTCCGTCGAGGAACACGCCCAGCAGGTTGCCGTGCCGGCCGGCATCGTCGACGAAGACGCGCAAGACGTGCAGGCTGGCGCTCACCGGCGCAACCGGGCGACCCGCTCCAGGGCCGCGATCGAGAGGAGGTCCGTGATCCGGCCCGAGTCGATCAGGGCCAGGGCGGCGTCGAAGGGCAGCCACTCGACGGTGAGCTGCTCGGTGCCGTCAGGCGAGGCCGGCCCTTCGACCAATTCGGTCGCCAGGAAGATCGTGCCGAGCTCGTCGGTGACCGAGTTGGAGACCGCAATGCGGGCGATCTCGCGCCAGTGGCCCGCACCCAGCCCGGTCTCCTCCTGGAGCTCGCGCTGGGCCCCGGCCAGGGGCGATTCGCCGGGCGGCACGCCGCCCTCGGGCAGCTCCCAGGAATAGGCGTCGAGGGTGTAGCGCCACTGGCCAACCAGGGCCACCCGATCCTGCTCGTCGATGGCCACGATCGCCACCGCGTGATTGCGGAAGTGGATGACGCCATAGATCCCGGGCTGGCCATCGGGCCGGTCCACCTCGTCGTGGTAGACGTCGAGCCAGGGGTTGTCGTAGACCACCCGGCGGGAGCGGCGGCGCCAGGGCGACTCGGTCGGCTCGGTCTGGTTCACGGTTGGATCGTACGTCCCGGGCGGCGGGTCCCGCTGACGGCGGCGGCGCCGGCCTCGCTAGACTCGGGCGATGGCCCAGCCCGACCCCGATCCTCGCCCGGCGTCCCGGCCGGGCCACACCGTGGACGTCCGGCGCGACGTCCGGATCCCGGTGCGTGACGGACTGGAGCTGTCGGCCAACCTGTGGCTGCCCATCGGCTCGGGTCCGGCTGACCGCTTCCCGGCGATCCTCGAGATGATCCCCTATCGCAAGGACGACTGGCGCTGGGCCGCCGACGAGGCCCGCGGCCAGTGGCTGGCGGCCCGCGGCTACGCCTTCTGCCGGCTCGACATCCGGGGCACCGGCAGCAGCCCGGGGATCGCCCGGGGCGAGTACACCGTCGAGGAAACGAACGATGGCTACGACGCCGTCGAGTGGCTGGCGGGCCAGCCTTGGTCGAACGGCAGCGTCGGGATGTGGGGGATCAGCTGGGGCGGCTTCGCGGCGATCCAGGTGGCGATGCTCCGGCCGCCCCATCTCCGGGCGATCGTGCCGGTCTACGCCTCCGACGATCGCTACACGGACGACGTCCACTACATCGGGGGCTGCGTCACGGCCAGCGAGCTGAGCCAGTACGCGGTCAGCATGGTCGGCTCGAACGCCCTGCCTGGGCGGCCCGCCTACCGCGGCCAGAGCTGGGAGGCCGAGTGGCGCGAGCGCCTCGAAGAAACCCCCGTCTGGCTGTTCGAGTGGCTCCGCCAGCAGCTCGACGGGCCGTTCTGGCGGCAGGGCTCGCTCGCGCCCGACTGGGCTGCGCTGGTCGTGCCGATGTTCCTGATCGGTGGCTGGATGGACAGCTATGTCGATGCTGCCCTGCGGATGTGGCGCCATTGCCTGAATGCCCCGCGCAAGGCCCTGATCGGCAACTGGGTCCATGCCCTGCCGGACGAGGCCTATCCCGGGCCCACCCTGGACTGGCTCCACGAGGTCGTCCGCTTCTTCGACCATTGGCTCAAGGGAATCCACAACGGGGTGATGGACGAGCCGCCGCTGACTTATTTCGAGCGAGACTTCGCACTCCCCGAGGCCTTCCCGGCAAGCTGGCCGGGCCGCTGGCGAAGCGAGCCACTTCGCCCGGCGGAACCTGGTGGGGGCGATTTCTATCTCAGCCCGAGCGGCGGTCTCACCGCGTCGCGTCCGACAGCGGGCCGGGCCACGATCGTCCACCGGGCGACGATCGGGACGAGATCGTCGCTATCGTGGGGCGCCGGCTGGCCGCCCAACGGTCTCGGCCGCGACCTGCGGCCGGACGAATCCCTCCTGCCAACCTGGACCAGCCCACCGTTGACAGAGCCGCTTCACCTGTTCGGCGGCCCAGTGGCCCACCTCGCGATCGGCTCCGATATGCCGGTCGCCAGTGCGGTCGCTCGACTGAGCGACGTGGCCCCGGACGGCACGGTCGCCCAGGTGACCGCCGGGATCCGCAACCTGACCCACCGTGACAGCGACGGCTCGGCCCAGCCGCTCGTGGCCGGCGAGGTCGTGGAGACCTCAATTCCGATGCGGGCGACGGGCTATCGTTTCGCGCCCGGCCATCGGATCCGGCTGTCGGTCGCGACGGCCTACTGGCCGGTCATCTGGCCGTCGCCCTATCCCGGCGAGCTGACGATTCACCTCGGCGGCCGGTCACGCCTATCCCTGGGCACGGCCTCGGCGGAGGCTGAGCTCCCGACGCCGGCCTTCCGGACGGAGCCGGCGGGCCTGCCCGAGGTCGGCGCCCGGTCGTCGGACGAGAGCGCGCTGTGGACCGTGAGCCAGGACGTGCTGGCCGACTCGGTCACGGTCGCGACCGGCAGCGGCGAGGGCGTCACCCTGCCCGACGGCACGAGCCTGTATTCCTCGGAGCTGCTCGAGATGACCGCCTCCGACAGCGACCCGGCCCACGCCCGGATGCGGACCGAGGTGGTCTACCGGCTCGACCAGGACGGCCACCAGATCGAGGTCCTGGCGAACGGCCTGATGACCTCCACGGAGAGCGACTTCGAGCTGGCCGTCGAGCTGGCGGTCAGCCTGGATGGGCAGCCCTTCCACCATCGCGATTGGGCCGAGACGATACCCCGGAGGCTGGTCTGATGAACGACGCCGGACGCAGGACAGGCCAGATCTCGGACCGGGCGGCGAGCTTCACCGAGTCGGTCATCCGCGAGATGAACCGGCTGGCGGTCGAGGCCGGGGCGGTCAGCCTGGCCCAGGGCTTTCCCGACTTTCCCGCGCCCGAGGAGCTCAAGCAGGCCGCCTGCCGGGCGATCGTCGACGACATCAACCAGTACGCGATCACCTGGGGCGCGACCAATTTGCGAGAGGCGATCGCAGCCAAGACCCGCCGCTTCCAGCCGGGCTGGGAGGTGGACCCACAGACCCAGGTCACCGTCACCTGCGGCGCCACCGAGGCGATGATCGCGGCCCTGCTGGGCGTGCTCAACCCGGGCGAAGAGGTCATCATCTTCGAGCCCTTCTACGAGAATTACGGGCCGGACGCGATCCTGGCCGGCGCCGTCCCCTGCTACGTGACCCTCCATGGGCCGGACTGGTCGATCGACCCGGACGAGCTGCGGGCGGCGTTTACCCGGCGAACCCGGGCGATCATCGTCAACACGCCCCACAACCCAACCGGCAAGGTCTACTCGCGGGCCGAGCTCGAGCTGATCGCCGGGCTGTGCATCGAGCACGACGTGGTCGCGATCACCGACGACATCTACCAGCACATCGTGTTCGAGGGCGAGCACATCGCCCTGGCCGCCCTGCCTGGCATGGCCGACCGGACGATCGCGATCGATTCGATGTCCAAGACCTATTCGGTCACGGGCTGGCGGGTCGGCTGGACGATCGCCAGCCCAAGCCTGACCGTCGGCATCCGACGGGTCCACGACTTCCTGACGGTCGGCGCGGCCGCTCCCCTCCAACAGGCGGCGGTCGTGGCCCTGTCCTTCCCCGACGGCTACTACCGGCGCCTCGCCGACGACTATCGGGCCCGGCGCGACCTGATCGTGCCGGCCCTCGAGGCGGCCGGGCTCGGGGTGTCCGTGCCGGCCGGCGCCTACTACGTCATGACCGACATTGCGGGCCTGACCAGCGACGACGACGTGACCTTTGCCCGGCGCCTGATCCGCGACCCGGGCGTGGCGGCCGTGCCCGGCTCGTCCTTCTACTCCCGGCCCGAGCTCGGCCGGACCAAGCTCCGCTTCGCCTTCCCCAAGCGACACGACACCCTGGCTGCCGCGGCCGAGCGCCTGGCCAGGCTCAGGCCGGGCTGAGCACCGGTCAGCGCAGGCCGCTCAGGGCGGCCGCGGCCACGACCGACGTCGCCAGGGCCAGGGTGACGCTGGCCAGGGTGCCGACCAGGTAGTACTCCGCGAAATGGCGGTCATCGAGCTGGCGGAATCGGGCCAGGGTCTTGGCCGCGATCACGAAGCCGATCGCCGCCGCCTGGCCGGTCAGGACCAGGACGCACACGACCAGCCGTTCGAGCACTCCGATCGTGGCGCCGACCCGTTGCGGACCGGGCTCCGCGTCATCGACGAGGCCGCGCGGCGCAAGCAGGATGCCCACCAGGAACAGGCCGCCCCGGGTGTTGATGATCGCGAGATCGATCAGGACGACGATCACGATCTGGGCCGCCTGCTGATGGGCGACCGGCAGGAGGTGGCCGCCGAGCGAGTGGACGACGTCGTGCCAGCCGGACAGGGTCGGATGGCCGAGCAGGAGCACGCTGGCACCGATGATCAGGACGGCGAAGTGGGCGGCCTGGTCGGCCAGGAAGAGGACCGCAGGCAGTGGCGTCCAGGCCCGGTCGCCGGGCGCATCGACGGCGGCCGCCATGTCGCCTGGGGCCTCCGGGAGATCATCATCCGGGGCCGGGCTCGCGGCCGCCGCCGGTTTCGGGCCGGCCGATCGCACGGCCCGCCGGCTCAGGACCACCTTCGAGCGGTCGATGAGGCCGTGGGCCACCGACACGATCACGAGGTACTCCAGGCCCCGGCCGCCGTAGGCCAGCACGAACGGGATGAGGCAGATCGCCACGATCCCGGCATGGATCCCCAGGCCGCGCCAGGCGCGTCCGTCGGGAGCCGCCTTGGCCTCGGCGATGGCGTCCGTCTGGAACACGAAATCGGCCAGCAGGTGGGCCAGGATCGCCACCGCGATGAGCAGGATCGCGTTCTGCGACATCAGGTCCGCCGTTCCGCCGGCCGGCTCCGGTCCACCAGGGTCCGGATCACCCGCGCCAGCCGCTCGAGCGAGGGTACCCCGGCCCGATCGGCCGTGACCGACACCGTCGCCCGGCTGACCCCGAGCCGGTCGGCCACCTGTGAGCGGCGCAAACCATCGACGAGGATCAGGCCGGCCACCCGGCGCTGGGCCGGGCTGAGGACATCGAGCGCGTGGCCAAGGACCGGGGCCAGGTCGTCGAGGAGCGGGTCCACCGCCGGATCGGCGGTGACGATCCGAAGGCTCGTCCGCAGCCGACGGTTCTCGGCCAGGGCGGCCCGGGCCTGGATGAATGCCTCCCCGGTGCGCTGGGTCGCCGGCCCCTGGCCGGGCTCGATCGGGCCGCGGGCGACCGCCCAGCGCATGGGCCGGGCCGCGCTGCCGAGGGCTGCCCACAGGACGACCGACAGCGGATCGGCGCCGGGCCGGAGCAGGCCCTGGAGCTCGTCGCCCTGGGTGAACCCGAACGCGGCCAGCGCGTCACCGGCGAAGGTGGCCTGGAGCCCGGCGGTCAGCTCCCGCAGCCAGTCCGCCGAGCCAGTCGGGTCACGCCGCGAGCGGACGACATCGCCGAACACGACGATCCCCTGGACCGGGACGTCCGGCGCGTCCTTCGCCTGAGCGTTGTTCATCGCGAGAGGCTAACTGGTGTGGAGTTAGCCGTCAACGGCTGATTACTACTCAGATAGCCGAATGCGGCTAACAAGCTAGGAGGCCGACGAGGCCGTCACTCCGCCCAGGACCGGTCCCAGGATCGCGTCCAGCGCGCTTCGAGCCGAAGCCGTCCGGTAGTCGAGGAGCGGGTCGGGGTCGATGGCGTGCTCACTGATCTCGCCCGACCGGCGCAGGTAGATGACCGGGTAGACGGCGCCCGTGCCGTCGGTCTCGAGAGTGGCCGCGATGGCATCCGGCCCGCCGGCATCGACGAACCAGGCCAGTGGCGCGATCCCCTCGTCGCGGATGCCATCGCTCGGGTCGAGGCTCACGATCCGGGCCAGGTAGGCCCGCTGGTGCCACAGCTCAGGGCCGTCGGTCAGCTCGTCGATCAACATGTCCCCGACGGCCGAGGCGGCGATCGTGGGCCGGTCCAGGGCGACCCCGAACCGGGTCGAGGCGATCTGGCGGGCCAGCGCCCGGGCGTTGTAGCGCGCCCCCTGGACAGCCCCCGAGTTGGACGGGATGCCGTGCTTCTTGAGGCCACCGGCGCCCTGGCCGATCGTGCCCGCGAAGAAGATGCCGGGCACCGTTGCGCTTTCCCAGAAAGGCGTCTGGGCCGGGAGCCGGCTCTGGCCGAAGGTGGTCACCCCCAGCTCGGGCAGGTCGAGGAGGGGCGCCGTAAAGCCAGTCGCCGCGATGACCTCGTCGACCTCGAAATCCATCTCGACGGCGTCCGACGAGCGCCGGGTCACCACCCGGAACGGGGCGTCGCCCCCGGCTGCCTCGATCCGCTCGATCGCGGCGTCGAGGACGGCCACGCCGCCACCAAGGACATGGTCCTCATAGGGCTGGACGTAGCGGGCCCGGATGCCGACCAGCGAGTGGGTGTTGACCGAGAGCTTCGCCGGGGAGGGCGAGGCGATGATGATCCGCTTGGCCCACGGCAGCATCCCGGTCGCCAGCTCGAAGCCGGAGTTCTGCTTGCCCACGATGAAGATCCGCTTGTCGGCGTATTCCTCGACCGGCCGGGTATCGGCGTAGTGGGCGGCCAGGTCCATGCCCGGGCTGCTCGGCCGATAGGGCTGGGCCACGCCCACGGCGAAGACCAGGGTCCCGGCGGTGTACTCGCCATCGCTCGTCTCGAGCACGAACCGCCCGTCGTCCGCGCGCCGGGTGCCCGTCCAGCGGCAGCCGAAGCGCACGGCCAGGCCGGTCCGATCGGCGAACGCCTCGAGCCCGGCCTGCATCTCGGGCCGGCTGGGGAAATACGACGAGCCATCCATCAGGCCGGCCACGACGGCTCGATGCTCGTCCGTCTCGGGGATCAGGCTGTTCCAGTCATAGCGCTCGTAGGGGCGGGTGCCCCGGATGACTGGTGCGTACGGCTTGGTCCAGGACAGGAGGCGCTGGAAGAACGGCCAGCGCCGGAACATGCCGCCGGGCTCGTCATCGGCCGACAGGACCGCGTGCTTGATCCCGTAGCCGCGCAGGGCGGTCGAGGCCTGGAGCCCGCCCGGTCCGCTGCCGACGACGATCAGGGGGTAATCGCCCGGCGGGAACGGGCGGTCGGTCAGCTCCGCCACCGGTTCGCGTTGCGAAGGCGCCGGGCCGAGGCCTGCAGCATGCGGTACATCAAGGTCGGGTGCCCGAGCAGGAATTTGTGGACGGCGGGACCGGGCAGGACCAGGCAACGCAGGGTGCCGAGCGCGACCACGTCGGCCACCGGCGGCTCGCCCAGCAGGATCGAGACCTCGCCGAAGAACTCGCCCCGCCCGAGCCGGGCACGCTCCTCGCCGTCGACCCGAACCGATGCCTCGCCATCCATGATGAGATACAGGCCGGTGCCGGTCAGCCCCTGGCGCAGGACCCGCTCGCCGTCCTGGAGGAGGGTCTCCTCGAAGGCATGGGCGACGCCCTGCAGCTGCGGTGTGGAAAGGTCGGCGAAGAGGGCGAAGCCGGCCAGCTCGTCGGCGATCTGATCCTGCTCGGCCATCGTTGCCCGTCCGCCCTCCAAACCCGTCGAAGCAGCGCGGTCGCCGCGTTCCACCATCGTATACGCTGGACCTTGGGCCAGGAAGCCCGATCCTGGCCGCGCCACGAGAGAGCGATGCCCCAATCGATCGACGACTCCCGGGTTGATTCAGGCCCCCGGATCGAGGAGCCTGCGGCGGCGCTGCCCAGCGGCACGCTGACCTTCCTGTTCACCGACATCGAGGGCTCCACGAAGCTTGTCCAGGACCTCGGCCCCGATGCCTACGGCGATGTGCTGGGCTATCACCGCGATCTGCTGCGGACGGCCTGGGCGGCGAACAAGGGCATTGAGGTCGGCACCGAAGGGGACTCGTTCTTCGTGGTCTTCGAGTCCGCTCCGGCTGCCGTAGCGGCGGCGGCCCAGGCCCAGCGGCTGCTGGCGGACGCCACGTTCCCCCACGACGTCGGCCGGATCCGGGTCCGGATGGGCCTCCACACCGGTCTCGGCGTGATCAGCGGCGGCAGCTACGTCGGGGCCGACGTGAACCGGGCGGCGCGGGTGGCGGCTGCTGCGAATGGCGGCCAGGTGATCCTGTCCTCGGCGACGGTGCCTCTCCTGAGCGGCGCCCTGCCGCCCGGAGTCCAGACTCGCGACGTGGGCGAGCATCGGCTCAAGGACCTCCGCCCGGAGCGGCTGGCGATTCTCGAGATCGATGGAATCGCCGATGACCCGCGACCGATCCGCTCGCTCGACAGTCGGCCCAACAACCTGCCGACCCAGGTCACCTCGTTCGTCGGCCGGGCGGCCGAACTGGACGAGACCACCGAGCGGCTGGCGGCAACCCGGTTGCTGACCCTGACTGGTCCCGGCGGGACGGGCAAGACCCGTCTCTCGCTCCAGCTCGCCGCGTCGGTTGCCGACGGGTTCCCCGACGGCGTCTACTTCGTGGCGCTCGAGCCGATCCGGGAGCCGGCCCTCGTCGCGCCCACGATCGCCGGCATCCTGGGCGTGGCCGAGGACCCCGCGACCCCGATCGGAACAAGGCTGGCGACCTGGATCGCGGAACGCCGCCTGCTCCTCGTGCTGGACAACTTCGAGCAGGTGATCGAAGCGGCCCCGGTCATCGGCGAGCTCCTCCGGGCCACGACCAACCTGAAGGTGATCGTATCGAGCCGGGCCGCCCTGCACGTCTCGGGCGAGCAGGAATATCCGGTGCCGGGCCTGCCGACGCCGCCCGATCCGACGGCCCTCGCCGGCTACGACCGGGCCCAGCTTTCGGGCGCCGAGCGGGCGACCGACCCGGAGACCCTCGGTGGTTACGAGTCGGTCCGGCTGTTCGTGGCCCGGGCCGGGGCGGTCAAGCCGGGCTTTCACCTGACCGCGGACAATGCCGCGGCCGTCGCCGGGATCGTCGCCCGCCTCCAGGGCATGCCCCTCGCGATCGAGCTGGCCGCGGCCCGGGTCAAGCTCCTGCCGCCAGAGTCGATCCTGACCCGGTTGGGCGATCAGCTGGCAGCCCTCGGCGGCGGGGCGCGCGACCTGACCGAGCGCCAGCAGACCCTGCGCGGGGCGATCGCCTGGAGCTATGACCTGCTCGACGAGCCGGGTGCCCGGCTGATCCGCCGGTTGTCGGTCTTCGCCGCAGGCTGCAGCCTGGTCGAGGCCGAGCAGGTGTGTGGTCCGGCCGATGAGCTCGGCGTCGACGTCCTCGACGGGATCGGCGTGCTGGTCGACCAGAGCCTGGTCCGGGCCGAAGAGGTCGCCGGAGAAGCCCGCTTCCGCATGCTCGAGACGATCCGGGCCTACGCCTCGGAGCAGCTCGAGGCGAGCGGCGAGCTCGAATCGATCCGGGCTCGCCACGCCAGCGTCTACCTCGCCCTGGCCGAGGAGGCCGCCCCGAAGCTGTCGGGTGCGGACCAGCGGGCCTGGCTCGATCGACTGGATTCCGAGCACGACAACTTCCGAGCCGCGATCGAATGGGCCACCGCCCGACCCGAACCGGAGGTCGCCTGCCGCCTCGGTTTTGCCCTCTGGCGCTTCTGGCAGAAGCGAGGCTACCTGGTCGAGGGACGCCAGCGCCTCGATCGAATCGCGGCCGAGCCGTGGTCGCGCGCCAATCCGGGCCTCCGCGCGCGGGTCCTGGAGGGGCTCGGCGGGATTGCCTGGTGGCAGGCCGACATCTCGGCGATGACCAGCTACTACGACGAGGCGCTCAGCACCTGGCGCGAGGTCGGCGACCAGGCCGAGATCGCCAATGCTCTCTACAACGCCTCGTTCAGCTTCGTCTTCGTCGACAACGACCACGACGGGATGCTGACCGACCCCGACCGAATTGGGCTCGGGATGATGGAGGAGGCGCTGGCGATCTATCGCGCCCTTGGGGACCAGCACGGCGCGGCCAAGGCGATCTGGGTGATCGGCAACTGGTACCACTTCCACCTGATGGCCGACGAGGCAATCGCCAGCTTTCGAGAGGCGCTCGAGCTGTTCGAGGCAACCGATGACGAGACGATGACCGCCTGGTCCCACCACATGCTTGGAACGGCCCTGATCCGCAAGCGTAAGGGGGTCGAAGCGGCCGGCCACATCGAAGCGGCGATCCGCCGGTTCGCGGCCGCGGGCGACGCAACCGCCCTAAGCCTCCTCCTCGATGACTACTCGGCCTTGGCCGCGATGAGAGGCGATCTGAAGCGCTCGGCGCGGCTGCACGGCGCTGCCCGGTCCCTCGCCGTGACGACCGGGGCCAACTTGTCAAGCCTCGTCGACGAGATCGACGAGGCGGCTTCGGTCCAGACAACCCGCCAGCTGCTGAGCGAGGCCGACCTGGAGCAGCTATGCCGCGGAGGGCGCGGCGATGAGCCTAGATGAAGCCGTCGCCTACGCCCTCGAGGATGGGTCATGACGAACGCGGACGATGGGAAGGCTGAGCGCGCGGCGGTCGAGCGGTATTTCGCGGCGATCAACCGACGCGACGTGGCTGCGATCGTGGCCGACCTGGCCGACGATTGCGAGTGGTCCTGGCCGGGCAGCGGCGAGGTGATCCGGGTCGACCGGCGATCGAGAGCGTCGTCGAGCGGACACCCAGCCTGCCCCGAGTGCTCGTCCACCGGGTCATCGGCGGGCCGGACCTCGTCGCCGCGGTCTGGACCGGCGACTACGGCGACGGCGTCCCCTGGCGGAACATCAGCCTGTTCGAGTTCCGGGACGGCCGGATCGTGGCCAAGACGGACGGCTTCGGATCAGCCTTTGAGCCACCCGCCTGGCGGCGCGAGCTGGTCTCCGTCGAACCGCTGCCGAGGCCGTAGCCGGCCGCTGCCCGGGCCGGGCGCCCGGGCTACACTTCCGGAGATGACCGCCGAGACGACCCCCGTGCCCGTACCCGTGGCCACTGGCCCCGGTCCGACTGGCCCCGGTCCGGCTGGCCCCGGTCCGGTCCGCGAGAAGACCGGGATTCCGCGCAATCCGGGGCGCCACGAGCTGGGCATGAAGGCGACCCTGCTGTTCCCCGACCGGGACATCGTCGAACGGTTCTACGTTCCCCTGATCTATACCGCCTGCCGGACGTGCTACTCGGAGCTCGCCCCGGACGAGATCTTCCGGCGCGCGGTGGACGGCCAGATCGACCCGGCCAAGCAACGCAAGCTGATCCAGGGCGTGATCGAGTCAGGCCACGGCAGCACCATTGAGCACATCGTCTTCACCTTCGGCATCAGCGGCGTGTCGCGGACCCTGAGCCATCAGCTCGTCCGCCATCGGGCCGGCGTGGCATTCGACCAGCAGAGCCAGCGCTACGTGACGTTCAAGGGCGCCTCGACGATGCTGCCCAGCACCCTGGCCGAGGCCGAGCCGGAGCTGCGCGAGCGCTACGAGGAGCAGATCGAGGGCTCGATGGAGCTGTACGGCGAGCTGGTCGCGGCCGGCATCCCGGGCGAGGACGCCCGCTTCGTGTTCCCCAACGCGACCCGGACGAATCTCGTGATGACCACGAACCTGCGGGCGCTCATCCACATGTCGGGCCTGCGCCTGTGCACGATGGCCCAGTGGGAGATCCGGCGCCTGTTCCAGCTCATTCGGCACGAGATCTTCGAAGTCAGCCCGTTCCTGGGCAGCTTCCTCGCCCCGAAGTGCGTCGCCCTCGGCTATTGCGATGAGATGGGCAATCGCGACGAGCACTGCCCGATCCGGCCCCACAAGGACAACGTCCTGGGGGCCTGGGCGGACAAGGCCAAGGCCGCCCGGGCGGCCGGCCGAGAGCTGCCCGTCAGCTAGTCCGGCGGCCAGCCCGGCGGCCACCGTGGCGGCTAGCCCAGCGGTCAGCCCGGCGGCCTTGGGTCAGCCGGGCGGCCCGGCTCCAGGTTCCGGGCGGGGAGTGCCCTGGTGGAAGCGAACCTGCCAGGCGTTCTCCCGACGGATCCAGACCGACGAGCGGATCGAGGCCGCCGGTGCCGTGATCCGATAGGTGGCCAGGACCACCCCGTCGGCCAGGAACTCGATCTCGAACTGCTCGATCGTAGGGCGCTCGACCGTCGGGCCCGCGACCAGCCTCCGGACCGCCGCCGCGTCCCAGGTCCGGCCACTCCCCCCGAATTCGACGAAGTCATCGGCGATCAGGTCGGCCAGCTCGACGCCCAGGCCCGACCCGTCGTGGGCGGCCAACGCGAGCTCGTACCCGAGCAGCTCGGCCCGCGTCCTTTCGAGATCTGGGCGGTCCATCGACGAACCGATCAGGGCAGCTCGCGGACGAAGCGCTGGATCACTCCGGCGAGGCGCGGCCCAGCCTCCTGGCCGGCCGCCAGGACCTCCTCGTGGCTGAGCGGCACGCCCGAGTAGCCGGCGCCCGGATTGGTAACGAGCGAGATGCCGGCGACCTGCAGGCCGGCCCACCGGCAGGCGATCGCCTCGAGGACCGTGGACATGCCCACCGCGTCGCCGCCGAACGTCCGGAAGAGTCGAACCTCCGCCGGCGTTTCGTAGCTCGGGCCGAGCAGGCCGACGTAGATCCCCTCCTCCAGGGCCGTGCCCTCGGCCGCGGCCGCCGCGTGCAACCGGGCCCGCAGGGCCGGGGCGTAGACGTCGGTCAGGTCGGGGAAGCGCGGCCCGATCTGGTCGGCGTTCGGCCCGAGCAGGGGCGTTCGGCCCGTCAAGTTGATGTGGTCGGCGATGACCATCAGGGTCCCCGCGCCGTAGGCCGGGTTCAGGCCACCGGCGGCGTTGGTCAGGATCACCGTGCGCGCCCCGAGCCGGCCCATGAGCAGGACCGGCTGGACGACGAGGCCCGAATCATTGCCCTCGTACAGGTGGAAGCGTCCCTGGAGCATGACCACGGGCACGCCTTCGAGCTTGCCCAGGAGGAGTCGCCCGAGGTGACCCGGCGCGGTCGCCGCAGGCCAGCCCGGCAGTTCGGCGAACGGTATCGCGACCGGCTCGGCCAAGGCGTCGGCCAGGCCGCCCAGGCCGGATCCCAGGACGATCCCGACTCGCGGCACGAGGTCCGTCCGGGCGCGGACGGCGGCTTCGAGGGCGGCCAGCCGGGCCGGTTGCTCGGCCGGAGGAATTGGGCGGGCGGGATCGGCGTCGGTCATCGCCAGAGTCTAGCGAGCGGCCCGCGCCGGACGAGCCGCACCGGGCGCACCGCACCGGGCGCACCATGCCGGGCCGCTGCCCCCGCCCAAATGGTGCCTGGGGCAGGACAAACGGCGCGACTCGAAGAATGGGACCAGCGGCCACCGCGGATTTCACACCGAGCCACGCTCGCGCCGGGATGAGGCGAGGCCCAGTAGGGGATCCAAACCGCTCAAGGCCCCGCGCTGTTCCCCCGGAACGGCCCGAAACGTGCCGTTTGTCGCGCCGCGCGCACCGTGACGCGCGGGTCAGGCTGGGTGGTGACGCGAGGCCTGAAAGGCCCCGGACGCTTCGATCGCCCGAGCGGAGTATCGACACCGGGATGCCGATCACGTCCATTCGGGCGATCCCCGTCGAGCGCGGGCCCGAAGGCCGCGTGGCGGGTAGAGAAGCGCCCGAAGCGACCGGTCAGTCGGCGAATGCCCTTGATGTGATCTCGAACTTCCGCTTTCCGATGGCCCCTTCGGGCAAGACGAATCATCGCCGGATCAACGCCTGATGACAACGGCGTTATCCACGAGTTATCCGGGAACGCCTTTTTCGTTTCCACCAATCCACCGTCGCTGTGGACAGTCGGTGGACAAGGGTCGGGCAGCGCTCAGCCGGCCTGCCCCACGCTGTTGGACCAAGCCCGGCCGCCCCTTGGCCCCTGCCGGCCCGCCAACGCCCCTGAGCCCCGGGCGGCCCGGCTTGAGTCCCTCGGCGCTCGCTGCATGAGCAATCCGTGGGGAGTGGCGAGCCCAAGGCCTGATCCATCATCGATTGGACGCCGCGACGACCCAGCTGAAGCCGGGCCCGAACCGGTTCCAAGCGTGGATCCGTGGACGGGCAGGGGCTGGGACGCCGTCGAGCGAGGTCCATCCAGGGCTTGGCGCTTCGCTTGCCCTTGGAATGCTCATGCAGCGAGCATCCAACAGGGTAAGGAGCGCCCAACAGCCCACGGAGCCGAGGCGGTCCGCTCCGCCGGCTAGGACTCGACCCGCTAGCCGCCCATCGCGAACATCTCGACCTTGGGCAGGCGCGTCGTCGCCTCCGAGCGCAGCTCCGAGTAGCGGTCGGACGCGGATCCGCCAGACCGCCTGGATCACGTCGGTCAGCTGGTCATCGGAGGCACCGTCTCGGAGCGGCCCGCGCAGGTCGGTCCCGTCCGAGGCGAAGAGACAGGTGTAGAGCTTGCCTTCGGCCGACAGGCGGGCCCGGCTGCAGGCGCTGCAGAAGGGCTGGCTGACCGAGGCGATGATGCCCAGCTCGCCGCCATCCGCGTAGCGCCAGCGGCCGGCGACCTCGCCCCGGTAGTTGGCCGGCAGCGCCTCGAGCCCCAGCTCGGCGTCGATCAGGCCGATGATCTCGGCGGCCGGGACGACCTCGTCCAACCGCCAGCCGTTGGAGTGGCCGACATCCATGTATTCGATGAAACGCAGGATGTGACCCTCGCGCCGGGCCCAGCGGGCCATCGGCAGGATGCTCGTCTCGTTGATCCCGCGCCGGACGACCATGTTGATCTTGAGCGGACCGAAGCCGGCCTCGCCGGCGGCGGCAATGCCGTCGAGAACGTCGGCGACCGGAAAGTCGACCCCGTTCATGGCCCTGAACGTTGCGTCGTCGAGCGAGTCCAGGCTGACCGTGATCCGGCCCAGGCCGGCCTGCCGGAGTGGCTCCGCCAGCCGGCGCAGGGCCGAACCATTCGTGGTCAGCGTCAGGTCGAGCGGCCCGCCGTCGGGTCGGCGCAGGCGGGCCAGGATGGCCACCAGGTCGGGCAGCCCGCGCCGGACGAGCGGCTCGCCGCCGGTGATCCGGAGCTTCTCCGCCCCTTCGGCCACGAAGATCCGGGCCAGCCGCTCGATCTCCTCGAAGGTGAGCACCTCAGAGCGGGGCAGGAACGCGAAGTCGCGGCCGTAGATCTCGCGGGGCATGCAGTAGGTGCACCGGAAGTTGCAGCGGTCGGTGACCGAGATCCGCAGGTCATGGAGGGGCCGGCCAAGACGATCGCCCAAGCGGGTGGGGACCGGAACGAGTTCGACTGCCATGCCCGCATGGTACGCCCGCCCCCGGTCAAACCCTCGCGCTCCAGGCCGCCGGTCTCCACCGGTTCGAGCTCGAATGCGCAGGATTCGCCACCACAAGCGCGCATCACCGCGGGCGAGCAGGCCCGGCGTTGATCGCCGACACCACCAACCACGAACCGGCGGTGACGAGCGACACCGGGACGATCCTCGTGCGGGACCTCCGGTACCACCGGATCGACCGATTGGTACCACTAGCGCACTCCACCGGACCGCTACACGCCCATACGATGCCCACACGTTCTGAGAGATGCACCCAGCGACCTCACCTGGAGGGAACCGAACGATCCATGGCGACGACCGAATCACGCACCGGCTTCCGACTCCCGTGGAGCTCGGAGGAGCGGAGTGACAAGGCGCCCGTTGGCCGGACCGCCGAGGCAACCACCACGGACGAGGCCACGGACGCCGTGACCGAGGCCACGGCCACGGCACCCGCCCCGACCGGAGCCAGCGCACCGGCCCAGGCCGATGCCCCGACCGACACCAGCGCCGAAGCTCCCGAGACCAATCAGGCCACAGCCGCCGACACCCCGCCTGACAGCGACAGCAGCGACACCGTCCCGACCACCGCATCAGATTCGAGCCCGAAGGAAACCTCCGTGGAGTCGACCCTTACCGCAGCGCCCGCGCCGTCCCGCTCGACGAGCACGGCCCGCCGCGAAGCCACCCACGAAGTTCGTGCTCGACCTGACCCGCGCGATGCAGGCCGCGGCCGAGGAATCCCGCGCCCAGACCCTCAGCCAGTTCCAGACCGATGCCAAGACGTTCATCGAGGAGATCCACTCGCGCTCCGCGGTCGAGGCGACCGAGCTGCGCAAGCGGTCCGATGATGACATCTCCGGGATCCAGGACTGGTCGAAGGCCGAGATCGCCCGGATCCGCGAAGAGACCCAAGGCAAGATTGCCGACCGCAAGCAGGGCCTCGAGCGCGAGCTCGAAGAGCACGCCGGCCAGATCGAATACGAGATCGACCGGGTCCAGAGCCGGGTCGCCGGGTTCGAGCTCGAGATGGAGCGCTTCTTCGAGCAGCTCGTCGCCGAGCAGGATCCGACCAAGATCGCGGGCATGGCCCAGAACCTGCCCGATCCGCCCTCCTTCGACGCCTCTGTCCCGTGGCAGCCCTCGGCCGAGGTTGCCGAGCTGATCGGCGACACGCCGGTCGATGCCCAGGCCACGGCCGACGCCAGCGCCCCGACCGACGACTCAGCTTCGTCTGAAGGCGAAGCCGCCATGGCCGCCATCGAGGCCGCTCACCAGGCGGCCGAGGTCGACCGAAGGCAGCGCTACGGGCGAGGCCGAGGCCGAGGCCGGCCAGGTCACGACGGACGAAAACGACCCGCGGCTGGCCGCCCTGGGCATGTCCTCGGGCTTCGATGCCGCCGAGGCCGAGGCCGCTGCCGAGGCGACCAAGACCGATGGGGCCACGGCTCCGGTCGAGGAGGAGATCCCGACGATGGGCGACGACGCCCTGGCAGCCCGCCTGGCCGGACTGGTTCCGGCCGAAGGCGACACCGAGGCTCGAGCCGCCAAGGCCGCCTCGGAGGCCACCTCGAAGGTGGTCGTGACCGGCCTGGTAAGCGTGGCCAGCATCGCCAGCTTCAAGCGCCATCTCGGGCGGGTCGCCGGCGTCCAGTCGGTCGGCGTGTCCTCGGGGCCGGACGGTGAGTTCGTCTTCACCGTCAATCACGACACCGGGGTCAACCCGAGCGAGATCGTGCCGACCCTGCCGGGCTTCCGGGCCCGGGTCACCAACGTGACCGACAACGTGGTCAGCGTCACCGCCCACGATCCCGAGTCCGGGAGCTAGGCCCGGTGGGCCGCCAGACCATCGCCGTCGCCCTGCCCCGGGACGAGCAGGTTGCCGTTACCCGTGAGCTGACCGAGGCTGGCTTCGAGGTCCTGGCGGTCAGCGCTCCGGCCGAGCTGGAGGCAATCCTCGCCACCCACCGGGAGGTCGGGGTCGCCATCCTTGATGGCGAGAGCGACTTCGATCGCTCGCTCGAGTACTACTCCCTGCTCCACGACGAGGAGCGCGACATCCCGGCCCTGATGGTCGTGTCGCAGCGCGCCCTCGACCGCCTGGCCGGCGCCGCGACCAAGGCCAACATCGACGACGAGTTCTTCACCCGGCCGTATTCGACCGACTCGCTCCGCTGGCGGATCGAGGCGATGTTGATTCGCTCGGTCACGGTCGACGATGGATCCGGCCCGGTCCTCCAGTCCGGCGGTGACTTCGAATCGGAGTCGTGGTCGAAGCGGGCAACGATCGTCGCGATCTTCAATCCCAAGGGTGGCGTGGGCAAGACCACCACCGCGGTCAACCTGGCCGCCGCCCTGCAGGTCCGGCTCAACCTCAAGGTCATGCTCCTTGACGCCGACACTGTCACCGGCCACATCGCCACGTCGCTCGGCCTGGAATCGGTCACGACGGTGGTCGATGCCTGGACCGAGGACATCGCCGACGAGCGCTCAGAACGCAGCCTCATCGACATCGCCACCCAGCACCAGAACGGGCTGACCGTGTGCGTGATGACCGCCAGCCCGCTCAATACCGAGATCCTCGTGCCCGAGCGGGTCGGAGACGCCATCCGGGCAGCCCGGCGCGGCTTCGACTTCATCATCGTCGACATGCACCCGTCGTACAGCCCGCTCAACCAGGAGATCTTCCTGCGGGCCGATCGCATCCTGGTTCCGGTCACGCCCGACGTGCCCGCCCTGCGGGCAGCCGTCCAGATGCGCGACGTGGCCCTCGAGCTGGGGGTCCGCGACAAGCTGGCCCTGGTCATCAACCGGGCCAACAGCGGCGTGTCGGTGGCCGACATGGAACGGACCGTGGGCATGCCCGCCCTGGCCCTGATTCGATCGGGCGGCCTGCTCTTCGTCCGGGCGGCCAACGAAGGTCACACCGTCGTCGAGCAGTACCCCAAGGAAAAGGTGACCGAGGACTTCGAGCAGCTGGCCGAGAAGCTGGTCGGCACCGAGCGCTCAGGCCCTGGATCGCGCCGCGGCGACGGCCAAGCCGGCCTTCCGGATCTTCAACCGGACCAAGGAACCCGCCCGGGCCTGACTCGCTCGCGAGCGAGGCCGGCGGCCGGGCCTCCCGGCCGTTCGGTCAGGCCGGACCGGCCGGGTCTTCGAGCGTGTCGATCTCGGCCTGCTCCACCCGGCGCAGGTACTGCCGGTTGACCAGGATCGTGCTGGCCCGCGGATCGCCGATCCGCATCTCTTCGATCATCACGGCGCCGCTGGTCACGGCGAAGAACATGTCGCTCGAGCGGTCGAGCAGGCGTTCCGGCTCGGAGCCTGGGAAGAGGTGGACCGTGCCCCGGACGCGATAGGGCGGGACCTCGAGGTCGACCCCGTAGCTGACCTTGTGGACCCGGTGGGCGGCCTTCTCCTCGTCCGAGAAGGTCGGGCAGGGTGTTCTCGCCGGCCAGGACCACGATCAGGTCATACGGGTCGATGCTGCGCAGGCCGGGCACCGGGCTGAACGGCTCGGAGCCATCGATCGGCGCCCAGCTGACCTCCCGGATCGAGATCGCGTCGCGCCGATTGAGGGCATCGGACAGGCGGCCCTTGACCTCCATGACCCCGACCAGCCGCCATTCCTCGGTCAGGCCGTCGAAGGCGATCCCGCCGCTCAGCGACCTCGGGCAGTGGCGACCACTGCCGACGTCGGCCGTCTCGGGCGGTCGCCTCCGGCTCGGCCGGCTTGGCCTCCCGGCTTGCCGAAAGCCGAACGGCACCTATTCCTCCTCGGCCGAGCCGCTGTTGTCGCGGATCGTCTCGACCACCCCGGCATCGGCCAGGGTGGTCGTGTCGCCCAGGACCCGGTTCTCGGCGATGTCGCGGAGCAGCCGGCGCATGATCTTGCCCGAGCGGGTCTTGGGCAGGTCCGGGGTGAACATCAGGAACTTGGGCCGGGCGATCGGGCCGATCACCCGGCCGACGTGCTCGCGCAGCTGGACGGCCAGGGCTGTCATTCGGCTCGATCCCGGTCTTGAGGGTCACGAAGGCGAAGATCGCCTGGCCGCTGATCTCGTCGAGCTTGCCCACGACGGCCGCCTCGGCCACGCTGGGATGGTCGACCAGGGCCGATCTCGACCTCGATCGTGCTGATCCGGTGGCCGGCCACGTTCATGACGTCGTCGACCCGGCCGAGCAGCCAGTAGTAGCCCTCGTCGTCGCGCTTGGCGCCGTCGCCCGCGAAGTACATCCCCGGGAAGCGGCTCCAGTAGGTCGCCCGATAGCGCTCCGGATCGCCGTAGATCCCGCGCAGCATCGACGGCCAGGGCTGCTTGAGGACGAGGTAGCCGCCGCCGCCCAGGGGCACGCTCTGGCCGGCTGCGTCGACGACGTCGGCGACGATCCCGGGCAGCGGGAAGGTCGCCGAGCCGGGCTTGGTCGTCGTCACGCCGGGCAGCGGGCTGATCAGGATCGAGCCCGTCTCGGTCTGCCACCAGGTGTCCACGATCGGCGTCGTGGCCGCCGCCGATGTTGCGCTGGTACCACAGCCAGGCCTCGGGGTTGATCGGCTCGCCGACCGAGCCGAGGACGCGCAGCGAGGACAGGTCGTGGCGGGCTGGGATAGCCTCGCCCTGCTTCATGAACGCCCGGATCGCCGTCGGCGCGCAGTACAGGATCGTGACCTTGAGGTCCTCGACGATCTGCCACCAGCGATCCCAGTCGGGCGTGTCCGGGGCGCCCTCGTAGAGGACCCCGGTCGTCGCGTTGGCCAGCGGGCCGTAGACGATGTAGCTGTGGCCGGTGACCCAGCCGATATCGGCCGCGCACCAGTAGACGTCGTCGGGCTTGATGTCGAAGACGATCTCGTGGGTGTACGAGGCGCCCAGCAGGTAGCCGGCCGAGGTGTGGATGATCCCCTTCGGCTTGGCCGTCGTGCCCGAGGTGTAGAGCAGGTACAGGAGCTGCTCGCTGTCGACCGGGACGGGCGGGCAGATCGGATCCTGGCGATCGACGATGTCGTGCCACCAGTGGTCGCGGCCCTCGACCATGTGGCACGCTCGCTCGCCGATCCGGCGGACGACGATCGAGGCGGTGATCGAGGGAGTCGAGGCTCGAGCGCCTCGTCGGCGTGGTGCTTGAGGCCGACCGGCTTGCCCCGCCGCCAGCCGCCGTCGGCGGTGATCAGGACCTTGGCCTGGGCGTCGTTGATCCGGTCGGACAGGGCCTCGGCCGAGAAGCCGCCGAAGATCACCGTGTGGGCCGCCCCCAGCCGGGCGCAGGCCAGCATCGCGATCGGCAGCTCGGGGATCATCGGCATGTAGATCGCGACCCGGTCGCCGGCCTCGACGCCCAGCTCCTTGAGCGCATTGGCGGCCTTGCCCACCTCGCGCAGCAGGTCGGCGTAGGTCAGCGTCCGGGTGTCGCCCGGCTCGCCGATCCAGTGGTAGGCGACCTTGTCGCCCAGGCCGTTCTCGACGTGCCGGTCGAGGCAGTTCTCCGAGACGTTCAGGCGGCCGCCCAGGAACCACTTGGCGAAGGGCAGGTCCCACTCGAGGGTCGTGTGGAACGGCTCGGTCCAGCGCAGCCGCTCGCGCGCCCGCGCTGCCCAGAACGCCTCGAAATCGGCCGCGGCCTCGGCGTACTCCGCGGGCCCGGCGTTGGCCTGGGCGACGAACGCGGGATCGGGCGCGAACGTGCGCGCCTCGGTCATCAGGTTCTCGATCTCGGGCTGGGACGACGGCTCGGTGCTCACGACACTCTCCTGCGCTGGCTCACCCGCTGGCTTCCCGTCCATTCTACCGGCCGGTTCAGGCCGAACGCCGTCGGTCAGGCGCCATCCGCGGGCCGTCCTCGGTCGGCGTCCTCCCCGTCCGGCGCAGGGCGGGGCGGCAGGCGGGCCGGCGGCCAGCATGTTGGTGGTGACCGGCATGCCCGACGGAAGTGACCGGCGCGGGGATCTCGATCCCGTTGGCGGCCATCGCGGCCAGGATCCGCTTGCGCAGCTCGCCGGTCACGGCGACCATCTCGCCGGCCCGGACGCGGCCCAGGATCTTGAGGGTGATCCCCCGTTCGCCGAGCTGGTCGACCCGGTCGACGGCGGGCGTCTCGAGGATCGGCTGGCGCCCAGGCCGGATCGGCCGCCAGGTCGGCGCCCGACCGCATCGAAGACCGCGATCGCGTGCTCGATGTCGGTGCCGTAGGCGACGATCACGTCGTGGTTGATCCGGCGCCAGACGCGGGTCCGGTTCGAGGCCACCTTGATCTCGCCGTTGGGCACGTTGTGGACGACCCCGTCGGCATCGCGCAGGACCGTCCGGCGCAGGGTCAGCTCCTCGACCGTCCCGGTCACCCCGGCGATCTCCACGACGTCGCCCTGGCCGTACTGGTTCTCGAGCAGGATCAGGATCCCCGAGAAGAAGTCCCGGACGATCGCCTGGGCCCCGAAGCCGATGGCGATCCCGACGACGCCCAGGCCGGCGATCGCCGGGCCGACGTCGAGCCCGATCTGCTCGAGGACGAGCAGGCCGCCGATCGTGATGCACGAAGCCCTTGACGACATAGCCGGCGAGCGCTCGATCGTCGCGAAGCGCTTGCTCACCTCGGCCGCCTCGTCGAGGCTCGCCTCGGACTGCGCCCGGGCCTGCATCGCTCCCAGGACCCGGCGCAGGGCGCCCAGCGTCAGCCGGGTGATCGCGACGCACACGACGACGATGACGAGGACGATCAGGAGCCGGTCGGCGATGATCGCCACCCAGCCGGCGTACGGTGTCAGGCATGACCTGCTGCAGCCTACAGCGCGCTGCGGCGGAGCGGGCCATCCGCCGCCGGCGAGAGCTGCCCGAGACTCAGGCCGCCGCGCCGCCCAGTCGGACGGAGATCGCCGCGGCCGCCTCGCGGGCCTGCGAGGCGAGCTCGGGGATCCGCCGGGGCGTGAGGCGGAAGGCCGGACCCCAGATGTCGACCGCGGCGATGACCGCGCCGCGGGCATCGAAGACCGGCGCGGCCACGGCGTTGAGGCCGAGCTCGAACTCGCCGATCGCGGTGGCGTAGCCCCGCCGGCGGACCCGCGACGAGCTCCTCGAGCAGCGGCTCGAGCTCGGTCACGGTCCGCTCGGTGTAGGCCGCCAGGCCCTTGCGCACGATCCGCAGGACCTCGCGCTCGGCCAGCGCGGCCAGGAGGACCTTGCCCGAAGCGACGCAATGGAGCGGCGTCGAGCGGCCGGTCCAGTCGCCGACCGCGATCAGGTTCGGCCCGTCGGCCTGGGCGACGGTCAGCAGCTGGTCACCCTCGAGCGCGCCCAGGCCGGTCGTCTCGCGGGTCAGGCGCGCCAGCCGCTCGAGCTCGGGCATCGCGATCCCGCGCAGGTCGAGCGTCCGCTCGGCCCGTTCCGCGAGGCGGATGACGACCAGCCCGAGGCGGTACTTGCCGGTCTCCTCGTCCTGCTCGACCAGGCCCCGCCGCTCGAGCGTGGCGAGCAGCCGCGACGCCGTCGACTTGTGGAGGCCGAGCCGCCGGGCGAGCTCGGTCACGCCGGCCTCGCCGGCCGACTCGCCCAGGGCGAGCAGGAGCGACGCCGCCCGGTCGACCGAGCGGACCGCATTCCCGTCGATCAACGGAGTCGGTCCATCAGTCGAGCACGAGCGAAGGCGCGGCGATCCCCTGGGCGCGGGCGTCGAGGGCCGCAGCGAGCGAGCCCTCGAACGCCTCGAGGACCTGGGCCTCGTCGGCGTCGTCGTGGGCCGCGCACAGGAACCACGGCTCGCGCGAGTCGGGCTCGGGCATCGCCCCCCGGGGCTGCATCCCGACCGCGACCGCGTCGTACAGGTCGTGATCCGTCTTGACCCAGTCGCGGTACTCGCGGACGTCTTCGCTGGTGAACATGATCCCGAACATCGCCGGCACGCCGGTGAAGTTGAAGGGCAGGCCCTTGCGCGTTGAGGATCGAGGCCAGGCCGGCCTGGATCGACAGGCCGCGCTGCTTGATCCCCTCGACCACCGAGCCGTCCTTGAGGATCGACAGGGTCGCCACGGCCGCCGCGGCGGCGACCCGGTTGCCGGCGTACGTGCCGCCATGGCTGACCTTGTCGGGCAGCATGTCCATGACTTCGCGCCGGCCGCCGAAGGCCGCCGCCGGATAGCCGTTGCCGATCGCCTTGGCGAACGAGGCGAGGTCGGGCTTGATCCCGAAGAACTCGGCCGCGCCGCCCCGGGCGATCCGGAAGCCGGTCTTGACCTCGTCGAAGATCAGCAGGGCCCCGAACTCCTCGGTGATCGCCCGGACGCCCTGGTGGAAGCCCTCCTTGGGCAGGATCCCCTGGGCGTTGCCCAGGACCGGCTCGATGATCACGGCGGCGATCTCGTCGCCCTGGGCCTCGAAGACGCGGCGGAGCGTCGCCAGGTCGTTGTAGGGCACCGGGATCACCGTCTGGGTGACCGCCTCGGGAATTCCCCGTCCCCAGGCCAGGTGGACCGGGTTGTCGCGGTCGCCGAGCTCGCCCATGTCGTTGGGCAGGACGCTGATCAGGGCGTAGTCGTGGACGCCGTGGTACTGGCCTTCGAACTTGATGATCTTCTCGCGACCGGTGAAGGCCCGGGCGATCCGCATCAGGTGCATCGTCGCTTCGGTGCCCGAGACGGTCATCCGGGCCATGTCGACCCAGCCGGTGATCTCGCAGATCAGCTCGCAGGCCCGGACCTCGTCCTCGCTGGTCAGCGAGAAGCTGACGCCCCGGCGCATCCGCTCGTTGACGTAGTCGTCGACGCGCGGGTCGGCGTGGCCGAGCATGACCGGGCCGTAGCCCAGGCGCAGGTCGACGTACTCGTTCTGGTCCATGTCCCAGACCCGGCCGCCTTTGCCCCGATCGACGTAGATCGTGTCCTCGCCCCAGGCCCGGAAATTCGAGTCGGTTCCGCCGGGCATCGACTTCAGCGCGCGCTGGTACAGCTCGGCCTGGCGTCTCGCGCTTGAGGGTCGGCGTCGGGCGGACGGCGGGCTCGGTGGCCATGAATCCCTCCGGATGGAGCTCGCGGGCGGTCACTGGGCCCCGGGCCGGTGATGCGACAGGCGGGACGGGTGCCCGGGTCGCGGAACAGTGCCGGAAGCGTTGCGCGATACGGGACTGGATTAGCGCCAAGAATGCCACGCCCATCCCGGGCCGGTCAACACGATATTCGCGTCGCACCGCCGAATTCACGTGCGGATTTCGGCTCGATATCGTGCGCGACTCGCCCAAATCGTGGGTTGCCTGACGCGCGGCGCGCCGGGCGCAGCGTGGGCCGGCGCCAGGCGCGGCCGCGACTCGGCCCGAGGTCCGCAGGCCGCCGGGACTCGCTCGCGTGCCAAATCTCAGCCAGGACGAGCTTAGGGTCGATCGTGACCGTGGTTGGAGCCTCCGACGGTGGCCTTGGCGGCCGCTCCGTGCTCGAGCAGCGCGCCGGCTCGGCCCTTCGACGAGCGACCGACGGTGGGTCCGACCATAAGCTCGCCGGTGGTGAAATCTGTCCAAGTACGCCTCGCTCGGGCCCGCGGCCGGCGCCAAGGCGCGCGAGATTGCCAGATCGTTCGTTGATCGCGGCCTACGCAAGATGAGGCCCCTATTCGTGGGCGATTACAGCCGCTCGACAGGCCGCTTGTGCACGAATTTCCGTCGCGACCGTGATTCGCACGCCAAATCCGGCCGCGAGCCCGACCACGCCTTCAATGAGGAATGATTTGGCACTGCGGAGAGCGCCCTGACGGCCACGAGCCCGCCCCCGCTACCGTATGACGATGACCGCGACCGACGATCTCTTCCTCGCCATCCGGACCGGCGACCTGGCGGCGGTCGATCGGCTGCTGACGGAGCGGCCCTACCTGGCCGCCGCCAGTGACGCGGGTGGCCAAACAGCAATCACGGCGGCCGCCTACAACCGCCAGCCGGCGATTCTCGAGCGAATCCTGGCGACCAGGCCCGACCTGGATCGCTACGAGGCGTCGATCGTGGGCGACCTCGGGCGGCTCACCGAGCTGCTCGACGAGCCCGACGCGGGCCCGGTCGACGAGCGCTCGGCGGACGGATTCACCGCGCTCCACCTGGCGGCGTTCTTCGGGCGGCTGGCCGTGACCCAGCTTCTCCTCGACCGGGGTGCCGACCCGAACCTCTGGGCCTCGGGCCCGATCCGGGTCCAGCCGCTCCACAGTGCCGTCGCGGGCGGCCACGAAGCCGTCGCCCGGCTGTTGCTCGATCGCGGCGCCCAACCTGATCAACCCCAGGACGGCGGCTTCACCCCGCTTCATGGCGCGGCCCAGAACGGCCTGGCGTCCCTGGCCGACCTGCTGATCGAGCGCGGCGCCGATCCGCGCGCCCTGACCGACGACATCCTGACCCCGGCCGACCTGGCCGAGCGTGCCGGGCACACCGCCCTCGCTGCGCACCTGGGCGAGCTGGCCGCCCGCTAGTAACCCACCCGGCCCGGTCGGAGCGGACCAGCGGCCCCAACGGAGGGATCAGGCCGGCGTGGCCACCCAGGTCGGCAGCTCGCGGGCGAGCGTGGCCAGGGGCAGCGAGCCGTGGCCGAGGACTGCGTCGTGGAAGGCGCGCAGGTCGAACGCGGACCCGTCGCGCGTCTCGATCTCGGCCCGCAGCCGCTCGATCTCGCGCTGGCCCATCTTGTAGGTCAGCGCCTGGCCCGGCCAGCAGATGTAGCGATCCGTCTCGATCACCGGCGTCGGTCTCGCTCAGGCCGGCGCTCGCGCAGGAAATCGATCGAGCGCTGGCGCGGCCAGCGCAGGGCATGAAGCCCGGTGTCGACGACCAGCCGGGCCGCCCGCCAGGCCATCGCGTCGAGCATCCCGAAGCGCTCGGCCTCGTTCCGGAAGAGGCCCATCTCGTCGGCCAGGCGCTCGGAATAGAGGCCCCAGCCCTCGACGTAGGCGCCTGCCGACGAACCGCGAGCCGAGCCGCCGGAACGTGCTCAGGCGCTCGTTCTCCATCTCCATCGCGATCTGGAAATGGTGGCCGGGCACCGCCTCGTGGTAGGTCGTGCTGGCCAGCTTGGAGTAGGTCCGGGACGGGAGGTCGTAGGTGTTGGCGTAGTAGATCGCCGGGCCGCGAGCCGTCGGTCGTGGGCGGCAGGTAGTAGGCGAAGGGGCTGTCCTTCTCCTTGTACTCCTCGACCGGCCGGACCTCGCAACCGACCCGGGGGAGCACCCCGAAGTAGCGCGGAGCGAGGGCCATCGCCCGCTCGATATCCTCGTTGGCCCGGGCCAGCAGCTCGGCGGCGGAGCGCGGCCGGTTGTCGGGGTCGGCCGCCAGGTGGGCCCGGTAGGCGACGGTGTCGTCGCCGAAGCCCTGCGACCGGGCGATCACCTTGCGCTCGATCTCGATCTGCTCGAGCTCGTCCAGGCCGATCTGGTGAAGGTCGGCCGGCTCCAGGGCGAGGGTCGTCCAGGCCAGGATCTGGGTCCGGTACAGGGCGTCGCCGTTGGGCGCCGACCACAGGCCCGGGATCCTGCCGGCTGGCCGCCAGGTAGTCGCCCCGGAGGGCGTCGAGGAAGGCCTGGTCGGCCGGCACCACATCGTTCGCGGACGACTTCGAGGACCCGCGACCGGTCGGCCTCGCTGGCGACCTGGGCCACGGTCACCACGACCGACTCTTCGGGCGGGGTCTGGAGCAGGCGCTCGAGCTGGGCGATCGTTCGCTCGGTCACGATCCGGGGCGCCGTCAACCCGCTGGCGATGCCCTCGTTGAGCAGCTCGATGTTGGCCGCCATGAACGCCGGATAGGCGCGCAGGCGGGTGAGGAACCGCTCGAGGCGCTCGGGCGTGTCGGCCGGCTGGAACGTGGCCAGGGTCGGCAGGAGGGTCTGCGGTCCGCCCATCTGGTCGACCGGCCGGAGCAGGTCCACCCGCTGGTCGTCCTGCTCGATCTGCATCTGGCAGATCACCTGGACCATGTCCAGGGTGATCCGGTCCTCCAGGCTCTGGTCCTCGGCCACGATCGCGTTGGCCGCCGCCAGGGTCGATTCGGCCAGTGCCCGGGCACGGCCGCGGCCGATCGGGCTGGGGTCCTCGAGGCGATCGTCGTAGCGGGGATCGCCGTACATCGTGGCCGTGGTCGGATTCTGCTCGAGGATGGCCTCCCAGAAGCCGTCGGCGAGGAGGTTGACCGGGCTGGACGGATCGAACTGGGGCACGGAAAGCCTCCAACGTGGCGCTCGCGGGCGACGGTCAGGCAGCGTCCGAAGATCGAACGCGAATGGCCGCCAGCGTAGCCAATTCGGCCGGGCTCAGCCGCCGAACAGGGTGGTCTGCTCGCCGGACTGGCGCTCGATCAGCGGGTCGAGGCCGAGGTACGGCTCGAGGTCCTCGAAGCGGGGTTGCTCGCGTTCGGCGAAGGCCCGCAGGTGATTGGCCTTGAGGATGTGCCAGTTGCCCGCCTCGAGCGCCGACCGGAGCAAGGGCGAGCGCTCGAGCTTGTAGCGGATCAGCTCGGTCCGCTCGGGTGCGACGACCAGGAACCGGACCAGGTCCGGGTCGGGCGGGATCATCCCGCCCCGGCGCAGCAGCGGCTCGCCGAGCATCGCCGTCCACTCGACCTCGAAGAGCATCGTCAGCCGGGCCCGGAAGTGCCAGGTCACATCCACCTGGTCGATCCATTCGGAGCGGGCCTTGCCGACGTGGGGCGGACCGGAGCGGAACTCGGAGTCATCCAGCCAGGCAGCCAGGTTCCGGCGGCCGAGGCGGTGGCCCTGCTCCCGGCTCGAGATCCAGACCCGCAGACCCAGCCGGTGACCCAGGTTGGCGAGCTCAGCGATCAGCTCGCTGTGCTCGTGCGACCGGCGCAGCAGGTCGTCCGAGGTGACGACCCGGTCCGACGTGCTGGCCATGCTCCGGTAGCTCTCCAGGCAGGCCCCGACGAGCGCCTCGTCGGGCAGGTCGTGGCCGGTGAACAGGCTCGCGATCCGCTCGTTGAAGCCGGCCTCGGACAGGCGGCCCGCCGTCGACAGCAGGCTGAAGACGGACCATTCGACCCGGTCGGCCAGGGGCAGGGCCGCGGCGGCGACATCGTCGCGATCGGTCAGCCACCAGCGGCCGGGCTCGATCTCGCGCAGCCGGCGGTGGTCGGGCCGGGCCAGCTCATCCCGGACCAGGCCGAGCAGGCGCTCCACGCGATCGGCGGCCACGGCCACCTCGGGCGCCCGAACCGATTGCGACCCGGCCGGCAGGCTCGAGCCACGGATGAAGCCGGACGAGCTGCGCACCGAGCCCGGTCCTTCGGCCTGCGACTCGAGCTGGCCGCTCAGGCCGAGGCGCCGGTCCGGTCCTCGACGCCGGGGCCGTCATCGCGAGGCGGCCGCATCGAGGCTGTCATCGACCTCCGGGGCGACCAGCCGGCGGAGGTGTCCAGCGCGATCGAGCCCGACCAGGATCTCGCCCAGCAGGCGCTCGGTTCGAGCCGGCTCGCCCCGGGCCTGGAGGATGGCCACGGCCGTCTCGGTGACCGTCCGGGCGACATCGGCCTCCGAGAATCGGCCCCGGTCGAATCGCTCCGGCGGCGCGAACAGGCCCCGGCCCGGGACCATGTCCGGGTCGCCCGGGACCGCCGGGCACGGCCGGCAGCGAGACGTTGCCCCGGGTTCGCGGGCCGATCGGGATCGCTGCGCCCGGGCGGCACGAACTCGACGGTCCCGCCGGTCTCCTCGCCCGGCTCGGCCAGCCGGGCGGCAACCAGGCGATAGCCGGCCCCGACCCCGCCCAGGACGGCCGCCAGGAGTCCCTCCGGGCCACCCGGCTCGAGGATCAGGATCGCCCGGGCGTCGCGCGCCAGGATCGGCGCGGCCGCTTCGTAGGCCCGCCGGATCTGGGCCGATTGCCAGCCCCAGGGGACCCGTGCCGTCGTGCCCAGGAGGGCCTCGATCGGCACGAGCGAGGCCGCCTCGCGGCCCAGGACCCAGGCGGTGCCGACGTACGAGAACGACAGCCGCTCCTGGTTCGGCCGGATGGGTGGCTGGCCCAGGACGAGCCGGATCCGGGGTCGGTCGGGCGCCCGGCCAAGGGCTTCGGCCTCGGCCGCCAGGGCCCGGAACGTGGACGGTGTGCCGAGCCGCAGGACGACGTTGCCGGTGCCCTCGGCGAGGGCCTGGAAGTCCTCCCCGAAGCGGGCCTGCATCGGCCCCGTCGGGCGCGCCTTCGAGGCGCTGGACGAAGCCGCGGACGAGGCGGAAGGCATCCTCGAAGGCGAGCCACGGGTTGCGCTCGCGCCACTGGCCGCCGGCGGGCAGCTTGACCCGGCCGTGGCTGATCCGGAGGGTCGCGATCCGGCCCGGGATAGCCGTTCAGCCGGGAGGCCGGCACGATCGCGTGGAGCAGGGCCAGGCGCATCGCCGCCTCGACGGCCGGCGCCCGCAGGTCGGTCTCGATCCGCTCGAGGATCGCCGGACAGGCCCAGGAGCTGGCGGGGCGTGTGCAGGTCGAGGACCGATTCGACGATCGCCGACTCGCCCTCGGGATAGGGGAAGCGCTCGCGCAGCAGGCGGCGGGCCGGCACGTCCGACGGCGATCTCGGCGGTCCGCTGGATGTCGGCCTCGTCGACCGGCCCGTGGCGCTGCTCGCCGCCGCCGAGCTGGTCGCGGCAGACGATGCAGCGGTACTGCTTGGTGATCGGCCGGGCCGGCTCATCGCCGGTCGATTCCCAGACGACCTCCTCGAGGGTGACCGCCCGGCCGCAGGTCAGGCAGCGGCTGGCGTAGCGCTCGCCGAGCCAGACCTTGAGGGCCGACTGCTCGCGCGGCGCGGCGGCGATCGCCTGGAAGGCGGCGTCGAGGTGGCGGACATCGGGCGGCCGCAGGACGACCTCGGCCAGGAGGCGGGTCAGCGGGCTCGTCTCGAGGCTGGCCGCCCGGCGCTGGCGGTCGACCGCGGTCCGGGCGATCCAGCCGCCCCGGCCGTGGAGGTCGACGACCACGTCGCCCGGCCGGCTGTTGGCCTCGATCCGGGCGGCCACGAGCTCGGGCGGCAGCGGGCGGCGCCAGCCGGCTGAAGGCGGGCAGCGACCAGCCCGGGTCACTGCGCAGGAACGGATCTCGGGCGGCCATCGGCGCAATTGTGCCACCCCGCGACGTACGATCCGCAGATGACGTCGAACCATCTCCGGCGGCCACCGGCGGGCCCGCCGAAGCCCAACGCCCTCCGAGCGGCCACCCCGGCCGATGGGGCCCGAGCGTGGCGCAGCCTGCAGGCGGCCGTGAGCCAGGCCGTCGTCGGCAGCGACGAGCCCCTGCGCCTCCTGGCGATCGCCATCCTGGCCGACGGCCACGCCCTGATCGAGGACGTGCCCGGGGTGGGCAAGACGCTCCTGGCCCGGGCCTTTGCGCGGGCCCTCGACCTCGACTTCGGGCGGGTCCAGGGCACGCCCGACCTGCTGCCCTCCGACGTCACCGGCGACCAGCGTCCTGGCCCCGGCCACGTCCCTGGCCGACGGCGGCCTGACGCCTGAAGTTCGTGCCCGGCCCGGTCTTCACCAACGTCCTCCTGGTCGATGAGATCAACCGGGCGACTCCCCGGACCCAGTCGGCCCTGCTCGAGGCGATGCAGGAGCGCCAGGTCTCGATCGAGGGCGAGACCCGGCCGCTGCCCGACCCGTTCATCGTGCTGGCCACCCAGAACCCGATCGAGTACGAGGGCACGTTCAGCCTGCCCGAGGCCCAGCTCGACCGATTCCTGGTCCGGATCCGGATCGGCTATCCCGACCGGGCGGCCGAGGCCCGGATCGCCGGCGCGCTACCTGGCCGAGCGCGACCCGCTCGACCGGGTCGAGCCGGTCCTCGACCGGGCCGCCCTGCTCGGCCTGCGCGAGGCCGCTCGCCAGATCCACGTCAGCCCCGAGCTGACCGACCACCTCGTGGCGATCGTGGGCGGCCACCCGGGAACGGCCCGACATCGAGCTGGGAGCCAGCCCTCGCGCGAGCGTCGCGCTCTTCCGGGCGGCCCAGGCCATGGCCCTCCTCGACGGCCGCAACTTCGTCCTGCCCGATGACATCCGGACGATCGCCCCGGCCGTCCTGGCCCACCGCCTGCGCCTGAGTGTCGACTCGTCGCTCCATGGCCAGACGATCGAGGGCGCCTTCGCCGAGGTCCTGGCCGGCGTCCCGGTGCCGGTCGGCCCAGCCGGTTGATCGAGCCGCGGCCGGGTGGACCCGGCCCAACCGGGGCGCGCGCGACCGAGGCGCCGGAGACCGAGTTCGACCCCCAGGATCCGGTCGCCGAGACGATCAGCCGCGACCCGAGCACGGGTCGCCATACCTGGGTCATCGGCGGCCTGGTCCTGGCCGTCCTGGGCGGGGCCGCCGCGAGCCCGCCGATCGCAGCCCTCGGGCTGGTCCTGTCGGGGATGGGCGTGCTGCGCTGGATCGGCCATGCCCGGGGCCTTGGCGGGCTGGTCGTGGTCCGGCGCCTGGAACGGGATCGGGTGGTCTGCGGCGATCCGGTCGAGCTGGTCGTGACCGTCCGCAACCGCGATCCCCTGCCGGTGCCCTGGCTGCGCGTGGCCGAAGCCCTGCCGCCGGAGCTGGAGCTGGTCTCGCCGGCCGACATCGGCGGGTTCGACGGCGGGACCCGGATCAGCTCGCGCTCCGAGCTCCACAACGGCTGGTCGCTGGCACCCTACCGCCGGGTCACCCGCCGGATCCACCTCGTCGCGGGCCATCGCGGCGTCCACCGCTTCGACCTGGTCCACGTTGCGGCCGGCGACCTGCTCGGCCGGACGATCGGCGAGGAGCAGCGCTCGATGCCGGTCACCCTGATCGTCCGGCCCCGGGTGGTGGCCACCGCCGCCCTCGATGCCCGGCACGACTGGAACGGCGAGCGTCCGACCCGCACGGGCCGGGTCGACGACCCCAGCCGGTTCGCGGGCGTGCGGCCCTACAGCGCCGGCGACCCGGTCCGCCGGATTCACTGGCGGGCGACCGCCCGGCTGGGCGAGCCGGTGGTCAAGCGCTACGACCCGGCCCGCGAGCGTGACGTCGTGATCGTGCTCGACATCGAGACCCGGCCAGGCGATTGGCGAGCCGAGCCGGAGCTACCTCCACGACAAGGGCGCCGACCAGTTCGAGGAGCTGTGCATCGTGGCCGCCTCGCTGGCCCGCCGCTTCGAAGCCGATGGCGCGGCCTGTGGCCTGGCCGCCGCGTCGTACACCGGCAGTGCCCGCCGGATCGCCTTTGCCGCGCCGAGCTCGGCCGCCGGTCAGAGCGGCCGGCTGGGCGACCTGCTGGCCCGCCTCGGGGCCTTTCCGTCGGCGCCCTTCCCCGCCCTGCTGGGGGGCATGACCCGGCTGGCCCGGCCCGGCACGCAACTGGTCGTGGTCACGGCCCGCGATCCCCGGCCGTGCCTGGCGGCGGCCCGCGGCCTGGCCCGGAGCGGCTTCGGCGTGGAGCTGGTGACCCTCGGGCCGGCCGCGGCGGAGCATGCCCGGATGTCGCGCCGGGTGGGAATCCCGGCCCGGGGGGTCCGGCTCGACGCCGACTGGAGGACGAGCCATGCGCTCGAGCTCGTGGGCTGACGTCCTCGGGCCGGCCCTGGTCGGCCTGACCGAGGGTGCCTGGATCACCGTCGTCTACGCCCTGATCGAGACGGTCGGCCGGGCGCCGTTCTCGTACGGCCTGCCCCTCTTCGCCGCCGTGGCCTTCCTGGGGGCACTGGCCGGGCCGCGCCTGGAGAAGCTCGGCGACTCGCGCTGGCGGGTGATGAGCGTGGTCGCCCTCGGCCTGGGCGTGCTCGGCATGCTGGTTGCCCCGGGGGTCCTGTCGAGCCTGGCGGCCGGCGACCTGGGCGCGGCCTTCGGCGCCCAGCCGGGCGGCTGGCTCGTGGGCCTCGCGGCCTTCCGGGGGATGCTCGGCGGCGGGACGCTCGACGATCCCGACCGGGCCACCCGGCCGATCGTGCGCGGCGTCCTCGGCTTGAGCCTGGTCTGGCTATATGCCGGCCTGTTGCCCGACGCCAGCCAGGCCGCATTCCGGGCGGAGGCCCTCGGACCGACCCTGCTGTTCATCGCGGCGGGCATCGGCGCCGCCGGCCTGCGCCGGGTCCAGGCCATCTCGAACTCGACTGGCATTCGCTGGTGGCGCAACCGGGCCTGGCTGCTGATCCTGGGCGCCCTCCTGATCGGCCTGACCCTGCTGGCCATCCCGATCGGCCGGGCGATGGCCACGGTCGAGCCGGAGACGCTCGGGCTGTCCGGCTTTCCCGAGCTGCTCATCCTGATCGCGCTGGGTGCCCTGATCCTCGCCCCGAACGGCGGCCCGCGCCGGCCGTCGAGGCTGACGGCCCGCGGGGCGATCATCCTGACGGTCATCTTCGTCGGCGTCTTCGCCCTCTACAACATCCTGCACAACCAGAACCAGGGCGGGCCGGCCGGCGCGATCGGCATCGGCGGGACCGGTTCGAACGAGGGCAATGGCTACCTCGGGATCGTGATCGTGGTGGTGGTCCTCGCGGCCGCCGGGCTGCTCGCCATCGTGCTCGCCAGGAACTGGCGCCGGGCCGGCCGTTCGGAGCTCGTCTGGGAGTTCACCGACGAGGCCGACTTCGAGATCAGGGCGCCGGGCAGCGGCTGGCTCGCCCGGGCCCGCCAGCGCCTGTTCGGGCTGCGCCTGGAGCGCCGGCCGGTGACCGCCGAGGCGGCCTACCTGGCCACGCTCAAGGAGCTCGAGCCCCTGCCTTCCCATCGCCGGCTCGACATCGAGACACCGGCCGGCCACGCCCGCCGGCTCCACGTCGAGGGCGTCAGGAACGCTCGAGCTCGACCTCCTGGCGGCCAACTACCAGCTATCGCGCTGGGGCGGACGGCACCTGCCCGAGCGCGAGACGCGCCGGGCGATCGGGCGCTGGGAGCGCTCCCGGGTGCGGATCGCCGGCTGGCTGGCGGCCGAGCGCGCCCAGGAGGTCCACGCCGAGGGGAGCAAGCCGACCGATCAGGCCTGACGCCTCGGCCGGCCCTCGATCAGGTGGCCCCGATTACGGCTCGTCGAGCTCGTCGGGCTCCTCGACGAAGGCCTCGTCGGTGGTGACGTCGGCGGGCAGGGCCCGGTCGAGATCCTCGATCTCGTCGTCCTCGTCGTCCTCGTCGAGGTCGTCCTCGAGGTCCATCTCCTCGCGGATCAGGGTGCCCTTCGTGTACGGCCGCAGGTCGGTCGACTTGGCGGCCGTGGGGAAGCTGACCTTGCCGTAGTTGCGGGGGTCCTGGAAGATCTCGCGGATGATGATCCGGACGTCCTTGTCGCCGAGCGAGGTGATCCCGGCGAAGTACTTGTTGCCCTCGGCCATGAGCTTGAGCAGGCGAGCGGCGACCCGCGGCTCGACGACCCCGATGCGCATCCCGTTGCTGATCGCGATCAGGCGGTTGCCCTCGGGGGTCAGCTCGACCGCATCGCCCGGGTTGACCTGGGCCAGCTTGCGCGGATCGGCCAGGTCGGTCAGGAAGGCGAAGCCGGTCTTGCCGGTCTCCTCGACGAAGATCGAGACAGGCGCCTTGCTGCCCTCCATGGCCGGCACGGTCTTCTCGCCGGCCTCGACCAGGAGGACGCGCAGCCGGTCGATGTTGCGCTCGGCGATCCGGTTCGTTGGATCGAGGGCCAGGGCAGTCTGGTAGTGCTCGCGGGCCGCACCGAGCTCGCCCATCTCCCAGAGCGACTTGGCCAGGCGATTCTCGGCCTCGGCGTCAGGCCCCATGTCGAGGATCCGGCGGTTCGTGTCGGCCGCTTCGCTCCACTGCGCCGCTGCCGCCTGGGCGATCGCCTGCTCGACGAATTGGCGCTTCTGGCGGAGGGCCGTGGCGGCGCTGGTCGCCGGGGTCGTTTCGACGTCGGAAAAGCTCACGGGTTAGGTCGTCCTCTCGATGATCGGATCGGCGCGAACTGGCAGCGCAGGCCCAGCCGGCTGGACGCAGGCAGGCGCGGAATCGCGGACCGGATGCGGGACACTGTTTCTAGCATCGTTGGCCCGATCCGTCAACGCGGCCCTCGGCTGGTCCCTTTGTTCCGCGCCGCCCGCGCATGGATCGCACGGCCTCGTGCCGCGAGCCGCGCCGCCGCGAGCTTTCCGGATTATCAATCCAGGAAGTGTTACGGAGGGAATCGGGCCGATTCTCGAGCGTTCGCCAGGCCGCTCGAGGCAAGCTGAGCACGAATCGTGGCCGCTTGCCAGGTCGAATCAGCTCGTTCCTGCCGCGGTTCTTCCGTAGCACTCCTCGGGTTGATATTCCGGAAGAATTGGGCGGGCCGGCGGCGGGCGGGCGGCCAACGAACCAGCCACGAGGCCGATCAGCGCAGGGCGACGTTCCAGGCGATGACCACCAGGCCCAGGGCACCGAGCAGGGCCGTTTGCCAGATCCAGCGCGGGTCGCGGCGTTGGGCGGGCGGCGAGCCGTGAATGCCGTCCCACAGGAAGAACACCAGGGTCACGATCGCCGGCCCGAGCAGGCGCGGCAGGGCCACGGCCCGGATCGCACCGGCCGAGATGGCGACCACGGCGGCATACGTCAGGCCGGACCACAGGGCCGCCCGCCGGTTGCGCTCGCGCAGGACGGCCAGCCGGAAGCCGAGCAGTCCGCCGACGAGCGCCTCGGACAGGGCCAGCACGATCAGCGACGCTTCTGACAGGGCCGCCGTGCCCGTCGAGGTCGCCGGCCGAACCGGCCGCGGTTGGCTCGACAAGGCCGCCCTGGACCAGGGCCGCGGCACCGGCGAAGGCCAGGAAGCCGATCAGGATCGACAGGGCGAGGACGAGCGTCCGATCGTCGGGGCTCGGTGGGCTGGTTCGTTGGTGGAGGCGGAGCTCGAGGGCCAGGGCGCGGTCAACGAGTGCGCCGGCCAGCACCAGGCCAACCACGATGAGCAGGCCGTCGGGCACGATCCGGAGCGCGCCCAGGCTGGCCACGGCGGCCAAGGCCGGCAGGATCGTAGCTTCGACCGGAACCGTTCGCGGCCGCCCACGGCCCAGGAACCAGAGGGATCCGACAGCCACAGAGGCGGCCAGCAAGCCGGCCACCAGCCAGCTCAGCGGACCGTCGAGCAAGCGTGACAAGCCGATCACCAGGACCGTGGTCAGGACGAGCTCGCGCCGCTCGGTGCTTCGGGAATCCATCGCCCGGATCGTACGCGACCGGGCCTCCGCGAACGGGCCTCCGCGAACGGGTCAGCCGGGCGCCGGGGAAATCAGCCGGCCGCCAGGCGCTCCCCCTTGGCCTGGACCCAGGCCAGCAGGTCGGCCCGCGAGCGCGTGTTCAACACGGATGCCGGCTCGACCCAGGCCCGGCGGGCCTGGTCAACGGCCCAGCCGAGGTGATGAAACTCCTCGATCCGGTGGGCATCCGAGTCGAGGGCGAGCAGGCAGCCGGCGGCGACCGCTCGCCGGGCACGCTGGTCGTTCAGGTCGAGCCGGTGGTCGGAACCGTTCATCTCGAGGGCGGTCCCGGTCCGGGCCGCCTCGGCGAAGATCAGGTCCCAATCCAGGTCGAGGTCCGGCCGGCCCTGCACCTTGCGCCCGGACGGGTGGGCGATCACGTCGACATGGGGGCTGTGAATTGCGGCGAGCACCCGCCGCGTGAGCTGCTCGCGCGGCTGGCTGCGGCCGACATGGACCGAAGCGACGACGAGGTCGTACTGGGCCAGCAGATCGTCGTCGTAGTCGAGGCTGGCGTCCGAGCGGATCTCGAGCTCGCATCCGTGGAGCAGGCGGAAGCCCTCGGCCGGCGTGGCTGCCGGGGCGCTGCCAGCTGCCTCTTCCCGGACGAACCGGGCGTTCAGCTCGGCCACGATCGCGCGCTGCATCCGGACCCGGTCGGGAGTCAGACCATTGGCGATGCCGAGCGAGCGGGTGTGGTCGGTCAGGACCTGGTAGGCGTGGCCACGCTGACGAGCCGCCTCGGCCATCTGCTCGATCGAGTGCACGCCGTCCGACCAATCCGAATGGGAGTGCAGATCGCCCCGCAGGTCCTCGAGCCGGACGAGCGTCGGCAGGCGGCCGGCCTGGGCGGCCTCGATCTCGCCCCGGTCCTGGCGCAGCTCGGGCTCGATGTAAGGCAGGTCGAGGAAGGCGTACGCCTCGGCCTCGGTGGGGAATGTCCGAAGCTCGGCTGGAGTGACGGCCGTGCCGTCCTCGTCGACCCGCAGGTAACCCTTCTCGGACAGGCTCCAGCCCCGGTCGCGGGCGATCCCGCGCAGGCGGATGTTGTGGTCGCGCGACCCGGTGAAATGGATGAGGTAGGTGCCGGCCTCGCCTGGGGGCATGATCATCAGATCGACCTGGGGCCCACCCGCCAGCACGACCGCGGCCTTGTGGCCTCCAGCCCCCAGGACGCGCTCGATGCCGGGCAGCCCGGCGAAATGCTCGACGAGGCGCTCCGGCTTGCTGGTCTCGGCCAGCAGGTCGAGGTCGCCGATCGTCTCCTGGCGCCGGCGGTACGAGCCGGCCGGCTCGACGCGGGTCACGCCCTGGACGGTCGACAGGTCGGCGACCAGGCCGTTGATGATCTCCTCGGCCTCGCCCAGGAGGAGCCGGTCGGAGCGCGTCTCGAGCGAGGCGATCCCGGCCAGGATCGATGCTTCCGTCTTGTCGGACAGGCCCTTGACCGTCCGGATCCGCCCTTCCTGGGCGGCCGCACGCAGGCCGTCGAGGTCGTTGATCCCCAGCTCGTCGTGGAGGATCCGGACTGTCTTGGGACCGACTCCGGGGACGCGCAGCAGGCTGACGAGCCCGGCCGGCACCTCGGCCGCGAGTCGATCGTAGAAGGCGAGGTGGCCCGTCCGGCTGAGCTCGGCCAGCTTGTCGCTGATCGCCTGGCCAACGCCCGGGATCCGGGGCACGTTGCCTTCCCGATAGGCCCGCGCGATCTCGACCGGATGGTGGCCGATCGCGTCGGCTGCCCGGTGGTAGGCCACGGTCTTGAACACGAGCTCGCCCTTGACCTCGAGCATGTCCCCGATCTCGTGGAAGATCGCGGCCAGCTGGGCGTTCGAGAGGAGGACCGGCTCGGACGCGGGTTCAACCATCCCCGGATGGTAGCGGCACGCCAGCTTGGGGCTCAGGCTGCGACGACCTGGTTGCGGCCCGCTCGCTTGGCCCGATACAGGGCCCGGTCGGCGGCCGCCAGGACATCGCCGATCGACTCGTCGGGCCGATGGCCGACGGCAACCCCGACCGAGACGCTCACCCCGGGCACCCGCCATTCGCCCAGGTCGAGCCGGCCGACCGCCTGCCGGACCCGCTCGGCGACCTCGATGGCCACCGGCCGGCTGGCGTGGCGGAGCAGGACGGCAAACTCCTCGCCGCCGAAGCGGGCCGGCACGTCGCCGTCCCGGACGGCGTCGGCGATCGCACCGGCAACGGCCCGCAGGACCTGGTCACCGACCGGATGGCCGAACGTGTCGTTGATCCGTTTGAACCAGTCGATGTCGACCATGAGGACCCCCAGGTCGTGGTCGTCCTCGGACCGCCGGCGCTGGCCGAGCAGGGCGCAGAACTCCTCGAAGTAGCGCCGATTGGGCAGTCCGGTCAGGGGGTCGGTCGAAGCCCGGGCCTCTACCGCCCGGATTCGAGTCCACGCGGCTGAGGGCCGCCGAGGCCTCGAGCGCGGCGGCGGCCAGGATCCGCTGGGTCGCCGGCGGCCAGGGCTCGAGGGACCGGCGTGACAGGATGATCGCGCCGATCGCCCGACCCTCGTGGCGGAGCGGCACGCTCAGGGTGTTGCCGATCCCGAAGGCCGCCTCGAGCGGCCAGGCCGAGGCGCTCGGTGATCTGGTCCTGGTCGTCGTCGGCCCCGCCGAATGTGGCCAGCGGCAGGAACGTGGTCGTGCTGGGCACGCCCGGTCGCATCGAGACGAGGGTCGCGATCGGCGCATTGGAGCCCGGCTCGAGGCGGACGACGACGCAGTGATCGGCCTCGGCGACGCGGCCGAGGTCGCCCAGCATCGCCTCGACGATCGCGGCCGGCGAGATCGACCTTGAAAGGCCCTGCAGGATCCGGGCGAAGGCCTCGGCTTCGGTCCGCCGGCTGCGATCCTGGGCCGCCACCGCCCGGCGGTGGAGCCAGGCGGCGCCGCCGACCACGGCCACGAGGGCCAGCACGATCGCTCCGAGTGGTTTCGCCTCGCCGGCCAGCACGATCAGGGCGGCCGCGCCGAGGAGGAGGCCGAAGGAGCCACCGAGGGCTCGCCGGGTGATGGAGATCCAGCGGTCCTGGGGGTCACCCGGGGTCAACGTCCGAGAGGGGTCGGCCACGACCTCAAGAATGAAGTTGGAACAGGTGTTCGTCCAGCCATCCAGCCTGGTACCTGTGGCGGTTGGGCCGGGGTACCTTCGTACTACCGGCCTCGTGCGCGGGCCGGAAGGGGCCTGAGAGGCGGGCTGGAACGGGCCTAGGTGCCGGCCGGCCCGCCGGCCCGGAAGGCCACCAGCTCGTGCTCGCCGGAACGGGTGACGCGGCCGGCCCGCTGCCGCGATCGGGTGCCGACCGGTGCCGCCAGCTCGGCCGACGCGCCGCCGGCGTCCTTGACCCGGTACATGGCCGCGTCGGCCCGGGCGATCAGGTCCTGGGCGGTCCGGCCGTCAAGGGGGTAGGCGGCCACGCCGATCGAGCAACCGATCGAGACGGGCGATCGATCCGGGCTCTGGTAGGCCCGCTCGCCCAGGGCCGCCAGGATTCGCTGGGCGGCCAGCCAGGCCGCTTCCCGGTCGGTGTCGGGCAGGATCACCGCGAACTCGTCACCGCCGTAGCGGGCCGGGATGTCCGAGCCGCGCAGGGTGGCCCGAAGCTCCTCGGCCACCCAGGCCAGGACCCGGTCGCCGAAGAGGTGGCCGAACGTGTCGTTGACCAGCTTGAAGCCGTCCAGGTCGATCATCAGGACCGCCAGCGGCGTCTTCGAGCGCTGCGAGCGGACGACCTCCTCGCCCAGTCGCTCGTGCAGGTAGCGGTGGTTGAAGAAGCCGGTCAGCTGGTCGCGGTCGGCCAGCTTGCGGGCATCCTCGTACAGGCGGGCATTCTCGAGAGCCATGGCCGCCTCATTGGCCATCGTCCGGGCCAGCTCCAGGCGGGTCGCGTCGAACGTCTTGGGGCTGCTCGACATCAGCTCGACCAGGCCGATCGAGGTGCCCTTGGCCACGAGCGGCAGCATGGCCAGCAGGCGGTCGCCCTGCTGGACCATGAGGGCCACCTCGGCCCGGTCGGCCCGCTGGGTCGTGGCTGTCGATCAGCGAGGTGACCTGGCGCTCCAGGACCCGGCGGGTCTCGGGGTAGTCGTTGAGGTCGTAGTAGGGCTCGACCGCCTCGAGGTCCTCGCTCGGCCAGTAGCCCCACGACAGGATCCGGTCGTTGGTCCGCTCCCAGTAGCTGATCCCGCAGCGCTCCACGCCCATCGCCACGGCCAGGTGGCGGGCGATGAGGTCGGCGACCTGGCGCGGGTCCAGGCTCTCCGACAGGGCGCTGCTCATGTCGAGCAGGCCGCGCAGCTCGAGCGCCAGGCGCTCGCTCCGGGTGAGCAGGCGGGCCGACTCCACGGCGGTGGCGGCCTGGTCGGCCAGGATCGAGAGGAGGCGCAGGTTGTCTTCGTCGAACTGGTTGAGGCCCAGCTTGGACAGGGTGATCACGCCGATGACCCGCTCGTCGTAGCGCATCGGCACGACCAGCATCGACTCGTCGACCTCGTCGGTGCCCGGGATGGTGGCGCCCCGCGGGTCGTCGTTGGCGTCGTTGATCAGGAGGGGCAGGCCGTGGGCCCCGACCCAACCAGTGAAGCCCTCGCCCAGCTTGGTCCGGAGGACCTCGAAGTCGACCTGCTCGTAGGCACCGACGGTGCCCTCGAACGCGATCGGAATGAGCTCGGCGTTGTCCTCGAGCATGTACACCCGGCCGTTGTGGTAGTCGATGATCTGGCGGATCTCCTCGACGATCGCCCGGCCCACCGACTCGATCGTGTTCTGGCGGCTCATCCGTGCCGACGCGGCCTGGAGCACGGCCAGCTGGCCGGCCCGGACCTCGGCCTCGCCGAACAGGTCGGCGTTGTGGATCGCGATCGAGGCGTGGGTCGCGATCGCCTCGGCGAACTCGATGTCGCCCGGCGTCCAGGTGCGCGGCTCGAAGGAGACCGCGCTCATGACCCCGATGACCCGCTCGTCCTGGAGGAGGGGCACGACCAGCTCGGCCGCGATCGGGGCCACGCCGTCGTAGCGTCGATAGCGGGCCAGGCCGGCGTCCGACTCGCGGTCGGTTGCGACGTCGTCGCGATGCCACGGCCGGAGCGTGCGCTCGACCTCCTGGAACCAGTCCTCGCTCGTCGACAGGTCGGGCAGCCGGCCGGCCGCCTCGTCGGTCAGGCCGGCCCAGGCGACCAGCTCGAGGGCCTCTCCGCGGCGCAGCCGAATCGTCGTCGCGTCGGTGGCCACGGCCCGGTTCATCTCGCCCACGATCAGGCCCACGACCTTGTCCCGGTCGAGGCTGGTGGTCAGGCGCTGGGCGATCCCCAGGACCGATTCGATCCGTTCGTTGAGGCGGACCTCACGGGCGGTCCGCGAGGCGTCGCGTGCGGCGATTCGACCGAAGGCGATGCGCAGGAACATGGCCGACGCGGCCAGCACGGTCACCTCGGCCAGGGCGCTCCAGTCGAGTGCGCTCCAGGAGCCGGTCAGGATGATCGGGACGAGGGTCAGGCCGAAGATGGCCAGGACGACCAGGGCGGCCGTGCGCCGGTCGAAGAAGGTGGCCGCAACGAGCAGGGGCACCGCCGCCAGGCCGATCCCGAACGGATCGTGGACGCCCGTCAGCAGCCGGACCAGGCCGTAGCCCAGGATCGAGACGGCCGCCAGCAGCCAGGGTGGGATCGGGGCGCGCAGGAGCGTCACCCCCGAGTGACCTCTTCGGCCCGGGTGTCCATGTCCGCTGGATCGTGGCAGCCGGAGGCAGCCTCGCGCCGCGCTACGGTGGTACCTGCGCGGAGGCCCGATGGTCATTCCGGAATCGCTGCGACTCCGGCCGAGCGGCTCCCAAGGCGGTGCCCCTCCGGCCGCTCCCGAGGCGGTGCCCCTCGAGGCAGTCCCCTCGACTTCTTGACAAATTGTTGCTGCAGCGGTGCTTATGGCGACTCGCCGCCCAGGATTGGCCCTGACTCGGCACGATCTGTGCTCAGCTGAGCGTGAGGAGGCCGACCCGCACCTCTGCCCGGCCCCGCGAACGACCATAAGCGTCGCTACAGCGCGAATTTGTCACGAACGCCGCGGCCGGCGAGGTAGCTGAGCGCCGCGGCCCCGCGGGCCAGGGGCTGAGCGCCGCGCGACGCGGCAAGGCGCGGCCTCAGTGCTTGAAGCCACGCTCCCGATGGACGCCCCGGGCCGGCTGCTCCTGTTGGGCCAGCTCGCCGGTGAAGCGCACCAGGTCGGCCAGGAACATTGCGGCCAGGTCGCTCGACATGCCGTTGCGGACCACCACCCGGAGGACGGCCAGGTCCTCCCGATTTGGCGGCATCGTGTAGGCCGGGACCTGCCAGCCGCGCTCGCGCATCCGGCGCGAGACATCGAACACGGTGTAGTTGGTGATCTCGTCCTTGAGCCGGAACGCGAACACGGGCAGCTCATCGCCCCGGCTCAGGAGCTGGTACGGGCCGATCTTCTCGATCTCTTCGGCCAGGTGCATGGCGACCGTGCGGCACGTCTGCTGGACCCGCCGGAAGCCTTCGAAGCCGAGCCGCAGGAAGGTGTAGTACTGGGCGACCACCTGGGAACCGGGCCGTGAGAAGTTCAGGGTGAACGTGCCCATGTCGCCGCCCAGGTAGTTGACATGGAAGATGAGGTCCTCGGGCAGGACGTCGTGATCCCGCCAGACCACCCAGCCCACGCCGGGATAGACCAGCCCGTACTTGTGGCCCGAGGTGCTGATGCTGGCCACCCGCGGCAGCCGGAAATCCCAGGCCAGGTTGGGTTCGAGGAACGGCGCGATCATCGCCCCCGAGGCGCCATCGACGTGGATCGGCACGTCCAGGCCGGTCCGGGCCTGGAGCTCGTCGAGCGCCGCGGCGATCTCGGCGATCGGCTCGAAGCTGCCGTCCATCGTCGAGCCCAGGATGCCGACCACCCCGATCGTGTTCTCGTCGCACAGCGCGACCGCCTCGGCCGGTCCGAGATGGAGCCGGTCGCCTTCGAGCGGCACCAGCCGGGGCTCGATCTCGAAGTAGTTGAAGAACTTGTCCCAGACCACCTGGACGTTCGCCCCGGCGACCATGTTGGGCCGGTCAACCGGCAGCCCGGCGGCCCGCCGGCGCTCCTGCCAGCGCCGCTTGAGGGCGAGGCCGCCGAGCATGCAGGCCTCGGACGAGCCGACCGTGGACACGCCCGGCACGCCCACGTCCGAGGCGTGCCACAGGTCGGCCAGCATCCGCACGCAGCGAGTCTCCAGCTCGGCCGTCTGGGGATACTCGTCCTTGTCGATCATGTTCTTGTCGAGCGTCTCGGCGATCAGCGCCTGGGCCTGGGGCTCCATCCAGGTGGTCCCGAAGGTGGCCACGTTCTGGCGCGAGTTGCCGTCCAGGAGCAGCTCGTCGTGGATCAGCTGGTAGGCCGTGTCGGGCTGCATCCCCCGGTCCGGGAAGCGGTCCCGGGGCACCGGGCCCTGCTCGACGGACTGGGTGAACATCGGGTTGATTGCGAGGTCGTCGGCCAGGCCGGCCGGCCGTCGGTTCGAGCGCATCGAGTCCTCCAAGACTGGGTTCGGCAGTAGCGGCTGACCGATTCGCACGGTACACCGGACCTGGCCCTGCGGGGCGGCCGTAGGATGGCCCGATGACGACCCTCGTGCGCGCCGAGCCGGAGCAGGTCCTGGCCCGGCTGGGCATCATCGCCCTGGCCCTGGCGGCGGCAACGGCCGCGGCGGCTGCGCTGCAGGCATGGCTGGGCATCGCCGACGCCTCGGCGATCTACCTGCTGGCGGTGGTCGTCGATCGCCGGCCGCTTCGGGACGTGGTCCGGGGTAGGCGACCTCGCTGGCGGCCTTCCTGATCTACGACTTCCTGTTCACCGCCCCGCGCTTCACCTTCAATGTCACCAGCGCCCAGGAGTGGCTGAGCCTGCTCCTGTTCCTGGTCGTGGCCGTGGTCATCGGCCGGCTGGCGGCGCTCCAGGCCGAGCGCGCCAGCGAGGCCGACCGACGAGCGCGCGAGGCCCAGGCCATGTTCGGAATCAGCCGGGCCCTGGCCACCGCCGAGACGATCGACGCAGCCGCGCCGGAGATCCTGGAGCGGTTGGTGGACCAGGCCGGCCTTGACCGAGTCTGGGTCGGCGTCGGGCCAACGCCCGAGACGGAGGAGATCCTGGCCGAATTGTCACCGACCGAGGTGAGCCCGTCCGAGGGGTCGAGCGAGGCGCCGGCGCCGTGGGTCCTGGTCCGAACCCCGGGCGATGAGCCGGCCGAGTGGATCCGCCCCCACGAGGGTGCCACCAGGCCGGCCCCGCCCGCCGGGGTCGCCCGCTTCCGAATCCTGATCGAGGCCGACGGCGAGGTCCTAGGCTCGCTCTGGGGAGAGCGCGTCGCCGAGGCCGGCCTGCCCGGGCGGGGCGCCACGCGGAGCCTGTCCCTGGCCGCTGATCAGCTTGGCCTGGCGATTCGCCGGGAGCGCCTGGCCGCCCTGGCCACGACCGCCGAGATCGCCCGCCGGAGCGATGCCCTGAAGAGCGCGCTGCTCGACTCGGTGTCGCACGACCTGCGCACGCCGCTGGCCACGATCCGGGCGCTGGCCGGAGGCCTGCTCGACGACGGCGTGCCGATGTCCACGGCCGAGGTTCGCCAGTCGGCGACCTCGATCGACGAGGAGGCGCTCCGGCTGAGTGATCTCGTCCGCGGGTTGCTCGACCTGAGCCGGATCGAAGCCGGCGAGCTCCGACCCGACCTCGCCCTGCACGAGCTGGGCGAGCTGGTCGAGACCGTCCTGCGGCGCTACCACGCGCTCGAGGGACGGCACCGGTCGTGGTCGATATCCCGGACGAGCTGGCCGTGCTGGTCGATGCCCTGTTCTTCGACCAGGCCCTGACCAACGTCTACGAGAATGCCCTGGCTTACTCACGCCCGGACTCGCTGATCCGGTTCAGGGCGGCGGCCGGCGACCAGGCATCGCCATCCGGCGCGCCGGCCGAGCTGATCGTGGAGGACAGCGGGCCGGGCCTGGACCCAGCGGTCCGCGAGCACGTCTTCGACAAGTTCTTTCGCGGCCGGGGCGTCGAGGGCGGCTCGCGCCAGGGCCTCGGCATCGGGCTCACCATCGCCCGGGGCATGACCGAGGCGATGGGCGGTCAGATCGAGGCCGGCCCGAGCGACCTCGGTGGCCTGGCGATCACCTTTCGGTTCGGCGCCGGCCGGTGACCGAGCCCGGGGGCGCCCTGCTCCTGCTGATCGAGGACGACGAGCCGACCCGCCGCGCGCTGGTGGCCAACCTGGTTGGGCACGGCCACCAGGTGGACGAGGCCGGCTCCGCGGCCGATGGGCTGCGGGCGTGGTCCGCGCGGCGGCCGGACCTGGTCCTGCTCGACCTGGGCCTGCCCGATCGCGACGGGCTGAGCGTGATCCGGCAGGTCCGCCGGGAGGCAGCCACGCCCATCCTCGTCCTGTCGGCCCGGGGCGATGAGGGCGACCGGGTGCTCGCCCTGGAGCAGGGCGCCGACGACTACCTGACCAAGCCGTTTGGCCTGGCCGAGCTGCGGGCCCGGATCGGGGCTCTGCTCAGGCGGGCCGCCGGGCCGCTGGCCGATCCGGCGGGTCGCTTGACGGTCGGCGCGGTGACCCTGGACGTGGCCCGCCGGGAGGTCCTCGTGGCCGGCGAGCCGGTCGAGCTCACACCCCGCGAGTACGAGCTGCTCAAGGTCCTCCTCAGCCGGGCCGGCAGCGTGGTCACCCGGGGCCGCCTCCTCCGAGCGGTGTGGGGTGCCGCCTACGCCGAGGAGTCGCACTACCTGCACGTCTATGTCAGCCGGGTCCGGCGCAAGCTGGCCGCGGCGGGCGCCCCCGACCTGATCGTGGCCGAACCCGGCGTCGGCTACCGGGTGCGGGCGATCGACCCGCCCGCGGACCCGCCAATGCCGCCGCTGGAGCCGCCGAACCCGCCGGATTGAGGATTTCTTGAGCGCCTGTTGAGGCGCCGGACCCGGCCGCCGGCCGCCGCCTCTTGGCGGAGCGGCCTACGGTCGAAGGGTGAAAGACGAGGAGCCCTACCCCGCCGAGCGGGTCGCCCTGCCCGGCCGGCACCCCGCCGACCGGCGGGTGCGGGTGGCCCGGCCTCATTCGGCCTACTTCCGCTACGAAGGCCCGGGCACGGTCACGGCCAAGCGCGAGGCGATCGATCCCGTCCGGCTGGGCGAGCGGCTGACGACCGACGTCCGTCGCTTCGTCTTCGGGCGCGCCCTGGCCTCCGAGGAGGAGGGCGACGAGCGCCTCTCGAAGCTCAAGGCCCTGGCGGTCTTCTCCAGCGACATGCTCTCGTCGGTGGCCTACGCGACCGAGGCCTCGATGCTGACCCTGCTCGGCGCCGGCACCGCCGCGCTCGCCCTGACAGTCCCGATCTCGGTCGTGATCGTGGCGATCCTGTGGATCATCGTGGTGTCCTACCGCCAGACGATCCGGGCCTATCCCAACGGCGGTGGCAGCTACATCGTGGCCAAGGACAACCTGGGCTCCACGGCCGGGCTGATTGCCGGGGCGGCCCTGCTGACGGACTACGTCCTGACCGTATCGGTCAGCGTCGCGGCCGGGATCGCCGCGATCATCTCGGCCTTCCCCGGGCCCCTGGAATCGTTCCGGATCGAGCTGTGCACGATCGCGATCCTGGCGGTCATGCTGGTCAACCTGCGGGGCCTGCGTGAGAGCGGCACGGTCTTCGCCATCCCAACCTACATCTTCGTGGTCGCCACCCTGGGCCTGATCGCGGTCGGGGTCAGCCGGGCCCTCCTCGGCGATGCGCCCCACGTGACCGGCGTCGTGCCGGCCAGCGTGCCGCTCGAGTCGCTGAGCATCCTGCTGGTCATGCGCGCGTTCGCCGACGGCTGCAGCGCGATCACCGGGGTCGAGGCGGTCTCGAACGGGGTGCCCGCCTTCAAGCGACCCGAGGCCGCCAACGCCCGGATCACCCTGACCCTGATGGGCGCCCTCGTGGCGATCATGTTCCTGGGCATCTCCACCCTGGCCGGCGTGGTCGGCGCGGTTCCGGCAGCCAACCACGAGACAGTCATGTCCCAGATCGCGCGAGCCACCTTCGGGACGGGGCCCCTCTACTACATCCTGCAGCTGGCCACCACCGGGATCCTGATCCTGGCCGCCAACACGAGCTTCGCCGACTTCCCCAGGCTGGCCTCGATCCTGGCCCGCGACGGCTACATGCCCACCGGCTTCGCGTTCCGGGGCGAGCGCCTGGCGTTCAGCACCGGGATCGTGGCCCTGGCCTTCCTGGCGATCCTGATCCTGGTCGCCTTCGGGGGGACGGTCGACGCGCTCATCCCGCTCTATGCGATCGGCGTGTTCACTTCGATCACCCTGTCCCAGGCCGGCATGGTCCGCCACTGGTTCCGGTTCAAAGGCGACGGTTGGCGGCGGAGTGCCCTGATCAATGGCTTCGGGACGGTGGCCACCCTGATCGTCACGATCGTCTTCGCCGTGGCCAAGTTCGCCCTGGGGGCCTGGCTGATCATCCTGATCATCCCGGTGCTTGTGGTGGCGATGCTGTTCATCCACAGCCAGTACGAGCGGCGCCGGCTCGAGACCCGGGTCCGGCCGGAGGCAATCATTCCGGCGCCCAGCCGCCACCAGCGGGTGATCGTGCCCGTGCCCGACGTCACCCGGGACGTGGTCCAGGCGATCCGCTTCGGCCGGACGATGTCCGAGGACGTCACCGCGGTCCATGTCACCGACGACCTGGCCCGGGGCGAAGAGCTCAGGGAGCGGTTCAACCGGCAGCTGCCCGGGGTCCCCCTGGTCATCGTCGAATCACCCTATCGCAAGCTCGTCCGGCCGTTCGTCCGCTACCTGGAGTTCAGCGCCCGCCAGAACCGCGACGACCTGATCGTGGTGATCCTGCCCGAGTACGTGGCCCGCCATCGCTGGGAACGGATCCTGTTCAACGAGAACGCCCGGCGGATCCGGGACGAGCTGCTCGGCCATCCCAACATCCTGGTAGCCCAGGTGCCCTTCCGGCGCGACCTCTGACGGCCGTGCTCGATCGGTTGGGCGGCGCTCTGCGCCCGCGCCTGGACCGGCGAACCGGCCTGCTGCTCGCGGGCGAGGTGGCCGCACTGGCGGCCGCGACGGCCCTGGTCGCGATCCTCCAGGGCCGCTTCAATGTGGCCAATCCGTCGGCCGCCTACCTCCTGGCGGTCGTTGCCCTGGCCGTCGTCTTTGGCACCCGGTCGGCGATCGCCGGATCGGTGGCCGCCTTCCTGCTCTACGACTTCCTGTTCGTCGATCCGCGCTTCACCCTGACCGTCTCGTCGATCGAGGAATGGTTCAACCTCCTCCTGCTGCTCGTGGTCGGGATCGTGTGCGGGCAGCTGGCCGGCACCCAGCGCGACCGGGCGCGCGAGGCGGAAACCCGCGAACGGGTGACCCGGGCGCTGTTCCAGATCAGCCGCGAGCTGGCCAGCGCCCAGTCGGCCGGACCGGCCATGGTCGCGATCACCGCGCTGCTCCAGGCGGAGACCCGGATGGAGCGGGTCTGGATCGGGATCAGCTCCGCCGGCAGCCAGGAACGGGTCACGGCCGACAGCGGACTGCCGCCGGCCCCCACCCCACCCGCGGTCCACTTCGTCCTGCGCCGGATGCCCGGCGACGAGCCGGCCCAGTGGGTCAAGGTCCACGCTCCGCGCGGCCTGGCCAACGGCGACGGCGCCAGGTCCGCCCTCGCCAGGTCACCTTGCGCGTCCCGATCACCTCGAACGGCACGACCCTCGGCTCGATCTGGGCCCGCCGGGCCCGCTCCGGCCGGCCTGCCCGAGCGGCCCGAGACGCGTGTCCTGGCCGCCGCCGCGGACCAGCTCGGTCGGGCGCTCGAACGGGATCGAGCTGGTCCGAGAGGCGATGAGCGTCGAGGTTGCCCGGCGCAGCGATGCCCTCAAGAGCGCCCTGCTCGATTCGGTCTCCCATGACCTGCGCACGCCGCTGGCCTCGATCCGGGCCGCCGCGGGCAGCCTGATGGATCCGGCCGTGCACTGGTCGGCCGAGGAGGAGCGCTCGACCGCGGCTTCGATCGATCGCGAAGCCGAGCGATTGAACCGGCTGGTCTCGAACATCCTGGACCTGAGCCGGATCGAGGCCGGGGGCCTGGTCGCCCAGCATTCGGCCTTCCCGCTCGAGGACCTGGTCCCGGACGTCCTCGAGCGGCTCGCGCCGGTCCTCGGGACCCGCCCGATCGAGGTCGAATCCCGGCCGGCCTGCCGCCGGTCGACGTCGACGAGGTGTTCATCGACCAGGTCCTGACCAACCTGCTCGAGAATGCCGCCCGCTATGCCGGTCCCACGGCCACGCTCCGGATCATCGCCCGCCAGCTCGAGCCGCTCGGATCGGCCTGACGATCGAGGACTCCGGCCCGGGCGTGCCGGCCGATGCCCTGCCCCACCTGTTCGAGAAGTTCTACCGGGTGCCCAGTGACGGGGCGAGGGCGCCCGGCGGGCACCGGCCTGGGGCTGGCGGTGGTCCTCGGCCTGGTCGAGACGATGGGCGGCACGATCAACGCCCGGCCGGAGCGAGCTGGGCGGGCTGGCCATGGACCTGGAGCTGGTGGCCGTCGCATGACCCAGCCCGGGGAGCCCCGCACGATCCTGCTCATCGAGGACGACCCCGAGATGCGCAGCCAGGTGGCGGCCCTCCTGGAACGCCGGGGCGAGCGGGTCATCGAGGCAGGCGACGCGGCGCGGCCCTCGACCATTCCGGGCCGATCCGCCGGACCTCGTCCTGCTCGACCTGGGCCTGCCCGACCGTGACGGCCTGGTCGTCGTCGACGAGGTGCGCACGCAGGGACCGTCCCGATCCTGGTCCTGTCCGCCCGTGACCGAGAGGCGGACAAGGTGGCCGCGCTCGAAGCTGGCGCCGACGACTACCTGGCCAAGCCGTTCGGCATGGCCGAGCTGCAGGCCCGCATCGCAGCGATCCTGCGGCGAGCCGGTCCCGGTCCGCGCCTGGCCTGGCCGACCGGCCCGACGTGCTCCGGGTTGGCGAGCTCGAGCTCGATCCGGCGGCCCACACCGTCAGCGTCGGCGGGAGCCGGTCCGCCTGACACCGCTCGAATTCCAGGTCCTGCAGGTCATGCTCGCCCACGCGGGCCAGCTCGTCACCTATGGCCGCCTCCTGCGCGAGGTGTGGGGCACGGCCTACGACGACGAGGCCCACTACGTCCACGTCTACGTCGGCCAGATCCGGCGCAAGCTCCGGCGGGCCGACCCGACCGGGCGGCTGGACGGCCTGATCGTGCCAGAGCCGGGGGTCGGCTATCGGATCGAGCGCCGCGAGCGACGCCCCGGATTGAGCGATCCTTGATCGGCTGACGATCGCCATTCGGGCTGGCCTCTTGGGGCCGGGCGCGATCGTGAAGGCATGGACGACGCATCCGACCTTGACCGCGACCTGACCGAGCGCTCGATCGAGCGCGAGATGGACCTCGTCGCCGGCGCGATCGGGATGGTCGCGGCCGGCGCCGCCCCGACCGTCACCCTGGTCGGCCTCGACTTCGGGCCGGCCGTGGCCATGGCATCGGCCGACGCCGCGACCGCGGCCGGGGTCGTGCTCGAGCCCCTCTGGCTGCCGGACGAGGCGGGCTGCGACATCCGGATCCACAGCGTGGCGCTGGTTCCCGATCATGAGTGAGCCATCCGCCGGGCGCGCTGACCGGACGGTCCTGCTGGTCGACGACGACGCCCCGTTCGTCGGGCTGATCGAGCGCCACCTGCGGGCCCACGGCTACAAGGTCGAGTCAGCCGGCTCGGTCGGCGAGACCCAACGCCTCCTGAAGGCCGGACTGCGGCCGGGCCTGGTGGTCCTGGACATCAACCTGCCCGACGACTCGGGCTGGTCGCTCCTGCGCGACGGCGACCTTGCGGCGGCCGGCTCGCCGCCGGTCGTGATCATGAGCGGGACCCAGATCCGGCCCGAGCGGCTGCGCCAGTTCGCGGTCGCGGGCTACCTGCCCAAGCCGGTCTCGATGAGCCTGCTCACGTCCTGCGTCGAGCGCTACATCGATCAGCCCGCTGGGCCCGCCCCGGCCGATTCCTCCGAGGTGCTGGAGTGACTGATCTCGAGATCCTGCTGATCAGCGTGGCCGCGGTGGCGCTGTTCGCCGGGTATCTCTGGCTGTGTGACCGGGTGCGCTGATGAACCTCATCGACCTGATCACCGCGCTGGCCACCGTTTTCGTCTTCATCTATTTGATCTGGGCGCTCCTCCGCCCTGAGGACTTCTAGGCATGTCCACGCCCGATTTCCTCACGTTCGCCGCGCTCCTGGTCGTGCTCCTGATCGCGACGCCGATCCTGGGCGGCTACATGCACAGCGTGTTCGAGGGCGAGCGGACGCTCTTCAGCCCGGTCCTGCGGCCACTGGAGCGGGTGATCTACCGGATCTCGGGCGTCGACGAGACCGTCGAACAGGGCTGGAAGGGCTACACGGTCTCGGTCCTGCTGCTGGCCCTGGTCAGCATCGTGGCCGTCTACGTGATCTTGCGGGTCCAGGCCAGCCTGCCGCTCAACGCGAACAGCGCCGCGCCCGATGAGCCCGGACCTGTCGTTCAACACGGCGGTGAGCTTCGCCACCAACACGAACTGGCAGAACTACTCGGGCGAGACCGGGACCAGCAACCTGGCCCAGGCGGGCGGCCTCGTCGTCCAGATGTTCGTGTCCGCGGCGATGGGCCTGGCCGTCGCGATCGCGCTCGTCCGCGGCCTCGTCCGGCGCAGCGCCACCACCCTCGGCAACTTCTGGGTCGACCTGACCCGCGGCGTGCTGTACATCCTGCTGCCGATCAGCCATCGTGTCGCCGCTGATCCTGATCTGGCAGGGCGTGCCCCAGACGTTCAACGCGCCGAGCACGGTCACGACCCTCCAGGGCGCCCAGCAGACGCTGTCGATCGGCCCGATCGCCTCGCAGGAGGCAATCAAGGAGCTGGGCAACAACGGCGGCGGGTTCCTCAACGCCAACTCGGCTCACCCGTTCGAGAACCCGAACGGCCTGACCAACTTCATCGAGATGTTCCTGATCCTGCTCGCTCCCTTCGCCCTGACCTACACCTTTGGCCGCTATGCCGGCAGGCAGCGCCAGGGCTGGGTGATCCTCGGCGCGATGGCGTTCATCCTCATCGTCGGAGCGCTCGTTGCGATGCACGCCGAAGCGGGCGGCAACCCGCTGTTCCCGGCCGGGGTCAACCAGGCGCTGGGCAACATGGAGGGCAAGGAGACCCGCTTCGGCGCATCCATCGGAGGCCTGTTCGCCGCAGTCACCACGGACACGAGCACCGGCGCCGTCAACGCCATGCATGACAGCCTGACCCCGATCGGCGGCCTCGTCCCCCTGTTCAACATGATCCTGGGCGAGATCTCGCCGGGCGGCATCGGCGCCGGCATGTACGGGATGCTCGTGATCGGGGCGATCCTGTCGGTCTTCATCGCCGGCCTGATGGTCGGCCGGACGCCCGAGTACCTCGGCAAGAAGGTCGAGAGCTACGAGATGAAGATGGCCATGGTGACCGTCCTCGTCCTGGCCGTGAGCATCCTCGGCTTCGCCGCGGTCGCGACAGCGACCCAGCCCGGCCAGGCCGGGCCCCTGAATGCCGGCCCGCACGGCTTCTCAGAAATCCTGTACGCCTTTGCCAGCCAGACGGCCAACAATGGCTCGGCGCTTCGCCGGGCTGACCGGCAACACGCCCTTCTATAACGTCCTGGGCGGCTTCGCGATGCTGATCGGCCGGTTCGGGATGATCGTGCCGATCCTGGCCCTGGCCGGCTCCATGGCCGCCAAGCGCCGGGTCGCCCCGTCGCTGGGCACCTTCCCCACGACCGGCGCGATCTTCGGCGTGCTCCTGGTCGGAGTCGTGGTGATCGTCGGCGCGCTCACGTTCTTCCCGGCGCTGGCGCTTGGCCCGATCGTCGAACAGCTCCTCCAGAACGCCGGAAAGGTCTTCTAACGCCATGAGCATCCAGGAATCCATCGACCTGTCGGGCGGCACCCGCCGTTTCCAGCGCTTCGGCGGGCGGGGCAAGGGCGCCGACCAGGGTGCCCCGGCCGGCGGTGCGCCCGGTCCTCGCGGCATCTTCGACCCGGACCTGCTCCGGGCGGCCCTGCCCGAGTCGTTCCGCAAGCTCAACCCGCGCTACCTGATCAAGAACCCGGTCATGTTCGTGGTCGAGATCACGGCCGCCCTGGTGACCCTGATCGCGCTGGCCAACGCCACCGGGTTCCAGCCGGTCGCCGGTCCTTCCGGCCTGGGCTTCCAGGTCCAGATCGCGATCTGGCTGTGGTTCACCGTCATCTTCGCGACCTACGCCGAGGCCGTTGCCGAGGCCCGCGGCCGGGCCCAGGCGGCGACCCTGCGCCGGGCACGCTCTGTGACCCAGGCCCATCGCCGGAAGAGCGACGGGACTCCCGACGGCGCGCTCGAGCTGGTCGGCTCGGCCGAGCTTCGGCGGGGCGACGTGATCGTGGTCATGGCGGGCGAGACGATCCCCGGTGACGGCGACGTGATCGAGGGCATCGGCTTCGTCAACGAGTCGGCGATCACCGGCGAATCGGCCCCGGTCCTCAAGGAGCCAGGCACCGACATCCGGAGCAGCGTGACCGGCGGAACCACGCTCACCAGCGACCAGCTCACGATCCAGATCAGCGCCAATCCGGGCGAGACGTTCCTGGACCGGATGATCGCCCTGGTCGAGGGCGCGAAGCGCCAGCGGACCCCCAACGAGATCGCCCTGTCGATCCTGCTGGCCGGGCCTGACCATCGTGTTCTTCCTGGCCGTCGTCACCCTGCGGCCGTTCGGTGACTTTGCCGGTACGACGGTAGACACGGTGGCCCTCGTGGCCCTGCTCGTGTGCCTGATCCCGACCACGATCGGCGGCCTGCTCTCGGCCATTGGTATCGCCGGTATGGATCGGGTCGCCCGGTTCAACGTCCTGGCGATGAGCGGCCGGGCGGTCGAGGCCTCGGGCGACGTGGACGTGATCCTGCTCGACAAGACGGGCACGATCACCTATGGCAATCGCCTCGCGGCGTCGATCACCGCGCGCGCCCGGCGTCACCGAGATCGAGGCCGCTGACCGCCGCCCTGATTGCCTCGGCCCATGACGAGACGCCCGAGGGCAAGTCGGTCGTGGACCTGGCCCGCCAGCGCCTGGCCGAGCTCAAGGCGCCGGGCGGCACGGCCGACGAGCCGGCTACAAGGCGCTCGCCGCCACGATCGGCGAGGACATCCCCTTCCGGGCCGAAACCCGCACCAGCGGCGTCCGGCTCGTCAATGGCCAGCCTGTCCTCAAGGGCGCGGTCGATGCCATCGAGCACGACCTGGACGCCGCCCTGCCGCCGATCATCCGGGACGAGACCGACCGCCTGGCGGACGCCGGCGCGACGCCCCTGGCGATCCGCCAGGACGGCCGGATCATCGGCCTGATCGAGCTCAAGGACACGGTCAAGGAAGGCCTGGTCGAACGCTTCGCCGAGTTCCGCCGAATGGGCATCCGGACGGTCATGGTCACCGGCGACAACCCGCGAACGGCGGCCACGATCGCCCGCGAAGCGGGCGTGGACGACTTCATCGCCCAGGCCAAGCCCGAGGACAAGATCGGCTTCATCCGCCAGGAGCAGGCCGACGGCCACCTCGTGGCGATGACCGGCGACGGCACGAACGATGCCCCGGCCCTCGCCCAGGCCGACGTCGGACTGGCCATGAACAGCGGCACCTCGGCGGCCAAGGAGGCGGCCAACATGGTCGACCTCGACTCCGACCCGACCAAGCTGCTCGAGGTCATCGCGATCGGCAAGCAGCTGCTGATCACGCGCGGCTCGATCACGACCTTCTCGATCGCGAACGACGTGGCCAAGTACTTCGCGATCGTGCCGGCCATGTTCGTGAGCGTCTATCCGGAGCTCGACCAGCTCAACATCATGGCCCTGGCCACGCCCCAGAGCGCGATCCTCTCGGCGGTCATCTTCAACGCCCTGATCATCATCGCGCTCATCCCCCTGGCCCTGCGCGGTGTCGGCTTCCGCCCGGCCCCCGCCAGCGAGCTGCTCCAGCGCAACCTGCTCATCTACGGCCTCGGCGGAATCATCGCCCCCTTCATCGGCATCAAGGCGATCGACCTCGTCGTGACCGCCCTTCATCTCGCATAGGGACCCCGTCAGATGCGCATTTCCTGTCGCCCACCAGCTTCGGCCGGCCATCGCCCTCCTCGCGATCATGACCGTGATCACCGGCGTCGCCTACCCGGCCGTCGTCACCGCCATCGGGCAGGTCGCCTTCCCGACCCAGGCCAATGGCTCGTTCATCACGGTCAATGGCGCCCAGGTCGGCTCGAGCCTGATCGGCCAGGCCTTCGACCAGCCCAAGTACTTCTGGGGCCGGCCGTCCAACGCCGGGGTCACGCCGAGCAATCCGGCCGGCTACGACGGGACCTCGAGTGCCGGCTCCAACCTGGGCCCGACCAGCAAGGCCCTCATCGACCGGATCACGGCCTCGGTCGACGCGCTGCGCGCAGGCCAATGGCGACGGGCCGGTCCCGGTCGACCTGGTCACCACCTCCGCCTCCGGCCTCGACCCGGACATCAGCCCGGCCGCGGCCGAATACCAGGTCGCCCGGGTCGCCGCCGCGCGCAACATGACCGCGGACGCGGTGCGGGCGATGGTCGCCCGGCACACGACCCAGCCGCTGCTGGGCTTCATGGGCGAGCCGATCGTCAACGTCCTGGAGCTCAACCTGGATCTCGACGGCCTGCTGGACACGACGAAGTGAGGTTACTGACGCCATGACCGCCGAGCGCGAGGCCAGCCGACCCACGGGCGACGAGATGCTCGCCCGGGTGGCGGCCGACGAGCGCGGCCCGAACGCGGCCGGCTGCGGCTCTACCTGGGCATGGCTCCCGGCGTCGGCAAGACCTATCGGATGCTCGAGGAGGGCCACCGCCGGCTCGAGCGCGGCACGGATCTGGTCGTGGGTTACGTGGAGGTCCACGGCCGGCCCCGCACCGCAGGCGCTGCTGGCCGGGCTGGAGATCGTGCCCCGGCTGCACATCGAATACGGCGGCGTGAGCGGTCGAGGAGATGGACACGGCGCGATCCTCGCCCGCCGGCCGGCGGTGGCCCTGATCGACGAGCTGGCCCATACCAACGTGCCGGGCTCGCCCCGGAGAAGCGCTGGGAGGACGTCGAGCTCATTCGCGACGCCGGGATCGACGTCATCAGCACCTGCAACGTCCAGCACCTGGAGTCGGTCGCCGACGCGGTGGCCACGATCGTCGGCGCGCCGGTCAACGAGCGCCTGCCCGATTTCGCGATCGAGGAGGCCGACGAGGTCGAGCTGGTCGACATGAGCCCGCACGCCCTGCGCCAGCGGATCCGTCACGGCAACGTCTACCCACCCGAGCGGGCCCGGGTCGCCCTGGATCGGTTCTTTACCGAGCCAAACCTGACCGCGCTGCGGGAGCTGTCGCTGCGCTTCGTGACCCGGGCGGTCGACGAGCAGCTCGAGGACATCGTCAGCGAGCAGGGCATCACCGGCATCCGGCCGGTCAGCGAGCGGGTCATGGTCCTGGTCGACGAGCGGGCGGTGAGCCGCCGAGCCCTGCGCCGCGGAGCGATGCTGGCGACCGCGCTGGGGGCCAGCCTGACCGCCGCTGTGGTCGAGACGCCCAGCCTGCTGCGCCTCTCGTTCGACCAGGCCCACGACCTCCAGGAGCACCTCGACTATGCCGCCGACCTGGGCGCCGAGATCGTCCGGCTGCCAGCCCGCGACCTGGTCGACCGGCCTGACCGAGCTTGCGCGGGAGCATCGGGTCAGCCACCTCGTGCTCGGCCGGGATGTGCACCGGGGCCTTGCCCAGCGCTTCGCTCCCGACATCACCGACCGGCTGCTGGCGGCCCTGCCCGAGCTCGAGCTGCACCTCGTCGCGGGCTAGCTCGCCGCGGCGACGCGCCGTGGCCGTCTGAGCGGCCGTGACGCGCTGCCGAGGCTCGCCGAGCGTCGCCGTATTACCCCCATTGTTAGCGGTGCAGCTTCTCCCCCGGAATTGCGAGTTTCGGCCTTCCGGCGTCGACCTGATACGAACCTTCCACGCTCAGCTGGCGGCGAAATCGTCTTCGGATCGCGGCCAGGGCTCCGCGGAACGGCCGATAGCGCCTCGCCTAAGCATGGGGGTGATATCCGAGCGACCTGATCGGTCCGCGGCACGCTCGCGACGGCTGAAGGTCACGTTCGGACTAGGTCAGATGCCCGATGGACAGCCCAATGCCACTGAACCGATGATCGTTCGGGGAAGACACCCAGCGGCCGGGACCGCATGGAGGATTCAACTTGGCTGACGCGCGCCGCCGAGTCAATGCCCACTGCCCTGCCTGTGGCTCGGTCGAGTGGTTTGGCCAGCATCGGGCAATCATCACCGGGCCTCGGGGCACCCTGACCTGCGTCGACCTGGCCGGCGTCGAGGAGGTCGAGTGGCTGTGCAACCGCTGTGGCCGGCCGGAACAGGCCAAGACCAAGCTGCGAGCCGTCCTCGACCGGGCAGCCGCGCGCTCCGGAGCCCTCTCGGCGCGCTAGCCGCTCGAGCGAGCTCGTGCCCGACGAACCCGGATCCTTCCCGCGACACGCTGCCGGTCGACATCCGCGCCGAACGGCCCGGTGAGGAAGACCTGGTTCGAGCGATCAACGCATCGGCCTTCGGTCGACCAGACGAGGCCCTCATCCCGGAGCTCATTCGAGGAACAGATCGATGGATCGATGGCGGCTCGCTGGTCGCCGTCGACGCGGACGGCACGCTCGTCGGGCACCTCCTGCTGAGCGAAGGCGACCTCGTCGCGGCGGATGGCGCGCTGCGGCGAATCTGGATGGTCGGTCCGGTGGCCGTGCTGCCCGGGGCCCAGCGACGCGGAGTCGGCTCGACCCTGATGCAGGCGGCCATCGCCCTGGCGACGGAACGCGGAGAACCGATCCTGATCCTGCTCGGGCATCCGACCTACTACCCGCGCTTCGGCTTCGAATCGGCCCGATCGATCGGGATCGAGCCGCCCCAGCCGTGGTCGGACGCGGCCTGGATGGCTCTCCGACTCCCGGCCTGGACGCCCGACCTGCGCGGCGTGGCTCACTTCGCCCCCGCCTTCGACGACTAGCCCGATCCGGACGCCGGCCGAGGTCGGCCCACGGGCGCGATCTGGCCCGGCTCGTGCCAAATTCCGCCCACAGCCGCCTTATGGTCGGTCGGGGCCGTTTCGGGAGCCGGGCGCCCGGGAACCGGCCCGTTCACACCGGATCCCAGAGCACGAATCGCCAGCACCACCCCGACGATAAGAGCCACGAGCAGCTTTAAGGCGCTCCTGAGTGAAATTTGGCAGCAACCGGCGGCCCGGGCCAGAGCCGGCACGAACGGGTCGGAACTGCCACGGTGCGGGCCCCGCCGAAGGTTGACCCGCCCGGAAACGGACGGCTACACTCGGATTCCTTCCGTGCGGCGGTAGCCGTGGGCGAATCTGCCCGAATTCTGCCCGTCCGGGATGATCCAGCCAGCACCGGAGGACCCCACCGCTCGTGGAGTCAGGACCCAGTCGAGGGACGCCCGCCCAGCCCGCCGAAGCGGGCAGCGCTGAGCGTGCCCGCCAGCACCCGGTCCGCCTCGCCCGCTGACGGCGGCACTCCCCGCGTGGAGTGCGCCACCGACGCGCGGGGACGGACCCGCCCGCGAGGTGGCAGATGCTCTACCTGAGCCAGGTGATCGGCCGGCCGGTCCGGGACCGGAACGACGAGCCGATCGGGAAGGTGGCCGACCTCATCGTCGCCGTCGGTGACCGCTATCCGCCGGTGACCGGGCTGGTCGTCGAGACGGATCGGCGGCGCATCTTCCTGCCCTGGACCTCGGTCGACGCCCTCGACGATTCGGGCGCCAAGCTCGGCACCCTGACGATGGACCTGGGCAAGTTCAGCCAGCGGCCCAACGAGATCCTGCTGCGCTCGGACCTGATGGACAAGCAGATCGTGGACATCGATGGGCGCAAGGTGGTCCGGGTCAACGACCTCCGCCTGGACGAGGTCGACGGCGCGCTCCACCTGGTTGCCGTCGATGTCGGCACGGCCGGCCTGCTCCGCCGGCTCGGGCGTGGAAGGCGGCCTGCGCACGATCGCCCGCAACCTGCACGTCAGCGTCCCCGAGAAGTACATCGACTGGGAGGATGTCGACCCGGTCGAGACCTCGATCGCCTCGATCAAGCTGCGGGTGCCCCACGCCGGCCTGGCCGAGCTCCATCCGGCCGACCTCGCCACGATCATCGACCAGCTCGCCCCGCGCGACCGGGCCGGTGTGCTGGCCTCGCTCGATGACGACGCCGTGGCCGACGCGATCGAGGAGATGGAGCCCGAGACCCAGGTCGAGGTGCTCGAGGACCTCGAGCCCGGCCGGGCCGCCGACATCCTCGAGGAGATGTCGCCCGACGACGCGGCCGACCTGGTGGCCGACCTGTCCGAGACCACCCGCGACGAGATCTTCGCCCTGATGGAGACCGACGAGAAGGCCGAGGTCCAGGAGCTGCTCGGCTATCCCGAGGACTCGGCCGGCGGGATCATGACCACCGAGTTCGTGGCGGTGCCGGCCCACCTCACCGCGGCCGAGACGATCGACATGCTCCGCCAGCTCGAGCCCAACGCCGAGACCATCTACTACGTCTACGTGACCGACGACGACGGGCGGCTGGTCGGCGTGCTGTCGCTGCGCGACCTGATCGTGGCCGGCCCCGAGACCCAGATCGGGGAGGTGATGATCAAGGAGCCGGTCGCCGTCGGCGTGCTGGCCGACCAGGACGAGGTGGCCGAGGTCGTCGCCCACTACAACCTGCTGGCCGTGCCGGTCGATCGACGAGGATGGCCGGCTGGCCGGCATCGTCACCGTCGACGACGCGCTCGACACGGTCCTGCCCACCGCCTGGAAGCGGCGCCTTCCGCGCCTCTTCGCGCGCGGCTAGGCCGGACACCGGCCGAGGCCAACGACGATGCCGCAGCTGCCCACCGTCCGCGGCGTTGCCAAGCAGGCCGAGACCGGCGCCCGCCGGGCCGTCGAGACCTGGCGCCACCCGACCGAGCGCCGCCGGCGTCCGGGCCGGCCGCCCAAGATCGGCTTCATCGAGCGGGTCCGCGACCGAATCGAAAGCCGCGAGTTCCTGCGCCTGCGCGGCCGGTTCCGGGGCCGCCGGGGACTGCTCGCCTTCCTGGCCGTCATGGGCCCCGGCCTGATCGCGGGCGTGGCCGGCAACGACGCCGGCGGGATCACGACCTACAGCGTGATGGGCTCCACGACGGGCCTGACCCTGCTCTGGATCTTCCCGATCACGATCATCATCCTGGCCGTCGTCCAGGAGATCGCGGCCCGGCTCGGCGTGGTGACCGGGCAGGGCCTGTCGGACCTGATCCGGGATCGCTTCGGGGTCCGCTGGACGGCCTTCGCGATGCTCGTCCTGCTGGTCGCCAACCTGGCCAACACCGTGGCCGAGTTCTCGGGCGCAGCGGCGGCCCTCGACATCTTCGGGATCTCGCGCTACATCACGGTGCCCCTCGTGGCCGTCGCGATCTGGGCGCTCGTCCTGTTCTCGAGCTATCGGACGGTCGAGCGGGTCTTCCTGGCGGTCTCGCTCGTGTTCGTGACCTACATCTTCTCGGCCATCCTGGCCCACCCCGACTGGAGCCAGGTCGGGCACGCCCTGGTCACGCCCAACCTGAGCGGCCTGTCGGCCAGCGTGCTCCTGCTGATCGTGGGCGTGGTCGGCACGACGATCACGCCGTACATGCAGTTCTACCTCCAGAGCGCCGTCGCCGAGAAAGGCATCGGCGAGGACGAGCTCGTCCTGGAGCAGGCCGACGCCGTCGGCGGGGCGGTCTGGACCAACGTGATCGCCGTGTTCATCGTGATTGCGACCGCGGTCACGATCTATGCCGTCGGCGGCACGATCACCTCGGCCAGCGATGCGGCCCAGGCGCTCAAGCCCGTTGCCGGCGACGCGGCCGAGATCCTGTTCGCTGTCGGCCTGTTCGGGGCGAGCGTGCTGGCGGCCACGATCATGCCCATCTCGACCTCGTTCGTGATCTGCGAGGCGTTCGGCTGGGAGTCGGGCGTGGGCAAGCGCTTCGGCGATGCCCGGGCGTTCTTCGGCATCTACACGTTCGTGCTGTTCGCGGGCGCCCTCGTCGTGCTCATCCCGGGGATCAGCCTGCTGCCGGTGATCCTGTCGTCGCAGTACCTCCAGGGCCTGCTGCTGCCGATCGTGCTCGTGTTCATGGTCCTGCTGGTCAACGACAAGACGCTCATGGGCAAGCACGCCAACGGCCGATTCTCCAATCTCCTCGCCTGGATCTCGGTCGGCCTGGTCATCCTCCTCGACGTGGTCCTGCTCGTCGTGGCCGGGCTGGGCCTCTTTGGAGTCCACGTTGGCTGAGGTCGTCTGGCTGTCGAGCGCGCCGGTCAAGGCGATGGCCTTGTCCCTGCCCACGAGCGTGCGGGTCGGGCCGGCCGGCATCCTGGGCGACCGGCGCTACGCCGTGATCGACCCGAACAACCGGCTGGTCAACGGCAAGCGGATCGGACCACTGGCCACGATCGTGCCCGCGGCCGCCGCCCCTGATGGGGACGAGGCCGGCGGCGAGCCGGAGCGGCTGAGCCTGCGCTTTCCCGATGGCTCGGTCGTGGCCGAGGCGGTCGAGCTCGGCCGGCCACTCACGGCGATCTTCCACGGCACGGAGCGCGCCGTCCACGAGGTCGGCGGCTCGTTCTCCAGCGCCCTCAGTGCGTGGGCGGGCAGCGACCTCCGGCTTGTCCGGCTGGTGGTCGAAGGCGGCGGAATCGACCGGGCGCCGGAGGGCGGTGGCTTCTCGATCATCTCGCGCGGCTCCCTGCGCGGCCCTGGCCGCGGCCGCCGGCCTGGACGAGCCGCTCGATCCGCGCCGCTTCCGGATGTCGGCCGTGGTCGATGGGGTCGAGGCCTATGCCGAGGACGGCTGGATCGGCCGGCAGGTGCAGCTGGGCGAGGTCGTCGTCGAGCCCCTCGGCAACGTCGGCCGCTGCGCGATCACGACCCAGGATCCCGACACCGGCCGGCGCAGCCTCGACACGCTCGAGCTCATCGCCACCACCCGCGGCCACCTGCCGACGACCGAGGCCTTGCCGTTCGGCGTCTGGAGCTCGGTGATCACGCCCGGCACGATCCGGATCGGCGACCCGGTCACGGTCCTGCCAGCGGAGCCGGAAGCGCCTGAGGGCTAGGCGCCGCTCGGACCTGGGCCGCGCTCGACCGGCAGGCCCGCGGCCAGCCAGGCGTCGTTGCCACCGGCGACCCAGCTGACGTTGGTGAAGCCGGCCGCGTCGAGCAGGGACGCGGCCACGCTGGCCCGGTAGCCGGCCGCACAGATCGCGGCGATCGGGCGGTCCCGGGGCAGATCGGCCAGCCGGCCGGGCAGCTCCCCCGCCCCGATGTGCCAAGCCCCGGCGACGTGACCGTCGACGAACTCGCTGGCCTGCCGGACGTCGACCACGAGCGGGGCTTCGGCGCCGCCCCGGTCCACGACCTGGGCCAGCTCGGCGACCGTCAGGTGGCCGTTCGATTCGACCGGCAGGCCGGCCGCCCGCCACGCCCCGAAGCCACCCTCGAGATAGCCGGCCACGGCCTCGTGGCCGATCCGATAGGCCTGCCGCAGCGGCGTCATCCCACGCCGCGCCGACCGCGTCCGGACCGCCCGGCAGGATGAAGACGACGTCACGGTCCGAGGTCGACCACCCAGCCGAGCCAGGTCGAGAACGACGAGCCGGCCGGGATCGAGAGCGAGCCGGGAATGTGACCGGCGGCAAACGTCCGCGGCGAGCGCAGGTCGACCACGAGCCCGCCCGCGCCGGCCACGCGGCGCAGCCCGGCCAGGTCCACCGGAACCGGCGCCGGGATCCCGCCCAGGACCCGCGGCCCGGCCTGGTTCAACGGTCGCATCCGGGCGAAATAGCGGGGCACGGCCGGCTGGCCGGCCAGGAGCGCCCGGGCGAACGCCTCGAACTCGGCTGGCTGGAGGAGCGGGTTGTAGCGGCGCTCGAAGCCGATCGTGGAGCTGAGCGTCGAACCGATCCCGGTCGAGCACAGCGAGCCGGCGCCATGGGTCGGGAAGACGCTCACGAAATCCTCGAGGGCCAGAATCCGGTCGTGGAGCGAGTGGAACATCTGCTCGGCGTAGGGCCGGGCGTGCTCGGCTCCGAGCAGGTCGGTCCGGCCAACCGAGCCGACCAGGAGCGAGCCGCCGGTGAACAGCAGGGCCGGCTCGTCCGCCCGGCTCGTGTCGGCCACCGCATAGGCGACGTGCTCGGGTGTGTGGCCCGGTGTATCGACGACCCGGAACGAGAGGGCGCCGACCGCGGTCGCCTCGCCGTCGGCCAACGGCCGGTGCTCATACGCCAGCCCCGCGCCCGCCCCGATGACCTCCTCCGCGCCGGTTGCGGCGGTCAGCTCGCGCCCGCCCGACACGTAGTCGTTGTGGAGGTGGGTCTGGAACGACGTGGCTGATCCGGAGGCCGCGCTCGCGGGCCGCGTCGACGTAGATGTCGACGTCGCGGCGCGGGTCGACGACTGCAGCCAGGCCAGCCTCTTCATCGCCGATCAGGGTCGAAAGATGGCCCAGGCCGTCGATCTGGAACTGACGGATGAACATGGCGGGCAAGGTAGCACGAGCAGCCGTCATACTGGCGCCGGATGGGAACCCGGTGACGCAGCGAATCCTCGTGCTCGGCGGCGACGGCTACCTCGGCTGGCCAACGGCCATGGCCTTCTCGCGGGCGGGCCATCGGGTCGCCGTCGTCGACAACTTCGCCAAGCGCCAGTGGGAGCTCGAGCTGGGCGTCCAGCCCCTCTTCCCGATCAAGACCCTGCACGAGCGGGTCCGCGCCTGGCGCGAGGTCTCGGAGCGGGAGATCGAGCTCCAGGTCGGCGACCTGGCCGACTACGAGTTCGTCGAATCGGTGATCGACGGCTTCCGGCCCGACGCCATCGTCCACTACGGCGAGCAGCCGTCGGCGCCCTACTCGATGATCTCGGCCCGCCACGCCGCGCTGACCCAGGCCAACAACGTGATCGGCAACCTCAACGTCCTGTTCGCGATCCGCGACCGGGCGCCCGAGGCCCACCTGGTCAAGCTGGGCACGATGGGCGAGTACGGCACGCCCGACATCGACATCGAAGAGGGCTACCTGACCGTCCAGCACAACGGCCGGCGAGCACACGTTCCTGTACCCCAAGACGCCCGGCTCGATGTACCACCTCTCGAAGGTCCACGACAGCCACAACATCCACTTCGCCTGCCGGATCTGGGGCCTCCGGGCCACCGATCTGCACCAGGGCGTGGTCTACGGCGTCGAGACCGACGAGTCGGCCATGGACCCGCGCCTGGCCACGAGCTTCCACTACGACGAGGTCTTCGGCACCGCCCTGAACCGGTTCTGCGTCCAGGCGGCCGTCGGCCATCCGCTGACCGTCTACGGCAAGGGCGGCCAGACCCGGGGCTACCTCAACATCCGGGACACGATCCAGTGCGTGGCCCTGGCCGTCGCCAACCCGGCCGGCCGCGGCGAGCTCCTCGTCTACAACCAGTTCACCGAGCAGTTCAGCGTCCAGGAGCTGGCCGAGAAGGTCCAGGCCGGCGGCCGGCACCTTGGCTGGAGCGTCGAGATCGACCATGTCGAGAACCCGCGGGTCGAGCTGGAGCAGCACTACTACAACCCGAAGCACGAGAAGCTGCTGGGACTGGGCCTCCAGCCCCGCCTGCTATCGCAGGAGCTGATCGACACGATGCTCACGAAGATCGCCGAGCATCGCGACCTGGTCGATCCGGCGACCTTCGCCCTGAACGTCCGCTGGGCACCGACGACTCAGCCGCGCGACGCAGTCGAGGCCGAGCCCGCCCGCTAACGCACGCCGCGGCGCGCCCGACCTACATCATCACCAGGCCGCCGTCGACGGCCAGGACTTGTCCGGTGATGTAGGCCGCCTCGTCAGAGGCCAGGAAGGCGACCGCGTTGGCGACCTCCTCGGTGGTGCCGAAGCGGCCCAGCGGGGTGGCGGCGGTGATCTGGGCCTGGAGGGCCTCGGGCAGGTCCTGGGTCAGCTCCGTCAGGACGAAGCCGGGCGCCACGGCGTTGGCGGTGATGCCCCGGCTGGCGAGCTCGCGGGCGGTGGCCTTGGTCAGCCCGATCAGCCCGGCCTTCGCCGCCGAGTAGTTGGCCTGGCCGGTCTGGCCGGCCTGGCCGGACACGCTGGTGATGCTGATGATCCGGCCGCTCCGGGCCTTGAGCATCGGGCGGGTCACGGCCTTGATCGCGTAGAACGCCCCGAACAGGTTCGTCTCGAGGACCTCGCGCCAGTTGTCCAGGCTCATCCGCATGATCAGGTCGTCCCGGGTGACCCCGGCGTTGTTGACCAGGATGTCGACCTTGCCGTAAGCCTCCAGGGCGGTCTTGACCAGGGCCTCGGCGGCGGCCGGATCGGTCACGTCGCCCTGGTGGGCGATGGCCCGCCGGCCGAGCGCCTCGACCGCGGCGACCGTCTCTTCGGCGGCCGCGGTGTTGCCCTTGTAGCTGAACGTGATGTCGGCGCCCTGGGTGGCCAGGCGCAGGACGATCGCCCGGCCGATCCCGCGCGAGCCACCGGTGATGACCGCCGAGCGGCCGGTCAGGTCGATCATCAGCGCACCTCGGCATGGGCAGGCTCGCCCGGGACGACATCGGACAGGTCGAGCGGGACGGGTCCGGGCCGGGCCAGGATCTCGGCCAGGGCGTCCGGGATGGGATCGACCGAGTCCCAGTCGACCGGCGGCCGGACCTTGACCACCTCGGGTCCGATCGCCTCGCCCAGCGCGCCCCGGGCCGGGTCGGCGGTCCACTGGATCGCCACGGCGCCGGAGGTGAAGCCGGCCCCGAAGGCCACGATCACGATCCGGTCGCCGACCTTGATCCGGCCGCTGTTGGCGGCCTCGGCCAGGGCGATCGGGATCGATGCCGCCGAGGTGTTGCCGTAGCGGTCGACGTTCACGAACATCCGGTCCATCGGCAAGTCCAGGCCCTTGGCCACGGCCTCGATGATCCGGACGTTGGCCTGGTGGGGAATGAACAGGCTGATGTCCGATGGCTTGAGGCCGGCGTGCTCGATCGCCGCCAGGGCCGTGCTGGCCAGCGTCCGCGTCGCGAACCGATACGTCTCGCGGCCTTCCATCCGGATGTAGTGCTCGCCGCGCGCGATCGTGGCGGCGGAGGGCGGACTCTTCGAGCCGCCCGAGGGCAGCCAGATCATGTACGCGCCCTGGGGCTCGGTCGTCAGCTCGATCCCGAGCCCGCCACCCGGCTCATCCGAGGCCGACAGGACGACGGCGCCCGCGCCGTCGCCGAACAGGATGCAGGTGTTCCGGTCGGTGTAGTCCAGGAACCGGGTGAGCAGCTCCGCGCCGATGACCAGGACGTGCTTGGCCATCCCGCTGGTGATGTAGGCCTGGGCCGTGGCGTAGCCATAGACGAAGCCCGAGCAGGCGGCGGCGAGGTCCATGGCCGTGGCCCGGGTGTTGCCGATCGCTTCCTTGACCAGGGCCGCGGTGGCGGGCATCCAGTAGTCCGGGCGTCAGGGTGGCCAGCAGGATCAGGTCGATCTCATCGGGCTCGATCCCGGCCACGGCAATCGCCCGCAGGCGCGGCCACGGCCGCCATCGAGGCGGTGGTCTCGTGGGCGGCCGCCACCCGCCGCTCGCGAATCCCGGTCCGGGAGACGATCCATTCGTCGGAGGTATCGACCATCCGCTCCAGGTCGGCGTTGGTCAGGACGCCGGCCGGGCGCATAGCGGCCCCAACCGGTCAGGTGGGCGGAGCGGGGCGGCGATCGGTGGTCATAGGGGCTCCACCTCGATCAGCGGCTGGCGGGCCTTGACCAGCTGGCCGCTCTCGGCCACGACCCGCACGACCCGACCGGCCAGGTCGGACTTGATCTCGTTGAACAGCTTCATCGCCTCGATCAGGCCGATGACCTGGCCCACGGCCACCTCTCCGCCGGCCTGGACGTAGTCGGCCGATCCGGGCGCCGGCGAGGTGTAGAAGATGCCGGTCAGGGGCGCCTTGACCGACGGACGGCTGATTTCGGCGGCCGGCGCGCCCGGGCTCGCGGCGGGTCCGCCGTCGGCCGAAGCCGGGGCCTCGCCGGCGGGAGCCGGTGTCGTGGTCGGTCGCAGGGCGGCTGCCTTGCGCAGGACGAGGCCGGTCCCGCCGGCCTCCACCTCGAGCTCGACCAGCTCGCTCCGCTCGAGGAGCAGGGCCAGCCGGTCGACCAGGCCCAGGAGCGACCGATCGGGCGCGGCCAGGCCGGCGTCCGGTGCGGGCGTGCCCGAGGCCGGGTCGTCGGTCATCCGGCGAACCGGCTGAAGATCAGGGCGGTGTTCTGGCCGCCGAAGCCGAACGAGTTGCTCAGGGCGGTGGTGACCTCGCGCTTGGCGGCGGTCAGCGGGGTCAGGTCGAGGCCCTCGGCCAGCGGGTCGGGGTCGGTCAGGTTGATCGTGGGCGGGATGATCCCGGTCCGGATCGACTGGATCGTGGAGATCGCCTCGAGGGCGCCGGCCGCGCCCAGGGTGTGGCCCGAGCATCGACTTGTTGGCGGTCACCGCGACCTCGGGCGCGCGATCGCCCAGGATCGTCCGGATGGCCATGAGCTCGGCCTTGTCACCTTCCTCGGTCGAGGTGGCATGGGCGTTGAGGTGATCGATCGCGCCGGCCTCGAGGCCGGCCTTGGCCAGCGCCCGGCGGGCGGCCCGGACGGCGCCGCTGCCGCCCGGCGCAGGCAGGGTGATGTGCATCGCATCGGCCGTGGCGCCGTAGCCCACCAGCTCGACCAGGGGCTCGGCCCCGCGGGCCAGGGCGTGCTCGAGCTCCTCGAGGATCAGGATCCCGCAGCCCTCGCCGATGACGAAGCCGTCGCGGGCCCGGTCGAACGGGCGGGAGGCCGCCGCCGGATCGTCGTTGCGGGTGGACAGGGCGCGCATGGCACAGAAGCCGGCCACGAGGGCCTCCTGGACGCCGGCCTCCGCGCCGCCCGCGATCATCACGTCCGCGTCGCCCCGGCGGATGATCTCCCACGATTCACCGATCGCATGGCCGCCGGTTGCGCAGGCCGACACGACGGCGAAGCTGGGGCCCGATCGCCCCGAAGCTGATCGAAAGCTGGCCGGCGCCCACGTTGGGGATGGCCATCGGCACGAAGAACGGGCTGACCCGGTCCGGCCCGCGGGTGGCATTGATCGTGATCTGCTCGCACAGCGTGTTCACGCCGCCCAGCCCGGTCCCCAGGATCACCCCCGTCGCCTCGGCCAGGCTGCCTTCCATCCGGCCCGGCAGGCCGGCCGAATCGAGCGCCTCGCGGGCCGCCACCAGGCCCAGCTGGGTATAGCGATCGGAGCGCCGGATCTCCTTCCGGTCGAGGACCACGCTGGCGTCGAAATCCACGACCGAGGCGGCGATCTTGGAGGTGACCCGGGCGGGATCGAAGATATCGATCGTGCGTACGCCCGATCGGCCCGCGATCAGGCCGGCCCACGTCTCCTCCACGCCCAGGCCCACGGCCGACACGGCGCCCATGCCGGTGACCACGACCCGTCGATTGGAGCTGCTCATCGGACGAGCCGCCCGGTACGCACCGTTGCGGCCCGATAGACGTCGCCAGGCAGCCCCCGCTCGGACAGGGCGTTGCTCACGGCCAGGGCGTCGAACTCGGTCCGCCGGATCTCGGCCGTGACCTCGTCGCCGTTGATGTCGATCGTGGCCCACGAAGCGGTTGGATCGCCGTCGAAGACGTAGCCCACGCTGCCGGCATTGACGATCAGCTTCCAGCCCAGGTCGCGCACTTCGGGCAGGTGGGTATGACCGCAGCAGATCACCCGGGCGTCGGTGCGCGAAGCCCGTTCGATCGTGACATTGGGGTCGAGTGCGGCGTCGAAGCCCTCTGTCTGGGAGCCGGGCGAGGCGTGGGTGGCGAGCAGGAGGACGTCGCCCACCCTGAGCCGGCGCTCGGCCGGCAGCCGCCGGAGCCAGTCGACCCGGGCCTCGCCGAGCTGGTCGTGGGCCCACTCAGCCGCCGACCGGATCGACTCGGGCACGCCGTCCATCATCGACGGGAAGGCCGCTGAGTAGTCGAAGTCGGCCACCGCGATATCGGTGTTGCCGGCCACGACCAGGGCGCCCTCCTCCTCGAGCTCGCGAATGGCGTCAACCGCGCCGGCCGGATCCGGCCCGTTGAGGACCAGGTCGCCGCAGACCATCACGGCGTCCGGGCGTTCCTTCTTGAGCACGGCCCGGACGGCCGCCAGGGCCACCGGGTTGCCGTGGATGTCACTGAGGACGGCGATCCGGGCCATCAGCGGAGCACCGAGGCGTCGGGGATGACGAAGCTGAGGGTCGCCTGGCAGGCGATCTCGCCGTCGACGGTGGCCGTCCCCAGGCCGCGCCCGAAGCGCCGGCCCAGCTTCTCCATGACGATCTCCAGGCGAAGCGTGTCGCCCGGGCTGACCACCCGCTTGAAGCGGCATTCGTCGATCCCGCCGAAGAGCCCGATCCGATCGCCGAAGCCGGGTTGCTTGGCCACGAACACGGCCATCGTCTGGGCCAGGGCCTCCACCTGGATCACCCCGGGCATGACCGGCAGGCCCGGGAAATGGCCCTGGAAGAACCATTCCGAGGCGGTCACCGCCTTGATCCCGACGATCCGCTGGGCCGCCTCGTCGTACTCGACGATCCGATCGACCAGCAGGAACGGCCAGCGATGCGGGATCAGCGCCTCGATCTCGCGGGTCGTGTGGATCACGGCGGGGGCAACAGTCACGGGCAGCTCCATCGGCTCATTGGCAAAAGTGTGCCCGCCACGAGACGCATCGTGCGCGGGATTCCGTGCAGGTCTGCACTGTCGGTCAGCGCGCCCCGGCGACAGGAAGGCACCGGCGCCCACCCGATCGACCAGGTTGGTGGTCATCTGGCCGGCCAGGAAGGTCTCGTTCCGGAGGAGGGCCTGGTGGATCTTCACGTTCGTGACCACGCCCTCGATGACCAGCTCGTCGAGAGCCGCCAGCGAGCGGGCAATGGCCGCCGGCCGGTCGGGCGCCCATACGATCAGCTTGCCCAGGAGCGAGTCGTAGAAGGGCGGCACCTCGTAGCCCGTGAAGAGGTGGCTGTCCATGCGCACGCCCGGCCCGCCCGGGGCCAGGTAGCGCTCGACCAGGCCGGTGCTCGGCCGGAAGTCGTGCTCCACGTCCTCGGCATTGATCCGGAACTCGATGGCGTGGCCGCGCAAGGTGACGTCGGCCTGGCTGAACCCGAGCGGCTCGCCCGCGGCGATCCGGATCTGGGCCACGACCAGGTCGATCCCGGTCAGCATCTCGGTCACCGGGTGCTCCACCTGGATCCGGCAGTTGATCTCGATGAAATAGGCGTTGCCGCTGCCGTCGACCAGGAACTCCAGGGTGCCCACGTTCTCGTAGCCGGCCGCGACCACGGCCTTGATGGCCCGCTCCGCGAGCTCGGTCCGGGCCGCCTCGGCCAGGGCCGGCGTGGGTGCCTCCTCGAGGAACTTCTGGTGGCGGCGCTGGACGGAGCAGTCTCGTTCGCCCAGGTGGACGCCATGGCCAAACCGGTCGACCGCGACCTGGACCTCGACGTGGCGGTTGTCCTCGAGCCACTTCTCGAGGTAGAGCGAGTCGTCGCCGAAGGCCGCCCGGGCCTCGGACCGGCAGATCTTGACGGCGGCCTCGAGCTCGCGCGGCGTGCGCACCATGCGCATGCCCTTGCCGCCACCACCGGCCGAGGGCTTGATCAGGACCGGGTAGCCGATCCGCTCGGCCTCCTCGAGGGCATGGAGGTCGTCCCGGAGCATCCCGTTCGAACCCGGGATCGTGGCCAGGCCCTGGGCGCCGAGCAGGCGCCGGGTGGCCTCCTTGCTGGCAAATCGCTCGAGGACCTGGGGCGGCGGGCCGATGAACGTCAGTTGGTGGGCACGGACCACCTCGGCAAAGCCCTCGTCCTCGGACAGGAAGCCGTAGCCGGGGTGGATGGCATCGCAGCCGGTCACGATCGCCGCACTGATCACGGCCGGCGCCGAGAGGTAGCTCCGCTTGGCGTCGGCCGGCCCGATGCAGATCGCCTCGTCGGCCAGCTGGACGGCCAGGCTGTCCCGATCGGCCTCGCTGTAGGCGACCACCGCCTCCACGCCCAGGGTCCGGCACGCCCGCAGGATCCGGACGGCAATCTCGCCCCGGTTGGCGATCAGGATCTTGGCGAACATCAGGCGTCTCGCCCGGGGCGCTCGGCCGGCGGGGCGATGAGCTCGATCCAGACCAGCTCCTGGCCGTACTCGACCGCGTCGCCGTTCTCGATCATGGCCGCCCCGACGATCCCGTTGACCGGCGCCACGACCTCCTGGGGGATGCCCAGGACATCGACGCTGCCAATCCGGTCGCCGGCCCGGACCCGCGAGCCCGAGGTCACCTCGGCCTTGGGGTGATAGATCCCCACCGGCAGGCGAGGTCGCGGCCGTCCGGTACGGGTCCGCGTGCCGGCTCGCCCCCGGCCGGCTCGGCGCCGGCCGTGATCGGGGTGGCCGTGATCGGCATGGGCCTGGCTGGTTCGGGCCGCCCTTCCGCTCGCGCCGCTCGAGGCGCGCCGCCGCTGCCGTCGGCCGGCCGGCGCAGGCGGACCTTCCAGTCGCCTTCGTGGACCTCGAGCTCGGCCAGCCCGCTCGCGCCGAGCTTGGCAATCAGGGCCGGCAACAGGTCATCGGCCAGGCCCTCGATCTGGGCGTGGTCGGCGAGGCGGGCGGACTCCTTGCGATCGGGCACGGATCAGACCTCCTCGCGAGCCGGGGGCTCATCAGGTGGGCGGGCTGGGCTGGCTCCGGGACCGCCGGCCGGCCGGTTGGAGCCTCCAATCAGGTTGCGCAGGCGGTCGGCCAGGCCGGGCCGCTCGAGGATGGCTGCGGGCTCGACGTCGAGGGTCGTGAAGGCGCCCAGCGCACGATAGCGCCGATAGCGGGCCTCGATCAGCTCATCGAGCGGGATCCGGTCGAGGACCGCCAGGTGGCGGGACACGGCCGACTTGATGGAGGCGGCCGTGGCCGAGGGGTCGGTGTGGGCGCCTTCGCGCGGCTCGGGCAGGACCTCGTCGACCACGCCCAGCTCGAGCTGGTCGGCCGCGGTCATGCGCATGGCCAGGGCGGCGGCCGGCGCCTGGTCCGGGGTCCGCCACAGGATCGAGGCGCAACCTTCCGGGCTGATCACCGAGTAGACGGCATTCTCGAGGGCCAGGACCACGTCGCCCACGGCGATCGCCAGGGCCCCGCCCGAGCCACCCTCGCCGGTGATCACGGTCACGATCGGGGTCCGCAGCCGGGTCATCACGGCGATCGAGTGGGCGATCGCCTCGGCGATCCCGCGCTCCTCGGATTCGGCCCCGGGATGGGCTCCGGGCACGTCCACGAAGGTGACGATCGGCAGGCCCAACCGCTCGCCCAGCTCCATCACCCGGATCGCCTTGCGATAGCCCTCGGGATGGGGCATCCCGAAGTTGCGCCGGATGTTCTCGTCGGTCTCGGCGCCCTTCTGCTGCCCGACGACCACGACCCGTCGGCCGTCGATCCGGGCCAGGCCGGCCACGATCGCCGGATCGTCGCCGAAGTAGCGATCGCCGTGGAGCTCGACGAAGTCGTCGGCCAGGAGGGCCAGCAGCTCGAGCGTGCGCGGGCGGCGCAGGTTGCGGGCCAGCTGGACCCGGGCCCAGACGCGCCGCCGTTGGGTCCTCTGACCGGCTCGGCCGGGGCGCCCTCGGCCGGCTCGGTCTTGCGCCGGGCGCGGGCGGCCAATCGCTCAACCACGGGCGGGCTCCTCGGGGTCGGCGCTGACCCGGTCGGCCAGGGCACTCAGGAAGGACAGCGGGCGGAAGGCCGCGATGCTGCCGGTCTCGGCGGCCACCTCCGGTTCGACCGGGGCGAGCAGGCGCGACCAGCTCGACCAGCTCATCGCGCAGGGCCGAGCGATGGACCACCCGGTCCACGAAGCCGTGCTGGAACAGGAACTCGGAGCGCTGGAAGCCTTCGGGCAGCTCGCCCTGGATCGTGCCCGCGCTCACCCGCGCTCCGGCGAAGCCGATCAGGGCATTGGGCTCGGCCAGGTTGACGTCGCCCAGGGCCGCGAACGAGGCGAACACGCCGCCGGTCGTGGGGTCGCTCATGACCGAGATCAGGGGCACGCCGGCCTGGCGCAGGCGCTCCGTGGCGGCCACCGTCTTGACCAGCTGCATCAGGGACAGGGTGCCCTCCTGCATCCGGGCGCCGCCGGACGCCGAGACGATGATCAGGGGAACCCGCAGGGCCAGGGCGGCCTCGGCCGAGCGGGCCACCTTCTCGCCCACCACGCTGCCCATTGAGCCGCCCATGAACGCGAAGTCCATGACGCAGATCGCGACGCGCCGGCCGCCGACTGTGCCCAGGCCCCACACCGCCGCGTCACGCATACCCGTGTTGACCTGGGCCGCGCTGACCCGGTCCGGATACGCCTTGAGGTCCACGAAGCCGAGCGGATCGAGCGACTGGAGCCCGGGGTCGCGCTCCTCGAACGAGCCCGAATCGAGGATCAGCTCGAGGCGCGCCTCGGCCGTCAGACGGAAATGGTGGCCGCAGTTGGAGCACACCCGGAGGACCTTCTCGAGCTGCTTGTTGAAGAGCATCTCGTGGCATTCGGGGCATTGCGTCCAGAGGTCGGGTGGATAGGCGTCCCGGCGCTGGCGGAATGAGGGCAGCTTGATCGGCATCAGACGAGGCCCGTCTCGGTGCCCGCGCCGCCGCGGCCCGCCAGAATCACCCGATGGACCGGCCGGCTCAGGCGCCAGGCCAGGAAGGCGGCCCCGGCCAGCGAGATCGCGGCCGAGGTGAGGGCGCCCCCGATGAGGTACGGCCGGGCCCGACCGCCGGCTGGATCGGCGTCATCGGCCAGGGGCCGGGCCGGATCCGCGGCGAGCTCGAGGACCGGGCTCAACTCGACCATCGGCCCGGCGCCGGCGGTCGCGGCCGTGGTGGCGCGTTTGGGCTGGCTCATCGCGGCCGCGAGGTCGGCCAGCCGGCGGGCGACCCGCTCCTCGAACCGGAACGAGGGGTGGACCCGGACGAGCTCGGCCGACAGCCGCTCGGCAACCGAGCGGAGGGCCGGGTCCAGGTCCGGCTCGTACGGTCCGAAGGAGGCTCCCCGGTCGCGGGCCAGCAGGATCGTCTCGAGATAGCGATCGACCTGGAGTGCCTCGACCTCGGGCTCGTTCGTGGGCCGGTCGGTCACCGGCGCCGACCACCCAGGTCGCGGGCAACGGCTCGCAGGCCGCGGTGGATCAGGACCCGGACGGCTCCTTCGGAGCGACCCAGGACGCCGGCGATCTCGGCCGTGGACATCTCCTCCACGAAGCGCAGGACCAGGGCCCGCCGGCGATCGGCCGGTAAGCGCCCGACCGCCGCCCAGGCCGCCTGGCCTTCCTGGCGCCGGCCGCTGTCCGCCTCGAGGTCGAGCGGGTCGGCGACCAGCGAGGCGGTCTCGAGGACGGCTTCGGGGTGGCGTCGCTCGGCGCGGCGCTGGTTGGCCACTACGTTCCGGGCGATCTGGAACAGCCAGACCCGGAACGTCGAGGCGCCCTCACCGTCGGCCGGCCGGGCGCGCTCGCTGAAGCGCGGCAGGGCCGACAAGGCGAGCAGGAACGTCCGCTCGGCGACATCCTCGGCGTCGGCATGGCTGCCGAGCTCGTAGTACGCGTAGCTGTACACCTGGGCGAGGTACTTCCGATACAAGGGGTCGAAGGCGGCCGGGTCGCGCAGGGCAGCCTCGACGAGGGCTCGATCACGGTCGAGATGGACGAGACGGCGGTCCTCCTCCGTCCTCACCTTCCTGAACACCGCTCGGGCCATCCTGTTACACCCCGACCGGCAGGCGCAGGTGCTCGATCTCGCCGGTCAGGATGATCCGCTCGCCGGCCGGGACGTCGAGGTCCTCGATGACCAGGCCGCCCGAGCCGGTGTCGACGCCCAGGGCACGGGTCTGGAGCGAGCTGCCGTCGGGCAGGTCGAGGCGCACCGGCCGCCCGCTGGTGAGCTGTCGAGCGGTCCAGTCGGCCACATCGAAGTGGCCGCCCCGGAGGGCGATCGTGCGGGCCTCGACCCGGTCGATGAACGCGGCAAAGAGGTCGGCCAGCTCGACCGGGCGCCCGTTGGAGGCCACCCGCAGGCTGGTCATCGAGCCGGCCAGCTCGGCTGGAAAGTCGGCCTCGGCCCAGTCGACGTTGATCCCCAGCCCGATGATCACCCGGGGATCGGCGCTGCCCAGACCGATCGTCTCGCCCAGCACGCCGCCCAGCTTGCGCACCGCGAGCGGGGCGTCCAGCAGCGCATTGGCGGCCGGGCCGCTGGCATTGGCCAGCTTCACCCCGGCCACGCCGGTCGTCTCGACGACGAGGTCGTTCGGCCACTTCAGGCGAATGGCCTGGTCGGGCAGGCCGGCTACCTCCTCGGCCGCATCGGCCATCGCCAGCGACACGATCGCGGCGAGGCGCCAGGCACGATCCGGAGCGAGCCAGATTGGCCGGAAGCCGATCGAGCAGAGCAGTCCCGCTCCGGGCGGTGCCTGCCAGGTTCGTCCCTCCCGGCCCCGGCCGGCCATCTGCTCGTCGGCCACGGCCAGGCACACCTCGGGGACGCCCTCAGCCAGCCAGGCCCGGACGACGTCATTGGTCGAGCCGACGCTGGGAAAGCGCTCTTGGCGGCTGATGAACGGCTGGTCGCTCAAGCGGCGCCGGAGGCCGGACCGTTGGCCGCGCCGGCGGCGTCCGCGCCGACGGTTTCGGGCCGCTCCAGGGCGAACGCCTCGTGGAGAGCCCGGACCGCTGTCTCCACCTGGTCCTCGGCGATGATGCAGGTGATCCGGACCTCGCTCGTCGAGATCATCTCGATGTTGACCCCGGCATCGGCCAGCGCGCCGAACATCCGGGCGGCGTAGCCCGGGGCGTTGTGGATGCCGGCGCCCACGATCGAGACCTTGGCCACGGCCGAATTGGCGGTCATCTCGCGGAAGCCGAGCTCGCGGATGATCGGCTCCAGGATCCGCTTGGCCCGGGCCAGCTCGACCTCGGCGATCGTGAAGCTCATGTCGGTCGAGCCGCCATGGCCCACGTTCTGGACGATCATGTCGACGTTGATCCCGGCATCGGCCAGGGGCGTGAAGATCCGATGGGCGACGCCCGGCCGGTCGGGCACGGCGACCAGGGTGATCTTGGCCACGTTCCGGTCGTGGGCCAGGCCGCGAACCTTGTTGCGCTGCTCCACGAAGGGGTCCTCCTTGATCAGGGTACCCGGCGCGTCCTCGAACGAGCTCAGGACTTCGATGACGACGCCGTTGACCCAGCCCAGCTCGACCGCCCGGACCTGCATCACCTGGGCGCCCTGGTGGGCGAGCTCGAGCATCTCCTCGTAGCCGATCAGGGGCAGCTGCCGGGCACTGGGCACGATCCGGGGATCGGCCGTGAAGATGCCCCGCACGTCGGTGAACACCTGGCAGCGATCGGCCCCCAGGCGCGCGGCCAGGGCCACGGCCGTGGTATCGGATCCGCCCCGGCCGAGGGTCGTCGTCTCGGCCCGGAGCGGTCTGCCGGCTCCTCGCTGACCCCCTGGAAGCCGGCCACGATCACGACCCGTCCCGCGGCCAGCTCCTGGCGGACCCGGGCCGGCTCGACGTTGGCGATCCGGGCCCGGCCGTGGCGGCCGTCGGTGGTGATCCCGGCCTGGCCGCCGGTCAGGCTGATCGCCGGCACGCCCAGGGCGTGGAGGGCCATCGAAACGAGGGTCGCGCTCTGGTGCTCGCCGGTGGCCAGGAGCATGTCCAGCTCGCGTGAATCGGGCTCGTCGGTGATCGCCGCGGCCAGGGCCAGCAGCTCGTCCGTGGTGTCGCCCATGGCCGATACGACGACCACCAGGTCCGCCCCGGCGTTGCGCTCGCGGGCGATCCGGCGGGCCACGCGCCGGATGCGATCGGCCGTACCGACCGACGAACCGCCGAACTTCTGGACGACAAGCGGCCGCGCAGGAGCGTTCGACCCCGGTCCGTTCATCGGCCGATTCTACCGTGCTGGGGTGGCTGCGCCGCTCCGCCACGGTTTCGGGCGACTCCGCGCCCTACGAAATCGGCGGGCGCGCTACGCTGGACCGGCCCACTAGCTGGAGTCCCGCGATGTGCTTCGACCTCGATAGCCACCCGCCGATCCTGCCGATCGCGGGCGGCGCGCTCGATCACGAGGACCTGATCCTCGAAGCTGCCGACGGCAATCGGCTGGCGGCCTTCCGAGCTCGGGCGGCTCATCCGACCGGGGCCGGCGTGGTCATCCTGCCCGACGTGCGCGGCCTCTACTCGTTCTACGAGGAGCTCGCCCTGCGCCTGGCCGAGGCCGGCATCGACGCGCTGGCCTTTGACTACTTCGGCCGGGTCGCCGGCGTGGCCAAGCGAGACGCCGACTTCCCGTATATGGATTACATCCCCCACATGGCGATGACCGACATGCGCGCCGACGTCAGCGCCGCGGCCGCCGAGCTACGCCGCGATCGCCGGGTGCGGGCCACGTTCACGATGGGCTTCTGTTTCGGCGGGCGGCTGGCCTACAACTCGGGCACCTTCGGGCTCGACCTGGCCGGCACCATCGCGTTCTACGGCGGCCCGGTCAGCGAGCGACCTGGCTTCCCGGCGCCGATCAGCCTCGCCCCGGCCATGGCCAGCCCCATCCTGGGCCTGTTCGGCGGGGCGGATACCGGCATCCCGCCCGAAGCGATCAGCGAGTTCGACGCGGCCCTGACGGCGGCGGGCGTCGAGCACGAGCTGATCACCTACCCGGGTGCGCCGCACAGCTTCTTCGACCGGAAGGCGGCCGATTTCGCCGATGCCGCCGCCGACTCCTGGCAGCGGAGCCTGGGGTTCATCGCGGCCAGGACGCCCGCCGCCTGACGGTCGATCAGGCCGTCGACCTGCCCTTGCCGATGAGCTTGCCGATGCCCTTGCCGATGAGCTGGTCCTCTCGAGCCTATGAGACGCCGGCCGACCTGCGCCTGATGCAGGCGCTGACGTCGGAGTGCTGGCGAGTCGACTGGCCGGCGCCCGCCGTCCACCCTGGGGACCTCGACTGGTGGTCGCGCGATTCAGTCAGTGGCGCCGTGCCACTGTCCGAGCGAGTCCGGCTCTGGTTCGCCGGCGAGGCCGACAACTCGGACCTCGTCGCCTGGGGCTGGTTCGGCCTGCCCGGCGACCTCGACCTGCTGATCCGCCCCGACCTCCGCGGCTCGGACCTCATCGCCGCCATCGTCGGCTGGGCCGCCGAGCGGGCGCGGGCCCTGGCCGGGCCGCAGGCGGCGACTCCGGACTCGGTCCAGGTGTTCGTGCCGGAGACGAACGCCGAGGTTGCCGAGCGCCTCCTGGGGCTCGGATTCGAGGTGCTGGCCGAGGGTCTGATGGTCGGATTCACCCGAACCTTCGAAGGCTGGAGGCCCGAGCCGACGCTGCCGAAGGGCTTCAGCGAGCGCAGCCTGACCAGCGCCGATGTCCCGGGGCGAGTCGAGATGGGTAGGCTGGCCTTCCCCAACTCACGGATGACCCCCGAGCGCTACGAGGTGGCCCGGCGCTCGACCCTCTACCGGCCCGGGCTCGACCGGCTGGTCATCGCGCCCGATGGCAGCATCGCCGCGCTCGCCCTGGGCTGGCTCGATCCGGCGACCCTGTCCCTCGAACTCGAACCCGTTGCGGTTCATCCCGACTGGCTCCGACGAGGCCTCGGCCGTGCGGTGTGCCTGTCGGCGATCCGGGCCGGCATCGCCCTCGGTGCGACGACCGGGCTCATCTTCGCCGAGGGCCACAACGAGGCCGGCCTCGCGCTCTACTCGAGCCTCGGCTACGAGATCACGACCCGTATCCACCCCTATCGACGGCCGCTCACGGCCTGAAGCAGCGCTCCGAGGCGGGCCAGCGTTACGCCGGCTGCGGGCATGCCGCTCGCGGCCGCGCCTGGCGCTGGCGGCCGGGCCGGGATGTGCGCACAGAACAACAAAACGGCCGTTTTCGGGCCTGGATCGAGCCCGATGGGGTGGTCAGAGGCCAAGGCCCGGGATTGGGTAGCCGCTAGCGGCTAATTCCGGCTAAGCTGCTGGTCGATCTGGGCTGAATCAGGGCCGCGGACGCCGGAATCCGCGCGTTTGGTGTTCTGTGCGCACATCACGACGGATTTCGGGGCCAGAGGCCGAGGCGCGCCCCGGCCGCGGCGCCGTCGAGCTCAGGTGTGGGCGCGGACGTGGGCCCCGGCGTTGCGGGGGGCTGCGATCGCGACGCGGCCGGGCAGGTCCAGGTCGGCCGCCACGGCGCTGAAGGCACCCTCGATCCGGCTCAGGGTGGCCAGCGCGTCCGAGAACGCGATCACCGTCGAGCCCGCCCCGGACAGGCAGGCGCCCAGGGCACCCGCTTCTCGCGCTGCCTCGATCAGGGCCGGGAACTGGGGGTACACGGCCGCCCGGTAGGGCTCGTGGATCCGATCCTGGGTCAGCGCCCCGAGGTGCTCGTAGCTGCCCGACGCGATCCCGGCCACCCCGATCGCCAGGCGACCGAGGTTGGTCACGGCGTCATCGAGGGGCACCTTCTTGGGCAGGACCTCGCGCATGTCGGCCGTCGACAGGCGCAGCTCGGGGATGAACAGGACGACCTTGAGGTCGCGCGGCACGTTGAACCGAATGGCCGTGGGCGGGTTGGCCGACGAATCGACCACGATGAAGCCACCCAGCAGGGCGGCCGCCGCGTTGTCGGGATGGCCTTCGATCTCGTTGGCCAGGCGGAGCAGGTCGGCCGAGGTCAGGGGACCGCCGAGCAGGCTGTTGCCGGCCATCAGCCCGCCGATCGTGGCCGCCGCCGACGAGCCGAGGCCCCGGGTCAGCGGGATCCGGTTGTGCATCGAGACGCGCCAGCCGAACTGCCCGGGCAGCTCGCCCCGGACCGCGACCAGGGCGGCCTCGAGGCCGCGCACGAAGCGGTTCTCGCGATCGTCGGTCAGCTCATTGGCGCCCTCGCCCTCGACCTCGAGCTCCATCGCGCCGCGGCTCCAGCCGCGCACCTCGAGGTCGATCCGGTTGACGATGTCGAGGGCCAGCCCGACGCAGTCATAGCCTGCCCCCAGGTTTGCCGATGAGGCCGGGACCTCCACCGTGACCCGCCGCCCATCGAGCTCCGCCAACCAGTTCGTCACCATCGCCTCACCATAACGTCGCCGCCGGCTCCATCATCCCCGTGCGACGGAGCGTGCACACCCTTACCATCGGAGCGTTGCGCGCACGTCGGAAGTCGTTGGGCCGGCCTCCAGGACCGGCGCCGCGCTGGCCTCGGCCGTCTTCGGATCCTTGAGCCCGGCGCCGGTCAGGACGCACACGATCGTGGCCGCCGGATCCAGCCTGCCCTCGCCGGCCAGCCGGCTGATCCCGGCCAGGCTGGCCGCCGACGAAGGCTCGCAGAAGATCCCCTCGCTCGTGGCCAGGCGGCGCCAGGCCGCCAGGATCTGGTCGTCGCTGACTGCCTCGATGAGGCCGTCCGATTCGTCGCGGGCGGCGGTGGCCTTGGTCCAGCTGGCCGGATCGCCGATCCGAATCGCGGTTGCGATCGTCTCGGGCGCCTCGATCCGGTGACCGCGCACGATCGGCGCTGCGCCCTCGGCCTGGAAGCCGTACATCCGGGGTGCCCACTCGATCAGGCCGGCGGTTCGGTAGTCGCTGAAGCCGGCCCAGTAGGCACTGATGTTGCCGGCGTTGCCAACCGGGATGGCCAGGATCTCGGGCGCCCGGCCGAGGTCGTCGCAGACCTCGAAGGCCGCCGTCTTCTGGCCGTCGAGGCGGAACTGGTTGACCGAGTTGACCAGGGTGATCGGGCGGTCGGGCGACTCGGCCAGCTCGCGCACGATCCGGAGAGCCTGGTCGAAGTTGCCCTCGATCGCCACGACCTGGGCCCCGGCCACCTGGGCCTGGACCAGCTTGCCCGCCGCGATCTGGCCGCGGGGCAGGACGACCACGACGGTCAGGCCGGCGGCCGCGCCATACGCCGCCGCGGACGCCGAGGTATTGCCCGTGGAGGCGCAGATCAGGGCGGTCGCGCCGGCCTCGATGGCCTTGGCCACGGCCAGGACCATCCCCCGGTCCTTGAAGCTGCCGGTCGGATTCTGGCCCTCGACCTTGGCGTACAGGTTGGCCAGGCCGAGCTCCGCCCCGATCCTGCCCAGCCGCACGAGCGGCGTGAAGCCCTCGCCCAGGGTCAAGTCGGGGGTTGTGGCGCTGACCGGCAGGAACTCCCGGTAGCGCTCGAGGAGGCGCGGCCGGCCACGCGCCGCCCGCCGCCTGGCGCGCGGGCCGTCGAGCTCACGCCACGTCCTCGATCGGGTAGAGGGTCGCCTCGACGCCCAGGGCGGCCAGGGCGGCCCGGACCTCGGCCAGGGGCTGGGCCGTTGTGACGAACCCGTCGCTGCCGGCGGCCTCCAGGTCGAGCTGGTCGCGAATCAGCTGGTCGGGCAGGACCGACTGGAAGAACCAGCGACGTCCTTCGAGTTCGTCGACGGGGACCGCCGCGCTGGCCCGCTCGCCGGCCGGGGCCAGGCCGGCCCAGGTGCTGCCGCCGCCCCGGGCGATCGCGATGAGGTCGGCCAGCACGGCGCTGCTCGTCGGTCCGCCCCCCGCGCCGGGCCCATTCAGCTCGAGCCGGCCCAGAGGCGTGGCATCCAGCTCGATCCTGTTGACCACGCCGCTCGTCCGGCCCAGGCCCGAATTGGCCGGCACGGCGACCGGCTGGACCGTGGCCTGGATCGCCACGGAACCGGCACCCGAACCGCCGCCGCCCTCGGCCAGGCGGCGACCTCGACCAGCAGCTTCAGGCGCAGACCGTGGACCGCGGCGGCGGCCACCTCTTCGCCGGTCACCCCGCTGATTCCGGCCCGGCCCAGGCCCAGCGCGGTGGCCGGCCGGCGCTCGATCGAGGCCGGATCCAGCCAGCTGCCGAAGGCCAGCCGGGCCAGGATCACCAGCTTGTTCAGGGCATCGTCGCCCTCGACGTCACCGGCCGGATCGGCCTCCGCGTAGCCCGCCTTCTGGGCATCGGCCAGGACGCCTTCGTAGCTCCGGCGGCGCTCGCCCATCGCGCTCAGGATGAAGTTCGTGGTGCCGTTGACGATGCCCCGGACGCGCTCCACCCGGTTGGCGGCGAGATCGGTCGCGAGCAGGCCCAGGATCGGGATGCCGGCTGCCACCGCGGCCTCGAAGCGCAAGGGCGAGCCGCTCGAGCGGGCCAGGGCCTCGAGCGCCGGGCCGTGGTGGGCAATGACCTGCTTGTTCGCGGTCACGACCGGCTTGCCCGCCGCGAGGGCCGCCGCGATCAACGTCCGGGCCGGCTCGTCGCCACCGATCAGCTCGACCACGATGTCCACCTCGGGCGAGGCGACGAGGTGGGCCGGTGCGTCGGTCAGGAGCGCCTCGGGAATGCCCGCGGCGATCGCCCTGGCCGGATCGCGGACCGCCACTCCGGCCAGGACCAGGCTCGAGCCGTCGAACGGGGCCAGCCGCTCGGGCGTCTCCAGGAACGCCCGGGCTACGGCCGCGCCCACCGTGCCCGCCCCGAGCAGGCCGACGCGCAGGGGCGAACGAAGCGATGAGCCGGGCATGGGCGGAATGGTAACGACGCTCAATCGGGCTCGTCCATTCGAACCGCTTCGGCGGGCCGGTCGGCCGCTACACTCGTCGTCCATGGCCCTTGAGCTCGTGCCCGCCCCCGCCGCTTGCCCGGCCGGAAGACCAGCCCCGGATCTTCAGCGGGATCCAGCCCTCGGGAATCGTCCACCTGGGCAACGACCTGGGCGCCGTCCGGAATTATGTCCGGCTGCAGTACGACTACGAGGCGATCTACTGCATCGTCGACTACCACGCCCTGACCACGACCCATGACGGCTCGCTCCTGCGCGAGCGGACGCGCGAGATGGCCGCGTCGCTGCTGGCCCTCGGCCTCGACCCGGAGCGCTGCACCCTGTTCGTCCAGAGCGACCGGCCCGAGCACACCGAGCTGGCCTGGCTGCTGGCCACGGTCACCCCGGTGAGCTGGTTGGAGCGAACGCCGACGTACAAGGAGAAGAAGGCCAACCAGCCCGACGACGTCAACCACGGCCTGCTCACCTACCCCGTCCTGCAGGCCGCCGACATCGTGATCTACAAGGCCAATCTCGTCCCGGTCGGGCGCGACCAGGCCGCCCACCTGGAGCTGAGCCGGGAGATCGTGCGCGCCTTCAACGCCCGCTACGGCGAGACGTTCCCCGAGCCCCAGGCCGTGTTCACCGACGCGCCGGTCGTGCTGGGCACGGACGGGGTCAAGAAGATGAGCAAGTCGATCGGCAACACGATCGACATCTTCGGGCCGCCCGAGCTCATCCGGAAGCAGGTCATGTCGATGGTCACCGACACGAAGCGGATCCTGCGGACCGACCCCGGCCGGCCATCGGTCTGCAATGTGTGCCAGCTCCACCGCCATTTCGGTCCGGACTACGAGACGATCTGGGAGGGCGAGCGGACGGCCCGGACCGGCTGCGTCGACACCAAGCGCCTGCTGGCCGAGCGGATCATCGAGCACTACGCCCCGGCCCGCGAGCGCTATCTCGAGCTGATCGCCCGGCCCGACGAGGTCGACGAGGTGCTGGCCGCCGGCGCCGAGCGCCTGCGGCCCATGGCCCAGGCCACGCTGGCCGAAGTCCATGCGAAGATGGGGCTCCGCTAAGGGTCAGGCCATGACCGATCCGGATCACCAGCAACGGGGCACGGCGGGCTCCGACGGCCGCCTCGACGGGGCCGGCGGGAGCACCAACGACCTGAGCCGATTCTTCGGCCGGGACCCACGCTGGTTCGGGGCGCTCCTCATCAGCGTCACGATCATCGCGGTGTTCTACGCCATCTCGGTGGTCGGCACCGCGATCTTCGCCTTCGGCGACACGGTCCTGATCTTCTTCATGGCCTGGCTGATCGCGTTCATCGTGACGCCCTTCGCATCGGGCCTGAAACGCCTGGTCCGGCCGTTGCCCCAGGCCGCCGCGGTCCTGATCGTCTACTTCGTGGCGATCGGCGCCCTGCTCCTGGCGATCTTCGTGGTCGCGGCCAACCTGGCGACGTCGATCAGCCAGTTCGTCCAGTCGATCCCCGAGATCGAGCAGAACCTGGGCCAATACCTCGCCCCGTGGCAGGAGCGGCTCAATGCGCTCGGCCTGTCGGTCGACCTGGTGGCCCTGGTCCACTCGGTCCTGGACAACCTCCAGACCGGCGCCGTCGACCTGGTCGGGCCGATCCAGCAGATCGCGGTGGCGAGCATCAGCGTGATCGGGACCGTCCTGATCATCTCGATCCTGTCGATCTACATCGCGATCGACCGCAAGCGGATCCTGGCCTTCCTGTTCCGGCTGACCCCGAGTGCCTACCGGACCGAGGCCGAGTTGCTCCGGGTCAGCGTCAACCGCTCATTCGGCGGCTTCCTGCGCGGCCAGGTGATCATGGGCGCGGTCTACGGCCTGATCGTCGTGGCGGTCTCGGTCATCTTCGGCTTGAAGCTCATCCCGATCACTGCGACCGCGGCGGGCGTGCTCATGGCCATCCCCTTCTTCGGCCCGTTCATTGCCTGGGTCCCGCCGGTCCTCGATGCCCTGATCTTCAACCCCGACTCCGTCCTGCCCGTGCTCATCCTGGTCGGGCTCGGCTGGTTCTTCGTGATGAACGTGCTCCAGCCCCGGTTGATGGCGGGCGCCGTCGGACTGCACCCGATCGTCGTCCTGGGCTCGGTGATCATTGGCGGCAAGATCGCCGGCGTGGCCGGGGCGATCTTCGGGATCCCGATCGCGGCGATCGTGACCGCCTTCTTCTGGCACTACCTCGAGGAGCAGAGCGGCGAGACGATCGCCCAGCGGGCCGCCCGAAGGGTCGAGCGGCGGGAGGGCCGCCATGTCCGGGTGCCGACCGAGCCCCGGCCCGGCATCGACCCGGATGTCGAGGACGAGCTCGACGATGGGGGCCTCAGCGCCGGCGCTTCTTCCAGTCGCTGAGGATCTCGCGAGCGGCGTTCTGGCCGGGGATGCCGGTGATCCCGCCGCCCGGGTGCGCTCCGGAGCCGGCCAGGTACAGGCCCGTCACCGGCAGCCGATAGCGAGCGCTGCCGAGCAGGGGCCGCCAGGCGAAGAAGCTGTCCAGGCTCGGCTCGGCGTGGTAGGGATGGCCGCCGGTCAGGCCGTAGTCGCGCTCCAGGTCGAGCGGGCTGAGGACCTGCCGGGCGAGGACCAGCCCACTGATCCCGGGGGCGACCGTTTCGAGGGTGGCCAGGGCAATCTCGCCGATCTCCTCGCGGCGCTCCGACCAGGCGCCCTCCCGGAGCGCATACGGCGCGTACTGGAAGTGGACGCTCATGACGTGCATGGGCTGGCGCGGTCGAGCGTGAGCCGGCCGGCCGGGCGTCCACGAGGCCAGGATCGATCAGCGACGGGATCGTGGCTTCGAGGTACGGCGCCGGGCTGATCCCTCCGTACTTCGAGGCATCGAAGGCCCGCTCGACGTAGTCGATCCCGGGTGCGATCACGATCCGGCCGCGGAGCAGGCGCTCGGCGTCGGGGCCGCTGCCGGCGGCCGGGAAGGCCGGCAGGCCGGCCAGAACCAGGTTGACCTTGGCCACGCTGCCCGGGGTTCGGATGTTGGCCGCGCGCCAGCGCAGGCCGGGACCGAGCACGACCGGGTCGACCAGGTCGGTCAGGAGATGCTTGGGGTCGGCCGCGCCGATCACGATCCGGGCCTGGATCTCCTCGCCCGAGGCCAGCACGACGCCGCTGACCCGATCGTCGGCCGTCGTGACCTGGACCACGTCGGCCTTCGTCCGGATCTCGCCGCCGAACGTCCGGACGGCCGCGGCCAGGGCCTCCGACAGGGCGCCCGGCCCACCCCGGGCGAAGACGCTCTGGCCCGCCGCGCCGCCATCGTTGCCGGCCGAGTCGGCCAGCAGGACGGCGGTGGTGCCGGCCGACCAGGGGCCCATCGCCGTGTTCTGGACGCCCCGCGCGGCGATGATCCCCCGGAGCGCGTCGGTCTCGAACGATTCGGCCACGAAATCGGCGACCGCCATGGGCAGGACCCGCAGGATCGATCGACCGTCCTGCCTGCCCAGGCCCCGGAACGAGCGACCCAGCTTCAGGCCGGTCAGCGCGTCGCCCAGCGAGGGCGCCTTGATGTCCGGCGGGGCCGGCCTGGCCAGCTCGGCCAGGAACTTGCCCAGCGTCCGGACGAGCCGGTCGAAGCCGGCGTAGCTCGCGGCGTCGTGGCCCGATCGGGCCCGCAGGCCGTCGGCCGTCCGGGCGACGTCGTCGTACAGGGTGATCGCCGAACCGTCCGGGGCGGGCGCAAAGACCCGCACGTCGGGGGCCACGAAGGTCAGGCCGTGGGCCCGCAGCCCGAGGTCACGCACGACCGACGGCTTGAATTGGCCGATGGTGTGGGCCACCGCGGGGACGCGGGCGCCTGGGGCGACGGTCACCGTATCGGCGATCCCGCCGACCCGCTCGCGCCGCTCGAGGACCAGGACCGAGAGGCCGGCCCGGGCCAGGTAGGCCGCGGCGACCAGGCCATTGTGGCCCGCTCCGATGACCACGGCGTCCCAGGCCATGCCGGCCTGGCGGGATCCGACGGCCGAGATCGGGGCCGGGCTGAGGGCCATGGTCAGGCCACCTTCCGGCCGGCCGACCGGAGGACTTCCATCGCCGCGATCCGGCCATTGGCGCCCATGATCCCGCCGCCCGGGTGGGTCGCCGAGCCGCACAGCCAGAGGTCCTTGACCGGCGTCCTGAACCGGGCGTAGCCGGGCGTCGGGCGATTGAAGAAGAGCTGCTCGAGGCTCAGCTCACCCTGGAAGATGTTGCCCTCGGTCAGCCCGAAGCGACGCTCGATGTCGAGCGGGGTGAGCACCTGGCGATGGAGGATGATCTCGCGGATGTTGGGCGCCACCTCGGCGATCCGGTCGATCACCGCGTCGCCGAAGGCCTCCCGGTTGTCGTCCCAGCTGCCCAGGCTCGGGTCCAGGTGGTAGGGCGCGTACTGGACGAAGCAGCTGATGACGTGCTTGCCGGGGGGTGCCATCGACGGGTCGACCAGGGTCGGAATGATCATGTCGATGTACGGCCGGCGGCTCCAGCGGCCGTACTTCGCGTCGTCGTAGGCGTGCTCCATGTCGTCCAGCGAGGCGCTGTAGCTGATCGCCCCGCGCAAATGCTCGCCCTCCCCCGGCAGGCAGGTGAAGTCGGGCAGGCGATCGACGGCCAGGTTGACCTTGCCCGACGAGCCCCGGAACTTGAACCGCCTGACCTCCTCCTCGAAGGCCGGTTCGAGGCTGCCCGGCTCGAGCAGGCCGAGGTAGGTCAGCCGGGCATCGACCGAGGACAGGATGTGCTGGGCGTAGATCTCCTCGCCCGACTCGAGGGCCACCCCCACGGCCCGGCCGGCACGCACGATGATCCGGGCGACCGGCGCCTCGAGCCGGATCTCGGCGCCCTGGGCCCGGGCCGCGCTGCCGATCGCGTTGGACACGCCGCCGGTCCCGCCCCGGGGGATGCCCCAGGCCCGAAACGCGCCGTCGATCTCGCCCATGTAGTGGTGGAGCAGGACGTAGGCAGTGCCCGGCGAGTGGACGCCCTGGAACGTGCCGATGATGCCCGAGGCCGACATCGTGGCCTTGAGCGGCTCGGTCTCGAACCACTGGCCCAGGAAGTCCGCGGCGCTCATCGTCATGAGCTGGACGAAGACGGCCTGCTGCTTTTCGGGCAGCCGCTGGAACGAGCGGACCAGGCCGGCCAGCGGGGCGAACTGGCGGGGATCGCGGCCGGTAGGATCGGGCGGCACGATCGACAGGATCGGCTTGATGAAGCGGGCCATCTCGACCATGAGCTGGCCATATTCCTCGTACGCCTCGGCATCCAGCTTCGACCAACGGCGCAGCTCGCGGACTGTCCGGCCGTGGTCGTTGACCCGCCACAGGTAGTCGCCCTGGAGAGGCGTGAACGTGCCATCCAGGGGCAGGATGTCGAGCCCGTGGGCAGGCAGGTCCAGCTCGCGGATGATCTCCGGGCGGAGCAGGCTGACCACGTACGACGCGACCGAGAAGCGGAAGCCGGGAAAGATCTCCTCGGTCACGGCCGCCCCGCCGAGCAGCTCGCGCTTCTCGAGGACCACCGTTCGCAGCCCGGCTCGGGCGAGGTAGGCGGCGCTGACCAGGCCGTTGTGGCCGCCGCCGATGATCAGCGCGTCATACGTTCCGGCCACGGATCCTCCGCTGCTCGATCACTGCCCGGCCGCTCAGGCCAGAAGCATGCCGCAGCCCTATGCAGGCTGGATGGGATCGATGCAGTCTAGCGGCTGGACGAGGCGCGGTGGGACGCGCAATCGTGTGCTATCATGTGTGTCGTCGTCGTCACACTTGGAGGCACACGCCATGGGTCTCGTCCGGACGAACCTGACGATCCCGCAGGAGACGCTCGACCTGGTCGATGCCGTGGCGGGGCCGCGCGGCCGGAGTCGTTACATCGCCGACGTCGTGGCCAGGCAGGTCCGGCGCGACAACGCCCGGTTGGTCTTCGCCAAATACGCGGGCGCCTTCAAGGGCTCGACGTCATGGGGCCGGACCGACGCGGAGGTCGACGCTAACCTGCGCGCGCTCCGCGCCGAATGGGATCGGCCCTGGATCTGGGAGGACGGCCATGCGCTACCTGCTCGACTCGACCGTCCTGATCGACCACGGGCGCGGCCGACCGGGAGCCGTCGAGCTGCTCGAGTCCCTGTTCAGCGAGCCGAATGACCTTTACACCTGCGACGTCGTCGTGACCGAAGCGCTGTCGGGCGGCCCGGACGATGAGCGCGAGGTCATCCAGGCGCTTATCCGCGTCCTCGAATATGTCTCGACCCACCCCGACGCCGCGGTCTGGGCGGCGAACGCTCGGCGGGGGCGCGGGACGAGCCCTCGTTCCCTGGCCGACTCGCTCATCGCTGCGGTCGCCTGGGCACTCGATGCAACGGTCGTCACTCGTAATCCAGCCGACTTCGAACGACTCGGCGTCGCCGTCCTGGCCTACAGCTGACGGGGGAGCCGGCCGGCCCGGCATACTTGGCTCGAAACTGCCGGACTCGAGTCGGAGGACCACGTTGAGCATCGGGACCCCGTTCCACAGCCGCACCCTGCCGTACAACCGGAAGATGCAATGGCGCGAGTGGTCGGGCTACTTTGCGGCCAGCGTCTACGCCGACTTCCACGACATCGAGTACAACGCGATCCGCGAGCAGGCAGCCCTGATCGATGTCTCGCCGCTCTACAAGTACGAGGTCCGGGGGCGCGACGCCGAGCGGCTGGTCGACCGGGTGATCACCCGCGACGCGACCCGGCTCAAGGTCGGCCAGGTCTACTACACGCCCTGGTGCGACGAGGACGGCAAGGTCGTCGACGACGGCACGATCCATCGCCTGGCCGCCGATCATTTCCGCTGGACCGCGGCGGACCCGCAGTTCCGCTGGCTGACCCTGAACTCGGCCGGGCTCCAGGTCGAGATCGAGGACACCACCGAGTCGACAGCCGCGCTGGCCCTCCAGGGGCCGATGAGCCGGGCGGTCCTCGAGGCGGCGGCCGGCGAGGGCTTCGACGACCTGCACTACTTCCGGCGCCGCGCCGCCTCGATCGGCGGCATTTCGATCGACGTCAGCCGGACGGGCTACACCGGCGACCTGGGCTACGAGCTGTGGGTCGCGGCCGATCGGGCGGTCGACCTGTGGGACGGCGTGATCGCGGCGGGCAAGCCCTACGGGATTGGCCGGCCGGGATGATCGCCCTCGACGTCGTCCGGCTGGAGGCCGGGCTGGTCCTGCTCGAGGTCGACTACACCAGCGCCCGGCACGCCATGAACGCCGAGCAGGCCTACTCCCCCGGCGAGATCGGGCTGGGCAAGCTGGTCGACTTCGAGGCGGCCGATTTCGTCGGGCGGCGGGCCCTCCTCGACGAGCGCCGCCGGGGCGGTCCGCGCCGTCGGCTGGTTGGCTTGGAGATCGACTGGCCCGAGATCGACGCGATGTACAACGCCCAGGGCCTGCCGCCGACGGCGCCGGCCGTGGTCGATCGGTCGGCCACCCCGCTCTTCGACGCCGGCGACCACCAGGTCGGCCGGATCACGAGCCACGGCTGGAGCCCGATCCTCAAGAAGCCGATCGCGCTGGCGTCGGTGCCGCCGGCCTATGAGCGGCCCGGCACCCACCTGCTGGCCGAGTGGACGGTCGAGGCCCGCCGCGGCCGGGTTGGCGCGACGGTCGTCGAGCTGCCCTTCCTGGACCTGCCCCGCAAACGCGCCTGAGGCTTCGCTCAGCCCGGCCCGGGCGCGGGCTCCTCCGCGGCCCATGTGTGCACTCAGAACAACAAACATGCAGATTCGGGCGCTCGAAGGGGCATCGTGCCGTCTTGGCGTCGGGCGGGCGGTCGGAATTGGCTGCGAGTTAATCGCTAACGGCTAACGCCCGAGGCCACCGTGGGCTCACACGCGGCAAGACGTCCTTCCTCGGCTCGAAAACTGGCATTTTGATGTTCTGAGTGCACATCGACGGCCAGAGGGAGCTTTCGGCCCGCATCCGGGGCTGGGGCGGGTCCATTCGAGGGCCCCGGCGAGTACCATGGCCCGACAACTGAATAGGGCCGTTCGAACCAAGGGAAGCCGGTGCGAGTCCGGCGCTGTCGCGCAACTGTGAACGAGGAGCTACCGGTCAACATGCCACTGGGCGCAAGCCCGGGAAGGCGGCCGGCGGTGTCGATCCGTGAGCCAGGAGACCTGATCGGACGGGATTGCTCATCCCACCCGCGCAGATCGGTAGATGAACCTCTGACGGCAGGTTTCGCGGTGTGGGCCGTTCGCCGTCGGAGGAACCACCGTGGGTCGATACAGGTGGGCCAGCGCGATACTGGCCACAGGGCTCCTGCTCGTCAACGTTCCGGCCGCCTGGGCTGCGCCGGACCCCGCCACCTGCGCCTTGCAGTACCTCGCCGGGCAGCAGGCCGCCGACGGCTCGGTGGGTGGCCAGCCGGGGGTCACCGCGGATTACATCTTCGGAGCGGCCGCGGCCGGCTTCGACCCCTCCACCCTCAAGGCATCGAGCGGGAAGACCGTCTACGACTCTCTCGAGGCGGGCATCGGCGGCTCGCTCAGCAACGCGGCCCTGGTGGCCAAGGAAGCCCTGGCGGCGATCGACGGCAAGCTCGACCCGACCGCGTTCGGCGGCCATAACCTGCTGACCGCGCTTGACGCCACGTTCGACACGACCAGCCACCTCTATGGCGATGGCCAGACCTACACCCAGTCGCTGGCGATCCTGGCCCTGGTGGCCGCCGCGGACAGCGGCCATCCCCTCCCGGCGGCGGCCGTGACCAAGCTCATCGCGGTCCAGGACAGCGACGGGTCGTGGGACTTCCAGGGGGTCAAGGACGCAGCCGGTGGCGGCGACACGAACTCGACCTCGATCGCGATCCAGGCCCTGGTCGCGGCGGGCAAGCCCGCCTCGGACGCCGCGATCGTCGGTGGCCTGGCCTATCTCGCGACCCAGCAGCTGGCCGACGGCGGCTTCCCCTACAGCCCGGCCTTCGGACCGCCGTTCAGCGATCCCGATTCGGATGCAACCGTGATCCAGGGCCTCGTCGCCGCGGGTGAGAATCCGGCCGGCGCGAGCTGGACCAAGTCCGGCCATACCGCCCTGACCAACCTGCGGACGTTCCAGGACGCGGCCAACGGCGGCTTCAGCTACCCGGGCAATCCGGGTCCGGACGCCTTCACCACGAGCCAGGTCCCGGCCGGGACTGGCCAAGGTTCCGTTCCCGGGCAGCACGTCCTGGACGGCCGGGGCGAGCCTGCCGGCGGGCCTGTGCGCGGCCGCGGCCCCGTCGCCTTCGGGTGGTGGGGGCCGATTGCCACCCCACCGGCGACCTCAACCGCCGGCCCGGCAACGCCGACCCAGGGCGACGGATCGAGCCTGATCCTGCTCCTCACGACCATTTCCGTCCTGGTCGTGGGCGGCCGAGCCTGGACGAGGCGTCCGTCACGCTGAGATTCCGGCACCTCGTCCTGGCCGCGGCCATCGCCGTTGCCGTCCAGGTCCCGATCACGGCCGTCGCCTGGTCGGCACCGGCGGGGACGTGCCTGGCCGCGGACGAAGCTCATCACGTCGCGGTCGTCGTGCAGCACGGCAGCGGCGCGACCGTCGTCCGCTGCGTCGCCTTCGCCGGGGCCAGCCTGAGCGGCGAGCAGGTCCTGAAGCAGTCGGGGATCCCCTACCAGACGGTCTCGTTCGGCGGGATCGGTCTGGCCGTCTGCCAGGTTGACGGTGAGCCGGCCGAGTTCCCGCCGAGCTGCTGGACGACGACCAGCCCGTTCTGGACGTTGTTCGTGGCTCGCAAGGGCGGCAGCTGGACGCCGTCGAGCCTGGGCATCTCTGCCCAGGTCTTCCGTGATGGCGATTCCGAGGGCCTCCGCTTCGAAGCCCAGAGCGCTCCGGTCGCGCCAACGATCTACGGCAACTGCCCTGCGGCCACGCCGCTGCCGGCTACCCCGCGGCCGACCCGCTCACCGGCCCCGACCCCGGTCCCGACGCCGGCCAGGACCGCCCCTGCCCCGCGCCGACCGCCACGTCGAGCCCGAACCCGAGCCTGAGCCCGGGTCCAAGCCCGAGCCCGAGTCCGGCGACGAGCGGCGGGGTCATCGCCCAGGCCAGCCCGGCCGATTCGGCCGGAGCGATCGCCGGGACGATTCGAGCCCCAGCCCGGCCCCAGTCGCCGGCGTCACAGCGCCCACGGCCGGCACCGGCGACGTCTCGCCATCAGTCGATCCGCTCGCGCTGCTGATCGGGGTCATCGTCATCGGCGGCCTGGCTGGCCTCGCCGTCGTCCGAATCCGCTCCAGCCGGCCGGGCCGGACCCCGTGAACGCCCGGGCCCTGATCGTGTGGTCGCTGGCCGGGCTCGTCGTGGCCCTGTCGACGACCAACCCGGTCTACCGGGCGATCGTCGCCCTGGTCGCCCTGAACGTGCTGCTGGCCTGGCGGCGACCCGACCAGGACCTGGGCTTCCTGTTCCGGGCGATCCTGTTCACGACGATCGGGGCCGTCGTCCTCAACGTCGTGGTCGGCCATCTCGGTGCGACCGTCCTGTTCAGCCTGCCCGATGGCTGGCCGCTCGTGGGCGGTCCGTGGACCCTGGAATTGATCGTGTATGGCTTCAACACGGCCCTCGGCCTGGCCGCGGCCGTGCTCGTCGTGGCGCCCCTGTCGTACGTCATCGAGCCCCATGAGCTGGTCGATGCCCTGCCCCAGCCGATCGAGCGGGCCGGGATCGTGGTCGCGGCGGCGCTCAACCTGGTGCCCGGCGTGGGCCGCAGCTTCCGCCAGGTCCGCGATGCCCAGACGATGCGCGGCTGGCAGCCGTCCGGCCTGCGCTCGTGGTCGGAGATCCTCGTGCCGGTCGCCCTCACGGCCGTGGAGGGCTCGCTCGAGCTGGCCGAGGCGATGGAATTGCGGGCCTTCGGCTCGGGCCGTCGCAGCCGTTACGCGCCCAGCCGCTGGACCCACTGGGACATCGTGATCGTGATCGCGGCCGTGGCCTCGATGGCGATCGCGATCTGGGCCCGCGCGGCCGGCCTGGCGCCCGACTGGTATCCGTATCCCGAGCTGAGCCTGCCCCCGGTCAGCCCGGCGATGCTCATCGCCTCGCTCCTGCCCGCCGTGGCCATCCACCGATGACCGAACCGCTGGCCCGCCTGGAGCGCCTGTCGTACTGGTATCCGGGCGATGTCCACGCCCTGGCCGAGATCGATCTCGAGGTTGGCCCCGGCTTGACCCTGGTGGCCGGTCCATCGGGCGGCGGCAAGTCGTCCCTGCTGCGCGTCTTCAACGGGCTGATCCCCCACTTCCACGGCGGCCGGATCTCCGGCGGCGCGACGGTCTTTGGTCGGGACATCCTCAAGACGCCGACGCGTGACCTTGCGCGCGACGTCGGGTTCGTGTTCCAGGACCCCGAGAAGCAGGTCATCTACGGAACGGTCGAGCGCGAGGTTGCCTTCGGCCTGGAGAACCTCGGCTTCGAGCGCGTCGAGATGACCTCGCGGGTGGGCGAAGCCCTGGAGCGGCTCGGCCTGTTCGAGCTGCGCGAACGACCCGTCGCGACCCTCTCGGGAGGCGAGCGCCAGCGGGTCGCGATCGCCTCGGTCCTGGCCATGCGTCCGCGCCTGATCATCCTGGACGAGCCGACCTCCGAGCTCGACGCGAACGGAGCGGCCGCCGTCGTGGCGGCCAGCCTCGACCTCGTCGCGTCCGGGACCGCGGTCGTGATCGCCGAGCACCGCCTCGAGCGACTCGGGCCGGCTGCCGGCCGGCTGATCGTGGTCGAGGACGGACGAGCGTCCGAGCGACCCCCGGATCCCTTGCCGAGACGCCGGCGTCGCGGCGGGTCCGGTCCGGGAGTGGTGGCTCGATCGCCTGGTCGACCCACGACCTCATGGTCGGGCCTGCAGGCCTGCCGATCCTGGCCTGCCCCGACCTGGCCGGGCGAACCGGCGAGGTGGTGGCCCTGACCGGCGACAACGGCAGTGGCAAGACCACCCTGCTCCGGGTGTTGGCCGGCCTGCTCCGGCCGATTTCCGGTTCGGTCCAGCGCGAGCCGGGCCGGATTGCCTACCTGCCCCAGGACCCCGGGGCGTTGCTCCACCGGCCGACCCTGGCCGCCGAGGTCGCCTGGACGCTCGCCCACGCCGCTGGCGCCGAGGCCGGTGATCGAGCCGAAGATCGAGCGGCTGTCGGCCGGGTCCTGGCCGAGTTCGGGCTGGCCGAGCTGGCCGAGCGCGACCCGCGCGACCTGAGCGCAGGCGAGCGCCAACGGGCCGCCCTGGCCGTCATCCTGGCCGGTCATCCGCGGATCGCCCTGCTCGACGAGCCCACCCGGGGCATGGACGGCCTGGCCCGGCGTGCCCTGGCCGAGGCGCTCGACCGGCTGCGGGCCGAGGGCTGCTCGATCGTCCTGGCCAGCCACGATGAGCGGCTCGTCGCCGAGATCGCCGACCGGGTCGTGACGATCTCGGCGGGCGTCGCGACCGAGTCGGGCCTCCCCGGCGAGGCGGCCGCGGCGACCGATCCCGGCGTGGGCCCGGCAACGGCCGATGGCCGGCTGCTCGCAGCGGCCAGGCCATGACCCTGGCCGGCCTGCTGGCCGCCTCGATCGTCGGCGGCTTGCTCTTCCTGCTGCCGTACCTCGGGCTCGAGCCTCCGGGCGGATCGATCGCCGCCTCGGCCGCCCTGGGCACCGTGGTCGCCTTCGGGGCGATCGAGATCGGGACCCGCCGGCTCGACGCCAAGGGCATTGCCCTCCTGGCGGCCCTCGCCGCGCTCGCCGCCGCCATGCGCCTCGCCCTCGTGACCGGATTCGCCGGCTTCAGCCCGTTCTTCCTGCTCGTCCTGTGCGCGGGCTACGCCTTTGGACCGAGCTATGGCTTCCTGACCGGGACCGTGGCGATGCTCGTCTCGGCGATCGTCACCGGCGGCCTCGGTCCCTGGCTGCCCTACCAGATGTTCGCCTCGGGCTGGGTCGGCCTCGGCGCGGGCCTGGTCGCCCAGGTTGTCTCCGGTCAGCCGGGACTCCGGCCGACCCGGCGCGACATCGTGACCCTGGCCGGCTACGGGCTGGTGGCCGGCTTTGCCTACGGCGCCGTCATGGACCTGTGGGATTGGGCCTTCTTCCAGGGCGCCCCCGAGCTGGGCTACGTCGCCGGCCTCGGGGTGTCCGGGACGGTTCTCCGGTTCGGCCAGTTCTACCTGCTCACCTCGGCCGGCTACGACGCGTTCCGGGCGGTCGGCAACGCCGCGATGATCCTGGCCCTCGGCCCAGCGGTCCTGGCGGCCCTGGCCCGGCTCCGGGCACGGGCGACCTTCGAGTTCGTGACTAGCGAGCTGACGAGTCAGCGCTCGAGCCCGGCCAGCGCTTCGGGCAGGTCCAGGCGGCCGAAGCCGAGCCGGACGCGATTGCCGGGCTGGCCCAGGCGCGAGCCGGGCAGGAGCAGCACGCCTTCGCTCTCGACCAGCTCCGCCGCGAATCGGTCGGCGTCCCAGCCGGCGAACCGGCCGGCCAGCACGAGCTCGGGGTAGCCCACCGAGCCGGCCCGTGGCCGGACCCAGCCGAGGACGTCCGGGTGGGCCGCGAAGAAGCGGTCCAAGTGGACGAGATTGGCCGCGATGATCGCGCGCGAGCGATCGAGGACGGCGGCCTTCGAGCGGAGCGCGATCAGGCTCAGGATCTCGGCCGGCGCGGACGGGCAGATCGTGGTGTAGTCCTTGAACGAGGCGCAGCGGGCCAGGAGCGCGTGGTCGCGGCTGGCCAGCCAGCCGATCCGCAGGCCGGCCATGGCAAACGACTTCGACATCACGCCCAGGCTGACCCCGCCGGGCAAGGCATCCGCCCCCGCCGCGAGCCGGTCGGCCGGATCGAACTCCAGGAAGCGATAGACCTCGTCGGAGAAGAGGGTCACGCCGGCCTCGGCGCACAGCTCGACCAGCGCCTGCCACTCCTGGGCGCTGGGCAACATCCCGGTCGGGTTGTGGGGCGCGTTGACGACGACCAGGCGGGTTCGGGCCGCAGGGCCGCCCGGATCCGGTCCACGTCCAGGGCCCAGCCATCCTCGGCCCGGAGCTCGTGCAGGCTGATCTCGGCACCGGCCGCCCGGCCACCTCGAACAGGCTCTGGTAGCCGGGCCAGGTCACGATCGCGTGGTCGCCCGGGCCGAGCGCCACCGAGAGCAGGCAGAAGATCGCCTCCTCGGCGCCGGAGAACACGAGCACGTCGTCCGGGCCGATCTGCTCGTACAGCCCGGCAATCTCTGCCCGCAGGAGGGGATGGCCGCTCGACTCGGTGTAGCCCAGGTGAAGGCCGTCCACAAGGCCCTCGACTCGGCGTCGGCCAGGGCCAGCAAATCGGCCATCGGGTAGCCCTCGACGTCCGAGGCGCACAACAGGTGCTGGACCGCGAACTCCCAGCGGGCGAAATAGCGTTCGAGCTCGAAGTCGGCGATCTTCACGCTGCCCCGGGCTGGCCTAGTTGACCGCGTGGAGGGCGGCGGCGATGGCCGTGAACGTCGCCTGGTCGAGGCCGCCGCCGACCGCCAGCCAGCTCGGCTTCTCGCCCCGGGCGACGACCACGGCGATAGCCCGGGAGGTCTGGACGAGGTCCCCGGTCAGGTCGCCGAACGGTCCCGAGCCGGCGGCCGAGCCGGCCGGCACGCAGCCCGAATTGTCGGCACAGAACGAGCCTTCGTCGAGCTCGAACGTGGCGTTGTCGGAGCGCCGCCGGAACTGGATCGTGATGTGCCCGCCGCCGGCCAGGCGGTAGGTCCCGGAGACCAGCGACCAGCCCGCTGGCAGGACCGCGCAGTAGACCGGGAAGTTGACCGACGAGGCAAACGACTCGTAGAAGTCGGGCGTGTCCTTGGCCCCCGAGCAGACCGAGGCGGCATTCGTCGGGCTGGGGGCCCGGACCGCTCGAATCGCCCGGCGTCGGGCTCGGGCTGGGACCGGTCGAGGAGACTGGACCGCTCGAGGGTGAATCGAGCGGACCGCTCGACGCCGGCGGCGTGTCGGACGGGCCTGGGCTGGGCGCTTCCGAGGCGCTTGGGCCGGCACTCGGCGCGACGCTCGGGGCGAGGCTGGCCGCCGGGCTCGACGTGCGCCGCCGTCGGACCGATCGTGGGCGCGGCAGAGCCGCAGGCGACGACGAGCAGGATCGCACCAGCCAGGAGCAGGGGGAGCCGGGCGGTCCAAACCGTCCGCGGGCGCAGGCGCGTCACCGGCCAAGCCTAGCCGCCGGCGGTGATTCCGGTCAACGACGATCGAACCGGCCGATGAGTGCCAGATAAGGGCCGGCTGGGATGCTGCCGCCATCCGATGAACCTGTCGAGCCTGCCCCCGTTGCCGAGCCGCCAGATCGATCCGCTGGTCGTCCCGCCGGTCCCTCCGCCTTGGACATCCGCCGGAGGAGGTCCTCGTGCTACCTGGCGATCGCGCCGGCCGGCTCGCCCTGCTCTCGATGCTCCTGGCGATGGCGGCCCTGGTGCCTCTCCCTGGCACCGCCCGGGCCGCCTACCAGGCATCGGCCTACACCGAACAAATCGGCCTTCCGGCCGCCCTGCGTCGGCTTCCAGGACAGTCATCCGGCCCGGATGCTGGCCCTCGCCCTGACGGGACTGCGCTCTCTCGGCTACACCACGACCGTCGCCACCGGGACCAAATTCAGCCATGCCGCGGTCCTCGCCCGGACGGTCGGGGATTTCAGCTTCTACGTCCATTCCCATGGCGATAACTACTGGTACGCGCCAGGCCAGCGCCGCTACAACGGCTTCCGCGAGGACTCGGGCGACTGCAGCCAGGCCGTCATCTTCTCGAACCCAGATCGCCGCGGCCCGGGCTGGCCGGTTCACCAACCTGGTGGTCGTCTCGACCTGCCACAACGCCGACCCCGGGACCACCCTGCCGGGCGCCTTCGGCATCGGCCGGACCAAGGATCAGGCGGGCGGGAGCCACTTCTACCTGGGCTACCTCGGGATCGCCTACGACAACGACGAGCAGGCCTTCGAGACGGCGTTCTGGAGCGCGCTGGAGCGCGGTCGGAGCGTGGGCGCTGCGTTCGACATCGGCTCGCTCCAGGCCTTCAGCCACGGCCTCGACGCCGATTGGTGGGGCACGTACACCTGGTCGGGCAAGGCCGGCGCGGCCGTCGTCTGCCCGCGCTGCCTCGCGGCAGGTGCGCAATGAGGCGGACCATCATCCCACTGGCAGCCGGTCCCGGGCTCGCTCGTGAGCTGCTCGTGTCGGCCGGTATCGTGGTCGTGGCGGGCAGCCTGGTGACCGCCGGGCTCGGCCGGGCGGCGATCGGCTCGCCAACGGACGCGCTGGAGCACCCCGCGGTGTCACCGGTGGTCGCGCCTGCGGTGGCTGCCGCGCTGGTCCTGGCGGCCCAGGTCGAGGCGAACCTCGGCCTCGCCGCGCCGGCCAGCCGGACGGTCGAGCGGGTCACGGACGCCGCGTCCGGACAGGTCCTCGACGAGGTCACCGACCTCGACCAGAGCGGCCTGCCGATCGGGATCAGCCGGTTCGATTCCGCCGGCGGCCTCGTCTCGTCGATCCGGCTGGGCTTCGTCGCACAGGGCGGCCCGACGATCGCCGCCGCCGCCGCGGCCAGCGCAGCCCAAGCCATCCTCGGCCGGGCCGGGATCGTCCCGGGCGCCGTGACCACGGCCGGCCCGACGGTCAGCCCGCGCGCGGCCGGCGGCTGGCTCGTCCGCTGGACCCGGCTGGTTGGGTCCGTCCCGGTGCCGGGCGACGGCATCGTCGTCCAGCTCGATCCGGCGGGGTCGTTCCATGGCGTCGCGAGAACCGCGCACGGCCTCGCCCCGTTGCCCCCCTCCACGATTGCCCCGGCCGAGGTTCGCAGCCTGGCCGGCGCCCGCCTCGACACCTGGCTCGCGGCCAGCCTGCGCGACGATGCCACGATCGCCGCCGTTGCCCAGGCCTGGGTTGTCCCCAACGACACGTTCGGCGACCCGATCCCGGCCGGCTCGCCCGGCCTGCTTCGACTGGCCTGGGTCGTCCGAGTGACGACCAGCGGCGGCCTGGCGGATTCCCTGGGCGGCCTCGAGCTGGCCTTCGACGCCGGCTCGGGCGTGCCCCTCGGCGGCGACGTCCTCGAGTGAACCGGATCGGGCCGGTCCTGGTCCTGGCCGTGGGCCTGGCCCTGGCCTTGGCCCTGGGGTTGAGCCTGGTAGCCGCCTGCGCCGTGGACCCGAGCCCGTCCGCGCCCGCCTCGCCGACGCGGACCTCGGGACCCGAGCCGGCGGCCCGCCTGGTCGTGCTGGCGGGCTCGGTCGGCTCGATGCGGCTGCTCACACCGGGCTCTGACGGGCAGCTCGAGCCGTTCGGGACGAGCCCGGCGCCGGCCGACGCCGCGTGGCTGTCCAGTGCCGGCGGCCAGCTGCTCGTGACCACCCTGACCGGGCGGGCTTTCGTCGCGGATTCAGCCTCCGGGGGTGCCTGGCAGGCCGGGCCGGGCGATCTCGGACGGAGCCACCCGCTGCGCGCCTTCGGGACGCTTGATCCGGCCGGCAGGCGAATCGCCTTCGTGGACGGGGACCCGGGCTCGGGCGAGGCCGGGTCGCTCGTCACCGTGAACCTGGACGGCCGGTCCGGCCCCAGCCTGCACCTCGGTCGGGCCGCCGAATCGGCGCCGGCCTGGCTGCCCGATGGCCGGCTCGTCGTGGTCGTCCGCGACGCGTTGGACGAACCGCGGCCGGTGCTCGCCGACGCCGCCTTGGGTTCGTCCGCGAGCCTGAGCGCCGCTCCCCTCCGATCGATCGCGATCTCGGGTCAGGCGGTCGCGATCATCGCCGACGGCGGGGCACTCGCGGTTGGCTCACTGGGCGACTGGCTGGCCGGCCGACCCCTGAAGGAGATGCCCGCGTCGGGCGCGTCCGCCTCGGCCGAGGTCCTCCAGGCCCTGCCGACCGGCGATGGCCTCGAGCTCGCCCTGGTCATCGCCGACGCAAACGGCGACGCTACCGGGGTCCGGATCGTGAGCCCCGACAGCGGGCACGAAATCGCCCGGTTCGTGCTCACGCGGGGAGCGAACCGGGCGATCGTCGGCTGGCTTGCGCCCGTGAGGCGACGGCGTCAGGCGCTGACGGCCTGGCGTTCGAAGTCGCTCGTGCCGACGGGTTCCTCGGGCGCCATCACCCCCAGGATCTTGTGAATCGCGAGGAGGTGGACGCAACTTCCCCAGGAGTCGAAGTAGTGGCAGGTGCAGCGCCACAGTCCGGCATTGAGGCTCACGGTGTGGGTGTCGTTGTCGCCCCGAAAGGTCAGGGAGAGCTGATCGAACGAGACCCGGTCGAGCTCGCGGGCGTAGCGATTCGCCTTCTCGACCTGACCGATGAGCGAGCTGTGCATGCTCCAGGACCTCCATCGCCCCGACCTGGGCGCTGTCGAAGGCCGCCGTCCGATCCTGCACGATCGACCGGTGATGGCGGTCGCTGGACCGACGATACACCCCTCCGTCTAGGGCGCGCTGGTCCCCTCGCGACCGTAGTCATCTTCGAGCCGGATGACGTCGTCGAGCTGGGGCGTGGACACCTCGACCAGCTCCGTCCGGTCGACCGCCTCGAACCGATGGACCCGCCCGACGGGCACCCGGCGATGGTCGCCCGGGCCCATCTCGATGGCTTCGATCGTGCCGTCGTCGGCCTCGAGATGGAGGCGCAGGTGGCCGCTGATGACCAGGATCGATTCGTCCTTCTCGAGGTGCTTCTGGAGCGAAAGCCGCTTTCCGGCTTCGATCACGATCAGCTTGCCGACGTAGTGGTCGGTGTGGGTCCAGATCAGCTCGTGGCCCCACGGCTTGGGCACACGTCGGGTGGAATCCGGGCCGCCGCCCGGAACTTCGGGCTCAGGCAGCACGGACGAGCGCCTCCCCGGCCTGGACCATCGCGTCGCGGGTCTCGGGCGAGATCGCCTCGGTGTACACCCGGACGAGGGGCTCCGTGCCGCTGAACCGGATGAGCAGCCACGAGCCGTCCGGGGTGAAGAACTTGAACCCGTCGTTGGTCGTCAGCGCGTCGGTCCGGACGACCGGCTGGCCGGCCAGGTCGGTCGGCGCGTGCGCCCGCAGCTCGACCAGCAGGCGATCCTTCATCGCGGCGTAGCCGGCCTGCTCGACGTGCACATCGATCCGCCTGTAGAACGACGGTCCGGCCAGCTCGTGGAAGGCAGCCATGGCCTTCGAGACGGGCCACCGGCCGGCCGCCTTCTCGTGCAGGAACAGGTCGAGCAGGAGCAGGTCGGCGTAGACCCCGTCGCGCTCGGGCAGGTGCATCCCGAAGCCGTAGCCGCCGGATTCCTCGGCGCCCATCATCGCCCCGGTCTCGATCATCTTCGGGCCGATGTACTTGAAGCCGACGGAGGTCTCGTAGACCGGGATGTCGTAGTGCTTGCCGAGCCGGATGGCCATGGCCGTGTTGTTGACGCTCTCGACGACCGGCTGGCGCAGCTTGCGGTACTCGGCCAGGTAATACATGAGCAGCCCGGTGACCTCGAGCTGGTGGATGAACGTGCCCTGCTCGTCGGCCGCCCCGGCCCGGTCCGCGTCGCCGTCAAGAAGCAGGCCCAGGTCGTAGCCGCCCTTGGCCAACAGGCCCAGGGCCTCGTCGACGTTCGGCCGGATCGGCTCCGGGTTGATCCCGCCGAAGTAGGGATTGCGCTCGCTGTGGATCTCGTGGACCTGGATCCGGCCGCCGGCCAGCAGGCGCGGCAGCCAGCCGGCCCCGGCGCCATACATCGGGTCGACCAGGATCCGGACGTCGGCGGCCTTCAGGGCGTCGAGGTCGACCGTCCGCCGGACGTACTTCTCGTAGCCTTCGTAGGGGTCGTACCAGTCGACCAGGCCGGCCGCCTCGGCATCGGCGAACGGGCGTCGCTCGATCGCCGTTCCGCCGTTCGTGGCGATTGCCGCCTCGAGGTCGGCCAGGATCTCCGGGCCGGCGGCCGAGCCGGTCGGGGCCTTGACCTTGAAGCCGTTGTCGGTCCAGGGGTTGTGGCTGGCGGTGATCACGATGCCGGCCGCCGCGCCGCGCTCGACCACCTCGTACGACGACATCTGGGTGGGCACCGCGTGCCGGGCGAACGCGACTGGGATGTCGCGGGCCATGAGGACCTCCGCGGCGGCCGCGGCAAAATGCTCCGAGGCGAACCGCCGGTCGTAGGCGATGACCACGCCCTTGGCCTGCTCGCCCCGGTTGACGACATAGCGAGCGACGCCATCGGCGCAGCGACGGACGCTTTCGAAGGTGAATTCGTCGGCCACCCGGGCGCGCCAGCCGTCGGTCCCGAAGACGATCTTCGTGGGCGTGGGAACCTGGCTGATCGTGGTCACGCTTGGGCCTCCGGACTTGAGCAGCGTTCGAGGAGCGCATCGATCTGGGACCGGTGGGGCCCCGCTCCGCGGAGAACGGCAACCGGCCGGTTCGACCCGACCATCCTAGCGTTCGCGCCCGGCGTCGAAGTCAGCCGTCGCGGCTCCGGGCGCCAGATCAGCAGGTCGTCATCGGCCGACTCGAGCGGCTCGTCCGGCTTGGCGATGGAGGCCTCGATCCCGGGCAGGCCCAGCTCGCCCAGCAGCGAGGTCCAGCTGCCGAGATCATTCCAGCCGACGTCCATCGAGCCCATCACGACCTTGCCGGCGGCCGCGGCCGGCTCCATCACCGCGTAATCGATCGAGATCGACTCGACGGTTGCGTAGGCCTCGTCGAGCGTGCCCGCCCCGAAGGCGAGGGCGACCTGCTCGAAGACCGCCGGAGCGAACGCTTCCAGCGCGGACCGAATGGCTCGGCGCCGCCACATGAACATGCCCGCATTCCAGGCAACGCCCGGCTGCTTGAGCAGGAGCTCGGCGTGCTCGCGGGTCGGCTTCTCCTGGAAGGCCTTCAGCCGGAACGCGTCGAGGTGCAACTGCTGCCGTTGCTCGAGATCGGGGATCAAATAGCCGTATTCGGTCGCGGGTCGCGTTGGCTGGACCCCGAGGGTCACGAGGGGGTCGCGCAGGCCGAACGACCCCAGTGCGAGCTCCGATTCGGCGTTCCTGAGAACGCCGACAAATAGATTCAGGCTTCTCGACGGTCTGGTCCGCGGGCAGGACCAGCATGACTTCGTCGTCGGGCCGATCAATCGCGACCGTGGCCAGGGCGATCGCGGCCGCGGTGTTGCGGCCCTGGGGCTCGGACAGGATCGTCGCCTGGGGCAGCTGCGCCCGGACCAGGTCCTCGTAGCGGCGGTCGGTGACGACGAAGACCGATTCGGGCGGAACCAGGCCGATGAGCCGGTCGGCGCTCAGCTGGAGGAGCGTTCGGTCGCCGAGCAGGGGCAGGAACGGCTTGGGGCGCTCAGGCGACGACAGCGGCCAGAGCCGGGTGCCGCCACCGCCGGCCATGATGACGGCGTACACGCCGGGATTCTACCCGGCCGGCCTGCCCACCGGCGCTCCGGACGGCGTCATAGCGGTGTCACGGCGCCCGTCCTGACAAATTCGCACTGTGGCGATGCTTATGGTCGGTCGGGGCGGCTGGACGGACGGCCACCCGGATCTCACGCTCAGATGAGCACGGATCGGGTCCTGATCAGCGGGCGAGCTGCCATAAGCACCACTCCAGGCGGAATTTGTCACAAACTCTCCGCGCCTGGCGGGACGGCCCACGGATGAGGCCGGCCCGGGCCGGGCCACAAACGCGCAGACGAAGCCCTCAGATCGCCTCGGCGACCGGCTCCGGTTGGCGAATCCCCGCGGCGTCGGCCAGCTCGGCGGCCCGGTCCGTGCGCTCCCAGGGCAGCTCCAGGTCGGGCCGCCCGAAGTGGCCGTAGGCGGCGGTCTGGCGATAGATCGGCCGGCGCAGGTCGAGGGCCTCGATGATCGCCGCCGGCCGGAGGTCGAAGTGGTGCTCGATCAGGGCCTGGATCCGCTCGTCCGGGATCCGGCCCGTGCCGAAGGATTCGACCGAGATGCTGATCGGCCGGGCGATCCCGATGCCGTAGGCCACCTCGATCTCGAACCGCTCGGCCAGCCCCGCCGCGACCACGTTCTTGGCCACCCAACGGGCGGCGTAGGCGGCCGAGCGATCGACCTTGGTCGGATCCTTGCCGCTGAACGCGCCGCCGCCGTGGCGGGCCATCCCGCCGTAGGTGTCGACGATGATCTTGCGACCGGTCAATCCGGCATCGCCCATCGGCCCGCCGGTCACGAAGCGGCCGGTCGGATTGATGTGCATGATCGGATCGGACGCCGCGCAGCTCGCTGGGCAGACTGGGCAGGATCACGGCCTCGGCGATGTCGTCGCTGATCTGTTCGGCCGTGACATCGGGATCGTGCTGGGTGCTGACCACCACGGTCTGGACCCGGCGAGGCACTCCACGCTCGTACTCGAGGGTCACCTGGGTCTTGCCATCCGGCCGGAGGTAGGGCAGCTGGCCGGTCTTGCGCATCTCGGCCAGGCGTCGGGCCATCCGGTGGGCGAGGGCGATCGGCAGGGGCATGAGCTCAGGCGTTTCGCGACAGGCGAAGCCGAACATCATGCCCTGGTCGCCGGCCCCGAGCTCGTGACCGTCGACGCCCATGGCGATGTCCGGCGACTGTTCCTTGATGCTCACCAGGACGCCACAGGTCTGGTAGTCGAAGCCGTAGTCGGCCCGGGTGTAGCCGATGTCGCGGACCGTGTCCCGGACGATCGTCTGGAAGTCGGCGTAGGTCGTCGTGGTGATCTCGCCGAAGACCACGACCAGGCCGGTCGTGGTCGCCGTTTCGCAGGCGACCCGGGCGTTGGGATCCGCGCGAATGATCGCGTCAAGGATCGCGTCGCTGATCTGGTCGCACATCTTGTCGGGGTGGCCTTCGGTCACCGATTCAGACGTGAACAGGTACTCGGCCGCGTCCAGGATCGCTGTCAATTCGGCTCCTCTCGTGCGCGCCGAGGGTAGCACGGCGAGGCGCCAGGACGCTCGGCCCGGCGGCTCACTCGGCGTCGAGGATGAACAGCTGGGCCCAGTAGTCGCCGTGGGTCGCGCTCTCGTGGCGATCGACATCGAGCCACAGGCCGATCCGGGCCAGCTCGTCGCCACCCCGAACGACGGAGTTGTCGCGCTGGACCGTGTCGGAGCGGGCCGGCCAGGTCGAGACCCGGTAGCGCTGGGCCGGGTCGAGGCCGGTCAGGCGCAGCCGGTTGACCCCCGGGTTCGGCCGGTTCAGGGCCCGGTAGAAGCCCACGATGGCCTGGCGGCGATCGTCGGAGACGACCAGCCAGGCGGTCTCGTTGCCGGCGCCCTCGAACGGGCTGCGCAGGCGGACGAAGCGGCCACGCTGCAACAGCTCGCGATGCTCCTTGTAGAAGGCCACCTGCCCGGCCACCTCGGCTCGCTCGCCCACCGACAGGGCCGTGGCGTCGAGCTCGTAGCCGAAGACGCCGAAGAAGGCCACCGCCGCCCTCGTCGCGATCGGGCTCAGCCGCCCGGTCTGGTGGTTGGGCACGGCCGACACGTGGGCGCCCATCGAGCTCTGGGGGTAGATCAGCGAGGCGCCCCACTGGATCTGGAGTCGCTCGATCGCATCGGTGTCGTCGCTCGTCCAGGCCTGCGGCGCGTAGGCCAGCATGCCCGGGTCGAACCGACCGCCGCCGCTGGCGCATGACTCGAACAGGACCTCCGGGAAGGCCGCTCGTGAGCCGGCCGTACAGCTCGTACAGGCCCAGGATGTAGCGGTGGAAGAACTCGCCCTGGCGGTCGGGCGGCAGGGCCGGGCTGCCGGGCTCGGTGATATTCCGGTTCATGTCCCATTTGATGTACGAGATCGGGCCGCTGGCCAGGACCTTGGACAGCACCCCGAACAGGTGGTCGACCACCTCGGGCCGGGACAGGTCCAGGACGTACTGGCTGCGATGCTCGGTCCGAGGACGGCCGGCCACGCCGATCGCCCAGTCGGGGTGCTCCTCGAACAGCCGGCTGCGCTGGCTGATCATCTCGGGCTCGATCCACAGCCCGAACTGGAGGCCCAGGCCGGTGATCCGGCGGGCCAGGCCGTCGAGCCCGTTGGGCAGCTTGCGCCGGTCGACGGTCCAATCGCCGAGCGAGCTGGTGTCGTCGTCCCGGGCACCGAACCAGCCGTCGTCGAGGACGAACAGCTCGATCCCGAGCTCGCGGGCGACGCCGGCGATGTCGACCAGCTTGGCCTCGTCGAAGTTGTAGTAGGTGCCCTCCCAGTTGTTGACCAGGACGGGCCTCGGCCGGTCCCGCCAGGTGCCCCGGGCCAGCCGCTGGCGATAGAGCCGGTGGTAGGCGTCGCTCAGGCCGCCCAGCCCGTCGCCTGACCAGGCCAGGACCGCCTCGGGCGTGCTGAACTCGGCGCCCGGCTCGAGCAGCCAGCCGAAGCCCTCGGGGTGGATGCCGATCCGAGCCCGGGTCGTGCCGAATTGGCCGACCTCGGTCTCGGCCAGGAAGTTGCCCGAGTAGACCAGGCTCAGGCCGTACGCCTCGCCGGCCGTCTCGGTCGTCGCCGGGCGGCGCAGGATGAGGGACGGATCGTGCTCGAGCCCGGATGCGCCGCGCAGGCTGCCGGTCGACTGGCGGCCAGGCGCCAGGGCCCCCTCGACGATGTGCCGTTCGCGGGCCCAGGCGCCGCTCAGCTGGACCCGGACCCAGTCGTGGTCGGGCAGGTCGAGCGTGGCGCTCATCGCGCAGGCGATCCGCAGCGGCTGGTCGCCGCCGTTCCGGATCCGGACGCTGCGGGCGACGACCGGCTCGTCGCGGAAGATCGAGTAGGCCAGGTTGACCTCGAGGCCAGTCCGCTGGTCGACCAGCTTGATCTCGACGCTCGTTGCCTCGCCCTCGCCCTCGACGTAGGTCGACGGCAGGCCGGGGATCGGCGCCTTGCCGTCGAAGACCCGGTGGCCGTCATAGGCAAGCTGGAGGACGGTCGAGCCATCGGCCTGCTCGACGACGAGCCCCGGGATCCGGAAATCGCCGCTGTTCGGGGTTGGACACTCGAGCGCGACCGGGTCGTCGACGTGGTTCGAGAAGCCCCTGAACCCCGCCCGTCCCAGGTGACGGTAGGACCGTCCGGCCTCGAGCGCGCCGCCGAAGTGGAGCAGCCCGAGCGAGCCGTCGTCGAGCACGGCGAGGATGTAGCTGACCTGGTCGTTCCGGAGGTGGAGCTGGCGGGCATCGGCGAGCCACTCGATGCTCACCGGTGCGTCTGAGCCGGTGCTTCGAGGGTCCACGACCAGCGGTAGGTGCCCGGCCCGACGAGGTACTCCGGCAGGGTGTCCGGACCGCAGCTGGCCGTCCCCAGGCCGCGGTGAGCCACGTCGAAGTGGACGACGGTCGCCTCGACGGGCCGAAGCTCATGGTCATGGCTCGCCTGCGCCAGGTCGGCGGCCCGGAAATGGGTGGCCGACGCCTGGCTCGGCGAGTCGAACGTGAGGCGCAGGCCGCGGCCATCGCCGGAGCCCAGCTCCAGCCAGCGGACGGCAGCGTGGCCGCCGTTCTCCTGGGGCCGGACGTAGCGGGTCGCCTGCTCGGTGACCTGCCCGCTCCAGCGCCCGAGCAGGCCGCCCCGCTGGCGGTCGGGATACGTCTCGTGGGGACCGCTGCCAAAGAATTCGATCTGCTCAAGTCCGGCCACGGTCTCGAGGACCGTGCCGACCCGGGCCAGGTCGACCAGCTCCGGCGGGATCTCGACCTCCTCGTCCACCCGGATCCCACCGCCCTCGAGCGGCGTGAAGCGCTGCTCGTGGCCGATGCTGATCCCGGGCGCCCCCTCGTGGCGGCTGCGGACCACCGTCGTCGGGCCGTCCTGGTCGATCGACTCGAGGCGACGTTCGAGCTGGTCCAGGCCCCAGTCGCGCCAGCGGGTCGCCATCCCGCCGATCCTGTCGTTGTCGGTGGGGGCCCGCCACAGGCACAGGTCGGGCGCGACCGCCAGGAGCGGATGGACGAGGCGGCCGTCCGGATCAAGGGCGACGGCGGCGTTGGCCGGGGCGGCCGCCGTCTTCGTTGCCGGCTGGCTGGGAACGAGGGCGAGCTGGGCGGCGTCGACCTCGAAGCCCGCGGGCGCCCAGTCCTGCGCTTCGGACGTCGTAAAGCGCAGGGTCAGCCAGGCCTCGCGGCCGGCCAGTACGTCGGCTCCGGGCCAACCATCGAGGCTGACCGGACCCGAGGCGCCGGGTCCGACCGGAGGCAGCTCGACCGAGCCCGACGCGAGCACCGTCGTCTCGTCGGCCAGCTGCCAGGCGCAGTCGAGCCATTCCAGGCCGCGCACGTCCTGGCGATTCTCGAGGCTGATCCGGCCCTGTGCGAGGTCCTCGGCGGACGCCGAGATTCGGACGGGCGATGCGATGTGGCGGTGCTCCCAGAGGGCCGGCTTCGGGCGACGGTCGGGGAAGACGAGGCCGTCGAGGCAGAAGTTGCCGTCGTTCGGCTGATCGCCGAAGTCGCCGCCATAGGCCCACCTGGTCGTGCCGTCGGGCAGCTCCTGGACGAGCCCGTGGTCCCACCACTCCCAGATGAAGCCGCCCTGGAGCCCAGGCGTCGACTCGATCGCGTCCCAGTACTCGGCCAGCGTCCCGTTGCTGTTGCCCATCGCGTGCGAGAACTCGCACATGATCAGGGGATGGCGCTGGGTGCCGTTCGTGGCATGGGCCACGATTCCGGCGATCGGCGGGTACATCGGGCAGGTGATGTCGCTGGCGGTCTGGGCCGAGCCCCAGTCGAACCGGATCGCCCCTTCGTAGTGGATCGGCCGGCCGGGATCGTAGCGGCGCAGCCAGCCGGCGGCCGCATCGTGATTCGCGCCGTAGCCCGACTCGTTGCCCAGCGACCACAGGATCACCGACGGATGGTTCTTGTCCCGAATCGCCATCCGGGCCACCCGCTCGACCCAGGCATTGAGATAGCGCGGGTCCTCGCACAGCGACGCCCAGAAGGCGTGCGACTCGATGTCGGCCTCGCCGATCACCCACAGGCCGAGCTCGTCGCAAAGCTCGAGCAGGGCCGGATCGTTGGGGTAGTGCGAGGTCCGCACGGCATTGAAGTTGAACTGCTTCATCTGGACGAGGTCTGCCCGCATCAATTCGTGGCTCACCGTCCGCCCGGTGAACTGGTCGAAATCGTGCCGGTTCACGCCGTGGAGGAGCACGGGCCGGCCGTTCAGGAGCAGCTCGAGCCCGCGGATCTCGACCCGCCGGAAGCCAATCCTGAGGCGTGCCTCCTCGACCACCCCGCCGACGGGATCGTGGAGGCGAACAACGAGCTCGTACAGGTTGGGGACTTCGGCCGACCAGGGCCGGACGCCCGGCAGATCCACCTGCCAGGTGACCAGGCCATCGAGCGGCGGCGCAATCCGGGCCTCGATCTCCGGCCATTCGACGCCCGCCTCGTGCGCGGTCAGTCGGTCGCCGTAGGCATGTCGGGCCTGGATCACTCGTTCGGCCGGGTTGGCTCGTTCCGGTCCGTGCTCGCTGAAGGCCGCCGCGAGCCGCTTCGTGGCCAGGGGCGCACCGGCCTCGCCGAGGACCACCTCGACGGTCCAGCCCGGCTCGGGCACGCCGCCCGCGAAGCCGACCTCGGCCCGGAAGTCGAGGACGCCGGTCGTGAGGTCCTCGGCCAGGCCGCCGATCGCCCGGACTTCGGCGAGGTAGACCGGCCCCGTGGCATACAGGCAGACCGAGCGGGTGATCCCGCCGTGCCACCACTCATCCTGGTCCTCGATGTAGGTCGCATCGGACCACTTGATCACGCGCAGCCGGATCGTGTTCGGGCCCGGCCTGACCACATCGGTCAGGTCGAACTCGGCGGCCAGGTGGGAGTCCTTGCTGAGGCCGATCTCGACGCCGTTGACGTGGACGATCAGGAGGCTCTCGGCCGCCCCGACCTGGAGCACGATCCGACGCCCCGCCCAGGCGGCCGGCAGCTCGAAGGCACGCTCGTAGATACCGGTCGGATTGGCCTCCGGCACGTGCGGGGCCGTGCCCCGGAAGGGCATCTGGACATTGGTGTAGTGGGGCTTGTCGAAGGTGTCCTGCATCGTCCAGGCGCCGGGCACCTGGATGTCGCGCCAGGCACCGCTGGGCTCGGCGTCGGCCGTGGCCAGGAGCTCGAACTGCCAGGTTCCGTCCAGGTCCAGCCGATCGAGGTGGGGCACGGAGTGCATCGGCAGGCGGTGGAGGCTGGTCAGCTCCGGGGTCTCCCAGATCACGCCTGGCACGACTCGACCACCTCCAGATCGCGGGATTGGCGCTCGACGGCGCACGGTCAACGGTAGCCGATTCGCCCCTGCGATCGAATTGCGATCGGCCCGCTCCAGGTTTGTCGAGCGCCGAGGAATTCGGCGCAGATCACCTGACACACCAGCGGAGAATCCCGATGCATCGCTTCGTGCGTGCCGGCCCCGGTCGGCCTGATCGCTGCAGCGTTCGCTTTGGCCGGCTGCTCCGGCGCAGCCGGCGGCTCCGGCAGCTCGCCGGCCGCGGGATCGTCGGCGGCTCCGGACGCGTCGGCCGCCCCGGTGGATCCAGCGCGCCGCAGGCGGAACGTCGGCCACCTGCAAGCAGCTCACCTTCGACCAGGTCCAGCCGCTGCTCAAGGATCCGGTCACGCAGGTTGAGGTCACCGCGTTTGGCCTGAGCGGCACCGGCCAGGAGTGTCGGTTCGAGGCGGCCGACAAGAGCGAGAACATCGACGTGCTGGTCGCGGGCGGCTCGGATGGCACGGCCCAGTACGACGGCGACGTCTCGGAGTTCGCGAGCCCGGCCCCTCTGGCAGGCGTCGGAGACAAGGCGATGTGGGACATGGGCAATGAGTCGGCCGCGTTCGCGGCGCTCAAGGGCGACGTGTACTGCAGCGTGGGCGTGGAGGCCGAGGACGTCCCGGGCGTCGGCGCCCTGATGGACGCCGCCAACAACACGAACAACATCGGGGACGCGAACTACGCGATCGTCTCGGCGGCGCTTGCGACCGTGTGCAACCGGATCTACGGCAGCGGCAACACGACGGTTGACCTGAGCGGCCTCAAGCCGGGCGCTTCGGTCGCGCCGTAATCCGCCCTGGCCGGGACGGTACCCTCAGCGGGTGGAGCCCGACGAACCCTTCGATTCGGACGTCCGCCCGGCCACGCCGGCCGAGGCTGAGGATGTCCAGGCGATGCACGCCGCCACCGGTGCCGCCTGGGACGAGGCCGCCGAGCGCTACGAGGGCTGGCTGGCCGAAGCGATCGCCCTGATCAACGCAGGGGGTTCGAACCTGTTTCCCGAGGAGATCGAGCTCCTGGGCGATCTCCATGGCCGCTGCGGGCGGGCGATCCACCTTCAGTGCGCCGGCGGCCGGGACACGCTGTCGCTGTGGCGGCTGGGTGCCGACGAGGTGGTCGGCGTCGACCTGAGCCCGCGCATGATCGAGCTGGCCGAGCGCCTGACCGCCGCGACGGGCGCGCCGGCTCGCTGGTTCGTGTCCGATGTCCTCGACACGCCAGCTTCCCTGGACGGCAGCGCCAACCTCGTCTACACCGGGCGCGGCTCGCTCCTCTGGCTGCAGGACCTCGACGCCTGGGCCTCGGTCGTGGCCCGGCTCCTGGCGCCCGGCGGCCGGCTCGTGCTGTTCGAAGGCCACCCATTCGAGTGGCTGGTCGATGGCGACGAGGACGGCCACTGGCAGCTCACGGATTACGCCTACTTCGCCGGCCCGGAGGCCTCGCGGGGCTGGTCGCCGGGCTTCATCGACCACCTGTCGATCCCCGACGGCGAGCAGCACTGGAAGTTCTCGCGGGCCTGGACCCTGGGCGAGGTCGTCACCGCCGTGGCCGGGGCCGGGCTGCGGGTCGAGCGCCTGGTCGAGTACCCGCGCGACTGGTGGAGCGGCCACGGCGACATCGTGCCGTCTGAGCGTGGCCGGCTCCCGCTTTCGTATGGCCTGGTCGCGACTCGTCCCTAGCCGCCGGGCGTGGCCTGGCCGCCGTCAGCCGGCCCGCTCGTCGATCCGCCGCCTACTGATGCTCGCTGCATGAGCATTCCCTGGGCATGGCGGGCGCGAAGGCCGTCGAGGGGGCCGAGACTTAGGTCGCCCGGCCTTGGGTGACGCTTGCTTGGTGCCACAAGGAGCACGGACGAGGGCTCTCGACCCCCGACTCGGCTCCGGGGAGCCAGCTTCCCCTTGGAATGCTCATGCAGCGAGCACGGTGAGGATCTAGCCGCGAGTGGCCCGGCTGCTCGGCCTTGAGCTGTTCGATTCCGCGTCCATGGTCGCTGTGAGCACAAGGGCAGGCTCTATGGCCAAAATCGGAACCCGTCCAGCCGGGCGCGGGTCAGCAGTCGGCCGGATCACGCTCAGGCGAGGAGCGAATTGCCTGTGGATGGAGCCGGTCGGTGGGAGCTCGGGGCCCTCGAGCCCTCGGCTGGGCTCACAGCGACCATGGACAAAGAATTGGTCGGGCTAGGGTGGACATTCGTCCGAGGCCACGCGCGGAGCAGCACACCCGGGCGAGCCCGGGCAAGCCCGAGGCCCGCGCCTCGCCGAGCGCCGCGGAACCCGGCAGCGACGGAGCTACGTGCCGGTGCGCCAGGAGGCGACGTAGGCGACCTGGTCCGGAGTGAGCGGGTCGAGGGTGATCCCCAGGGCGGCCAGCTTGAGCCGGGCCACTTCGGCGTCGATCGCCTCGGGCACCACGTACACGCCGGGCTCGAGCTCGGCATGGTGGAGCGCCACGTACTCGGCCGAGAGGGCCTGGTTGGCGAAGCTCATGTCCATGACCGCGGCGGGATGGCCCTCGGCCGCGCCCAGGTTGACCAGGCGGCCCTCGGCGATCAGGTTGACTCGCTTGCCGCCGAGGTCGAACTCCTGGACATTGGTCCGCACCTCGCGGACGTGGCCCTCGGCCATCTCGCGCAGGGCATCGAGGTCCAGCTCGGCGTCGAAGTGGCCCGAGTTGGCCATGATCGCGCCGTCGCGCATTGCCGCGAAGTGCTCGCGCCGGAAGACCTTGGTGTTGCCCGTCGCGGTGATGAACAGCTCGCCCCAGGCGGCGGCCTCGCCGGCGGTCATGACCTGGAAGCCGTCCATCAACGCCTCGAGCGCCCGGATCGGATCGACCTCGACCACGGCGACGTGCGCGCCGTGGCCGTCCATTCGGGCCGAGATCCCCTTGCCCACCCAGCCATAGCCGGCCATGACCACGTGCCGGCCGGCGATCAGGATGTTTGTGGCCCGCAGGATTCCGTCGAGGGTGGATTGGCCGGTGCCATAGCGGTTGTCGAAGAGGTGCTTGGTCTGGGCCTCGTTGACGGCCACGACCGGGAAGCGCAGGGCGTTCTCGGCGGCCATCGCCTTGAGCCGGATCACGCCCGTCGTGGTCTCCTCGGTCCCGGCCAGGACCTCGGCCAGCTGGCTCGGCCGCTCTCGTGGAGCAGGCTGACCAGGTCGCAGCCATCGTCCATCGTGATCTGGGGATGGATGTCGGCCGCCGCGTTGAGATGGCTGTAGTAGGTGTCGTGGTCCTCGCCCCGCCGGGCATAGCAGCTGATCCCGTAGGCGGCCACGAGGGCGGCTGCGACGTCGTCCTGGGTCGACAGCGGGTTCGAGGCGACCAGGGTCACCTCGGCGCCGCCGGCCTTGAGCGCGCGCACCAGGTTGGCCGTCTCGGTCGTGACGTGCAGGCAGGCTCCGATCCGCAGGCCCTCGAGCGGGCGCTCGCGGGCGAAGCGCTCGCTGATCAGGCGCAGGACGGGCATCTCGCGGGCGGCCCATTCGATCCGGCGCACGCCCTCGTCGGCCAGGGCCAGGTCGACGACATCGTGGGCCGGGCGCGAAACGGTGGGGGCGGTCATCAGAGATCGGTCTCCTTGCGCGGCGACAGGAAGCGCCGCAGTGGGCCGGGCAGGCTCGGCCAGGTCGAGCCGACTCGATGGACGAGCCGCTCCTCGAATCGAATGTGCTCCTGGAAGCCCAGCCGTCGATAGGCCTGCAGGGCGGGCGGGTTGTCGGCCCGGACGTTGAGCACGACCTGGTCACAGAAGCGCAGCAGCTCGGCGGTCACTGCCCCGGTCGTGGCCGTGGCATAGCCTCGACCGCGGTATTCGACCTGGGTCAGGACGTTGCCCACGACGGCGAGGCGGGCCGTCGGGCTGATGACGTGGGTCCCGGCCGCCGCCACGAGGTGCCCGTTGACCCGGATCCCGAAGTACACCCCGTCGGCGATCGCGCTCGAGCCGAGCCACGACGCGAAGCCCAGCTGGTACAGCCGGTTGAGCTCGCCGACCTCGACCGGCAACAGGCGCCGGGTGTCCGATGGATACGGCCGGAAGGTCGTCCGGTCGACCCACATCCGGACCATCTGGGGACCCGGATCCACCCGGTAGCTGGTTGCCACCGCCGGCAGCGGCGTCGGGCAGGGCGGCGACATAGGCGGCCCGCGGCCGGACGAGGTCGTGCAGGGCCGCCTCGATCCCATCGTTGCGGCCCATCACGAACAGCGGCTGGGGCGACAGGCCGGCGTATTCCAGGGCAACCGCGACCAGCTCGGTGCCCACGAACGCGCCGCCCCAGCGGGTCCGGTTGAACTCGCGGTCGTCCAGGTCGCAGATGGCATACGCGGCGAAGAGCCGGTCGCGCTCCAGGAACTCGCGCAGGAGGACCCGATCCGTGGTGGTCCGCACGACCAGGCCGCGAGGCCCTCCGGGCGACGACGATGCTGGCCATCAGGCGCACCGGCTCGAGGACCGCGGGTTGCCCGGCTCGCCGCGGCGGCCTGCAGGGACGGCCCGAACGGCGGCCGCAGGGCACCCTCCTCGGTCACGATGGCCGAGATGAGTCGGCCGGGGTGACGTCGAAGGCCGGGTTCCAGGCCTTGCCGAAGCGCGGCGCGATCCGCGTCGGGCCGACCATGAAGACCTCGTCCTCGGAGCGCATCTCGATCGGGATGGCCGAGCCGGCGGCCATCGCTCAGGTCGACCGAGGTCGAGCGGCGCGCAGACGTAGAACGGCACCCGGTGACGGGCGGCCAGCGACGGCCAGCGGATAGGTCCCGATCTTGTTGGCCGTATCGCCGTTGGCCGCGATCCGGCCCGCTCCGACCAGGACGGCATCGATCCGGCCGGTGGCCAGCAAGGAACCGGCGGCATTGTCGGTGATCAGGGTGTAGCGGCACCCCGGCCTGGACCAGCTCCCAGGCCGTCAGGCGGGCGCCCTGGAGGTACGGGCCGGGTCTCGTCGACGAAGATCTCGAGGCGCCGATTGGCCGCCCAGGCCGCCTGGACAATGCCCAGGGCGGTGCCGAACTGGCCGCAGGCCAGCGGCCCGGTGTTGCAGTGGGTGAGCAGCCGGAGCTCGCGGTCCGGCGTCGCGGGCAGGATCGCCAGGCCGTGCTCGGCCAGCAGGCCGTGGTCGCGGGTCGCCTCGGCGCAGATCGCGTCGGCTTCGGCTCGCAGCTGGCCGGCGGCGACCTCGCCGTTGTCGGCCAGGTCGCCCAGGCTCTCGAAGCGGGCCATCATTCGATCGACCGCGCCCGCCGACGTTGACGGCCGTCGGCCGGCTCGCCCGGAGCGCCGTCGCCGCGCCGCGCAGGCGGGCCCGCCGGTCCGAGTTGCTCGACCCTGCGTCCGGAACGGCGGTCAGCGCCAGGCCGTAGGCCGCCGCCTGGCCCGATAGCCGGCGCGCCGCGGACGACCATCTCCTTGATCGCGATCGCCACCTCGGCCCCGTCGGCGCAGGCGTACTCACGAGCTCGCCCGGCAGCTTGCGCTGGTCGACGAACCAGATGATCCCGGTGTCCATCCGGAACGCGGTCCGGAAGCCGCGCGACTCGCCCGGCTACGCCGGATTGGCCATGGCGTGGGGCGGTCGAGCACGGCCGGCGGCCGCGCCGACGCTCGCGCAGGACGGGCGTGGCCGGCGACCATCGGGTTCGGACCGCGCTCCGCGTCAGGCCGAGCGAGGCCTCCGGGCCGACCAGCGTCCCCGCGGCATCGGTCGCGGCTCGCTGGAGCGCCCCGGCCGACGCCGGCCGCGTCGCCGCGGTCTGGATCACCTCGGCCGCGAACTGGCGGAAGACGGCGCCGCCGACCTGACGGTCGACGCGCGAGCGCGCCGGCGTCGGGAACCGGCCGGGCGCCGCGGCCGTATCCGGGAGGGGTCAGACGTCGTCCGGTTCGCTCACGTGCCCGCCGCCGCAGCCGGTCCTCAATAGCGGACGACGCTCTCGACCCGGCAGGCCCTGAGCCGGTCACGTCCGTTCAGGAACTCCAGCTCGACCAGGAAGCCCAGGCCGACCACCTCGCCCTGCAGCCGCTCGACCAGCTCGATGGTGCCCCGGACCGTACCGCCGGTGGCCAGCAGGTCGTCAACGACCAGCACCCGCTGGCCGGGCTGGATCGCGTCGCGATGGATCTCGAGCGTGTTCGAGCCGTATTCCAGCGCGTATTCGACGGTGATCGTCTCCGCCGGCAGCTTGCCGAGCTTGCGGACCGGCACCAGCCCCGGCGTCGAGCAGGTATGCCATCGGGGCGCTGAAGATGAAGCCGCGCGACTCCATGCCCACGACGATGTCGATCTCCGTCGTTCCGCACGGGCTCCAGCATCAGGTCGATGATCTCGCGATAGGCGCCCGGCGTCCTTGAGCAGGGTGGTGATGTCGTAGAACAGGATGCCGGGCTTGGGGAAGTCGGGGATCTCGCGGATCCTCGCGCGGAGTTCCTCGACCGACATTGACGGCTAGGGTCCTCCCGGTGATCTTGCTGGCGCAGCGCCTGGGCGGGCGCCGCAGGTACGCCCGCAGTCAGGCGGCCTCGAGCGCCTCGCGGTGCGGGCACGCCGCGGCCGGGCAGCCGCCGCGGTCAGGCGCCAGGCCGACGCAGCCGACGACCGCGCGCCGTCGTATCCCGAACGCGGCCGCCAGGCCGACCCACTCGGCGACCCGTCCGCGCGGCGATCGCGTCACGAACGCGCCGCCGATGCCGTGCCCCGAGCGCCGTGCCCAGCACGTCGCGAGCTGGAGCGCCGAGGTCGCCGCCCCTTCGCTCCGGGCGGCGCCTCGCGCAGCACGATCAGGGACACGCCGAATAGCCGAGGCCCATGCCCAGGCCGCGATCGCCAGGCCAGCGACCCGACGACGATCGGGACCTGGGGCGACAGGACCAGGGCCAGGCGTGCGCGATCGCGACCAGCACCGAGGACGAGACCGGACGAACCAGGCGGCCGCCCGATCCGGGCGATGCAGCGGGCCTGGATCCACGACCCCGCCGGTCCACGTCGAGGGTGTGCCGCGTGAGCGCGATCCCGGCCTGATCTGCGTCGATACCCGCGCCAGCCCTGCAGGACGAGCGGGACGTACGCATCGACGCCGAAGAAGGTGAACGTGAGGATGCCGCGCAGCAGGATCGCGGCCGGCATCCCGCGCCGCGCGCCGAGGGTGCCGGCTGGCGTCAGCGCCCGCGATACGCCGGCAGCCCGACGGCGATCGCCCGACGAACTGTAGCGCGCCGGTGACGAGCGGCTCGCCTGGGTCAGGCCGGCCACGACCAGCCCGGCTCCGCCGGCCAGCAGGAGCGCCGAGGGCACGCGCCGGCCGGCCGCTCCGGACGCCGCCGCGGACTCCAGCTGCTGGCTGGCCGGCGCTCGGGCACGGCCCGGCGATCAGCGGCGGGATCGTCAGGGCGGCCGCCAGGGCGACGAACGGCAGCAGGCCGAGGAAGACGAGCCGCCAGCTGGCTGCTCGGCCACGAAGCCGCTGATGGCCGGCCCGATGATCCCGGGCACGACCCAGGCCGTCGACAGGACCGCGAACAGCTGCGGCCGGAGCTCGGTCGGGCAGGACCCGGCCGATGGCGACGTACGCGATCGGCGGGATCCCGCCGGCCCCGAAGCCCTGCACCAAGCGCGCCGGCGACCAGCACCTGCATGCTCGGCGCGAGCCGCCGATCAGCAGGCCGAGCCCGAACAGGGTGAGGCCGATGACGAACGGCCGACGAGGCCGAGCCGGTCGATCGAGCCCGCCGACCACGGCGATGCCGACCAGTCGGCCAGGAGGAACGCGCGAGAAGACCCAGCCGTAGAGCTCGATGCCGCCCAGCTCCTGGGCCACGATCGGCATCATCGTCGAGACGGCCAGCGCCTCGACCGCGACCAGGGTGACCGTCAGGATCAGGCCGAGCGACAGGCCCCGAAGCGGGCCGAGAACACGCCCTCGGGCGCCGGCTGCCTCGACCGCGATCAGCCGCCGAAGGCGGCCGGCTCCGACCTCGCGACAGGCGCGCCACGACCGCCTGGGTCACGCCCCAGCCGGCCGCGGATCGCGCGGCAGCCGGATGCGCACCTGGTTCGGCGACGTGACGTCGCCCGGACGGCCCCGGCAGGCAGGCGACGCCCGGGCCGCCGCTGACCGGCGCAGCACGCGCATCGCGATCGCCCGCGGCAGGCTCCCGAACCGCACGACCAGCTGGCCCTCCTCGCGCGAGATCGAGGCGACGCCCGCCGCCTCGGCCGCCAGCCGCAGCTCGGCCACCTCGACGAGGCGGAGCGACCGGCGCGGGCATCTGGCCGAAGCGGTCGATGACCTCCTGGCGGAACGCGGCGATGTCGCCGGCCGTGCGAGCGCGCGCGAGCCGCCGATACAGCTCGAGCTTCTGCGCCTCGTCGGGCACGTACGCCGTCGGGCAGGTGCGCGTCGATCGGGAGATCGATCACGGCCGACGGTCGTGGCGGACGGGCACGCGGTGCTCATAGCTCGCCTTCTGCTCCTCGACTGCTTCGGCCAGCAGCCGCGATGTACAGGTCGAATCCGACGGCCGCCATGTGGCCGCGCTGCTCCGCGCCCAGGATGTTGCCCGCCCCGCGGATCTCGAGGTCCGACAGGGCGATCTGGAAGCCGGCGCCCAGCTCCGAGGCGTTGAAGATCGCCTGGAGGCGCTTGCGCGCTTCGTCCGACAGCCGCTCCCGGCGCCGGTACAGCAGGTAGGCGTACGCCCGCCGGCTCGACCGGCCGACCCGGCCGCGCAGCTGGTAGAGCTGGGCCAGGCCGAGCGTGTCGGCGCGGTCGATGACGATCGTGTTGGCGTTCGGGATGTCGAGGCCCGACTTCGATGATCGTGGTGCAGACCAGGACGTCGGCCTGCGCCGCCGGCGAACGCGAGCATGACCTGCTCCAGCTCGCCCTCCGGCATCTGGCCGTGGCCGACCACGATCCGGGCGTCCGGGCAGCATCCGTCGCAGCTGCTCGGCCTGGGCCTCGATCGTCTCGACCCGGTTGTGGACGTAGAAGACCTGGCCGCCACGGTCGAGCTCGCGCAGGATCGCGTCGCGGACGAGGCCGGCGGTCGCCTCGGCGACCCGCGTCTGGATCGGCAGCCGATCCTCGGGCGGCGTCTCGATGACGCTCAGGTCGCGGATGCCGGCCAGGGCCAGGTTGAGCGTCCGCGGGATGGGCGTGGCCGACAGGGTCAGGACGTCGACCTCGCGCCGAAGCTGCTTGAGGCGCTCCTTGGCCGCGACCCCGAAGCGCTGCTCCTCGTCGACCACGACCAGGCCCAGGTCGCGGAACTGCACGTCCCTCGAGAGCAGCCGGTGGGTCCCGATCACGATGTCGACCGAGCCGTCGGCCAGGCCCGCGATCGTGGCCGCCTGCTCCGTCGCCGGACACGAACCGGCTGAGCAGCTCGCACGTTCAACGGGAACGCGCGCGAAGCGCTGCGCTGAACGTCGTGACGTGCTGGGCGGCCAGGACGGTGGTGGGCACCAGCACCGCCACCTGCTTGCCGTCCTGGATGGCCTTGAACGCGGCCCGCAGCGCGACCTCGGTCTTGCCGTAGCCGACGTCGCCGACGACCAGCCGGTCCATCGGCCGGCGCGGCCTCCATGTCGGCCTTCGCCTCGGCGATCGCCCGCAGCTGGTCGACCGTCTCCTCGTACGGGAAGGTGGCCTCCATCTCGGCTGCCAGGGGCTGTCGGACGCGAAGGCATGGCCCTCGGCGCCGTGCCCGGCCGGCGTACAGCTCGAGGAGCTCCTTCGCCAGGTCCGTCGACGGCCTTCTTGACGCGCTGCCTTCGTCTTCTGCCAGTCGCGTCCGCCGAGGCGGCTAGAGGGCCGGATGCTCGGCGCCCGCGTAGCGCGCTGACCCGGGCGATCTGCTCGACCGGGACGTAGATCCGGTCGCCGCCGGCGAAGCTCAGCTCGAGGTAGTCGCGCTCCTCGCCGGCCGGCCCCGCGCCGGAGCATCTGCTCGTAGCGGGCGATGCCGTGGTCGATGTGGACGACCAGGTCACCGGGGGTCAGCCGCTCGAGGATGTCGCGCGGGACCACCCGGCGCATGGCCTTCGGGCGGCGAACGCGCACCGACCCGAACAGCTCGCGGTCGGTCATCAACGCGATCCCGTCGGGCCCGCCGCAAAAGCCGCCGTTCAGGCTGCGCTCGATCAGGGCGATCGCGCCCGGCGGCGGCGCCACGGCCAGCCGGCTCGTGACCCCGACCGGCTTGCCGGCCTCGGCCAGCAGCTCGGCCAGTCGGGGCGCCTGGTCCGAGGCGAGGATGATCCGGGCGCCCTCTCCGGCGAGCGCGTCGAGCGCCTCGGCCAGGCGGCCGGTCCGGGCGGCGGGCAGGACCGGCTCCCGCCAGCCGAACAGGTCGCCCGACGACAGGCCCCGGCCGCCATCGACATCCCGCCAGCCGGCGAGCTCTCCGACTCCCAGGTCAGCTCGACGCTGCGGGCCCGACGAGCCGGCCCTTCCAATCACGCGGCGGCAGGTAGGTCACCGGCCACTCCTTGGGAATGTCACCGGCCAGGACCAGCTCGGCTCGTCGCTCGTCGGCCTGGCGCCACAGGAACTGGGCGGCCTCGGCCAGGTCGGCCGGCTCGTCCAGCACGATCAGCGTCTCCGGACCGACGTGGTCCAGGCCGGTGGCCGGGGCAGACGATCCCGGCCCAGATCTCGGCGGCGTCGCCGACGTGACCGCCCGGCCGCCGATCGGGCCGCGCGGCCTGGCCCACCCGTCGAACCGGGCGAGGTCGGCGGCCAGCCGCTCGGGCAGGCGGCCGGCGGCCTTCCCAGGCCCGCCCGGATCGCCTCGGCGACCGCCGGCCGGAACCAGGAACTCGGTCGCCGGCAGGAGATCGATGCGGTCGATCCGGCCAGTCGTGCGCTGGTCGGTCGGATCGAAGCTGCGCAGGGAGTCGATCTCGTCGCCGAACAGCTCGATGCGGACCGGCAGCGGCGAGCCGGGTGGAAGCACATCGACGATTCCGCCGCGCCGGGCGAATTCGCCGCGGCCGGCGACCTCGATGACGGGCTGTAGCCGAGGCCAAGAGTCCGCGATCCTGTTCGAGGACCGAGCCGGCCGCCGGGCTTCGAGCCGGCGCGGCTGGTCGGGCAGGTCGGCCGGCGTCGATCGTGTGCTGGAGGAGGGCCTGGACGCGGCGCACCAGCACCCGCGCGCCTGCCTGCCCGCCAGGCGGCCAGCGCGGCAACGCGGGCGGCGGTTTCGTCCGCGACGAGCTCCTCCGCTCATAGGCCAGCGACGTTCGCGGTTCGAGGATGGCCACCGACGCCGGATCCCCGAGCCAGGCCGCCGAGCTCCTCGGCCACCCGGTCGCCGATCTCCGCATCGCGGGCGATCCACACGATCCGCTCGCCGGTGGCGGCCAGCGCGCCCGCCGAGGAAGCTCTTGGCCCCGTGCGGGACGCTCGTCAGCCCGGCATGCCGGCCGCCGGCGGCGGCCGGCGGCCGCCGGTGCCCAGACGCTCGCGCAGCGCGTCGAACGCGCCGCTGGGACGAGCAGTGGCGGCAGGATCGACAGGTCCGGCACCCGCCGGGCCGGCGGCCGCGGACGGCTTGTCGGCTGGCGGCGCCGGCCGGCGAGCGGCGCGGCGCGCGAGGGTCGGCCGCGGCCCGCCGGCGGGCGTCCTCGACCTCGGCATCGACCTCGGCCGCGTCGAAATCGACGGCGGTCCTCTCGTCGTCGCCTGGCGTTCGGCGTACTCGAGGCTGATCCGTTCGACCAGGCCCGGCGCTCGGCGCCGCACTTGCCGCGCAGGGGCGGACGTTCGGTCAGCGGCTCGTTCCACTCGGTCGCCTCGGCCGGGCGCGGCTTGCGCCAGCCGGTCTGGTGCGTCGGATGCCGTCCTCGCCGGGTGGCCCGTCGACCTCGCCCGGGGCCGCCAGCGCTCGGCATCGGCGGGCCGGAGCTGGAAGCTGTTGAAGCGGCTGGCCGCCTTGTTCGTCCCTTCCCGGGCCCAGGCCTCGACCCCATCAGCGGCCGCCTCCAGGAGCTCGTCCATGCGCGCCTGCTCGTCGCGGGTGAAGGCCGACAGGACATGGTCGAGGTGCACCGGCTCGGGGTCGCCGATCCCGACGCGAAGGCGGCAGATCTGCTCGTTCGAGAGCTCCTCGATGATCGAGCGCAGGCCGTTGTGGCCGCCGGCCCCGCCTCCCTCGCGGAAGCGGAGCTTGCCGAATGGCAGGGCGAAGTCGTCGGCGACGACGAGAAGGTCGACCAGGGGGGCGTGCTCCCGGGCCAGCACCTTGCGCACGGCCAGGCCGGAGTCGTTCATGAACGTGAGGGGCTTGACCAGGATCAGGTCGAGCCCGTGGAAGCGGCCCTGGACGACCGAGCTCGCGTCGCGGGTCCTGCCCTTGCCCGACCAGCCGGCCCGGTCGGCGATCCTATCCAGCACCATCCAGCCGACGTTGTGACGGGTTTTCGCGTACTGACTCGCCCGGGTTGCCCAGGCCCACGACGATCTTCACCACTGCTCCATCGCCTGTCGCCAGGCGGGTTCTCGCGTGCGCCGAGCACGCGGACAGGGCCCAAACCGTCCTCGGCGGGCCATGAACCCGATGGTAGCAGCGTCGGGCCGACTCGCGAACGGCGCCGTTGACATTGCCGCCGGACCAGCGCACGGTGGCGTTCAAGGCCTCGGGCGGCTCTCTGGCCACGAGGATTGAAGGAGCACCAGATGACGCTCGGACCAATCCCGATCGGGGCCGAGGCCGTCCGCAAGGCACTGGGCGGGGGGCAGGTAGCGGACGCGAACGCGAACGACAAGCGCGATGAGACGGCGGCCCTCGATCGCGGCCGACCTCCAGGAGCTCGAGCGCGCCGAGTACCATCCCCGACGCGGGCCAGGGCACTTCGGCTTCAGCGACCGACCGAGCCTGCTCGACCGCCTGCTTCGCCGCCCGCCGCGCTAGCGGCCGCTCTGCGCCGGACGTGCTCCTGGCGCGATCGCGTCGCGGACCAGTCGAGTGGCGTCGACATCCGCGCTGATGCGTCGCGCCTCGACGCATTCGCCGCCGAAGCGGCGCGAAGCCCTGGCCAACCGCCGGCACGTCGGCCTCAGTTTCGTCGTGCCTGGTCAGGCGACCTCCGGAGCCGAGCGTCGCCGATCCCACGGCGAAACCGGCCGGAGAGTCTGCCACGGCGAGCCGATCTGAGCCTGGTCGACCGCCGACGTCAGCAGAGTCCGAGCGCCTCGCGGCCGCGGCCAGACGCCGGCCGCCAGGCTGCGAGCGAGCCGCTGCTCCAGCGCGCGCATCGCGGCCTCTTCGACAGGGTCCGCGTGGTCCCAGCCGCACACGTGAAGGGCGCCGTGGGTGACCAGCAGGCGCAGCTCGTCGGCGGCTGACCAGCGCACATTGCCGGTCTGGCCGCCACGGCCCGCCTCCGCCTGGTCGATCGCCCGCTCGACCGACACGACGATGTCGCCGAGGTGCGGCCGCCGACCGGGCGGCAGGGCGAAGTCGAACGGCAGAGCCGAACCAGCCACCGCCCGGCCTCGATGGTCCGGAAACGCCGTCGGCGGCAGGAGCGGGAAGGACAGGACGTCCGTCGGGCCGGTCTTGCCCATGTGCTCGGCGTTCAGCCCGGCCAGCTCCAAATCGCCGGTCAGGATCAGGCCGATCGAGGCCGGCTGCGGGGCACCGGCGGCATCGAGCGCGATCGCGATCGTGCGGGCAAGGCGAGCCTGGGCAAGCAGCCTGGGAACGCCGGGCCGGACGGCGAGGTCGACCCGCCAGGGGCCCGCGTAGATCGAGCGCCCGTTGGAACTCGAGCTAGGCGCCATCGCTGTTCGGGCCGCCCGTCGGACCGCCGGTGGCCGAACCGCCGCCGGCCGAACCGCCGCCTGCCGCGGCTCGCCGCGCCTCGAGCTCCACGATCTTCGACTGCGGGTAGGCGATCCGCTGGTGGTACATGCCCAGGAGCTGGGACACGTAGGCCTCGCGGATCCGTTCGATGTCGCGCAGGGTCAGGTCGCATTCGTCGAACTGGCCGTCCTGGAGGCGCTCCTCGATGATCCGGTTGACCATCGCCCGGATCGCCGGCTCGTCGCGCGACGAGAGCGAGCGGACCGATGCCTCGACCCCGTCGGCCAGCATCAGCAGGGCCGCCTCGCGGGTCTGCGGCTTCGGGCCGTTGTGGCGATACGTCCGCTGATCGACCCCATCGGCGGCCTTCTCGCCGGCCGAGGTCTGCAGGCCACCGTAGGGCGCCGCCGCCTCCTCGCGCGCCTTGGCGTAGAAGAAGCTCATGAGGGCCGTGCCGTGGTGCTGCGGGATGAACGCAATCAGCGGTTTGGGCAGGTGGGCCCGGTAGGCGATCTCGATCCCGTCGCTGACGTGAGCCTTGAGGATCGCAGCCGAGACCTCCGGCTCGAGCTCGTCGTGGACGTTGTCCCCGCCGCTCTGATTCTCGATGAAGGCCGTCGGGCTGGCGAGCTTCCCAACGTCGTGGTAGTAGGCGGCGACGCGGGTGATCAGCGGATCGGCCCCGATCGCCTCGGCCGCCCGCTCGGCCAGGTTGCCGACCATGATCGAGTGGTGGTAGGTGCCGGGCGTCTCGATCAGCAGGCGGCGCAAGAGGGGCTGGGACGGATTCGCCAGCTCGAGCAGCTGGAAGACCGTCAGGATCCCGAACAGGTTGCCGATGACCGCGAAGCTGCCGACCGCCGCGATGGCCGCGCCACCGGCGGCCGCCGCCGACGCCCCGTACAGCTGGAGCACGCCGGTGATGTCGCGTTCGCCCAGCAATGAGAAGGTCGATACGACCAGGGCATTGACCACGAAGATCGCGATCGCCGCCTGGACGAACGCGTTGAGCCGATCGCCCCGTCGGACCGCCACGATCCCGGCCAGGCCGCCCATGAAGATGTAGGCCGTGAGCTCGAGCGAGTTGCCATTCACGGCCCCGCCGATCACGGCGATCATCGCGGTCAGGACCACCGCCGTGCTCGCGTCGAGCAGGATCGCAATCAGGATGCCGGCGGCCGCGGTCGGCACGAAGAAGGGCAGGACCGAGCGACCCGCGGTGAGCTTGAGGGCCAGGGTCGTGAACACCAGCAACAAGCCGATCAGGAGGAGCACGTTGGTTCGATGCCAGAGGGTTGGCCGGAAGCGCCAGACCCAGGCCAGGACCAGGCCCACGATCAGGATCGCCAGGAGGGCCCAGCCGGCGAGCTTGGCGTAGTCGAGCCGGGCGTCGTTCAGGCCGAAGGCTTCGATCTGCTCCAGTTGGAGGGCACTGATGGGATCGCCCTTGCGCACGATCACCTGGCCCTGGCTCAGCGAGACCGGGACCGGCGCAACGGCGGCCGCGGCCCCCTGCCGGGCGGTGTCCGTCAGCTCGGTGCTGTAGGACGAATTGGGCACCAGGTTGGGGGCGACGAGCTCGGCCACCAGCTGGCGCTCGGACGCCTGCAAACCACCGAGGACGAGGGCGGCCAGGTTCGATTGGGTGTCGGCCAGGTTCGAATCGCGCAGCTCGGCCCGTTCGACCTGGCCCAGCAGGCGGCGGGCCTCGTCGCGGACGGCCGGCCAACGACTGGGCAGCATCGCCACGAGGGTCGCCTGGGATTCGTCCGAGAGGCCCGGAATGGCGTTCTTGAGGAGGGCCGCCCGGGCCGCGTCGGTGAGCGTGGCCGAGAAGGCCGCGTCGGCCGGCGCGATGAGGCTGTTGAGCTGGACGGTTGCGGCCTGGGCCGCGGCATCGGCCTTGGCCGGGGTGTAGTCGTACTGGGGAGCCACGGCCGCGCTGGCCGCATCGCGCGCCTGCTGAGTCAGGGTGTCGCTGGTGTAGGTCGTGGCCCGCGGGGCGACGATGTCGGTGGTGGCCACCTGGCCGAGCGTCACCGACAGCCGGGTCGGAACGATGTCCGAGGCCAGGACGGTGGTCAAGGCCAGGATGAGCACGATCGAGGCGACCAGGAGCCGGACGAGATCACGCTGGGTGAACCGGGAAGCCTGGACGGGTCGCTGAACCAGCATGCCGCGCATCGAGCTCAGGCCGGGCCGTTGAGGCGGGCCGCGACCAACTGGCTGACCTGCTTGCCGTCGGCCCGGCCCCGGGTGTGAGGCGTGAGCCAGGCCATGACCTTGCCCAGGTCGCGCGGCGTGGCCGCCCCCGTCGCGGCGATTGCCTGATCGACGAGGCCGGCCAGCTCGGACGCGCTCAGCGGTTCGGGCAGGTAGTCGCCCAGGATCGCGATCTCGGCCTCTTCCTTGGCCGCCAGGTCCTCGCGGCCGCCCGAGCGGAACGCCTCGACCGACTCGCGCCGGGTCTTGACCTCGCGTGAGACGACGGCCAGGAGCTCGTCCTCGGTGAGCGGCTTGCCGCTCTTCTTCTCGAGGTTGTAGGCCGAGTTCTGGACCATCCGGAGGGTGTCGCGGCGCAGCGAATCACCCGACCGCATCGCGGCGGTCGTATCGGACTGGAGGCGTTCCTTGAGGGTCACCGGTTTGCTGGCACCTCGGGCGGGTCGCCCGGTGCGGAGCGAGGTCAGCTCGACCTAGCTCTGCGACGTGCGGGCGGCCTTCTTGCGCTTAGCTTCCTTGCGCTTGCGCTTGACGCTCGGCTTCTCGTAGTGCTCACGACGTCGAGCCTCGGCAAGGATTCCACTCTGCTGAATCTTCTTGTTGAAGCGGCGGAGGGCGCTCTCGAAGGTCTCGTTCTCACCCACGCGGACTTCTGCCAATTCCGGGATCACCTCCCACGGCCAGGGTCTGGATGCCCTCGTCGAGCTCGTGGCCGGTGGGGCCCGATGAGGCTTCGGCGCACCTGCCAGGCAGACACGTCAAATGGCTGGCGGAGCATAGACGAGGCCCCCAAAGCGGTCAACCGAGGGGAATCACCCCTTCGGTCGTGCTCGGGCCGGGCCATTGGCCGCCTGGCCGGGCCATTGGCCGTCGATGGGGCCAGCCGCGGGAGCCAAGTTCTTCCGGATTATCAACCGGTGAAGTGATACGGAAGGAATCGGCCAGGATCAAGCCTCGCGGGACCCGGGTCGGCGAGTCATTCGTGCTTGGGCGGGCCGGCACCAGTCGTCCTGGCGATCGAATTGCCGCCGATTCCTTCCGTAGCACTACCGGCATTGATAATCCGGAACAACGGCTCGGCGACCAGGCGGCAGGGGTCCGGACCGCCAGTGCCGGGTTCCGGGCCCTGCCGGGTTTCGCGGCCGTGCCGGGTTTCGGGGCCGGGTTCTTCCGGATTCCGCGGCCGTGCCGGGTTTCGGGGCCGGGTTGTTCCGGATTCCGCGGCCGTGCCGGGTTTCGGGGCCGGGTTCTTCCGGTTTACCAACCGGTGGAGTGATAAGGAAGGAATTGACCGGATTGGGCGCGCGGCGAGCCGTCGCGGCCACCATTTCGTGCTTGGACGAGCCGATGTGGGTCGGGTTGGCCGCCAGATCGCGGACGATTCGTTCTTTAACACCACAGGCATTGGTAATCCGGAACAAACGAGCGGCTCGGGCGGCCCGGCCGCGGACCTTGTCAGGCCCGGCGCGGGACGTTAGGCGCCCTGGCGGGCCCGGACCGCTTCGTCCACGGCCGAGCGGACGATCGCGGTGAAGGCACCGGGCCGATCGAGGCTCGAGAGGTGGAAGGCGCCCGGCAGGTGGACGAGGCGGCCCCGGCGGGTCGCGGCCAGGAAGCGTCGCTCGCCCGGACGCATGGCCAGGTCACGCTGGCCATTGACCAGCACGACGGAGCCCGGAAACGCCGCGATTCGCTCCAGGAATGACTCGCCGGCCAGGGCGCGGAGAGCCTCGGCGCCGCCGTGCCGGGCAAAGCCGGCCGCCACGATCTGCTCGCCCAGCTGGCCCGGGTATCGGCGCCGGATCACCCTCGCCGATAGCCGGTCGACGCGGCCCGGGCGGCCGCGCTCCAGGGCCAGGGCGAGGAGCCGGAACGGGTGGGCCCGCCGGCCGGTCGGCTCCGCGGTGGCGCCGGCCACGACCAGGGCGTCGACGAGCGAGGGCGTCTCGGCGGCCAGGGCCATCGCGACGTAGCCGCCGAGCGACAGGCCCACGATCACGGTCGGCGCCGGGCGAGATGGCGCCGGGCGAGATGGCGCCGGCGAGATGGCGCCGGGCGAGATGCGGAACCGGCCATGGCCGCCGGCACGGACGCAGGAGCAACCTCGGCCTCGATCGCGGCCCGGACCAGGGCCACCGCCCCCGACAGCGTGAAGTGCTCGTCGGCCAGCCGGCCGTGGCCGGGCAGGTCGACCGCGAGGACGCGGTGGCTCGGGGCGAGGGCCTCGAGCTGGGGCGCCCAGAACGCCCGGCTCAGCCGGGTCGGGTGAATCAGGACGACGAGCGGGGCCCCGGCCGGGCCGACCGCGGTCCAGCGCCGGTCGGCGTCCGGCTGGTCGGGCCGGGTGGCTGCCATGCGCCGAGTCTAGCCCCGACCTCGTCCAGCCCGCTACGCTGTCGGCCATGCCCACCCGCCCTTCGCATGCCCAACGTCGCTGGTCCACGTTGCTCGACATCCTCGATGACGCGGCAGCTCGCTACGGCGACCAACCCGCCCTGGGGCTGCGCCGGGACGACGGCAGCTCGATGCACTGGAGCTTTCATGAGCTCGATCGGCGCAGCCGGCTCGTTGCCTGGCGATTGCGCGCGCTCGGCCTCCAGCCCGGTGACCGGCTGCTGACCTGGTCGCCGTCCACGCCCGAGCTGCCGGCCGTGTATTACGGCGCGATCCGGGCCGGGGTCGTGGTCGTGCCCCTCGACCTGCGGATGGCGCCCGACGCGATCGAGCGGATCGCCGAGCGAGCCGAGGCGAGTCGCCTGGCGATCGGCACCGGCCGGGACGCGCCGGATCCGCGCGACGCCCGGCTCGAGCGCTTCCCGACATCGACCGTGGAGGCCCTGGCGGCCGAGCCGGATGAGGGCGACTCGGGCGTCGCCTTCCCCGCCGACTGGCAGGCCCAGGTCCTGGCCTGGGCCCGGCCCCAGCCCGAGGACCTGTTCGAGATCATCTTCACCAGCGGCACGACCGGCAAGCCCAAGGGGGTGATGCTCACCCATCGGAGCATCTGCGAGACGGTCGCGGCGATCCACGACGTCATCCCGCCGCAGGAGCACCGGGTGGTCTCGCTCCTGCCCCTGTCCCATCTCATGGAGCAGGTCGCCGCCCTGTTCTACGCCCTGACCGTCGGCGGCGACATCCTGTACGTCCGGAGCCGCAATCCGCGGGTGATCTTCGAGGCGATCCGCGATCACCGGGTGACCACGATGCTGGTCGTGCCCCAGATCCTCGACCTGTTCTGGAGCGCGGTCGAGCGGGAGGTCGAGGCGTCCGGCCGGGCAGCTACCTTCAACCGCCTGCGCCGGGTCGCCCGGCACCTGCCCTACGGCGCCCGCCGGCTCATCTTCCGGCAGGTCCATCAGCGCCTCGGCGGCGGCCTGAACCTGCTCGTCTGCGCGGCCGCCTTCCTGCCGCCCCAGCTCCAGCAGGCCTGGGAGGACCTGGGCGTGGTCGTCATGCAGGGCTACGGCGCGACCGAGTGCGGGATGGCCTCCGTCACCACCCGCCAGGACCATGGCCTGGGCACCGTCGGACGGACGATTCCGCCGATCGAGGTGCGCCTGGCCGAGGACGGCGAGATCCAGGTCAGCGGACCGACCCTGTTCTCGGGCTACTGGCGCGATCCGGCCACGACCGCCGAGGCGTTCACGGCCGACGGCTGGTACCGGACCGGCGACATCGGCCGGCACGATTCCAGCGGTCACCTGATCCTGATGGGCCGGACGAAGGACATCATCGTCCTGCCCAACGGCCTGAACGTCTATCCCGAGGACATCGAGAACGCCCTCCGGGTGGCCGGCATCCGGGACAGCGTCGTGCTCGAGACCCGGCCCGGCCGGATCGAGGCGATCGTCCTCGCTCCGGGCAGCCACGCCTTGCCGGAGAGCAGCGACGGACCCGCTCGAGGGGAAGGCGCTCCAACGGTCATCGAGGCGGACCCGGGGCTGGTCCGGGCAGCCATCGAAGCATCGGTCCGGGCGGCCAACCTGACCCTGGCCGCCCACCAGCGGATCCATGCCTGGCGGCTGTGGCCCGAGGCGGACTTCCCCCGGACCCATACCCTCAAGGTCCAGCGTGACCGGGTCCGGGCCTGGGCGGCCGTCGAGCAGCCCTTGCCCGTTCGCCAGGACTAGCCGGTCGCGGGCCGGCAGCTCAGCGCGAGATCGGGATCTCGACCCCGAACGCGTCGAGGACGGTCTGGATCGCGGGCGAGCGCGGGTCGGTCGAGGCCGAGGGCGACCAGGCGTAGAAGATCACGCACGAGCCGTACTGGCGCAGGCTGAAGATCGTGTCGGGCACGAACTGGATCTTGCCCTCGCCGCTGGCGACGTAGGCCGCCTGTTGCCGGGCCGCGGCGTAGGCCTGGGCCGGGTCCGGGAACTCGTAGACCTCGATGAAGCCGTGGTCGGGATCGCCCGGCAGGAGGACCTGCCCGACCGTGCGCGGTGCGCTTGTCAGGAGCGGCGACTCGGCCGGCCGGACCGCCGAAGCCGGCTCGACCAGGTTGAAGCTGGCCGCCCCGAGAGCGCTCGAAAGCTGATTCCAGCACACCTGGAGCGTCGGGCTGAGGCTCGCTTCGGGAGTGACCAGGACCGTCGGCTGGGCCGCGCCATCGGCGGCGAAGCCGCAACCGGCCACGATCGTGGCGGCCAGGACGAGGCCGGCGATCAGGCCGGCCCTCACCCGGGCGGCCAGGTCATCGATCGACCACCCAGGAGGTGGACGTGGAGATGGGCCACGGTCTGGCCACCCCAGTCGCCGACGTTGGTCACCAGCCGGTAGCCGTCCTCGGTCAGACCCTGGGCCCGGGCGAAGTCGGCCGCGGCGCCGAACAGCCGGCCGAGCATCGGTCCGTCAGCCTCGGTCAGCCCGGCGGCCGAGGCAATGTGGCGGCGGGGCAGGAACAGGACATGGGTCGGGGCGCGCGGGGCGATGTCGCGGATCGCGATCACGACGTCGTCGTCGTAGACGCGCTCGGCCGGGATCTCGCCGGCGATGATCCGGCAGAAGAGGCAGTCAGGGTCGGCCATCAGGTCCTCGGGCACGGGCCAGATTGTAGTCGGGACTCGCGCAGCGGCCTCAGGCGGGCCGCTCGAGCTCGAGGGCGACCCACTCCCCTTCGGCCGCCCGTTCGATGAAGCGCAGCCCGGCGCTCTCGAGCCCCTCGAGCACGGCCGCCTCCCGGTCGATGAAGATGCCCGAGGCGAGCAGCCGGCCGCCCGGGCGAACTTCGGCGGCCAGCTCGCCGGCCAGGTCGATCAGCAGGCTGGCGATCAGGTTGGCCACGACCAGGTCGAACGGCCCGCCGCGTGTGGGCAAGCTGCCCTGGCGGACCTCGACGGCGACCCGGTTCCGGCGGGCGTTGGCGGCGCTGGCCTCGACCGCGATCGGATCGGTATCGACGCCAACGAGCGGGCTCCCGCCGAACAATCCGGCCGCGATGAGCAGGATGCCCGAGCCGCAGCCCACGTCGAGCACCGAGGCGCCGCCGACCCGGCCGGCATCGGCCCAGCGCTCGATCCCGGTCAGGCACAGCCGGGTGGTCGGGTGGAGGCCGGTGCCGAAGGCCATCCCCGGGTCGAGGGCCAGGACCACGTCGCCGGCCCGGCGTCGATGGCGACGCCAGGTGGGCTTGATGACCAGCCGCCGGCCGAGGCGCAGGACGGGAAAGTGGGCCTTCCAGGCGTGGGCCCAGTCGGCTTCGTGGACAACCGACAGCTCGAGCTCGCCGATCGGCCGCAGGTCGAACGCCTGGAGGTGGCCGAGGGCGACGCGTGCCTGGTGGACGGCCGCCCGGACGGCCGCCCGGTCACGGCCGGGCAGGTAGGCCCGGACGATGGCCGGCTGGTTCGGGTCGATCCGCGCGCCGAGGCCCTCGTCGATCAGCTCGAAGCCGGGCTCCACGCTCGTCCCGCCCGGGGCGACCCGGGACAGGATCTCGCTGACGGCCTCGACCGCCTCGAGGTCGGCCCGGACCGACAGCTCGATCCAGGTGTTGCCCGCGCTCAGGCCCTCGTCGTCCTCGGGCAGGCCCTCGATCCCGGCCGGCGGGCCGGCCTCAGCCAAGCGCGTCCTTGACCCGGTCCAGGATGCCCGTCCCCGAGCTGACCAATTCGCCCGATTCGGCGGCCAGCGATTCGAGCAGCTCGCGCTGCTTCTTGTTGAGCCGGGTCGGCACCGCGACCTTGACGAAGACATGCAGGTCGCCCCGAACGTTCGACCGGCGCAGGTGAGGCACGCCCTTGCCCCGCAGCCGGATCTCGGCGCCCGGCTGGGTCCCGGGCTTGATCTCGACCTGCTCGTCGCCCTCGATCGTGGGGACCGAGATGCGCGTGCCGAGGGCGGCCTGGGCGATCGAGATCTCGCGCTCGAGGTAGAGCTCGGTGCCCTCGCGCTTGAGGGTCTTGTGGGCCTGGATATGGACGGCGACGTAGAGGCTGCCCGCCGGCCCGCCGTGGGGCCCCGCCTCGCCCTCGCCCGACAGTCGGATCTGGTGGCCTTCATCGATCCCGGCCGGCACGCTCACCCGGATCTTCTTGCGCCGCTCGACCCGGCCGTCGCCCCGGCACGTCTCGCAGGGCGTCTCGACGATCGTGCCGTTGCCCTTGCAGCGCGGGCACGGCTGGACGTTGACCATCTGGCCGAGCATCGTCTGGCGGACGCTGCGGACCTCGCCCCGGCCCTCGCACTGGGGGCACTTCGTGGCGCTCGTGCCCGGCTTGGCGCCCGATCCGGCGCAGGTCGTGCACCGGTCCAAGACGGGGAACTCGATCTCCTTGTCCGTGCCGAGGACGGCCTCGGCGAAGGTGATCCGCAAGTCGTAGCGCAGATCGGAGCCGGTGTTGGCCCGCCCGGTCCGGCGACCACCGGCGGCCGCCCCGCCGAAGAACGCATCGAAGATGTCGCCGAATCCGCCGAAGCCCTGGTTGAAGCCGGCCCCGGCCGCTCCGTCGACGCCGGCCTTGCCGAACATGTCGTAGGCCTGCTTCTTGGTCGGATCGGACAGGACCTGGTAGGCCTCGTTGATCTCCTTGAAGCGGATCTCGGAGCCGGCCTCGGTGTTCACGTCCGGATGCCACTTCTGGGCGAGCCGACGGAACGAGCGCTTGATCTCGGCATCGCCGGCCGAGCGCTCGATCTCGAGGATCTCGTAGTAGTCGCGTTCGGTCACCATTCGATCGCCAAGGATACGAGAGGTGACCGAGGGGCGCGCTCGCCCGGGTTCAGCCCGCCGGCGGAGCGATGACCTCGGTGGGCACGTCGGCGAAGACCGAACGCAGGGCGGCGGCCGCCCCGAGCAGGGCCGACGACTCGGCCGGGATGATCAGCTTGGCGTTCGGGCTGGCCGCGAACTTGGACAGCGTGTCGAGCTGGAGGATGGCCACCAGGGTCGGGCTGGGCGAGGCCGCGGTGATCGCGTCGTAGACCGTCTTGATCGCCTGGGCCCGGCCTTCGGCCTCGAGGATCGCCGCCTGGCGATTGCCCTCGGCCCGCAGGATGGCCGACTGGCGCTCGCCCTCGGCGCTCTTGATGGCGGCCTGCCGATTGCCGTCGGCCACGTTGACCGCGGACTGCTGGAGGCCCTCCGACTGGAGGATCTTGGCCCGCTTCTCCTGGTCGGCCTGCTTCTGGAGGGCCAGGGCCTGCAGGATCTGGGGCGGCGGGGTGATCTCCACGATCTCGATCCGGTTGATCCGGATCCCCCACTTGTCGGTCACCGCCTCCATCTGCTGCTGGACGTCGACGTTGATCCGCTCGCGTTCCGAGAGGGCCTCATCGAGCGACAGCGTGCCGATGACCGAGCGGAGGGCCGTCCGGGCCAGGGCGTCGATCGCGACGTCGAAGTTGGCGATGCTGAACAGGGCCTGCTTGGCGTCGACCACCTGGGTGAAGATCGTGGCGTTGACCGCGACGACGACGTTGTCCTTGGTGATCACTTCCTGGCGATCGCCCGGCCGGGGAACTCGCGCATGTCGACCATCACGATCGAATCGATGAAGGGCATGATCAGGACGAGGCCCGGCTCGTGGATCCCGCGGAACTCACCCAGCCGCTTGACCACTCCGACCGAGCCCTGCTGGACGAGGTTGACGACCGATCGGAGCAGGTTCAGGGCGAAGACGATGATCAGGACGAGGAGGACCAGGGCGACGATCCCGGCGACGGCGGTGGCATCCATTCAGGCAGGGACTCCAGAAGCGGCCGGTTCTACGGCTGGGCGCACGACGAGCGTCGTGCCCCGGACTGCGGTGACGATCACGGGCGCGTCGCCCCCGATCTCGCGACCATCGTGGGAGATCGCCAGCCAGGTCTCGCCGCTGAGGCGGACATGTCCGGGATGGAGCTCATCCCCGATCGGGTCGGTCGCCAGGGCCCGTTCCCCGACGAAGCCGCCGTGGACGCCCCGCGAGCCGCCACTGGCCGAGCGCTGCAGGTAGCGCCGGGCGAACCTCGGCCGGATCAGGACCACCCCGATGACCGACACGGCCAGGGCCACGCCGGCCTGGACCCAGATGGCGCTGTCGGGCGCGAAGAAGGCCAGGACGCCCGCGACGAGCGCACCCACGCCCAGGAAGATCGGATAGAAGGCGGCCGTATGGAGCTCGGCCAGGAGGAGGCCGACGCCAAGGGCGAACCACAGGATGTAGATCACGCTGGCATGAGTGTATGCCGATCTGGTCGGCCCGCAAGGGCTGCGGCCCGGGCCATCACTTCGGCCAGCATCGGCGCGCTGAGCCGGCCGGTGAACGTGTTCTGCTGGCTGGGGTGGAACGAGGCCACGAGCTGGTATGGGCCGATCTCGACCTCCGCCCCGTGGCCGAAGCGGGGCTTCGGCCGGGGGACCGGATGGCCCAGGGCGGCAACGGTGCGCAGGACGGCGTCCCAGCCGAAACCACCGAGCGGCACGATCACCCGGACGTTACCCAGCAGGGCGAGCTCGCGGACCAGGAATGGGGCACACGCATCCCGCTCGGCGTTGGTCGGCTTGTTGAGCGGCGGTGCGCAGCGGACCGCTGCGGCAATCCAGGCATCGGTCAGGGTCAGGCCATCGTCGGCCCGGCGCGAGCTGGCCCGATCGGCGAAGCCGGTCTGGTGCAGGGCCGTCCACAGGAAGTCACCCGAGCGATCACCGGTGAAGACCCGGCCGGTCCGGTTGCCGCCATGCGCCGCAGGGGCCAGGCCGACGATCAGGACGCGCGCCTCGGGGTCCCCGAATCCCGGCAGCGGCCGGCCCCAGTAGGGTTCGCCGGCGTACCGGGCGACCTTTTCCCGGGCAACGCGCTCGCGCCACTCGACCAGCCGTGGGCAGCGCCGGCAGGCGGTGATCTCCGCTTCCAACCCGGCCAGGGCCGCCAGGTCCACCGCTCGCGGCTGGGCCATCGAGGGCTACTTGAGCAGGAGCTTGTCGAGCCGGCGGGACGACGACCCACAGGCCGATTGCGCCCATGACCAGGAGGTAGGCGATGTCGACGAGCAGGACGGGGCTCACGTCGCCCAGGGACAGCGATCGGACCAGGTCGATGCTGACCGACAGGGGGGTCAGCGCGATGAGCGTCCGGAGCGGCTCGGGGTAGACGCTCAGCGGATAGAACGTCGACGAGAACAGGAACAGGGGCAGGGTGATCACGAAGATGTAGTCGAAGTCGGTCCAGCTCCGGACCCAGGTCGTGGCGGCCATGCCCACGGCCGCGAACGCGAAGCCGATGAGCAGCGCGGCCGGCACGGTCAGGATGACCAGGGGCGACTCGTACAGGCCGAGCAGGAGCATCACGGCCAGGAAGCCGATCGCGTAGAGGGTGCCCCGGATCAGGGCCCAGGTGATCTCGCCTACGGCGATGTCGTTGATGCCCATCGGCGTGGACAGGATCGCGTCGTAGGTCTTGGCGTAGCGCAGCTTGAAGAAGATGTTGAAGGTCGAGTCGTAGATCGCCCCGTTCATCGCCGACGAAGCCAGCAGGCCGGGCGCAACGAAGACCCCATAGGCGATGGGGCTGCCGTTCGGGCCGGTCACGTTGCCGACCAGCGCACCGATCCCATAGCCAATCCCGAGCAGGTAGAAGAGTGGCTCGAAGAAGCCCGAGACGAGGACGATCCAGGTGCGTCGGTAGTTCATCACGTTGCGCTCGACCAGGCGGTCGGCGCGCGGTGCGAAGGGCAGGCCCGGCAGGACCCTGGTGGCGATCATCGGTCTAGCGGGTGAGGGCCCGGCGGAAGGCCACGAGGGCCCAGGTCACGCCGACCACGATGAAGGCCAGCAGGACGCCGACGTGGACGACTGCGCCGACCAGATCCAGCGTCCCCAGGGAGAGGCCCCGGGCCAGGGCCACGCCATGGAACGTTGGGGTCAACCAGGCGATCGGCCGGAGGAACGCAGGCAGCTGGTCGACCGGGAAGAACGCACCTGAGAAGAGGAACAGAGGCGTGATCAGGAATCGGTTGATCGCACTGAACGCCGTGTCGTTCTTCTGGCCCGCCGAGAAGGCCGTGATCGGAGCGGCGAAGGCCAGCCCGGTCAGGACGGAGGCACCGATTCCCAGGACGCCGAGGGGCGACGCGACGAAGCCGAACACGACCATGACCAGGAAGAAGACGCTCGCAACCAGGGTCAGCCGGGCCGTCAGCCAGGCCAGGTGGCCGGCCACGATGCCCGCCACCGAGACCGGCGTGGCGTACATCCCATGGAACGTCCGGTCCCAGGTGAAGCCGCCCATGACCGGCCAGGTCGACTCCGCGGTCGCGGTCTGCATGCCCTGGGCGGCCAGCAGCCCAGGTGCCAGGAATGCGGCGTAGGAGACGCCACCGAGCGAGGCGATCGTGCTGCCTCTTGTCGACGAAGCTGCCCAGGCCGATGCCCATCGCCGCCAGGAACAGGACCGGCGAGAGGAACGTGGAGAAGAGCGAGCCGCGCCAGACCCGGCGGTAGACCAGGGCCCGGAACTCGAAGACCTGGCGGGCCCCACGGGCAATCGGCCGGCGGGGGCTGGCCGCCGCCTGGCCACGGGCGACTGGGGCGGCCGAGCTCACTCGATCAGGCTCCGCCCGGTCAGGCGCAGGAAGACGTCCTCGAGGCTCGAGCGGCGGACCAGGACGGTCTCCGGGCGGAGGCCCCGGGCGTGGGCCGCGGCGGCCGCCGCCTCGCCGTCATCGGTGTACAGGAGGACCCGGTCGGGCAGTCGCTCGAGGCGCTCGGCCAGGCCGTCGAGCTCGGTCCCCAGGGTCTCCTGGATCCCGACCGGAAAGCGCAGCTCGAGGACCTCGCGGGTCGAGTACTGCTCGATCAGCTCGCGGGGCGAGCCGTCGGCCACGATCCGGGCCTTGTCCATGATCACGAGCCGGTCGCACAGCTGCTCCGCCTCGTCCATGTAGTGGGTCGTCAGGACGAGGGTGACGCCGCGCTGCTTGAGCCGGTAGAGCCGGTCCCACAGGAGGTGCCGGGCCTGCGGGTCGAGGCCGGTGGTCGGCTCGTCGAGGAGGAGCAGGTCCGGCTCGTTGACCAGCGAGCGGGCGATGGTGAGGCGCCGCTTCATGCCACCCGACAGCGGCTCGACGTGATCCCTGGCCCGGTCGCTGAGCTGGACGAACTCGAGCAGCTCGTCCGCCCGCCGGCCGGCCTCGCGCCGGCTGAGGTCGAAGTAGCGGCCGTAGATGATCAGGTTCTCGCGGACGGTCAGCTCCATGTCCAGGGTGTCCTGCTGGGGCACGACCCCCAGCCGGCCCTTGATCCGGGCCCCGTCCGTAGCCGGGTTCAGGCCCAGCACGCTGAGCTCGCCGGCAGTGATCGGGGACACGCAGCCGATCATCCGCATGGTCGAGGTCTTGCCGGCGCCGTTCGGTCCGAGGAAGCCGAACGACTCGCCCGGCGCGACGTCGAAGTCGATCGCGTCGACGGCCGTGAACTCGCCGAACTTCTTGGTCAGGCCGCGCGCCCGGATCAGGCTCTCGCGGGGGCTGCCGTCGGCGGCCGGGCCGAGCGCGGCGGAGGCGCGCGCGCCGAAGCGGTCCGGGCCTGGCTCGGACAGGTTGGGCGCGTCGATGGGCTGGGCGGTCGTCATCGGGACGGGAATGGTACCGCCGTCTCGATCGCCGGGCATTGCCTCCCGGAGCGCCCCACCGACTCGCTTGCCCCGACTGCGACTCCCGGCGGTTTCTCGGCGTCGACGTCTTCTTCGTCCTCTCGGGCTACCTGATCACCGGCATCCTCGCTGGTCGAGTTGCGCCGCACCGGCACGATCAATCTCGCCGGCTTCTATCTCCGCCGGGCGCGCCGCCTGCTGCCCGCGCTCGTTCGCCTCTTCTCCTGGTCGTGGTTGGGTTTGTCGCGATCTCCATCCCCGGCCAGCTGGCCCGGCTGCGTGGCGACCTCCTGGCCGCCCTGGCCTACTTCACCAACTGGTACCTGATCGTTCACCAGCAGTCGTACTTCCAGGCCCTCGGCCGGCCGTCGCTGCTGCAGCACCTCTGGTCCCTCGCGATCGAGGAGCAGTACTACCTGATCTGGCCGCTCACCCTGCTCCTCCTCGCCCGTCTCACGCGGGGCCGCATCGGTCTGCTGTTCTGGCTGGTCGTGGTCGGCGGCTCGTTGCCTCCACCGCCTGGATGTGGCTCCTATACCAGCCCTTCGAGGATCCATCCCGGGTCTACTACGGCACCGATACCCGCGCGGGCAGCCTGCTGATCGGCTCGGCCCTCGCGATCGCCTGGCCGGCCGTTGTCGTGCGGGCCAGCGCTCGGCGCGCGCGAGCTGGGTCGTCGACCGGCGTGGCGCTGGCCGCCGTCGCCGGTCTGGCCGTGTTCGTGATCAACGCCGACGCGTCGGTGGACTTCCTGTACCAGGGCGGGCTTCCCCTGGTCGGGCGATCGCACGGCTGCCCTGATCGGTGCGGTCAGCCATCCCTCGTCCCGGTTCGGCCAGGCCGTCCTTGGCCACCCGATCCTGCGCTGGCTGGGCGTCCGCTCGTACGCGATCTACCTGTGGCACTGGCCGATCTTCATGGTCACCCGGCCCCAGCTCGACGTGCCGATCGACGGGCTGCCCCTCGCTGGCCCTGCGACTGGGCCTGACGATCGTGGCCGCCGACCTGTCTCTCCGGCTCATCGAGAACCCGATTGGCACCGCGCCCTCCGCGTTGGTGGACGCGCCTGAACCACGGCCCGGCCCGCGAACGATCGCGCGCCCGCCGGCGCGGCCTGCTCGCCGGCGGCGCACTGTTGCTTGCCCTGCTCGTGTCCACGGCGCCCTTCTGGCGGCGACGCCCGGCGCTGGCATCGCGCGGATTGCCACCCCGCGCCACGCTCGACCAGCCCGGCGACGGTTCGTCGCCTGCGCCCAGTCCGATCGACGGCCGGGCCAGCGTCAGCCCCTCGAGCGGGATCGGTGCGGTCGCGAGCCCGAGCGGGGCCATCCGGCCCTCGGCCGGGGCCGGCGGCACTGCCTGGCCCAAGCCGGTCAAGCTCCTGCTGGTCGGCGACTCTCAGGCGAACATGCTGGCGCTCAACTCGCCGCCGGTCGTGGCCAAGTCGTTCAGCGTGACCCACCGCTGGCTCGAGGGCTGCGCATCCTGACGCGACCGGATGATCAGCACGCGCTACCGCCGGAACATGGCCGAGTGCTCGGCCTGGACCAACCGCTGGACAACGCAGGCGGTCAAGAGCAAAGCTCCGATCACGCTGGTCGTGCTCGGAGCCTGGGATGTCTTCCACCTCCAGGTCAATGGGACGTCGGTGCCGTTCCGCTCGGCGGCCTGGGACGCTCACTGGACCGCCCAGCTGGCCAAGCGCATCGCCATCCTGCGCGCGGCCGGCAGCCAGGTCGCGCTCCTGGTGATCCCCGCTATCGGCCGATCAGCTCCGGCGGCCGGGCCGCGCTACCCGAGCGCGGCAACGACAGCCGGACGCGCCACCTCGACAGTCTGCTCAAGGCGGCGGCCGCCGCCGATCGAGGTCACGTCTTCTACATCGAGCCGCCGGCCGACTTCTGTACGAACCAGAAGATCGCAACGGACTCTACTCACCGCTGGGACGGCGTCCACTACGGCGGCAAGGTGCCGCCCTGGCGTTCAAGGACATCACCCCACAGCTGCTGGCGATCCCGCGCCCTATCGAGCGCGAACCCGCCAGCCTCGGGCGGCTAGACCTCCTTGAACTCGCCTTCGACGGTCTCGCCGGCGTCGCCGGCTGATTCCTCGGCCGAGCTGCCGTCTGTCGACGACGCGCCATCGCCAGAGCCAGCCGACGAGCCGTCACCGTTGGCCGAGCTCTCGGACTGGGCCGCCTGGTACGCGGCGGTGGAGATCCGGCTGAGGACCTCGGCCAGGGCCGTAGCGCCACTGGTTACGGCCGCGGAGTCGGAACCCTTGAGGGCCGTGCGCAGGGCCTCGATCTTGTTCTCGGCCTCGGCTCGATCCTCAGCCGAGACCTTGTCGCCCAGGTCCTTGAGCGTGCGCTCGGCCTGGAAGGTCAGGGCTTCGGCCTGGTTGCGGGCCTCGACGTCCTCGCGCCGGGTGCGATCCTCCTCGGCGTGCTCCTGGGCGTCGCGGACCATCTTGTCCACGTCGTCCTTGGACAGCATCGAGGAGGCCGTGATCCGGACCTGCTGCTCCTTGCCGGTCGCCCGGTCCTTGGCCTTGACGTCGAGGATGCCGTTGGCGTCGATGTCGAACGTCACCTCAACCTGGGGCACGCCGCGCGGCGCCGGCGGGATCCCGTCGAGGATGAACCGGCCGAGGGTCTTGTTGTCCTGGGCGAACTCGCGCTCACCCTGGAGGACGTGGATCTCAACCTGGCTCTGGTTGTCCGAGGCGGTCGAGAACGTCTGCGACTTGGAGCTCGGGATCGTCGTGTTGCGCTCGATCAGGCGGGTCATCACGCTGCCCAGCGTCTCGATGCCCAGGGACAGCGGGGTCACGTCGAGGAGCAGGACATCCTTGACGTCACCGGCCAGGACGCCGGCCTGGATCGCCGCCCCGACGGCCACGACCTCGTCCGGATTGACGCCCCGGTTGGGCTCCTTGCCGTTGAACATCGCCTTGACGGCCTCGATGACCGCGGGCATCCGGGTCATCCCGCCGACGAGCACGACCTCGTCGATCTCGCCGGGCTTGAGGCCGGCATCCTTGAGCGCCTTCTCGACCGGCTCGCGGGTCTTGTCGATCAGGTCGCGGACGAGGTCCTCGAGCTTGGCCCGGGAGAGGTTCACGACGAGGTGCTTGGGGCCGCCCGCGTCGGCCGTGATGTAGGGCAGGTTGATCTCGGTCTGGCTGGTCGAGCTGAGCTCGATCTTGGCCTTCTCGGCGGCCTCCTTGAGGCGCTGGAGGGCCTGCTGGTCCTTGCGCAGGTCGATCCCCTGGTCCTTCTTGAACTCGGCCAGGAGCCACTCGATCACGCGCTGGTCGAAGTCGTCGCCGCCGAGGTGGGTGTCACCGTTGGTGGCCTTGACCTCGAAGACGCCGTCGCCCAGCTCCAGGATCGAGATGTCGAACGTGCCGCCGCCCAGGTCGTAGACGGCGATCTTCTCGTCGTGCTTCTTGTCCAGGCCGTAGGCCAGGGCCGACGCGGTCGGTTCGTTGATGATCCGCTTGACCTCGAGCCCGGCGATCCGGCCGGCGTCCTTGGTCGCCTGGCGCTGGGTGTCGTCGAAGTAGGCCGGCACGGTGATCACCGCTTCGGTGATCTTCTCGCCCAGGTACGCCTCGGCGTCGGCCTTGAGCTTCTGCAGGATCATCGCGCTGATCTCGGGCGGGGTGTACGGCTTGTCGTTGGCGACCACGACCAGGCCGTCGCTCTTGGCGTCCTTCTGGACCTTGTACGGGACCAGCTCCATCGAGCGCTTCGTCTCGGGATCGTCCCAACGACGGCCCATGAAGCGCTTGATCGAGTAGATGGTGTTGGTTGGATTGGTCACGGCCTGGCGCTTGGCCAGCTGGCCGACGAGGCGCTCGCCGGTCTTGGTGAAGGCCACGACCGACGGGACGGTCCGGCCGCCCTCAGCCGAGGCGATCACGGTCGGCTCGCCGCCTTCCATGACCGCGACAACCGAGTTGGTCGTGCCGAGGTCGATTCCGATGATCTTGCCCATCGTCTGATGGTTCTCCTTGATTGGTGGTCGGGTTGGGTCCGGTTGCTGGGGGTTGGTTGGTCAGTTGAACGGATGGCCGGGATCCGCGGCCTCGGGCCCGGCGGCGATGGCTACCCGGGCCGGCCGGAGGATTCGATCGCGGATTCGATAGCCGCGCTGGAGCTCGGCCACGATCGAGCCCTCGGGCAGCTCGCTGCCGGGCACGTTGACGAGGGCTTCGTGCTGGTGCGCGTCGAAGGCCATCCCCGGACTGACCTCGATCGGTCGCACGCCCTCGCTCTCGAGCAGCGCCCGCAGCTTGCGATCGATCGCGGCCACGCCCTCCGCCCAGGCGGCGCTGTCGCCGTCGGCCAGGCTGGCCGGCCGGGCCTCGATCGCCCGGTCGAAGTCGTCGGCCAGGACGAGCACCTTGAAGATCAGCGACTCGTTGGCCAGGCCGGCTTCGCGCTCGCGCTCCTCGGCCGTTCGCCGCTTGAAGTTCTGGAACTCGGCGCGCTCGCGCTGGAGAGCCAGCAGGTAATCGGCGGCCTGGGCCTGACGCCGGCATCGCGTTCGGCCGTCAGCGTCTCGATGTCGGCCAGCAGCTTGGCCGGCGAGATGTCGAGCTCGTCCTGGCGTTCCTCGGCGCGGGTTTGTGGCGGTCGTGGCGCATGGGTCGGGGCTCAGTCATCGGCAGGCACTCAGGCGTACAGGTGGTCGACGAGCTCGTTCATCAGGCTCGACACGAACCTGACCGTGCCGATCGCCTGGGCGTAGGCCATCCGGGTGGGACCCAGCACGCCGACGACGCCGACCGCCCGGCCGGCCCGCCCGTAAGGGGCGAGGACGAGCGACACCTCGCCCATCTCGGCCGGCGCGTTCTCGCGACCGATGAACACGTGGATCCGGCCCGTCTCGGTCACGACCGCGATCAGGTCGGCCAGGTAGGCCCGATTCTCGAGGGCGCTGAACACTCGCCGGAGCTTCTCGCTCTGGGCGAACTCGGGCGCCTCCATCACATTGAGCAGGCCGTCGCTGTAGACCTCCTCGACCCGGAGGGCGTCGAACTCGGCGACCGTCCGGATGATTCGCTCGGCGATCTTGCGGGTCAGGTTGCGACTGTCCTCGTCACCGCCGAGGGCATGCTCGAGGCGGGGCAGGACGGCCACGATCTCGGCGGCCGTGAGCTGGGCGAGCCGATCGTTGAGCAGGTTGGCGACACGGGTCAGGTCGGCCTGGGTGACCGGCAGGTCGAGCGCGATCAGGCCCTGCTTGATCGAGCCTTCGCGCAGGACCAGGATCAAGCTGGCGAGGCGATCCTGGATCGCCACCAGGTCGATCCGGCGGACCCGCGCGGCGGCAGGCTTGGCCGCCGTGGCCAGGCCGGCTGAACGGGTCATCGACGCGAGGGTCGTGGCCGCCAGCCGGAACCACTGCTCGCTGGCGAACTCGACCTGGCCGAACTGGTGGCGGATCATCAGCTGCTCCACCGCGGGCGGCGGCGCTCCGAGCTCCACGATCGATTCGACGTAGCTGCGGTAGCCGGCGTCGGTCGGGACGCGGCCCGCGGACGTGTGCGGATGAGTCAGCAGGCCGGCCGCCTCGAGGTCGGCCAGAATCGCCCGGACGGTCGCGCTGCTCACGCCGAGGCTGTAGCGCTCGACGAGCGCCTGGGATCCCACTGGGCTGGCAGTGGTCACGTAATCGTCGATGACGGCCTGCAGGATCGCCTTCGCGCGGGGATCCAGGGGGCCGCTGGCGGGTCGCATGCGTCGCGCCACGGGGGCTTGCTCCTTCCGGTTAGCACTCTCACTAGCAGAGTGCTAACGCGATGCCGGCATCGTACCGCCAAGGTCCGCAGCATGTCAACGGCCGGAGGCTCAGATCAGGCGGGCGAACAGCTCGTTCGAGAGGAGGCGTCCGCGCGTCGTCAGTCGCACTCGGGCGCCTTCGGTCTCCTCGACCAGGCCGGTCGACACGGCCCAGTCGAAGGCATCCACGAAGGGCGGCTCGAGGAGCGCGGTCAGGGGCACGCCGCGGTCGAGGCGCAGGCCCGAGGATGACTGTCTCGGCGGCGGCCGTGACCGCGTCGATCGGCTCTTCGCCGCCGGGCGGCAGGGTCGGCGGCCCACCGTCGGACGGCTGCAGCGCAGCCAGGTACAGGTCGAGGCGGGCCGCGTTCCAGCGCCGGACGCGGCCGTCGAAGGCATGGGCGCCCGGTCCGACAGCCTCGATCGGGCGGCGCTCCCAGTAGCCCAGGTTGTGGCGCGACTCGTGGCCCGGGGTGGCCCAGTTGGACAGCTCGTAGCCGCGCAGCCCGGCCTCGGTGAGACGCTGGCCGGCAACGTGGTACATCGCCGCGGCCCGGTCCTCGTCCTGCTCCGGCCGGGCTCGATCACGCCAGCGGCGCGCCCCGGCGGTCGGCGCCAGGTGATCGCCACCGGGACCGGTCAACCCCTCCGCGTCCGGATCATCGAGGGTCAATGCGTACAGCGACAGGTGGTCCGGGCCGAGGGCGATCGCCCGCTCCAGGTTGTCCGCCCAGCTACCCAGGGTCTGGCCCGGCACGTCGTACAACAAGTCCAGGTTGATCGAGCCGATGCCCGCCTCGCGAGCCGCGATCAGGGCCAGCCCGATGTCGCTTGGTGAATGCCGCCGGCCGAGGCGCTTGAGCTCGCCCGGAGCGAACGACTGGGCACCGATGCTCAGCCGGGTGATTCCCGCGGCGGCCTGGGCGACCGGGTCGCCGCGCTCGTCCACGCCAGGGTTCGCCTCGAGCGTGACTTCGGCTCCGGGCGCGATCCCGAATGCGGCCTGCACCGCCTCGATGATCCGGTACAGGTCGTCCGTGGGCAGCGAGCGAGGGTGTGCCGCCGCCAAGGTAGACCGTGGCCAGGGGCCGGCCGGCCGGGTCGGCTCCGTCGGCCGCGGCCCGCAGGCCGATCTCGACGATGAGGGCCTCGACCAGCGGCGCGATCCGGCTGCGCGGTCCTCGGGCGTCGGCACCGGCGTACACGACGAAGTCGCAGTAGGGGCAGACCGAGATGCAGAAGGGCATGTGGACATACAGCCCGACGGGCGGCTCGGCAGGCCCCCGTTCTGCGGGCGGGCCGCCGTCTGGCGGGGTCATCGATCGCGACTGATCGAATCGCGGACGACGTTGACGATGCTCCAGCCTTCGGGCGGCCGCCGGCGCTTCTCGATCTCCTCGACCTCGCGGCCCTGGGGCAGCGGCTGGCCGGCATGGCCGGTCGTCAGGAACATTGCGAAGCGACTGATCGAGTGACCGATGAACGCCGCCCCGATTCCACCGGTCACGATCGTCGCCCAGCCCGTCGCCATGCCCAGGAGCAGGGCCAGGGCGAAGATCGAACGGTCGCGGCCGGGCGCCCCGAGGCGAGTGGCCAGGCCATAGATCAGGGTCTGTCAGGATGATCGCCAGCCAGGCGTTCAGGCCGGCCAGGACGAGGAAGCCCAGAACCGCGCCACGGAAGGTGACCTCGTCCATGAACGCGGTCCCGACCGCGTTCAGGAGCGCCACCGGATAGGAGCCGACCGGGCGGCAGCCTGATGCGGCGATAGCGGAGCAAGGCGACCCCGATCGCCAGGGCCGTGCCTGCGATCCCGAAGAGGATCCCGAGCAGGACGGCCTCGCCCCTGTCGCCCAGGCCGACATACAGGTCGGTCCCACGTTCGGATCGACCGAGACCATGGCCAGGATGATCAGGAAGCCGACGAGGTACCAGCTCAATCGGCGGCGCAGGCGGGTGGGCGGCCATCGATCCCGCCATCGGCATACTCGGCGACGCCGAACAGGGCGGCCTGGAAGCGAAGCACGACCAGCAACGATCGTGAAGGCCAGGGCCATGAGCAAACCGAAGGGCCGAATGAGCTCGTCCATCAGTCGCGGCGGGGCTGCTCAGCCTTCGTCCATCCGCAGGACGGCGAGGAATGCCTCCTGGGGAATCTCCACGGAGCCAACCCGCTTCATGCGCTGCTTCCCCTCTTTCTGTTTCTCCAGCAACTTCTTCTTGCGGGTGATGTCGCCACCGTAGCACTTGGCGAGGACGTTCTTGCGCATCGCCCGCACGGTTTCGCGGGCCACGACATTGCCGCCGATCGCCGCCTGGATGGGCACCTCGAACATCTGGCGCGGGATCAGCTCCTTGAGCTTCTCGGTCAGCTGCCGCCCAGTCGCCGGCGCCCGGTCGCGATGGACGATCAGGCTCAAGGCATCGACGGGCTCGCCGGCCACCACCACGTCGAGCTTGACCAGGTTGGCCGGCCGATAACCGATCTCCTCGTAGTCCATCGAGGCGTACCCCTGGCTGCGGCTCTTGAGCTGGTCGAAGTAGTCGATGATCAGCTCGGCCAGGGGCAGCTCGAAGTGGATCTGGACCCGCTGCGGGTCGAGGTACTCGAGGCCCACGAACGTGCCCCGGCGGCTCGTCGACAGCTCCATCAGCGGTCCGATGTAGGTCGACGGGGTGATCACCGACAGGCTGACCCAGGGCTCCTCGATCGACTCGATCTCGCCGGCATTGGGGAACATCGCCGGGTTGTCGATGCTGAGCGTGCCCCGGCCCCCGATCAGGACCACCTGGTACTGGCACCGACGGTGCCGAGGCGATCAGGTCGAGCGAGAACTCGCGCTCGAGGCGCTCCTGGACGATCTCCATGTGGAGCAGGCCGAGGAAGCCGCAGCGGAAGCCGAAGCCAAGCGCGACCGAGCTCTCGGGCTGGTAGGTGAAGCTGCCATCGTTGAGGTGGAGCTTTTCGATCGCCTCCCGGAGGAGCGGATAGTCCTCGCCGCTCAACGGATAGATCCCGGCGAAGACCAGGCTCTTGGCCTCCTTGTAGCCGGGCAGGGCGGTCCGGGCCGGCGCAGCCGCATTGGTCAGGGTGTCGCCCGACCTGGGCGTCCCGGACGCTCTTCAGGCCGGTCGCCACGTAGCCCACCTCGCCCGCGGTCAGCGCCTGGACGGGCACGAGCTGGGGCCGGAACACGCCCAGCTCGAGCAGGCCCGACTCGACCCCCGAGGCCATCAACCGGATCGTGTCGTGGCTATGGAGGGTGCCCGAGGCCAGCCGGACGTACACGACCACGCCCTTGTAGGCGTCGTAGTGCGAATCGAAGATGAGGCCCTGGAGGGGACCCTTGGGATCGCCCTTGGGTGGTGGGATCCGGGCAACCACGGCTTCGAGGATCTCGTCGATGCCGATACCTTCCTTGGCCGAGGCCAGGATGACCTCCTCGCGCGGGATGGCCAGGACGTTCTCGAGCTCTTCGATGACCAGGTCCGGCTGGGCGCTGGGCAGGTCGATCTTGTTGAGGACCGGGATGATCGTCAGGCCCTCGCGCAACGCGAGGTGGACGTTGGCCAGCGTCTGGGCCTCGATCCCCTGGGCCGCGTCGACGACCAGGATCGCGCCTTCGCAGGCTTGCAGCGAGCGGCTGACCTCGTACGAGAAGTCGACGTGGCCGGGCGTGTCGATCAGGTTCAGGCCGTAGACCAGGCCATCCCGGGCCTGGTAGTCGAGCCGGACGGCCCGGGCCTTGATCGTGATCCCCTTCTCGCGTTCGAGGTCCATCGAATCGAGGACCTGGCTGGTCATCAGCCGGGCTTCGATCGTGTGGGTCGCCTCGAGCAGGCGGTCGGCCAGGGTCGACTTGCCGTGATCGATATGGGCGATGATCGAAAAGTTGCGCAGACGGTCCTGGGGGATCACCGGCCCGAGTGTATCGGCTCAGCTCTGGACGATGCCCAGGATCGCGACTCGGCCCCAGGCGAAACGTCCCTGGACAAGCTCAGCCACTGGACGGTCGCTCGCTCGGAGTTGGCAACAGACCGAGCTGTCGCATCAGGGTGAACTGATCACGCACGCTCCAATGCTCGGCGCCCTTTCCGTCTCGGAAGCGAACGATGTGGACGTAGTCGTAGTGGACCTCACGACCCGTTGGCGGAATGCCCAGCAACTCGCCGGTGTGCCGGGCGTGATGCGTGGTGTGGATGACCACCATGTCGCCTTCGCGAATGATCTGGTGAATCTCCCAGCGTTGTTCGGAGAAGGCTCGTCCCAGCATCAGCATCGTCTGCTTGACGCCCTCGAAGCCCTCAGACTCGCCGGGCCGTCGACCGTGTTGGATCACGTCGGCAGCGATCACCTCGGACAATCCCGCGACGTCGCATGCTGGAAAGATCTCCTCATAGGTCCGACGGGCCGTTGCCTTCAGGTCGTACGTCATGGTGCGGTCCTCCATCGCTGCTGATGTGTCGTAAAGGGTCGGCGGAATACCTCCGCAACGGTCGTCGAGTGAGTGTCGAAATCGTCGTGCAGTCGCCCTTTCAGCCCTCCTGCGTTGGCCGAGCCTCGGGCACCGCGCTGCCGAGTCCTTCGGTTCCGGGGCTCGGAAACAGCGGGCGAACGGAAGCCCGCCCGCGGCGCATGTTGCCGGTGACGAGTCGAAGCTGGAGCCCCACCATGGCCACGAAGACAGCCGCGGCGAGACAGAGACTCGGGGTCAGTTCAACGGCGAGCAACCCGGCAGCTGCGATGGCGGCAATCGCGGCGGCCACGACGCCGTTCAGGACGTTGACGACAAACGGTGTGGCCGAGAGCACGTGGAGGCCCCGAGGGCCGCTGGGTGGGACCGCCATCGTGATCGCAATGCCTGGTGGGTCGTCGTGCGCTCCCATCACGAAATACGGTTCGAGCTCGGGTACCAGCTCTAGGTAGGCACCCCGGATTCGATTCATCCCGATGACCGTCATCGCATCGTGATAGTTGACCGCGCCCATGCGGACGAAGGTCGCGATGCCGACGAAGAGGACCACCGGCAGAATCACGAGAGCAAACACGGTGAACAGGTGGCCGAGCCCGCTCGTGCCAGCGACGAGCCCGAGCGCCACCATCGCGCCCGAGAGGGTCGACAGGTACATCGCCGCGCGACTGAAGGACTCGTTCCAGGCGAGCCCGCGCGATGCCAGCAACGACCAGTGCTCGGTCGTCAGGACCTGCATCCGAAGTGCCGTTGGGTGGGGAGCAGGCGCACGTTCGGACGTGCCACCGGCGGAGAGTGACTGTGGCTCGGCGTGAGGGTCCGGCACGGTCATCCGCTCGACTGTCGCGCGCAAGCATCGGAGGCTTCGTCCTCACTTGGCGGCAGTGACCGTGGATCTCCCGGCGCCGTGATCACGCCGAGTTGAAGCATGGCTGTGAGGTCATCCCGAGTCGCCCAGTGCTCGGCAAGGCGCCCGCCGTCGACCCGGAACCAGTGCGTCTGCTCAGTGCTGAAGAACCGTCCGGTCGGCGGAAGCACGCCATTCAGGCGCCCTCGATTTGTCCCCTCGCTCAGAACCCTCGCCACGACAGTGCTGCCTTCCCTGACCACGGCCAGGGCCGTCATTCGGAGATCTGGAAACTGCGCGAGCAGCCACTCCGCGACCTCGCGCAGATGCTCAGGCCCATTCACCGCTCCGGGCTCGACCCGCCCGAAGGGCGCGATGGCGTGCTCGACATAGGCGGCGGCGGCGAGGTCGACACACGCCGCGAAGTCGCGCTCGTTGAAGACGTTGATCCAACGCCGCACGAGCTCAATGGCCCATGGTGCCCGGTCGATCACGTCGCTCATGAACCAGACCCTAGACGGGCGGCGCCGCCTTGCCATCGTCGAATCCACGGAGGGCGGTACTGGAATCGCGCCTACGTACCGCTCGGTCGGCCCACCGTTCCTACTGGCGAACCCGCTTCCGCAGCGGCCCACGACGCGATCTGAGCGCGTGAGTGGAAGCCGAGCTTGGTGAGGAGGTTCTGGACGTGGGTCTCGACCGTCCGCTCCGAGAGGTTCAGCGATTCGGCAATCGCACGATTCGAGGAGCCTGTTGCGATGAGGCGAGCGATCTCGTGCTGGCGGTCCGTGAGGCGCGGCCAGTCGGCAAGGTGGTCGGCGAGCGTCAGCGCCCGGCGGAGTAGTGCTCGCATTCCGAGCGTCCGGGCAGTCACGGCGGCCATGCCTGCCGCCGTACGGGCCGCGTCGCGGTCGGTATGTGAGCCTCGCAGGACCAGGGTCTCTGCCAGCGCGAGCCGGCTCCGAGCCAGCCACGGGCCGAAATCACCGCGAGCGCACAGGTCGATGGCGGCTAGTGCGTGAGCGAGGGCTTGGTCATGGAGTCCGAGCAAACCTTCGATGCGAGCCAGGAAGTACGCGACTGGCCCGACCGCGCCGAGAGCGCTGGCGATCATGGCGCCATCGAACGGGGCAAGGCGAAGATGCAGATCGGAGGCCACCCGTAGATCACCGAATGCGACGGACAGTTCGGCGCCTGCCGTGAGCGTTGGCAAACCACGGCGGTCCAGGGGGATAGCTCCCAACCGTGGTCCGATGGCTTCGAACGACGCCCGTGCGCGCGTCCAGTCGCCCATCTCGAGGTCGTAGCGTCCGACCATCGCGGCCGCGATGGCGTGGCCGCCGACGGTGAAGCCGCGGGCGACGTCAATCTCGGGCGGCTCGATGCCGCGGTCAGTGGAAATGAGCATCAATTGAGCGATGAAGAGCGGCTCAGTCTGCGACCGCTGCTTTAGCGGCAAGATGTTCCGGGCCTCTCGCGCAAGCCGCTCGGCATCGGTCAGCCTCCCCACGGCTTGAGCCAAGCCTGCTTGCGCAAGCCGGGCGTTCCAGCGCACAAGCGCGAGACCGCTTCGCCTACCAAGGGCATCAAGGGTGTCGATTTCGTACTCGGCGCTTGCCGTATCTCCAAGCCGGAAGAGCGCATCGATCCGCCAGTTGCGCGCCTGCAGCTCCAGATCAACGGACCCGAGCTCCTCTGCCGCGTCGAGCATTCGTCCGCCAAGCTCGTAGAGTTCCTGGCCATGTTCCAGGCCGGCCATCGTCAGCTGACGCGCGTTCAGGGCGGTTGCCAGAGCACTCGCGTCACCGGCCGTCGAAGCCAATGCCAGGGCACGACCCACCTCGACATCGGCCTCGTCGAGTCGCCCTCGGTGGTGGAGAGCAACGGCCAGCTGGGCGTGGAGCCGAGCGCGGACGGCAACATCGCCCTGCTGGTTCACGCTCAGGGCATCTCGGCACAGGAGTTCGACCGTCGGGGCCGTTGCCGGGTCGGGCACTCCAACCACGGTCAGAGCGGCGTCCGCGAGAAGGTCCGGTCGGCTCGCCAGCTTGGCTTGTTCACCTGCCTCGAGAGCCGCTTCGGCACTAGATCGAAAGTCGCCCTCTCGAAATCGCGCCGCAGCCTCCGCCAGCAGTTCCTGACAACGTTTCAGGGAGCCAGCGTCGGGTCGGATCGCTGCATTGTCCACGTTGTCAGTTTGGCCGGGTTCGGAGTCGTTCGCCGGCCCGGACCCCTCGCCCCTTCCCGAGCGGGCGGCCCGAGTGGCCGGCCCGAGTGCATCGGCTCAGCTCTGGACGATGCCCAGGATCGCGACACCGACGACGACGAGGACGATGCCGACGACCTGACGAGTGACGAGCCGCTCATGGAACAGGAAGTAGGCGGCGATGGCCGAGAACGGAGCGAACATCGTGGCCAGGACGGCCGAGATCGCGATCGCCTGCTGGGCGCCGATCACGAACGAGATGTAGCCGAAGACCTCGGCCAGCCCGACGGCGATCACGTAGGGCGCCGCCGCCCGGGTCAGGCGCAGCCGGCGCATGAAGATCAGGGGCAGGACGAGGACGAGGGTCCCGACGACCCTGGGAGGCAGGATCGCCCAGGGAATCGGCAACAGGCTGCTGAGCCGGCCCGAGGCATACAGGCCGATCCCGAAGCAGGCGGCCGAGCCGATCGCCAGGACGACCGTCCGGAGCTCGCGCTCGCGAGAGATCGGAACGCCCTCGGCGCCCGAGGTCGCGCCGGCCGCGGTGACAGCGACGCCGACCGCGATCAGGGCCAGGATCGGCGCGGCGCCCGGGACGAGGACCTCGCCCGCGATGACCGCCAGGATGGCCGCGATCGCGCCCTCGGTCGAGGCGATCGTGACGATTACCGCGACGGCGCCGATCCGATAGGCGGCATAGGTCAGGAGCAGGCCGGCCACGTTGCCAATGCCTGACACGAAGAACCAGGGCAAGCTGCCGTTGCTGAAGTCCGGCGCCGGCGGTACGACGAGAGCCACCGGCATCGTGACGATGAAGCCGACGGCCATGGCCCAGGCCACGGTCGACGAGGCACCGATCAGCCGGCTGGCCCGGGCCGAGGCCAGCACGGACACGGTGAACATGAGCGCGGCACCAAGGCCGCCGAGGACAGGGACCATGCCTCAAGTGTGCAGGACGGGGCGGGCCCGGCGCTGGATCGGTGGCTTGGCCCGGGCCTTCCCTGTCCGTGGGAAGTGGCGCTCCTCGCGACCGGGGCCGCCTGGTGTGTGCCGCGCGACAAATGTGCCCATTACAGGGCGCGAGCGAGCTCGATCGCCAGGGTACGGGCGTGATCGATCCCGAGCCACGCTCAACGCGGGACAAGATCGGGCCGACACAGCCCTCCCCCGGGCTCCCGTCGGGTCAAAACTGCTCTTTTGTCGCGTGGGCAGCATCGTTTGGCACCACCAGCAGGCGGGCACGGTCTGCGGGACCGGAGGGGTCGGCGCCACGGCCGGCGCTATGACCGGAGCCTTCAGAGCGGCCGATGTCGTCGGATCTGGCTCTCCGGCGGGCCTTCTGGTAGCATTCGCCCTCCCGTGTCGGGTCGCGCGTTGGCGCGCCCGGCGCCCGCCTTCGCATTCATGAGGTTTCAACCTTGGCCAGGAAGCCCCGCGGCTGGACCGGTGCGCGAACTCCCTCCGCGCTCAAGCGCGTCCGCACCGCTGCACGGCGCGCCGCCGTCAATCAGCCCCGTCGAAGCACCGCCAAGACGCTCGTGTCCAAGGCCGTCAAGGTCGCCGCGGGCGGCCAGCCGGGCGATCCGACGGAGGCCCTGCGCGACGCCTTGAGCGCCCTCGACCGGGCGGCCAAGGCTGGCGCGATCCACCCCAATGCTGCCGCCCGGCGCAAGTCGCGCCTGACCCGCAAGGTCAACGCCGCCCTCGGTGGCGAGCACGTCCAGACATCGGCCAAGCTGACCAAGACGACCGGCAAGGCCGCCGCGGTCAAGGCGGCCAAGACCCGCATCGCGCTGGCCAAGGCGGACAAGGCCAAGGGCGCTCAGACGGCCGCCGGCAAGGCTCGCGCCGCGCTGAGCAAGACCGCCCGGGCCGAAGCTGCAGCGACCGCCGCCGCTGCCGCCGCCAAGGCCGAGACGGGTTCAGGTGCGGCTGCCAAGACGGCCCCCAAGGCCACGACCCAGGCCGCTGCCAAGACCCCGAGCGCGAAGGCGAGCGCCAAAGTGAGCACCAAGGCCGCCCCCAAGGCGACGACCAAGGCTGCGGCCAAGCCGGCAACCGCGAGCGCCAAGCCCACGGCAACGGCCAAGCCCAAGGCAACGGCAAAGACGCCGGCCAAGGCCAAGGCCGAAACCAAGTAGCCAAGGCCGGCCGCGGCACTCGGCCGCGGCCCATCTGCCCGCCAGCGGGCCTGGGCCCTAGGCGGCCGACGACTGACCGGGTGCCAACGCTCGAGGGTCGGGCGGCCGGGTGAGTGCGTAGGCCACGCCGCCGAGCAGCCCGCTCAGGGTGGCGATCCCCACCAGCAGGGCGGCCGTGGTCAGTTGCTGGCTCCAGTAGAAGCGTGAGAACGAGCTCACGTCGGTCACTCCGATGGCGGCCAGGTCCGGGCCCTTGCCCTGGAGCAGGTAGCGCTGGTAGACGCAATCCGCCCCGGTGCTGCAGCTGATCGGCCCGCCCAGGTTGGCGTCCCGATAGCCGTCATCGGCGTTGAAGAAGAGCAGCTTGACCGCGAGCAGCAGGGCAGCCAGGGTCAGGCCCGTGACCAGGCCGGCGAACAGGCTGTTGGCAATCACCCGGCGCCACGCACCGCGCGTTCGGTTGGAGCGCTGGTTGGCGTAGTAGCCGATCATCAGGCCGGCCAGCGGCGCGAGCAGCCAGTAGATCGGCTCGATCGGAATGACGAGCAGGAAGCTGACCCCGATCGTGACCGCCATGCCGATCCCGACATAGGCCGCGGTGATCGCGCCCCGGTCGACGAATCGGGTCAATGCGCGGCCGACAGCGCGGCCCGGCCCAGGTAGCGGCCGCCGCCGCCCAGCTCACCCTCGATCCGGAGCAGCCGGTTGTACTTGGCGACCCGTTCCGAGCGCGACGGGGCACCCGTCTTGATCTGGCCGGTGCCCATGGCCACGACCAGGTCCGCGATCGTGGTGTCCTCGGTCTCGCCCGAGCGGTGGCTGACGATCGACGCCCAGCCGGCCCGCCGGGCGAGCTCGATGGCCTCGATCGTTTCGGTCAGGGTGCCGATCTGGTTGAGCTTGATCAGGACCGCGTTCATCGCGTGCTCGTCGATGCCCCGCGCGATGAACCGCGGGTTGGTCACCAGGATGTCGTCGCCGACGAGCTGGATCTTCGAGCCCAGCCGAGCCGACAGCTCGCGCCAGCCGGCCCAGTCGTCCTCGGCCAGGCCGTCCTCGAGCGAGACGATCGGGTAGCTCGACGCCCAGCGCTCCCACAGGTCGATCAGCTCGCCAGAGTCGAGCGTCCGCTTCTCGCTGGCGAGGTGATAGCGGCCGGGCACGCCCTCGACGCCGGTGCCTTCGACCAGGATCGAGCTGGCCGCCGGGTCCAGGGCGATGGCCACGTCCTCGCCGGGCCGGTAGCCGGCCTTCTCGATCGCCCGCAGGATCAGCTCGACGGCGGCTTCGTTCGAGGGCAGCGAGGGCGCGAAGCCACCCTCGTCTCCCTGACCGGTGGCATGGCCCTCCTGGTGCAGGAGGCCGCGCAGGGCATGGAAGATCTCGGCCCCGGCACGCAGCGCGTCGCGAGAACGAATCCACGCCGACCGGCATGACCATGAACTCCTGGAAGTCGGTCGAGTCCTGGGCGTGCTTGCCGCCGTTGAGGATGTTGAACATGGGCACGGGCAGGATTCGCGCCCCGGCCCCGCCCAGGTAGCGATACAGCGGCAGGCCATAGGAAGCGGCCACGGCATGAGCGCAGGCGAGCGACACGCCCAGGGTGGCGTTCGCCCCGAGGTTCGCCTTGTTGGGCGTGCCGTCGAGCTCGATGAGCATTGCGTCGATCCCGGCCTGGTCCTCGGCATCGGCTCCGATCAGGTCGGGTGCGATCGTCTCGATCACGTTGGCCACGGCTTTCAGGACGCCCTTGCCGCCGTAGCGGGTCGGGTCACCGTCGCGCAGCTCGACCGCCTCATTGGCCCCGGTCGAGGCGCCCGAAGGCACGGCCGCTCGGCCGAGGGCCCCGTCGTCGAGGATCACGTCGACTTCGATCGTGGGGTTGCCCCGCGAGTCGAGGATCTGGCGCGCGTCGACCGCCGAGATCGGGCTCGTCACCGGCCGGCCCTGGCCGGCTCGGCGGGCGCCGAGGCATCGGCCGGCGGACGGTCGAGCAGGACGGCGATGCCGGGCAGCTCGCGGCCTTCGAGGAACTCGAGCGAGGCCCCGCCGCCCGTCGAGATGTGGGTCATCCGGCCGGCCAGGCCCTGCTGGGTCACGGCTGCCACCGAATCGCCACCGCCGACCACGACCGTCGCGCCCGAATCGGCCCGGTCGGCCAGGTAGCGCGCGATCGCGTTCGTGCCGTGGGCAAACGAGGGGATCTCGAATACGCCGAGCGGGCCGTTCCAGAAGACCGTCCGGGCAGGCTCGAGCGCCTCCTCCATCAGGGCCAGCGTCTGGCGCCCGATGTCGACGATGTGCCACGAGGCCGGGATCTTGTCGGCCGACAGGGTCTTGTACTCGGTGCCCTGGGTGACCTCCTTGGCCACGATCACGTCGACCGGCAGGACGATCCGGACGCCCTTGCCGTCGGCGGCCGCCAGGATCCGGCGGGCCTCCTCGACCCGATCGGGCTCGGCCAGGCTCTTGCCCACGCTCTTGCCCTGGGCCAGCAGGAACGTGTTGGCCATGCCGCCACCGATGATGAAACCGTCGACCCGGTCCATGAGGTGCTCGAGAACCGGGATCTTGCCCGAGACCTTGGCCCCGCCGATGACCGCGAAGAACGGCCGGGCCGGGTCCTCGAGCAGGTTCGAGAGCGCCTTGATCTCGGCTTCCATGAGCAGGCCGGCGTAGGCCGGCAGGAACTGGGTGATGCCGACGGTCGAGGCGTGGGCGCGGTGGGCGGTGCCGAAGGCGTCGTTCACGTAGAGGTCGGCGTAGCCGGCCAGCGCCTGGGCGAAGGCCGGGTCATTGGCCTCCTCCTCGGCGTGGAAGCGCAGGTTCTCGAGGAGGAGCGCCTCGCCCGGCCGGAGCCGCCGGATCGCGTCCTCGGTGCCGATCCCGAGCGCGTCGCCGGTGCACGGGATGTTCATCCGCAGGAGCTGGCTCAGGCGCTCGGACACGGGACGCAGGCGCAGGCCGTCCTGCACCCGGCCATCGGGCCGGCCGAGATGGCTGGCCAGGATGACCCGGGCGCCCTGGGCCAGGAGGGCCCGAATCGTGGGCACGGCCGCCCGGATGCGCGAGTCGTCGGTGACCTTGCCGTCCTGGAGGGGGACGTTGAAGTCGACGCGGACGAAGACGCGCTTGCCGCTGGCGTCGACGTCCCGAATGGTCAGCTTGTCCATCGTGGTGACCGCCCGCCTAGGCGACGCTGACCGGGAGTCGCTCGGCCACGAACCTGATCAGGTCGGCCACCCGGCAGCTATAGCCCCACTCGTTGTCGTACCAGGAGATCACCTTCACCATCGTGCCGCCCAGGACCATCGTCGACTCGGCGTCGATGATCGACGAGCGGGCGTCGCCCCGGAAGTCGGTCGAGACGAGGGGCTCGTCGGACACGCCCAGAATGCCCTTGAGCGGACCGGCCGCAGCATCCCGGAAGGCCGCGTTCACCTCCTCGACGGTGGTCGGCCGGGCGAGGTTCGCGGTGAAGTCGACCACGCTCACGGTGGGCGTCGGGACACGCAGGCTGAAGCCGTCGAACTTGCCCTTCAGGTCGGGAATGACCAGGGCCAGGGCGCGGGCCGCACCGGTCGTCGTCGGGATGATGTTGAGGGCGGCCGCGCGCGCCCGACGGGGATCCTTGTGGGCCACGTCCAGGATGCGCTGGTCGTTGGTGTACGAGTGGATCGTGTTCATCAGCCCGAGCTCGATCGTCCAGTTGTCGTGGACCACCTTGGCGGCCGGGGCGAGGCAGTTGGTGGTGCAGCTGGCATTGCTGATGACGTCGTGGCTGGCCGGGTCGTAACGATCCTGGTTCACACCCAGCACGATCGTCACGTCCTCATTGGTGGCCGGCGCGCTGATGATCACCTTGCGCGCCCCGGCGGCCAGGTGGGCGCGGGCCTTGGTCGCGTCGGTGAACAGGCCGGTCGACTCGAGCACGACATCCACGCCCAGGCGGGCCCACGGCAGGGCCCCCGGATCGCGCTCGGTCAGGACCTTGATCTCGCGTCCGTCGATGATCAGGGCATCGTCGGTGTGGTCGACCGTTCCGGCGTAGGCGCCGTAGGTCGAGTCGTGCTTGAACAGGTGGGCGTTCATGGCCGTGTCGACCAGGTCGTTGACGGCCACGACCTCGATTTCCGGTGCGCGCTCGAGCAGGGCCTTGAGCGACTGCCGACCGATTCGGCCGAAGCCGTTGATCCCGACGCGAACCGTCATCGTGGGGTACCTCCTGGGGGGCGCCGGTCGCGAGCATGGCCCGGACCGGGGCGGGATTCGATTCATGGCTGAAGGTTGCAGCCCGGGGCGTCCCCGCGATGGCCGTGCTGGCCCATCGTCGGAGAGAACGTCCGGCGCGTGCACGCATCGTACGACGGGACGGGCCTCACGGGCGAATGGACCCACTCGTCGACTCGAGCCGAGCCCGCCCGGCCCGCCATCGATCGTCGGCCAGGCGACCATCGACGAGGGGCTGGCAGCCAACCAGGCTGACGTCGGCGCTGAGCTCGGCCGGCACGATCCGGACGCGCGCGCCCGGAACCCTGAAGGCGCCCGTCCGGACTTCGTCCCTGACTGGCCCCAGGAGGCGGTCGCCCTGGCGCTCGGCGATCGTGCCGCCGACGACGATCAGGTCGGGATTGAAGGCGTTGACGAATCCGGCGCAGGCCATTGCGAACGCCCGCCGGGCGTGATCCATCAGGGCCGCGCAGGCCGGGTCGCCGGCGTCTTCGCCCTCGGCCACCGCCCGGGCATCGAGCTGGTCGAGGCCTACCTGGCCGGACCCGCTCTCGGCGGCCCGGGCGGCGAGGAAGGGCGAGCCGTTGCGGGCGACCGCGGCCCGGGCGTCGCGGGCGAGGGCCACCCCGCTCGAGATCGCCTCGAGGTGGCCGCTCCCGCCGCAGCCGCAGCGCGGGCCATCGAGCTCGATCGAGACGTGGCCAAGCTCACCGGCCATGCCGTCGGGGCCGTGGAGAAGCTTGCCGGCGCTGAAGATCGCTCCGCCGATTCCGGTCGAGACGGTCACGTACAGGAAGTCGTCGACGCCGCGGGCGGCGCCGAAGGCGCGCTCGCCCAGGGCGGCCACGTTCGTGTCGCGGTCGAGATAGGCCGGCAGGCCGAGGGCGCCCTCCACGTCGGCCGCGATCGGGATATCGCGAAAGCCCGGGCCAAGGTTGGGCGGGCTGACGATGACGCCCGACCAGGGATCGATCGGTCCCGGGGTCGACATGCCGATCCCGGAGATCACGGGCCGGACGTCGGCCGGCGCGGCGGCAAAGGCTGCGCCGAGCATCTCGATGCAGGCCTTGACGATGGCCGAGGGTCCCCCTTCGATCGGGGTCCGGGTGGCCTGCCGGGCGATTCGGCTGCCGTCGGCGAGGATCACGGCCGCCCGGACCTGCGTTCCGCCGAGGTCGAGGGCCAGAACCGGACGGGTCAACTGGGCACTCCCCACTGCGAACGGATCGGCCCTTCCACTCTAGCAACGCAGGCGGGCAAGGCTCCTGCGTGGCGAACAGCAAGAAGCCCCCGCCGGCGATCGGCGGGGGCTCCCCTGTTTGCGCTCAGGACGCGGTGGTCAGCCGCCGATGCGGAAGACGTTTCCGCCGCAGATCGGGCAGGTGCCCTTGATCGCCGGCTTGCCGTTCTTCATCGTGATCTTCTGGGGATTCTTGACTTCGACCTTCTTCTTGTCCTTGACGCAATAGGCCTCGGCCATTCCAGGTCTCCTCTCCACGCTTACCAGGCGTTACGCAGCGCTTGCTCCGTATCCGCCCCTACGTTCTTGTCCACAACGACGGCCGCCAGCGGTCCACCCCGACTGCCTGCTTCTGGCGATCCATCGCGGCGAGGTTCCGGAGCCCTTCGAGTCCGGTCTCGACGCAGGCCGCCTCCGCGCGGCTCCTGGCTTCGCCGGCTGCGAAGTCGCCTGACGGCCGATGCGCATAGACGGCGCATACGACCCCCGCTCGACAGTCAGCCAACCCGGCCAGGACCATCACTGCCGATGCCTCCATTTCGAAGTTGAGGACGCGCTGGCGCGCCATCTCCTCGGCGAGGTCAGGGTAGCGGATGGGCAACCGTGGGATCGGACGCCCTTGCGCGCCGATAAAACCCCGGAGCCGTGGCCGTTATCCCGACATGCGCCCGGTGTCCAAGCTCCGCCGCGGCCTCGACGAGCGCCGCGACTGCCTCGTAATCGGCAACCGCGGGATACCCATCGTGGACGAAGAAGCTTGTCGTCGCCTCGAGCCGGACGGATCCGGACGAGATGATCAGGTCGCCCACCGCAATCTCCGGCTGGAGCGCGCCGCACGACCCGACCCGGATGAAGGTCGGACGTTCCGTGATCGCCAGGATCTCCGCTATCACGATCTCGACGTTGTCGGTGCCGATCCCGGTCGAGACGACCGAGACCCGCTCGCCGCGATACGTCCCGGTGACCGAGGCGAATTCCCGGTGCTGCCGCAGGCCTTCGAGGTTCTCGAGGCGCGTGCGCAATCCGCTGGACTCGTTCGGGGTCGCCGGGGAGGAGGATGTACTCGGCCAGGTCACCCGGGCCGAGTCCGATGTGGTACTGCCGTTCTCCGGTTGGGAGTGCGACGCGGTTATCCGCGTTCGGCAAAACCTCGTCCCTCGCTCGCGTAGCGCTTCGCTGGCGCGAAACTCGGCCGAGAATAGCCCCGCGCTCGAACGAGCGTCAACTCGGCCCGAGCGTGGACCATGCTGGGGCTGAGCACAGTCGGCTTCCCGGGAGCCGGATTCAGCCGGCTCCCGGGACGGTTCGCCGGCATCGTTCGGGGCCGCTAGCCGGGCTCCCCGTCGGCGCCGCGGCCCGGCCGGGGGCGGCCCGCTCGCGGCCGCAGGGGCACGACCGTCGGCCGCGCCGGCAGGGCCCGAGGCCGATCGCCAGCCGAGCGCCGAGCACGACGCTTCGAGAGGCCCGAGGCCGATGGAGCTCGGGCCACTGGCGCCGGCGCCCGGGCCGCCGCGCTGCGGCCGCTGCTCGACGGTCCCGAGTCGGCGGCGCGAGACCAGCTCCGGCTGGGGACGCGACGGCCTGGCTGGGCGTGCCGGACGCCGGGCTGGGGGCATCCGGATCGCCGGTCCGGACGACGCCATCAGGGTCGGTCACGAACAGGTATGGGCCGCTCGAGTCGACCTCGACGAGGCCGTCGACGACGATCGGGTCACCAACCTCGACCAGATCGAGATAGACCGCGGCCTCCCCGCTCAGGATGAGCCGGCCGGAAGCCGTGCCGTCATCGATGCTGATCGTCGTGTTCTCGACTGCGGTCACGAGCCCGCCAACCTGGAGACCCGGCCGCGGTAGCCGGCAAGCTCGCGCAGGTCGACCAGCGCACCGCTGCGCGGAGTGGCGCAGCTGGGACGGCGCTGGTCGGTCCGACGCCGGGTCCATACCCGGATCGATCGGCTGCGATCCCCCTCCCGAGCCCGCGCCGGTCGAAGCAGATCGACTCGGACCGGCCGCCGCGAATGCCACGTCCGACACCGATCGCGGCTCGATCGCGAAGCGCTGGTCGATGGCGCTCGGGTACGCCCGTCGAACGATCCCGATGATCGTCACCTGACGGCCCGGCGAAGAAGGCCGACCCAGCGATCCGCGATCCGGCCAGGCCGGCGATCGGGATGCGGATCGAGCCGACGATGATCTCGGCCCTCCAGCGATCACCGAGCTTGTGGACGGTGTCAAGACGACCGGTGACCTGGACGAGACGCCACTCCAGCGCGCGCCCGGCGCGGTCCTGATCGGCTGGGGCAAGGGCGGGCTGGTCGTCGCCCAGCCAGGTCACCGTCGTGACCGTCAGCCGCGGGGCGCCGTAGGCACGGCCGACCGTTCCAGTCATCCGCAGGGTGCCCGGGCCGGCACGTGGCCGGCGAGCCTGGCGACGCCGGTGCTGCCGGCGACTGGCAGGCGGATCTCGATGGCCGCAGTCGCATCCTGGATCACGAGCAGGCGGCCGCTCGAGTCGATCAGCGTCGCGCTGGTCGTCACGGCGCCCTCGACGGTTACCTTGCCGCCCCTGGCCAGGGCATGGGCGATGGAGATGGCCGAGTCGCCCGGCGCCGGACTCGCCGATGGGGTTGGCGTTGGGGTGGCGTCGGGGCTTGGCGTCGGCGTGGTCGTGGGCGTGGGGACCGCGGTCGGGGTCGGCGTTGGCGTCGGCGTTGGCTTCGGACGACGGGCTCGGGGATGCCGTCGGGATCGGCGTGGGCAGCGGCGTCGGGTGAAGCGGGCCGCGGCGTCGGGCTGGGCGTCGCGGCACGGACTCGGGCTCGCGCTTGGGGGTGGGCGTCGGCGTTGGCGTGGGCTTCGGCGTTCGGCGTTGGGCTGGTGGCCGTCGGTGTCGGCTTGGGCGTGGGCGAGTCGGACTGGGCGTTGCGCTTGGCGACGGGCTTGGCGTGGGCCGTGGGCTCGAGCCAGGCGCGGGACGGGGCGGGGCAGCGAGGTTCTCGGGTTTGGCGACGGGTTGACGACCCAGTCGCCGGCGTTGTTGTTCGTATCGGTCACATTGCCCCCGCACCGCCGGGGCGGCGCTCGATGCTCGAACCAGCTGGGCCGGCCTCGGCCGCCGTGCCTTCGACGAAGGCATTCGCGGCGTCGCCCCAGCCGACGGCATCGATCGGTGTCCCACCCGTCGGTCGGACGACCAACGCGCCCCCGGTCGCCGCGATGCCGGCCGTGTACGTCGCATCGGCGGACGGCGCATAGATGCCCGCGGCGAGTTGGCAACGAGGATGTGCCGGCCGGGACCGAGCACGGTGGCCGCTGGTCCAGCCGGCCCGGCGGATCGCGCTGGTCCCTGCCGATGAGGCATAGGCAATCTCGAGCCCGTTCAAGTCGATCGGGAGCGGGCCGGCGTTCGTCAGCTCGACGTATTCGTCCGACGCCGAAGCGCCCGCCGGTCACGACCTCGGAGATCAGCAATCCAGCCGAGGTCGGCCAGGCCACGGCCGGGCGCCAGGGCTCCGGCCTCCGCCGGCGCCATCGGCGGTGCGGCCGCCATCGCCATGGCAACGATCGACCACAGGAGAACGAACGCGGCCAGGGCCGCACGCCGGGCTCGAACCATCGACGACCTCCCGGCGGGGATTCGCGGAGCGGGTCCCAGTTGTACCGGAAGTCCGTATCGCGACCTCATCGCCGACTCACCCGACACTCACCGGGCGGCGGGCGCGCCCGGTGGCCGTCCGCGGTCGATCGGGTCATCTTTCGTCTAGGATGGCGAGCGCACCGGTACCGGGTCGCCCAACCCGCCGGTCCGTGACACTCGAGACCATTCCACCAGGAGGCACCGTGGCGCGCGCCAAGAGCACCGATCGAGCCGAAGCCCGTCGCCGATATCGCGCGGCGACGGCAGCCGCGGAGGCCGACGGCCCAGTGGAGGCCAGCCTGGCTCCGGCCACGCGAACGACCTCGGGCGGATCGGCCACGGCCAGCCCGCCTCGGCCCGGAATCATCGGCTCATTCAGGAGCGCAATCCGGCCGATCAACTTGCGTGACGACCTCCGGGATTTGCCCCGGCTCGCGACCCAGACCTACGCAATCTGGGTGCCGTCCGCCTTGATGATCGCGATCTTCGTGCTGTTCGAGGCATCCGGGGCCGAGATCGGCAATCAGAGCGTGCAGTCGATTGCCTTCAACCTGTTCATCTTCCCGCCCCCGCTGGCGGCCGCGTTCCTGGCTGGGATCCTGACCCAGCGATCCAGCTACCTGGCGGGCGGCGTGATCGGGCTGGTGGCAGGAATCCTGTTCGCCATCTACGTGATGACGGCCATCGGAACGACGACGACCGGAGCGGCCGTCACGACCGCCGACCGAATCCAGTTCGCCCTTTACGCCTTGCTGGTGTCGCCGCTGACCGGACTGGCCGTGGGTGGCTTCGCCGGCTTCTACCGGCGATTCCTGCGCCTGGCGAATCCGAACGCAGCCAAGCGACCGCCGGCCAAGACCTCCAAGCAGGCTGCCCGCAAGCGCTGATAGATCGAGCGCAATCCGATGGGGCCGGCGCGACGAATCAATTGCAGGACGCGTCCCGGCTGATCGACGGCCGTGGTGCCGGATCCCGAACGGAGGCTCGGACCGAACGACGGTCCGTCACCCGCACCGATGGATCGCCGGGCGCGTCCGCGATTTCCGGCCGATCAGCCGACCCGCCGTCCACCGGCATAGCCGAGCTGGCGAACGCCGGCCGGGCGACCCGGTCCGCCGACCGTGGCCGCGACCTCGGGCAACGGACGAACCCTGCGGGCAATGACGTTGACCACCTCGCCCTCACGTTGGAGCTGGCCGTCGACGAGCAGCAGGGCGTGGCGGCGGACGACCCCTCGCAGACGCTCCCAGGTATCCGGCCAGAGTGTGACGTTGACCATCCCGGTCTCATCCTCCAGGGCCAGGAAGACCGTTCCCTTGGCCGTCATCGGATGCTGCCGGGTAACCACCAGGCCACCGATCCGGACCGACCCCGGACGATGCTCGTTGAGCGCGGCATTCGGGACGGCGCCCAGCCGCTCGAGGGCGGGCCGGAATAGCCCGACGACCTGGCGCCGGGCATCGAGGGACAGGACGGCATAGGCGTCGCCCAGGCGCTCGACCTCGCCGAGCGGCGGCAGGGCCGGGGCATCGGTCGCTGGAAGGCGCAGGTCGAGTGGCCGCCCGGCGGCCCGGCCGGTGGCCCGGCGGCCCGGCGCGAGGCGACCTCACGCAACTGCCAGAGCAGCTCGCGCCGAGGCCGGCCGAGTCGAATCGAGCGCCCCGGCACGGATCAGGCGTTCGAGCGTCTCCTCGGGCAGGCCCGTCCGCTCGACCACGTCGCCCAGGCTCCGATACGAGCCGCGGGCGAGCTCGGCATCGAGCAGGGCCGGCGTGTTCCTCGCCGATGCCCTTGACCAGCCCGAGACCCAGGCGAACGCCCCAGCCGACCGCGCTTTCGGCGGACCAGCGCTGGCGAGCGTCGGCGCTGGGCAGGACGCAGGCCGGCGATCGAACCGGTTCGGGCCGCTCGACAATCCCCAGGCCGGCCGGCAGCGGATCCGCTGGAGCTCCTCCCCGCCCAGCCCGGTCGGCCGACCCACTCGGTCGTGGTCCGGAACGCGGATGCGTTGATATCGGCCGGAAGGATCGCCACGCCATGGCGCTTGGCGTCGTTGACCAGGACCTCGACCGGATAGAAGCCCATCGGCTGGGCGTTGACCAGGCCGACCAGGAACTGGGCGGGGTAGAACAGCTTGAGGAACGACAATTCGTAGGCCGTCCGGGCAAAGGCAGCCGCGTGGCTCTTGGCAAAGCCGAACGAGGCGAAGCCGGCGACCCGGCGGAACAGCTCCTCGGCATCGTCACGGGGCATGCCCTGGACCGCCACGCAACCGTCGACGAAACGGGCGTGAAGCTTCTCCATCTCGGCGCTCGAGCGCCAGGTGCCCATGGCTCGCCGGAAGCCATCCGAATCGCCCGGGCTGAAGCCGGCCACGTCGATCGCGATCCGCATGACCTGTTCCTGGTAGAGGATCACCCCCAGGCTGTCGGCCAGGATCGGGGCCAGGCTCGGATGGAGGTAAGTGACCGGCTCGAGGCCCTGCTTGCGGCGCAGGTAGGGGTGAACGGCGTTGCCCTGGATCGGGCCCGGCCGGATGATCGCAACCTCGACCACGAGGTCATCGAGGCAGTTCGGGCGCGACTTCGGCAACGTCTGCATCTGAGCCCGGCTCTCGACCTGGAAGACCCCCACGGTATCGGCGGCCTGGAGCATCCCGAAGACCTCGGAGATGTCCTCGGGCAGCCGATCGAGGTCGAGGCAGGCGGCGCAGTCGTGCTCGATCAGCTGGACCGTCTCGTCGATCGCGGCGAGCATGCCCAGGCCGAGCAGGTCCAGCTTGATCAGCTTGATCGTCTCGACATCGCGCTTGTCGTACTGGACGACAACCCGATCCGGCATCGTCGCTCGTTCGAGTGGAGCGATGTCGATCAGCGGCGCGGCGGTGATCAGCATGCCCCCGCTGTGGATGCTCAGGTGGCGCGGGAAGCCGTCCATCCGGGCACAGAACTCGAGCCAGCGCTCCCAGTCCGACAGGCCGACCGTGCTCCCGGCGTCGGCGCGCGGCCCGACCAGATGGCCACCATCCCAGTGGTTCGGGCCGGCCGAGCTTGTCGGTCCGGCGTTCCGGAGGCAGGAGGACACCGCTCTCGGGATCGATTGCCCGGCCGTCGACCGTGCCCGTGCCCCGCCCGGATTGAAGCCAGGCGACGCTGGCCGGCGAGTCGCCCGGGCCACCCTTGTCATCGGTGCTGCCGCCAGGCCGGATCGCAGGCTTGCCGGGCAGGATCGCAGGCTTGCCGGGCAGGTTGAGCCGGCCCATCCGGTCGGCCAGGCCGTGGGCCTCGGCCACCGGCTGGACCGGATCGGACGGTCGTTTGAAGAACTCGGCAAAGCCGCCATCCGACTCGAGATCGCGCCGGACCATGACCGAGTCGTAGGTCTCGAGCGCCTTGGCCACCCGATCGACCAGCGGCCGGGGGAAGCCCAGGGCGACGCCCACCTCGCGCACGACCGAGCGGGCCCGATAGGTCACGACGTTGCAGACCATGCCCGTGTGCTCGGGACCATATTTGTCGTAGACGTACTGGATGACCTCCTCTCGACGCTCGGAGGAGAAGTCGATGTCGACATCCGGGTACGTCGTCCGGCCCTCGTTGATGAACCGCTCGAACAGGAGGTTGTGGCGGATCGGGTCGACCCGGGTGATCCCCAGGACGTAGGCCACGATCGAGTCGGCGGCGCTGCCCCGGCCCTGGGCCGGAATCCGCTGATCGCGGGCGAAGCGCATCAGGTCCCAGCAGATCAGGAAGAACTCGGCCAGCCCGGTCCGCTCGATCACCGCCAGCTCGTGGCTGAGCTGGCTGAGAACGGCCGGGGTGAGCGGGTGGTAGCGCCGCCTGGCGCCAGCGTGGCAGAGCTCGGCCAGGTGGCTGAACGGGGTCTCCCCGGGCGGCACCTCGAACCCGGGGAAGCGGTAGCGCTCGAAACCGAGGTCGACCGTGCAGGCCGCGGCAAGCTCGGCCGCCGTGGCCAGCCCGGCCCGCCAGGCGCTGGCCGTCCGGGGCGTCTTCGGCGCGTGCCTCTTCGCCCGGCGGCAGGGCCAGCAGCTCGGCCTCCGACTTCAGGTACGACTCGCCATCCGGCCGGCGAAGGTCGGCCAGTGTGTCGAGGGTCCGGCCGTGGCGGATCGCACCGATGACGTCCTGGAGCTCGCGGCCCTCGGGCCGGGCGTAGTGGACATCATTGGTCACGACGCAGGGCAGGCCCAGCTCCTCGGCCAGGCGGACCGTCTCGGCGACCAGCCAGTCATCCTCGGGCAGGAGATGGTGCTGGAGCTCGAGGATGAAACCGGCCGCGGCCACGCGGCTCCGGTCGGACGCGCACTCGTTCCGCGCGCACGGCTGCGTCCAGCCGGTCGCGGTCCCGAACAGCTGGGCATACCCCTCGGCGACTCGCCGGGCCCCTGCCCGGTCGCCGACCCGCAGCCGCCGGACGAGCTCGCCATCGCGACACCCGGAGAGGGCCAGGAGGCCTTCGGCGTGATCGGCCAGGAGGGCCTGGCTGAAGCGGGGCACGCCCTTCGTCCCGGCCAGGTTGGCCCGGCTGATCAGGCGGCACAAGCTTCGGTAGCCGGTCGAATCGCGGGCCAGCAGGACCAGGTGGGGGCCACGCGAGCCCTCACCGATACCGCGCAGGTCCTCCTTGACCGGCTCGCGGCGGCTGGGCAGCCGAGCTCGTTCGGGGCGCGGCCGAACCGGGATGCCCTCGGCCGCTCCGGCCTGCAGGATGGGGCCGGCGAGCAGGCCATCGGCCGCGACGCCTGGCAGGGGTCCCCGGCGCCGGACTGGCCGGCGGGCCGGCACGACGACCTGCTCGGGATCCGGGGCGAACGCATCGAGCAGCTCGATCTCGACCCCGAGCACCGGCCGGAGCCCGGCTTCGCGAGCGGTCGAGGCGAACCGGACGACGCCGTACAGCCCGTTGTGGTCGGTGACCGCCAGCCCCGTCAGGCCGAGTTGCAGGGCACGTTCGACGAGCTCGTCGGCGGCTGATGCGCCGTCCAGGAACGAGAAGTTGGTGTGGCAGTGGAGCTCGGCGTATGCCATGGCCAATGATCGAACATATGTTCTGTTCTGTCAATCTCGCACCGCCGACGGCGGGCCGCTGCGATCAGCCGAAAATCGGGTCCCGGCGACGCAACATTTCAGAGCGCTCTGGCGTCATGCAGGCAGGCCAGATCGGATGCGTGCCTGGGGGTTCGCGACCGCTCTTGGCGGCGACCGACCCGTCAGTCGGACCGCCGACCGGCCCTGCGCTCGAGCACGAGCGCAGGCGCCCAGCGAGGCCCCGTCGCGAGCGCGCGGCGGGGCCTCGCACATTGTCCGCGCGATTGGCTGATTGCTCGGACGGTGGCGGGGCTGCGGCCGGCCCGCGCCGGGTCACGTTTCGCCAAACCTGGGGGGCCGGCCTGGCTGGGTCAGGGTTGGCCAAACCTGGCGAATATCAGCCCCCGTAGTCTTGGGCCGAGACTGTGGTGATTTCGGGCCCGTCGCCGGGCTGTGAGCCTCGATTCGTGCACGATCGGCTGGCGAGGCTCAGCCGAACCAGCCGAAATCCGCTGGAGTTCCGGCCGAGTACTACCCGGGCGAATATTCGCCAGGTTGCGGGCGTGGAGGCCGGGGCCGATCCGGTGCCGTTCGCGGCGCGGGATGGCGCAGGATGGCGCGGAGCGTCGGTCTGGGCGCCGGGTAGAGTAAACGTCGATGCACCTCCGAGTCCGCGACGTTGTCGGCGCCGCCTGCCTGGCCGGCATCTTGATCGGCCTGGTGGTCATCTTCGTGGTCGGCAACATCCCGAAGTAGGCTGCTCGGCCGTCCGGCGTCCCGGATTCGGCACATGCCGCCGACAGCCGCGTCCTGCTCGGTGGCGGCCCGGAATCGGCGGTCGGGCCTCGCGGGCATCGGCGAAGGAGCCCGGCGCGCCGTGCCGGTCCTCGGCCCGGGAGCTTCAGTCGTAGACCCGCTCGAGGTGCCATGAGCCGTCGAGGCGGTCGAGGTAGACCAGGGCCAGCCAGCGTGGCCCGACGACCTTGAAGTAGTCGCGGGCGATCGGCCGGCGCCACCAGGCCTCGTCGACCCGCCAGCGATTGCAGACCTCCACGGCCTCGCGCCCGCCGGTCCAGTGGATCGCGACGAGCCGGCCGGCGAGGTCGAGCTCGACGTCGATCGCGGGATGCTCGCGCATCAACCGGGTCATCGAGCCGGCCCGGCTGGCCCAACCGATTGGGGCGTGGCCCGGGCTCGGCCGGAGTCGCGGCTCACGATCCCACCTCGACGGGATGCCAGGTCCAGCGGCCCTCGGCCAGGAGGGCCTCGGGATCGGCCAGCTCGACCCGGCCGATCCGGTCCTCGCCGAAGGCCAGGGCGAGCCGGGCGAGCTGCCAGCGCAGGCGAGCCAGCCGGTTGGCCTGGGGAATGAACAGGGCCAGCTGCTGGCCGGTGGCCGGCGCGACCTCGGTAACTCCAGCTCGAGACCGGCCACGGCCACCGACGGCGGCTCGCGCTCGAGGCGGACGAACAGGAGGCGCTCGATCGCCTCGGCCTCCGATGAGGGCTCAGGCAGGCGCTGCTCCACGATCATCTCGGTCGGGCTGCCGGCAACGGCGAACGCCGGGTCCAGGCTGAGCCGCAGGCTGCCCGGCCGGTGGCCGCACCCCGTGCGACGAGCTGGTCGGCCAGTGCCGCGGTCAGCCGATGGAGGACGAAACGGAGCGGCTCGAGCTCCTCGATCGGCGGCTCCAGCCCGATCCCCAGGCACAGCCGTTCCGGGGCACGCCGCGGGCGGAACGGGTCGAGCTCCTCGCCGATCGCCCGGGCGTGGATCCGGCCGCCCTCTTCGCCGAACCGGGCGACGAGCGCGGATCGGGGGACCCGCGGCCACCGCGTCGATCCGACGCAAGCCGAACCGGCCAAGCCGGGCCCGGATATCCGGGTCGGGCGTGAGCAGGCCGGCCGGCAGCGGACCGAGGAAGAGCGCCTCGTTCGCCGGGCCCGACGATCAGCGTTGAGCCATCGCCCGATACGGCCGTCGCCGATGGCCGGTCGCAGGTGAGGCGGTGGCGGCGGCGATCGTCGCGGCGAAGCGCGTCCCGGCGATGCCGGCTCGAGGCGTCCGGGCAGGATCGGCGCCGAGCGCCTCGACCAGCCGGCTGGCAAGGACCGGCTCGGTCCCCATAGTCGGTCGAGGCCATCGACCTGGACCTCGATCAGGCCGAACGCCGGATCGGCCGGATCGACGGCCCCGGCAACGCCCGGGCTGAAGGTTGCCAGGCGCTCGAGGGCAGCCTCGATCGCCGCGCCATCCCGTCCCGGGTCGGGATCGAGGAAGGTGGCCTCAGGCGCGAGTCGGTGTGCGCTCCCGAGTGGCATCCCCCGGTGGACGCCGAGCTCGGTCGCCGCCGGGTTCGCGTCGAGGACGGTCCCGGCCACCCAGGGCTGGCCGCCCAGGACCACCGGCCCGGTCGGGAATGAGTCGGAGCGGGCGCGGGCGAGACGGAGTGGCAGATGCGTCCAGAGGAGGTGGAGACGTCGCACGATCGTGAGTCCGTGAAGACAGGTTGATGGGGGCGTTGGTCGTGGCGGCCGTGCCAGGGGTGATCACCCCGGGCACGGCCATGGGAGGCATGTCCGGCCGGGCGGCCGCCGCGGGATCGCCAGGCGGCGTCGCGCAGGAGCGAGTCCCGCAGAAGGCAGGCATCCCGGCTGCCACCTTCCGCGTAGAGGATCCGAAGCTCCGCCCGGCGGCCGGTCGGACCGAACCGGTTCCGGCCGATGACGACCTCGGTGCGCTGGCCGACGACATCGCGGCCGAGCCGGATCCACGATCGGCGGGCCAGCTCGAGCCGGAGCGCGGTGGAAGCGGCCACGGCGGCGACCAGGTCCTGACCGAGCCCCGGCGGCTCCAGGACGATGAGCAGGACACCGGCCCGCCGGGCGAGCGCGCTGAGCCGTTCGAGGCGGCTGGCCAGGCTGGGCGGACGTTTCGGTGGATGGCCGTTTCGGCACCGCCGGCCTGGAGCCGGGCCGGGCTGGGCTGTGGTTGAGCCGGCGGCCGGCGCCGGGGTCCAGACGCCGGCCGGATCACCTCGGGCAGGTCGATCACGAGGACGTCGACGGACCGACCGGCAAGGAGCGATCCGGCCATCGCGATCCCCTCCTCCGGTGAAGCCGGCTCGAGGACGACGAGCCACTCCAGCCGGACGCCCCGAGCCACGGCCTCGACCGGATCCAGGCTCCGGGCAAGGTCCACCCAGGCGGCGATCGAACCCGTCGCCTGGGCCTCGGCGACGAGCCGCAAGGCAAGGGTGGTCCGGCCGCTCGAAGGATCGCCACACAGGGCGACCGCCGCATCGCGCGGCATCCCACCCGGGCCCGATAATCGCATCGAGGGCAGCGAACCCGGTCCTGATCACCCGATCCGGATCGATCGGCTGGGCCAGGCTGCCCGGGAGCGTCTCGGTGCCTCCAGCTCGGGGGCGATCGCGAGCGAACCGATCACCCGCGGAGCTGCCGCTCCCCAGCGCGTCCGGAGGGATGCGAGAGCGGCCGAGACGTCCGGGGAAAGGCTCGCCATGGGCCATCGATGATCGAACATATGTTCTGTATTGTCAAGGTCGAAACCGTCCCAGGCTGCGGTCCGCGGGCCCGGCTCGAGCGGTCCACGGCCTGTGGGCACCGGGTCTGCTCGATGGTGCACCGGGTGCGACAAACGGCACGAATCCGGCCGCATTAGGCTCTGGAACACCCTCGCTACAGGCCATCGGCCGTCAAGGCAATCGACGTTCATCCCCGGCTGAGCGTGGCTCGGTACGAACAAGGCTCAATCGCCCGCCCGCCCAGGCGACTCCAGGCTCCAGACGCGCCATTTGTCGCGCCCCGAGCACCGACTGAGCGCGGGCAAGTGGCCCTGGCTCAGCGGCCCTGGCTCAGCGGCCCTGGACGATGTTTCGGCCCATAGGACAAAACCCGGGTTTGGGGACGTCGCCGCCAGCCTTGGCGGTCGATGGGGATCGAAATCATCCCCAGCCACGCTCAGGACGTGCAGGAATTGGCGTCAAGGCCGGTCGCGGCGAACGCCGCGCGATCCGAAACGGCCGTTTTGTCACGTGGGCTGAAACATGGGCCCGCTCAACCGGCACGAACCCGAGCAGGCCCGCAACCGGCTACGGCACCAGGACGCGGTCGAGCCAGTCGTAGACCACGCCGGCCCAGACCTGCTGGGCCAGTCCGCCGCAATGGCCATCGATCCCCTGCTCGTTGGTCAGCTCGACCAGCTGCTTGGGGCAGGTCAGGGCATCGAACAGGAGCTGGCCGCCGCCGCCCGCGAAGTCGTTCTGGGACTCGATGATCAGGGTCGGGCAGCTGATCGCGGCGGCCTGGCCGATCATCGTGAACCGGCGCAGCTCGGCGAGGTAGGCCTCGACCGTATCGACCCCATGGGCAGCCATCCGGGCATGGAAGAACTCCCGCCGGCGGGCGCTGATCCGCATCTCGGAGCCGACCGCCCGGCCGGCCAGCCGGCCGACGAATCCCCCCGGGATCCTCAGGCCCATGTCGGGTTGGGCAGGATCGCATACGAGGGCGGCGATGCGCTGCTCGACCGTCGCCGCCCGGGGCGCCAGGTAGCCCGCGAACGATCGGCCGACCAAGCCGATCCGATCCGCCCGCACATCGGATCGGCCGACCAGCCAGTCGATCACCTGGCCGAGGACATGCTCGAAGTCCGGTCGGAAGAAGAGCCGCTGCTCGTACAGCGCCTGGCCCTGGCCCGGACCCTCGAACAGGAGGACGTTGTAGCCCCGGGCCAGGGCGTCCGGCACGTTCACCCAGCCGGCTTCGGCGGTCGAGTCGTAGCCGCACGGCATGAGCAGGGTCGGCCGGGCTGGCCCGCCCGCGTCCGGCCGAGCAGAAATAGCCCTTGAGCGTCGTCCCCTCGTACGGAATCCGGACCTCGACAACCGGACTCGGCCATGAGTGCCGCAGCCGGCGGCGAAGGCGGCCACGTGGGCCGCGTAGCCCGATCGCAGGCGGGCATCGTCGAGCTCGCCGCGGATGAAGTAGAACGCCTGTCGGGCGTACTCCGAGGCCCGCAGGTAGGCACCCCGAGCCGTCACCCGCTGGCCGTCGGCCAGCGCTCGCTCGCCGCCGCGGCGGCCCGCTCCGCCGTCGCCTTCCAGGCGGCGTACCAGCGGCCGGCCTCTGGCGGGCCGACCCGACGAGCCGTGGCGAAGACCTCGCCCAGGTCGGCCGATCCGGCATAGACCGCGTCCAGCGAACGGACGAACTGGCCGTCGTAGTCGGCTTCGCGATAGAAGACCCTGGCTGGATCGGCCACGTCTGCTTCCTTTCCGTGCGCTCGACCGGTTCCATGATCCGGCGTCGGCGAGGCATCGCGTAGACGCTCGCCGTGCGCCCGTCATGGCCGCCGGCAGACCCTCTGCTACACTCGGCGCCGGTCCCGAGGCGCGAGTCGTCGCCGCCCGGTTCGACCCTCGGTGGGGATGTAGCTCAGCTGGCAGAGCGCCGCGTTCGCATCGCGGAGGCCAGGGGTTCGAGTCCCCTCATCTCCACCACATTCAGCCGGCTCCGCCTGTGGCTTCCCGGCCCACCGCCCTCAGGCCGCGTCCGGATCCTCGGCCAGGACGGCGTGCAGCTCGACCGCGTGATCGCGCAGCCAGCGCCGCCAGCGCAGGTGATCGGGCTGGCGCGATGCGACCAGGGCCCAGAACGCGGGGCCGTGGCCGAACACCCGCAGGTGGCAGAGCTCGTGGACCACGGTCGTCTCGAGCGCCTCGGGCGGGGCCAGGATCAGGCGCCAGCTCAGGGCAACCCGGCCCGTTCGCGAGGCGCTGCCCCAGCGGCTGCGCGGATCGCGGACGACCACCAGCGACGGCTGGACGCCGAGGCCCGGGAGCATGCCGGGCGATCGCCGAATCGATCTGGATGACGGCCCGTCCGCGCAGCCATTCCTCGAGGACCCGGGCCGGCCGTCGACGGTCGCGGCTGGCCAGCTCGAGGATGATCGTGCGGCTCGTCCCCAGCACATCGGCATCCTCGACCTTGACCCGTCGAGCGGACCAGGGCCTTGCTCGGACCGACGATCCGGATCCGGTGGGCCCGGCCGCGGTACGGCAGGAGCGCCCCATCCCGGAGCTGGCCCGAGGCGATGCCAGCGGTCAGGCCGGCGACCCGCGAGCGCTGGCGGGCCTGGTGATCGAGGTGGGTCCGGATCCACGCCCTGGCGCTCGCGCAGGAAGGGCTCGACCGAGGCCAGGGCGTCCCGCGCACCGGGCCGCCGGGCGGGCACGGTCACGATCACCCCACGCAACGGATCGACCGTCACGCGGACGCGCCGGGCCCGGCTCGAGCGACGCAGGATGTAGTCGAGCCGGCCGACCCGGCAGCTCCACGGCGGCCGCCTCTTCGGTTCGGCTGGTCATCGGGCGACGGCTGCGCGAAATCACCCGCGGATGGTGCCATACGCGAGCTGGCCCGCGGCGGGCCTATTCCGGGATCGTCACCGTGGCGATACGGCCCAGGACGGCCCGGTTCGCATCAAGCGCTCGAACCGCCAGCAGCGCGCCCGCGGGCTTGACCGTCATCGCGTCTCGAAGTCGGCCCGGGGAAATGTTCCCAGCGAGGTCATCGCGCGCTGCCTGGCTCCCGCCCAGGACCTCCCAGCTGGCCACCTCGGTCGCGCCGTTCCAGCTGGCGTAGGCGGTCACCATGCCGCCCGCCGGCGGGTCGACCGACGACGCCGGCGCGGTCGTGGGCTGGGCCTGCCAGGGGAAGCGGAAGCAGCGATAGGACTGGATCGAGCCGCTGAAGTCGGCGTCCAGCACGACCGTCCCATCGACGGCTGAACTCCGAGGCGTAGCCGGTGCTGCCCCAGCCGACGAACATGTTGCCGTTGGGCAGGACCTGCATGTTGCCCTGGCTCATCGCCATCTTGGCGTGGGGATGCGGGTACGCCTTCACCAGCGTGACCGTCATCGCCGTCTCGTCGACATCGAGGACGAGCGCCCGCGAGGTGCCCGGGCCCGAGCCGTCGTCGAAGATCGTGATCGTGCCGTCCGGGTGGCGCCGGGCGTCATGCTGGAGCGCGAATGAGCCGCGCCGATCGCCCATCTTGAAATCCGACTTCTTGCCGCCCATCCGCCAGCTTGATGTCGCCGGTCGTCCGATCGACCTTGTAGACGGTCGAGGTGTTCCGCGCCGACACCAGCAAGTTGCCGTCTCGATCGATCTCGATCGAGTTCACGTGGACCGAGTCGAAGATGGGCGGGCCGGACGGCTGCCTCGGGCACGGCGTCGCGGTGGCCGTCGGCGCTGAAGGGCTGCCGGCGCGGGCTGGCGCTGGCCGACGGCGGCGGCAGGACGGCCTCGCTCGGGTCGATGTGGTCTGCGCTGTGCCATTCGAACAGGACGGCGCCGGTCGCGATGTTGAGCTCCTGGACCACGCAGTCCCAGTTCTGCAAGGGCGGCGTGGTGCCCGGCGGGATCGCCACCGGGCCATCGCTCAGGACGAGCGCGGTGTCCTGGGGCGTGATCTGGAACTCGTGGATGTCGGCCTTGCGGCCGTGCCCCGGCGCCAAAGCGCAGGACCTCGGTGTAGGTCGGTGTCCATGATCACCAGCTGGCCGGTGCCGTAGCCACCGTTGACGCTGCCCTCCCACCAGGTCAGGACCGGCTTGCCCTGGTACACGGCCGCCCGGAAGTTGGCTGCGTTGGAACCCGTGTCGGGCCGGATCCAGACCGGCTTGCCGGCGTTGTCGGTGACCAGCAGGCCGTCGGGAGCCGCACCGTTGTTGGGCGTCAGGAAGACGAGGCCGGGGGCGACCGCGCCAACGGGTTGCCGACCGCAATCGGGGCAGAGGTCAGGTCCGGGCGACTGCGATACTTGCGACGAGTGACCGGGGGCCGCGGAGCCCGACGGAGCCGGGCTGTCGAGGCGCCGGTCTCGCAGCCGGTGGCCTCGATGCCAACCGCGATCGCACCCACGGCCACCGCTCCGACGGCGACGACGCCACCCGTCTGGAGGAAGCGGCGGCGTGACCAGCCTTGCTCGGTCAAAGCGAAGCACTCATCAGTGGGAATCATAGCGAGCTGGCTCTGACACGATCCTGACAGCGAGACACGGAGATGGCCGATCCGCGCGCCGGCCGGCGCAAACCCAGACCGAGCGGGGCCGCTGCTATACTGCCGCTCCACGGCGGGGCCATAGCTCAGCTGGCAGAGCGCTTGCATGGCATGCAAGAGGTCCGGGGTTCGAATCCCCGTGGCTCCACCATCGACCTCGCCCTCAGTTCCTTCACCCCTCGACGCGGCCGGCGGCCACCGGGGGGTGCGCTATTTCGAGGCCCGACGTGACCGAACGCGCCCGGATCGATCGCTACCGGCCCACCGAGATCGAGCCGCGCTGGCAGGCCCGCTGGGACTGAGCTCGGCCTGCTATCAAGACCGACCTGGCCGACACCACCCGTCCGACAGTTCTACGTCCTGACGATGTACGACTACCCCTCGGGCGACCTGCACATTGGCCACTGGTACGCCAAGACGCCGACCGACGCGATCGCGCGATTCCGCCGGATGCACGGCGAGAACGTGTTCATGCCGATCGGCTTCGACGCCTTTGGCCTGCCGGCCGAGAACGCGGCGATCAAGAACCGGGTCAACCCGCGCACCTGGACGATGCACAACATCGACAAGATGCGGGTCCAGCTGCGGAGCATGGGCGCCTCGTTCGACTGGAGCGCCGAGGTCGTCACCTGCGAGCCCGAGTACTACCGCTGGAACCAGTGGCTGTTCCTCGAGTTCCTGAAGGCCGGCCTGGCCTATCGCCAGAAGTCGGCGGTCGACTGGTGCCCGAACGACGGGACGCTCGCCCGGGAGCAAGTTGAAGGCGTCGACCGCCACTGCTGGCGCTGCGGCGCCCGGGTCGAGAAGCGCGAGCTCGACCAGTGGTACCTGCGAGTCACCAGCTATGCCGACGAATTGCTCGATTTCAGCGGCCTCGGCTGGCCGGACCCAATCCGGATCATGCAGACGAACTGGATCGGTCGCTCCGAGGGCGCCGAGGTCACCTTCACCACGGCCCCCTCGGCCCATCACCCCGGCGGTGAGCCGCTGCGTGTCTTCACGACCCGGCCGGACACGTTGTTCGGGGCGACGTTCATGGTCCTGGCCCCAGAGCATCCGCTGGTCGGCGCCCTGACCGCCCCCGAACGCAAGGCCGAGGTCGAGGCCTATGTGGCCCAGGCTGCCGACCGGACCGAGATCGATCGGCTGGCGGCCGATCGCGAGAAGACCGGCGTCGCCCTGGGGGCGGCGGCGATCAACCCGGTCAACGAGGCTCGGATCCCGATCTTCGTCGCCGATTACGTCCTGGGCTCGTATGGCACCGGCGCGATCATGGCTGTCCCCGCCCACGATGAGCGCGACTTCGACTTCGCCACCCGGTTCGGGCTGCCGATCGTCAAGGTCGTGATGCCCGCGGATGGCGACCCCGACGCCGCCCTGACCAGCGCGTTCGTCGAGCACTCGGCCGACGAGGTCCTGGTCAACTCGGGCCCGTTCAGTGGCCGGCCGGCGGCCGCGAGGCATTCGCCGAGATCGTCGCCTGGCTGAAGAGCGCGGCACGGGCAACGCCGACCGTCACCTACCGCCTGCGCGACTGGGGCTTCAGCCGCCAGCGCTTCTGGGGCACGCCCATCCCGGTGATCCACTGCGAGCGTTGCGGGATCGTGCCGGTGCCCGAGTCCCGGACCTTCCGGTGCTCCTGCCCGACGACGTCGACTATGCCGGCAGCGGGGTCAATCCGCTGACCCGGGACGCCGCGTTCCTGAACGTCCCCTGCCCGACCTGTGACGGCCCGGCCCAGCGCGAGACGCGACACGATGGACACGTTCATGGACTCGTCGTGGTACTGGTTCCGCTACCTCTCGCCGCACAAGGATGACGGCCCGATCGACCCGGCAGCGGTCGACCGCTGGACTCCGGTCGACCAGTACACCGGCGGCGCGGAGCATGCCGTCATGCACCTGCTCTACTCGCGCGAGATCACCAAGATGATGCGCGACGTCGGTCTCGTCGAAACAGGACGAGCCGTTCCTGCGGCTGTTCAACCAGGGCCAGATCCTCGGCGCCGACGGCGAGCGGATGAGCAAGTCACGGGGCAACGTCCAGGATCCGGACGATCTCGTCGCACGCTATGGCGCCGATACGATCCGGCTGTTCCTGATGTTCATGGGGCCGTGGGACCAGGGCGGCCCGTGGAGCTCGACCGGGATCGGCGGCGTCCATCGCTTCCTCAATCGGATCTGGACCCTGGCCCTCGATCCGCGCGGCGTCGAGGGCGGCGATCCCGACGCCGGCAAGCTGCCGACCGGGCGAAGACGCCGCGGGCCGCCGAGCGCTCGATCCGGATGGCCGCCCATCGAACCCTGCGAGTCGTGACCGAGGAGTACGCAGGCTTCCGGTTCAACACGATGGTCGCCCACCTGATGGAGCTGGCCAACACGCTCTTCCGCTATCGCGGGACCGAGGTCGCGGCCGGTCCGGCCTGGGATGAGGCGATGGGGCTGCTCCTGCTCATGCTCGCTCCAGCGGCGCCTCACATCAGCGACGAGCTCTGGAACCGCCGGCGGGCGGCCAGCGGCGCTCCGGAATCGATCGATCCACCTGGAGACCTGGCCATCCGTCGACAGCAGCGCGACTGCGACCGAGACCCGCGAGGTCCCGATCCAGGTCAATGGCAAGGTTCGCGACCGGGTCACGGTTCCGGCCGGGATCGACCAGGCCGAGCTCGAGCAGCTGGTCCTCGCTCGCGAACGGGTTCGCGAAGTCCTCGCCGGACGGACGCCCGAGCGGGTCATCCACGCCGGGGGCCGGCTGGTCAACCTGGTCGTTCGGGAGCCGTAGCCGGCGCCGCCTGACCGGCGGCCTGATCGGCGACCTTCGCCCGGGCCCGGTGGCGGGCTGCCTTGGCCCGGTTGCCGCAGCTGGCCATGTCGCACCAGCGCCGCCGGTGCGTGCGCGAATCGTCGAAGAAGACCCACCGACACTCGTCGTTGTCGCAGATCCTGGCGCGCTCGGCATCTGCGCCGCCGACTGTCCGCACGAGCGGCTCGGCGAGCTCAGCCAGGGCGCAGTCGATCTCGTCCCCGGTGAACCTGCTGGCCAGGCGCAGGCCGTGCCCGGCCGTGTCGCGCGAACCCTCCTCGAGCTCGAGGACGGATCGATGGCGAAGAACCCGGTTGACCTCCTTGAGTGCCGTGAGCTCGGGCTGGCGCCCCTCGACCGTGGCGTCCCACAGTTCCCGGAATGCCGCACGGGCGCGGGCAATCCGGGCCAGTTGACGCCGCCGCGTCGGCCGTTTCGGGCACGAGCGCCGGATCGAGGCCGGTCCGCTCGTGCAACCAGTCGACCGCCTGGCGGGTTGTCTCGAAGTCATCGAAGTGACGGCCGCGACTGAGGCCGAAGGTATTGACGAAGTCGAGGGTAGTCTCGAGATCGGCCCGGTCAAGGGCATCTGGATCACTCATCAATAACCACTATATGCACCTTGACAGGTTACGCGCAAGGGGCTAGTCTCCTCGTAACCGGTGAAGAAACGAAATACCGGTTAGCAACGAAGGAGATGCTCGATGGCTCTTTTCTTCGATCTACTGGTCCTGGGTGGGATCGTCGTCGTGCTTCTCGTGCTTGGCGCGGCCGCGATCAATGGCGGAGCCGAGTACCCGGTCCGGACTTCCGCGAGGACGACCATCGGTTCCCTGATCACCACAATATCCGGAGCTTCAATCTGATGTTGCCGAGCTACTACATGATCGAAGCAATGCGAATCGCCGCCGAGCGCCAGGCCGAGGCCGACCGGCCTCGCCCGGAGGCCGCGTCAGCCGCTCGATGCGGAGGGCACGCCAATCGACTTCGGCGCGCCGGCGCAAGGGTGGCCCTTGGCGTCGGCCGCCAGTCGCTCCGGCTCGCCCGGGCCCTCGATGAGTGCGCGGCCGATGGCCCGGCCACCCGTTCCGGCGCGAGTCCGCTAGGCTGAACCAGCGGCGCATGATCCGCGCCGGATCGATTGAGGTGCCCTCGATGACCGACTCTCCATCTGATGCCGCGCCAGTCGCGTGGCGGGCGCTGACCTACGGGACGCCGGTCCTGGCGGCTGGTGGTGAAACGGTCGGCGAGGTCCGCGAGGTCCTCGGCTCCGATTCGGAGGACGTGTTCCACGGCCTTCGAGTGGGGCTGCGCGGCGAGTCACGCGAGGTGATGCTGGGCTCCGAGCACGCCGTCCGGCTGACTGCCGCCCAGGTCCAGACAGACCTCAGCGCCGCCGACCTGGAACGCCTGCCAACGTACGCCGAGGAGGCGACGTACCACCTCGCCTCGGTTGGCTGGTTGCGCAAGCACGTCGGCTGGGAGAAGGACTCGAAATCGGACCGGGAGCCGGGCTGAAACCGGCCTAACGGGTCGCCTGCCAGGGAACCCAGCGGCTGCCGTCCCACCAGCGGTGCCACGTCCGGCCGTCGCGACCTTCGGCCAGGACGTCGAGCCGATCCGGCCCGGCGGCCGCCGCGGCCGGCGTCGAACCCGGACGCAGGTCGCCCTCGAGCGATTCCCACGGGTGCCAGGTGGTGCCATCCCAGTAGCGATCCCAGAGCTGGCCATCCTCGAAGATCGCGAACACTTCCATCGGCTCGTCGTCCCAAGCCGCCACGGCCGGGATCGAGGCCGGCGGCCACCGAGGCTCCTGGGGCTCCGACCAGGCGCCTGCCCGGAACGTGGCGTGCTGGAGCCGGCGCCGTCGGGTCCCGGCCAGAATCGGTCGAGCCGGCCACCGCTGCCGAGCCATCGGCCGCGAGCCCGGGCCACTTCGGCGGCCCGTCACTTCTCGAGCATCGGCTTGACGTCCGGCGACCAGTCGGGTCATCGATTCCTCGTCATAGGGCGAGGGAAAGCCCGCAACGAGGTGCGATCGGCCCATCTCCACGAACGGCGGCCAGCTGCTCGGCCACGTCCTCGGGCGTGCCCACCGGCTGATCGCTGCCAGGCCCGGGCGTTGCCGTTGTGCTCGAACAAGCCGGCGGCGATGCGCTTGCGCGCCTCGTCGCGCGAGTCGCGGATGACCACCACGCCCAGCCCGTGGCGTCGCTCGATCGAGTCGAAGTCCCGCCCGATGGCGGCGCAGTGCTCGCGCAGGATGTCGTCCTTGCGCTTGACCGTGCTCGATGCTGCCGCCCATGTCGTGCATGTCGGCGTAGCGAGCGACGAGCTTGAGGGTCACCTTCTCGCCGCCGCCGCCGATCAGGATCGGCAGGTGCGCGCTGGATCGGCGGCGGGTTGTTGCGGGCCTGCCGCTCGGCGTAGCGCGGGCCGCTCGCCGTCGGGGCGCTGCCGTCGAGCATGCCGCGCATGATCGGCAGGGCCTCGCCAAGCCAGCGCAGTCGCTCCGGGGCGCCGTCACCGAACGTGCAGGCCGAAGGCCGTGTGCTCCGTCTCGAACCAGGCCGCCCCGATCCCCAGGACGGCCCGGCCGCCGCTGATGTGGTCGAGCGTGGTGGCCAGCTTGGCCGTCAGGGCCGGGCTCCCGGAACGTGTTTGCTCCGACCATCAGGCCGAGGGTCGCCTTGCTCGTCACGCCGGCCCAGGCCGTGATCGTCAGCCAGCCCTCGAAGATCGGGCCGTCCGGCGAGCCGACGATGGGGTAGAGATGGTCCCACGTCCAGAGGCTGTCATAGCCGAGGCGATCGGCTCGGGCGCCGGCCTCGAGGAGGTCGGGCCACGTGCCGTACTGGTTCCAGCACAGGGCGCCCAGCTTCACCTTGCTCACCGCACCATTCTAGGCGAGCAGGTCGCCGATCGGCTTGGCGACTGGCTCGGCCGGCGCCAGATAAGCCGCAGATAAGCGGGCGTGGCTAAGGTCCGAGGACATCCACTGCGGTTCGGAAGTGCCCCCGCCGCAGTGGATGTGATCCCCGCCCTCGACCCCGCCGGGGAGAGCCCCTGTGGATCGGACCACGTCGCCCTGGCGCGCCCTCGAAGACCCGGGTGGCCCGGCACCCGCCGGGGTGCCGGCCGCCCGGTGCCAGATTCCGGCCGACGCGGCTTTGGCTGGCGATCGGCGCCCTGGCGGTCGTCGCGCGGTCGTCCTCGTGTCGTCCTGACCGGACCAGGCGGATCCGCGTTCGTCGGCGTCAGCGCGGCCGGTGGCAACAGTCCCGAGCTTCGCGCCCGGCGACGACACCGGCAGCGTCGCTGCCGGCGGTGACGGTGGCGGGGCAACCGGCCAGCAGCCGGATCCCTCGAGCGGCCGGACTCGCCCCGGATCCGGGCGCCTCCGACCCGGCCGCCAAGATCGTGGTGGAGGTCGCGGGCGCGGTCGTCCGGCCCGGCGTCTACTACTGGCGGCGGGTGCCCGGGTGGCCGACGCGATTGCCGCGGCCGGTGGCTATGGCCCACGGATCGATATCGCCCGGGCGACGGCCGAGCTGAACCTGGCCGCTCGTGTTGCCGATGGCGACCGGATCCTGGTGCCGTCGCGGGACGACCCGCTGCCCGCGGATGCCAGTCCCGCTGGCCCGCCCGGAGCTTCGATCGCGGCACCCGCCCGCGCAGCGGGCCGGTCGACCTGAACCACGCCACCCCCGAGGAGCTGGATGCGCTGCCCGGGGTCGGCCCGGTGACCGTGGCCAAGATCATCGCCTCCCGAACCCAGCATGCCTTCCATTCGGTCAACGACCTGCTCAGCCGCAAGCTCGTCGGCGCGCCGAGTTCGCCAAGCTGCACAAGCTCGTCACGGTCTGATCGACGATTCGTGGCGGGTTCCCTCCGGCTCCCACGAAGCGCATGGCTCGCGGCCGGGTCGGTGGCCGGTGCCCTGGCGGCAGGTGCCGGCGGGCGGGTCGCTGCCGATGGCCGCCCTTGGCGCGATCGTGATCCTGGCCGGCTGGGCGCTCATCCGCGCCGCTGGGCACCGTCCCGGGCGCGCGGCCGCTCCCGCCGCCCAGGGCCTCGCCCGGGCCGGTCTGCCACTCGCCATCGGTATTCTCGTCCTGCTCGGTCGCGCCTCGCTCGACGGCCGTCCGAACACGGGCGAGACGGGCGCCACTGGACTGGCGCGGGCCGGGATTAAGTCACCGGCCGGCGCGCGGCGACCGTCGTCAGCGTCGGATCGCCGAAGGCAGCCGAGCAGATCGCCCTCATCGACCTCGAGGCAGTGCACGGTGGCCGGAGGGACCGGCGCGAGCTGGTCGGTCGAGGCTCTCCTGCCGCGCTACCCCGAGATCGGGCCGGGCGACCTGATTCTCGTGAGCGGCACGGTCGCGCCGCCCGGCGACGACGACTACGGCGCCTATCTCCGCCAGATCGGCGCCGCCGGAACCCTGCGCTCGCCGACCCTCGAGCGGCTCGTCCGGCCCGGCGGGTCCGGCCGGGCATCCTCGACGGAATCCGGGAGGGATCGGCCGATGCCCTCGCCCGGGCACTGCCCGAACCCCAGGCCGGCCTCGCCAGCGGGATCCTGGTCGGCCTTCGAGATCGGGTCGATCGTGACCTGGCGGCCGCCTTCACCCAGGCCGGCGTCTCTCACATCGTCGCGATCTCGGGCTGGAACATCGCGATCGTGGCCGCGCTCATCGGTGCGCTCCTGCGCGGAGTCGGACCCCGGCGGCGGACCGTGGCGAGCCTGGTCGCGATCGCCGGCTACACCCTCGTCGCGGGCGCCTCGCCCTCCGTCGATCGAGCCGCGCTCATGGCCGCGATCGGCTTGACCGCGCGAGCCACCGGCCGCTCCGGTTCAGCCCTGGCCGGGCTCGGCTGGGCCGTGCTGGTCCTGCTGCTACTCGATCCGACACCGTGCTCGATCCCGGCTTCGAGCTGTCCGGCCTTGCCACCGCGGGCCTGATTGCCTGGACCGGCTCCGCTCACCGGCCGGATCGGGCCGGACTGCGCTCGGCCGGCCGGGCCGTTGCCGGGCTGGCTCGCGGAGAGCCTGGCGATCTCGATCGCTGCCCAGGCCGCAACGTTGCCGATCGTGCTCCTGACCTTCGGCCGCCTGGCGATCGTGGTCGCCCCTGGCGAACTTGGTGATCGTGCCGATCGTGCCGCCCGCGATGGCCGCCGGGGCGGTCGCGCTGGGAGCCGGCTGGCTCGGCCTGGCCGGCGCTCCCCAGGCACTGGTGACCCTCCTTGGCCTGCCGGCCTGGGCTGCCCTGGGCCTGATGATCTGGCTCGTCCGGACGGCCGCCGCGCTGCCCTTGGCGAGCGTCACCCTGGCGCCGCCCTGGAACGTCGCCGCCGCCGCGATCAGCGCGACCCTGATCCTGGCCGTTGGCGGCACGCCGGATGGCCGGCTCTCGACCGCCCCCCGCGCGGTCGCGCCAGGCGCGACCCAGATGAGCAGCCCGCGCTGACCCGGACAAAGCCTGATCGCGGCCAAGCCCGACCGGGCTGGCTCGCCAGCGTGGCTGTTGCCGGCCTGGTCCTGGCCGTCGCGATCGCCGCGACTGCGTATGCCCGTCATCCGGACGGCCGGGTCCACATCAGCGTGCTCGACGTCGGCCAGGGCGACGCGATCCTGGTCGAGGGCGACTCGGGCAGCCGCATGCTCATCGATGGTGGGCCGGATCCCGATCGGTTGATCGTCGAGCTCGACGCCCGGTTCCCGCCCTGGGACCGGCGGATCGACGTGCTGATCCTCAGCCACCCCCACGAGGACCATGCCGGCGGCCTTCCCCGGCTGATCCGGAGCTACCGGATCGACCGGATCTTCGAGCCCGGGATGCTTGGACCCGGACCCGCCTACCGCGCGTTCCGGGGCGGACTGGCCCTCCACGCCCGCACCCCCGAGATCCTGTCAACCGGCGACGAGCTCCGACTCGACTCGATCGGGTTCAAGGTCCTCTGGCCGGATCGGGCCGCCGTCCCGCGGCTGCCCGCCGATGGCGGCACGTCGATCAACAACGTCTCGATCGTCCTGCTGGGCACGTTTGGCGCCCAACGCTTCCTGCTGGCCGGCGATATCGAGGAGGAGATCGACCCGGTGCTCATCGCCCGAGGGCTGCCCAGGGTGGACCTGCTCAAGGTTGCCCATCACGGCAGCCGGACGTCGTCGACCGGCGCCTTCCTCGACGCCGTCCGGCCCCGCGTGGCGATCGTCTCGGTCGGGGCCGTCAATCCCTACGGCCACCCGGCGCCGGAGACTCTCGCCCGGATCGAGGCGCGCGGCGCACAGCTCTACCGGACGGATCGGAACGGCAGCGTCGAGGCGACCCTCGACGGCCATCGGCTGTGCGGTCCAGGCGGAGCGTGGCGGTCCCGCCATGCGCGGATCAGGCTGGGTGCGCCGCCCTGCGCTCGCCTCCAGTCGCGGCGTTCGGCTCGGCCGGGGCCGTCGCCGGGGGCTTCCGCTGCGGGATCGTCCCGGCCTCATTCGGCGCCGGGCCGGTCGCCGGAGCATCGAGGGCCGGGCCGGGCCCGACGCTGATCGGGCCGGTCCCGACAAGCGGGGACGGCCTGTACCATCGGGCCGATGTCCATTCCGACCCGGCCGGAGGCGGCGGCGCTCCTGCTGTCGCTCAACCCATCCAAGCGCGCCCTGCGCCACGCCCGGGCGGTCGCGGAAGTGGCCGGCTGGCTGGCCCTCGCATCGACGAACGGGGCATCCCGATCGATCGAGCCGCGGTCGAGGCCGCCGCCCTCCTCCACGACGTCGACAAGGTCCTGCGCAAGAGGCTGCCGGCGGACGATCCGCTGCGCGCCCTCCCCCATGGTGACGGCAGCGCGGCCTGGCTGACCCAACAGGGACTATCCCGAGCTCGCCCGCCTCGTGGCCAATCACCCGGTGACCCGGCTGGTCGACGAGGAGCGCTACCGGACCTGGTCGGCCTTCGCCGGCCGGGAAGAGCGGATCGTGGCCTATGCCGACAAGCGGGCGGCCCAGCGGCTCGCCCCGATGCGTACGCAGGTTCGCCGACTGGGAACGCCGCTACGGCAAGGACCGCGGCTGGGACGGGGCAGAGAGTGGCCTGGCCTGGAAGCGGGCGCTCGAGCCTCGAGTCGGACGTCTGCCGGGCGGCCGGTGTCGGCCCACAGGCCGTCCGACGGCTGGCCTGGACCGGCCGGGCCATCGCCGCGGTCCAGCGGCCCTAGCGGTGGCAGCGGACGACGTCGCCGGCGGCGCCGATTGGCTATTACCACGGCATCGACCTCTTCCTGCTGGGGGCGGCGGCCGACGAGCTCGGGCGGCGGCTGACCGAGCCGGGTGGCGAGCCACTCGAGCGATGGCAACCGAAGGCCGGCGAAGCGACGATCGATACGATCACCCAGCGCGTCGCGACGGGGGCGATGTTCGGGGGTGGAACGCTGGTGGTCCTCGAGCCGGTCCCGTACCTCCGCTCGAAGGAGAGCCGGACGGGTCTCCTGGCGACGATCGAGGTGGTCGCTCCGGGCAACGCCCTCGCCTTCGTCGATCCCGTCGACAGCCTGCCCACCGAGCGCAGGCCGCTCGATGCCGGACGCTCGGCGCTACGAGCCGCGGTGGCCTCCGCCGGCGGTGAGTTCCCGGATCGTCCCCGCCCTGACCCAGGGCGGCCTGACCCGCTTCATCGAAGCCCAGGCGCAGGCCAGCGGCGTCCGGCTCGGCCGAGGCGCCGCCCAGGTCCTTGCCGAGCGCCTCGGCGGGTTCATCAGGGAGGGCGACGTCGACCGCGATCGGCTGGGCCAGATGGCCGCGTCCGAAGTGGCCCGGGCGGCCGACTGTACCGGCTGGACGCGGAAGTCAGCCCGGACGACATCCGGGCGATCGTTCCCGAGGTGATCCCGAGCTCGCTGTGGGGCCTGACCGATGCGGTCGGAATGCGCCGGGCAGATGCCATGGACCAGCTCGAGCGGGCCCTCGCCGTGACGCCCGAACCGGTTCTCGTGGTGATCCTCCACCGACGGATCCGCGAGCTGCTCGAGCTGGCCGACCGGACTCGCAGCGGGGGCCACCCTCCAGTCAGCCGCTCGGGCGATGAAGCTCCACGAGTTTCGGGCTCGGACGCTCGACACGCAGGCACGTCGCTGGACGCCGCGCCGAGCTCGAATTGGCCCTGGCTGGCCTGCTCGAGCTCGATGCCACGATCAAGGGCTCGGGCGACGGCGGATCCGGCGAACGCGCTCGTCAGCTCGGCTTCACGCTCTGGCTGAGCGAGTTCGTGATCCGCGCCTGAGGGTTACTCGGCGCTCGACCAGGCCTGTTCCTGGACGACCAGGTCGCTCTCGATCGCGAACACGCAGCGGCTGTCGCCGAGGTCGAGCAGCTCGATCAGGTCCGGATCGATGTACAGCTGGCTGCAGTCCTCGCACAGCCCGGCCGGGATCCCGAAGCACAGCCGCTCGGTCCGATCCGGCAGGCGAAAGGTCGTGTCGAAGCGGGTGATGACGAGCTTGTGGTCGCAGGCGGGGCATCGTTCGCGGAGACGAGACACGGATCGGGACCTCTGATCGGGACACCCGCGGTGTCCGAGGTCCGGATGCTCGCCGTCGCGCGGTCAGGCCCATATCACCCGGCAGTACCCCCGAACGTGGTACCCGCCTATTGGACCCGCAGGACTCGCCTTGGCCTCCGACCAGTGCTTCTCGAGCCCGTAGTAGTCGCGTTCGGGGGGCGTGAAGACATGCACGATCACGTCGCCGAAGTCGACCAGGATCCAGTGCGAGGCCGGCAGCCCTTCCCGGCCGATCGGCCGAATGCCGTCTTCGCGCATCCCCCGGACGATGCCCTCGGCGATCGACTCGAGCTGGCGCTCGGAACCGCCCGAGCAGATCACGAACGCATCGGCCAGGGTGGTCAGGCCGGTCAGGTCGAGGAGCAGGATGTCGGCGGCCTTCTTGTCCTCGGCCAGGGCGACGATCCGGCGGGCCATGTCCAGCGACGACTTGGCGCCGGCCTTCCGGGCGGGCCGCGGGCGCCTGGGCAGGCCGGCGCTGCGCGGGGCAGGCTCGGCCTGCGCCTTGGCTGCTGGGGCGGGCTTGGCCGCCGGGGCGGGCTTGGCCGCATCGGCCGGCTTGGCCTTCGCAGGCGGCTTGGCCTTCGCCCGGCGCTGGCCTTCGCGACGGGCTTGGCCTTCGCGGCGGGCTTGGCCTTCGCGACGGGCTTGGCCTTCGCGACTGCACTGCCTTCGCGAGGGCTTGGCGTTCGGGGCGCGGACCGGCTTCTCGCCGGGCGCTGGATCGGGCATGGGTGAGCGGTTCCTTCACGATGGGTCAGTGTAGAGGTGATGGTCGTGGATGTAGGTCGCGACCGCCGCCGGGACGAGGCCGCGATCGGCTTGCCGGCCCGGACGCGGTCGCGAATCGTCGATGCCGAGATCGAAGACCTCAGGGCCCCGTCAACGAAGTCGACCCGGTCGCGCCAACCCGGCAGGTGCTCGTCCAGCCAGTCCGATGGGCGCGGCCGGGCGCCGGCCCGGGGCACGACGGCCAGCCGAGCCAGCTCGAGGATCCGGCCGGGCTGGCGCCAGCGTGGCGAAAGCCGGCGAACGCCTCCGCCGACAGGATGAACTCGAGGGCTCGGCGGGCTCCCATCGGTCCCGGTGCTCACGGGCCAGCTCGGCCAGCGTGTCGACGGCATAGGACGGGCCCGGCCGGTCCAGCTCGATCGTGCTCAGCCGGCAGGCGGCGCCGGCGATCGCCAGGCTCGACCATCGCCCGCCGGTCGCCGGCCGGGCTGATCGCCTGGCCCGGCTTGTGAGGCGGGCGCCAGCCGGGATGAACACGACCGCCGTCAGGTCCAGGGCCGAGCCGGACGGCCGCAGCGATCGCCAGGTGGCCGTCGTGGATCGGGTCGAACGTGCCGCCCGAGCATGCCGAGCGGGCTTCAGAGGCTCGACTCAATCGCGTCTCCCAGGGCTGGCGATCCCACTCCAGCTCGACCCGGCCGATCCGGACGGTGTCGCCCGACGCGACGCCCCGCCGGCGAAGCTCGGCCTCGATCCCGAGGCGGGCGAGGTCGTGCTGGAACCGCTCGGCCGATTCCTCGTTCTCGAAGTCGGTCTGGGCGGCGATCCGCTCGATCCGCCGGCCGTTGACCCGGAACGCGGCGTCAGGCTCCAGCTCGACGCTGAAGCCGTCGTCCATCCCGGCGATCGTGTGGACGACGACACCGGCCGGTTCGGGCGGCGTACCCAGCTCGCCGGCCGCCGGGAGCATCGCCCCGAGGGCCTCGCGCAGCTCGGCCAGGCCATCGCCCCGGGCAGCGGCCACGGCCAGGACCGGGATGCCCTCGCCGTTCGGCGCGCTCGCTCGAAGTCGGGCCAGGCCGCGGCGGCCGCCGGCAGGTCGATCTTGTTGAACGCGACGAGCAACGGCCGCTCGAGCAAGCGCCGGATCGTGGGCGGCCAGCTCGTCCCGAATCACCTGGTGGTCCCACTCCGGGTCGCGCGGCGCCCCGTCGACGACATGGACGAGGACCCGGGTTCGCTCGACGTGGCGCAGGAAGGCGTGGCCCAGGCCGGCCCCGGTGCTCGCGCCCTCGATCAGACCGGGCACGTCGGCGATCGTCGGACGCCGGCCGTCGTCCATGCCGAAGTCGAGCACGCCCAGGTTCGGCTCGAGGGTCGTGAACGGGTAGTCGGCGATCTTCGGGGTCGCGGCCGTCAGGGCGGCCAGCAGGGTCGACTTGCCGGCGTTCGGCAATCCCACCAGCCCGACGTCCGCCAGCAGCCGGAGCTCCAGGCGGAGCCAGCGCTCCTCGCCCGGCTCGCCCTTCTGGGCATGCTTTGGGGCCTGATGGATCGCCGTCGTGAAATGAACATTGCCCAGCCCGCCTCGCCCACCCCGGGCGACCTCGGCCACCTGCTCGACGCTGACCAGGTCGGCCAGCAGGGCCCCGTGCCGTCGTCGTAGACGGCCGTGCCGGGCGGAACGGCCAGGCTCAGGTCGGCCCCGGCCTTGCCGTGGCGTTTCGAGCTCGTCCCCCGCCCGCCGGACGTCGCCTTGAATTGGCGATGGTCGCGATAATCGCGCAGGGTCGTCTGGCCGGGATCGACCCGCAGGCTAGATCGAGCCGCCCCGCCCGCCGTCGCCACCGTCCGGACCACCCCGTGGAACGTGAGCTTCGCGACGGAATGTCGCCGCCCCATCACCGCCGTCGCCGGCGCGCACGAGGATTCGAACGCGATCAAGGAACATCGAGGCGATCGTCGCATACCCATGGCCGCACCGCGCTCGACGGTCGAAGCCCCGGCTCGAATGCCGCCGGTCGGCTGCGGCCTAGAAGTAGGGCAGCGGGTTCACTCGCGATGCCGTTGCCCCAGACCATGCCCTTCCACACCTCGAAGTGGAGGTGGGGGCCGGTCGCGTTGCCGGTCATCCCGACCCGGCCGACCTGCTGGGCACGGCCGACGTGCTCACCAACGGATACCAGCACCGCCGACATGTGGTTGTAGGTCGTGAACAGGCCGCTGCCGTGGGCGATCCAGACCTGGAAGCCGCCGCCGTTGTCCTTCCAGCCGGCCCAGATCACGGTCCCGGCGGCCGCAGCCAGGACGCGCGTCCCCTCGGGCGCGGCGATGTCGATGGCCGGATGGCTGGCGTGGAAGTACTGGCTGATCCAGCCGCCGGGCACGGGCCAGTTGAAGGCGCCGCCGCTGTAGCTGACCGGAGGCTTCGCCTTTGGAGCCGCTCGAGCCGCCGCCCGACGATTCGCGACGGGCCGGGGCGTGGCGGCCGGCGCCGGGATCGGCTTGCCCAGGGCGTCGGGCACGATCAGGACCTGGCCGATCACCAAGGTCCGGTCGGTCAGGTTGTTGTAGGTCACGATGTCATCGGCCGACATGCCGGTCAGGGCGGAGATCGAGTCGAGGGTGTCGCCCGCCTTGACCACGATGACCAGCCCATCGACCGGCGGGATCTCCAGCTTCTGGCCGATGTGCAGCTGACTCCTTGGCGGCCAGGTTGTTGGCCCACCACAGGGTCATCATCGAGATGCCGAACTGCTTGGCGATGCCGGTCAGGGTGTCACCGGAGCTTGACGGTGTAGGTGACCAGCCGGGCCGACGCGTCGCTGACGGTCGTGTCGACGGCCATCGGCTTGAGCAGGGTCCCGTCCGGCCAGGTATTGGCCCAGGTCGTCGAACCATCGTTGGTGGTGGCCCCGACCGCGTCGGTCACGTCCTCGCCGGGGGCGGTGATCGAGTCGGTGCCCGGGTCGACCCCGCCGTCGATTGCGCCAATCGCGATCCGGGTGTGGCGCTTGGGGCGTTGGTGCTGCCGGTGGCCCCGTTCACCGCGGTTCCGTGACCGCGGCGCTGCTGATCGAGGCGACCAGGACGAGGAGGGCGATGCCGATCGGCAGGAGGCGCTCACGACCGCCGATCGCGGCCCACGGCGCCATTCAGGTGGGGCGAAACGAGGGCCAGGAACTGGTCGGCCAGGCGCTCGGAGCGCGGGATCCGGTGTGCACCCGAACGGATCGAGGCGGTTGGGCTGACGGGGGTCCGGCGCAGATCTGAGCGCAGTCGGTGCAGGGCACGCTGCACGCGGGCCGTGGTCTTCCGCAATACGGTCTCCGAGGTTGGGGACGGCGCTCTGGGATGGGAGCGCTGGAGGTCGCCTCGCCGTCCGGGGTCGGTCGCGATCTTGAGCTGGGGTCTCTTGAAGGCGGCTGCCCGACAACATCTCTAGCCGGGACTTCGTGCTGGCGGCACCGTACCACGGCGCGCCGGAACGATGCAATCCGGACGCCGACCGGGCGAGCGGTCAGGCGTTCGCGGCGAGGCCCTTGGTCACTGGGCCAGGCATTCGCCGCGGCCCGGCCCCCGTTTCGGCCCGATGAAGGCCCTGTCTGGCCCTGTTTCCGACAAATTCGCGCTACAGCAGTCGCTATGGGCGATCGCGGTCGTCGGACGGAGCCGAACAGGGCCTGATCAGGCTCAGTGAGCACGGGACGCGGCCTCCGCTCCTTCGGTCGAGCGGGTCCACGCGCCGGATCCGGTGGCGAGCCACCATACGAGTCGCTCCAGCGTGAATTCGTCAGAAGCTGCCGGCCCGGGTCGCGCCGGGGACGTTGGCCGGGTGGTCTCCTCCCTCGGTCCGCCCGGGGGCTTGGGCCCCGGTCCTGGCTCCTTCGGTCCCCTGTCGGTCCTGGGCTAGGCGTTCGCGGCGAGGCCCTTGGTCAGCTGGGCCAGGAACTCGGTGTTGTCTCGGTCTTCGACAGCCGGTTGAGGAGCAGCTCGATGCCCTCGTTGGTGCCGACGGCCGAGAGCATCCGGCGCATCGTCCAGACCATCTTGAGGGTGCCTTCCTCGAGCAGCAGCTCCTCGCGCCGGGTGCCCGAGCGCTGGACGTCGATCGCCGGGAAGATCCGCTTCTCGGCCAGCTTGCGCTCGAGGATCAGCTCGGAGTTGCCGGTGCCCTTGAACTCCTCGTAGATCACGTCGTCCATGCGCGAGCCGGTCTCGACCAGGCAGGTGCCGATGATCGTCAGGGAGCCGCCCTCTTCGATGTTCCGGGCGGCCCCGAAGAAGCGCTTCGGGCGGATACAGGGCGATCGGGTCGATGCCGCCCGACAGGGTTCGGCCGCTCGGCGGCAGGGCCAGGTTGTAGGCGCGGGCAAGGCGGGTGATCGAGTCGAGCAGGATGACCACGTCGCGGCCGCTCTCGACCTGGCGCTTGGCGATCTCGAGGGCCATCTCGGCGACGTGGGTGTGGTTCTCGGTCGGCTCGTCGAAGGTCGAGCTGATCACCTCGCCCTTGACGCTCCGGCGCATGTCGGTGACTTCCTCGGGCCGCTCGCCGATCAGGGCGACCATCAGGAGGATCTCCGGGTAGTTGGTGGAGATGCCGTTGGCGATGTGCTTGAGGAGCATCGTCTTGCCGGCCTTGGGCGGGCTGACGATGAGGGCGCGCTGGCCCTTGCCCAGCGGGTTGACCAGGTTGACGAGGCGCTGGCTGAGGTTCTTGGGATCCGACTCGAGGTTGATCAGCTCGTCGGGGTGGATCGGGGTCATGTCCCCGAAATGGGGCCGGCGGCGAGCGGCGTCGGGATCGAGGCCGTTGACCGAGTCGACCCGGAGCAGGCCGAAGTACTTCTCGGCCTCGCGCGGGGTGCGGACCGCGCCGAGACGCCGGTCGCCGATCCGCAGGCCGAAGCGGCGGACCTGGCTCGAGCTGACGTAGACGTCCTCGGGGCTGGGCAGCAGGCCGTGCCGGCGCATGAAGCCGAAGCCCTCGTCGACCACGTCGAGGATGCCGGTGGCGTAGGCCAGCCCGGCGCGCTCGGTCTGGCGCTGGAGGATGCGATCCATCAGCTCTTCGCGGCGATCGGCCGGGACCGACTCGATCTCGAGCTCACGCCCGATCGAGCGGAGCTCCTTCTCGCTCATCTCGCGCAGCTCGGCGATGGCCAGGTCGTTGCGGCCGCGGGCGGCCTCGGCTTCCTGCAGCTCGTCGAAGTCCGTCACCGGCGGACGGGGAGCGTTGGGGCGCCGGCGAGTGCGCCGGTTGCGGGAGCGAGGATCGCGTGGGTCGGGGCCGATAGCAGGCATCAGGTAGGGATCACCAGTGGCAGGGGAGGACACAGGAATGGTTCCGGGGCGCTCGCGCGGAATCGCTATTCCGGCGGCTGCCGAGTTGGGAACTCATCTGAGAATAGACGCCCGGATCGGGCGCCGTCAATCTGCCAGATCGCGCGTGCTGCGGCCGACGGCGGGCCTGATCCGGTCCTGCCCGGCCGGCGCAAGCGTGTCGCGCTCAGGCGAACAGAGCGTGCGTGACGCATCGGCCCAGCCGAAGCTCGGGGCGGCCACGGCGCCGCGTTTGTTCGGCCGTCGGACGAACGATCGGGTCGAGATCCTCGCTTGCGCCAGCGCGCCGGGGACCGCGGGCGGTGCCACGTATGGGCCGTTTTGTTCGCCTGCGTGGGCGAACTCGGGGATCCAACCAGCACGTGCGTGGCGTCGGCCACGAGCCAGGCGACCGAGTGGCGACCAGCGACCGAGCCGCTACATTGGCCGCGATGCTTCGTGTTGGATCGATCGTCATCCGGGTCGACGACCTCGAGCGCCAGCGTCGCGTTCTGGTCGGCCGCCCTCGACTACGTGCCGCCGGCCACGGCGACGGCGACGATTTCGCGCTGCTCAGGCCAGCGCAGGCGGGCCGGCCCGAACGTCTCGCTCGACCGGGTCCGCTCGACCGTCCAGGTGCCGCCCCGGATCCACCTCGACCTCTACGCCGTTGATCAGGCCGCCGAGGTCGAGCGCCTCAAGGCGCTCGGCGCGACCGAGGTCCACTGGAGCAAGCGGCCGCCCGACGCCGACTACATCATCCTGGCCGACCCCGAAGGCAACCGCTTCTGCGTGATCGACGCGGGGTAGATGCGCTCGGGCGATACGGCCTCCGATGATCCGGCTGGGGCGTGGCCGGGACGCCCGGGCTGTGGCCCGGGCCTCTTAGTCGATCCGTCTTTCTGACGCAACAAAACAGCTCTTGGCGGCACCGACTGCAGCCTTCAACCCCAGGCCGCGGAAGAAATTCAGCCCGAGCCACGCTCAGCTCGGGATGATCTGGCGGACGACCCGTGCTCGACCTTGCCGACCGCGTCCCAGGGCGGTCCAAGGCCCGGATTCAGGCGACTTGGTGCGCCAGGAAGACCGTCGGCGCGAGGGCGTGGCAGCGAAGGAGGCCTCAGGCCTTGGCGGCGGCTCCGGCGCGGGCCTTGGCCCAGTCTTCCTTGAAGCGGACGATGCCCGCGTCGGTCAGCGGGTGGTGGATCATCATCTGCAGGATCTTGAACGGCAAGGTCGCGATCTGCGCGCCCGGCCAGGGCGGCCTGGGTGACGTGGAGCGGATGGCGGATCGAGGCCGCCAGGACCTCGGCGTCGAGCTCGTGGATCTCGACGATCTCGACCAGCTCGCGGACGCAGGTCATGCCGTCCTCGTTGATGTCGTCGAGCCGGCCGACGAACGGACTGAGCAGGCTGGCTCCGGCCTTGGCCGCGAGCAGGCCCTGGTTGGCCGAGAAGATCAGGGTGCAGTTCGTCTTGATGCCCTCGTCGGCGAACCGGCTGATCGCCTCGAGGCCGTTCTCGCTCATCGCCACCTTGACCACGATGTTCGGGGCGATCTTGGCGAAGTGCCGGCCCTCGCTCAGCATGCCTTCGACATCGTCGGCAATGACCTCGGCCGAGACCGGGCCGGGCGTGATCCGGCAAACCTCGGCCAGGATGTCGTCGTACGAGCCGCCGACCTTGGCGTACAGGCTCGGATTGGTGGTCACGCCGTCGAGGACGCCCCACCTGGCCGCCTGCCGGATCTCGTCGATCTCGGCGGTGTCGAGGAAGATCTTCACGGGTCAACTCCAGGCTTCTGAGGAGCGAGCCGCTGACCACGGATCGGGCGGCGACTTGCGAGGCATACCTGGTGGCGCCGCCGATTCTACGCCGCGCCCGGATCAGGACCGCAGCGCCGCCGATTCACTGCCGGCCGGGCTGGCCATGCTCGAGTCGATCGGGCTCGAGCCGGCGCTCGGACCGGCGCGCCATCCGGCCGGATAGCCGACCTGGCGGTGAGCACCGGCTCACGGCCGTCGGCGACGGCGACGGCACTGGCCACGAACCCGTCGAACAGGGGATGGGGCCGGGTTGGCCGGCTCTTGAACTCGGGATGGAACTGGCTGGCGACGAACCAGGGGTGGTCGCGCAGCTCGACGATCTCGACCAGCCGGCCGTCGGGCGACTGGCCGGACAGGATCATGCCCGCGCCTTCGAGCGTCTGGCGGTAGCGGTTGTTGACCTCGAAGCGGTGGCGATGGCGCTCGTAGATGACCTCGGAGCCGTACACCGCGGCCGCCTTCGAGCCGGGCGTCAGGCGGGCCGGGTAGAGGCCCAGGCGCATGGTGCCGCCCTTGTCCTCCATCTCGCGCTGGTCGGGCATGAAGTCGATGACCGGGTTGGCGGTGAACATCTCGAACTCGGTCGAATTGGCGTCGCGCGTCCCGAGCGCCTGGCGGGCGACCTCGATGACGGCGCACTGGAGGCCGAGGCAGAGGCCCAGGAACGGCACCTGGTTCTCGCGCGCGAAGCGGGCGGCCAGGACCTTGCCCTCGATCCCGCGATGGCCGAAGCCGCCCGGGACGAGCACGCCGGCCACGCCGCCCAGGCGCTCGGACACGTTCGTGGGAGTCAGCTCCTCGGAGTTCACCCAGCGGATCCGGGCGTCGACGCCGTTGGCCCAGGCCGCGTGGCGGAGCGCCTCGCTGACGCTCATGTACGCGTCGGGCAGCTCGATGTACTTGCCGACGAGGGCGATCTCGAGGCCGGGCTTGGGCCGCTTGATCAGCTCGACCAGCGCCCGCCAGGCGGTCAGATCGGGGTCCGTCGGCGGCCTCGGTCAGGCCGAGCTCGCGGACGACCAGCTCGCCCAGGCCGGCGGCCTCGAACTGGAGCGGCACCTCGTAGATCGTGTCGGCCGTCACGGCCGGGATGACCGCGTCCGTGGCGACGTCGGTGAACAGCGCGATCTTCTCGAGGATCTCGTCGCTGACCGGATGGTCCGAGCGGAGGACGATCACGTCGGGCTGGATGCCGATCCCGCGGAGCTCCTTGACGCTGTGCTGGGTCGGCTTGGTCTTGAGCTCGCCGGTGGCCATCAGGACCGGCAGCAGGGTCACGTGGACGTACAGGACGTTGTGCCGGCCGACGTCCTTGCGCATCTGGCGGATCGCCTCGAGGAAGGGCAGGCTCTCGATGTCGCCGACAGTCCCGCCGACCTCGACGATCACGACGTCCCGGTCGCCGTCCTTGGCCAGCCGGCCGATCCGTTCCTTGATCTCGTTGGTGATGTGGGGAATGACCTGGACGGTCCCGCCGAGGTAGTCGCCCGCGCCGCTCCTTGGCGATCACGGCCTGGTAGATCCGGCCGGTCGTGACGTTGGACAGCTGCGACAGGTTCTCGTCGATGAACCGCTCGTAGTGGCCCAGGTCGAGGTCGGTCTCGGCGCCATCGTCGGTCACGAAGACCTCGCCGTGCTGGTAGGGCGACATCGTCCCGGGGTCGACATTGATGTACGGGTCGAGCTTGAGGATCGAGACGGACAGGCCCCGGGCCCGCAGGATCCGACCGATGCTGGCGGCGGTGATGCCCTTGCCAAGCGAGGAGGTCACGCCTCCGGTCACAAAGACATACTTCGCCATGGGCTGGGTCCTCCGGGGGTTTTTCCAATGCTACCGGAAGACGCCTCCCGGAGGCAATCCCGGCGGTCAGGAGGCAGCCCCCAAATCGGGCGGCAGCTCGGCCCCCGGCGGGTCCTTGGCGCCCGGGCCCCAGACCTCCGGGCCGCAGAAGATCGGGCCGGCAGCCGGGCGCGGGAAAGGCCCCGGCCGGATCGGTCCGCCAGGCGTCCAGGCGCTCGTTGAGCCAGGCGTGGATCTCGGCGAACTCGGTCCAGCGCTCGAACGGCCAACGGGCGTCGAGGCAGATCGGGACCAGGGCGCGCTTGGCGAAGATCAGGTCGGCATAGCCGGCGGCGTAGCGATCGCTCTCGCCATCACCGATGAACACGACCGCCCGGCCGGCGGCCTGGTGGGCCAGGACCCGCTGGCGCTTGCAGGTCCCGCAGACCTGGCAATCGGGGTGGCCGTTGGGCCAGTCGATCCGGGCCCGCCCGGGCCGAACGTGGTCCGGGCCGTGACGATCGGCAGCTCGGCCAGCCCGAGCCGGGCCAGGGCCGGCCCGATGAAGAAGCCGAAGCCGTCGCTCACGACCTCGACCGGGATGCCGGCGCTGCTGGCCCGCCGGGCAAACGGCACGAAGCCCGGGTCATGGGGCTGGACGGCGGCCGTGGCCAGCAGCTCCGCCTCGGTGGCCTGGATGAGGGTGACCTCCCACTCCATCAGCCGGCGCGAGCCCATCCGGCCGGCATCGTAGATCGCCGCGATCCGCTCCCAGTCGGCGTGTGAGACGTGCTCGGCCATGACCGTGTCGGACACGTCGGTCAGGGCGATCGTGCCGTCGTAGTCAACCAGGATCGCCAGCGGCGGCTCGCCCGGCTCGAGCGGCGGGATGGGCGGCGCGGCGCCGGACAGCACGACGCCCGGCGCGTTCGTCGCGTCGGGCGCCAGGTTGGTCATGGCCGGGTGAGCCTGGGCAGCCGCCGAGTCGGCGCGCCGAATCTGCCCGGGGTTACCGGGCGAGCGGCGATTCAGGCGTTGTCCTGGTCCAGGACGAGCGACTCCTCGTCGGACTCCTCGGTCAGCTTGAGCCACACGAACAGGCCGGCCAGGATGACCAGCGGGATCACGATCAGGGCGCCCAGGGTGACCCCCAGCGCGACTGCGACGGTCTTGAGAGCCTTCATGATCGATACCTCCCCGTTACGCCTTCTTTTCGCCCGAGGCGGACTTGGCCGCCGGTCGGGTGTCTCGCAATGCCGGACCTCCGGCAATCATCGACTCCACGTCCTCCTTGGTGAACTCCGACAGGACGTGCTTGCTGCCGGTCTGGGACGACATCAACAGGCGGACGACGAACGCACCGTCCTGCTCGAAGAAGAACGTGTCCTTCGGCTTCTGCTCGTCCATGTAGCGACCAAGGACGCGGAATGCCTGCTCATAGTAGCCCGCCTTGCTCCAGTCTTCCGCGACCTGCCGGTTGCGCCGGGCGACGGCCTCCTCCATGAACCGGGCGATGTCGTCGTCGAGGAAGGTCAGGGTCTCCTTGACCTGGCTGCCCAGCGACTCGCCCCAGCCGCCCGAGGCCTTGGTCAGGACCAGGCCCTGGACGATGAAGCCGTCGGGAGCCTCGGCCAGCAGGACCTCGCGCATCCCGCGCTGGTCGAGGAAGGCTCCGATCGAACGGAAGACCTCTTCGAAGTCCTGGCGCGGGGACCCCTCGTAGATCCGCATTCGTCTCCCTGTCCTGTCAGGATCCGGTCGTTCGGTCGATCGTGCCGCGATCCTTCGCCCGATGCTCGCTGGCGCGGAACAGGATCGCCGCTGCGAGTGTAACGACGGCTCCCGTGGCCAGCAAGGCAATGACGATCTGGGCGTCGTTCGGATTCAGCTCCCCCGAGACCTGGTACCAGACCGAGCCGGGCCCCGCCGATCGAGCTCGGGCCGCCCGGGAAGAGCGCCTGGCGGACGCCCGCGATCCACCAGGTCAGCGGGTTCAGCAGGCCGATCACCTGGAGCGCGCTGGGCAGGGCCGAGAGTGGGAAGACCGCGCCCACGACCAGGAACAGCGCACCGGCCACCGCCTCCGGGTAGGTCCACGAGTCCTGGCGGGTCTGGATGCAGATCGCGGCCATCATCACGCCCAGGGCGAGGATCGCGACCAGGCCCGAGGCCGCCGTGATCACCAGCAGCGGCCAGTCGACCGCCGCCAGGCTGAACGACACCCCCAGGAAGACGACGCCGACGGCCAGGGTGATCGCCGCGCCCATCGCGCCCACGGCCAGGCGGGCGATCCCGCGGCCGAGCAGGACCACCACGAACGAGCTCGGGCTGACGTAGACGTACTTGAGCATCCGGTAGCGCTCGCGATCGTCGAGGACGGCCCAGGCCAGGCCGGCGATGCCGCTCAGGACCAGCGACCACAGGGCGCTGCCGACGATCACGAAGCCGCGCAGCATCTGACCGGAGGGCCCGGCGATCACCTGGATCATGAACACCAGGATCAGGGCCGAGGCGAGCGGCTTGGCCACCGAATAGATGAAGAACAGGACCGGGATCGGTCCAGTTCGCCTCCATCTTCCAGCCCAGGCCGACCGCCGTCCGAAAGCTCCGGACCTGGTCGGCGGCACCGTGGCCGTCCGTCTTGGAGCGGTCGAAGCGAGCGTCTCCGACCAGGCCCGGGTCGACCGCCGCGGGGCGTCGTGCTGGCCGGTCATCGCCAGCGCACCGTCAGACGGCCCTCGCGCCGGGCGCGCTCCTCCATCGAGCGCAGCAGGATCCCGGGCCAGGATCGACGAAGACGACGGTCATCACGACCAGGATGAGCGCCTCGACCTCGGGGCTGGGCGTCCCGGTCGGCCCGGTCGAGGCGAAGGCGAGCTGGCGCATCGCGTCGAGGCCGACGGCCAGCGGGATCAGGGCGATCGCGGCCGCGCCGAGGATGCCCAGGCGGCCGACCGGGAAGTTCAGGCCGGACACGAAGTAGACCGGCTCGATCATCAGCTGGGTCATGTGCCAGGCCTCCCGGCCCCACATCAGGAACAGGCTGGCCAGCATCATCCCGAAGCCGTACAGGGCCGCCAGGGTCAGGAAGAACACCGCGATCAGCAGGCCCCACTGGTCGATGCTGAACGCGACGCCGTAGACCAGGGTGGCGACCGCCAGGACGACGACCGCCCGGGTCGAGCTCATGACCAGGCCGCCGACGGCCATCCCGAAGAGGACGCTCATCACGTTCATCGGCGCGGCGAAGTAGAGCTCGAGGTTGCCCTGGTCCTTCTCCCAGTAGAGCTGGGCGGCCATCATCCACACGACGTTCAGCCAGAAGGCCGTCATCGCCCCGCCCAGCACGACGAAGCCGATGTACGACGCCGGCGCATCGAGGGCCCGGTAGACGAACACGAAGGCGGACGTGGTCAGGAACGGCAGGAGCATCTCGAAGAAGATCCAGGACGGCTCGCGGGTCAGCCCGCGGACGCGCGGGAAGGCCCGGCCGACGATCGAATGGAGGTTGTTGGCCACGATCCGGCGGCGGCTCCAGTCGGCCGCTTCGCGGGGACCGGCGGTCGGCCGGCCGACGAAGGCCCGGATCGCGGGTGGGCCGACGGCCGGCGGTGCCAGGGCCGGTCCCTTGCGGGTCGCGCCCGACTCGGTCACGAGGGCACCTCGTTCGGATCCGGCTGCCCGACCTCGTGCGGCTCAGCGGACCGGCTCCTGCCCGGCGAGCTCTCGCCCGGGTCGGCTCCGTCGGATCCCTGTCCTCGTCGTCGAAGCCGCGTCCGACCAGCTCGACGAAGACGTCCTCGAGGCTCGGCTCCGACTTGGTCAGGGCAACGATCCGGGCGTCGAGCCCGCCCAGGGCGGCCACCACCCCGGCCAGGGCGGCGTCGTCGGCCAGGACCAGGTTGATCACGACGGTCTGCCTGGCCACGCCATCCGAATCGGCGCCGGCGCCCGCGCCGGCCACGGCCGATACGACCCCGGGCAGGCGGGCCAGGCTGGCCGGTCCCCGGTCCAGCCGGTCGACCTCGAGCCGGAAGATCGACTCGCGCTGGACGCGCCGCTTCAGCTCGGCCGGCGTGCCGATCGCCAGGATCCGACCGTGATCGACGATGGCGATCCGCTCGCACAGCTCGTCGGCCTCGGCCATGTAGTGGGTCGTGAGCAGGACCGTCCGGCCGGGCACGGCGGCTCGCCAGCCGACCACCAGCTCGCGCACGGCGCGCGCGGCCGACACGTCCAGGCCGAGGGTCGGCTCGTCGAGGAAGAAGACCCACGGGTCGTTGAGCAGGCCGCGGGCGAAGTTCATCTTCTGGCGCTGGCCGGTCGACAGCGTGCTGACCCGCTGGTGGCTCTGCTCGCCCAGGCCGACCGCCTCGATGAGCTCGTCGACCCGCTGCCAGCCCTCGCGTGCGCCGAGGCCGTAGAACTGGCTGAACATCCAGAGCTGCTCGCGGACCTCGAGGATGCCGTAGCCCGACTGCTCGCCGCCGGCGACCATGTTCATGATCCGGCGGATCTTCTTGGTCTCGGTGGCCACGTCGAAGCCGAAGATCCGGGCCGTGCCGCTCGACGGCAGGAGCAGCGTGGTCAGGATCTTGATCAGGGTCGTCTTGCCCGCGCCGTTCGGCCCGAGCAGCCCGAAGAACTCGCCCGGGGCGACCTCGAGGTCGATGCCGGCGAGGGCGGTCACGTCGCGCGGCTTGGCCTTGTACACCCGGGTGATCCCGCGGGCATCAATGGCAGGCGGCCTGGATCGAGCCGGACACGGCACGGCCTCTGCGGGTTCGGGGAGACCGGAGTCTACCATCGCGCGTGGCCGCGCCCAGCCGAGGGACCGTGATCGTGCCTGGCCTGCAACGCGGCCCCGTTGCGAAGCGTTGTTGATCGTGGTGGGACAAAACCGCGGTTTCGGCGGGCTCGGTCGCTGGAGCTGGTGCGGTCGACGCCACGGATTCATCCCGAGCTGAGCGTGGGCCGGGATGAATTGCCGATCGAGCGAGGAGCCCACGGCCTGGGCGGCCGGCGAAACGGCCCGTTTGTCGCACGGCGATCAACATCGAGCCGCGGAGCGGGCTGGCACAGCCTGACGGCAGCGGCCGACGGGCCGGGCGGCGGGCAAGATCAGGCGGCCAGGGCCACCGCGAGCAGGCCGGCGACCTGGGCGTCGTTCTCGATCAGGGCGGTGTTCGCCCGGATCGAGGCGCCGTCGGTCAGCTCGGCGATCCGGGCCAGGAGCCAGGGCGTCGTCGCCGGCCGTGGATCGCCCGCGGCATCGGCCTCGGCCAGGGCGCGCTCGATCGCGACCCGCGCGTCGGCCAGCGGCAGTGCGACGTCGGCGCGGACCGGCGTGCACAGGAGGATCCCCGAGCCCAGTCCCAGGCCGAGATGGGTCGCCACGAGCCAGGCGGCCTCGGCCACGTCCGGGCACGACATGGGGCGCCGCGACGCCGCTCGACGTCGAGTAGAACCCGGGCACGCTCGGCCTGGCCGATCGTCACGACCGGCACGCCCCGCGTCTCGAGGTATTCGAGGGTCAGGGGCAGGTCCAGGATCGCCTTGGGCCCGGCGCAGACCACGGCGACCGGGGTTCGGGCCAGCTCCTCGAGGTCGGACGAGACGTCGAGCGTGGCCGACGGCCCCGAACGCCCCGCGATGGACGCCGCCGATCCCACCGGTGGCGAAGACCCGGATCCCGGCGGTGTGCGCCGCGATCATCGTGGCCGAGACGGTTGTCGCGGCCCAGCCCCCGCCCGCCAGCGCCGCCGCGAGGCTCGGCCGGGCCGCCTTGACGACCGAGCCGGCAGGCGCCGTCGCCGAGCGCCTCGAGCGCGGCATCGTCCAGCCCGACGAGGATCCGGCCAGCGTGGATCGCGACCGTCGCCGGCGTCGCCCCCGCCGCCCGGACGGCCGCCTCGGACGGCTCGGGCGACGGCGACGTTCTGGGGGTACGGCAGCCCGTGGCTGATCAGCGTCGACTCGAGGGCGACGACCGGCCCGCCCGCGAGGAGCGCGTCGGCCACCTCGGGCGAAACGCGCAGCCGCTCGCGAAGCGAGACGTCGGCGGGGATCCGTTCCATCCGGTGGAGCGTACGGCACCGGCGGGCCTCGTGGTCGCTACCGGCTTCGGCGATGGCCGAGCCGATGCCACGCGCCCGCCACAGCCGATGACCCCGGCGATCATCCGCCGCCAGGTGGTGCTCGAGGAGCTCGACGTCGCGCCCGACGGCCGCTTCGCGATCGTCGCCCGGCGGCTGTCGGCCAGGCCGACCGCTACGTCTCCCACTGTGGCTCGTGCCCCTCGTGGCCGGCCTCGGCCGGGTCCGCGCCGATCGACGACCGGCACCGTCCGCGACTGCGCGGCCGCGGATCAGCCCCGACGGCCGGCGGGTCGCCTTCCGCCGGCGGCGCCTACGACGGCACCGGCGCCGTGCGCGACCCTCGAGGTCCTGGACCTGCCCGCGCGCGGACCGGCGACCCGGCCGCCGCCCGTGGACCCTGGCCGCGCCCGTTCACGGCGTCGAGGCGAGCTCGCCTGGTCACCGGAGCGGCGATCGACTCGCATTCACGACCGAGGCCGGACCCGCCCCGCTTCCTGATCCCCGAGGCGCGGCCGCACGCCGGACCGGCAGCGGATCCGGACCGAGCGCCGCTCGGCCGGCGGATCACCGGGCCGACTGGCGCTGGGACGAGCAGGGCCACGTCGATCGCTGGGAGCACCTGTTCGTCGTCGCGGTTCGGCCGCGACGCCCGCCCGCGCCGCCTGACCCCGGGCGACTGGGGCGTCCGCCAGCCGAGCTGGGATCCGGACGGCCGGTCGCTCGTCTTCGCCGCCGACCGCGCCGACCAGGCCGACGCCGGCCCCAGGCTGACGATCTGGCGCGGTCGGCCTCGACGCGCCGGCGAGCCGGTCGAGATCCTGCGCCTGGGCGGCCATGCCAGCCAGCCGGCGTTCTCGCCCGACGGCCGCTGGCTCGCCGCCATCGGCGTGATCGACGCCGGACCCGCTCGACGACCTGAGCCCGGGCATCGTGATCGCCCCGGCGGACGGCGGCAGGGCCGGCCACGTCGCGCTCGCCCCGGAGCTCGACCGGCCGGTCGGGTCCTGGGTCGACACCGACCTCCACGGCTGGCAGGCGAGCGCCCGCCCCGGCCCGTTCTGGGCCGGCGCCGAATCGCCTCGTCGCCCTGGTGTCCGATCGCGGGCGCTGCCTGCCCTGGCAGTTCCCGCTCGACCCGGCGACCGGCCGGAGCCGCGGCCGAGCCACGTCCGCTGGCCGGCCGATGCGGCCGCCTGCGACCACTGGCGGTGGCCCGGCGATGGCCGGCGGGTCGCGGTCGTCGGCACGCTCGACGGGCGGGCGCCCGAGCTGATGACCGCCGCCGACGGTCGGCTGCGTCACCCGCACCACGATTGGCTCGACGCTGGCAGGCCGCGCGTCCGCCAGCCGGAGATGCGGCTCGTCCACGCCCCGGGCGCGGGCGGGCCGATCGAGACTGGATCGCCTCGCCCCCCGGCGCCGGGCGACGCCGCCCTGCCGACGGTCGTCGACATCCATGGCGGACCGCTGGGAGCCTGGGCGCCCGCCCCGCAGCCTGGAGGTCGCCCTCCTCGTCTCGCGCGGCTACCGGGTGATCCTGCCCAACATCCGCGGCTCGGCCACCTACGGCCGCGACTGGATCCGGCCCCAGCTCGGCGACTGGGGCGGGGTCGATGCCGACGACGTCCATGCCGTGCTCGACCACGTCGATCGGCCTGGGCCTGGCCGACGCCGGCCGGCTCGGCGTGCTCGGCCTGAGCTACGGCGGGTTCATGGTCAACTGGCTGGTCGGCACGAGCAGACCGGTTCGGGGCGGCGGTCAGCGAGAACGGCGTGACCAATCAGGTCAACGCCTGGGCCAACTCCGACAGCGGGCCGGACTACTGCCGGACGTCCCTGCTGGGCGATCCGTTCAGCGAGGCCGGCATGCTCAAGCTCTGGCGCCAGTCGCCGCTGGCCCACGTCAGCCGCCGTCCGGACGCCCCTGCTCATCCTCCAGGGCGAGGCCGACGTGCGCTGCCCGAAGGCCGACAACGAGCAGTTCTTCATCGCCCTGCGGACGCTCGGCCGGACGGTCGAGTACGTCCTCTACCCCGACGAGTACCACGTCTACCAGGCGTCGGGCCGGGTCGACCGCCGGATCGACCGGATGACCCGGATGCTCGACTGGTTCGACCGCCACCTGGCGCGCCGGCAGTCCGGCCGGCAGCGGCCCTAGCCGAACCAGCCGACCGGCCCCGTCCGCGCCGCTCAGCGCAAGTCGAGCTCGGGCCGCGGTCCGGACAGCTGGCGGGCGGCGGCTCGGTGGCCGGCCAGGACGGCCCGTCGGAGGGCCGCCGGGGTCGGCCGGCCCGTTCGCCGGGCCTCGGCGTAGCCGACCAGGAAGCCGGCGTCGAAGGCGTCGCCGGCCCCGGTCGTGTCGCTGGCCGGCAGCGGCCGCGTCGCCACTTCGAAGCTGATCGCGGCGCCGGTCTGGTCGAGCAGGTGGACCGTAGCGCCGCTCGCGCCCCGCTTGACGACGACGACCGGGGCGAGCAGCGACGCCAGCGCTCGCCCGTCGATGATCGCCCGTTCGGACGCGTCGAGCAGCGCCGCCAGCTCCGTCGCGGTCGCCAGCAGGATGTCGGGCGCGACGGCCTGGACCAGTCGCCGGGCGGCCGCCCGGCCGCCGGCCAGCAGTGGGCCGACCGAGGCAAGGTCGAGGCTGACGGCGGCGCCGGCCGCCCGGGCCAGCCGAATCGCGGCCTGGCCGGTCGAACCGAGCGGCTCGCCGATCAGCGAGTAGATCGGCAGGTGGAGCAGATCGACGCCGGGCGAACCAGGCCGCCTTGAGGTCGGCCGGTGCGAGCCGATCGGCCGCGCCCCGGTCGGCCACGAACGAGCGCTCGCCATCGGGCGACACGACGACGCCGATCCGGCCGGTCGGCACGCCCGCGACCCGGCTGGCCCGGACGATCGACGCCGTCGGCTCGGAGGGCCTCGACCAGCGCCCGGCCGGGTCCGTCGCGCCCGACCGCACAGATCAGCTGGGTCGAGACGCCCAGCCGGGCCAGCCAGCGAGCCGTCGTCGCGGCTGAGCCGCCCTGGCGCAGGCGGACCGTGCCGGGCACGTCCGTGGCAGGCGCGAGCGGCCGGAGCCGGGCTGAGCACGACGTCGAGGGTCAGGTCGCCCAGGACCACGACCCGGGTCACCGCTCGCCGGCGAGGCCGGACCGGCCGGTGCGGCAGGCGCTGGGTGACGCTCAGGCGATTCGGCACGCCTCGAGGATAGCGAGGGCCGCTCCCTCGCGGACGCCGCCGGGCCGTGAGCGGCAGCGGCACTACAATGGCCGCGAACGTCTCGACCAATCCGGAGACTCCCATGACCCTCGCCCCGGACACCCTCGACCTGCTTGCCATCGACACGATCCGGACCCTGTCGATCGACGCCGTCCAGAAGGCGAATTCGGGCCATCCCGGGGCGCCGATGGGCATGGCCCCGATGGCCTTCAGCCTCTGGACCCGCTTCCTGCGCCACGCCCCGACCGTGCCCGACTGGCCCAATCGCGACCGGTTCGTGCTGTCGGCCGGCCACGCCTCGATGCTCCTCTACTCGCTCCTCCACCTGACCGGCTACGACGTCTCGCTGGCCGATATCGAGCAGTTCCGGCAGTGGGGCTCGCGCACGCCCGGCCACCCCGAGCGGGGCCTGACGCCCGGCGTCGAGGCGACCACCGGTCCGCTCGGCCAGGGCGTCGCCAATGCCGTGGGCATGGCCATCGCCGAACGCCGGCTGGCCCACGAGTTCAACCGGCCGGACCACGACATCGTCGACCACTGGACCTACGCGATCTGCTCGGACGGCGACATGCAGGAAGGCATCGCTTCGGAGGCCGCCTCCCTTGCCGGCCACCTGCAGCTGCGCAAGCTGGTCATGCTCTACGACGACAACGGAATCCAGCTCGACGGCCCGACGGCGATGGCCTTCTCCGAGAACGTCCTGGGCCGCTTCGATGCCTACGGCTGGGACACCCGGCAGGTCGACGACGGCAACGACGTCGGCGCGATCAGCCACGCCATCCAGCGGGCCCAGGAGGACGGCCGGCCGAGCCTGATCGCGGTCCGGACCCATATCGGCTACGGCGCGCCCCACAAGCAGGACACCCAGAAGGCCCACGGCTCGCCGCTCGGCGAGGACGAGGTCCGGCTGGCCAAGGAGGCCTACGGCTGGGATCCGGACCGCCACTTCTACGTCCCCGACGAGGCGCTCGACGTCTTCCGCCGGGCGATCCCCGAAGGCGAGGCCCTGGTCGAGGCCTGGCAGGCCGAGTTCGACCGCTACCGCGACGAGCATCCCCAGCTGGCCGCCGAGCTCGAGCGCCGGCTGGCCGGGCGACCTGCCCGACGGCTGGGACGCCGGCCCTGCCGAGCTACGCCGTGGGCGAGGACTTCGCCACCCGCCAGGTCAGCCAGGCCACGATCAACGCCCTGGCCGGCACCCTGCCCGGCCTGTTCGGCGGCGCGGCCGACCTGTCCGAGTCGAACCTGACCGACATCAAGGGCGGCCGGCGACTTCTCGACCGACGAGGCCGGCCGCAACCTGCGCTTCGGGGTGCGCGAGCACGCCATGGGCGGGATCACCAACGGGATCGCCTACCACGGCGGGTTCAACCCGTACTGCGCCACGTTCCTGACCTTCAGCGACTACATGCGCGGGCTCGGTCCGCCTGGCGGCCCTGGCCGGCCTGCCGGTGACCTACGTCTGGACCCACGACTCGGTCGGCCTCGGCGAGGACGGCCCGACCCACCAGCCGGTCGAGCAGCCGGCGGCCCTCCGGGCGATCCCGAACCTGTGGTACGTCCGGCCGGGCGACGCCAACGAGGCGGTCGCCGCCTGGGCCCTGGCGATCGAGCGGCGCGACGGCCCGGTCGCCCTGGGCCTCACCCGCCAGAAGCTGACCACCCTGCCCGAGACGGCGGAGGCCGCCCGGGACGGCGTCCGGCGGGGCGGCTACGTCCTGCGCGAGTCGAGCGGCGGCGCGGACGGGATCGACCTGCTCCTGGTCGCCACCGGCTCGGAGCTCGGCCTCGCGGCGGCGGCGCGCGACGCGCTCGAGGCCGACGGGATCCGGACCCGGCTGGTCAGCCTGCCCTGCTTCGCGGCGTTCGAGCGCCAGGACGAGGCCTACCGCGACTCGGTCCTGCCCCGCGCCGCCCGCAAGCGGCTGACGGTCGAGGCCGGCGTCACCCTCGGCTGGGACCGCTACGCCGGCGCCGACGGGGCGATGATCGGGATCGACCACTTCGGCGCGTCGGCGCCGGGCCCGACCGTCTTCGAGCACTTCGGCTTCACGCCCGGAGCACGTCGCCGACGTCGGCCGGCAGGTCGTCCGGGACGGGCTCCACGGCCGGATCCCGACCCTCGATCCGGGCCACCAGCCGGCCGGCCTGGGCCTCGGCCAGCCGGTCACTGCCGAGTCCACAGCGGCCGGCTCGGCGGGCTGATGCGCGTCGCCTTCGCGGCCGACCATGGCGGGGCCGCCCTCAAGGACGAGCTGCTCGCTCGGCTGTCGGGCCGAGCCCGACAGCCGGCACGAGCTGATCGACCTGGGTGGCGACGGCTCGGACCCGACCGACGACTATCCCGACTTTGCCGTCCGGCTCGGCCGCCGATCCAGCGCGGCGAGGCCGATCGGGGCGTGCTGGTCTGCGGCAGCGGCGTGGGCGCCTCGGTCGCGGCCTCCAAGATGACCGGGATCCGGGCCTCCGTCTGCCACGACACGTACTCCGCCCACCAGGGCGTCGAGCACGACGACATGAACGTGCTCTGCCTCGGCGGCCGGATCGTCGGGATCGAGCTGGCCCTCGAGATCGTGCGGGCCTACCTGGGCGCGGACCTTCAGCAACGAGCCTCGCCATCGCCGGCGGGTCGACAAGGTCCTGGCGATCGAAGCAGCCGAACGCGGGTGAGCCACCCACGCCGGCCCACCCGTCCCCTCGGAGGTCCTCGATGACCGATTCAGTGCCCGGCCGGTCCGACCTGCCGGCCGGCTTCCAGCTCGGCCCGGCGGAGGCCGAGCTGTGGGCGGCGGCCGGCCGAGCGAGCCCGGACCGAGATCCTGGGCCGCGCGCCTGTTCGATCGCGATCCCTCGCTGTGGTCGAGCGATCCGCCGTCCAGGCCGGGATCGCCGAGCGCCTCGGCTGGCTCGACGCGCCCGGCCCATTTCCGCGAGCAGATCCCGGCCCTCGAGGGCTTCGGCGAGGCCCTCCGCGCGGACGGCTTCAAGGCGGCCGTGGTCGCCGGGATGGGCGGCAGCAGCCTCGCCCCCGAGGTCCTCCAGCGAGACCTTCGGGGTGATCCCGGACTGGCTCGACCTGCGCGTCCTCGATTCGACCGATCCGGTCGCCGTCGGCGCCGTCGTCGACGACCTCGATCCCGCTCTCGACCCTGTTCATCGTGGCCAGCAAGTCCGGGACCACGACCGAGCCGCTCGCGTTCCAGGCCGATGCCTGGGCTCGGATCCAGGCGGCGCTCGACGCTCCGCCACGAGCACCGGGAGAGCCCGGCACGCCTGATGGCCGCGATCACCGACCCGGGCAAGAGCATCGCAGGCGATCCCCCACCACGACGAGCTGCGCGAGGTCTTCCTCAACCCGCCCGACATCGGCGGCCGCTACTCGGCGCTGACCTATGTCGGGCTCGTGCCGGCGAGCCTCATCGGCCTGTCGCTCGGCGACCTGCTCGCGGTCGGCGGTCGGCATGCTCGAGCGCTGCCGCGAGCCCGAGCCGGCCGCGAACCCGGGCCTGGCCCTGGGCCTCGCCCTGGGTACCGCTGGCCCTGGCCGCGCCGGCCGGCGCGGGCCGCGACAAGGTGACGTTCATCGCCGATCCCGAGATCGCCTCGCTCGGCTCGTGGCTCGAGCAGCTGATCGCCGAGAGCACCGGCAAGCAGGGCGTCGGGATCGTGCCGGTCGACCTCGAGCCGCTCGGTGCGCCGGCCGGCCTACGGGCCGGACCGGGTCTTCGTCCGGCTCGCCCTGGCCGGCTCGGCCGGTCCCGCTGCCGCCGCCGACGGGACGACGCGCCGACGCCCTCCTCGAGCAGCTCGCCGGCCGCCGGCCATCCGGTCATCCGGATCGAGCTCGCCGACCGATCGACATCGGCGGCGAGTTCGTGCGCTGGGAGGTCGCCACGGCGTTCGCCGGGGCCATCCTCGGCATCGACGCGTTCGACCAGCCCAACGTCGAGGAGGCCAAGATCCTGACCCGGCAGCTCCTCGCCCGGCACGCCGAGGCGGCCGATGCCCGGCCTGCACGGGGCACCGCCGGCCGCCGATCGACCTGCTCGCAGCGGGCGACGGCCTGGCCCTCGTCGGCGACGCCGGCCTGACGCGCGGATGGCCCGGCCGACGCGTCGAGGCCGCCCTCCGCCGGCACCTCGCCCGGGCCAAGCCGAACGCCTACCTCTGCCTCCAGGCCTACATCGCGCCGACGCCCGAGCGCGACGCGGCCCTCGCCCGGATCCGGACGCTCCTCCGCGATCGGACCGGCCGGGCGACCACGGCCGGCTACGGGCCGCGCTTCCTGCATTCGACCGGCCAGCTGCACAAGGGCGGGGCGCCGATCGGGCTGTTCTTCCAGCTCACCGCCGACCACCCCGATCGACCGCCGATCCCGGGCTGGCCGTACACCTTCGGCGCAGCTGATCGACGCCCAGGCGGCGGGCGACTTCGGGGTCCTCGAGAGCCACGAGCTGCCGGTCCTGCGGGTCCACCTCGAGGCCGACCCGGATGCCGGCCTGGCGGCCCTCGAACGGGCCCTCGGGCGATCCTGCCGTGCTCGCTCCGGCGCATGACCGCGAAGGACGCGCCGCGCACGATCCGCGAGCTGCGCGAGGCGCAGGGCGGCAAGCGCAAGCCGAGGGAGACGAAGCCGGCCAACCCGCTCCGCCAGGGCCTCCGCCTCGAGCGGGTCCCCGATCCGTGCGTCGTCGTCCTGTTCGGGGCCACCGGCGACCTGGCCCACCGCAAGGTCCTGCCGGCCCTCTACCAGCTCCGCCGGACGAACCTGCTGCCCCACGAGTTCATGCTCGTCGCGGTCGGCCGGCGGCCGTACGAGCAGGACGTCTTCCGCCAGGAGATCGCGGCCTCGCTGGCGAACTATTCGCGGGTGCCCGGTCGAGCCCGCGATCGTCGACGAGTTCGTCGCCCGGATCGTCTACCACCAGGGTGACTTCGCCGACCCCGAGTCCGTTCGATCGGCTGTCGGCGATGCTCGACGCGATCGACCTCGAGCACGGCACCCGGGGCAACCGCCTCTTCTACCTGGCCACCCAGCCGTCGGCCTTCGCCGAGGTCGTCGGCCAGCTCGGCCGGGTCGGCCTGGACCACGAGGTCCACGGCGGCGGCTGGCGCCGGGTCGTCATCGAGAAGCCGTTCGGCCACGACCTCGATTCGGCCACCCGGCTCAACCGCGAGGTCGGCAAGGTCTTCCGCGAGAAGCAGGTCTACCGGATCGATCACTACCTGGGCAAGGAGACCGTCCGCAACCTGATGGTCTTCCGCTTCGGCAACGGGATCTTCGAGCCGCTCTGGAACCGGCGCTACGTCGACCACGTCCAGATCACCGTGGCCGAGTCGATCGGGGTCGAGACCCGGGGCGCCTTCTACGAGGAGACGGGCGCGTCGCGCGACTTCCTCCAGAACCACCTGATGCAGCTCCTGTCGCTCGTCGCGATGGAGCCGCCGGCCGCGTTCGAGGCCGAGGCCCTGCGCGACGAGAAGGTCAAGGTCCTCCGGGCCATCTGCGCCGATGACCCCCGAGGAGGTCCGGCGGGACGTCGTCCGCGGCCAGTACGGCCCGGGCTGGGTGGCCGCCGAGCACGTCCAGGGCTACCGCTCCGAGCCGGAGGTCGACCCCGAGTCGGAGACCGAGACCTACGTCGCGGCCCGGTTCACGATCGACGACTGGCGCTGGGCCGGGGTGCCGTTCTACGTCCGGAGCGGCAAGCGCCTGCCCAAGCGGGCCTCGGAGATCGCGATCCAGTTCAAGCAGGTTCCCCACCGCCTCTTCCGGGATACCGCGGCCGAGCCCGAGCCGAACCTGCTGGCCATGCGGATCCAGCCCGACGAGGGAATCCTGCTGCGCTTCAGCGCCAAGGTCCCCGGCCTGGGCATCGACGTGCGCAACGTGAACATGGACTTCACCTACGGCTCGGCATTCAGCGTCGACCTGCCCGAGGCCTACGAGACCCTGATCCTCGACGCGCTGCTCGGCGACGCCTCGCTGTTCACCCGGGCCGACGAGGTCGAGGAGGCCTGGTCGATCGTCACCCCGATCCTCGACGCCTGGATCGACAGCCCGGCGCCGGCCTTCCCGAACTACGAGGCCGGCTCGTGGGGACCGGCCGAGGCCGACGAGCTGATGGCCCGCGACGGCCGTCGCTGGCGGCGGATCTGATGGCCGCGAGCGAGGCGCGGCCGAGGCACCGGCGGACCGATCGCGATCGATGGGCTCGTCCCGGTCGGGACGCCCCAGCTGCGCTGGGCGTCGCGGGCCTCGACGATCGACGGGATCGAGCGCGAGCTGGCCCGGATCTGGGCCGAGCCGAAGCTGACGACCGAGGTCGACGGCGTCGAGGTTCGCAACATCGCCGCCCGGACGAGCGTGATGAACCTGGTCGTGATCGCCCAGCAGGCCGAGGACGGCGAGCACGGCGCGGCGATCATCAGCCAGCTCACCGGCCGTCACCCGTCGCGGACGATGATCCTGAGCTCGGCCGACCCCGACGGGCCGGGCTGGCTCGACGCCCGGATCACGGCCCAGTGCATCCTGCCGCGGGCCGACGCGCCGGAGACCTGCGCCGAGACGATCTACATCACCGCCGGCGGCGACACCGGCCGCCACCTCGCTGCGATCGTCGAGCCGCTCCTGATCCACGACCTGCCGGTCACCGTCTGGTGGCCGGGCGAGGCCCGCCTGGAGAGCCAGCAGGCGCGCGACGTCCTGGCCTCGGCCGACCGGCTGGTCGTCGACGGCTCGGCCTGGCGCGGCGACGGCCTGGCCCGCCTGCGCGAGCTGGCCCGGGTCGCCGACGACCACCCGGACGGCCGTCTCCGACTTCGCCCTCGCCCGCCAGTCGCGCTGGCGCGAGGCGATCGCCTCGACCTTCGACATGCCCGAGTTCCTGCCCTACCTGCGCTCGCTGCGCCGGGTCGCGGTGACCTACGGGACCCACGACGAGAGCGGCCTGCCCGGCCACGCCAACCTGGTCAAGCCGCTCTATCACGTCGCCTGGCTCGCCTCGCGGCTGGGCCTGACGGTGGTCAAGCCGCTCGGCCCGGTGCCCGGCACCGGCGGCACCGCCCCGGCCCGGGGTCAAGCCCGCGCCCGGGCCGGGGCTATGCCGCCACCCTCCGGCAGGGCAACGCCGATATCGCCGTCGTCATCCGGCCGGTCCTCTCCTCGACCGCCGCCGGGCACGACCCTGCGGGTCGAGCTGCTCTGCGAGCGGCGCGGCTCCGAGCTCCGGGTCGACGTCACCGCCGAGGCCGAATCGGTCGGCGTCCGGGCCTGGCAGGACGGCGTCGAGATCCTCGACCGGCGGTTCAATGCCGCCCGCCGGACCGAGGCCGACCTGCTGGCCGAGGCGATCGAGGCCGGCGGCCGCGACCAGGTCTCCGACGATGCCGTCCGGATGGCCGCCCTGATCGCGGCCCGGCGTGAGGCAGACGACGATGACCGAGCGCCACGACGCCCAGACGGCCGGCGAGCCGGCGGTCTCGATCTTCGCCGACGCCCCGGCCCTGGCCGACGCCGGCGCCGCCCGCGTCGCCGACGCCCTGATCGCCGCCGTCGCCCGGCGCGGCCGGGCCGACCTGTGCCACGACCGGGCGGCTCGACCCCGGCCGCCCTGTACAGTCCGCCTGACGAGCGAGCCGCTGCGCGGCCGCGTGCCCTGGGCGCACGTCCACATCTGGTGGGGCGACGACCGCTACGTGCCCCGCGACCATCCCCTCTCGAACGTCTTCGGCGTCGACGAGATCCTGCTCGACGAGGTCCACGGCGTGCCCCTCCCGACGGCCACGTCCATCCCTGGCCGACGGGCCGGGCGCTCGCCGAGGAGCTCGGGCCCCGACTGGTGCGCGCCGACGCCTATGCCGCCGAGGCCCGGGCCGCGCTGCCCCTGGACCCGGCCGGGCGTGCCGGTCTTCGACCTCGTCCTGCTGGGCATCGGGCCCGACGGCCACCTCCTGTCGGTCTTCCCGGGCAGCGCCGCGATCGCGCTCGGACCGGCTCGCCCTGGCCATCCCGGCGCCCACCCACATCGAGCCCCACCTGCCACGGGTCACCTTCAACCCGTCGATCCTGGCGGCCGACGTCCGGCGATCCTCGGTCATGGTCGGGCGGCGCAGCCAAGGCCGAGGTCGCTGGCCCGGATCCTCGACGGGCCGCGGCTCGATCCTGCCGCACCGGACGGGCTGCCCGCCCAGCTCGCCCGACGGCTCGAACGCGACCTGGCTCGATCGACGTCGGGCGCCCGGCTGCAGCCCCGACCGTGATCGATCGAGCCCGACCGCGGGCGGCTTCGTCGAGTCGCCCGATGGCACCCCGATCGCCTGGTGGCAGAGCGAACCGGGCCGAGGGCCGACCCGCGGCGGCGGGGCCCCGCCGCCCGCCGCTCCTGCTCGTCCACGGCGCGACCGCCGACCACACCGCCTTCCGGGCCGTCGCGCCCGCGCTTTGCCGCCGCCCGGCCGGGTGATCTCGATCGACCGGCGCGGCCGGGGCGCCAGCGGCGATCGGACCGGCCTACTCGATCGAGCGCGAGTACGAGGACGTGGCGGCCGTGGTCGACTGGCTGGCCGCCGAGAGCGGTGCGGCCCGGTCGACGTCGTCGGCCACTCCTTCGGCGGCCGGTGCGGCCTGGGCGCCGCCCTCCTGACGGACCGGACTCCGCCGGCTCGTCGTCTACGAGGGCGCGCCGGCGCCGGCCGGCCGGTCGTTCCACGACGACGCGCTGCTGGCCGAGCCTCGACGACCTCGATCGCAGCGGGCGACTCGACGGCCTGATGGCCACGTTCATGCGCCGGGTCGTCGGCCTGTCGGCGCGCCGAGGTGGCCGCCTACCGGGCGTCGCCCACCTGGCCGATCCGGGCCGCCGCGGCGCCGACCGCGATTCGCGAGCTGCGTGCCGAGGCCGGCCGCGACGCCGGCGCCGAGCACTTCGGCGAGGTCCGGATCCCGGTCCTCCAGCTGCTCGGCGGGGCCAGCCCGACGATCTTCACGGCCGGCACGCGCGAGCTCGACGCGCGTCCTGCCGGACGGCCGGCTTGACCGTCCTGGCCGGCCAGAAGCATGCCGCCCACCACACCGAGCCCGGCGCTCTTCGTGGCCGCGGTCGAAGCCTTTCTCGACGAGCGCGATACCATCGCACCATGACCGACGTGACCACCGCCAGCCCGTCCGAGCGCTGCGCCCGCTGCTCCGGCGAGCCCTCCGAGGACACCCGGCCGTACTCGCCGGGACTGGCCGGGGTCATCGGCGCCGAGAGCGCGATCGCCCTTGTCGACGGCGCCCGCGGACGACTCCTCTACCGGGGCTACCCGATCGGCCAGCTCGTGACCAGGGGCACGTACGCCGAGGTCGCCGACCTGCTCTGGACGGGCGAGTGGCACCCCGGCGCGCAGCTCCATCCGGAACCTGTCCCGGCAGCCGTCCTGGCCAGCCTGCGCGAGCTGCCCCACGACGCCCACCCGATGGACGCCCTGCGGACGGCCGTCTCGGTGTGGGGCGCGACCCAGAAGCTCACCTGGCCGCCGACTCCCGAACAGGCCCGCGAGCTGACCGGCTTCTCGCCGTCGGCCCTGGCCGCCTTCGGCCGGCTTGCGGCGGGGCCTCGAGCCGGTCGAGCCGGACCTCTCGCTCGACCTTGCCGGCGGCTTCCTCCAGCAGCTGACCGGGGCAGCCGCCGGACGCCGCCGCCGCCCGGGCCCTCGAGGCCTACTTCATCGTCGGCGCCGAGCACGGCCTGAACGCCTCGACGTTCACCGCCCGGGTGATCACGGCCACCCGCTCGGACCTCGCCTCGGCGTCTGCGGGGCGATCGGCGCGCTCAAGGGCCCGCTCCATGGCGGGCGCCCCGGCCGAGGTCGTCAGCCAGCTCCACGAGATCGGCTCGATCGACAACGCCGAGGCCTGGGCCCGCGAGACGATCGCCAACCACGGCCGGATCATGGGCTTCGGCCATCGCGTCTACCGGGCCTACGATCCGCGCGCGGCCGCCCTGCGCCAGGTTGCCGAGGCGATGGACGAGCGGCCCGACTGGCTGGACCTGGCGATCGCGGTCGAGGACGTCGTCCTGCGCGTCCTGGCCGAGCTGAAGCCGGGCCGCAGCCTGAAGACGAACGTCGAGTACTACGCGGCGGCCGTGCTCGAAGGCGTCGGCCTGACCCCCGACCTGTTCCCGGCGACCTTCGCCCTGGCCCGCCACGCCGGCTGGACCGCCCATGCGATCGAGCAGGCCGGCGTCGACAAGCTGATCCGCCCGACATGCGCTACACCGGTCCGCTCGACCGCGACCTGCCGGGCTGACCGATGACCTCGGCAACGCCGGCCTCGCGCGGGGCGCTGGTCAGGCCCCGCTTCCAACGCCCCCGGATCAGTCGATCGAGACGGTCGGGATCCTCGCCGCGATCGCCGTCTGGCTGGTCGTCTGGGCCTTCGGCGAGCCGTGGAGCCGGTTCCTGATCACCGGCCAGGATGCCCGCTGCTACTGGGTGCCCGGGCTTCGACGCGCCGTACGCGCTGTCCGAGTGGACCGCGCCGATCGCCTACGTCTACTCGCCGGCCTTCCTGCAGCTCCTCGCGCCGCTCAAGATCCTGGCCTGGGAGCCGTTCCTGGCGATCTGGACGGTCCTGCTGCTCCTGGCCGTCCGCTTCCTGTCCGGGCCCGCGCCTGTTCGCCCTGGCCCTCGCTCCTGGCGGCGCCCGAGATCATCGGCGGCAACATCCACCTGCTCATCGCGGTCGCGATCGTGATCGGCTTCCGCTACCCGGCGGCCTGGTCGCTGATCCTGCTGACCAAGATCACGCCCGGCATCGGCCTGCTCTGGTTCGCCGTCCGGCGGGAGTGGCGGGCCCTGGCGATCGCCCTCGGCGCGACGGCCGCGATCGCGTCCGTCTCGCTCGGCTGATCGACCCGCGCGCCTGGCTCGAGTGGATCGGCGTGATCGGCGCCAGCGTCGGGCAAGACGAGCGGGACGTGGGCGGCCCTGCCGATCCCGCTCTGGTTCCGCCTGCCGATCGCGATCGCCGTGGTCGTCTGGGGCGCCCGGACCGACCGCTACTGGGCGGTCCCGGTGGCGGCCATGCTCGCCCTGCCGGCGCTGTGGTATGGCGGCCTGGCCATGCTCCTGGCCGTGATCCCGCTGCGCGACCCGCGCCGGCTGGCCTTCTGGTCGGGCGCGCCGCGCCTGCTCCCGGCCCGCCTGATCCGGCGCCTCCACCTGCCGCTTTCGCTGCTGCCGGTCCGCCAGCCAGTCCGCCAGCCGGTCCGCGGCCGGCCCGCCTGAATCAGCCGGTCGCGGCCGCCCGGCCCCGCCGGGCGTTGGCCAGCGCGACCACCGTGCCGCCTGCGATGAACACGATCGCCGCCACGGCAAATGGCGCCCAGATCCCGATCCCGACCACGATCGCGCCGACCAGCGGGCCCACGATCCCGGCGGCATACAGCGGCAGGTAGACCAGGTTGAGGGTGGCCGAGCGGCGTTCCTCGGGCACCTCGGTGGCGAGCAGGCCGAAGACCATCGCGGCGATGACCGCGTACGACGCGCTGAAGACGAGGACCCCGGCCGCCAGTGCCCCGACGCTGAGGAGGCCCGGCAACAGGCCGGCGCACACTCCACCCACGAGCAGGCCGGCGACCAGGACGGGCCGGAAGCCGATCCGGTCGCCCACCCAGCCGCCGAGCGGCGAGACGAGGGCGCCGATCAGGGCCGCCGTCCCGGTCACGAAGCCGATCGCGCTGGCCAGGTCGGTCGGCCCGTTCGCCCGCTCGACCAGGATCGGGATGTATGGCCGGCTCATCTGGGTGCCCAGGAAGGCGACCCCGAAGATCAGGAAGATCCGCCGGATCCGGGGATCGGTCAGCACGCCGCGCACGGCGCTGTAGGCCAGGGTCAGGAGCCGGCCCTCGGGGACGACCTTCGGCCGGACCTCCTTCGAACCGAAGGTCACGAGCAGGGCCGTGCCGACCGAAAGGGCCGACGAGAACCAGAACACGGCCGGCAGCCCCAGGTGCAGACCGTCGACGATCCGTCCGCCGAGGATCGGGCCGATGGCCATGCCGATCGGGCTCGAGGCGCCGAACACGGCGATCGCGGTGCCCAGGCGGACCCGTGGGGTGGCATCCCGGATCGCGGCCAGGATCACCCCGGTGTTGCCCAGCTGGAGGCCGACCAGCAGGAACGACAGGGCCAGCTGCCACGGCTCCCGGCTGAGGGCGACGCCGGCGAACACGACCGCCTCGACCAGGGCGCTCCGGACGATACCACCTTGCGGCTGTACTTGTCGGCCCACACCCCCCACAGGGGAACGAGCGGCGCCCCGACGATGAAGATCAGGGCGCCGAAAATGCCCACGAACCGCAGCCGGTCGGCCTCGGCCACGCCCATCGAGCTCAGGTAGGCCGGCGCGAAGGCGAAGATCTGGCTGACCCCCAGGCCCTCGACCGCGGCCGTGATCGAGAAGATGACCAGCAGAGGCCGCCAGTCCTGGCTCGGCCGATCGGGCGGGGTGGGTTCAGGGCTCACCGGTCGAAGGCTAGCGGAATCGGCTAGCGGAATGGGCCGGCGGAATGGGCTGGCGGAATGGCCGGCAGCGCGGCCCACCGATCCGGCCCAGAGTTCATGATCGCCCCGATGAGCAAAGCCCTCGAGTCCCTGCCGGTCCGGATTCCGGCTGCCGCCCTGGTCGTCCTGGTCGGGGCCAGCGGCTCGGGCAAGAGCACGTTCGCCGCCGCGCTGGTTTCCGGCCGAGGCGATCCTGTCGTCCGACGCGGCTGCGGGCCGAGCTGACCGGCGACCCGGCCGACCAGTCCGCCAACGGGCTGACCTTCCGGATCCTGCACGCCCAGCTCGAGCGACGGCTGGCGGCCGGCCGGCTGACCGTGGTCGATGCCACGAACGTGACCGCGGCGGCACGGCGGCCGTTGCTCGAGCGGCCGCCCGGTTCGCCCGGCCGGCCGTCCTGATCGTGCTCGACCTGCCCGAGGCGCCTGTGCTCGCCCACAACGCCGGCCCGGCCCGGCCGGACCGTGCCGCCGGCCGCGGTCCGACGCCAGCTCGTGGCCCTCCAGGCCGGCCGCGACCGGCTCGCCGGGGAACTGCGGCCGGGCGACCAGCTGGTCGTTCTCGCCGATCCCGGCGCCCGGGCGATCCGCCTGACGGCTACTGACGAGCAGGCTACCCTGTCGCCTACCGGCGCCGTCCCGGCGAATCCGGCCGCGCCGGAGCAGGAGTCGCAATCCGTGAATGACCGTTGGCGGACCGTCGCCATCATCCTGGCCGTGGTCCTGGCCCTCCTCGGCGGGATCGCCGCGGCCGAGGTCCTCAACGGCGGACCGGCCGCCAGCGTCCCGCCCAGCCCCACGACCGCCGCCGGCGCCTCGGCCCAGCCCTCTCCTTCGAGCTCGGCCGGCCCCAGCTCCGGCCCATCCCTGCCGCTCGAGTCCGCGGCCCCCTCGGCCCCTGCCTCGGCCACGCCGGCACCGAGCCCCACGCCCCAGGCCAACCTGACCTCGATCGACGTTCACCGCGATGCGCCTCAGCGCCCAGAAAGGGCCCGCTGATCGGGGCGGCCCGCGAGTTCTCGTTCACGACCCAGGGCCCGGGCACGGTCACGGCCACGACCAAGTCCGTGAGCGGCAGCGGCCGGACCATCTCCTGCCTCAAGCCGGCCGGTGGCTCGGGAGTCTGCCGGACCGGCAGCGGCCTGACCCTGACCGGCACGACCAGCCGGGCCTCGACCAACTGGCAGGTCAGCGCGATCGGCAGCGGCAGCGACGCTCCGACCCTCGACATCGGCCTGACCTTCGGCTCGTCCACGCCCTCGGTCAGCCTGGCCAACGGGCGCTTCGACGGGACGGACTTCCCCTACAACGGGGCCACGTTCCAGCTGAAGGCCCGCGCGAAGCGGGCCGATCAAGGTCAGCGCGAACTGGGGCCATGCGTTCGACTACGCCCTGCTCGTCGAGCCCGCCTCGACCCCGCCCCATGACCTCAATACGACCGGCAACGCGCCGTTCGCCAGCATCACCGTGCCGGCCACGGCGGGCACCGTCTACAACGGCACGCTGGCCAACCTCGAAGGCGGCTTCGGGATCACCGACCTGACCATGACCGTCAGCTGGCCGTGACCCTCAGCCGGCGCCGACGAGCACGATCGCGATGACCGCCAGGACCACGCCGGCCAGGTGGCGCCCGGCCACCCGCTCGCGCAGGAGGACGGCCGCCAGGACCACGGTCGTGACCGGATAGAGCGACGACAGGATCGTGGCCACGTCCAGCCGGCCCATCTGGAGCGCCAGGAGGTAGAAGGCGTTGCCGCCCATGTCGAGCGCGCCGACCAGGATCGCCAGGGGCAGGACCGCCCCGGGCAGCCGCCACGGCCGGTGGGTGGCAAGCACGGCCAGGACGAACAGCAGGCCCTCGGACGAGCGCACGATCGTGAGCGGGGCGAAGACCTGGCCCGGGCTGAAGCGCGAGACGGCGATATTGAAGCAGGCCAGGTCCCGAGGCCGGCCAGCACGCCCAGCAGGACATCCCGCCGCCCGGGCTGACCGCCCGCCTGGGAGACGAGCACGACGGCCACCAGGGCCAGGCCGATGCCGGCCAGGCGGACGGACGCCCGGAGTGCCCTGGAGGACGATCCCCAGGGCCACCGGGATGGCCGCGGCCAGGACGCCGCTGATCGGTGCGACGACGCCCATCCGGCCGGTCGCCAGGCCGTGGTACAGGGCCGCGATCCCGATCCCGCCGAAGACACCAGCGGCCAGTGCCCAGCCGATCTCCCAGGGCGCCGGGATCGCCTCGGCCCGGCCCACGGCCAGGACCAGGGTCAGCCCAGCTCCCACGAACTGGGTCACGATGACGATCCCGAGGAGGGGGCCTCGGCGCGCTGCCAGGCCGCCGCCGAAATCGCCTGCCCCCCAGCTCAGGGCCGCCAGGAGCCCCAGGACCACGACGCTCAGGGCGGTCCGCCGGCTCCGTCGACGGAGGTGGGCGCGGTCAGCTCGACGACCGTATCGGCGGCCGAATCGAACCGGTTCGAGGCGGTGAGGTAGATGATCTGCTGGCCCTGGGCCAGCTCGCGCAAGAGGTCGATCGAGCGGGCCGTCCGGGCGTCGTCGTAGCCCGCGAAGGGGTCATCCAGGATCAGCGGCGGCAGCTGGCCACCGGTGACGAAGCCGAGCAGCCCGATCCGGGCCGCCAGGAGGACCTGTTCGGACGTGCCATCGGACAGGGCCTCGACCGGAACCCAATCGTTACGATCCGTGGAGAAGACCCGGACGGCCAGCGTCCCGTCGTCGATCGCGACCCGGCGATAGCGGCCATTGGTCATCCGCCCGATCGAGGCGTTGACCCGGCGCTCGACGTAGCGGCTGGTCAGGGCGGTGGTCGAGGCCTCCGCTCGTTCGATCGCGTGGAGCGCCTCGGCCGTGATCCGGGCCCGGCGCTGAAGCGTGCCCAGCTGGGCCTGCCAGACTGACAGCCGCTCGGCCTCGCCGGCCGCCTGGTCGGCGTCGACCGGGTTGGCATCGGCAGCGGCACGGGCCGTGGCGGCTCCCTGGCGGGCCGCCTCGAGGGCCGCCTCGGCCTGGCTCAGCTCGCCCTCGAGGCGGGCCCGGGCGCCGTCCTCGCGGGCGTCCTCGGGCAGCTTGGCCAGGTCCGTCGTCCGGCTGGCGGCGGCCGCCAGGGCTGCGTCGCGGCTGGTCGGGAACGTCTCGACCGCGTCGCGCCCGACGAGCCGCTCGAGCTGCCCGGTCAGGTCCGCGATTCGGGCGACATGAGCCTCCTCGGCGGCCAGCTCGGCCTGGGCGGTGGCCATGTCCGGCTGGCTGATCCCCTGGAGCTGCTGGCTGCATAGTCGGCCTCGGCCTCCTTGAGCTCATTCTCGAGCTGCGACCGGCCCCGCAGGCGGCGGTCGATCTGGACATCGGCCGAGCTGCTTCTTGCGCTCGTCGCTATAGGCCGCGGTCCGCCGGCGGCGGGCGAACACGATCAGGCCGGCTCCGATCAGCGCGACCCCGATGCCCACTCCGACGAGGAAGGTGAGGCCGGCCACCAACAGCCCGACCACGACCAACCCGATCCCGGCCAGGATCGCCAGGACCCCGACGATCGTGGGCAGCCGCCAGGTGGGCACGGGTGCGGTCGTCTCGAAGTCCACCTGGACCTCGCCCGCGAGGAGGCGCTTGAGCTCGTTGATCCGGGCGTCCACGCTGACGAGGCGGCCGACCGTCTGGCGGAGGATCGGCAACGGCTCCTTCGAGGGATGGCTGGTGGCGAGGCCGGCAAGCTCGTGGGCGATCGCGATCGCCTGGCTGTAGCGACTCGCTCGCTCGGTCGCCGCGTCGCGCTCGCTGACGAGACTTCTCGGCCTTGCGGGCCTGTTCGAGGAGGTCCTTGTGCTGGGTCACGCTGCCGGCAGCGGCTGCCTGGGCCGCTGTCGGCCGCGACCGCTGCGGCCCGATCGGCGGCGAGCCGCTCGAGCGAGGCATCGGCGGATTCGGCCAGGGTCGCGGAACGGGTCACCGCCGCCTCGGCAACGCCCAGCCGGCCGGGCATCGCCCTCGCGCCGGACCGTTGAGGTCGACCAGGGCAGCGGCCAGGCTGGCCCTGGCCGCAGCCGTTTGTCGATCGGCCGCCGTGATCGACGCCGCCAGCCGGTCCCGGATCGTGGCGTCACTCGAGAGCCCGCTGAGCTGGGCGTGCTGGACGAATGCCGTGCCCCGGAACATGGCGGCGCTCGTCAGGCCGGTCAGCTCGGCCAGCCGGGCGTCAACCGCGGCGGGATCGGTGATCGTGGTGCCGCCCACGCTCAACGACGTCGACACGCCGTTCGGTCCGAACGTCCGGTTGAGGCGGCCGGTCTGGGCGGCCGGCGCGGCGGGCTCGGTGTCCGAGCCGCCGGCCGAACCCGGCCCCGGACGGTCATCGGCGGGCGGGCCGTCGACGTTGAAGTCGATCGTGATCGTGGGCTGGGCGTCGGCCGGGCGGCCCCACGTCCGCAGCTCCTCGGCGGTGATGCCGGCGGCCGGGGTCAGGCCCAGCTCGATGGCGTCGGCCAGGGTCGATTTGCCGGCCTCATTGGGTCCCTTGACGATCGTCAGGCCGGGCGCCAAGGCCACATCCAGCGAGGCGTGCCGGCGGAGGTCGCGCAGCTGGACCCGGAAGATCCGGAAGGCGGCCATCAGCGCCGCTCCTGGGGGCCGAGCAGGCGGCGCCCGAGGCGGAGGGCCTCGCGCAGCTCGTCGGGCGGCAGATCGCCCTCGACCGGCGCGGCAATCCGGCCCTCGAGGTCTCGGATGAAGGCGCCCCGGATCGTCTCCGGCGGGGGTGCCCCGGCGCCGGTAAGGACCGGCACTGCCTCGCTCCGAACGCGCAATTGGAGGAAGCGATCGCGGAGGCCCGCCTGGAGCGCATCGGGGTCCGCCTCGAGCTCGTCCGGCCAGGCCCCGGTCAGGACGACATCGAGGATCAGGTCGGCTCCGGCTCCGCCGTCGGCCCGGGCCGCGATCGCGGTCGCGACCGCCGCGGCATCGGGCTGGCCGGCCAGGTCGAGGCTCAGGGCTTCGTAGCGGGTGGTGCCCACCCGGTGGCGCTCCACGCTGGCCGCCCGCCGCTCGCCACGCTCCTCGAGTCGGACCAGCAGGACCTCGCCCGAGCGATCCCGGTTGTCGACGAGATCGGGTGCGCCGCTGGCGCCCCAGGCCACGTCGGCCGCGCTCCCGGAGGCAGCCTCGTGCAGGCCGCCGACGGCCAGGTAGTCGACGCCGGCCCCGGCGATCTCGTCGTCGCGCGGGCGCACGCGGCGATGGACCAGGCCGACCCGCCAGCGGTCATCGCGCAGGTCGGGGGCCGGGAAGCGGCCGGTGATCGTCAGGCCGAGATCGGCCAGGGCCAGGTCGCCGGCCGGACCGGCCGCCGGATCGAGAATCGTGACCAGGCCTGCGGCTTCGGCCAGGCCGGCCAGGTCGAACGCCCGCCAGACCGACGCCGGCTCGAGCGGATCGTGATCGCCCGGCAGGATGACCGTCCGGATACCGGCCCGGGCCAGGCCGCCCAGGCCGGCGGCGACCCGGCTCACGAGGGCCCTGGTCACCGAGTTCGTGTCGAACAGGTCGCCCACGATCAGGACGACGTTGACCTGCTCGGACAGGGCCAGCGCCAGTGCGCGCTCGAAGGCGGCGGCCCGACGCTCGCGCAGGACGGCACCCGCCTCGCCCAGGTCGACGGCCCGGGCGCCGAGGTGGAGATCCGAGGTCTGCAGGAGTCGGAGCAAGCGGGGCGCCTCCAGCGGGTCGGTTCGATGTGATCGAGCGGCCGCGTCCGGGCTGGGCCTCCGTGACGGGTTTTGTGCGAGCGAGGAGCCCCCTTGCCCTCGCCCGCCAGCCCGAGACTCTGCCCGCATTGTGACAGGTTCGATGGCATCGGCGTCTGTCAAATCCAAACCCGTCTGCCCGATTCCAGAACCTTTGGTATTCTCCCGACTCGAACACCGGTGTGCCCCGACTGGGACCTCGGCAGTGGGACCTGGATTGCGCGGCACCTGCGTGGGTTTGGCCGGCTCTTTTCCGTCCTCAGCCGCGGCCTGTCCCCGGCCACCCGAAACGGGGATAGCAACCGTGCGCCGCGGCGCATTCAACCTGGAGGACCAGATGACCTACGCCGATCGAACCCTCACCTGCGTCGACTGCGGCGTCGAGTTCATTCACAGCGCCGCCGATCAGGAGTTCTACGTCGAGAAGGGCTTCGTATCCGATCCCAAGCGCTGCAGCGGCTGCCGGGCAAGCCGCCGGGCCGGGCGCGAGACGTCCGAGTACGACCTGCGTGACATCGGCGGTCCGCGCGGGTTCGAGCGGGGCGACCGGCCGACCCGGGAGTACTTCGCCGTGCTCTGCTCCTCGTGCGGCAACCAGGCCCAGGTCCCGTTCAAGCCGCGCATGGACCGGCCGGTCTACTGCTCGGATTGCTTCCGGACCCACTCCGCCAGCTAGGGCCGAAGGGCGGTCAGGCCCCCCGGCGAGCCGAGATGTTCAGCCGGACGTAGTCGATCAGGGGCTGGGGCAGCCGACTCGCAACCGCCGCCACGAAGGGCTCGCGCTCCTCGAGCGGCAGGCGGGCCAGGTGGTCGCCCAGGATCACCGTGCGCAGGTAGGCCGCGGTCGGCTCACCCGGCTCGACGGGCGTCGGCTCCGGCTGGAGCCACGTCCGGATCGGGCTGAAGCCGGCCGCAGCCAGGCAGCTGGCGGTCTCCTCCGGCGTGGCGAACGTCCAGGGGCCCGTCCAACCGTCGCCGAGGGTGGCCAGGATCGCCAGGATCGAGGCGATATTGCCGGCGCCGCCGCACTGCGCCTCGAGCCGGCCGCCCGGCCTGAGGACCGCCGCCAGGTGCTCGAACAACGCCGCGTGGTCGGGAATCCAGTGGAACGTTGCCGTCGAGAGGACGGCGTCGACCGGCCCAACCGGCAGCGGCAAGCGCAGGTCGGCCTGGACCAGCTCCACACGGTCCGCGTAGGGCGCCAGCCGGGCGGCCGCCTGCTCGAGCATCGAGGGTGAGCCATCGAGCGCGATGACCCGGCCCCGGGGCAGGCGCGCAAGGAGCTGCTCGGTGACCCGGCCCGAGCCACAGCCGGCATCGAGGACAAGCTCGTCCCCGTCGAGCTCGAGGCGGTTGACCACGCTCGAACCCCACGCGGTCATGGGGTCCGCGATCCGGTCGTAGGTGGCCGCGTCCCAGTCGCGCGGCCGGCTCACCCGGCTGGCACGCCCGATTCCGCCGGGGCCGCGTCGGCCGACGACTCCGTTGCCGGGTCCGGGTTGGGCCCGCTCCGCAGGCCCACGAAGTTGACCGCGGCACCGGCCGCCATCAGGGCGGCGCTGACCAGGACGGCCAGATGGAAGGCGTCGGTCGAGGCCTCGTTGGCGGCGGCCACAACGGCCGGCGGAGTCCCGGCGGGCGGCTTGTTGAGCGGCTGGACCGACGCCCGCAGGGTCGGGTCGTTGGGGTCGAGGCCGGGCACGCTGGCCGCGAGCGAGCTGTAGAACGAGGCCGTCACGACGATGAAGATCACGGCCGCGAGCAGGGGCTGGCCGACCCGTGAGATCGCGTTGTTGATCGCCGATGCCAGGCCCGCGTTGCGCGTCGGGACGGAGTTCATCAGGGTGCTGGTCAAGGGCGCGACGACCATGCTGATCCCGAGCCCGAACAGGAGGATGCCAGGCAGCACGTCGACGATCGTGTCGACCGGCGGGATGATCCCGGTGGTCCAGGGCTGGCTCGTGGCGGGGATCCGGGCGAGCCAGAGCAGCCCGACCGCGTTGATCAGTGGCCCGGCCACCAGGAACGGGCGCCCCCCGATCCGGCCGGCCAGGCCGCCGATCCGGGTCGACAGGAAAGTCAGCATCAGACCGGTCGGCAGGCCGATCGCGCCGGCCGCAAACGCGGCGTAGCCCAGCGTCCCCTGCAGGAACAGGCTTTGGAATCCGAATGTCACGTAGAGCGCGCCGTAGATCAGCAGGGTCGACAGGTTGATCGTCGCGAACCGGCGATTCCGGAACATGCCCAGGGGCACGAGCGGGTGCGGTCGGCGAGCCATCAGGAACGGGAAGCTGATCAGGCAGACCAGGCCAACGCCCAGGGCGATGAACGGGAGCGGGTCCTGCCACAGCGTGGCCTGGCCGCGGATCGCGCCGAAGGTCAGCCCGCCGACCGCCAGGGCGATGACCAGCGCACCGAGCCAGTCGAACCGACCGGTGGCGGTTCTCGTCACGGCTCTCCTGGACATGCGCGACGGTGGCATAGATGGCCAGGACAACCAGCGGCACGTTGACCAGGAAGGCCGCCCGCCAGCTGATCGACTGGACGAGCAGTCCGCCCAGGGTCGGGCCCGAGGATCGTCGTCGCCGAGGTGGCCGCGGCCCAGATGCCGAAGGCCCGCCCCCGGCCCTGCTCGTCGAAGGCGGCCGTGATGATCGACAACGAGCACGGCACGAGCAGCGCGCCGGCTGCGCCCTGGAGGATCCGGAAGACCACCAGCAGCTCGAGGCTGGGGGCCAGGCCGCACAGGACCGAGGTCGCTCCGAAGCCGGCCAGGCCGATCAGGAAGACCCGTCGACGACCGTAGAAGTCGGCTAGCGCGCCGGCCAGGATGAGCAGCGCGGCGAGTGTCGCCAGGTAGCCGCTGGTGATGTAGGTCTGCCCTTCGAGGACGCCGATGACCGAGTGGGGCAGGCTCTCGCCGATCGCCGGCAGGGCCACGTTCACGATCGTTCCGTCGAGGAACACGATCGACGAGCCGAGCACCGCGGCGACCATGGTCCAGCGCTGACGGAGGTTCATCTCAGCCAGTTTGGGGCTGCGCCGCCTGCCGACGCAAGGCGCGCCGGGATGGCTCGCCCGACAGTCGGCCAGTCTCGCGCTAGACTCGCCCGATGCCGGGTCCGGTGGCGCTGGTCGGCGCCGGTGAATTCCTTCCCGAAATGGCCGAGATCGATGCCGAGCTGCTCGGCGGCGAGCCGCCGCAGTCGGCCCCGGGTCGCCATCCTGCCCACCGCCTCGTGGCCCGATGGCCCGGCCGTCTTCCATCGCTGGGCGGCCCTGGGGACGGCCCATTTCGAGGAGCTCGGGGCCGAAGTCGAGGTCGTGCTCGTCCGGGAACGTGCCGATGCCGATGACCCGGCCAACGCCCAGGCGGTGGGCGAGGCCGACCTCATCTACCTGTCCGGCGGCAAGCCCAGCCACCTGCGGGCGGCGCTCGAGGGCAGCGCCGTCTGGTCGGCGATGATCGCCGCCCACGCCCGAGGCAGCGTCCTGGCCGGCTGCTCGGCCGGGGCCATGGTCCTGTGGTGGCCAGCAGGCCGAGTTCCGCTTCCCGCCGCAGCACCTGCCGCTCGGCTTCGAGCCCGGCCTGGGCCTCCTCCCGGGGATCGCCGTCCTGCCCCACTACGACCGCTTTCCCGAGACCCTGGCCGCCCTGCGCGTGGCCCGCGCGCCGCGCGGGACGGTCGTCCTGGGCATTGACGAGGCACACCGCCGCCATCGGCCAGGACGGCAACTGGCAGGTCCGCGGGACGGGCCGAGTCACGGTCTGGCGGGGCCGCCGGCGCGAGCGCCTGCGGGCCGGCGAGACGTTCCAGATCTAGCTTCCGGGTCGGCCAGCGGACCTCCGGGCAGGACCCGGGCCTGGCCTCGTTCGCCCCCGGCGAACAAAAGGGCAGTCGGTTCGGTCATCGCAGGCCAGATCTCCAGTCGGGCTCGGAGCATACCCAGCGTTAACGCTCGGCGCAGGCGCCGATAACGGAGCCCGGTGAGACTGTGGCTGTACTCCTCGCCCCGGTCCTTCTCCTCCCTTCAGGGGCCGGGCTCCTCCTCCCGCAAGGCTCCGATCGCAAGGTCGGAGCCTTGCTGCTGGCGGGCCAGATCGGCTGCGCTCGTCGATGTCGAGCAGGGTCAGCCCGCCGGGATCCTCGGCCGCCCACGCAGCGCGCGGCAGCGCCTCGGTTCCAAGCTCGGCCAGGAGCGCCCGCAGCCGCCGCTCACCGCCGGCCAGGAGCCGCTCGGCCGCCGCCAGCGCCGTGGCCCGCTCGAGGTGCCACCGGCAGCGGACGAAGGACGCCGGCCTCGTCGAGCAGGGCGGACGGGGCGCGCCGAGGAGCAACGCCAGGACCGCCGGCACGACCGAGGGCATGTCGCCGCCGATCACGACGACCGTGACGCCGCGGGCCGCGGCCAGCCCGGTGCGAAGCCCTGCCAGCGGTCCTTCGAACGGCGCCGGATCCGGTGCGAATCTCAGTGGCGGCGGATCGCCACCGAGGTCGAGCTCGGGCAACGGCCGGCCGGGCGCCACGACGACCACGATCTCGTCCACCACCCCGGGCAGGGAGCGGGCGGCGAGCTCGATCAGGGACCTGCCATGGATTCGCTCGGCAAGCTTGTCGCCGCCGAATCGGCGCGACTCCCCGCCGGCCAGCACGATCCCGGAGATCATCGCGGTGTCCCTCCGAGCGTCGCCGCGAGGGCGGCCCGTGGCCCGGGCAGGTGGCCGGCCGGGGTCCGGCGCAGGATGCCCCGCCGGTCGAGGTCCTCCAGGATCGCCATCACGTACTTGCGGCTGGTGCCGGTCGCGTCGCGCAGGGCGGCCGGGCTGAGCGGCGTCGACCTCGCCAGGCTCAGGGCCGTTCGGGCCAGCTTGCCGTAGGTCTCGGCGGCATAGGCCAGGTCGTCGTCGATCCGGACGATCCGGGAGCCTGCCTCCAGGGCGCGCACTCCATTCGCTGGACAGCCGCTCTGGCGGATGGCTTCGCTCAAGGCCGGCGGGGTGACCACGGCCAGGATCTCTTCCAGCCGGTCCATCGCCGGGGCGAGGTCCGCGCTTGGTCCGATCGTCCGACCCGGCTCGTGCAGCCGTCCCGCGCTCTGGAGGAGTCGGCCGGCCGCCTCGAGCTGACCCAGGATCGCGTCGACGATCGCGCCGGCCCGGTTCGGATCGATCGTGGCGGTCCGGCGCAGCGTCCGGACAAGGCTGGCGCGAACCTCCGCCGTCGGGCGGCCGGGCTGGGCCGTGCCCCCGCCGGCCGCGCCGACGAGCGCCTCGGCCTCGGCCTCGAGATTGGCGGCGATCGCCTGGTCAACCCAGCGGTCGGCAAGGAGCCGGGGCCCCGACAGCGAGTGGGCCAGGGTCGGGCCCCGGTCCCGCGGCAGGACCCCATGGATGGTCAGCAGAGCCCGCTCATGGGTGGCGCGATCGGCCGAGGCCAGCGCCGCCAGGCCCGCCGGCTCTGCCCGCCGGCGCGACGGTCCCGTCGGTGGCCGGCCATCGAGGATCGTCCCGCCGATCGGAGTGGCGCCCGCCTGCCCGGGACGAAGGACGAACCGATCGCCATCGGCCAGGGCGATCGGGCGGGTCAGGCGCAGGCGCGCGACGAGCCGGCGGTCAGGCAGGACAAGCCAGTCGCGCCGGCCGCGGCCGATAACGGCCTCGACCTGGTCTGTTCCGAGGTGCAGCCGGAAGGCGGCCCCGGGGCGGGGCGGCCAGCGACCGCCGGGCAAGCTCGTGCCACCCGGCGGCCGGAGCAGGCCAACCAGGCCGGGGCTCGCGCTGATGTCCGAATCGCTGGTGAGGACGGCCCCGCGATGCAGCTCCGACGCCTCGATTCCGGCCAGGTTGAGCGCCACCCGGCCACCACCGTCGACTTCATCGACGGCCTCGCTGTGGACCTGAACCTCGCGGGCGCGGACGAGCCGGCCGTCGGGCACCAGCCTGAGCTGGTCGCCTCGCCGCAGGCGGCCGCCCCGCAGCGAACCCGTCACCACCGCGCCGCGGCCCTTGATCACGAAGGCGCGATCGATGGCCAGCCGGACCCGCGCATCGGGCCGGGAGGCCGGGCCGGCCGACTGCGCCAGGACCGCGTCGCGCAGCTCGAGCAGGGCTTCGCCGAGGGTGCCGAGACCACGCCGGTCGACCGACGACACGGGAACGATCCGGGCGCCCGCCAGGGAGGTCCCGGTCAGCATCGCCCGAACGAGCCCTTCAACCTCGCCCACCCGCTCTGGATCGACGACATCGACCTTGGTGATCGCGACGACGCCGTGTGCGATCCCGATCGCATCGAGCAGCTCGAGATGCTCGACCGTCTGCGCCCTCGGGCCGTCATCGGCCGCCACGACCAGCAGGGCAGCGTCGATCTCACCCGCTCCGACCAGCATGTTGCCGACCAGCCGATCGTGGCCGGGCACGTCCACGAAGTCGAGCTCGGTCCCGTCCTCGAGCGCCAGGTGGGCGTAACCGACGTCGATCGTCATTCCCCGCCGGCGCTCCTCGGGCAGGCGGTCGGGATCGATCCCGGTCAGGGCGCGGAGCAGGGCCGTCTTGCCATGGTCGATGTGGCCGGCGGTCCCGATGACAACCGTCATCGCCCGAGGCTCAACCCAGAGCCACGTCGAGCGTGCCGCGCCAAGAGCGGCATCGTCGTCGCGCTCCACCGTGCGCAGGTCGAGCAGGACGCGCCGTCGTGGATCCGGCCGATGACGCACGGATCGCGGCGGCGCAAGGCACTCAGCAGCCGCTCCGCCGACCCAGCCCCGGACGGCCAGGCCGAACGAGGCAACGTCTCGCCGGGCAGCGAGCCGCCGCCGATCGTGGCCCGAGGTCGGCTCGATCGAGACCCGTCCGCGGCGAGCCGGATCCAGGCCCGCCCGGATCGCCTCCGCCCGCGATCGAATCGGACCGGCAGCCGCGGCGATCATCCGCCAGACCGGGATCTCGGTCGTCGCCAGGCCGGCCCGATACAGCCCCAGGGTCGCGCCGAGCGCCGCCAGGCGTCGACCTTGTCGGGCCGGATCGCGCGGGCCAGCGGGTCGCGCCGAAGCCGGGCGACGAGATCGGCCCGGCCGACGATCAGGCCCGGCCTGCGGGCCGCCGACGCAGCTTGTCGCCGCTGAACGTGACGAGGTCGGCGCCGGCCGCGAGCCGCTCGCGCGGCATCGGCTCGTGGACGAGGCCGAAGCGCTCGGTCGGCAGGAGCGCGCCGCTGCCGAGGTCGTCGATGACGATCGCGTCGTGGCGATGGGCCAGCCGCGGCGACGGCGGCCGGATCGGGCGCCTCCGTGAAGCCGGCTGCATCACGAAGTTCGACGGGTGGACGCGCAGGACGAGCCGCGGCCCGGCCGCCGGCGAGCGCCTCCTCGAAGTCGGCGGCGCGGGTCCGGTTCGTCGTGCCGACCTCGACCAGGCGCGCTCCGCTCCGCCGGATGATCTCGGGAATCCGGACGCCGCCGCCGATCTCGACGAGCTCGCCGCGCGAGACGGCCACGCCGCCGCCGCGTCCGGCCAGGCCCACGGCGAGGGCCAGCGGCCGCCGCGTTGTTGTTCGTGATCAGCGCGTCCTCGGCGCCGGTCAGGGCGATCAGGTGCTCTTCCGCGGCGCGGAAGCGGCGCCCGCGCCGGCCGGTCGCGCGATCCATCTCGAGGAGCGGATAGCCCGCCGCAGCGGCCGCGGCGGCCGCTCGATCGCGACGGCCGGCCACGGCGCCCGGCCGAGGTTCGTGTGGAGGATCACGCCGGTCGCGTTGATCACCCGGACGAGCCCGGAGCCGCGCGGATCGGCCAGCCGCTCGAGCCGCTCGGCGAGCTCGTCGGCGAGCGCATCGAGCGCTCGGGGCTCGGCTCCCGGCGGCGAGCCGGGCGCGCTCGTCGGCGATGACGCTCCCGGGCAGCGGCGAGCAGAGCGGCGTGATCCCGCTCGCCGGCCAGGCGCGGCCGGACCGCGGCGAGCAGCCGCTCAACCCCGGGCGGGCGGCTCGCTCCAGAGCGGCATTCGGACCTCCGCCGATCGAGTCGTATTGGCGGGAGCGCATGGGAGTCGAACCCACCGCGTCACGCGGAGCGTGGCGCCACCGGTTTTGAAGACCGGGGGACCCACCGGGACCCCTCCGCTCCCAGGCGCTGAGGATAGGCCAGCGCGCCGGCCAGGTCAGCCGGTCTGCGAACCGGCCTCGACCTCGGCGAACCAGTCCAGGGCGAGCCGGTTGAAGTCGTCGGGCCGCTCGAGCGAGGGCAGGTGGGCGACATCGGGCCAGCGGACGAGGCTCGCCCCCGGAATCTCGGCGGCCAGCCGAGCGGCGGTCTGGCCGACAGCCGCGACGTCGAGCTCACCGACCAGGATCCGGGTCGGAGACCGCGATCTCGGCCGCCGCGCGGCCCGACCGGCGGCTCGAGCCCCTGTCGTCGATGTCCTCCTCGTCCCAGCCATCGACGTTCTCGAACGCCTTGATCTGCATCTGGCCCGACAAACGATCGGATGGCGGCGGCACGCGGTCCGACGGCTGCCCCGGCCCGTCGACCCAGGTTTCGAGGTTGGCCTCCACCGCCCGGTCGAGGTCCTCGTCGGCGAGGGCCTCCTCTTCGGCCTCCCAGAACGCCTCGAGGTCGGCGGTGACCTCGGTCCGCAGCGCACCGCTCGGCGCGACGAGCAGGAGCGATCCGGCCAGCCCGGCCGGGCCAGGGCGAGCTCGGCGATCGACGCCGGCGCCCATCGAGACCCCGACCAGGTGGGCGCCGTCGATCGCCAGCTCGTCGAGCAGGGCGGCGACCTCGAGGTGGTGGGAAAGTCGAGGCGGCCTTGCGATCCGACGTCGCCGAAGCCACGCAGGTCGAGGCGGACGACGCGCCGCCGGCGGTCAGGGCGCTGATCTGCGGGTTCCACATCCGCCGATCGCAGATCCCGGCGTGGACCAGGACGACCGGGCGGACGGTGCGTCCCCAGTGGTCGCGGCCGATCGGTGGGCGTGAGGTCGTCGTAGGCCAGGCCGGTCTCGGCCCGCAGGTCGGTCGGCATGCGGCCCAGTCTACCGGGGCCTCCGTATCATCGACGCATGAACCTTCGCTTCCTCGACACGCCCTCGCCTGACCTCGCTCACCGACCTCGGGCGGCTGCGCCGCCAAGCTCGGGCGCCGACGTCCTGGCCGAGGCGCTGGCCGGGCTCGGCGCGACAGGACGCGCCGGCCGAGCTGATCGCCGGGCTGAACCCGCCCGACGACGCGGCCGTCTACCTCGTCGCGCCCGACCTGGCGATCATCGGCACGCTCGACTTCTTCCCGCCGCTCGTCGACGACCCGCGGACCTTCGGCGAGATCGCCGCCGCCAATGCCCTGTCGGACGTGTTCGCGATGGGCGGCCGGGTCCTCTTCGCCCTGTCGATCGCGGCATTCCCCGAGGAGCTGCCGCAGCGACGCATGACCGAGATCCTGGCCGGCGCCAGCGCCAAGGTCCGCGAGGCCGGCGGCACGCTTGGCCGGCGGCCACACGATCCGCGACGCGGAGCCGAAGTACGGGCTGGCCGTGATCGGGGTCGCCCATCCCGACCGGCTCCTGCGCAAGGGCGGGGCGCGAGCCGGGCGACGTGCTGCTCCTGACCAAGCCGCTGGGCACCGGCCTGCTCGTGCAGCGGCCGGCGGCAGGGCCAGCCAGCCGCGACCGACGCCGCGTTCGAGGCGGCCGTCGACGGGATGCGCCGCCTCAACCGGGCGGCCGCGGAGGTCCTCGTCGCGCAGGGCGTCCGGGCCGCCACCGACGTGACCGGGCTTCGGCCTGCTCGGCCACGGCCTGGAGATGGCCCGGGCATCGGGCACGCCGATTCGTCTTCGCGGCCGCGGCCCTGCCCGCGCTCGACGGGGCGCTGGACCTCGCCCGGGCCGGCGTCGAGACCGGCGGCGGCGGCCACAACCGGCGCTTCGTGGCGCCGGCGCTGACGCTCGACCCGGCCGTCGCCGGCCGAGCTCGTCGCCCTGGCCCACGACCCCCAGACCTCGGGCGGGCTGCTGGCGGCGATCGCCTCCGGCGGAGCTGGCCGCGGTCGAGGCGGCGCTCGACCGCCGCCGGCGTCCCGAGCTGGCGCGTCGGCCGGGTCGAGGCGGCGTGGCTGACGGCGACCGAACCGGGCGTCGCGCTCGTTCCGTAGCCGCGGCGCTTCCGTCGGCCCGGTGCGCGTGCGCGCCACGGACGTCGCTTCCCGATCTTCGTCCGATGGACGGTCCCTGAGCACATGTGGTCGGATCCGCAAGGCGGCCATGCCGGATTCCGGACCAACGGCACGGGTCGCGGCTCGTTCGAAGGCGCAGCTCCCGGGTCGCGATCGGCGCTCGGCGAGCGGATCGTCGGGCGCACGGTCCGGCCGATGATCCAATGCCCTAGTGGCGATCGCCGGTGCTGGCAGCGTCCGATGGCCGAAGAATCGATCTGGGTGCCAAGGCTCAGCGTCGCGATGCACAACGGCCGGCGACCGACGGCTCGGCCTGCCGACGCTGCAGCCGCTGGAGCCGCGGCGACGCCGGCAGCGAGCACGACCCGCGCGCGCGCGACGTGCCATGATCAGGATCCGATCGCGATCCACAGCCAGGAGGTTCTCAGCATGGCCAAGGCGCTACACCCGACTGATGACACCGCTCGTGCGCGACGGCGACAAGCGCGACGGCGCGCCGTTCCGGCCCGCGACCTGGGACGAGGCGCTCGAGCGGACCGTCGATGGCTTCCGGCGCGCCGGCGCCGCGCATGGCCCGACGACGTTCGGCATGTTCAGCTGCTCGAAGGCGACGAACGAGCTCAACTACGCCGCCCAGAAGTTCAGCCGGACGGTCCTGGGCAGCAACAACATCGATAGCTGCAACCGGACGTGACACGCTCCAAGCGTCGCCGGTCTGGCGACCGTCTTCGGTGCCGGTGGCGGCACAAGCTCATATCGCGAGATCGAGGACACCGACCTGGTGATCCTGTGGGGCTCGAACGCCCGCGAGACCCACCCGATCTTCTTCCACCACCTGCTCAAGGGCGTCAACAACGGCGCGAAGCTGTACACGGTCGACCCGCGCCGGACGAGCTCGGCCGAATGGTCCGACGGCTGGCTGGGGATCGACGTCGGCTCGGACATCGCCCTGGCCAACGCGCTCGGCCGCGAGATCCTCGCGGCCGGGCTCGAGAACAAGGAGTTCATCGCCCGGGCCACCGAGCGGGATCGAGGAATACCGGGCCAAGGTCGAGTCGTACACGCTCGAGTACGCCGAGCGCGAGACCGGCGTGCCGGCGGCGATGATCCGCGAGCTGGCCCACGCCTTCGCGAAGGCGCCCCGGGCGATGATCTGCTGGACGCTCGGGATCACCGAGCACCACAACGGCGTCGACAACGTCCTCGCCCTGATCTCGCTGGTCCTCCTGTGCGGCCACGTCGGCCGCTACGGCAGCGGCGTCAACCCGCTGCGCGGCCAGAACAACGTCCAGGGCGGCGGCGACATGGGCGCCCTGCCCGACCGGCTGCCCGGCTTCCAGCACGTCGAGAACGACGAGCTGCGGGCCAAGTTCGACGCGCGCCGTGGGGCGTCAAGGTGCCGCCCAAGCGCGGCTGGCACCTGTCGGGGATGTTCGACGCGATGGAGCGCGGCGACCTGACCGCCGTCTACGTGCATCGGCGAGAACCCGGTCCAGTCGGAGGCCGACCAGAAGCGGGCGATCGCACCTCCTCTCGAACCTCGAGTTCCTGGTCGTCCAGGACATCTTCCTGACCAAGACCGCCGAGCTGGCCGACGTCGTCCTGCCGGCGTCGGCCGCCTGGGCCGAGACCGAGGGCACGGTCACCAACTCCGAGCGCCGGGTCCAGCGCGTCCGGCGGGCCCTCGACCCGCCCGGCGAGGCCCGCGACGACCTCGACATCGTCGTCGAGCTCGCCCAGCGGATGGGCGGCAACTGGCCGGCGACGACGCCCGAGGACGTCTGGGACGAGCTCCGCCCGCTCGTCGCCGGTCCACGCCGGGATGAGCTACCGGCGGCTCGAGGAGCTGGGCGGCCTCCAGTGGCCGTGCTACGACGAGAACCACCCGGGCGAGCTGTTCCTGCACTCCCGCCTGTGGGAGGACCCGGTGCCCGGCAACTGCGGGCGCCGTTCGTGCCGGTCGACCACGACCCGCCGGTCGATCGGCTCGACGCCGACTTCCCGGTCCGGCTGACGACCGGCCGCCGGCTCGACTCGTACAACACCGGCGTCCAGAGCGGCGGCTACCGCTCGCCGCTCCGGCGCGGCGAGTCGCTCGACATGTCGCCCGAGGATGTGGCCGGCTATCGGCCTCGCCGAAGGCGAGCGTGTTCGGGTCGTCTCGCGGCGCGGCCAGATCGAGGTCCCGGTCCGGATCGACCCGTCACTGCGACCGGGCCTGACGTTCATGACGCATGCACTTCCAGGACGACGTCGCCGTCAACCTGCTGACGATCGACGCGACCGACCCCAAGTCCGGGCACGGCCGAGTTCAAGGCGACCGCGATCCGGATCGAGAAGACTCGATCAGCCGTCGCGGTCTCCTGGCCAGCCCGCCCCGCAGGCGCCGCCCAGCAGGCCTCCCGGACGGCTTACTCGAAGTAGCCGGTGATGTCGAGGATCAGCTGGACGTGCCCTTGCCTGTCGAGTTGTTGGTAGACGAACCACAGCATCGCCGGCACCCGCAGTGCCCAGTGGCACGGTGATCCCGTTGGCCCGGGTATCGCCGAGCGGGAAGTTGATCGTCGAGATCGTCGGCGTGGACGACCGATGCCGTCGGTGATCGAGACGTAGCCCGCCGCGGTCTGGGCGGTGACCGTCAGGTTGCCGGTGATCGCAGCGGCGTCGGCCGGACACGCCGTCGTGTCCGGCGACGACGACCATCCGGGGGGTCGTCGCCCTGGAGCCCGACAGCCCGTTGCCGAAGCCATCGAGGCCGACCGGCAGGCGGGTGTCGACCCGCCGGCCGGGATTGAGCGGATGGAACAGCAGACCGCGCGCCACCGGCCTTGTAGTAGCCGGTCACGTCGAGCACGATATCGACCTTGGCGCCCGCTTGTCGCCTTGTAGACCGCCGAGACGGTGCCGTCAGCGGGTTGATCGGAATCGTCAGCCCGTTGGCCCGGACGTCGCCGAGCGGGAAGTTGATCGTCGAGGTCGTCGGCGCCGCGATCGGGCGTCGGGGTCAGGCTGACGTAGCCGGCCTTGGTCTGGCCGGTGACGGTCAGGTTGGCCGTGATCGCTGTGGCCGTCGCGTCGGGATCCCCATGACGCCGTGGACCATGAAGCTCTGCGGGGACGTTGGCCACGAAACGTGGTATGGCCGGGTCGTGCCGGCGTATCGAGGATCCGGGTGGCAGGCAGCGGGGTAGTAGCCCTGGCCCGTTCCTGCCTCGAAGTAGCCGGTCACATCCAGGATCACGCTCGCGTGCTTGCCGCCGGACGCCTTGTAGATCGCCGACAGGCTGCCATCCGCGGCCAGCGCGATCGTCACGTTGTTGGCCCGGGTGTCGCCCAGCGGGAAGTTGATCGTCGAGCTGGTCGGGCTGTTCGTGGGGTGGGGGTGAGCGAGACGTAGCCGGCCGCAGTCTGGCCGGTGACGGTCAGGTTGCCGGTGATCGCGATCGCCTCGGCCGGGATGCCGTTGGTATTGGCCACGGCGAACGTGCGTGACGTGTTCGATACGAAGGCGCCGCTCAGGCCGATAGCCGAAGCGCGTGTCGAGGACGCGCACGGGCGCGAGCGGCATGTAGCCGGCCCCGGCGCCGATCGACGATCTGGTGGATCTGGTCGCCCAGGTGCCGTCGCCGGCCACGAACGGATCGCTGACCCAGACGGCGTTGGGATCCTGCGGATCCGTGGCCGGCGGTGGGGTAGCTACCCCAGCTGGCGCCGGTATACGCGGCCGCCCCGGCCGAAAGGAGCTGGGCATCGCTCCAGCTGGTCGGGTCGGTATCGACGGCGGCGGGCAGGTGGTAGCGGACATAGGACGACGCATGGGTCGAGCTCGAGGACGCGGTGTAGACCGCGACGAGGTCGCCACTGCCCGACCAGGCGATCCCGCCGAAGGAGTTGTCGACGCCATTCGTGGCCAGGAGGACATCGCCCAGCCGGGTCGGCTCGAGCGTCGCCCCCGGATTGGCCAGGGTCACGACCCGCTGGCAGTCGCGCACGGACGTGTCACTGGCCGGGGTGCACGGGTACGTTGTGGTGAAGGCCAGCGTCCCGGCGTGGTACAGGACGCTGTCGGGCGAGCCATCGATCGCGCTGGTGAGCGTCCCTCCGCCGCCCGACTGACGGGGCGACGGTGGATCGGCGAACGCGGCCAGGATGTTGTCCGCGGTCAGGTCGAAATAGGGTGAGACGACCACGCTGTTCTTGGTGGCCAGGCCGGTCACGTCGTAGTAGAGCACGTCGTCGGCGGTCGGGCCGACGCCGGAGCTGATCACCCGCAGCTCGGGGTTCGTGATCGGCTCCTGGTCGGCGATTCGAAGGTTGTCGAGGTTGGTAAAGCCCTTGGCCGACCCGACTACCTTGTTCGGGTTGAAATTGGGAGCGAGCTGGGACCAGTCGTGGACGATGACGAAGCCGCCCACGAATGCGCCAGTCAGGCAATTGGGGTTGCCGGGCCCTCCGCCGGGGCCCATCTCGATCGCGCCGAGGCTGATGCCCAGCTTGTCGGTCGACGCGCCGAAGCTGGGCGTCTCGGAGAACAGGTCCGGAGCAAAGTCGAACGTGCTTACCCAGTTGCCCATGGCGTCAGCCGTGTCCGACACGGCGTAGTCCACGTAGCTATGGCCGAACACGGCGTCGTCGCCCGCGAAGGTGGCCGTGGCACAGTCCCAGCTGACCTCGGACAGGATCCAGCGTTGGCGCAGGGTGTCGAACCGGATCCGGGGGTCCGAATCCCAGGTCGTGAACGGTGATTCAGGCAATCCGAAGAAGGTCGGGAGCAGGACCGAGCCGAGGACGTTGCCCGAGCGGTCGCTCACCTGGAGCCCGACGCCATCGGTCTGGACCGTCTGATCCGGGCCCACCGCGATCCCCGGGTTGGCCGGGTCCACGGCCCCGGCGTCGGCCCGCGCCTGGCCGGCGACGGCAATCGGCGTCGTGGCCGCGGGCGCGCCCGACGAGGTCGCCAGGTCGGGGTCGGGCGGCCCGACGACGCCCGGCTTCAGCTTGCGGGCCACGCTGGCCGGTCTGTGAATTGCCGCAATCGCCGCGTCGGCGGCGGCGGAATCGAACGGCATCGCCCGGTGCGGCTGCGCCATCAACTGGCGGACGTTGACCTTCATGGCGCTCGTCGAGCGTGCTCCGCGTGATTCGGCCGGCGAACGATAGGTGCTGGCCGCCGGCGTCGGGGCGACGCCCGGGCTGGCCGCGGCGACCTGGCCCGCAGGCACGAACGTGCCGAGCAACAGCGCGGTCATGGCCGCCAGGCCAATCAGACGGGCACGGATCGACGACCGAACCATCAGGACTCCTCGCTTGGGCTTCGGGAGCTCGGGCGCGGTCGCGTGGTCGCGGGGCCGCGTCGCGACGGGTCCCCCCGGACGCAGACGTAGGGTACGCGTTGAGGTGGCCGGCGTGGCGGCCAGGTCGCAACTTGGCGGTGCCTCGGGGCGCCGGCGCGGACGGGCCGCCGCCGGCCGGCGTCGAGCGCCTCTCGCTACACTCAGGTCGATGGACATCCACGTCATCGCACCGCTGGCCAGCCCCGCCGAGCGGGCGGCCGTTGATGCCCTGCTCGGTCCGGCCACGTCGGGCTGGGCCGGCGGGATCCGGGATTCCAGCGGCGAGGGCCACTCGGCCCATGGCGGCCATGCCGCCCGCGCCGAGCGCGACCTGCTCCTGCCGGCCCTCCATGCCGTCCAGGATCGGATCGGCTGGATCAGCCAGCCGGCCCTGTCCTACATCTGCCGCCGGCTGAGCGTGCCGCCGGCCGAGGCCTATGGCGTGGCCACGTTCTACGCCCTGCTCACGACGCGCGAACGCGCCCCGGTCGTCGCCCACGTCTGCGACGACATCGCCTGCCGGCTGGCCGGCGCCGAGGAGCTCTGCGCCGACCTTGCCCGGACCCAGGGACCGGCGGGAGAGGCCAGTCCGGACGGCTCCACGACCTGGCTGCGCAGCCCCTGCCTGGGCCTGTGCGAGCGCGCCCCGGCGGCCCTGTTCACGGTCGCCGGTCCGGATCCGGAGCAGCTCGCCGTCGCTCCGATCGACGCCGTTGGCGTGGCGGCCAGGCTGGCCGAGGCCGCGGCCGGTCGCTCGATCGGCTCGGGGTCGGAGGCCGAGAAGGCAGCCGATCGGCTGGCCGCAGCTCGGGCCTCGGTGCCCCAGGCCGGCCAGGACGGCCTGCGCCTCCTGGCCCGCGTCGGTCGAGTCGATCCGGGCTCGATCGACGCCTACCGCGCGGCCGGCGGCTACGCGGCACTGTCCCGGGCGCTCGAGCTCGGGCCGGAGGGCGTGATCGCCGAGGTCACCGCGGCGAGGCTCCTCGGCCGGGGCGGGGCGGCCTTTCCCACCGGGCGCAAATGGGCGGCGGTCCGGGCGGCCATGGGCACGCCCAAGTACGTCGTGTGCAATGCCGACGAGTCCGAGCCGGGCACGTTCAAGGATCGGGCCCTGCTCGAGGGCGATCCGTTCGTGGTCATCGAGGCGATGACGATCGAGGCGTTCGCCACCGGAGCCGGCCGCGGCTTCATCTACCTGCGCGGCGAATACCCGCTCGCGGCCGCCCGCCTGGCCAGGCGCCATCGGCAGGCCCGCGCCGGCGGCTGGCTGGGTCCGGACATCGCTGGGCTCGGGCTTCGCCTTCGACATCGAGCTCCGGATCGGCGCCGGCGCCTACATCTGCGGCGAGGAGACCGCCCTGTTCAACTCGATCGAGGGCAAGCGGGGCGAGCCGCGCAACAAGCCGCCGTTCCCGGTCGAGGTCGGCCTGTTCGGCAAGCCGACCGCCGTCAACAACGTCGAGACGCTGGCCAATGTTCCGCTGATCCTGCAGGCCGGCGCGAGGCCTATGCGGCGATCGGGACCGAGGGCTCGGCCGGCCCGAAGCTCTTCTGCGTCTCCGGCCACGTCGCCCGGCCGGGAATCTACGAGGTCCCGTTCGGGACCACCCTGCGCGAGCTGCTCACCCTGGCCGGAGGGGCGAGCGGCGAAATCCGGACGATCCTGCTCGGCGGGGCGGCCGGCGTCTTCGTCGGCCCGGAGGCGCTCGACACGCCCCTGACCTTCGAAGGCACCCGGGCGATCAACGCGACGCTCGGATCGGGGTCGTGATGGTCTTCGACCAGACGGCCGACCTGGCCGGCACGCTGCGCCGGATCGCCGCCTTCTTCCGCGATGAATCGTGCGGCCAGTGCGTGCCCTGCCGGGTCGGCACGGTCCGCCAGGAGGAGCTCCTGGCCCGGCTCGCGGCGGGCACGCCCAACGGCTCGCCGCGCCGACGAGCTGCGTCTCCTCGCCGAGATCGGCCAGGCGATGCGCGACGCCTCGATCTGCGGCCTGGGCCAGACGGCCTCGTCGGCGATCGAGAGCGCGGTCCGGGCGGGTATCGTGTCGGCATGAGCCGTCGATCCGATCCAGTTCTACCCGCCGGCCCGCTCGAGCAGGCCGCCCGGCCCGCCGCCGGCGCCGCCGGTGGCCCAGCTCGACCTGACGATCGACGGCCAGGCCGTCAGCGTCCGGCCGGCTCGACGATCCTCGACTGCCTGCCGGGCCAAGGGCGTCGACACGCCGACCCTGTGCTACCTCGAGAACCTGACCCCGGTGAACGCCTGCCGGGTGTGCGTGGTCGAGGTGGCCGGCTCGCGCGTCCTCGCCCCGGCCTGCTCGCGCAAGGTCGAGGCCGGGATGGCCGTCCAGACCGACACCGAGCGGGTCCGGCTGTCGCGCAAGCTCGTCCTCGAGCTGCTCGGCTCGTCGGTCGACCTGTCGACCTCGCCCCAGGCGCCGGCTACTTCGAGCGCTACGGCGCCGATCCGGAGCGCTTTGGGCCGCCGGCCGGGCCGGCCGGCGCCGACGAGCGCGACGGCCTCGAGGCGGGCCACCATCACGCTGCCGGCGGGCGAGCCGACCGCGGCGACGGTCGCCCAGCCGGTCAAGATCGACAACGAGCTCTACGTCCGCGACTACTCGAAGTGCATCCTCTGCTACAAGTGCGTCGAGGCCTGCGGGGTGGACGCCCAGAACACGTTCGCGATCGCGGTCGCCGGGCGCGGCTTCGATGCCCGGATCTCGACCGAATGGAACGTCGGCCTGCCCGACTCGGCCTGCGTCTACTGCGGCAACTGCATCGGCGTCTGCCCGACCGGGCGCCCTGATGTTCCGCTCCGAGCACGAGATGCGCGAGGCGGGCACCTGGGACGAGTCGGCCCAGACCACCACCGACACGATCTGCCCGTACTGCGGCGTCGGTTGCACGCTCAGCCTGCACGTCCAGGACAACGAGATCGTCAAGGTGACCTCGCCGATGGATTCGTCGGTCACCGACGGCCACCTGTGCGTCAAGGGCCGCTTCGGCTTCGCGTTCGTCCAGGAGCGGCGGGCCCAGGCCGACCGACGCACCGGCCGGCGACAGCCCTTGCCGGAACCGCCGGCGTGGCGGCTGAGCGGCTCGATCGAGGCGTTCGCGGACACCGCCGCGTTCCGGTCCTGGCTCGCCGAGCATCACGCCACGTCGCCTGGGATCTGGCTGAAGATCGGCAAGAAGAACAGCGGTCTCGTCGACGACGAGCCACGACGAGGCGCTCGAGGCCGCCCTCGCCTACGGCTGGATCGACGGCCAGGCCCGGCCGGGCGACGAGGCGTACTGGCTCGCAGGGCTTCACCCGGCGAACATCCCGGAGCCCCTGGTCGAAGCGCAACTGTCGACAACGCCGAGCGGCTGATCGCCGCTGGGCGGATGGAGCCGGCCGGCCAGGCCGAGGTCGATCGGGCGAAGGCGGACGGCCGCTGGGCCCGGGCCTACGATGGCCAGCGCGACATCCAGGAGCCGGCCGACCTGGTTGCGGCCCTCGCCGACAACGCGGCCCGCCGCCGACTTCTACGCGACCAACCGCACGAACCGTACGCGATCCAGGACCGCGTAAACGCCGAGACGCGCGCCAACCGGATCGCATGAGAGCGCCGAGATGCTGCGCCCGCCAGATGCCGGGCTGACCGCGTCGGACTCAGCCGCCGGTTCGAGGCGACGTCGCCTCGGCCCGGAGGCACGCTAGAAGAGATCCCACAGCTGAGCGCTGCCGACCCTACAGGCTGGATCCGCTCCCGGCCGGCGTAGACGTTGAAGCCGTCGCCGCGCAGGAAGCCGATCAATGTCTGGCCGAAGCGCTCGGCGGCTTCGACGGCGAGATCCGACGGTGCCGACACGGCGCACACGATCGGGATCCCGGCGACGGCGGCCTTCTGGACGATCTCGAGGCTGACCCGGCCGCTGACCATCAGGATCCGGTCGTTGAGCGGCATCAGCCCGGCCAGGACGGCCCAGCCGACCAGCTTGTCGAGCGCGTTGTGGCGGCCGACGTCCTCGCGCAGGGCGAGCAGCTCCCCGCTCGGGTCGAACAGGCCCGACGGCATGGAGGCCACCGGTCCGCTCGAAGACGGCCTGGCCTTCGCGCAAGCCGGCCGGGCAGGGCCAGGATCGTCGCCCCGCTCACGAGCGGACCCGCGGGGATCGGGTCGCAGCGGACCGCCACCTCGTCGAGCGAGGCCTTGCCGCAGATTCCGCAGCTGGCCGTCGCGACGAAATGGCGCTCGGGGACGATCGAGGCATCGAACGGCCGCCTGAGGCGGACGATGACCGTGTCGTCGGGCTGCGAGAGCGCGGCCGGATCGCCGAACTCGATCGACGGCGACATCGTCGTCGCCGATCAGGCCCTCGGTCCGCAGGAAGCCCGACCGCCAGCTCGGCCTCCGAGCCGGGCGTGCGCATCGTGATCGCGACGGCGACGCGGCTCCTGGCCCGGGCCGGCGGCCCGGATCTCCATCGGCTCCTCGCCGACGAGCGTGTCATCGCGCTCCTCGACGGTCGTCTCCGCGGACGGCCAGGATCCGGTTTCGCGAGACGTGGCGGGTGGGATCGGTCACGGCCGCAGTCTACGATGGCCCCGATGTCGAACTCAGCCGACACCCCGATCCTGACGCCGGGCGACCGCCGCCTCCTGGTCGCCAGCCGGACGGCCACCCTGGCCACGCTCGACCCGAACGGCTCGGCCGCGGCTCGTGCCCTGCTGTTTCGCGCCGGATCCGGCCCGTGACCGGATCTGGACGCCGATCGACGAGAAGCCCAAGCGCTCGGCCGATCCGCGCCAGCTCGGCCGGGTCGCGGACCTGACGGCCTGGCCGGCGGTCAGCCTGCTCGTCGACCGCTGGTCCGAGGACTGGTCGAAGCTGGCCTGGCTCCGGCTCCACGGCAGGCCGCGCCTGCTCGAGCCGGACGAACCCGCTGCGCTCCCGAGCGCCGGACGGCGCATCGAGCCCTGCGCGAGCGCTACCCGCAGTACCGCGACCACGACCTCGAGACGCGGCCGATCATCGCCGTCGAGATCACCGCCGGCGTCCGCTGGGCCGCCGCGGACGGCTAGCAGCCGCCGGCACCAGCAGGCGGGTCAGGTCGCGAGCGACTCGAGGAGGCGCTTCGAGGCTGCGGCGATCTCGGCCACGGCTCCGTCGAACGCCTCGGCGTTCTTGCGTGACGGGACGCGATAGCCGCTGACCTTGCGCACGAACTGGAGGGCCGCCGCTGCGACCTCCGCGTCCGTCGCCTCGACTTCTGCTCGACGAAGGGTCTTGATGCTTCTGCACATGCCCAGATCGTAGCGCGATCAGGCCCGGACGCGGCTCCGCGATCGGGTCGTAGAGGGCGGCATGATGGACGACGCCCGGTCGCCGTGATGCCGTCGCCGGTCGTCACCTCGACCGCGGTCCCGTCGGCGATCGTGGGTTCGAGGTAGGCCAGGGCGAGCGTCCGGCCGAGGGTGTAGCCGGTGTCGGCCGAGGTGACCTTGCCGACGGCCCGGCCGTCGATCGCGACCGGATCGCCCGGCTTGGGCAGGAAGCCCGACCCCGTCGAACGCGATCCCGACGAGCGACCGGGTGACGCCCGCCTCGTGCTGGCGCAGCGAGCGCCTCGCGGCCGATGAAGTCGCCCTTGTCGAGGTGGACCGTCCAGCCGACGCCCGCCTCGTACGGGCTCGTCGTCTCGTCGAGGTCGAGGCCGTAGAGCGGGTACTTCTTCTCGATCCGGACGCTGCGCAGGGCGCCCAGGCCGGCCGGCTGGAGGCCGTGCGCGCTCGCCGGCCTCGAGGAGGGCGGTCCACATGTGGTCGGCGTAGTCGCGGGAATAGAACAGCTCGTAGCCGAGCTCGCCCGAGTAGCCCGTCCGGGACAGGACGACCGGCACCTCGGCCAGGGTCCCCTCGGTGAACCGGTAGTAGGGCAACGCCTCGGTCGACAGGTCGAGGTCGGTCAGGCCGGCCAGGATCGCCCGGCTGTGCGGGCCCTGGATCGAGAGGTAGGCCGTCCCGGCACGCAGTTTGTGACGTAGGCGAGGCGGCCGCGCGCCTGCTCGGTCAGGTGGGCGACCATCCGATCGACGCGCGACGGCGTCGGGCACAGCCAGTAGTGCTCGGCCGAGAAGCGGAAGACCGTCAGGTCGTCGATCATCCCGCCGGCTTCGTTGACGGCCGAGCTGTACAGGACGCCGCCATCCGCCAGCCGCCGGACGTCGTTGACCAGGACCGAGTTGAGGAACGCCTCCGCCTCGCGGCCCTTCACGTCGACCGCGCCCTGGTAGTAGACGTCGTACATCCCGGCCGCCGTCCGGGTCGCGATGTGCTCGTCCTCGATCGGTCGTGAATCGGTAGGCCGCGTCGAAGCCGATCCGATCGACGATCTCGGCCCCGAGCGCCACGAACTGGTGGTAGTACGGCGTGTGGCGGCGGGCCATCGGCTCTCTCCTGTCGATTGCTGGCCGGGCCGACCCGGGCAAGTTGGCCTCCAGTCTGGCCGCTGGGCCGCCCTCCGACCGACCGGGTTCGCGCGGCGGGCAACGACAAACGCCCCGGCCGAAGCCGGGGCGTTTGGATCGGATCGAGGTCAAGCGGCCCGAAGGCCGGCTCGACGTCAAGCTAGCGGCGCTGGGTTGCGAAGCAATCCGCGCAATAGACGGGCTTGCCGCTCGTCGGACGGAAGGGGACCTGGGCCTCCTTGCCGCAGTTCGAGCAGGTCGCCGAGAACATCTCGCGAGGACCGCGATCTCGGCTGCCGCCGCCGTACCCGCCGCCGCCCGAGCCGTAGCTCAAGAGCCGCCGCCGTAGCTCGAGCCACCGCTGTAGCTCGCGCCACCGGTCTCACCCCGGGCTGCCTTGCGGCTGGCTCGGCAGCTGCTGCAGCGACGTGGCTCGCTGAAGCCACGCTGCGAGTAGAACTCCTGCTCGCTCGAGGTGAATGTAAACTCCTGGCCGCAGTCAGCGCAGGTCAGGATCTTGTCCGCGTACAATGAAAAATCACTCCTACTATGCCCGGTTACCGCGATCGATCTCGCGGAAACCGTGAGAGGAGTGACCGTGTTCGCCGTGCGATTCACTTGGTCCCCTGAGCGGGGACGGATCAAGCCTAGACCACGGAACCTGTTCGCACAAGCCCCGAGATTCAGGAATCAGATCAGGTTCGGTTGCGCTCCGCCGAGCGGGATTCGGGCGAGTCCGGCGCGAGCCTGGGCGACATGGACCCGGTCGTGGCCGGCCAGCAGGCGGAACGTCAGCTCGTAGCTCTCGGGCCCTCGCTCAAGGTGATTGCCGACCCGGGCCCGGTCCGCCGCCGGGGTGGCGCGCCCAAGCGCGCAGGTTCGCGGCGCGCAGGGCATCGAACATCGCACAGGAGCGGCGTCGACGTCTCGCTCGGTCGAGTGGAGCCGGTTGGCCCACGGTCCTGGTCGTAGGGCACGAGGTCGGGCTCGTCCTCGGCGAGGATCCAGCGATAGCGGGCCGACGAGTCCAGCTCGGCATCGATCATGTGGCCGATCAGCTCGACCACCGACCACTCGGCCGGCTCAGGCCGGGTGCGCAGGTCGGCGCCGGCATCGGCGATCAGCCGGCGCAGGTTGGCCGACGTCTCGGCCTTGTAGGCGCGCGCGCCCATGTCGCCGAGCGCGCCGACGCCGAACTCGGTCCACCCGCGCCAGTTGAACGGATGGTAGACCGGATGATACGGAATGTCCTCCGAGTTGCCGCCCACGTAGAGATCCCAGCGCATGCCGTCCGGCATCGGCGTGCCCGCCGGCGGACATCGCCGACGCAATCGCGTTGCTGATCGACCGCGAGTTCCAGCCGTTGCCGAACGAGCTGCCGCCGCGGCACCTGCTGCGCGGGCGCCATCGGCCGCGGCACACCCTGCGGCCAGATCGGCCGGTTCGTCCAGACGTGCACCTCGCGCACCGGCCCGATCACGCCCGCCTGGATCCACTCGACGATGTTGCGCGTGCCGTCGCCCGAGTGCCCCTGATTTCCCATCTGCGTGACGATCTTCGGATTGTCGCGCGCCATCTGCGCGAGCGTGCGCGCCTCGTGCACCGTCGTCGTCAGCGGCTTCTGCACGTACACGTGCTTGCCGAGCTGCATCGCGGCCTTGGCGACCACGGCGTGGTTGTGATCGGGCGTCGCGACGAGCACGGCGTCGATGTCCTTCTGCTTGTCGAGCATCTCGCGGAAGTCGCGGTACTTCGCGGCCTTGTCGAACTGCGCGCGCAGTTCGCGCCCTCCGGCCTGGCGTGCCGTCGCGATTTTTTTCCTTCTCCTTGTCAGTGACATTCCGGTCGGCGAACCCGAGATCCACGTCGCGTC